>NZ_JAHBDQ010000004.1 GCF_019956555.1 Pseudomonas sp. A-RE-19 | reverse complement strand
GTCCCCAAAATGATGGCGTTAATGGGCTGAAAAGCCTTTTTTCGTCTGCTTCCCGCACAAAAGCAAACGCCCCGAACAAGTCGGGGCGTTTGCTTGATCCGCTAATATTGCGTTTTCACACAGTCTGCTTCGGCAGCTCCTACGCGTCGCTCAGGCTCCGCATCCTCTGCAACACGGCATTGAGGCCATTACTGCGCGAGGCCGACAACTGCCGCGACAGGCCCAGCTGATTAAACCAGTCCGGCAAATCCACTTGTTGCAGCTCAAGCGCAGACAACCCATTGACCCGCGCCAGCAGCAGCGCCACCAAACCGCGAATCAAGCGTGCATCGCTGCTGGCGCTGAACTGCCAATGCCCGTCCTGCAGCGCACCGACCAGCCAGACCTGGCTTTCACAGCCATGCACGCGGTTGGCTTCGACTTTATCCACATCGCTCAACGCAGGCAGTCGGTCGCCCCACTGCATCAGCAACCGCGCCCGCTGTTCCCAACTCGCAGTCTTCTGAAAAGTGTCCAGCGCCGTGACGGCATCGGCGGGCAAGGTCATCGCAGCAACTCCAGGGCTTGATCCAGTGCCTCAAAGAAGCGCTCAAGGTCTTCGGAGTCGTTGTACAACGCCAACGACACCCGAATCGCCCCGGCCAGTTCAAAGCTTTTGAGCAACGGCATGGCGCAATGGTGACCGGCGCGCACGGCGATTCCCTGTTCGGTCAGCAAATGCGCCAGATCAGCGTTATGCACACCCTCGACGACAAAACTGGCCAGTGCCAGTTGCGGTTTGCCCAGCAGGCGAATGCCGTTACGCGCTTCAAGACCTTTGAGCAAATAGTCATGCAGCGCCGCTTCGTGGGCAGATACGGCGTCCTGATCCAGCCCGGCGAGGTAATCCAGCGTCGCGCCCAGACCGATCACACTGGCGATTGGTGGCGTCCCGGCTTCGAACCCCAGTGGCGCGGGGCGAAAGCGTGCGTCGTGGTAGTTGGCATCCAGCACCATTTCACCGCCGAACTGCCAGGGGCGTAGTTGTTGCAGCGCTTCGTTGCGCCCGAACAGCACGCCCAAGCCTTCGGGGCCATAGAGCTTGTGGCTGGAAAACACATAGAAGTCGCAGCCTAGCGCCTGCACGTCATGCCGACCATGCACGACGCCTTGAGCACCGTCGACCACCGTCAACGCACCGTGCGCCTTGGCCATCGCCAATAACGCGGGCAGCGGCTGCCAGGCACCGAGTACGTTGGACAGCTGACTGACGGCCAAAAGACGAGTGTGCGGGCCGATCAGGTGAGCGGCGGCCTCAAGATCAATCAAACCGTCGACATTCAACGGCACAATTACCAGTTTCAAGTCGCGACGGTGGGCCAGCTGCTGCCACGGCAACAGGTTGGCGTGATGCTCCAGAGCGCTGATGACAATTTCATCGCCCGGGTTGAATAAGTGTTCCAGGCCATAGGCCAGGAGATTCAGCGCGGACGTGGCGCCGTGGGTAAAGATGATCTGCCCGCAATCGCCGGCATTGAGCCATTGCGCAACTTTGCTGCGGCTGTCCTCGAATGCCTGAGTTGCGTGGGCGCCGGGCAAGTGTTGCGCCCGATGCACGTTGGCCGCGCCGTTGGCGTAGTAATGCGTCAAAGCATCCAGCAGGGCTTGAGGTTTTTGCGTGGTGGCGGCGTTGTCCAGATAAGTCTGGTCTTGCCGTTGCAATGCGGCGATGGCCGGAAAATCGCCACGCCAGGGAGAGGGAATCATCATGTTGTTCGGCCCTGGTGACATGGGCGGGGGGAACGCCTGACCTTGTAGGAGCAGAGCTTGCTCGCGAAGGGGCCCTTGAAGTCGTCAAAAGCTTCGCGGGCAAGCCTCGCTCCTACACAGGTGATCGTTTGACGCTCTGCTTAGTTGTGAGCGTGCAGCGCTTCGTTCAGTTCGATGGCCGATTTGTGGGTTTTGCACTCCACGGCACCGGTCTCCGAATTGCGGCGGAACAGCAGGTCAGGTTGACCGGCCAGTTCACGGGCCTTAACGACTTTGACCAGTTTGTTGTGCTCGTCCAGCAGCGCAACCTTGGTGCCGGCCGTCACGTACAGGCCCGATTCGACGGTGTTGCGGTCGCCCAACGGGATACCGATACCGGCGTTGGCGCCGATCAGGCAGCCTTCGCCGACCTTGATCACGATGTTGCCGCCACCCGACAGGGTGCCCATGGTCGAGCAGCCGCCGCCCAGGTCTGAACCCTTGCCGACGAAAACGCCAGCCGACACACGGCCTTCGATCATGCCCGGGCCTTCGGTGCCGGCGTTGAAGTTGACGAAACCTTCGTGCATCACGGTGGTGCCTTCGCCCACGTAAGCGCCCAGACGAATGCGTGCAGCGTCAGCGATGCGCACGCCGGCCGGTACCACGTAGTCGGTCATTTTCGGGAACTTGTCCACCGAGAACACTTCCAGCAGCTCGCCGCGCAGACGGGCTTCCAGTTGATGCTCGGCCAGTTCGGCCAGATCGATGGCGCCCTGGCTGGTCCATGCCACGTTCGGCAGCAGCGGGAACACGCCGGCCAGGTTCAGGCCATGGGGCTTGACCAGACGATGGGACAGCAAATGCAGCTTGAGGTAAGCCTCAGGCGTGGAGGTCAGCTGAGCGTCCTCGGCCAAAATAGTCGCGACCAGCGGCTTGTGGCTCTCGGCCAGTCGGGTCAGCAAGGCTGCCTGGGCAGCGTCGACGCTTTTCAGTGCTTCGGCCAGTTGCGAAGCTTGAGCGGTGCTGAAGGCGATGGCCTGATTGCCGTCGGTGTAACCCAGAACCGGCGCAATGGCAGCGACCAGTTCGGCCGACGGGTTGAGCAGTGGCTGCGCATAAAACACTTCCAGCCATGCGCCTTGACGGTTTTGAGTGCCGACACCAAAGGCCAGGCTGAACAGGGTAGTGGACATGTTGATACCTCTAACAAAATGGAACGGGCTGCATTACTTGAGTGCGGCCGCGTAGATATCTGGCTTGAAGCCAATCAGGGTTCGGTCACCGAGATCGAGCACCGGGCGCTTGATCATCGAGGGTTGTGCGAGCATCAGTTCGATGGCTTTCGGCTGGTCGAGATCGGCTTTGCGTTCGTCGTCGAGCTTGCGAAAGGTCGTGCCTGCACGGTTCAACACCACTTGCCAGCCGTGCTCGTCGCACCATTGGCTCAGATGTTCACGGTCGATTCCGACCGTTTTGTAATCATGGAAGTCATAGCTGACAGCGTGTTCATCGAGCCAGGTGCGCGCCTTTTTCATGGTGTCGCAGGCTTTGATGCCGAAAAGGTGCAACGTTTTGCTTGAATCGGTCAAGGAATTGCCCCCTTTGCAGGTGCTGGAGATCAAAGGTGAAGGATTATGCCATGACCGGACGGTTTCGCGTCGGCTGTGGTGGGGTTTGTCTTTTTGTCTTGGTCATCCGCTGTTCCGTGCGACATGGGGGCAACGGTCAGCCAGCAGTCTAAGCGGCTAATGTGGCACTTCAATGCTGTCGATTGCCAGGGGGGGTGTTGATGGGCGGTACCGGGTTTGCGGAAAGGGCTCTGCTGACCTTCATCGCGGCGAGGGTGATTCTATTATCGAATTCATGCGCTCGAAGCCGAGGAGGCCAATCCCGCAAACTTCTGGCTTGCTGCTAATGCGGATATCAAGTTGATAAGTCCGCAGGGTGTTACAGCGTGCGGACTTGAATGTTTAATGAAGTTTGTCCTGTTGATTATTTTGGATAGAGTAATTTCATCAAACGCTTATCTTTTTTGCTGATCGTGCGGTTGATCGGAATTTCCCAGTCGCCCAGTGTCAATGCATTCGCCACCGGGTGATGCATGATGGATTTTCTGTCGTAGGAGGTATAAATCGCCTCCGGGGTATTGAAGGGTGCGAACATGTTTTCATCCACTTCTTCCCGGGTGAGCGGGTTCATCTGGCGATTCTGATAAAACTCATACACTTTCGGTTTGTCCCAGGGGATATTGGCTTGCGGATGCTGATGCTCATGCATCGCCCCCAGTGCATGCCCGAATTCGTGAACCACAATCACCTCGAAGTCTTCATGTTCGGGTTTGACGCCGAGGTTCATGGTGGGCCAGTCGGGGTGAACCAATAGCGCGTCGGTGCCCAGCATTGAGCTGTTGTCGTTGTTCTTGGTGGCGATCCGAATGTCGCCTTGCAAGGTATCGAAAAAATCAAAGTTCAGGTTGATATAGGGCAACCACTTGCTGGCTGCGTTGATGATTTTCTGCTTATGGTCGGCTCCTGGATCGTCCATGAAGGCGATTTTCAAAGTGCGACCATTGGCCCAGAGTTTTGAGTAGTTGACCACCGACCGTTTTCGACGAGTAGTGTGGGAAGATCCGGCATTGGCAGGGTTCTCGTTAATGGCAGCGTTATAAGCCGCTTGATCGTCTGGCCACTGTATAAGCCTGCAGTATTGGAGCTCGTTCATCGTTGACTTCTTCCATGAAGTTTAGAGTAAAGATTTATTCAGGCGCAGCCAGCTGCGCTGCAACAAGACTAAAGTCTGGTCAGCAGGCGGATGAGGTATAAAGTTATATGAATTGTAACTTGATATGAGTTGTAACTTGAGATCAAAAGTACCCGCGCCAGATTGCCTGGCGCGGGCGCTCAGGGGTTACTTGTGGCGAGTAATGAAGGCGCGAATTCGTTCAGCCGCTTCCACGCACTCCGCCAGCGGCGCAACCAGCGCCATCCGCACACGACCGGCGCCCGGGTTGACGCCATCCACTTCACGGGACAGGTAAGAGCCCGGCACCACAGTCACATGTTCCTCGGCAAACAGATCCCGGCAGAACGCCGCGTCATCGCCATTCACACGAGGCCACAGATAGAAACCACCGTCCGGGCGCTGCACATCCATGACCGGGCTGAGAATCTCGAGTACCGCATCGTATTTCTCGCGATACAGCGCACGGTTGGCGCGTACATGCACTTCATCATTCCAGGCGGCAACGCTGGCCAGCTGGGTCTGAACCGGCATCGCGCAGCCGTGGTAGGTGCGATACAGCAGAAAGCCTTTGAGAATGTCGGCATCACCGGCCACAAAGCCGGAACGCAGGCCCGGCAGGTTCGAGCGTTTGGACAGACTGTGGAATACCACGCAGCGTTTGAAATCCTTGCGGCCCAGTTCGACGCAGGCACTGAGCAGGCCGGCCGGTGGGGTTTGTTCGTCGAAGTACAGTTCGCTATAGCACTCATCAGCGGCGATCACGAAATCGTATTCGTCGGCCAGGGCGATCAGCTTTTTCAGGGTTTCGACCGGGATCAGCGCGCCGGTCGGGTTACCTGGCGAGCACAGGAACAGGATCTGGCAGCGCTTCCAGATGTCGGGCGAAACGGCGTCGAAATCCGGGTTGAAGCCATTTTCATCCAGGCATGGCAGGTAGTGCGGCTTGGCACCGGCCAGGAACGCTGCGCCTTCATAGATCTGATAAAACGGGTTCGGGCTGACCACCAGTGCATCTTCGCCACGATTGACCACGGTCTGGGTGAAGGCGAACAGCGCTTCGCGGGTGCCGTTGACCGGCAACACGTTGCGCGCCGGGTCCAGCCAGCCGTTCGGGACGCTGAAGCGACATTCGCACCAGGCGGCAATGGCTTCACGCAAGGCCGGGATGCCAAGGGTGGTCGGGTATACGGCCATCTGATCCAGGTTGCTTGCCAGCGCTTCGGCGACAAATACTGGCGAGCGGTGCTTAGGTTCGCCGATAGACAGCGCAATAGCGCGTTTTTCCGGGTTTGGCGTGACGCTGCCGAGCAGGGCGCGGAGCTTTTCGAACGGGTAAGGCTGCAACTGGGTCAGAGCGTTGTTCATGGGGGCCTCGTTCAATGTGGGAGCGAGCCTCTGTGGGAGCCGGGCTTGCCCGCGATACAGACGCTTCGGTATGTCAGGTACACCGAGGTGATGCTATCGCAGGCAAGCCAGCTCCCCCATAAGCGCTTTTCCACAGGGGGAAATTTGTTAATTCAGATACTGAGTCGTGACTGTTTGATATCGGGTTCCTGGCTGACGCTCAGCTGTTTGACGATCGCATCCTGCAAACGGCTGCACAGCAACGGGTCGGACAGCGGCTGATTGTTCGCGTCGGTGATGAAGAACACGTCTTCCACGCGCTCGCCCAGGGTGGCGATCTTGGCGTTTTGCAGCGACAGGTCGAACTCGAGAAAGATCGTGCCGATCCGCGCCAACAGGCCAGGGCGGTCAGGGGCGCTGAGTTCCAGCACGGTCACCGGACGCTGGGCGTCATTGTGGATCGTCACCTGTGGCGCAAACGCGAAATGCTTGAGCTGGCGCGGCACTCGACGCTGAATAATCGTTGGGTAGTTGTCCGGATTGCGCAGGGCTTCGGTCAGGCCTTCGCGAATCTGCTTGACCCGCGCCGGGTTGTCGCCGATCGAGTCGCCATCGGTGTCGAGCACGATATAGGTGTCGAGGGTGAACTGGCTGCTGGAGGTAATGACCCGGGCGTCGTGAATGTTCAGGTTGAGCTGGTCCATCGCCGCCACGGTCACGGCGAAGAAGTCGTGCTGGTCCGGTGCATAGATGAAGATCTGCGTCCCGCCCTCGAACTCGCGCTGGGTGGTTTCCTTGATCAGCACCAGCGGGCCGCCGTCGGCTGGCTGCTGCAGGATCGCGTCAGTGTGCCAGGCCACGTCGCCGGCGGTGTGACGCAGGAAGTAGTCATCGCCCAATTGCGCCCACAGCTGCTCGACGTCGTCCGGGTCGTTGCCGCCGCGTACCAGAATGTCCAGCGCCGCGCTCTGGGTCTGACGGATCTGCTCTTCGCGATCCACCGGGTTTTCCAGGCCGCGACGCAAGGCGCGCTTGGTTTCGGTGTAGAGCTGGCGCAACAGGCTCGCACGCCAGGAATTCCACAGCGTCGGGTTGGTTGCGTTGATGTCGGCGACAGTCAGCACGTAGAGATAATCGAGGCGGGTTTCATCGCCCACAATCTGTGCGAAATCGTGGATCACGTGCGGATCGGACAAGTCCTTGCGCTGGGCCGTGGTCGACATCACCAGGTGGTTCTGCACCAGCCAGACAATCAGGCGGCTGTCCCAGATCGGCAGCTGGTGGCGTTGGCAAAAGGCTTCGGCATCCACGGCGCCGATTTCCGAGTGATCGCCATGCCGGCCCTTGCCGATGTCGTGATACAGGCCAGCCAGGTAAATCAGCTCGGGCTTGGGCAGTTTGGCCATGAGCTTGCTGGCCAGCGGGAATTTTTCCGACACCTGGGTGTACTGCAACTTACGCAGATGCTTGATCAGGTTCAGGGTGTGCGCGTCGACCGTATAGATGTGAAACAGATCGTGCTGCATCTGTCCGACGATAAAGCCGAACTCAGGCAGATAGCGCCCAAGGATGCCGTAACGGTTCATGCGTCGCAGGTTGCGGTGGATGCCGATCTTGCACTTGAACAGCTCGATGAACAGGCTGGTATTACGAATATCGTTGCGGAAATCGTCATCGATCAAATGGCGGTTTTCGCGCAGCAGACGGATGGTGTCGGCGCGCACGCCTTTGATCTCAGGCTGCTGGGCCATCAGCACGAAGATTTCGAGCATGGCGAATGGCGTGCGGCGGAACACGTTGTCACTACGTGCTTCGATGTACCCGTCATGCAACTGGAATCGGGAGTTGATCGGCTGCGGCGGTGCCTGGTCTTCGGGGGCGAGGATCACTTCTTCGAAATGCTGGATGATCAAGTCGCTGAGCTGGGCAATGCTCATGACCACCCGGTAGTACTGCTGCATGAAGTTTTCGATGGCGTGCTTGGCGTCATCGCCGTTGAACCCCAATAGCGCGGCGATGGAGCGCTGGTGGTCGAACAGCAGGCGGTCTTCAGAGCGACCGGCGAGCATGTGCAACGCATAACGCACTTTCCACAGAAATTCCTGGGATGAGGCCAGCAGGGCGTTTTCGCTCTCCACCAGAAAACCTTCGCCCGCCAGGGCTCGCAGGTTCAAGGTGCCGTACTGGCGACGGGCGACCCAGAGAATCGTCTGAATATCCCGCAAGCCGCCGGGCGAGCCTTTGACGTTGGGTTCCAGGTTGTACTCGGTGTCGTTGTACTTGTGGTGACGGGCTTTCTGCTCGGCGCGTTTGGCCAGGAAGAACTCCTTGCTGGGCCACATGTGCTCGGTGCTGGTGACGTCCAGCATGCGCTGGCGCAGACGCTCGGGGCCGGCAATGGTGCGGCTTTCCATCAGGTTGGTGATCACCGTCAGGTCTGCGCGGGCTTCTTCGGCGCATTCGTCCACCGAACGAACGCTCTGGCCGACTTCCAGGCCGATGTCCCATAGCAATGTCAGAAAACGTTCGATGGAATCCCGAAAGATTTCGTGATCGGCGCTGTCCAGCAGGATCAGCAAATCGATATCGGAATAGGGGTGCAACTCACCGCGACCGTAGCCGCCGACCGCCACCAGCGCGATATCGGCGTCTTCGCTCCAGTTGAACTGCTCCCAGGCCTTTTGCAGGATGTTATCGATAAACCAGGCGCGATCTTCGATCAGCCGGCGAATGTCCCGGCCACTGCGAAACCGTTCGTCGAGGACCTCGCGGGCCTGACGAATCGCCTTCTTGAAAGCAGCGATAGGGCTTGCCTTCAGGGCCAGTTCAGCCTGGAACTGGCCGCGGTCGAAGAGTTCGGGATCCACCTGCGGCATCGATTGGCTTTCCTTTCTATAAGGCTGGGTAGCTGCGCGGGTGAGATCAGGCCGAAACGCGCGCGATAGTGTCGTCGCTGCGCAGGGTGAAGATCTCGTAACCGGTTTCCGTCACCAGCAGGGTGTGTTCCCATTGCGCCGACAACTTGCGGTCCTTGGTAATCGCGGTCCAGCCGTCGCCCAACACCTTGGTGTCGGCCTTGCCTTGGTTGATCATTGGCTCGATGGTGAACGTCATGCCGGCTTTCAGTTCCATGCCAGTGCCGGCACGGCCATAGTGCAGGATCTGCGGTTCTTCGTGGAACACCTTGCCGATGCCGTGGCCGCAGAACTCGCGAACCACCGAGAAGCCGTTCTTTTCAGCGTGCTTCTGGATCACTTCACCGATATCGCCCAGGCGGCAGCCGGGTTTGACCAGTTCGATGGCCTTGTACATGCATTCCTGAGTCACTTGCGACAGGCGCTCGGCCCAGACTGGCACGGTGCCGACATGGAACATGCGGCTGGTGTCGCCGTGGTAGCCGTCCTTGATCACGGTCACGTCGATGTTCAGCGTGTCGCCATCCTTCAACGGTTTCTCGTTCGGGATGCCGTGGCAGACCACGTGGTTGATCGAAGTGCAGATCGACTTCGGGAAGCCCTTGTAGTTGAGCGGGGCAGGGATAGCTTTCTGCTCATTGACGATATAGTCGTGGCAGATGCGGTCCAGTTCTTCGGTGGTGACACCCGGTTTGACATAATCGGCAATCATTTCCAGCACATCGGCGGCCAATTTGCCGGCGATCCGCATTTTTGCGATGTCCTCTGGGGTTTTGAGGGTGACGGTCATACAGGCTCTCTTTGCGCTCAATGGCGCTTTCTAAAACGAAATGGGCATTGCGCGAACAATCATCGCGGCCCTGAAAAACGCGATTCTACCAGACGATCAGGGCAAATCTGAGCCTCTGTGCATCGCTTCTCTCTATAGGATGGCGCATTCTGGGAGGATTCCAAGGTGGGGGCCAAAAGCATTCGCCGGCTTTTCAGAATCCGGGTTTCGTTTTTTCCTGCCTTGTGATATAAAATGCGCCGCTTTCCGGGGATACCCTGAAAAGCTTAAATCCACACACGTGTCGACACGATGACCTGGGTGCCTTCAGCTGATGCTGCTGGTTGGTCATTGGGATACGTGGAGGCCAAACCCGACTTATTAAGGAACTATCATGTCCCAAGTCAACATGCGCGATATGCTGAAGGCCGGTGTGCACTTCGGTCACCAGACCCGTTACTGGAACCCGAAAATGGGCAAGTACATTTTCGGCGCGCGTAACAAGATCCACATCATCAACCTTGAAAAAACCCTGCCAATGTTCAACGAAGCTCTGACTTTCGTAGAGCGTCTGGCCCAGGGCAAAAACAAGATTCTGTTCGTTGGCACCAAGCGTTCCGCTGGCAAGATCGTTGCTGAAGAAGCAGCACGTTGCGGTTCGCCGTACGTCGATCACCGCTGGTTGGGTGGCATGCTGACCAACTTCAAAACCATCCGTGCTTCCATCAAGCGTCTGCGTGACCTTGAAGTACAAGCCGAAGACGGTACTTTCGCCAAGCTGACCAAGAAAGAAGCGCTGATGCGCACTCGCGATCTTGAGAAGCTGGATCGTTCCCTGGGTGGTATCAAGGACATGGGCGGTCTGCCAGACGCTCTGTTCGTTATCGACGTTGATCACGAGCGCATCGCGATCACCGAAGCCAACAAGCTGGGCATCCCGGTTATCGGCGTAGTCGATACCAACAGCAGCCCGGAAGGCGTTGACTACATCATCCCAGGCAACGATGACGCAATCCGCGCTATCCAGCTGTACATGGGTTCGATGGCTGACGCTGTTATCCGCGGTCGCAACCACGTTGCTGGTGGCACCGAGCAGTTCGTTGAAGAAGCTCCGGCAGCTGCAGCTGAGTAATTGACGCCCCTGGCGTTGACTCAGTAAGCAAAAAGGGGGCTTGGCCCCCTTTTTGCCACCTCGAAAACCATTTGTGAGCAGCGCAGCTACAGCATTTGTAACGTGCAGCGGCTAACAAGGGTGGCTCGGGAAGAATTGAACGCCCGTTCGATCGGGTGGAATGGTTGAAAACCTATCCAAGAGGAATTTGAAAATGGCAGAGATTACTGCAGCGTTGGTCAAAGAACTGCGCGAGCGTACCGGCGAAGGCATGATGGATTGCAAAAAGGCCTTGACCAAGGCCGGCGGCGACATCGAAAAAGCCATTGATGACATGCGTGCTTCGGGCGCCATCAAGGCTGCCAAGAAAGCAGGCAACGTGGCTGCTGAAGGCGCTATCGCTCTGAAGGAAGACGGTAAATCTGCCGTTCTGCTGGAAGTGAACTCGCAGACCGACTTCCTGGCTCTGCAGGACGACTTCAAGGCATTTGTTGCTGCAAGCGTTGAAAAAGCGTTCGCTGACAAACTGACTGATGTTGCTCCGCTGATCGAAGCTCAAGAAGCAAATCGCCTGGTTCTGGTCGGCAAAGTTGGCGAAAACGTCAATATCCGTCGCCTGGTTCGCGTTGAAGGTGATGTTGTTGGTGGTTACCTGCACGGCAACAAGATCGGTGTTGCGGTTGTTCTCAAGGGCGGCAACGTTGAGCTGGCCAAAGACATCGCTATGCACGTTGCGGCTACCAACCCTGAGTTCCTGCTGCCATCGGAAGTTTCCGCTGAAGCGGTCGAGCGCGAGAAAGGCGTGTTCCTGACCCTCAACGCTGACAAGATCGCCGGCAAGCCAGAAAACATCGTTGAAAACATGGTTAAAGGCCGTATCAGCAAGTTCCTGGCTGAAGCGAGCCTGGTTGAGCAGGCGTTCGTCAAGAACCCTGAAATCAAGGTTGGCGAACTGGCCAAGAAAGCCGGTGCAGAAATCGTTTCTTTCACCTACTTCAAAGTAGGCGAAGGCATCGAGAAGCCGGTCGACAACTTCGCTGAAGAAGTTGCTGCCCAGCTGGCTGCCGCCAAGCAATAAGACGGTTTTTAACTGTCGCCCTGAAGAGGCTGCCCGCTCACGCGCGCAGCCTCTTTTCAGATGGGGTTGCCAATTTTAATTGGTTTCCTTTTGGAACTGGCTTACAAAGCCATGTTCCGATGGCGCTGAAGCAGCGCCAAGCTAGAGTGAACGCCAGCTGTAAACAGCTCGCAAAGAATTTTTTAAAATACGCCGCAGGAGAGATTCGCAATGGCTCAGCAGGGCAGTGGTTATCAGGCTCGCTATAAACGCATTCTACTCAAGCTTAGCGGCGAGGCCCTGATGGGCTCGGAAGAGTTCGGGATCGATCCGAAAGTTCTGGATCGCATGGCGCTGGAAGTCGGCCAGCTGGTCGGCATCGGTGTTCAGGTCGGTCTGGTGATCGGTGGCGGCAACCTGTTCCGCGGCGCGGCGCTCAGCGCGGCGGGCATGGATCGGGTGACTGGCGACCACATGGGCATGCTGGCCACTGTGATGAACGCCCTGGCGATGCGCGATGCGCTGGAACGTGCCAATATCTCGGCCATCGTGATGTCGGCCATTTCCATGGTTGGCGTGACCGATCATTACGATCGCCGCAAAGCCATGCGCCACCTGAACGCCAAGGAAGTCGTGATTTTTGCGGCCGGTACTGGTAATCCGTTCTTCACCACGGATTCGGCAGCCTGCTTGCGTGCAATCGAAATCGACGCTGACGTCGTGCTCAAGGCAACCAAGGTCGATGGCGTTTACACGGCTGATCCATTCAAAGACCCGCATGCCGAGAAGTTCGATCATCTGACTTATGATGAAGTGCTGGATCGCAAGCTGGGTGTAATGGATTTGACGGCTATTTGCCTGTGCCGCGACCACAAGATGCCGTTGCGCGTATTTAACATGAACAAGCCCGGCGCCCTGCTGAACATCGTACATGGCGGCGCTGAAGGGACCCTGATCGAGGAAGGCCAACAATGATCAACGAAATCAAGAAAGACGCTCAAGAGCGCATGAAAAAATCCGTCGAGTCGCTGGCGCACAACTTTGGTCGTATTCGTACGGGCCAGGCGCACCCAAGCATTCTTGAAGGCGTGATGGTGCCGTATTACGGTTCCGACACCCCGATCAAGCAAGTGGCGAACATCACCGTTAAAGACGCCCGTACCCTGCAAGTGGTTGCCTTTGAGCGCAATATGCTGGGTGCCGTCGACAAAGCCATCGGTAGCGCGGGTCTGAACCTCAACCCGACCAACCTCGGTGAGTTGCTGCTGATCTCCATGCCGGCCCTGACCGAAGAAACCCGCAAGGGCTTCACCAAACAGGCTCGCGATGTCGCTGAAGATGCCCGTGTTGCAGTGCGCAACATTCGTCGTGACGCGAACAGCCAGCTCAAGGATCTGGTCAAGGAAAAAGAAATCAGCGAAGACGAAGAGCGTCGTGCTACTGGCGAAATTGATGATCTGACCAAAAAGTACGTGGCTGAAATCGACGCGAATTTGGCGCAGAAAGAAAAAGACCTGATGGCCGTATAAGGGTCGCGTTTTAATGGATAAGACAAAGCAGACTGCGCCGTCCGCGGTGCCGCGCCATGTCGCGATCATCATGGATGGTAATAATCGCTGGGCGAAAAAACGCTTTATGCCGGGTGTCGCCGGGCATAAAGCGGGCGTGGATGCGGTGCGTGCGGTGATCGAGGTGTGTGCCGAGGCCAAGGTCGAAGTGCTGACCCTGTTCGCCTTCTCCAGCGAGAACTGGCAGCGCCCGGCCGATGAGGTCAGTGCCTTGATGGATCTGTTCTTCAAGGCATTGCGTCGCGAGGCCAAGCGCCTGAACGACAACAACATCAGTTTGCGCATCATTGGCGACCGTTCGCGTTTTCACCCGGAGCTTCAGGCCGCCATGCGCGAAGCCGAGGCGATGACCGCTGGCGCCAACCGTTTTATCCTGCAGATCGCCGCCAACTACGGCGGTCAGTGGGATATTGCGCAAGCCGCCCAGCGTTTGGCACGGGAAGTTCAGGCTGGGCATCTGCGTCCGGAAGACATTACCCCTGAGCTGTTGCAAACGTGTCTGGCGACCGGTGACCTGCCATTGCCGGACTTGTGCATCCGTACGGGTGGCGAGCATCGCATCAGCAACTTCCTGCTGTGGCAACTGGCTTACGCCGAACTGTACTTCTCCGACCTGTTCTGGCCGGACTTCAAACACGACGCCATGCGCAATGCGCTGGCCGATTTCGCTTCTCGCCAGCGTCGCTTCGGTAAAACGAGTGAGCAGGTCGAGGCTGGAGCCCGGGTTTAATGCTTAAACAACGAATCATCACGGCACTGATTCTGCTGCCGATTGCCCTGTGCGGGTTTTTCCTGCTCGAAGGGTCCGGTTTTGCGCTGTTCATCGGGCTGGTGGTGACGCTCGGGGCATGGGAATGGGCGCGCCTGGCAGGTTTCGCTGCCCCGTTGATCCGCATTGCCTATGCGGCAGTGGTCGCGTTGATGCTGTTTGTCATGCACATCTTGCCGGGGCTCGCGCCTTGGGTATTGGGCGCTTCGGTGCTCTGGTGGGGCGTGGCCACGTATCTGGTGCTGACTTACCCACGGTCCAGTGAGCACTGGGCCAGTGCCGCCTGCAAACTGGTGATCGGTTTGTTGATTCTGCTGCCAGCCTGGCAAGGTCTGATTCAGATTAAACAGGAGTCCTTGGGCAACTGGCTGATCATGGCGGTGATGGTGCTGGTCTGGGGCGCCGATATCGGTGCGTATTTTTCCGGTCGGGCCTTTGGCAAGCGCAAGCTGGCGCCGCAGGTCAGCCCTGGCAAGAGCTGGGAAGGCGTCTACGGCGGCTTGCTGCTGAGTCTGATCATTACGGCAATCGTCGGTTTGGTGCGGGACTGGAGTTTCGCGCAAATACTGATGGGTCTGTTCGGGGCTGCCGTGATCGTGTTCATCTCGGTCGTGGGCGACCTCACCGAAAGCATGTTCAAGCGTCAGTCGGGGATCAAGGACAGCAGTAATCTGCTGCCCGGTCACGGCGGCGTTCTGGACCGTATCGACAGCCTGACGGCGGCGATTCCGGTATTTGCCGTACTGCTGTGGATGGCAGCATGAGCCGCCCGCAACAGATTACCGTTCTGGGAGCGACCGGTTCGATAGGGTTGAGCACCCTCGACGTTATCGCCCGTCATCCCGAGCGTTATCAGGTTTTCGCCTTGAGCGGTTTCACCCGTTTGAGTGAATTGCTGGCGCTGTGTGTTCGCCATGCGCCGCGCTTCGCGGTTGTGCCGGAAGCTGGCGCTGCCCCAGGGTTGCAGGACGATTTGCGCGCGGCCGGTCTGTCGACCCGCGTTCTGGTGGGGGAGGAGGGCCTGTGTCAGGTCGCCTCCGATCCGGAAGTCGATGCCGTGATGGCGGCCATTGTCGGTGCGGCAGGCTTGCGTCCGACCCTGGCGGCGGTCGAGGCCGGCAAGAAGATTCTTCTGGCCAACAAAGAAGCGCTGGTGATGTCCGGTGCGCTGTTTATGCAGGCTGTGCGTAAAAGCGGTTCGGTACTGCTGCCGATCGACAGTGAGCACAACGCGATTTTCCAGTGCATGCCACAGGATTTTGCTCGCGGGCTTGGCGCGGTCGGTGTGCGTCGGATTTTACTGACAGCCTCCGGTGGTCCGTTCCGGCAGACACCCATGGCCGAACTGGCGCATGTTTCCCCCGAACAAGCGTGTGCGCACCCGAACTGGTCCATGGGGCGCAAGATTTCAGTGGATTCGGCCAGCATGATGAACAAAGGGCTCGAGCTGATCGAGGCCTGCTGGCTGTTCGACGCCACGCCCTCTCAAGTGGAAGTGGTGATTCACCCGCAGAGCGTGATTCATTCGCTGGTCGACTATGTCGATGGTTCGGTGCTGGCGCAGTTGGGCAATCCGGACATGCGCACGCCGATCGCCAATGCCCTGGCCTGGCCGGAGCGAATCGACTCGGGTGTTGCGCCGTTGGACCTGTTTGCCATCGCTCGCCTGGATTTCCAGGCGCCTGATGAAGAGCGTTTCCCTTGCCTGCGACTTGCACGACAAGCCGCCGAGGCTGGCAACAGCGCGCCGGCCATGCTCAATGCGGCGAATGAGGTGGCTGTGGCGGCCTTTCTCGACGGACGGGTTCGCTACCTGGAAATCGCGAGTATTATCGAGGAAGTGTTGAACCTCGAGCCTGTGGTTGCTGTAGATGATCTCGAGGCAGTGTTTACGGCCGATGCGAAAGCACGGGTACTGGCCGGGCAATGGTTGAGCCGTCACGGGCGATAAGTGCTGCAATACGTTGCCCCATGCAGCACTGATAGGATTGCGGAGAAAGTAGATGAGCGCGCTCTATATGATTGTCGGCACCCTGGTAGCGCTGGGCGTGCTGGTCACCTTCCACGAATTCGGCCATTTCTGGGTCGCACGTCGCTGTGGGGTCAAAGTGCTGCGTTTCTCCGTGGGCTTCGGCTTGCCACTGCTGCGCTGGCACGACAGCAAAGGCACTGAATTCGTGATCGCCGCCATCCCGCTGGGTGGCTACGTGAAAATGCTCGACGAGCGTGAAGGCGAAGTGCCGGCCGATCAGCTCGATCAAGCCTTCAATCGCAAATCTGTCCGTCAACGCGTTGCCATCGTGGCGGCCGGTCCGATCGCCAACTTTCTATTGGCGATGGTGTTTTTCTGGGCGCTGGCAATGCTGGGCAGCGAGCAGGTGCGGCCGGTTATCGGTGCGGTCGAGTCCGGGAGTATCGCCGCCAAGGCAGGTTTGAGCCCGGGTCAGGAAATTATGGCCATCGACGGCGAGCCAACCTCTGGCTGGGCCGCTGTGAATCTGCAACTTGTCCGTCGTCTCGGCGAGAGCGGTCCCTTGCTATTACTGGTTCGCGAGCAGGGCTCCACAGCGGATTCGCCCCGTGAGCTGATGCTGGACAAGTGGCTCAAGGGCGCTGACGAGCCGGATCCGATTCGCTCGCTGGGTATTCGTCCCTGGCGTCCGGCGTTGCCGCCGGTCCTGGCCGAATTTGATCCGAAAGGGCCGGCGAAGGCTGCGGGTCTGAAGGCGGGTGACCGTTTGTTGGCCCTTGACGGCAAGGCGCTGGACGACTGGCAACAGGTAGTCGACATCGTCCGTATGCATCCGGATACCAAAATCATGCTGCGCGTCGAACGCGATGGTGCTCAAATCGACGTCCCTGTGACGTTGGCCGCTCGTGGCGAGAGCAAGGCGCCCAGTGGTTATCTGGGGGCTGGGGTAAAAGCGGTCGAGTGGCCGCCAGAGATGATGCGCGAAGTCAGTTACGGTCCGATAGCCGCGATTGGCGAGGGTGCCCGACGTACCTGGACCATGAGTGTACTGACCCTCGATTCGCTCAAGAAAATGTTGTTCGGCGAGCTCTCGGTAAAAAACTTGAGTGGACCGATAACCATTGCTAAAGTGGCGGGCGCTTCTGCCCAGTCGGGCATTGCTGATTTCCTGAATTTCCTTGCTTATCTGAGTATTAGCCTGGGGGTTCTGAATTTGTTGCCCATTCCTGTACTGGATGGGGGGCATTTGTTGTTTTATCTGATTGAGTGGGCGCGTGGTCGTCCCTTGTCGGATCGGGTGCAAGGTTGGGGGATACAGATCGGTATCAGTTTGGTGGTCGGGGTGATGTTGCTTGCTCTGGTCAATGATCTGGGTCGACTGTAACGCTTCGCTGAATTGCGAATCTGCCGCATTTTGCGGCAGTTTTTATTGCCAGTTGGAATAAGAAAGGACTTCATGAAACGTCTGCTGCTAACTGCGGTTCTCACCGTATTGATGATCGCCGAAGTTCACGCCGAGTCCTTCACTATCTCTGATATTCGCGTCAATGGCCTCCAGCGGGTCTCCGCGGGTAGCGTCTTTGGTGCTTTGCCGTTAAACGTCGGCGAACAGGCGGATGATCGTCGCCTGGTGGAATCCACTCGTGCATTGTTCAAGACCGGGTTCTTTCAAGATATCCAGCTGGGTCGCGATGGCAACGTCCTTGTCATCACTGTAGTCGAGCGTCCGTCGGTCGCCAGTATCGAGATCGAGGGTAACAAGGCGATCTCCACTGAAGACCTGATGAAGGGCCTCAAACAATCCGGTCTGGCTGAAGGCGAGATCTTCCAGCGTGCCACCCTCGAAGGTGTACGTAACGAACTGCAGCGACAATACGTCGCCCAGGGCCGTTACTCGGCTACCGTCGACACCGAAGTGGTGCCGCAGCCGCGTAACCGCGTTGCCCTGAAGGTCAACATCAACGAAGGCACCGTTGCGGCCATCCAGCACATCAACGTGGTGGGCAACACGGTCTTCCCCGATGAAGACCTGATCGACCTGTTCGAACTCAAGACCAGCAACTGGTTGTCGTTCTTCAAGAACGATGACAAGTACGCCCGTGAAAAACTCTCCGGTGACCTGGAGCGTCTGCGTTCCTACTATCTGGATCGCGGCTATATCAATATGGATATCGCTTCGACCCAGGTGTCCATCACCCCGGACAAGAAACACGTCTATATCACCGTCAACGTCAACGAAGGCGAGAAGTACACCGTTCGTGACGTCAAGCTCAGCGGTGACCTGAAAGTCCCTGAAGACCAGGTCAAATCCCTGCTGCTGGTTCAGAAGGGCCAGGTATTCTCGCGCAAGCTGATGACCACCACGTCCGAACTGATCACCCGTCGTCTGGGTAACGAGGGTTACACCTTCGCCAACGTCAACGGCGTGCCCCAGCCTCACGATGACGACCACACCGTCGACATCACATTCGCTGTCGATCCGGGCAAGCGTGCTTACGTGAACCGCATTAACTTCCGTGGCAACACCAAGTCCGAAGACGAAGTGCTGCGCCGTGAAATGCGTCAGATGGAAGGCGGCTGGGCTTCGACCTACCTGATCGACCAGTCCAAGACTCGTCTGGAACGTCTGGGCTTCTTCAAGGAAGTCAACGTTGAAACACCGGCCGTCCCTGGTGTCGATGACCAGGTTGATGTGAACTACAGCGTTGAAGAGCAGGCTTCCGGTTCGATTACCGCCAGCGTCGGTTTTGCCCAGAGCGCCGGTTTGATCCTTGGTGGTTCGATCACCCAGAACAACTTCCTGGGTACCGGTAACAAGGTCAGTATCGGTTTGACCCGCAGTCAATACCAGAGCCGCTATAACTTCGGTTATGTCGATCCGTACTGGACTGCTGACGGTGTGAGCCTGGGTTACAACGCTTTCTATCGCACCACTGACTACAAAGACCTCGATGTCAACGTTGCAAGCTACGCGGTAGACAGCCTGGGTGCTGGCGTAAGCGTCGGCTACCCGATAAGCGAGACTTCGCGTCTGACCTTCGGTCTGTCTGCACAACAAGACAAGATCAAGACTGGTCTTTACACCGTCGACGAAATTTTCGACTTCGTTAACCAGGAAGGTGATCAGTACCTCAACTTCAAGGCATCGGCTGGTTGGTCTGAATCCACCTTGAACAAAGGTGTACTGGCGACCCGTGGTCACTCCCAGAGCTTGACCGCGGAAGCCACGACGCCGGGCAGCGACTTGTCGTTCTTCAAGCTCGATTACCGCGGTCAATTGTTCCAGCCGTTGTCTGAAAACTACACCATGCGTCTCCACACCGAACTGGGTTATGGCGATGGTTATGGTTCGACCGATGGCTTGCCGTTCTATGAAAACTACTACGCTGGTGGTTTCAACTCGGTTCGTGGCTTCAAGGACAGTACTCTGGGGCCTCGTAGTACGCCGAGCCGGGGCGTGAACCCTGGGACCTCCGTCGACCCGGACCAGGATCCACTACCGTTTGGTGGTAACGTCCTGATTCAGGGTGGTGTAGAAGTTCTGTTCCCGCTGCCGTTCGTGAAAGATCAGCGTTCCTTGCGCACGTCGGTATTCTGGGACGTGGGTAATGTGTTCGATTCGAGTTGCAAGCAGAGCACTAACGCCGATGGTTCGAAGTCCAATACTCAGTGTAACGACGTCAGCCTGAGCAATATGGCCAGTTCGGTGGGTGTCGGTGTGACATGGGTTACCGCCCTTGGTCCGTTGAGCTTCGCCTTGGCGATGCCAGTCAAGAAACCGGACAGCAATGCCGAGACTCAAGTGTTCCAATTCTCCCTCGGCCAGACGTTCTAAGCGTCTGACCCAAGATAACGACAATGGATTTTGTAGGAGTGCATCGTGCGTAAGTTGACTCAATTGGTTCTCCTGGCGACCGTACTGGTTGCAGGTCCGGCTTTTGCCGACATGAAGATCGCCGTTCTGAACTATCAGATGGCGCTGCTGGAATCCGACGCGGCAAAGAAATACGCCGTGGATGCCGAGAAAAAGTTCGGCCCGCAACTGACCAAGCTCAAGAGCCTGGAAAGCAGCGCCAAGGGTATCCAGGACCGTCTGATGGCCGGTGGCGACAAGATGCAGCAAGGCGAACGTGAACGTCTGGAGCTTGAGTTCAAGCAAAAAGCCCGTGATTTCCAGTTCCAGTCCAAGGAATTGAACGAAGCCAAAGCCGTTGCCGACCGTGAAATGCTGAAGCAGCTGAAGCCGAAACTGGACAGCGCTGTGGAAGAAGTCATCAAGAAAGGTGCTTATGACCTGGTCTTCGAGCGTGGCGCAGTGATTGATGTCAAACCTCAGTACGACATCACTCGCCAGGTTATCGAGCGCATGAATCAGCTGAAGTAACCCATGACAGCGACTATAAAGCTCGGCCAGCTGGCCGAGTTCCTCGGCGCCACCTTACGTGGCGACCCGAACAAGGAAATTACTGGGCTAGCCACTTTGCAAGAGGCTGGCCCAGCTCAGTTGAGCTTTCTGGCAAATCCTCAATACCGTAAATACCTGGCTGACAGTCAGGCCGCGGCTGTATTGCTGAAGGCCGCTGATGCTGAGGGTTTCGCCGGTGATGCACTGGTGGTACCTGATCCGTATCTGGCCTATGCGCGAATTTCTCACCTGTTCGATCCCAAGCCCAAGGCGCCTGCCGGTATTCATCCGACAGCGGTGGTGGCAGCGGATGCTGTGGTCGATCCGGCGGCGAGCATCGGTGCCTTTGCGGTCATCGAAAGTGCAGCGCGTATTGGCGCAGGCGTGACCGTTGGGGCTCATTGCTTCATCGGTGCGCGCAGCGAAATTGGCGAGGGTGGCTGGTTGGCCCCACGCGTCACGCTGTATCACGACGTGCGCATTGGCAAACGGGTGGTGATTCAATCCGGTGCCGTGCTCGGTGGTGAAGGCTTCGGTTTTGCCAACGAGAAAGGTGTCTGGCAGAAGATCGCCCAGATCGGTGGCGTCTCGATCGGTGATGACGTGGAAATAGGCGTAAATACCGCTATTGATCGCGGTGCGCTGGCCGATACCGTCATTGGTAATGGTGTGAAGCTCGACAACCAGATCCAGATTGCCCACAACGTTCAGGTCGGTGACCACACCGCCATGGCTGCGTGCGTGGGAATTTCCGGCAGCACCAAAATCGGCAAGCATTGCATGCTTGCCGGTGGCGTAGGGCTGGTGGGGCATATCGAGATTTGCGACAACGTTTTCCTGACCGGGATGACCATGGTGACCCACTCGATTACCGAGCCGGGTTCCTATTCTTCCGGTACGGCGATGCAACCGGCGGCCGAATGGCGCAAAAGCGCGGCACGTATTCGTCAGCTCGATGACATCGCGCGACGTCTGCGACAGCTGGAAAAGCGTGTAGGGGACGTGACCCCTGGCGGTAATGCTTCATCAGATGGCTGATACCATTTCCATATCAAGTGTGCACAGCCGCTAGACTGCCTCCTTGATTTGCTAGAGGAGTGCGCGTCAGTCGCGCGCTCCCAATCTTTACATAGGCTTCCCCCCGAAATGATGGACATCAACGAGATTCGCGAATACCTGCCTCACCGTTACCCGTTCCTGCTGGTGGACCGGGTCGTGGATCTGGATGTGGAAGGCAAGCGCATTCGCGCCTACAAGAATGTCAGCATCAACGAACCGTTCTTCAATGGTCACTTCCCTGCGCATCCAATCATGCCGGGCGTATTGATCATCGAAGCGATGGCTCAGGCTGCCGGGATCCTTGGTTTCAAAATGCTCGACGTGAAACCCGCCGACGGTACCCTTTACTACTTCGTCGGCTCCGACAAACTGCGCTTCCGTCAGCCAGTGCTGCCGGGCGATCAACTGATCCTTGAAGCCAAGTTCATCAGCTGCAAGCGTCAGATCTGGAAGTTCGAATGCCAGGCTTCGGTCGATGGCAAGCCAGTCTGCTCCGCTGAAATCATCTGCGCGGAACGCAAACTATGAGTTTGATTGACCCTCGCGCAATCATCGATCCGACGGCCGTTCTGGCCGACGACGTCGAAGTCGGCCCTTGGTCGATCATCGGCGCAGGTGTGGAAATCGGCGAGGGAACAGTAATCGGGCCGCATGTGATTCTCAAGGGCCCGACCCGAATCGGTAAGCACAACCGCATCTACCAGTTTTCTTCGGTAGGCGAGGACACGCCCGATTTGAAATACAAGGGCGAAGAAACCCGTCTGGTCATCGGTGACCACAACGTCATCCGCGAAGGCGTGACGATTCACCGTGGCACCGTTCAGGACCGTTCGGAAACGACCCTGGGCGATCACAACCTGATCATGGCCTATGCCCACATCGGTCACGATAGCGTCATCGGCAATCACTGCATTCTGGTCAACAACACTGCGTTGGCGGGCCATGTGCACGTCGAGGACTGGGCGATCCTGTCCGGTTTTACCCTGGTTCATCAGTATTGCCACATCGGCGCCCACAGCTTTTCCGGCATGGGCACCGCCATTGGCAAGGACGTTCCAGCCTACGTCACGGTGTTCGGCAACCCGGCCGAAGCCCGCAGCATGAATTTCGAAGGCATGCGCCGTCGCGGTTTCAGCGAAGATGCGATCCACGCGCTGCGTCGTGCCTATAAGGTGGTTTACCGCCAGGGCCTGACGGTCGAGCAGGCGCTCGTCGAGCTGGCCGAACCTTCGCTGCAGTTCCCGGAAGTTGCGGTATTCCGCGATTCCATCCAGTCTTCGACCCGCGGCATCACGCGCTAATCATGGCCAATCTGCGTATTGCGCTGGTGGCGGGAGAGGCTTCCGGTGACATTCTGGGCGCGGGTCTCATGCGCGCGCTCAAGGCCCGGCATCCGGCAGTCGAGTTCATCGGTGTCGGCGGTCCGCTGATGCAAGCCGAAGGCTTGACGTCGTATTTCCCGATGGAACGCCTTTCTGTCATGGGTTTGGTGGAGGTGCTGGGTCGTTTGCGCGAGCTGTTGGCACGCCGCAAGAAACTGATCGCGGACCTGATCGCCGAGAAGCCGGACGTGTTCATCGGTATCGATGCCCCGGACTTCAACCTCAATATCGAACTCAAGCTGCGTCAGGCCGGTATCAAGACCGTGCATTACGTCAGCCCGTCAGTCTGGGCCTGGCGGCAGAAGCGGGTGCTGAAGATTCGCGAAGGTTGCGACCTGATGCTGACCCTGTTCCCGTTCGAAGCTAAATTCTATGAAGAGAAGGGCGTGCCGGTGCGGTTTGTCGGGCATTCCCTGGCCGATGCGATTCCGCTTGAGGCCGATCGCGCCGCCGCGCGAGCCGAGCTCGGTTTGCCGGACGGGCCGCTGGTCGCCCTGATGCCGGGCAGCCGGGGCGGTGAAGTCGGGCGCCTCGGCGCGCTGTTCCTCGACACAGCTCAGCGCTTGCGGGCCATGCGTCCTGGCGTGCGGTTCATCATGCCGTGCGCGAGCCCGGAGCGCCGGGCCCAGCTTGAAGAACTGCTGGCCGGTCGCGATCTGCCGCTGACATTGCTCGATGGCAAATCCCATCTGGCCCTGGCGGCCTGCGACGCGGTGTTGATCGCTTCGGGAACGGCTACGCTGGAAGCATTGCTGTACAAGCGGCCGATGGTGGTCGCTTATCGCCTGGCACCGCTGACGTTCTGGATTCTCAAACGGATGGTGAAGAGTCCCTACGTCTCGTTGCCGAATCTGCTGGCCCAGCGTTTGCTGGTGCCGGAGTTGTTGCAGGACGATGCGACGGTCGAAGCTTTGGCCCAAACCCTGTCGCCACTGATCGAAGGTGGCCAGGAGCAGACCCGAGGCTTTGACGAAATCCACCGAACCCTGCGCTTGGACGCCTCCAATCAGGCAGCGGACGCGGTACTGAACCTGATTGGCAGAGCATAATGAGCAAAGCAAGCAAACAGCTGGGCCTGGATTTTATGCTGGTCGATGAAGTTGTAGATCTGGTGGCGGGTGTTGATGAAGTCGGTCGCGGCCCGCTGTGTGGTGCCGTGGTGACGGCGGCGGTGATCCTCGACCCGAGCCGGCCGATTCTCGGCCTCAACGATTCGAAGAAACTCACCGAAGCCCGCCGTGAGGCGCTTTACGACGAAATCTGCGAAAAAGCCCTGAGCTGGTATGTCGCTCGCGCTGAAGTAGAAGAAATCGACGAGCTGAACATTCTTCACGCCACCATGCTGGCCATGCAGCGCGCGGTCGAGGGGCTGCACATCCAGCCGAAACTGGCGATGATCGACGGCAACCGTTGCCCGAAGCTCTCGATGCGCGCCGAAGCGGTGATCCAGGGCGATGGCAAGGTACCGGCCATTGCTGCCGCCTCGATTCTGGCCAAGGTCAGCCGTGATCGCGAAATGGCGGCGTTCGAACTGATTTATCCGGGTTACGGGATCGGAGGCCATAAGGGCTACCCGACACCCGTACATCTGGAAGCGCTGGCCCGCTTGGGGCCGACCCCCATTCATCGCCGCTCGTTCGCCCCGGTACGCTTGGCGTATGAAGCGCGGGAAAACCTGATCGAGAGTTAGTCGCAAGGCTGATGTTTTACTCAAGGCCCGGTACAATCCGGGCCTTGTTGTCTCCACGTTTCTAGTTTCTAGACAGGATCACTATGCCGGCTTCATTCGTTCATCTACGCCTGCACACTGAATATTCCCTGGTCGACGGTCTGGTGCGGATCAAACCGCTGGTCAAGACCCTGGTCGGCATGAACATGCCTGCCGTGGCGGTCACGGACCAGAACAACATGTGTTCCCTGGTCAAATTCTATAAAGCTGCCATGGGTGCGGGGATCAAGCCGATCTGCGGCGCCGACCTGTGGCTGTCGAACAAGGATCCGGACAACCCCTTGAGCCGGATCAGCCTGCTGGCGATGAATGCCGTGGGTTATCGCAACCTCACCGAACTGATCTCCCGCGGTTTCATCGATGGCCAGCGCAATGGCTCGATCATCATCGAGCGCGAGTGGGTGGCCGAAGCCAGCGAAGGCTTGATCATGCTGTCGGCGGCGAAAGAGGGTGAAATCGGTCTGGCCATGCTCAGCGGCAACCCGGACGAAGCCGAAACCCTGGCTCGCGAATGGATGACGGTGTTCCCGGATCGTTTCTATCTGGAAATCCAGCGCACCAATCGTCCCAATGACGAAGAGCAGCTACACGGCGCCGTGGCCCTGGCGGCGAAAATCGGCGCGCCGCTGGTGGCGACCAACGACGTGCGTTTCATCAAGCAGGAAGATTTCGAAGCTCACGAAACTCGCGTTTGTATCGGTGAGGGCCGTGCCCTCGACGATCCGCGGCGTTCGAAGAATTACAGCGATCAGCAATACCTTAAAAGTGCCGAGGAAATGGCCGAGCTGTTCAGCGACTTGCCCGAGGCGCTGGAAAATACCGTCGAAATCGCCAAGCGCTGCAACATCGAAGTGAAGCTGGGCAAGCACTTCCTGCCCAACTTCCCGATTCCCGACGGCATGACCATCGACGAGTATTTCCGCAAGGTTTCCTTCGATGGTCTGGAAGAGCGCCTTAGCGTACTGCTGCCCAAGGACACCACCGAAGACTACGAAGCCAAGCGTCAGGTCTATGTCGATCGGCTGAATTTCGAGCTGGATATCATCATCCAGATGGGCTTTCCCGGCTACTTCCTGATCGTGATGGACTTTATCCAGTGGGCCAAGAACAACGGCGTACCGGTTGGTCCTGGCCGTGGGTCGGGTGCCGGGTCGCTGGTCGCCTATGTGCAGAAGATCACTGACCTCGACCCACTGGAATATGACCTGCTGTTCGAACGTTTCCTTAACCCGGAACGGGTTTCCATGCCCGACTTCGACGTCGACTTCTGCATGGATGGCCGTGATCGGGTGATCGAATACGTGGCCGAGAAATACGGCCGTAACGCGGTTAGCCAGATCATCACCTTCGGTTCCATGGCGGCGAAAGCGGTGGTCCGTGACGTGGCGCGGGTGCAGGGCAAGTCCTATGGCCTGGCGGATCGTCTGTCGAAGATGATTCCGTTCGAAGTCGGCATGACCCTGGAAAAGGCCTACGAGCAGGAAGAAATCCTGCGCGACTTCATCAAGGTCGATGAAGAGGCTGCGGAAATCTGGGACATGGCGCGCAAGCTCGAAGGCGTTGTGCGTAACGTCGGCAAGCACGCCGGTGGTGTGGTAATCGCGCCGACCAAGCTGACCGACTTCTCGCCGATCTATTGCGACGAAGCGGGCGACGGCCTGGTAACCCAGTTCGACAAGGACGACGTCGAGGCTGCCGGTCTGGTGAAGTTCGACTTCCTCGGTCTGCGGACCCTGACGATCATCGACTGGGCGCTGAAAACCATCAACCGCGACCGCGCCAAGGTCAACGAACCGCCACTGGACATCGCGTTCATCCCGCTGGACGACAAACCGACTTATACGCTGCTGCAAAAAGCCGAGACCACTGCGGTGTTCCAGCTTGAGTCGCGCGGCATGAAAGAGCTGATCAAAAAGCTCAAGCCCGACTGCCTGGAAGACTTGATCGCACTGGTGGCCCTGTTCCGTCCGGGCCCGCTGCAATCGGGCATGGTGGACGACTTCATCAACCGTAAGCACGGTCGCGCGGAACTCGCGTACCCGCACTCGGATTACCAGTACGAAGGCCTCAAGCCCGTCCTGGCGCCGACTTACGGCATCATCCTGTATCAGGAACAGGTGATGCAGATTGCCCAGGTCATGGCCGGTTACACCCTCGGCGGCGCGGACATGCTGCGTCGAGCCATGGGTAAGAAAAAACCCGAAGAAATGGCCAAGCAGCGCGGCGGTTTCATTGAAGGTTGCGCCACCAACAATATCGACGCCGACCTGGCCGGTAACATCTTCGACCTGGTAGAAAAATTCGCCGGTTATGGCTTCAACAAATCCCACTCCGCCGCCTATGGCCTGGTGTCATACCAGACCGCGTGGCTGAAAGCCCACTACCCGGCGCCGTTCATGGCTGCGGTACTGTCGGCGGATATGCACAACACCGACAAGGTCGTGACCTTGATCGAAGAAGTGCGGACCATGAAGCTGCGCCTCGACGCACCGGACGTGAACACCTCCGAGTTCAAGTTTACGGTGAACGAAGAAGGCCGGATTATTTACGGGCTGGGCGCGATCAAGGGTGTGGGCGAAGGTCCGGTGGAAGCGATCACTGAAGCGCGTCAGGACGGTCCGTTCACGGATCTGTTCGATTTCTGCGCCCGTGTCGATCTCAAACGTATAAACAAGCGCACCCTGGACGGTTTGATCCGCAGCGGTGCGCTGGATCGTCTGGGGCCGTTTTTCCATGACGAACCGAAAGCTTATCAAGCCAACATCGACCAAAACCGCGCAGTGTTGCTGACGGCAATGGAAGGGGCGATCAAGGCCGCCGAACAAACCGCTCGCACCCACGACAGCGGCCACGCCGACCTGTTTGGCGGCCTGTTCGTCGAGGAGGACGCCGATGTCTACGCCAATCACCGCAAAGCTAAAGAACTGACCCTCAAGGAACGCCTGAAAGGGGAGAAAGATACCCTGGGCCTGTACCTCACCGGTCACCCGATCGACGAATACGAAGGCGAGATCCGTCGCTTCGCCCGTCAGCGCATCATCGACCTGAAGCCGGCTCGCGATACCCAGACGGTCGCGGGCATGATCATCGCCCTGCGAGTGATGAAGAACAAAAAGGGCGACAAGATGGGTTTCATCACCCTCGACGACCGCTCCGGGCGGATCGAAGCCTCGCTGTTCGCCGACGCCTTCCATTCTGCGCAGTCGCTGTTGCAGACCGACGCGATGGTGGTGGTCGAAGGCGAAGTCAGTAACGACGACTTCTCCGGCGGCCTGCGGTTGCGGGTCAAGCGGGTGATGAGCATGGAAGATGCGCGCACCAACCTGGCCGAAAGCCTGCGCCTGAAGTTGCAGACCAAGGATTTGAAAGGCGATCAGCTACGCTGGCTGGGTGAGTTGTTCAAGCGCCATCGCGGCGCGTGCCCGATCACCATGGAGTACACCAGCCCTGATGCGAAGGCCTTGTTGCAGTTCGGCGAGACCTGGCGGATCGACCCGGCGGATGCCTTGATTCAAGCCTTGCGTGACCAGTTCGGGCGAGACAACGTCTTCCTCCAATACCGTTGACGGTCAGGTGCCATTCTTTACCATTGGAACGCGCCTGATCCCGACCCGAATTTTTAATCTCGACCTGAACGCGCCTGTCCCTTAAGGTAGGGCGCGAATAGACAACCGGCCGGCCCAAGCTCTCTTGGACGCGACCCTAGACGGACGCCTATGAACCCGAATTTTCTAGATTTCGAACAGCCGATTGCCGACCTGCAAGCCAAGATCGAAGAGTTGCGCTTGGTCGGTAATGACAATTCGCTGAATATCGGCGATGAGATTTCCCGCCTGCAGGACAAGAGCAGCACGCTGACCGAAGACATCTTCGGCAAGCTGACCAGCTGGCAGATCGCTCGTCTGGCACGTCATCCGCGTCGCCCGTACACCCTGGATTACATCGAACACATCTTCACCGAGTTCGACGAACTGCACGGCGACCGTCATTTCTCCGACGACGCTGCCATCGTTGGTGGTATTGCCCGTCTGGACGACCAGCCGGTGATGATCATCGGCCACCAGAAGGGCCGCGAAGTGCGCGAGAAGGTTCGCCGCAACTTCGGCATGCCACGTCCGGAAGGCTACCGCAAGGCATGCCGTCTGATGGAAATGGCCGAGCGTTTCAAAATGCCGATCCTGACCTTCATCGACACCCCGGGTGCTTACCCTGGCATCGACGCCGAAGAGCGCAACCAGAGCGAAGCGATTGCCTGGAACCTGCGTGTCATGGCTCGCCTGAAAACCCCAATCATCGCCACCGTGATCGGTGAGGGTGGTTCCGGTGGTGCACTGGCGATCGGCGTCTGCGATCAGCTGAACATGCTGCAATACTCGACCTACGCGGTGATTTCGCCGGAAGGTTGCGCCTCGATTCTGTGGAAAACTTCCGAGAAGGCCCCGGATGCGGCTGAAGCCATGGGCATCACTGCCGAGCGTCTGAAGGGCCTGGGCATTGTCGATAAAGTGATCAGCGAGCCGTTGGGCGGCGCTCATCGTGATCCGGCTGCTGCGGCGGCTTCGATCCGTGCCGAGCTGAGCTCGCAATTGGCGATGCTGAAGAAGTTCGACAACGACGCGCTGTTGGCCCGTCGTTACGAGCGTCTGATGAGCTACGGTCTCTGATCTGACTGCTTGGGCAAACGACGCAAAACCAATGTGGGAGCGAGCCTGCTCGCGATTGCGGTATAACAATCAACAAATATGTTGAGTGTTAAGCAGCCTTCGCGAGCAGGCTCGCTCCCACAGTGGGTCTATGTGAAGCGACTGATGTCTATGAGCCCTAAGAAGATTGATCTGCCAGCCAAGCTTCTCCTGAATCTGGCTCTGTGGCGCAACGCTACAACCTGGCGCATCGCGTTCTCCGGTGGTCTCGACTCCACCGTCCTGGTGCACCTGCTCGCCCATCTCGCAAAAAACCAATCCCTGCCGGCACTGACTGCCATCCATGTCCACCACGGCCTCCAGGCTGCGGCTGATGCGTGGCCGGAACATTGCCAGTCGGTCTGTGATGCGTTGGGCGTGCCGCTAGAGGTCGTGCGTGTTCAGGTTGAGCCCGGCGCCAGCCTTGAGCGTGCGGCCCGGGATGCGCGTTATGGCGCCTTCATCGCGGCGACTCATGCTGGTGAAGTGTTGCTCACTGGCCAACACCGTGACGATCAGGCGGAAACCCTGTTGTTCCGGCTGATGCGTGGGGCAGGGGTGAGAGGCTTGTCGGGGATGCCGAGCGAGCGTCCTTTGGGCCGGGGGCATCTGCTGCGACCCTTGCTTGACGTCACTCGCGCCGAGCTTGAGGCCTACGCGACCGAATATCAGTTGAGCTGGATCGAAGATCCTTCGAACCAGGACCAACAGTTCTCGCGCAATTACCTGCGTCATCGAGTGTTCCCCGTGTTGATCCAACGCTGGCCACAAGCAATGGCGACCATGGCCCGCAGCGCTGCGCATCTGAGTGAAGCGCAGGGGCTGCTCGACGAATTGGCGCAAATCGATCTGGCCCACGCCACCACTGTCAGCGATTTCGATTGGCTGGGTTTGCCGTCGCTGGAGCTGGCACCACTGGAAAAACTGTCTGATGCGCGTCAGCGCAACGCCCTAAGTCATTGGCTCAAACCGCTGACGACTATGCCTGACAGTGACCATTGGTCGGGTTGGGAAAATTTGCGCGATGCGACCGCCGATGCGCGTCCGGTCTGGCGACTGGCGGCGGGTGAATTGCATCGCGCGGGTGGGCGTCTCTGGTGGCTCTCAGGAAGTTGGCTGCGCACTCCGTCATCCCCGCTGGATTGGGCTGATCCCTCGGTAGCGCTGGCTTTGCCGGATAACGGCGTACTCACACTCACCGGTCAGGTCCCCGATGGCCCGCTGAAAATCCGCTATCGTGAGGGCGGTGAGGTCATGAATTTTTCCGATCGCGGCCACCGTGACTTGAAGCGTTTACTCAACGAGATCGGTGTGCCGGGCTTCGTCCGTGGCAGATTGCCGCTGGTCTACAGAGGCCAGCAATTGCTGGCGGTGGCGAACCTGCGGGGACTAAATGGCGATGAGCAGGGTGGCTGGACTTTGCATTGGCAGCCGCAGATCGAAGATCAAGGTTTGAGCTGAAAGGGGCTTTCCGGTAGACTACGCTCCCTTCTTGATACAACTTCTGTGGATTCGCCTGAATCGCAGGAGTTGCCGATTACCAAGCAGTCTTTGCTGGGCGATTCCAAAAAATGTGTAGCGAGCAACCTTCCGGTGTTTCATCTACCGGTCTGTCCCAACGCGGCGGTTTTTTTGAAAGATGCACTGTGATTAATGCAGGTGATCGGGGGCTTCGGCCTTCCTTCGCTTTCCCCGGCGGCTCGGACCGCTTTAACGCAGACTTCTAGGGTTTTTCATGACGCGCTACATATTCGTCACGGGCGGTGTTGTTTCTTCATTGGGGAAAGGCATTGCCTCGGCTTCATTGGCGGCCATCCTGGAGGCGCGGGGACTTAAGGTCACCATGCTGAAGCTGGACCCGTACATCAACGTTGACCCGGGCACCATGAGCCCGTTCCAGCACGGTGAAGTGTTCGTCACCCACGACGGCGCCGAGACCGACCTGGACCTGGGCCACTACGAGCGGTTCATCCGCACGACCATGACCCAGAACAACAACTTCACCACTGGCCGTGTCTACGAACACGTCCTGCGCAAAGAGCGCCGTGGTGATTACCTGGGCGCAACCATTCAGGTGATCCCGCACATCACCGACGAAATCAAGCGCCGGATCATCAAGGGCGCCGGCGATGCCGACGTGGCCATGGTCGAGATCGGTGGCACCGTGGGTGACATCGAATCGCAACCGTTCCTCGAAGCGATCCGTCAATTGCGTTTCGAAGTCGGCGCCAAGCGCGCGATGCTGATGCACCTGACGCTGGTGCCGTACATCGCCACCGCCGGCGAAACCAAAACCAAGCCGACTCAGCACTCGGTCAAGGAACTGCGTTCCATTGGCCTGCAGCCAGACGTGCTGGTATGCCGCTCCGATCACCCGATCGACATCTCTTCGCGTCGCAAGATCGCGCAGTTCACCAACGTTGAAGAACGTGCTGTGATCGCGCTGGAAGACGCCGACACCATCTACAAGATCCCGGGCATTCTGCATTCCCAGGGCCTGGATGATTTCGTTGTCGAGCGTTTCGGCCTGCAATGCGACAGCGCCGATCTGTCCGAGTGGGAAGCCGTGGTCGATGCCAAGCTCAACCCTGAGCACGAAGTCACCATCGCCATGGTCGGCAAGTACATGGAACTGCTGGACGCCTACAAGTCGCTGATCGAAGCGATGAGTCACGCGGGCATCAGCAACCGCACCAAGGTCAACCTGCGCTACATCGATTCCGAAGACATCGAAAACCAGGGCACTGCGCTGCTGGAAGGTGTCGACGCGATTCTGGTGCCAGGCGGCTTCGGTCTGCGTGGCGTTGAAGGCAAGATCACTGCCGTTCAATACGCTCGCGAAAACAAGATTCCGTACCTGGGCATCTGCCTGGGCATGCAAGTGGCGGTGATCGAGTTCGCTCGTAACGTCATGGGCTGGAAAGACGCCAACTCCACCGAGTTCGATCGCACCAGCGGTCACCCGGTAGTGGGGCTGATCACCGAGTGGGAAGATGCCACCGGCGCGGTCGAAACCCGTACCGAAACGTCCGATCTGGGCGGCACCATGCGCCTTGGCGCTCAGGAATGCCTGCTTGAGGCAAGTTCCCTGGTGCACGATTGCTACGCCAAGGACGTGATCGTCGAGCGTCACCGTCATCGCTACGAAGTGAACAACAACCTGCTGCCGCAGATCATTGAGGCTGGCCTGAAAATCACCGGTCGCTCCGGTGATGGCGCGCTGGTTGAAGTGGTCGAAGCGCCGGATCATCCATGGTTCGTCGCTTGCCAGTTCCACCCTGAGTTCACCTCGACACCACGCGACGGTCACCCGTTGTTCAGCGGTTTCGTTAAAGCCGCTTTGGCTCAACACCAGAAGAAGGCGTAAACCTGATGGCGCAGAAGATCATCCGCGTAGGCGATATCGAGATTGCCAACGACAAGCCAATGGTTCTGTTCGGTGGCATGAACGTGCTGGAAAGCCGCGACATGGCGATGCAGGTCTGCGAAGAGTACGTAAAGGTGACCGAGAAACTCGGTATCCCTTACGTGTTCAAGGCCAGTTTCGACAAGGCGAACCGTTCTTCTGTGACCTCTTACCGTGGCCCCGGCCTGGAAGAGGGCATGCGGATTTTCCAGGACATCAAGCAGGCCTTCGGCGTGCCGGTCATCACCGACGTCCACGAGCCTGATCAGGCCGCGGTCGTGGCTGAAGTCTGCGACATCATCCAATTGCCGGCCTTCCTGTCGCGCCAGACCGACCTCGTGGTCGCGATGGCCAAGACCGGCGCGGTGATCAACATCAAGAAAGCCCAGTTCCTCGCGCCTCAGGAAATGAAACACATCCTGAACAAGTGCGTAGAAGCCGGTAACGATCAGTTGATCCTGTGCGAGCGTGGTTCGAGCTTCGGCTACAACAACCTGGTGGTCGACATGCTTGGCTTCGGCATCATGAAGCAGTTCGAATACCCGGTGTTCTTCGACGTGACCCATGCGCTGCAAATGCCTGGCGGTCGCTCCGATTCCGCTGGCGGTCGTCGTGCCCAGGTCACCGACCTGGCCAAGGCCGGCATGAGCCAGTCGCTGGCTGGTCTGTTCCTCGAAGCGCACCCGGACCCGGACAATGCCAAATGCGACGGCCCTTGTGCCTTGCGTCTGGACAAACTGGAACCCTTCCTGGCCCAGCTCAAAGCACTGGACGAACTGGTGAAGAGTTTTCCGACGGTAGAAACCGCGTAAACCTCATTTCTCCGGTAAAGTACCGCACGGTTTAAGGCTCAAGCCCTCGGGCTTGAGCCTTATCGTCCGCAAGCCTGCCCGCTGTCAGTCGCTTGCCGACGATAAAAGATTTCCATCAGCTGTGTCGTTTTCGTCAACTTTGGAGTGTTTACAACAATGGCAAAAATCGTCGACATCAAAGGTCGTGAAGTTCTCGACTCCCGTGGCAATCCCACTGTGGAAGCAGACGTGCTTCTCGATAACGGCATCATCGGCAGCGCTTGCGCGCCATCCGGTGCTTCCACTGGCTCGCGTGAAGCACTCGAGCTGCGTGATGGCGACAAGAGCCGTTACCTGGGCAAAGGTGTTCTGAAAGCTGTCGCCAACATCAACGGTCCGATCCGCGATCTGTTGCTGGGTACAGACCCAAGCGACCAGAAAGCGCTGGATCACGCGATGATCAAGCTCGACGGCACCGAAAACAAAGCGACCCTGGGCGCCAACGCGATCCTCGCCGTTTCCCTGGCCGCGGCCAAGGCAGCAGCACAGGACCAGGATCTGCCGCTGTACGCGCACATCGCCAACCTGAACGGCACTCCGGGTGTGTACTCGATGCCGGTTCCGATGATGAACATCATCAACGGTGGCGAGCACGCCGATAACAACGTCGACATCCAGGAATTCATGGTTCAGCCAGTAGGCGCCAAGTCTTTCTCGGAAGGTCTGCGCATGGGCACCGAGATTTTCCATCACCTCAAAGCCGTTCTGAAGGCTCGTGGCCTGAGCACTGCCGTCGGTGACGAAGGTGGTTTCGCACCGAACCTGGCCTCCAACGAAGACGCTTTGAAAGTGATCTCCGAAGCTGTCGCCAACGCCGGTTACAAGCTGGGCACCGATGTGACCCTGGCCCTGGACTGCGCGGCCAGCGAATTCTACGAAGATGGCAAGTACAACCTGTCCGGCGAAGGCCAGGTGTTCACCGCTGAAGGTTTCGCCGACTACCTGAAAGGTCTGACCGAGCGTTACCCGATCATCTCCATCGAAGACGGTCTGGACGAGTCCGACTGGGCTGGCTGGAAAATCCTCACCGACAAGATCGGCGAGAAGACCCAGCTGGTAGGCGACGACCTGTTCGTGACCAACACCAAGATCCTGAAAGAAGGCATCGATAAAAAGATCGCCAACTCGATCCTGATCAAGTTCAACCAGATCGGCACCCTGACCGAAACCCTGGAAGCCATCCAGATGGCCAAGGCTGCGGGTTACACCGCCGTGATCTCGCACCGCTCCGGCGAAACCGAAGATTCGACCATTGCCGACCTGGCTGTGGGCACTGCGGCTGGCCAGATCAAGACCGGCTCCCTGTGCCGTTCCGACCGCGTTTCCAAGTACAACCAACTGCTGCGTATCGAAGAGCAGTTGAATGGCAAAGCCAAGTACAACGGTCGCAGCGAATTCCGCGGCTAATTGCTACGTGGTAAAAAAGACACCGGATTGTGTCGAAAAAATCGCGACAGCGATGGATTTGCCACTAATCTGATGCCTTAAGAGCACAAGCCTGGTTCTTCCAGGCTTCGTGCTATCAGAAGCTTCAAAGTCTTGGCATGGCTGTCTTTTTTCACTGGATACCTGATATTCGATGCGCAGTCCCAATTGGTTGTTCCTCGTCTTGCTCTTGCTGCTGGCTGGCCTGCAGTACCGCCTGTGGGTGGGTAATGGCAGTCTGGCGCAAGTGGCCGAGCTGAAGCAGCAGATTGCGGATCAACACGCCGAGAACGAGTCTTTGCTGGAACGCAATCGGGTGATGGATGCCGAAGTCAGCGAATTGAAAAAAGGCATGGAGACCGTTGAAGAGCGGGCTCGTCATGAGTTGGGCATGGTCAAGGACGGTGAAACCCTTTACCAGTTGGCCCAATGAGCAAGTCGTTACCGGCCTTCTGGGCCGTGATTCCTGCCGCGGGCGTCGGTGCCCGTATGGCCGCGGACCGTCCCAAGCAATACTTGCAACTGGGCGGGCGCACTATTCTCGAACACAGCCTCGGCTGTTTCCTCGATCACCCGACCCTGAAGGGGTTGGTGGTCAGTCTTGCCATCGACGATCCTTATTGGCCGAACCTGGCGTGTGCTGCCGATCCGCGTATTCAGCGGGTTGAGGGTGGTGCCGAGCGTTCAGGCTCGGTGCTCAATGCATTGCTGCATCTGCATGCCCAAGGTGCTGACGATGAGGATTGGGTGTTGGTGCACGATGCTGCGCGGCCGAATCTGGCGCGTGATGATCTCGATAAACTGCTCAGTGAACTGGCCGACGATCCGGTAGGCGGTCTGTTGGCGGTGCCTGCGCGGGATACTCTCAAGCGGGTCGACAAACGCGGCCGTGTCGTCGAAACCGTGGACCGCAGTGTGATCTGGCAGGCTTACACGCCGCAGATGTTTCGTCTTGGCGCATTGCATCGGGCATTGGCGGACAGTTTGGTGGCGGATGTACTGATCACCGATGAAGCCTCGGCGATGGAGTGGGCAGGTCTGGCGCCGCGTTTGATCGAAGGTCGATCCGATAACATAAAAGTCACTCGCCCCGAAGACCTTGAATGGTTACGCCAGCGTTGGGCGAACCGCCGTTAAAAGATCGCAGCCTGCGGCAGCTCATTGATTGTGTGCACCACGGATTAACGGGTGTACTCGAGACCTGTAGGCGCTGGCGAAGGCTGCGATCTTTTGATCTTAAGCGCGATACTCTGGCCGTTCGGCCAACCCTTCCTTCAAGTAATCCACCAACTTGCGCACCTTCGGCGACAGATGCCGTTGCTGTGGGTAAAGTGCCCACACGGCGGTGTTCGGCGGTTGGTGGGTTTCCAGCAGTGAAATTAACGCGCCGCTTTTCAGGTGTTCCAGCACGTAGTAATCCGGCAACTGACACAACCCAACCCCTTGTAGCGCGGCATCCAGCACCGCTTGCCCACTGTTGCAGCGCCAGTTTCCCTGCACGCGCTGGGAAAATTCCCGCCCGTTCTGTTCCAGTTGCCAGATGTCCGAGCTGCCGATGAGGCAGTTATGACGGCTCAGTTCCGACAAACTATGTGGGCGACCGTACCGTTCCAGGTAGGACGGCGAGGCGCACAGGTACATGCGCCGTGGTGCCAGACGGGTGGCGACTAATCTTGAATCCTGCAGACGGCCGAGACGGATGGCCAGGTCCAGCCCTTCATGTACCAGATCGAGCGGGCGGTTGCTCAATTCGATGTCGACGCGCAGCTGTGGATACAGCCCCATGAAGCGAGTCACCAGTGGCACGATGAATCGTTCGCCGTAGGCCACGGCACAGGTCATGCGCAACATGCCCTTGGGCTCGCTGGTCAGGTCGCCGACAGCGCGCAAGGCTTCTTCGCGACCGTCCTGCAAACGCTGGCAATGTTGTAGAAAGGTTTGCCCGGCTTCGGTCAGCGTGACCCGACGGGTGCTGCGATAGAGCAAACGGGTTTGCAGGCGTTCTTCCAGTCGTACGATTTGGCGACTGATGTGGGAGGAAGACACGCCAAGGCGTTCAGCCGCAGCGGTGAATTGGCTGCATTCGGCCACGGCGACGAATTCATCGATGCCTTCCCAGCGGTTTTCGGACATCAGGATTATCCCTGTATGGCAATAATGTTTTGCTTTTGTCCTGATTATTCATCGTAAGCCGCTGTATTACACTCCTTGTCTTGTTTTTATTCACTGGAGAGTCAGCATGATCAAGTCGCGCGCCGCCGTTGCCTTCGAGGCCAAGAAACCCCTCGAGATCGTTGAAGTCGATGTCGCCATGCCCAAGGCTGGTGAAGTTCTGCTGCGCGTAGTCGCCTCCGGTGTCTGCCATACCGATGCCTACACCCTCTCGGGCGCGGATCCGGAAGGTATCTTCCCGTCGATCCTGGGTCACGAAGGTGGCGCAGTGGTCGAAGCGATCGGCGAGGGTGTGACCTCGGTCGCCGTCGGCGATCATGTGATCCCGCTGTACACCCCGGAATGCGGCAAGTGCAAATTCTGTCTGTCGGGCAAAACCAACCTCTGTCAGGCGATTCGTGCGACCCAGGGTAAAGGTCTGATGCCCGATGGCACTTCGCGTTTTTCCTACAAGGGCGAAACGATTTTCCATTACATGGGCACCTCGACTTTCTCCGAGTACACCGTGCTGCCGGAAATCTCCGTCGCCAAAATTCCTAAAGAAGCACCGCTGGGAAAAGTCTGCCTGCTGGGCTGTGGCGTCACCACCGGCATCGGCGCGGTAATCAACACCGCCAAGGTCAAGCCGGGTGACACCGTCGCCATCTTCGGCCTGGGCGGTATCGGCCTGTCGGCTGTGATCGGCGCGGTAAAAGCCAAGGCTGGCCGGATCATCGCCATCGACATCAACCCGGCCAAGTTCGAGATTGCCAAGCAATTGGGCGCTACCGATTGTGTAAACCCGAAAGACTTCGATCGTCCGATTCAGGAAGTGATCGTCGACATGACTGATGGCGGCGTCGACTTTTCCTTCGAGTGCATCGGCAACGTTCAGTTGATGCGTGCTGCACTTGAGTGCTGCCACAAAGGTTGGGGGGAGTCGGTGATCATCGGCGTGGCCGGCGCGGGTCAGGAAATCTCCACCCGTCCGTTCCAATTGGTGACCGGTCGCGTCTGGCGCGGTTCGGCGTTCGGTGGTGTGCGCGGGCGTACCGAGTTGCCAAGCTACGTTGAAATGGCCCAGAGCGGCGAGATCCCGCTGGATACCTTCATCACCCACACCATGGGCCTGGAAGATATCAACAAGGCATTCGACCTGATGCATGAAGGCAAAAGCATCCGTAGCGTCATCCATTTCTGAGGTCGGTCATGAACCTGGAAAATATCTCCTGTCAGAAAAGCTTCGGCGGCTGGCACAAGCGTTACCGGCACCGCTCCGACGTGCTCGGTTGCGACATGGTGTTTGCCGTGTACCTGCCGCCGCAAGCAGAGCAGGGCGGTAAACTGCCGGTGCTGTACTGGTTGTCCGGCCTGACCTGCACCGATGAGAACTTCATGCAAAAGGCCGGCGCCATGCGCATGGCCGCCGAGCTTGGGCTGATCATCGTCGCACCGGACACCAGCCCGCGCGGTCCTGATGTGCCGGGTGATCCGGAGGGCGCCTGGGACTTCGGTCTCGGTGCCGGATTTTATCTGAATGCCACGCAGGAACCGTGGTCCCGGCACTATCGGATGCATGACTATGTCGTGCAGGAATTGCCGGCATTGGTCGAAGCGCATTTCCCGGCGTCGGACAAACGTGGCATCAGCGGTCACTCCATGGGCGGCCATGGCGCGTTGGTCTGTGCATTGCGCAATCCAGGGCGTTATCAATCGGTGTCGGCGTTTTCGCCGATCAACAATCCGATGGATTGCCCTTGGGGCCAGAAAGCCTTTTCCCGTTACTTGGGAGAAGACCGTTCGAAGTGGCGCGAATGGGATGCCTGTGCATTGATAGCCGAGGCCGACGAGAAGCTGCCGTTGCTGATTGATCAAGGGGATCGCGATGATTTCCTCGCCACCCAGCTCAAGCCTGAAGCCCTGCAACAAGCCGCCAAACTGGCCGGTCATCCGTTGACGTTGCGTCTGCAACCGGGCTACGACCACAGCTATTTCTTCATCGCCAGCTTCATTGACGACCACTTGCAACATCATGGGCGTGCGCTAAGCGCCTAATGTCCGACAAAGCAGGTAGAATCACGCCCTGACAAAAATCGGGGCGTTTTTTTTATGCGTATTGGCCACGGCTACGATGTGCACCGTTTCGCTGAAGGCGATTTCATCACTCTGGGCGGCGTGCGGATTGCACACAGCTTCGGGCTGCTCGCCCATTCCGACGGTGATGTCCTGCTGCACGCCTTGAGCGATGCCTTGCTCGGCGCTGCCGCGCTGGGTGATATCGGCAAGCATTTTCCGGACACCGACCCGCAATTCAAGGGCGCCGACAGCCGTGTGCTGTTGCGTCACGTCGTCGCACTGATCCATGCCAAAGGCTGGAAAGTCGGCAACGTCGATAACACCATCGTCGCCCAGGCCCCGAAAATGGCCCCGCATATCGAATCGATGCGCGCGCTCATTGCCGCGGATCTTCAAGTTGAGTTGGATCAAGTGAATGTAAAAGCTACCACTACTGAAAAGCTTGGCTTTGTCGGTCGCGAAGAAGGCATTGCCGTGCACGCCGTTGCCTTGTTGTTGCGCGCATGAACGAGGCGCAATTGCTCGGCCCGCGAGCCTATGGTCAAGCCCTCGGCAGCGCGGTACTGAAAGCTACGGCGGAAGATTTTCAGGTCGATGAAGTCCTTGATATTCCCCTGAGTGGCGACGGCGAACACCTATGGATCTGGGTGGAAAAGCGTGGCCTGAATACCGAAGAAGCGGCGCGGCGCATCGCCAAGGCAGCGGGTGTGCCGTTGCGCACCGTCAGCTATGCCGGCCTCAAGGACCGTCAGGCGCTGACTCGCCAGTGGTTCAGCGTGCAACTGCCAGGCAAGGCCGATCCCGACCTGTCGGCGGCGGAAAACGACACGCTGAAAATCCTCAAGACCGGTCGGCATAAACGCAAGCTGCAACGCGGTGCCCATTCGGCCAATGGCTTCACCTTGCGTTTGACCCAGTTCAGCGGTGACAAGGCGGCGATCGAAGAGCGTCTGCAACTGATCGCCAAGCAAGGTATTCCCAATTATTTCGGCGCCCAGCGGTTCGGCTTTGACGGCGGCAACGTGGTCGACGCCCGTGCCTGGGCGGCGCGCAAGGCCCTGCCGGAGCAACGCAATGTGCGTTCGCGGCTGCTTTCCACTGCGCGCAGTTTTTTGTTCAATCAAGTGTTGGCGGCGCGCGTCGCCGATGGCACCTGGCAGCGCGCTCAGGTGGGCGATCTGCTGGCGTTCACCGACAGCCGCAGCTTCTTCCCGGCGGGTGAAGCCGAGTGCAGCGACCCGCGCTTGGCGATTCTCGACCTGCACCCGACCGGCCCGCAGTGGGGCGAAGGTGACTCGCCGGCGGCGGGCGCTGTCCATGAATTGGAACAGGCGATCGCCGCGCGCGAAGCGGATCTGCGCGATTGGTTGATTAACGCCGGAATGAGCCACGAACGTCGCATCCTGCGGCTGCCCATTGGCGGGTTGACGTGGCATTATCCCGAGCCTGACATTCTGCAACTGGAATTCGTCCTCCCGGCCGGATGCTTCGCCACCGTATTGGTGCGCGAACTCGTCGATCTGGTGCCGGTGGGGCAGACGGACAGCCCATGCGTATTCTGATTTCTAACGACGATGGGGTAGCCGCACCCGGTCTCGCCGCGCTTTATGCTGCGCTGGCGGATTACACCGAATGCGTGGTTATTGCCCCTGACCAGGACAAAAGCGGCGCCAGCAGTTCGCTGACGCTGGACCGTCCGTTGCACCCGCAAACTTTGGCCAACGGCTTTATCAGCCTCAACGGCACACCCACCGACTGCGTGCACCTGGGCCTCAACGGCTTGTTGGAGCTCGAGCCGGACATGGTGGTTTCCGGCATCAACCTGGGTGCGAACCTGGGGGATGACGTGCTGTATTCCGGTACTGTGGCGGCGGCTCTTGAGGGACGTTTCCTCGGGCGTCCTTCGTTTGCCTTTTCGTTCGTCTCACGGCAATTGGAGAACCTTCCCACAGCCGCCTATTTCGCGCGGAAACTGGTAGAGGCTCACGCGGACCTCGATCTGCCACCGCGCACGGTACTGAACGTGAACATCCCCAATCTGCCGCTTGAGCATATCCGCGGTATTCAGCTGACCCGCCTTGGCCATCGCGCCCGGGCCGCGGCACCGATGAAAGTGGTCGATCCGCGCGGCAAGCCCGGTTACTGGATCGCGGCGGCGGGGGATGCCGAAGATGGCGGCCCGGGCACCGACTTCCACGCAGTGATGCAAGGCTATGTTTCAATCACCCCGTTGCAACTGGATCGCACCTTTAATGATGCCTTCAGAAGTCTCGATGGCTGGCTGGAGGGGTTGCGCTAATGACTCGTGAGCAAGACGATATCCTGCGTCGCGGCATCGGGATGACCTCTCAACGGACCCGCGAACGCCTGATTCAGCGTCTTTATGAAGAGGGCGTGTCCAACGCCAAGGTGCTGGAAGTCATTCGTCGCACGCCGCGTCACTTGTTCGTCGATGAGGCGTTGGCCCACCGTGCCTATGAAGATACGGCGCTACCGATCGGGCACAACCAGACCATCTCCCAGCCTTATATGGTGGCGCGCATGAGCGAGCTGCTGCTGGAAGCCGGCCCTTTGGACAAGGTGATGGAAATCGGCACCGGTTCGGGTTACCAGACGGCGGTGCTGTCGCAGCTGGTCGAGCGGGTTTTTTCCGTGGAGCGTATCAAGGTTTTGCAGGACCGGGCCAAGGAGCGCCTGGTGGAACTGAACCTGCGCAACGTCGTGTTTCGCTGGGGCGATGGTTGGGAGGGCTGGCCGGCGCTGGCGCCGTACAACGGCATTATCGTCACTGCCGTGGCCACCGACGTGCCTCAGGCACTGCTCGATCAGTTGGCTCCGGGCGGGCGCCTGGTGATTCCGGTGGGCTCCGGTGAGGTTCAGCAATTGATGCTGATCATTCGTGAAGAACAGGGCTTTTCCAGACGTGTTTTGGGGGCGGTGCGCTTTGTGCCATTGCTCAACGGGCCGTTGGCCTGAGCATTTGTTTTAGCGTGATGAATTCTCTTCGATTGCCCGGGTCTTACAGCGGCATCGATCAGTTAAACGTAATTTATCGTCAGGCAGCAAACGTGAGCGCGAAGCTAATGCGCTTCATTAAAGGTAAAGCCTGTTCGGCCCGTTATACTTGCGACATTTCGTGCCGGAACACGGCAATCCACATTTCAGCCACCACAAAGGGAGCGGCGGGTGAGTCTCACAGTCATTGCGCAGCGAATGGGTATAACAAGCTTTCAGCGTCTGGTGACTGGTCTTGTCTTGAGTACCTTGCTGGTAGGGTGCTCCAGTACCAAATCGAATAGTGTGCGAGTGGTGGATCGTAACAATGCGGTCGCCCAGCGTCCGGTCGTGACCACGGGCCAGTATGTTGTTCGACCCAAGGACACGTTGTTCTCCATCGCTTTTCGCTACGGATGGGACTACAAAGCCCTCGCGGCACGGAACAACATTCCTACGCCTTACACGATTCATCCGGGTCAGACGATTCGCTTTGACGGTCGCACCGATTCAACGCCGACAGCGGTAGTGAGTTCGTCCAGTTCTTCGCCTTCGTCATCGAGTAAAACCACGGTAATCCGACGCCAGGCAAACGGCGCAACGACCAGTACAACGGTGCTTGCACCGTCCGTCGCCAGCAAGCCGGCACCCGCTCCACTGCCTCCTGCCGGCCCGGCCCCGACAGGCTGGGGATGGCCTTCTAATGGCACTCTTATCGGGAAATTCTCTTCAAACGGTAGTTTGAATAAAGGAATTGATATCGCCGGAGATTTGGGACAGCCTGTTTTAGCTGCGTCTGATGGGACGGTGGTATACGCCGGGAGTGGCTTAAGGGGCTACGGCGAATTAGTCATCATCAAACACAGCGATACCTACGTCAGTGCCTACGGACATAACCGCAGGCTGTTGGTTCGGGAGGGGCAGCAGGTCAAGGTCGGACAGACAATTGCCGAAATGGGGTCAACGGGTACAGACCGGGTGAAACTGCATTTTGAGATTCGCCGACAAGGTAAACCAGTAGATCCGCTGCAATTCCTGCCGCGTCGTTGATTTGTTAGCCAGCCTGTTCCGTCACGTAGAGGGAACAGGCTCCAGCGTTGCCAGGGATAAAGGCGCCGCTTGAGCTTGAGGTCGAACTCACCAAAGGACTATAACAATGGCTCTCAGTAAAGAAGTGCCGGAGTTTGACATCGACGATGAGGTTCTCCTGATGGAGACCGGCATCGCTATGGATTCGATGTCGAATGATGAAGGGGATGCACCACCTTCCGTTCGTGCCAAATCCAAACACTCCGCTTCGCTTAAGCAACACAAGTACATCGACTACACGCGGGCACTCGATGCCACGCAGCTGTACCTCAACGAAATCGGCTTTTCCCCATTGCTCTCCCCGGAAGAAGAAGTTCATTTTGCGCGCCTGTCGCAAAGTGGCGATCCGGCCGGGCGCAAGCGCATGATTGAAAGCAACCTGCGGCTGGTGGTGAAAATCGCCCGGCGTTACGTCAATCGTGGGCTGTCGCTGCTGGACCTGATCGAAGAGGGCAACCTCGGCCTGATCCGGGCAGTGGAAAAGTTCGATCCCGAACGAGGCTTCCGCTTTTCGACCTACGCCACCTGGTGGATTCGTCAGACCATCGAGCGCGCGATCATGAATCAGACCCGGACCATCCGGTTGCCGATCCATGTGGTCAAAGAGCTCAACGTGTACTTGCGGGCTGCACGGGAGCTGACTCAAAAGCTCGATCACGAACCCTCACCCGAAGAAATCGCCAACCTGCTGGAGAAACCGGTAGGAGAGGTCAAGCGCATGCTCGGCCTGAACGAGCGGGTTTCTTCGGTCGACGTCTCGCTGGGTCCGGATTCGGATAAAACCCTGCTGGACACCCTGACCGACGATCGCCCGACCGATCCATGCGAACTGTTGCAGGACGACGACCTGTCACAGAGCATCGATCAGTGGCTCTCGGAGCTGACCGACAAGCAACGCGAGGTGGTCGTACGCCGCTTCGGCTTGCGAGGTCACGAGAGCAGCACACTTGAAGACGTCGGCCTGGAAATAGGCTTGACCCGGGAGCGGGTCAGGCAAATTCAGGTTGAAGGTCTCAAGCGTCTTCGGGAGATTCTCGAGAAAAATGGCCTGTCGAGCGAGTCGCTATTCCAATAGGAAACTTGTTCAACCGGTTGCAAAGAGCCTCGACTTGTTCGGGGCTTTTTGTTGCCGGCAATATGAAAGGTGCGTTGTTTTCAGCGTCACCTCAAGTTTGTAGTCTTGCGTTGTAAGTCTTTGCTTACTCTTTCGTAAGTGTTCGTTATTTTTACACCCTGGCACTCGTCGATTCACAGCGTGATATTTTTATATCTAGTTGATTTGCATGGTTATTTTTTTAGATTAACAGTATGTGACAAGCATTTTTAGCGACCGTGGCCGATTGCTCTTGGTGGGGAATTCTCTAGTATCTGAATTGTGTCGACGGACAGACACACCCTTCAGGGATTGAAGGAGACGGACATCGCAGGAAGCGATTCATCAGGACGATGAAAAGGAACACAAGGAATAGGGAAAAAATGTGGGCGGGTCATACCGCCCCTTTTTTTGCCTGCAGAAAAGCAAAAAGGCCCGCAAGGGGCCTTTTCGAGAACGCGGGATAATCAGCGTTCGAGGTCTTTGATCTTGCCTTTGACGCCATCCCACTCTTCGGCGTCGGGCAACGATTCTTTCTTCTCGGTAATGTTCGGCCAGATTTCAGCCAGCTCAACGTTCAGCTGAATGAATTCCTGCATATCTTCCGGAACTTCATCTTCGGAGAAGATGGCCACGGCAGGGCATTCGGGTTCGCACAGTGCGCAGTCGATGCACTCATCCGGGTGAATCACCAGGAAGTTCGGGCCTTCGTAAAAGCAGTCCACCGGACAGACTTCTACGCAGTCGGTGTACTTGCACTTGATGCAGTTGTCGGTGACGACGAAGGTCATTTCTAATTCTCTCCTCAGGCGGCGGCAGCGGAGCCCCTTCAGGATGGGGTCGCCAGGTTCGGGAGCGATAATCTGCAGGCCAGGCTATTAGCCTGCAGCATCCCAAACCGCGCGAGATTCTAACAGCTTGCAGGCAAGTGCGTTAGATCCGTGTCTTTAATGTATAGAGCATTTCCATAGCCCTGCGCGGTGTCAGGTCATCCAGGTCGAGCTTGGCCAGTTCATCCAGCACCGGGTGCGGCAGGCTGGCGAACATGTCGCTCTGCTGCGGCGCGGCCGGTTTGCCTTTGGCCGGCTTCGGAACCTCATGAGGCAGGGCTGTGGATTCCAGTCGGCTCAAGTGTTCACGAGCGCGCACGATCACTTCACTCGGCACACCGGCCAGCTGCGCAACCGCCAGGCCATAGCTCTGGCTGGCAGGCCCAGGCAATACGTGGTGCAGGAACACGATGCGTTCGTTGTGCTCGGTGGCATTGAGGTGCACGTTGGCCACCAGCGGCTGGGCTTCCGGCAGCACCGTCAGCTCGAAATAGTGGGTGGCGAACAAGGTGTAGGCCCGCAACTGCGCCAAACGTTCTGCCGCGGCCCAGGCCAGGGACAGACCGTCGAAGGTGCTGGTGCCGCGACCGACTTCATCCATCAGCACCAGGCTGCGTTCGGTGGCGTTGTGCAGGATGTTCGCGGTTTCGCTCATTTCGACCATGAAGGTCGAGCGCCCGCCCGCCAAGTCATCGCTGGAACCGATCCGGGTGAAGATCCGATCCACCAAAGACAATTCGCAACTGGCCGCCGGCACGAAACTGCCGATGTGCGCCAGCAGTACGATCAATGCGGTCTGACGCATGTAGGTGGATTTACCGCCCATGTTCGGACCGGTGATCACCAGCATGCGGGTGTTATCGTCGAGGCTCAGGTCGTTGGCCACGAACGGCGTGGTGAGTACTTGCTCGACTACCGGGTGACGCCCCTGGCTGATGCGCATGCACGGCTCGCTGACGAAGCGCGGGCAGTTCAGGTCCAGATTCAACGCTCGCTCGGCGAGGTTGCTCAACACGTCCAGCTCGGCCAGTGCGGCCGCGGTGTCCTGTAACGGTGGCAATTGTGCGATCAGGTCTTCGAGCAGCGCTTCGTAGAGCATTTTCTCGCGAGCCAGGGCACGGCTCTTGGCCGACAGCGCTTTGTCTTCGAAGGCTTTCAGTTCCGGCGTAATGAAGCGCTCGGCACCTTTGAGCGTTTGCCGGCGAATATAGTCCGCCGGCGCCGATTCGGCCTGCTTGCTCGGCAATTCGATGAAGTAACCGTGAATCCGGTTGTAGCCGACCTTCAGGTGCGACAGGCCGGTGCGGGCTTTCTCACGGGCTTCGAGATCGATCAGGAACTGCCCGGCGTTCTCGCTGAGCGATTGCAGTTCGTCGAGTTCGCTGTCGTAACCGGTTTTCAACACGCCGCCGTCACGGATGACGGCGGGCGGGTTGTCGATAATGGCTTTTTCCAGCAATGCCGCCAGTTCAGGATAGGTGCTGGTGGTCGTCGCCAGTTGAACGATGTGCGGGGCTTCGAGCTCGGCCATCGCCACTTGTAACGCTGGCAATGCACCGAGGGCGTCGCGCAGACGCGCCAGGTCACGAGGACGGGCATTACGCAGGCCGATCCGCGCCAGAATCCGCTCGATGTCACCGATTTCCTTGAGCTGCGGTTGCAGCCTTTCGAAGTGGTAACCGTCGAGCAGGCAGGTAATCGAAGTCTGACGCGCCAGCAACACGGTCAAATCCCGCAGCGGACGGTTCAGCCAGCGGGTCAGCAGACGGCTGCCCATGGCGGTCTGGCAGCGGTCGACCACCGATTGCAAAGTGTTGTCGCGACCACCGGCCAGGTTGGTGTCCAGTTCCAGGTTGCGACGGCTCGCGCCGTCCAGCACCACGGTGTCGTCCAGGCGCTCATGGCGCAGGCTGCGCAAGTGCGGCAGGGCGGTGCGCTGGGTTTCCTTGGCGTAGCTGAGCAGGCAACCGGCAGCGCCGATGGCCAGGGTCAGGTTCTCGCAGCCGAAACCTTTCAGGTCCTGGGTGGAAAACTGCTGGCAAAGACTTTTCAGCGCCGAATCACGCTCGAAATCCCACGGCGCACGGCGACGAACCCCACGACGTTTCTCCGCCGGCAGGTCTTTCGGCCAGTCGTCCGGGATCATCAGCTCTACCGGATTGACCCGCTCCAGTTCCGCCAGCAGGTTTTCCCAGCCCTTGATCTCCAACACGGTGAAGTTGCCGCTGGTGATGTCCAGCACCGCCAGACCAAACAGACGCTCGTCACCCAGCACTGCGGCAATCAAGTTGTCCCGACGCTCATCCAGCAGCGCTTCATCGCTGACGGTGCCGGGGGTGATGATCCGCACCACCTGACGATCCACCGGGCCTTTGCTGGTAGCCGGGTCGCCGACCTGCTCACAAATCACCACCGACTCGCCGAGCTTCACCAGTTTCGCCAGGTAACCTTCCGCGGCGTGGTAAGGAATCCCACACATCGGAATCGCCTGGCCCGCCGATTGCCCACGAGCTGTCAGGGTGATGTCCAGCAACTTGGCGGCCTTCTTCGCGTCTTCATAGAAGATTTCGTAGAAGTCGCCCATGCGATAGAACATCAGCTGATCAGGGTGCTGGTTCTTCAGGCGCCAGTATTGCTGCATCATCGGCGTGTGGGAGGACAGATCGGAGAGCGCTTTATTCATCGGATATAGGCAAATTCGTTGAAAGGTGTAGGGCAAAGGAGGGGCATTGGCCCGGCTTTTCCGCGATGGGCGCAAGGTTAACATGAGCAGTCCGACCTACGCAGGCATGAAAGCCCCGCGGTACATTTCTGCTGGCTATGCACGATCTATGCAAATCAGCATTTGTCTTCCGAAAAAAGATCAAGCACTATGCGCGTTATGCAAAAACGCAACGTTTCTACCGTCTTAAGAGCACTGCTCGACCAGCACGGGATCTCCCCCACGGAGCTTCACCGTCGCACCGGCGTGCCTCAATCCACTCTCTCGCGGATTCTCAGCGGGAAGATTGTCGATCCTTCGGATAAACATATTTCGAAGATTGCCGAATACTTCTGCGTGAGCACCGATCAGTTGCGCGGGCGCGCGGATGTTGTGCCCGCGACAAATGCCGGGCGCGATCAATTGCATTCGGAACTCAAGGACATAAGCCTGTGGGACGACGATACGCCAGTCGATGATGACGAGGTGTCGGTCCCCTTTCTTCGCGAGGTTGAATTGGCTGCTGGATCAGGAAGATTCGTCATCGAAGAAAGCGAGCGCTCTAGCCTGCGCTTCGGCAAACGCAGCTTGCGTCACAACGGTGTGCAGTTCGACCAGGCCAAATGCGTCACCGTGCGCGGCAACAGCATGTTGCCGGTGCTGCGCGATGGCGCCACGGTCGGGGTGAATGCCGGCAAATGCGGGATTGGCGACATCGTCGACGGCGACCTGTACGCCATCAACCACAACGGCCAGTTGCGGGTGAAACAGCTTTATCGCCTGCCGACAGGGATTCGCCTGCGCAGCTTCAATCGCGATGAGCATCCAGACGAGGACTACAGCTTCCAGGAAATTCAGGAAGAACAGATCGTCATCCTCGGTCACGTCTTCTGGTGGGGCATGTACGCCCGTTAACCTCACCGCTGTCAGATAAAACCCGCTGCCCGGCGGGTTTTTTTTCGCCTGCCAAAAACGGCCAATGCCTTTGTCTGCGGGGCTTTCATGCGCTCGTGCATTTGTTGTGCATAAATAAATGCATTTATGCATTGACTGTATATGCATCCATGCATATTCTTCGTCTCAAGCAGCTCAACAAAGCGGCTCGAGATGAAGCTCTTTAGTTCCACCACAAAGGCAGCGATGAACCGGCCTCAACGGTTCAGAGGGTTGGCAACTGACCCGGGTGTGCAGCGTAAAGCACCACAAGCAGTTATCCGGCGGGCAGGGACCGCGGTCGGAAAAACAATTTGAATGGATCCGTACCGCGCCAGTAGCGCCGAAAGATCAACTTCCTTTTTTGTACACAGGATTAAAGGAAGGCGAAGGACCGCATTACTGAAAAGCCCGGCGGCCAAATGCCGGGCTTTTTGGAATGCCTACCTCAAGAGACATCGTTTGAACCCAACACACATCACTCATCAATCACCCCCAGGAGGCGTGACATGACAAACGAGCAACAAGCGTTGCTGGACATGCCGATCTGGCTGGTCATTCTCCTCGCCGTGGCGGGCGGAGTGTCCGGCGAAATGTGGCGCGCCGACAAGGAGGGCGCCCGTGGCTGGTCGCTGCTACGGCGTCTGGCCCTGCGCTCCGGCGCCTGCATGATCTGCGGAGTGTCGGCCATCATGCTGCTATACGCCGCCGGTGTGTCGATCTGGGCCGCCGGTGCCTTTGGTTGCCTCACGGCGATGGCCGGTGCGGACGTGGCGATCGGATTGTACGAACGCTGGGCCGCCAAGCGGATCGGCGTTTGCGAAGTGCCACCGCGCGATACGTCTCAGGATCATTGAGCCCTAGATCTTAAGGAGCGTCATCCACAGTGCATACCGCACTGACCCGCAAGGACGCGGGTTTCCCACGGCCAGTACCGTTCACTCAAACCCGCCGCGGCGGGTTTTTTATTGCCCGGTGAAGAACCATGAAGATCACAGCCCTGATCACGCAACTGCGTGAGCAATGCCCAACCCTGGCCAATCGTGTGGCTGCCGGCATCGACCTCGCCACGCTGCAAGCCAACACCCCGTTGCAAACACCTTGCGCCTATGTGGTGCCGATTGCCGATCTGGCCAGCAAGAGCGTTGCACAAAACCTGACGCTGCAACCCATCCGCGACCGCTTCGAAGTGACCCTGGTGCTCGACACCACGGACGCTACAAAAGCGCTGGATCTGTTGCATGACCTGCGCGCCGAGCTGTGGCGGGCGCTGGTGGGGTTCAAGCCTGGTGGTAGTTACGACGCCATCGAATATGACGGCGGCGAACTGGTTTCCATCAACAGCAGCCGCGTGTTGTATCGCCTGCGCTTTTTTGCCGAATTCCAGCTCGGTCGCAATCTGCCGGGGCAACCGGCGGAGAGCTGGCACGAGCGTGAACTGGACGGTTTGTCGTCCTTTACCGGGGTCACCGTGCGAGTCGATGCGATCGATCCGGCAGACCCCAATCTGCAACGCCCAGGCCCCGACGGGCGCCTGGAACTGACTTTCTCTGGAGACGTAACCCCATGAGCAAACGCATCACCGTGCTGCCGGCCCCGGGCCGTGTCGTGCCGGACCCGGAAGCGGGCGATCTGTTGCCCCTCGAGGGCCGTGAAGTGCCGGACAACGCCTGGTGGCGTCGACGTCTGGCCGATGGCGATATCACTACCAAAGCCGTGAAAGCGGCGAAACCACAGGGAGCCAAATAATGGCGATCGGATTCAGCAACATCCCCGCGGACATCCGTGTTCCGCTGTTCTACGCCGAAATGGACAACTCGGCTGCCAATAGCGCGTCGTCGGCCATGCGCCGCCTGATCGTCGCTCAGGTCAACGACAATATTGCGCCAGCCGATGTCGGCAAACTGGTGCTGGTGTCCAGCGTGGCGCTGGCCAAAAGCATTGGCGGCCAAGGCTCGATGCTCGCCTCGATGTATGAAACCTGGCGCAAGACCGACCCGATCGGCGAGATCTGGTGCCTGCCGCTGCACAACACTGAAGGCAGCATGGCCAAAGGTGTGCTGACCCTGACCGGTGCGGCGACTCAAAGCGGCGTGCTCAACCTGTACGTTGGTGGCGTTCGCGTTCAAGCGGCCATCGTCAACGGTGCCACTGCGGCGCAAGCGGCCACGGCCCTGGCGCTGAAAATCAATGCCGCTGCGGATCTGCCAGTCAGCGCTGCGGCGGTCGAAGGTGTGGTCACCCTGAGCGCCAAATGGACGGGCGACAGCGGCAACGACATCAGCCTGCAATTCAATCGCCTGGGCAAGAGCAACGGCGAAGAAACCCCGGCAGGCCTGACTTCGGCCATCACTGCCATGACCGGCGGCGCCGGCGTGCCGGATCAAGTGGCCGCCGTGGCGGCGCTGGGCGATGAACCGTTCGAGTTCATCTGCATGCCGTGGTCGGATCTGTCGACCCTCAACACCTGGCAAGCCGTCATGGATGACAGCACCGGTCGTTGGTCCTGGGCCAAGCAATTGTTCGGTCACGTCTACAGCGCCAAGCGCGGCACCATCGGTACGCTGGTGGCGGCCGGTCAGGCGCGTAACGACCAGCACATGACTATCCAGGCGCTGGAACCGGGCGTACCGCAACCGTTCTGGGTACAGGCCGCTGCACTGGCTGCACGCACCTCGGTGTTTATCTCTGCCGACGCCAGCCGTCCGACCCAAAGCGGCAGCCTGCCGGGTCTTGACCCGGCACCGGCGAGCGAGCGTTTCACCCTGACCGAGCGTCAGTCGCTGCTCAACTACGGTATCGCCACCGCCTACTACGAAGGCGGCTACGTGCGCATTCAGCGTTCGATCACCACCTATCAGAAGAACGCCTATGGCCAGGCAGATAACTCCTACCTGGACAGTGAAACCATGCACCAGTCGGCGTTCATCGTGCGTCGTCTGCAAAGCGTGATCACCAGCAAATACGGTCGCCACAAACTGGCCTCCGACGGCACCCGTTTTGGCGCCGGCCAACCGATCGTTACCCCGAGCACCATTCGCGGCGAGCTGATCGCCCAGTACGCCAAGCTCGAACTGGAAGGCCACGTGGAAAACGCCGAGCTGTTCGCCGAACACCTGATCGTCGAGCGCGATGTTCAGGACCCGAGCCGGGTCAACGTGCTGTTCCCGCCGGATTACATCAACGGCCTGCGCGTGTTTGCGCTGCTCAACCAGTTCCGTCTGCAGTACGACGACGCGGCGTGATCGCTGCCTTTGACTGTGTGAATTCGGCCCACCGCGTGTGGGCTTTTTATTTGAAGGGAGAAACACCATGGGTCAACTGATTGCGGGCACCTGCTACGTCAAAGTGGACGGCGCTCAACTGACCATCAACGGCGGCTGCGAAGCACCCTTGATGGCCGTTAAACGGGAAACCGTCGTGCCGGGCTTCTACAAGGAAACCGACATTGCGCCGTCGTTCAAAGTGACGGCGCTGCACACCGCGGACTTCCCGCTCAAACAACTGATCGCAGGCACTGACATGACCGTCACCTGCGAATTCAGCAACGGCAAAGTCTACGTACTGGCCGGCGCCTACCTGGTGGAAGAACCGGTATCCAAAGGCGATGACGCCACCATCGAACTGAAATTCGAAGGCATCAAGGGGACCTGGCAATGAGCAACGCCGTGAAGCTTCAAGTTGCGATCGAAGCGCACGGCGAGCCCTTGACCGAACTCAACCTGCGCCGGCCGACGGTGCAGGAAGTGCGGGCGATCAAGGCGCTGCCATACAAGATCGACAAGAGCGAAGAAGTCAGCCTCGACATGGACGTCGCGGCCAAATACATCGCCGTGTGCGCCGGCATCCCGCCGTCGTCGGTCAATCAGTTGGATCTGGCGGACCTCAACGCGTTGAGTTGGGCTGTCGCGAGTTTTTTCATGAGTGCGGCGTCGGAGCCATCACCGACCTGATTTCAGTCGCCTATGACCTGGCCTGGTTCTGGAAGGTTGACCCCGAACAGATGATGGCCAGGCCTTTGGATGTGCTCCGCGAATCGCTGGAGCACGCGCAACGGATCAATGCGATGCAGCAGGTGCAGTGATGGCAGACACACAAACGAAAGAGAAAACATCGGTGCTGCTCACGGGCATCGATGAACTGTCACCCAAGCTCGGCGCCCTTCGGGCAAAAGTCGAGAGTTTCAAAAAAAACCTGGAACAGACCGGCCTCGGCAAGCTGGACATCAGCGGTCTGTTCAAGGGTGGCAGCGTGATCACACCGTTCGTGGACGGGATCAAGGCGTCTGCTGCGTTCCAGGGCAAATTGGCCGAGGTCGGCGAGTCAGCCGAAAGCGTTGATTTGCCGAAGGCGCCAGCGAGCGCGACGCAAAACATGAATGTGTTCAGTCGGTCGATAGAGCAGGTGTCGATCGCAGCCAACACCGCCTTGCAGCCTGCCGTCGCTACGGTAACGGCAGGTCTTCAACCTTTGTTGCTTGGGTTTGGCAGTCTGCTTGATGACAACCCGAAACTGGTCGAAGGCCTGGCGGCAGGTGCCATTGCGTTTTCGGCGATGCAAACGGCCGTGACCGGCGCGACGCAAGTGTTCGATCTGATGAACATGGTCCTCAAGACCAATCCGATCATGCTGATTGCCATGGGCATTGCCGTGGCGGCCGGTTTGATCATTGCCAACTGGGAGCCGATTTCGACATTTTTCGTTGGGCTCTGGCAAAAGGTTGTCGGTTATTGGGCGCCGATCAGCGGAGTTTTCTCGGATATTTTTGATCGAGTGAAAGCTGTCGTGAGTGCGGGATTCGATTTCCTTAAAGCGTGGTTTGCCTGGACGCCCTACGGAATGGTCCTGAACAACTGGGGGGCCGTTGTCGGTTTGTTTGCGGCCATCTGGGACCTGCTCATGGCACTGATCGTGCCGGTGAAGGAGAAACTGCGCAGCCTGTTCGACTGGGTGCCGCTGGACGCCATTGCCGCGGCTTGGGATCAGGTGCCTGCCATTTTCTCGGGCTACTGGGAGTCAATCAGGCTTGGGGCGCAGACGTTCTTTTCCTACCTCAGCGGCCTGTTCACTTGGTCGCCCTTGGACGCACTGAGCGAAACATGGGCATCTGTGGTTCAGTTTTTCAGTGAAAAAGCGGAAAAGCTTCGGGCCATTCTGGCGCCCATCCAGGAGATGCTGGGCGGTAGTTTTGGTGGTTTTATCGCCAAAATTACCGGGAAGGTTGAAGGCTTCACCCAGGTGCAACAGAAAACCAATGCCGAAGGCAAAGGTGAGTTTGCGCCGGTGGCAGCGTTTTTTGGTGCCGCTTCCGAGCCACCCTCAAACGCGCTGACGGCTCCCGGCAGTTTGCCGCTCAAGTCGCCGATGCAGTCCGGTTCTCTGACACAAACCTCAAACACACTGATCCAGCAAACCGCCGCCAACAACCGCACGCAACTCGAAGGCGGCCTCACCGTGCGTTTCGACAATGCACCACAGGGCTTGCGTGTCGATCAGGCACAGACCAATCAACCGGCGCTGGCGATGAATTCGCGCATCGGCTATCGCTCACTGTCTCTGGGAGGTTCCAATGAACTGGCGTGACCGTTTGTTGCCGGCATCCTTTCGCGGTGTCGGTTTCTGGGTCGATCAGGCGAAAACCCCGGTCGGCCACAAGGGCCAGTTGCACGAGTATCCGCAACGTGACCAGCCGTATTTCGAGGGCCTTGGCCAGCAGGCGAGGATCCACGATCTGACGGCCTTCATCGTTGGCGCCGATTGCCTGGAGCAGCGCGACAAACTGCTCAAGGCGCTGGAGCAGGGCAGTGGTGAACTGGTCCACCCGTGGTTGGGGCGGATGCAGGTCAAGGTCGGTGAATGCGACATGACCCAGACCCGCCAGGACGGCGGGCTGGTGACCTTCGCCCTGAAATTCTACCCCGATCAACCCCTGCAATTTCCGACGGCCACGGTCAGCACGCAAAAGGTGCTGCTGTCATCGGCGGACACCCTGCTGGGCTCGGCGGTGGCGCGCTTCGAACAGGCCATGACCCTGATCAAGGCCGCACGGATCGGCATCGCCAATCTGCGCAACAGCCTGGCCGGGGTCTATGAAGTGATCCAGGAACAGCTCAAACCGTTGATCGAGCAGTACCGGCAAATCAGCGACCTGGTCAAAGCGGTCAAGGAATTGCCCAAGGAAGTGGTCGCGGAATTCAAGGGACTGCTCGGTGACATCAAGGCGCTCAAGGACTTCGCCAAAGAGGGCTATCGTGGCGTGATTGCCAACGTTTCCCAGCAGATCGAAGCCATCCGCAAAGCCGATGCACCGAAACTCACCACCGGCAAGGACACCACGGCGGCGGCGCAAGCCATGGCCGATCTGGTGCAGGACACGCTGCTGGTGAAGGTGGCGCAATGGGTCGCCTCGATGCCTGTGGCGTCGACGCCGGTGAAACTGACCTCGCAGCCGTCGCTGGATCATCAGACTCTGCAGCCGGTCACCCGTCAGGAAGTGCCGGTCACCGACGATTTGCAGGTGTTGCAAAAGGAGTTGAACGAAGCGATCCAACTGGCACTGAACAAGGCCAGCCCCGCGCACTATCAGGCCATCAACGACCTGAAGCAGAAATTGAATGCGCACCTCAAGGCGGTGGCATCGTCCGGTGTGCGGCTGGTCAGTAAATCCTTTCAGGAGAGCCTGCCTGCCGTCGTCGTCGCCTATCGGCAATTTGCCGATGCCACGCGGGTCACGGAAGTGACTCAACGCAACGGTGTTGCCCATCCGGGGTTCCTGCCGCCGAACGATGTGAAAGTCTCCGGGGAGTGAACCATGAACGACATGGATAACCGGGTCACCCTGACCGTCGGCGGCCTGGAATACGGTGGCTGGAAAAGCGTGGAAATCACCGCGGATCTGGAGCGCCAGTTCCGCACCTTCAAACTCAACATCACCTGGCAATGGCCGGGGCAGACCGTGGACAAACGGATCCAGCCCGGTGACGCCTGTGAAGTGCGCATCGGCCAGGATCTGGTGCTGACCGGGTATGTGTTCAAGGCGCCGATCAGTTATGACGGGCGGCAGATCAGCCTGAACATCGAAGGCAGTTCCTGCACCCAGGATCTGGTGGATTGCGCCGCGACCAACCGCCCGAACCAATGGCATGAGCAATCGCTGTTGAGCATCGTCGAAGCGCTGGCGATCACCTACAAGGTCTTTGTGGTCAGCGAAATTCCCGAGACCGCCCGGCTCAGCAGTCACACCATCGTGCCGGGGGAAACGGTGTTTCAATCCATCGACCGTTTGCTGACATTGTTCCGGGTGTTTTCTACCGATGATGCCCAGGGTCGGCTGGTGCTGGCCCGGCCTGGCAGTGGTGGCCGGGCCAGCGATGCGCTGGAGTTGGGCAAAAATATTCTGTCGGCCAACGCGCCGATGGATTACAGCCAGGTGTTCTCCGAATACCGGGTGATCGGCCAGCACAAGGGCACGGACAAGAAGAGCGGGGCAGCGGTCAGCGAGGTTGAATCAGTGTCCGCCGACCTGAGCTACAAACGTCGGCGGGTCACGGTGATCAACGAAGGCATGCAGATCAATCCCGATCTCGCCTTGCAACGGGCCAACTGGGAAAGCGCCACCCGCGTGGGCAAGGCCAAAGCCACCACGTATCAGGTGCAGGGCTGGCGGCAATCGAACGGCGATCTGTGGCGTCACAACACGCAGGTCAGGGTCAAGGATCCGGTGCTGGGGTTTGATGACGACATGCTGATCTCGAAGGTGACCTACTCGCTGTCGGCGCAAGGTTCGCTCACCACCCTGCACGTCGCACCGCCGCATACCTTCGACGCCAATCCAGAGCCCCCCAAAAAGGCCTGAGCCCGACACCTGAACCTGTGGGAGCGAGCCTGCTCGCGATGGCAGCTTCATATCCAACATCGAGCTGAATGACCCGCCGCCATCGCGAGCAGGCTCGCTCCCGCAGTGGATCGTGTCCGGGCCAATTCTCTGAAGGAAATCCAATGAGCCTACTGACACGCCTCCTGGCGCGCGGCACTGTCGTGCTCGCCAACTCGGCCACCAAGCTTCAATCGCTGCAAATGCGCCTCACCGCCGGTGAAGTGAACGACGACATGGAGCACTTCGAACCCTACGGTTTCACCAGCAATCCGCTGGCCGGCGCCGAAGGTATCGCCACCTTTCTGGGCGGTGATCGCTCCCACGCCATCGTGCTTGTGGTCGCCGACCGTCGCTATCGCCTCCAGTCCCTGGCCGCTGGCGAAGTGGCGATCTACACCGATGAAGGCGACAAAATTCACTTCAAGCGCGGGCGGATCATCGACATCGAAACCGCCACCCTGAACATTCGCGCCAGCAGCGCGGTGAACATCGACACACCGACCCTGACCCAGACCGGCAAGATCGTCTCCCAGGGCGACCAGATTGCCGGCGGCATCAGCCAGATCAAACACGTGCATGTCGGCGTTCAAGCGGGCAACGGCCAGACCGGCGTACCGGCGGGAGGGCAGTGATGTTGATCAGCCAAAACCTCCACGCCGCACTGACCCGTTCAGTGCTGATCAGCCTGTTCACCTGGCGCCGCGCCGCCGATGACGATGCCCTCGACGACGAAGAACGTTTCGGCTGGTGGGGCGACACCTTTCCTACGGTGGCCGATGACCGTATCGGTTCGCGGTTGTGGCTGCTGCGCCGGGTCAAGCTGACCCGACAAACCCAGATGGACGCCGAGTTCTATGCCCGCGAAGCCCTGCAATGGCTGATCGACGACGGCCATTGCAGCGCCATCGACATCATCAGCGAACGCCTCGACGCCCAGCGCCTGAACCTGCGCACGGTCCTGACCCTGGCCGACGGCGAGCGCCTGGACATCAACCCTGATAACAGTTGGCAGGTGATCTATGCCGTTTGAAACCCCTTCGCTGCCGGTGCTGATCAAGCGCACCCAAAGCGACCTGGCCAGCGACTCGCTGCGCCAGTCCGATGCGCAAGTGCTGGCCCGCACCCTCGGTGGCGCCGCCTATGGTCTGTATGGCTACCTGGACTGGATCGCCGAGCAGATCCTCCCGGACAAGGCCGATGAATCGACCCTGGAACGGATCGCCGCACTGCGTCTGAACCAGCCGCGCAAACCCGCACAAGCGGCCAGCGGCAGCGTCAGCTTTACTGCCAGCGCTGGCGCGGTGCTGGACATTGATACCCTGCTGCAATCGAGCGACGGTCGCATTTACAAAGTCACCGCCGCGCGCACCACCAGCAATGGCCTCAACAGCACCACCATCGCTGCGCTCGAGGCCGGCAGCCTGGGTAATGCCGAGGCCGGGCTGGCGCTGATTCCGGTGCAGCCGATCGCCGGTATCGTCGGCAATAGCTTCACCGTGCTGGCGCCAGGGCTCAGCGGTGGTGTGGCGCGGGAAAGCCTGGAGTCGCTGCGTTCGCGAGTGATCCGCTCCTACCGCATCATCCCTCACGGCGGTTCGGCGCAAGACTATGAAACCTGGGCCCTCGAATGCTCGGGCGTGACTCGCGCCTGGTGCCGTGGCGGTTTGTTGGGGCCTGGCACGGTCAGCCTGTTCATCATGCGTGACGACGACCTGCAACCGGTGCCGAACGACGAACAACTGGCCGAAGTCCAGGCCTACATCGAGCCTCTGCGCCCGGTCACTGCCGAGGTGCATGTGCAGCGGCCGGTTCAGGTGCCCGTCGTCTATCACCTGACCGTGAATCCCGACACCACCGCCGTACGCGCGGCAATCGAAGCGCAATTGCGTGACCTGCATAACCGCGAAGCCGACCTGGGGATGTCCTTGCTGGTGAGTCACATCCGCGAAGCCATCAGCAGCGCCAGTGGTGAATACGACCACACACTCACGTCGCCCGTCGCCGATGTCCCCGCCAACAAAAGCGAACTGCTGACGTTCGGAGGTTGCGTATGGGGGGCATAAGAACCGCCGCGCAATACCACGCCCAACTGCGCAGCCTGTTGCCCAGCGGCCCGGCCTGGGATCCCGAACGAGTCCCTGAGCTCGAAGAAGTTCTCGAAGGCGTCGCTCAGGAATTGGCCCGCCTCGACGCCCGCGCCGCAGACTTGCTCAACGAGATGGACCCGACCGGCATCAGCGAACTGGTGCCCGACTGGGAACGGGTGATGAACCTGCCCGACCCGTGCCTGGGCGCCACGCCACTGTTCGATGACCGCCGCCTCGCTGTGCGCCGCCGCCTGCTTGCGGTCGGCAGTCAGGCCGTCGGCTACTACCTCGACATCGCCAAAAGCCAGGGCTACCCGAACGCCACTATCACCGAGCTGGAAGCCCCGCGCATGGGGCGTTCGAGCTTCGGTGCGGCGCACTGGGGCACTTGGGAAGCGCAGTTCATGTGGACGCTCAATACCGGTGGGCGATTGCTGCTGGGCCGGCGTTTTGGGGCGAGTTACTGGGGCGAGCGTTTCGGCGTGAATCCAGGCTCGGCACTGGAATGCCTGATCCACCGCAGCGCACCGGCGCATACCAGGGTGCACATCAATTATGACTAGGGAGTAGAGGGATGGATTATCCGAAGAGTGTGCCCAGTGCCGGGTTGGTGAATGGGAAGTTTGTGGATGAGAACCCGCTGACCGGGACGCCGGGATCGTTGATTCCGGCGGATTGGGGGAATGGGGTGACGAGTGAAATTCTTGAGGTGATTACTGCTGCCGGTTTGACGCCCAGCGAATCAAATCTGACGCAACTCTTGAGTGCCATTCGCAGCATCAGTCGTTCGACTGCCGGCCTTGGGATCCAGCGTTTCACCGCAAATGGCAGCTTCACCGTACCTGCCGGTGTAACGAAGATTTGGCTCAGCGGTTGTGCTGGCGGTGGCGGCGGCGGTGCTTGCCCCGGGGGCACCAGTGCGACAGCTTCAGGCGGCAGCGGTGGCGGGGCAGGTCAACCGGTGATCAAACTGATGGTGACGGTGATACCAGGACAGGTGATTCCGATAGTCATCGGGGCGGCAGGTATCGGGGGAAGCGGTAATGTGACTGCAACGGCTGGTGGCAACACGTTGGTCGGTACTTCAGGTGCGCTGCTCGTGCTATCTGGCGGTAGCCCAGGTCCTTCAGGTGTCAACATGGCGGGATTTGTTCCGGGGCCTACGGGTGGTCAAGGCTTTCCAGCGGGAGGGGATGCAACAGATACAACGCCTAATGCGGCGGCGGGTTACGGGGGGCAGGGGGCAAGCGGACCTTTTGGCGCAGGAGGCAATTCTGCCCGTTCTGGCACAGGCTCAGGGTATCCCGGGAAGTCGGCCTATGGCTTCGGTGCCGGGGGCAGTGGTGCCGGCGGTTATTACATTCCTGGTGTCGGCATCGGGCAGCCCGGAGGTCAGGGAGCACCTGGCCTCATGATCATCGAATGGTGAAAACATGACAAAACAAGTGCTTTATTGCCAAGCAACCGGCTTGATCATTGAATGGCAAGACACCGATCTGTTTGCTTACGCTGCCCCCACGGTCGCTAATGGCGCTCTACCGATCACTGCTGAGCAATGGGTTCAGAAAGAGTTACCGCACCTTGTATTTAATGGTGAGCTGACAAAAGTCGAAACGCCGCAACCCTCACCATCCCATTACTGGGATGGTACTCAGTGGGTGCTGAGCCTTGCAGATGCGGCGGAATCGGAGAGTCTGGATGCTGAGCAACTTTGTGCCCGTGTGGACGCGGCGGCAGACAGCGCTCGCCAAGTCATTGCCGGCGATCCACTTCTCACCCTGGAGTATGCAAAAGCTGCGACGGATGCGCAGGCATTCAAGGATGAGGGTTATCCAAAAAAGGCCGTGCCACTGGCTATATCTGCGTGGGTCGTCAAAGGCCGAACAGCCAAACAAGCCGCCGACGAGATTCTCGAAAAAGCCGCTCAATTCAATGAGAGTTTACTGACGCTTCGCACCCTCCGGTTGAAGGCCAAAGAGAAAATCAAGGCACATATCGCCAAGGGCAAGATGGACTTGGCCAGGGACGCCAGTGATGAGGCGGTTATGGCTATTGGTAATTTACTCATGGTGCAGGAAGTCTAATTGAGCGTGTTTCGATCTTCTCCGCTCTTGTATTGAGACAGATTCAGTTCGACTGCCTGCAAGCCATATACCCACTCACCGAGTGGGTTTTTTTTGCTCACTACATCCCGGGACACCTGCACCAGCGTGGGGTTCGGTCATTTGTTATTCCAAGAGGAGGATAAAAATATGGATTATCCAAAGAGTGTACCCAGCGTCGGGCTGGTCGATGGCCGGTTTGTCGATGAAAACCCCGTCGCCGGGACGCCTGGATCATTGATTCCGGCGGTCTGGGGCAACAGCGTGACCCAAGAAATTGTGAGCGTGATCGAAGGTGGCGGATTGGTTGCCTCTGAAGCGGACACCAGCCAGTTGCTCAAGGCCATCCAGGTGATTGTCGGCACATCCAGCCCGATGCGTTCTCTAGTGACTCGGCTCTCTGCGTCCAAGGCGCTGAGTGAGCAAGAACTCGGCCTTGTGCTGATCGACGGCAGCCCCGGCGTAATGACCGTCACTCTGCCTGCGGCCAATGCAGGACTTGGTGTGCGTGACGTCATTCTTCGTCGTGTGGATAACAGCGGCAATCGCCTTGTCGTCCGGGCCGCCGGCACGGATCGCATTCGATTCCATACCCAACTTTCGCCGTCCGGCTATCCCTTTCTGGTATTGATGGGGAGCGGTGACTGGTGGCATTTGCGCAGTACCGGTGACGGTAACTGGTGGCCGGTCGGGCGGCATGATGCTACCCCTCTCGGGCGGCAGGTATTAGACACCACCGTACTGATTAGTCCGGGTGGTTATGGCGCGCTGAATGGCAGTCTGTTGTTGCGCAGTGAATGGCCCTGGTTGTGGGACTTCGCCCAGTCCTCCGGGGCGCTGACCACTGAAGCCGGTCGCGCGGGCAGGGAGGGCGGATGGACCAGTGGCGATGGCGCGTTGAACTTTCGCATTCCGGAAGTGCGTGGCGAGTTTCTGCGTGTACTTGATGAGTCCCGAGGTCTGGATGTCGGGCGCGCAGCTGGCAGCCTTCAGGGGCATTCCCTACAAAGCCACAACCACTATTTGCCAACCGGCACGGGGTCTTCCTTCCGTCCGGCCCCCGCAATTCCGGATGGCGTCTGGAGTGTTTCAAGCGACGTCAATTTTTACCCAACCAATGGAACGATCGCGACGACGTACCCCAATCCGGCGTTCGACTCTGAAACCTACATCGGCAACATCGGTAATTTTTCGGGAGAAACCCGCCCGCGAAACATCGCTTATCCCGGCCGTATCAAACTGATCTGAGGTGCACATGTTCAATTACCTGATAGACGACAGTGGTGCGCTGTTCGGGCCTGTCGAGTTTCCGGTCGTGCCGGGTGTCGGCGTACAACTGCCGAGCAACGCTGTGGCATTGAGTCTCGAACTTTCTCCACCGCCCGACGGATTTGCCTGGGCTTATGTCAAGGGTGCTTTACAACAGCAAGCCGACTTTCGTGGTGATGTTTATCGCACCGACACGGGCCTTAGGGAAACATGGACGACGTTGGGAGAGTTGCCGGAAGGTTTCACCACACAGCCGTGGCCGGGCGGTTTTCACATGTGGATCGATAACACCTGGAAAATCGATGAAGCAGCCCGGTTGGAGGATCTCAAAAAAGTCGTTTTGGTCCAGCGCGATGCTCTTCTTCGTGACGCCGTCCTGCGTATTGCGCCCCTCCAATACGCTGAGGATATCGGCGATGCCAGCCATGAAGAGCAACTGCAATTGCTGGAGTGGAAGCTCTATAGCGTGGAGTTGAATCGTATCGAACAACAGGCCGGTTTCCCCAAGGAGATCACCTGGCCTGTTGTGCCTGTCTCGGAGGAAAAGGCCTGAGTTCTACACGTCGAATACGAAGAGCGAAGAGTCATTGGGGCAGGAACTTGTCTGGCGCCAATCCATTCTGGCGGCCAGTCAATGGCTGACGACGCGCCATCGTGATGAGCAGGAGCTTGGACGCGTGACAACGCTCACGGTGAAACAGTACCTGGAGTTGCTTGAGTACCAACAAGCGTTGCGCGACTGGCCTGTCGCCGAAAGCTTTCCAGCCATGGTTGCCCGACCGGAGGTTCCTGGCTGGTTAGCAGATGTTTTTGCCAGAGAATGTTTTGACATATAGGAGAGATTGGCATGGATTATCCGATAAGTGTGCCTAGTGCTGGTTTGGTAAATGGGAAGTTCGTGGATGAAAATCCGCTGACCGGAGTACCGGGGTCGTTGATTCCGGCAAGTTGGGGGAACGGTGTTACACAGGAGATCCTCGGGGTTATTGAGAGTGCCGGGGGGATTGCTGATGAGAATGATAATGCTCAGTTGAAAACGGCGATTACCAATCTGATCACAAAAAAGCAGAGTGAAAGCCTGGCGGGTCAAGAGGACGCTGAGGCAGGTACTAATATCGCTAAATTGATGACCCCGCTGCGTGTTTTTCAGGCCATTGCAAAGAGAGTGGTTCAGGCGACGGAATCAGTTGTAGGGACTGCAAAAATAGCCTCGCAGGCCGAGGTCAATGCTGGGGTGAGTGACGCGTCCATTGTGACACCCAAAAAACTGAGGCTTGGATTTTTGGTGAGGCTTGGCGCCTCTGGGTATATCGTTTTTCCCTCGTGGATGGGGAACCTCATCATTCAATGGATCACCGGTACAGCAAGTCAGGCCGCTAATGGTGGTTATGGCGATCTTAATTTATGGCCGTTGGCGTTTCCCAATGCACTGTTTGTGGCAGTTGCAACCCATGAAGGTACGGCCTCCGGGACTTCTTTGATATGGACTAATAATCTGTCAGTGAGCCGGCTTGTCGGAATTAATGTGCGTTGCCCGGATTGGCCTACCAATTCAATTGCCGCCAGGGTTATCGGAATAGGGTATTGAACATGTATTATTTTTCACCTGGTACTTCAGGTTTTTATCATTCAGGGTTACATGGATCAGATATACCTTCGGATGCATTCGAACTTAGCGATGAAGAGTATGGCTCGCTGGTGATCGATGCCCCCGAAGGTACAGTTCTCTCCTTGAACAGTGATGGGCGCCCGGAGCGGATTTTACTGGCGGTGCAATCCCGTTCGGACATTGAACGGGCTTGGCGAAGCAAGACGCTGGAAATGACTCAGTGGCTCGTCGTTCGCGATAGTGAAGAGCTGGAAATGGGTGAAGGCACAACATTGACCGCCGTACAGTTCAAGGAGTTGCTTGCTTACAGGCAGAAACTGAGGGATTGGCCGTTGGCGCCGAATTTTCCTGAAGTCGAATATCGTCCCGTCGAACCTGTCTGGCTTGAAGGCACCCTGCGGAAAAACAATTAACCCCTTTAACGCGATAGAGTGAATAGTTTCAATGTCTGTCACGGACGAGCAAGTTCTAAGCATCATGCCCAACGCCCGCTCCCAAGCGGGCGTTTTCATTTCCACCCTGAACACCGCCATGTCACACCGCAACATCAACACCCCCAAACGCATCGCCGCCTTCCTCGCGCAAGTCGGTCACGAATCGGGGCAGTTGCAGTACGTACGTGAACTGGGCAACAACCAATACCTGAGCAAATACGACACCGGCATCCTGGCCGCCCGTTTGGGCAACACTCCAGAACCCGACGGCGACGGTCAAAAATACCGTGGCCGTGGCCTGATCCAGATCACCGGCCGCAACAACTACCGCCAGTGCAGCCTCGGGCTGTTTGGCGATGAACGTCTGCTGTCTCTGCCTGAACTGTTGGAGCAGCCCCAATGGGCGGCCGAGTCAGCGGCATGGTTCTGGGAGCAGAACGGCTTGAATGAATTGGCCGACCGCGACCAGTTCAACAGCATCACCCGTCGTATCAACGGCGGGTTGAACGGCTTGCAGGATCGTCTGGAAATCTGGGCGCGGGCGAGGGCGGTGCTATGCCAGCCTTCGGTCTGATCGGCTGGCGACTGATCGGTCTGCTGGTGTTGGCCGGTTGTTCAGCGGCGCTGGCCTGGCAGTTTCAGGATTGGCGCTACGGCCGGCAACTGGCGGAGCAGGCCGGGCTGCACGCTGAGGCCCTTAATCAACTGACTCAGGCGTCCGCCACGCAGCAACAGGCCGAGCAGAACAAACGTCTGGCCCTGGAACAACGGCTGTCGGCCAGTGAACAAACCCATTATCGAGCGCTTAGCGATGCCGAACGTGATCAAGGTCGCCTGCGCGATCGTCTTGCCACTGCTGATGTGCGCCTGTCAGTCCTCCTCGACGCCCGTGATGCTGCCTCAACCTGTGCAGTGTCAGCCGCCTCCGGCACCGGCGGCATGGATCATGGCGCCCCGCGAGCCCGACTTGACCCGGCGCATGCTCAACGAATTATCGCCATCACCGACGCAGGCGATGGCGGACTGATTGCTCTGCAGGCGTGTCAGGCCTATGTCAGAGCCCTTGCGCGCTAACATTTTGATCGATCCTGAACCTTGCAAGCGTGATCGGCTCGTGTACGGTAGGTCTCATTCCGCTCGATCAGGAGAGAACCGTGAAAGATATCACCCAACTGGCTGCTGAACTGGGCAGGCGCTTGCAGGTTCTCAATGCCCACGTCACCACGGCCGAATCCTGCACAGGTGGCGGGATTGCCGAGGCGATCACTCGTATTCCGGGGAGTTCGGCGTGGTTCGAGGCTGGTTATGTCACCTACTCCAACCGCCAGAAAACCCAGCAATTGAATGTCCCGTCGGAGTTGTTTTCAACCGTTGGGGCGGTCAGTCGCGAGGTGGTCGAGGCCATGGTCCGTGGCGCGCAGGAAAAAAGCCGGGCACGTTTTGCCGTGGCGGTCAGCGGTGTCGCGGGGCCGGACGGCGGTTCGCCGGGCAAGCCCGTGGGCACGGTGTGGCTGGCTTGGGGCGTTGGCGAGCAGGTGTTCAGCGAAGTGCAGTACTTCCCCGGTAACCGTGACGAGGTCCGCCGACAAACGGTGAAGGCCGCGCTAGAGGGGCTGCTGCGGCATGCCGCTGGAGAAATCTCAAATCAGGGGTAGGCGATCCTGAAACGCTGTGGAATAATACTGGCTACTTATACAGGTGTTGGCCGTCAGGCCTTATTGATTACGTGAGGACTTTAATGGACGACAACAAGAAGAAAGCCTTGGCTGCGGCCCTGGGTCAGATCGAACGTCAATTCGGCAAGGGTGCCGTAATGCGTATGGGCGATCAGGACCGTCAGGCGATCCCGGCCATTTCCACTGGCTCTCTGGGTCTGGACATCGCGCTCGGCATTGGCGGTCTGCCAAAAGGCCGTATCGTTGAGATCTACGGTCCTGAATCCTCCGGTAAAACCACCCTGACGCTGTCGGTGATCGCCCAGGCTCAAAAAGCCGGCGCGACCTGCGCATTCGTCGATGCTGAACACGCTCTCGACCCTGAGTACGCCGGCAAACTGGGCGTCAACGTCGATGACTTGCTGGTCTCCCAGCCGGACACTGGTGAGCAGGCCCTGGAAATCACCGACATGCTGGTGCGTTCCAACGCGGTTGACGTGATCATCGTCGACTCCGTGGCGGCTCTGGTGCCAAAGGCTGAAATCGAAGGCGAAATGGGTGACATGCACGTGGGCCTGCAAGCCCGTCTGATGTCCCAGGCGCTGCGTAAAATCACCGGTAACATCAAGAACGCCAACTGCCTGGTGATCTTCATCAACCAGATCCGCATGAAGATCGGCGTGATGTTCGGCAGCCCGGAAACCACCACCGGTGGTAACGCGCTGAAGTTCTACGCATCGGTTCGTCTGGACATCCGCCGTACTGGCGCGGTGAAAGAAGGTGATGAAGTCGTCGGTAGCGAAACCCGCGTCAAAGTCGTGAAGAACAAGGTGGCTTCGCCGTTCCGTCAGGCCGAGTTCCAGATTCTTTACGGCAAGGGCATCTACCTCAACGGTGAGATGATCGACCTGGGTGTTCTGCACGGTTTTGTCGAGAAATCCGGTGCATGGTATGCCTACGAAGGCACCAAGATCGGTCAGGGTAAGGCCAACTCGGCCAAGTTCCTGGCGGACAACCCGGAGATCGCCGCGAAACTTGAGAAGCAACTGCGCGACAAGTTGCTGTCTCCAGCGCCGGACGTCAAAGCATCGCCGGTCAAAGAGACGGCTGATGACCTGGCTGACGCTGACATCTGATTGATCCGATGACCGCCGTACTCGATACACTCGTCGCGGTGCGGCGAACCGCAATGGACCTGCTCGCGCGACGCGAGCACGGTCGAGTCGAGCTGACGCGTAAGCTGCGTCAGCGCGGCGCCCTCCCTGAAATGATCGATACAGCACTCGACCGCTTGACGGAAGAGGGCCTGCTGTCCGAATCCCGTTACCTCGAGAGCTTCGTTTCCTACCGTGCCCGTTCCGGTTATGGGCCTTTGCGAATTCGCGAAGAGTTGAGCCAGCGCGGCCTGCAACGTACCGACATCGAACTCGCCTTGCGCGAGAGCGGTATCAACTGGCAGGAACAACTGGAAGACACCTGGCGGCGCAAATTCTCGGGGCATTTACCGATAGATGCCCGGGAACGCGCCAAACAGGGCAGGTTCCTGAGCTATCGCGGTTATTCCATGGAAATGATCGGTCGGTTGTTCAGCGGTCGAGGGATGGACGATTAAATAAAACGGCTCGCTATTTCGATAGCGGGCCGTTTTTTTGTGCCTCACATCACCTTGTACGGTACCCGTGTGCGTTGTTTCGCCTGGGGGTTGGATTGGGCCCAGTTTTCCGGCAGGTTGATGTAATCCACCAACTCCCGCAGACGGCCATGATCACGGGCGTTGAAGGTGAAGGACAGTCGCGCCAGATGGCTGAACTGCGGTTCGTCGTGCTCCTCACCGCTGTAGGCGTGCTGATGGAAATGATCGCTCAGGCACAGGTCGGCGAATGCCTCCTGCATATGCTCGAGCGCCCGATCGCTGAGCTTGTGATTCATGCGAATCACGAACTGATGCTTGAGCCAGCGGCTGGAGTGGAAGTTGCTGTAGAACTGGTTGATCTGCTCCACTGCCTCTTCGGCGCTGTAGACCAGGCTCAACAGCTTCATGTCGGTCGGCAGGATGTAGCGATTTTCCTCCAGTTGATGGTGAATGAAGTCCAGCGCGCCTTGCCAGAACTTGCCGCCCGGCGCGTCCAGTAGCACCACGGGCACCAGCGGACTTTTGCCGGTCTGGATCAGGGTCAGCACTTCCAGCGCTTCATCCAGAGTGCCAAATCCGCCTGGGCACAGCACCAGCGCATCGGCTTCCTTGACGAAGAACAGTTTGCGGGTAAAGAAAAAGTGGAAGGGCAGCAGATTCCCGGTGCCATTGACGGTGGGATTGGCATGTTGCTCGAAGGGCAGGGTGATATTGAATCCCAGGCTGTGTTCCAGTCCGGCACCTTCATGGGCCGCCGCCATGATGCCGCCACCGGCACCGGTGATGACCATCATGTCCGAGCGCGCCAAGGCCGCGCCAAGTTCTCGGGCCAAACCATAAAGCGGGTGTTCTATCGGTGTGCGGGCCGAGCCGAAAACGGTGACTTTGCGTCGCCCCTTGAACTGCTCCAGCACACGGAAGGCATGCTCGAGTTCGCGCAGGGCTTGCAGGGTGATCTTGGCGTTCCAGCGGTTGTGATCTTCCTGAGCCATGCGCAGCACAGTGAGGATCATGTCGCGGTAAATCGGGATGTTGGGGCTGTTGGGTGAAACCAGGTTGAGTTGTTCTTCGACCTTGCTGGTGAGGTCGTGGCCGCTTTCTTGAAAATGACGGCTTAGGAGGTCATTCGGTTGGTAAGGCATTCAACTTCTCCTTCTGCACAGAACCCTCGGCCCGACAAAACAATCGTCGGTGCCGCGACACCCCTTGTGTCGCTGTCTGCCCAAGCCCATGCCTGGGCGCTCCATCTGACTCGTTTGCAATCGAGCCATCCATACGGGCTCTGTTTATCCCTTGAATGAAAGAAACGTTCGCACAATAAGACGCGCAATGGGCAGCCCCTTTTCTGCCCTGAAAAAAATCAACGTGAACACTTTGAATTTAGACCCTCGCAACGATTTGCGCTGCTTGATCATTGCGCCGCAAAGTCTTTCCTGGCAACCGCTTATTGACGATTTGCAAGGTGCTTTCACCGCTCGTCTGAACGCAAGCCGTATGTCCTGCGCTCTGATTTACTAAGTTACAGGCGTGACACGACAACTTTGCGTCAATGGCAGGACGCAACGTTCAAGCAATTCAGGGATTTGCGTGATCAACGACGATCAATGCGTGCAGGGAGGCGGGAAACCATGCCCAGAGTCACTCTGGAGATCGATGCGCAACTGTATCGATTGCTGGAAGCATCGGCCGAGACCCATCATTTGAGTCTCGAAGAGGAGTGCTGTCGACGCCTGGAGGGCGGGGAGCGGCGTTCGCGCTATTTACAGGCGTTGTTGGCAGAATTGCGCGCCGAGGATGAACAGCGGCGCGCCACTTCCCGCTAGTTACTTTTTCTTCGCCGGGGCCGGGGTCGCTTTCGGGCAATCCGATTCCTGGAAGCTTGCGGAGCCAACCGGGCGGTTGGTTTTCACTTCGGTGAAGTCATAACGCATGATCGCACCCTTGGCCATCAGCTTACGGAAGCCGTCGTTTCTGCAGACAGAGGCGCCAAGCTGGAAGTACACGGCTTTCGGATCGGCGCGCATCTTGTCGGCGTGGCTGCTTTGAACGCTCAGATGGTTGATCAGCTGTTTGCCTTCGACGGTATAACCCTGATCGAGAATGTCTTCGTTGATCGCCCGTGGAGTGCCGACGCTGCTTTGAGTAGCAACGTTTTGCAGCATTTTGCTCAGTTCCATGTCTTTCAGGGAAGCAGCCTGGGCGCTGAAGGACGACGCCAGCAAAACGGCAGCGGTGGGAACGATAAGGCGCAGCATGAAACTCTCCTGGTTCAGTGACTGGTGGTTCGACCTGTCACGTGACTGTGCGTTCAGTGGCGGCGAATTATAGGGGAGGTGGCCTGGACGGTACAGGCTTGCGCTGGCCGCTCTGATAAACTGCCACCACTTTCTGCCTTGCCGAGTGTTTTTTGTGTCGATTTCCCTTAGCCGACGGCGTTGCCCGCGATGAGTCCTACCCCAGCGTCCTTTGCGGTGAACGCCGTAGCCCGCTTGCGCGATGAGCGTGAAGAGGCGGGCATCAAGCCGATTCAGGCCCGTGGCTGGCGAGCAACCCGTTGCCGTGCCTGCCGCGTGATCGAGAGCCACTGTTTATGTGCCTGGCGCCCGCAGGTCGACACCCGTAGCGGCGTGTGCCTGATCATGACCAACAAAGAAGTGTTCAAACCGAGCAACACCGGTTGGCTGATTGCCGATGTGGTGCGTGACAACCATGCATTCATCTGGTCGCGTACTGAAGTCGATGAACAGTTGCTGGCACTGTTGGCCGACCCGCAGTGGCAGCCCTACCTGGTATTTCCCGGCGAATACGTAGCCCCCGAGCGAGTTACCCACAGCGTCGAGGTCGATAGCGCCAAGCGGCCACTGTTCATTCTGCTGGACGCCACCTGGACCGAAGCCCGGAAGATTTTCCGTAAAAGCCCTTATTTCGACGCGTTCCCGATTCTGAGCCTGCTTCCCGAGAAGCTTTCGCGGTACCGGTTACGCAGGTCCACCCGCAGCGAGCACCTGTGCACGGCCGAAGTGGCGGCGTTGTGCCTCGATCTAGCCGGTGATACCGAGGCTGCATCGGCACTGGACGCTTATTTTGATGTGTTCAGCCAGCATTACCTGGACGCTAAACATCAATTGGATATGAATGTGGCAACACCGGCTCACACCGAGCTGATGCCCTTCGTGCAGAGCGTGGCGCCCATCGTTTGCTGAGCGTCGCCCATACTGCAAAAGAACCAGACTGGCTGGCAGGGCCATGCAACTTGACCACCCCGGTTTCGCTGGGCATGCTTGGCGCCGATTAGGGCGCGGCCAAGGTTTGATACGCCGTATTCTTTACGTGAAGAACCACGTGATTGGCGTTGAACGTGCCCTGTTGGTGCCGCTGCGTGGCTGCACCTCGAGTTGTTTTGGCGAGGCCTGAATGCATCGGGTGTCCCATGAAAAACAGGATCATTTGAAAAATGGCCACATACGAAATCCTGATTGCCGACGACCATCCTCTTTTTCGTAGCGCCCTGCATCAAGCGTTGACCCTGGGCCTGGGCCCGGATGTCCGTCTGGTGGAAGTGGCGAGCATTGCCGAGCTGGAAACCCGTCTGGACGAAAAGGCCGATTGGGATCTGGTACTGCTGGACCTGAACATGCCAGGGGCTTACGGTTTTTCCGGGCTGGTGCTGTTGCGTGGTCAGTACCCGCAGATTCCTGTGGTGATGGTGTCGGCTCAGGAAGAAGCGTCAATCATGGTGAAGTCCCGTGAATTCGGCGCCAGTGGGTTCATTCCCAAGTCCAGTGACCTGAGTGTTATCCAGAAAGCCGTACGGGCGGTGCTCGATGGCGACGTTTTCTGGCCACCCCAGGCTTTCGAAGCGGTCAGTGTTTCCGCCGAAGCCAAGGTGGCCAGCGAAGGTCTGGCGAGCCTGACACCTCAGCAGTTTCGGGTGTTGACCATGGTGTGTGAAGGTTTGCTGAATAAGCAGATTGCCTACGAACTGAGCGTTTCCGAGGCGACAATCAAGGCCCACGTCACGGCGATTTTTCGTAAGCTGAATGTACGAACCCGGACTCAGGCGGCGCTGCTCCTGCAACAACTTGAGTCAATTTCGAGCCACTAAGGCACTACGTGTTCACGCTTTTTTGACTTTGCTTGATCTAGCTTTCCCACTCCTTTTTGGTCAGTTGCCCACTTTATGTCACCTTTCAAAGGCCAAACCGGCCTAAAACGCATCCTTAACGCCTCCGGTTATTCCCTGGACGGCCTGCGCGCGGCCTTCACCGGTGAAGCGGCCTTTCGGCAATTGGTGTTGCTCAACGTCATTCTGATCCCGCTGTCGTTCTTCCTGAACGTCAGCCGCGTCGAGCAGGCGCTGCTGATTGCGGTCTGCCTGTTGGCGTTGATCGTCGAGTTGCTCAATTCGGCGGTTGAAGCGGCCATCGACCGCATTTCCCTGGAGTTGCACCCACTGTCCAAGAATGCCAAGGACATGGGCAGCGCCGCTCAATTGGTGGCGTTGAGCATGATCGCCCTGGTGTGGGCGGTGATTCTGCTTTAAGCGATGGTGGGCAGGACGATCTCGTCGCTGCGCTGAACCCCTGCGGTGAAAGCGCGGCACAGTTCGAGGAATTCGCGCATCGCCGACGTCTGATATTTCTGTTTGTGCCAGATGAAATAAAACTGTCGCGCCAGGTCCAGATCCGGTGTTTCCACCGGCATCAGGCTGCCGCGGCGAAAGGCGTCACGCAACGCCAGACGCGAAATGCAGCCGATCCCCAACCCTGATTCCACCGCACGCTTGATCGCTTCGGTGTGTTCCAGCTCCAGGCGAATATTCAGCGCGCTGCGGTGGTGCCGCATGGCCTGGTCAAACGTCAGCCGCGTGCCCGAGCCTTGCTCACGAAGAATCCACGCCTCATGACTCAGTTCCTCCATGCTGGCTGTGCCGCGTTTGGCCAGCGGGTGCTGGGGCGCACAGAACACCACCAGCTCATCCTCGACCCAGCTCTGCACTTCGATGTCTGGATGGCTGCAATCGCCTTCGATTAGACCCAGATCAATTTCATAGTGCGCGACCTGTTGCACGATGTTGGCTGTGTTCTGCACATGCAGCTTCACCTGGCTTTCCGGATGATGCTGCATGAAGCTGCCGATCAGCAGGGTGGCCAGGTAATTGCCGATGGTCAGGGTCGCGCCCACCGCCAGGGAGCCGAAACCGGACTTGCCGTTGAGCAAGTCTTCGATTTCCTTGGCTTGGTCGAGCAGGGCCACCGCTTGCGGCAACAGCTGTTTGCCGAGGGCGTTGAGGCTCAGCCGTTTGCCGGCGCGATCGAACAGCTGGCAGCTGCACTGACGCTCTAGCTCGGTGATCGAGGTGCTCGCCGCCGATTGCGAGAGGTTGAGCGTCAGGGCCGCACGGGATACGCTTTCCTGCTGGGCAACGGCGACGAATACTTGAAGTTGACGGAGAGTAAATCGCATATCTATATAACCGATAACCCTTATCTTAATAATCCATTTAACAGATATTGTCGCTGCCATTAGAATGCGATGCAATTGCGCACATCATCGGCGCAGGCAAAATCTCCAGGAGTCCCACGTACATGAGCAACATGAACCACGAGCGTGTCCTCAGTGTTCACCACTGGAACGACACTCTGTTCAGCTTCAAGTGCACCCGCGATCCGGGCCTGCGCTTCGAGAACGGTCAGTTCGTGATGATCGGCCTGCAACAGCCCAACGGCCGCCCGCTTATGCGCGCTTACTCGATTGCCAGCCCGAACTGGGAAGAGCATCTCGAGTTCTTCAGCATCAAGGTGCCTGATGGCCCGTTGACTTCCCAGTTGCAGCATCTGAAGGAAGGCGACGAGATCATCATCAGCAAAAAGCCTACCGGCACGCTGGTGCTGGATGACTTGAAGCCTGGCAAACATTTGTACCTGCTCAGCACCGGTACCGGTCTGGCGCCGTTCATGAGCGTCATCCAGGACCCGGAAACCTACGAGCGTTTCGAAAAAGTGATCCTGTGCCACGGCGTGCGTTACGTCAACGAAGTCGCTTACCGCGAGTTCATCACCGAGCACCTGCCGCAGAACGAGTTCTTCGGCGAGGCTTTGCGTGACAAGTTGATCTACTACCCGACCGTGACCCGCGAGCCGTTCGAGAACGAAGGTCGCCTGACCGACCTGATGCGCAGCGGCAAGCTGTTCAGCGACATCGGTCTGCCACCGATCAACCCGCAGGACGATCGCGCCATGCTGTGCGGCAGCCCGAGCATGCTCGACGAGACCAGCGAAGTGCTGAACAGCTTCGGTCTGAAAGTTTCGCCGCGGATGCGCGAGCCGGGTGACTACCTGATCGAACGTGCATTCGTCGAGAAGTAAGCAACCCGCATGACTGAAAAGCCCCCATTGCCTGTGAAGGCAATGGGGGCTTTTTTGTGCCCGACACAAACCTTGTAGGAGCTGTCGAGTGAAACGAGGCTGCGATCTTTTGATGTTGCTTTAAAAAAACAGGATCAAAAGATCGCAGCCTCGTTTCACTCGACAGCTCCTACGCGTTGGCGACGGGGATGACTTCAAGGACGCGGATCAGGTCAGGCGTGGGGTAATGCCAGCGCACATCCACATCCCAGAACTGCGCGCCATATTCCCTTTGCGGCGCAGGCGTCTGGTACGCCGGCCGTGGGTCTTGTGCCAGGCATTGCTCGATCAGCTCGACCAAGGGCTCATCAAGGCGCTGAGCGTGGCCATGAGCCTGTTGCAGCGCTGAGTCCGTCCACTGCACGGGAATCAGTGTTGGCGGGGCGCTGGCGATGCTGTTGGACGCCGTGTCGATGATGTCCGCATAAGGCACGTAGGGTTTGATGTCGAGCACCGGTGTGCCATCCAGCAAGTCGATGCCAGAGATCCACAGCCGATTGGCTTCGACCCTGTCCAGTTTGACCACCGATTGACCGATGCCATTGGGTCGGTGCGTCGCGCGGGTGGCGAACACGCCCATGGATTTATTACCGCCCAGGCGCGGAGGGCGGACTTTCAGGCGTGGCTTTTCTTCCAGGGCCTGGTGGAACAGGAACAGCAGCCAGACATGGCTGACCTGCTCCAGACCTTGTACGGCGTCACCCTGATCGAACGGTGCCACCAGTTCCAGCACGCCGCGGGCGGCCGGGGCCAGTTGTGGCTGGCGCGGGATGGCGAACTTCTCCTTGAAACAGGAGCGCACGAAGCCGATGGGGGAAACGCTGTAGGTCATGGTTTGGGGTCGAGGCGGGGGATTAGGGCGGCATGATAACCCGAGCGACCGGAAGATCGGTGGCGCCTGTCAGTCCGTCATCGCGAGCAGGCTCGCTCCCACATTTGATTTGCGGCGGGCACAAATGTTGTGATCACAGCAGGCCCCTGTGGGAGCGAGCCTGCTCGCGATGGCCGCACCACCAATCTCAGAGACTAAACCCGCCATCCAAAGGAATGATATTCCCGGTCATATACGCTCCAGCCGTACTCGCCAGACTGATCGCCAACGCCGCCATCTCTTCTTCCCGCCCCCAGCGCTTCATCGGAATCAACGCCGTATTCTCCGCCAATGCCTGCTCATCATTCCCGATATGCTGGGTCATCTTGCTCGGGAAACGTCCTGGCGCGATCACATTGACGTTGATGTGCTGGCTCACCAGTTCCCGCGCCAGAATCCGCGACAGTTGATGCAAGGCCGCTTTACTCGGCCCGTAGGCATAAGCCTGTTCACCAAAGGAAGAAATCCCGGCCACAGAACCGATGTTGATGATCCGCGCCGGATTCGCTTCGGACCCGGCCTTGCGCAGCAGCGGCAAGAGCTGCTGGATGCAATTAAACACCGACGTTACGTTCAGCTGCATGACCTTTTCCCAGCCCTTGACCGGGTAGCTCTCCAGCGGCGCACCCCACGTGGTGCCGGCGTTGTTCACCAGAATATCCAGCTGGGTGATCTGTTCTCCCAGTTGTGTGGCCAACTGGAGCACACCTTCTTCCGTGGCGAGATTGGCCGGCACGGCATGGCAGCGACCGAGCGCACTCAGCTCATCAGCCGTTTGCTGGCAGGCGTCGGCATCCCGGGCGCAGACGTACACGGTGGCGCCGGCCTCGACGTAAGCCTTGGCGATCATTTTGCCGATACCACGGGTGCCGCCGGTCACCAAAGCGGTGCGGCCTGCCAGAGAAAAATACGGGTGCATGGCGAATCCTGAGCGCTGAGGGTCAGTACACCCTAGTCGTCAGCCGCCAGAAGCGGAGCCACTATTTTTGCGAGGAATGAGGGTCTATACAGCTTGAACTGCCTGCTGGCGATGGCGTCTTGAAGATCGCCTTCGCCAGCAAGCTGTGCTCCTACAGATTTGTGGGCGATTTACTGCGGGCGCACGCGCAGGGTCAGGCCCTTGAGGAAGTTGCGCAGCAGCTGGTCGCCACACGGGCGATAGTTGGTGTGGCCGAACTTGCGGAACAGCGCGCTCAGCTCAGGCTTGGACACCGGGAACTCGGCGGCCTTGAGGATCGCGTGCATGTCGTCTTCTTTCAGTTCGAAGGCCACACGCAGTTTTTTCAGGATGATGTTGTTGGTCACTGGTATTTCGATCGGCTGCGGCGGACGGCTTTCGTCCTTGCCGCGCTTGAAGATCACCAGGCCGTCGAGGAAATGCGCCATGACCTCGTCCGGGCAGCGTACGAAGCCTTCCTCGTCTTCCTCTTTCTTGTCGAGGTAGGTCAGCAGGTCTTCCATGGACACGTCCATGCCGCCGAGCTTGATGATCTCGATGACTTTCTTGTCGCTGATGTCGAGCATGTAGCGCACGCTGCGCAGTACGTCGTTATGAATCATGGTGTGCAATCCTGATATTCAGCTGTGGGCGCCGCATAAGCAGCGGCGCCGAAATGTGTGGCGGCGGGAAAAGTCTTAGAACTTCTCTTTGCCGGACAGGTAGCGCCATTGCCCCACGGGCACTTTGCCAATGGACACGCCGCCGATACGGATGCGACGGATGGCGACGACCTTCAGGCCGACGGCCTGGCAGAACAGGGCGATCACGCCCGGTTGTGGGTTCTTCATGGCAAAGCGCAGACGGTTTTCGTTCTGCCAGCTGGCCTTGACCGGCGGCAGTTCCTTGCCCTTGTACGTCAGGCCGTGGTTCAGGCGGTTGAGGCCGTGAGCCACCATGTCGCCTTCGACCTCGACCACATATTCCTGCTCGATCTTGCTGGCGTCGGCGGTGAGCTTGCGCAGAATCTTCCAGTCCTGAGTGAACACCAGCAGACCGCTGGCGTTGGCCTGCAGGTCGGCGCTGGCCGTCAGGCGCAGGAAGTGACCCTTGAGCGGACGTTTACCGTAGCGGTGCTCTTCGCTCAGGGTTTCGGCGCTGATGGTTGCCATGGCCGTTTCCGCATCCATGCCCGCAGGGACGTTCATCAGGATGGTCACCGGCTCCGGCGCGGTGGCCTTGGCTTCGGGATCGAGTTCGACTTTCTGGGTGTCGACCTTGAACTGCGGCTCGTCGATGACTTCACCGTCCACGGTGACCCAGCCGCCCTCGATGAACAGCTCAGCCTCCCGACGGGAGCAGCCGACGAGTTCGATGAGGCGTTTGGAGAGACGTATCGGGTCAGTCATGACAGGGCCGTAACAAAAAAGGGGTGGGCATTGTACCTGCCTGGCGCCGGTTAATCGCGGCTCCATTTGCCGCATGTGCTTTTAATGTGGGAGCGAGCCTGCTCGCGAAAGCGTCATCAGCTTCAACATCAATGTCGATTGATAGGCCGCTTTCGCGAGCAGGCTCGCTCCCACAAGGGTTTCATGTTGTGTCAGCCGTTGCGCGTTCGTTGTTGCGCCTGCCGCAAACGCATGTGCAGCAACGGATAGGGCTGGCCCATGCCGTCATGCTCGGAGCGACCGATCACTTCGAAGCCTTGCTTGAAGTAAAAGCCCAGGGCTTGCGGGTTCTGCTCGTTGACGTCCAGTTGATCGGCGTTCAGGTGTTCCAGGGCATAGCGCAGCAATTGCTTGCCCAGGCCCTTGCCGCGGTGGTCCGGATCGATGAAGAGCATTTCGATCTTGCCCGCTGCGACACCGGCGAACCCGGTGATGCGCTGGCGCGGGTCTTTGGTGCAGATCAGCATCACCGCGTCGAGGTAGCGGGTCAGCACCAGATTCCTCAGCAGTTCGATGTAGCTGTCGGGCAGAAAGTCATGGGTGGCGCGCACCGAGGCTTCCCATACTTGGGTGAGTTCTTCGTAGTCGCTCTGTTTCGGTGTGTGAATGACCGAGTGCTGGCGCATGCCCGATTGCTCCTTCTCTTTTTAAGAGCCGTTCCCGTAATGACGCGAGTTCTTTCTCTCACAAAACGATAGACGTAAAAAAGCCCCGCATCTCGTCAAGAGAGCGGGGCTTTTGTTTTTTACGTTTTAGATCTGTTCAGCCCACAGGTCGTATTCGTCGGCGTCGGTCACTTTGCACCAGACCTTATCGCCCGGCTTCAAGTTGCTGCCATTGTCGATGAACACGTTGCCGTCGATTTCCGGGGCATCGAAGAAGCAACGGCCAACCGCGCCTTGCTCGTCGACTTCATCGACCAGCACTTCGATTTCACGGCCGATGCGCATTTGCAGGCGCGCCGAGCTGATCGCTTGCTGGTGCGCCATGAAGCGATCCCAACGGTCTTGCTTGACGTCGTCCGGCACGATGGCCGCGTCCAGCAGGTTGGCCGGTGCGCCTTCGACCGGCGAGTACTGGAAGCAGCCGACGCGGTCCAGCTGCGCTTCGGTCAGCCAGTTCAGCAGGTACTGGAAGTCTTCTTCGGTTTCGCCGGGGAAGCCGACGATGAAGGTCGAACGGATGATCAGGTCCGGGCAGATCTCGCGCCAGTTCTTGATCCGCGCCAGGGTCTTGTCTTCGAAGGCCGGGCGTTTCATGGCTTTGAGGACTTTCGGGCTGGCGTGCTGGAACGGGATGTCCAGGTACGGCAGGATTTTCCCGGCGGCCATCAGCGGGATCAGCTCGTCGACGTGCGGGTACGGGTAAACGTAGTGCAAGCGAACCCAGACGCCGAGGGTGCTCAGGGCTTCGCAGAGTTCGGTCATGCGGGTTTTCACCGGCGCGCCGTTCCAGAAGCCTGTGCGGTATTTCACGTCGACGCCGTAGGCGCTGGTGTCTTGCGAGATCACCAGCAGCTCTTTGACGCCGGCCTTGACCAGACGCTGAGCCTCGTCGAGCACATCACCGACCGGGCGGCTGACCAGTTTGCCGCGCATCGACGGGATAATGCAGAAGCTGCAGCTGTGGTTGCAGCCTTCGGAAATCTTCAGGTACGCGTAGTGGCGCGGGGTCAGCTTGATCCCTTGCGGCGGCACCAGATCGATCAGCGGGTTGTGATCCTGACGCGGCGGCACGACGTCGTGCACGGCGTTGACCACTTGCTCGTACTGCTGCGGGCCGGTGACGGCCAATACGCTTGGGTGCACGTTGCGGATATTGCCTTCTTCCACGCCCATGCAGCCGGTCACGATGACCTTGCCGTTTTCCTTGATGGCTTCGCCGATCACTTCCAGGGATTCAGCCTTGGCTGAGTCGATGAAGCCGCAGGTGTTGACCACCACGACGTCGGCGTCCTGATAGGTGGACACAACGTCATAGCCTTCCATGCGCAGTTGGGTAAGGATGCGCTCGGAGTCGACCAGTGCTTTGGGGCAACCCAGGGAAACGAAGCCAACTTTTGGATTGGCCGGCGCAGGAGTGGTGGACATGTCTAACCTCGGTGTTTTGGGACGCCTCCAGCCGAAGGCGGCAAGGCGACAGACGGGCGTTTGGAACGCCTCTGATCAAAAAGTGCGCAATTCTAGCGATGGGCGGCGCACTTGACCAGCTTTATGCAGGGAAATACGACGAGTGCTGCGCTATGCTTCGCGCCGTTACGCTTTACCGAATTTTTACAGTCAACAAATCGTCTGTAACCTTAAGTAAAACAGCGCATGCTGCACGGCAAAGCATAGTGCTTCTTATAAGAAGTCCGGGTCTGAGTAGTAGGAGTTTTGGATGGGGCAGGCAAGTAATCAGGCGGTCGCGAACGGGCATTCGGCGGCGAAGCCGATCAGTATGCTGGTGGCGGCGGCGGGGGTGGTTTACGGCGACATCGGCACCAGCCCGTTGTACACCATGAAAGAAGTGTTCTCCGGGCAATACGGCGTGCAAGTCAATCATGACGGTGTCCTCGGTATTCTGGCGTTGATTTTCTGGTCGCTGATCTGGGTGGTCTCGATCAAGTACGTATTGTTCATCCTGCGTGCCGACAACCAGGGCGAAGGCGGCATCATGTCGCTGACCGCGCTGGCTCGTCGGGCTGCGACGCCCTATCCAAAATTGCGTTCCATATTGGTGATTCTCGGGCTGATCGGTGCCTCGCTGTTTTATGGCGACAGCATGATTACCCCGGCGATTTCGGTTCTATCGGCAGTGGAAGGTCTGGAAGTCGCCTTCGATGGCCTTGAGCGCTGGGTTGTGCCCATGTCGTTGGTGATATTGGTGGCCCTGTTCCTGATCCAGAAACATGGCACCGACCGGATCGGCAAACTGTTCGGGCCGGTGATGGTGCTGTGGTTCGTGGTCCTTGGGGGCTTGGGCATTCAAGGCATTGCTCAGCACCCGGAAGTGCTCAACGCCTTGAACCCGGCCTGGGGTGTGCGCTTTTTCGTCGTTCACCCGGGCATGGGCGTGGCGATCCTCGGCGCCGTGGTGTTGGCCTTGACGGGCGCCGAAGCGTTGTACGCCGATATGGGCCATTTCGGCCGCAAGCCGATTGCCCGTGCCTGGTTCGCCTTGGTGCTGCCGGGTCTGGTACTCAATTACTTCGGTCAGGGGGCTTTGCTGCTGGAAAATCCAGAGGCGGCGCGCAACCCGTTTTACCTGCTGGCCCCGAGCTGGGCCCTGGTGCCACTGGTGGTGCTGTCGACCCTGGCCACGGTGATCGCTTCCCAAGCGGTGATCTCTGGCGCATTTTCGCTGACCCGCCAGGCCATCCAGCTGGGTTACATCCCGCGCATGCGTATTCAGCACACCTCCAGTGCCGAACAGGGGCAGATCTACATCGGGGCGGTGAACTGGGCGCTGATGGTCGGCGTGATCCTGCTGGTGCTGGGCTTTGAATCGTCGGGTGCCCTGGCGTCGGCTTATGGCGTGGCCGTGACCGGAACCATGTTGATCACCAGCATCCTGGTGTCGGCAGTGGCGTTGCTGTTGTGGAAATGGCCACCGCTACTGACCGTTCCGCTGCTGATCGGCTTCTTACTGGTGGACGGGCTGTACTTCGCCGCCAACGTGCCGAAGATCATCCAGGGCGGTGCGTTTCCGGTGCTGGCGGGGATTGTGTTGTTTGTCCTGATGACCACCTGGAAGCGCGGCAAGGAGTTGCTGGTCGGGCGCATCGATGAGGGCGGGTTGCCGCTGCCGGTCTTTATCGGCAGCATCCGAGTGCAACCGCCCCACCGGGTTCAGGGCACGGCGGTCTTCCTCACCGCCCGCGCGGACGCGGTGCCCCACGCCTTGTTGCACAATCTGCTGCATAACCAGGTGCTGCACGAGCAGGTGGTGCTGTTGACTGTGATGTACGAAGACATCCCGCGCGTACCTGCGCAGCGGCGCTTCGAGGTCGATTCCTATGGCGAGGGATTCTTCCGGGTGATCCTGCACTTTGGCTTCATCGATGAGCCTGACGTGCCCGAGGCCTTGAAACTGTGCCATCTCGATGAGCTGGATTTCTCTCCGATGCGTACCACTTACTTCCTCAGTCGCGAAACGATCGTCGCTTCCAAACTCGAAGGCATGGCCCGCTGGCGCGAGGCGTTGTTCGCCTTCATGTTGAAGAATGCCAACGGCAACCTGCGGTTCTTCAATTTGCCGCTGAACCGGGTGATTGAGCTGGGTACGCAAGTCGAGATGTAAGCCACATGAAAAAGCCCCCGTTGCCATGAAGGTTGCGGGGGCTTTTTTTTGTCCGATGACTTGAATCCACTGACAATCCCCTGTGGGAGCGAGCCTGCTCGCGATGAGGATCTGTCAGCCAACGCAGATGTTGAATGTAATGGCCTCATCGCGAGCAGGCTCGCTCCCACAAGGGATCTGCGGTGTTGGCATCTTTACTTGCGTTCAGGCAGCTCTTCTTCAGATTCGGTCTTTGTCCGAGCAGGTCGAGGTGTCAGCACCTTCACCACATCATCAATCACTGCCTTGGACATAACCGTCAAATAATGCGCGGCCCAGGCGTGACGGTCGGTGTCTTTTACGTAGGCTGCATCCTCGGTGAATGATTTGGCGAGGAACAGCAGGTCGGAGGCTTGTGACAATGCATCAACGATGGGGACGCCGGCGCGGACGTTGAATAAGGCCTGATCCGAGCAGTAGATGAGCGGGGTGAAGCCGAGGGTTTTTAGGTCTGAAATCGCGGATGAATCTGTTTTCGTCATTGTGTTACTCCAAGGTTCGAGGAGCCGACACTTTCGTTTCCAAGCGAATAGGTGGCGGCTGTACGCAGGTTGGAAAACCGGGAACCAAGGAACCGGCACGCCCAAAGGCGTCCCACGCACAGCCGCCAGAACTCAGGATTGCAGTCGTAAAAACGTCTGCAGTCTTGATCGGGCGCTGGTGCGCTTTGGTTCGACGGGTTTCCAAGCCCGATCACTGAATGGTCAGCGACGTCCTGAGAGTATCCCGTCGAAGAAAAGCCCAACAAGGCAGCAAAGTGCCCAAACGCGAGATTCGGAGTTTGCCTACAAGGTCTGCGGGCGTCATCCGATATTGCGACACCTTAAGTAAACAAAACTAAACGTGGCGTAAGCATTCACAAGACGTTCGGCTCATTTTTTGTAGGCATCTGGCAGGCTGTAGAAGGATCCGGACTGGCGATACGCGTATTGTTTGTCGAGTCGACGGGAAGGCGATTCAGGTTTTGATTGTCGCCGTCGGTGCACGACAGGACGAAGAGGTCTACGACGCAGCAGAGCGGCGTCTCTAAATAAAAAGTCCTCGTTGCCTTGTGGCAGCGGGGCTTCTTTGTAGCCATTTATCTGAGTGCAGCGCGGATCCTGTGGGAGCGGGCTTGCCCGCGATGACGGCGGCAGATCCGACATTGATGTGTCAGACATACCGCCATCGCGGGCAAGCCCGCTCCCACAGGGATCTGCGGTGCATGGTTAATTGCGTACCTATGAAAAAGCCCCCGTAACCATAAGGCTGCGGGGGCTTTTTGTTCGGCGCGGCTCAGCTCACTCCTGCGCCGCCGTCTCCTTCGCTTGACGTTTCTCGATGGCATCCACCAAACGCTGGGCCAGCGCCGGGTAGTTCTCGTCGAAGTGATGGCCGCCAGGCAGTTTCATCGCTTCGCCCACGGCGGTCTTGTCGGTGCAGCCGCTCTCGTCGACTTCTTCCTCACCGTAGATGCACACCACTTTTGCAGGCGGCAGCTTGGCCATTTCCGGGCCGGTGGCGGCTTCTTTGCCGGCGTTGCCGAGCCAGCCTTCGACTTCGATCTCGAAGCTGCCGGTGCGGGCGAAGGCCAGCAGGATGATTGCATCGATCCGCTGTTGTTCGGCTTCCGGCAGGCGGTTGTAGATGGCGGGCAGGACGTCCGCGCCGAATGAGTAACCGGTCAGGACGAAGCGCTTGGTGCCCCATTTCTGCCGGTAGTGCTGCATCAGTTCGGTCAGGTCCAGAGCGCTTTGTTCCGGGCTCTTGTGCTGCCAGTAGTAGCGCAGGGTGTCGATGCCGACCACCGGGTAGCCGATCTTGGCCATTTCGCCCGCCACGTCGCGGTCCAGGTCGCGCCAGCCGCCATCGCCGGAGAGGAACAGGGTGACGGTGTCCTTGGCCTGACCGGCCGGCACTTCGACCACCGGGATCTGCAAGCCGCCGGCGGCTTTATCGCCACCGACGAGGAGCTTGCGCAGTTCGTTGTTCAGCACTTGCGGCAGGTTGATGTCGTAGTCGCTGATGCTGGTTTCGGCATTGGGCTGGTCACGCACGAAGCCAGCGCTGGTGTCGTCCGGGTTGTCGTTCCAGGCCACCAGCCAGTGGCCGTGGGCGGCGCTTTTTGGTAGCAGGTGAGTGCAGCCATCGGGTTTTTCCATGGCCAGGTCAACTGAAATGGCCTGGGCCTTGTCGTCCTTCTGCTCGGCCAGCCAGCGCCATGCCAGCACGGCGCCAGGGCCGATGCCGCTGACCAGGGTCGCCGGGCCTTTGAGTTGATTGAGGCCTGCTTGCAGGGCAAGGCTTTGCTGAGTGCAGTCCTTGGGCAGGATCACCTGGACGATCTGCGCCGAGCCGCTGCGGCTCAGGGTCAGCAATTGTTTGTCGCTGAGCCTCTGGTCTTCATTGACCGCCACCAGCACCTGGGCGCGCGGCGTGGTGCCGGGGGTGACACGGGTCATCGCGGCGCCATCGGCCGGCGTCAGCAGTTCGAGGGTTGGTTCTGGCGCCGGGCGTTTGAGGTACCAGTAACCGCCACCAGCTATCAGGGCCAGCACTACCAGTGTGGCCAGTACGTACCGCAGGGAGCGTTGAATCATCAGCGTTTCACCAATCCAGTCAAGCCGCCCGCAATCAGGGCGGCAGTGTCGGCCAGGGCAACCAGCGGATCGAGTCCGGCGGGCACGGCCATATAACGGGGTTCCCAGTCGGGCTGGAATTTGTCTTTGAAGCGGCGCAAACCTTGGAAGTTGTACAGCTGCTCACCACGGCGGAACACCATCGAGCCCAAGCGCTGGGTCAGGGGCGCGCCGCGGCGGGGTTGCAACCCCGACAACGGCACCATGCCCAGGCTGAAGCGCGCGTATCCATGGTTTTTATAATGTTGAATCAGGCCGACCATCATGAACTCCATGGTCAACTTGGGAGCGTCGGGGTGTGCGCGCATCAGGTCGAGGCTGGCCAGATCATGGCCGTAGGTCTCGAGCAAGTTGGCGAACGCCACCGGGCGCCCTTCGAAACGAATCACCGCGACCCGGAAGTGCTTGAGGTAGTCATCACTGAAACGCCCGAGCGAGAAGCCTTTCTCGCGCACATTCTTGCCGGTCAGCCAGGCATCGGAAATCACCTTGAGCTCGTCCATCGGCGCTTGCCCCGGCTCATGGATCTCCAGCGACAGGCCGTCACGGGTGCCGCGATTCCAGGTGTAGCGCAGGTCCTTCATCTCTTTGCCTTTGGCCTCGAGATCGAAACGCTTGAGATCGACCCGGGCTTCTTCGCCGAGCTTGATCGCGCTCAGGCCGATGTCCATGTAGTACGGCAGGTTCTCGGCGCGCACTTGATAGAACACGGGGCGGGCGTGGTGGAGATCGCACAGGTCACGGAACTGCCAGATCATTTCCGCCCGTTGCTGGGTCGGGCCGATCGGGTCATACAGCGCCACCAGGCTGCGGCCACGGCGAGCGTACATCAGAAACGCCTCGTCGTTGGGGTGAAACAGTAGCGCCTTGTCACCGGTCAGGGCCAGACCTCCGTCGGGCTGCGACGAGGCCATGAGGATTTTTACCGCACGCTCCAGTTCATCGGGCGTTGGCAAGTGGATTATCGGACGCGCGGTACGCAGCAGCCAGGTCAGGGATACCACCATCAGCAGCACCGCGGCACCGAGCAACGAGCGCAAGCCTCGCGGGGCGTCGGCGTCGAGGGTGAACTGCCACCAGAGTTGATGGCTGTAGGGGACGTCCTGATAGGCAAACAGCAGCAACCAGATCGATGCGCCGAGGACACAGAGGCTGGCCACCAGATACAGCGGCGAAAACGGCACTTCGGTCAGGCGACTGGGGCGATAGAACGAACGCCGGAAAACCCCCAGCAGGCTTGCCGTCAGGGTCATCAGGCAAGCTTCTTCCCAGTCGAACCCTTTGAGCAGGGAGAGCACGGCACCGACCAGCAACAAAATGGTGGTCAGCATCCACGCGGCCGACAGACGTCGACGCAAGCCCTGAGCCAGTAGCAGGCAGAGCACGCCCACCAGGCTGGCGCCCAGGTGCGAGGCGTCGACCAAGCGATGCGGGATCAGAAAACCGATGTGTTCAAGGCGTGTATCGATCTCTGGCGTCACGCCGGAAAACAGCAGCACCACGCCGGACAGGAACACCAGCACCGCCAGAATCGGCGCGGCCAGGCCTGATGCGGCACGCAGGGATTGGCGTGTCTGAAACAGGCGCTGGCCTTCGTTGACCAGCAGCAATACGCAAGCCACCAGCAGCGGCAACACCACGTAGATCAGACGGTAGAGCAGCAGGGCGGCAGCCAGTGGCGCGGCGCCGAGCTTGTCGGCGAAGGCTGCCAGCAAAATCGCTTCGAATACCCCGACACCGCCCGGCACATGGCTGAGCACGCCAGCGGCCAGAGCCAATAGATAGACCAGCAGGAACGCACCGAAGGGCGGCGCTTCCGGCAGCAACAGATAGAGCACCGTCGCGGCGGCGGCCACGTCCAGGGCAGTGATGACCAGTTGCAGGAACGTCAGGCGACGACCTGGCAGGCGCAAGGTGCGGCGACCGACCTTGACCAGCAGATTGTCCGGGTAAGGCTGTTCCGGCAGGCGACGGCGATAGATACCGATGGCCAATACCGTGGCGAGCAGCAGCACGGCCACTGCAATCGCGCCCAGCAACGTTTCGGAGAAGCCCAGGGCCACGGAGGCGGCAGGCAGGTTGCTGAGCGTGGCGAGGGCGGCCAGGGGCGGCAGGGCGCAACCGAGCGAGAGGCTGGCAAACAGCGTCATGTGCGCGACTTCCGAAGCGCCCACACCATGACGTGCATATAAGCGGTAGCGAACCGAGCCGCCCGACAGCAGCGAAAGGCCGATGGCATTGCCGATGGCGAAGGCGGTAAAACCGCCCAGTGCCAGTATTCGCGGCGCCAGCGTCGCGCCGGCATAACGGCTGGCCGACCATTCATAACCCAGCAGAATGATGAAGCCGATGACGGTCGCGCCGAACGCGCCCAGCAAGGCCGGTTTAGGCACTTCCAGGATCGAGTCGTGCAGCGCGTACAGATCGAGTTCGCTCAGCAGATGACGACAGGCAATCAGCGCGATAGCGAACAACAGCAGAGTGACGGCCAGCCCGATGGGCTGACGGTATTTGCTGATTCGATCCAGCAAGCGCAGGCGCTCGGCTTTGATCGGTTGTGTCGCTGTGACGGTGTCTTGTGGATCAGACGAGTTGGCGCGCATCAATCACCTCTTGGATTGTGCGCGACAGGATGGGGGTATCCAGCCAAGTTACCAATCCCTGTAGAAAAAAATAATCACAAATATTAACGCGTCTCACCGGGTAGCGGTGATGGCACGTCACCAGTCATAGAGGGTTTTGCTCTGCGGTTCAGCCAGTCTGAACTCACAGTCTGGCGATCCCGAACGGCTCACTACACAGTGACAGATCATTGTTGCGAAAGGACTTTTTCAACAGATACAAAAAAGGCCACTCTTTCGAGTAGCCTTTTTTGATGTTTGGTTGCGGGAGCCGGATTTGAACCGACGACCTTCGGGTTATGAGCCCGACGAGCTACCAGACTGCTCCATCCCGCGTCTGTGTGGCGGCATTCTACAGGCGAACGCCGGAGTGTCAACCGTTAATCCAAGGATAGATCAAATAAGCGTGAATCAGCGGCGAACGGTCGCGGGGGAGACCTAAGTTTCGGAATCAGAACGATTTCTTATTTCTATGCCGTGAGGCATCGACCGCTGTTTTTTTATAAAACAGGCGCGCACAAAAAAGGCCACTCTTTCGAGTAGCCTTTTTTGATGTTTGGTTGCGGGAGCCGGATTTGAACCGACGACCTTCGGGTTATGAGCCCGACGAGCTACCAGACTGCTCCATCCCGCGTCTGTGTGTCGGCATTCTACAGAGGATCGCCGGGCTGTCAACCTTAAATCCTGAAAAACCTGTTCCTGTTCAAGTGCTTAGGTGCGTTAAGAGACGTGGTGGATGGCCTGAAACGCAGGCGGGGCAAGGCCTGCAGCTCTATCGGTAGAGCGGTTTCGATTGAGAAAACAAATTCCTGGTACATTTCCTACAACTGGAAAAGAACATTCAGAGTACTGGTGCTATATACAGGTGTCAGTGAGATACTGCCGCTACGATTCGCCAATACTTCGTTTCTTCGCCATGAATATCGCTTTTATATGACTCAGCGAAAAATCATCCACGTCGATTGTGACTGTTTCTACGCCGCCATCGAGATGCGTGACGATCCGCGCCTGGCCGGTAAGCCATTGGCGGTGGGCGGCTCGGCGGATCGGCGTGGAGTGATTGCCACCTGCAACTATGAGGCACGGGCGTATGGCGTACGTTCGGCCATGTCTTCCGGGCATGCCTTGAAGCTGTGCCCGGACCTGACCATCGTCAAGCCGCGCATGGATGCCTATAGAGAAGCGTCGAAGGAAATTCATACGATCTTTCGCGATTACACCGACCTGATTGAACCGCTTTCCCTGGATGAGGCCTACCTCGACGTGTCGGACAGCGCGCATTTTGGTGGCAGTGCCACGCGAATCGCCCAGGACATTCGCCGCCGGGTCTCCAATCAGTTGCACATCACGGTGTCGGCCGGCGTGGCGCCGAACAAGTTTCTCGCCAAGATCGCCAGTGACTGGAAAAAGCCTAACGGCTTGTTCGTGATCACGCCGGATCAAGTGGAGGATTTTGTCAGCGGTTTGCCGGTGAGCAAGCTGCACGGTGTAGGCAAAGTGACCGCCGATAAACTGGGCAAGCTCGGGATCGTCGATTGCTCGCAATTACGCGAGTGGAGCAAATTGGCGTTGGTGCGCGAATTCGGCAGCTTTGGCGAGCGACTCTGGAGTCTGGCCCGTGGGATCGATGAGCGGTTGGTGCACAACGACAGTCGTCGGCAATCGATCAGCGTCGAAAATACCTACGATGTGGACCTGCCGGATCTGGTGAGCTGTCTGGATAAATTGCCCGAGTTGCTGGAGTCCCTGAAAGGCCGCATGGCACGGATCGATAGCAGCTATCGACCGGGCAAGCCGTTCGTCAAAGTGAAATTCCATGATTTTACCCAGACGACTTTGGAGCAGGCCGGGGCAGGGCGGGATCTGGGGAGTTATCAGTTGTTGCTGACCCAGGCTTTCAATCGCGGCGGGAAACCGGTGCGGTTGTTGGGGGTTGGGGTGAGGCTGGAGGATTTGCGGGGCGGGTTTGAGCAGATGGAGTTGTTTGAGCGGTAGTTCAGCGTTGAATGTCCGGGCCTCTTCGCGGGCAAGCCTCGCTCCTACAGGGAACATGCCATATCTGTAGGAGCGAGGCTTGCCCGCGAAGCTTTTGACTTTAATTCGGTCCCGGATCCGCCACCAGTCGCCCGGCATCCTTGGTCAGTGACTTGAGGAATTCGGTTTGCAACTCAGGATCGTTGCGGGTCAGTTCGATCAGGCTCTGTTCCAGCTCGCTGGCCTCTTCTTCCAGACCCAATTCCGACAGACGTTTGACCCGGTGCACCCACTGGCTCACTTCGTCGTCTTCGAGGTCGTCGTAAATCAGCCCATGCGCTTCGAGTAGCTTGCCGCGCAAGTTGCTGCTGATTGCCAGGGATGAGTCGGTGTGCACATCGTCCTTGCTGTCCTCGACACTGATCTGCAGCTTACCCAGATGGTTGAGATCATTTTCGGCGAACGGGCTGTCCAGCAGGTTCAGGCGCAACACGCCGTTACGGTCGGTGCTCAGTTCGAAGGTGTTCTTGCCGGCCTTGACCTGCACCGGGCGCTCGCTCCACGGCAGGCTCGAGTATTCCGTGCGCTTGTCGCGCTGGACTTCGTCGATGCCCGCCAGGTTCTGTTGCGCCCGGCCATGGGATTGCACGTTCATGAACGGGTTGAGCCCGGCGAAACCGTAGCTGAGCCAGTCCTTCGTCACGCTGTCGGGCAGATTGCCGAGGGCGAACACGTTGACCACGTTCGCACCGACACCGGCCACCACCGCCACCGCGCCCAGCGGGATCTCATAGATCTCCCGCCAGGGTTGGTAAGGCGTATAGCGATCATAGTGACGCGTGACCTCGAACTCGGTGACTTCGAAGGTTTTCTGCTCGTGGATTTTCACCCGACGTTGCGGCAGCTCAAGCACCTTGGGCTCGCCGACATCGATCTGCAGGCTGTGATCGAGCAATTTGCGCTCGACCCGCTCCTCGTTCTCGCTGCGTTGTGACATGTGATTGGCACAGCCGCTGACCAGCAGGGTGCCGCACAGGGCGGCACCACCGAGGCCTAAGGTGTTTCGCTTGAACATGACGTCTCTATCTGGTGTCAGCGGCGGATACGGGCCTGGAGGAAGGACAGCACGTCAGCGACCGGCAGCGCTTGCGCCTCGGCCTCGGTGCGGCTCTTGTATTCCAGATTACCGTCGGCGAGGCCGCGGTCACTGACCACGATCCGGTGTGGAATGCCGATCAGCTCCATGTCCGCGAACTTGATGCCCGGGCTGGTTTTCTTGTCGCGGTCGTCCAGCAGTACTTCGAAACCGGCGGCGGTCAACTCTGCGTAGAGCTTGTCGGTGGCTTCGCGAACCTGTTCGGTTTCGTAGCGCAGCGGAACCAGAGCAACCTGGAACGGAGCCAGAGCGTCGCTCCAGATGATTCCGTTGTCGTCATTGTTCTGTTCGATGGCGGCAGCCACCACGCGGGATACGCCAATGCCGTAGCAGCCCATTTCCAGGGTGACCGGCTTGCCGTTCTCGCCCAGCACTTCGCACTTCATCGCTTTGCTGTACTTGTTGCCCAGCTGGAAGATGTGCCCGACTTCGATGCCGCGCTTGATTTCCAGGGTGCCTTTGCCGTCAGGGCTCGGGTCACCGGCCACGACGTTGCGCAGGTCGGCGACGGTTGGAACCGGCAGATCGCGCTCCCAGTTCACGCCGAAGTAGTGCTTGTCGTCGATGTTGGCACCGATGCCGAAGTCGCTCATCAGCTCGACGGAGCGGTCGATGATGATTGGCAGTGGCAGGTTCAACGGACCGAGGGAACCAGCGCCGGCGCCAATGGCGTCACGCAGTTCAGCTTCGGAAGCCATGACCAGCGGGCTGGCTACGCCAGGCTGGTTAGCGGCCTTGATTTCGTTCAGCTCGTGATCGCCACGGATGATCAGGGCAATCAGCTTGCCTTGCTCTTCGGCGTGCACCACCAGGGTCTTGATGGTCTTTTCGATCGGCAGGTTGAAGCCTTCGACTAGTTGCGCAATGGTCTTGGCGTTCGGCGTGTCAACCAGGCGCAGCGCTTCGGTCGGTGCGGCGCGAGAGGTTTCCCGCGGCACGGCTTCGGCTTTCTCGATGTTCGCGGCGTAGTCGGAACCGTTGCTGAAGACGATGTCGTCTTCGCCGGATTCGGCCAGCACGTGGAATTCGTGGGAGCCGGCACCACCGATCGAGCCGTTGTCGGCTTCGACAGCACGGAATTTCAGGCCCAGACGGGTGAACACATTGCAGTACGCCTGGTGCATGCGATCGTAGGTGACCTGCAGCGAAGGCTGATCAGCGTGGAACGAATAGGCGTCCTTCATGATGAATTCGCGGCCGCGCATCAAGCCGAAGCGTGGGCGAATTTCGTCACGGAATTTGGTCTGGATCTGATACAGGTTGATCGGCAGCTGTTTGTAGCTGCTCAATTCGTTACGCATCAGGTCGGTGATGACTTCTTCGTGAGTGGGACCTGCGCAGAAGTCACGACCATGGCGATCCTTGAAACGCAGCAATTCAGGGCCGTATTCTTCCCAGCGACCCGATTCCTGCCACAACTCAGCCGGTTGGGTGCTCGGCATCAACACTTCGAGAGAGCCGGCGGCGTTCATTTCTTCACGCACGATGGCTTCGACCTTGCGCATCACTCGCAAGCCCATGGGCAGCCAGGTGTACAGGCCCGAGGCGAGTTTGCGGATCATGCCGGCGCGCAGCATCAGCTGATGGCTGATGACGACCGCATCGGAAGGCGTTTCTTTCTGTGTGGCGAGCAAAAATTGACTGGTGCGCATGGTTGGCCGTTGTCGGTTGCTGATAACGAGAAATGACGGAGCATTGTACGGGCGAGATCCGCTGGCGTACAGGAGTGCGGCTGGCTGTGTGGCAGGCGGGCGAGAATCTGCTCGCCCTCTGCGATGCTTGCGGCTTGAAGAACCTACGATTCTTCCGTGACCGGGGTCTGAACCGGTTCCGGCGTCGGCGTCGGCCCTGCGCGGCGGTTTTCCTGAAACCAATGCAAGGCGATCAACAGCAAGGTCGGAACGCCCAGCAGGGCGGTGATCAGGAAGAAGTTGTGATAGCCGAATTTTTCCACCATGACCCCAGAGTAGCCGCCGATCAGGCGTGGCAGCAAGAGCATGATCGAGCTGAGCAGGGCGTATTGGGTGGCGGAGAACTTGAGGTTGGTCAGGCTCGACAGATAAGCAACGAACGCCGACGTCGCCAGGCCCGAGCTGAAGTTATCCAGCGAAATGGTGACGATCAGCATCTGCAGATTGGCGCCCATGTCTGTCAGCATCAGGAACAGCAGGTTAGTGCCGGCCGACGCAACGCCGCCAATGAACAGGATGGGCAGAATGCCGAAGCGCACGATCAGCAGTCCGCCCATGCCGGCGCCGACCAGCGTCATGATCAGGCCGAAAATCTTGCTGACGCTGGCAATCTGATCCTTGGTGAATCCCTGGTCGATGTAAAACACGTTCGCCATTACGCCCATGACCGTATCGGACATCCGATAGGTGGCGATCAGCCCGAGCAACAACAGGGCTTGCCAGCGGTAACGCAGAATGAAGTCGTTGACCGGTGTCAGCACCGGCGCCAGGCCACGGCGGCCCATGGTCGACAAGCACAGGGCGGTGAGCGTGGTATAGAGGATCGCCCGCAGGAAGGCGCGGTCTTCGAGCAGCAGGTCGAGCAGGCTCACGCCGTTGAACAGCACGCTGGCGAAGTCGGTGTAGTAGAACTGGGTGAACATGGCCGGCACCGAAACCAGCAGCACGATCAACACGAACACCGACGCCAATTGGTGCACGAAGCTGTAACGTCCGGCCTGAAGTTGCGTTCGCAGCGGCACTGGTGGTTCGCGCATGAAGATGGAGGTCAGCAGTGCCGGGACCATCAGCGCGCCGAACAGCAGATAAGTGCCGGCCCATGCCGAATGCTTGTAGTTGAAACCGGTGGAGCCGAAGCCTTCAGCGAAGAACAGGGCACCGGCGGTGGCCAACAGTGCTGCGACCCGATAGCCGGACATGTAGCTGGCCGCGAGCGCTGCTTGACGGCTGTCTTCAGCAATTTCCAGGCGATAGGCGTCGATTGCAATGTCTTGTGTTGCCGAGGCGAAAGCGACGACCACGGCTATGGCGATCAGCCAGGACAAGTGCTTTTGTGGGTCGCAGAAACCCATGCCGACCAGGCCGATGATCACCAGCGCCTGGGACAGCACCAGCCACGAGCGTCGTCGACCGAGCTTGCCCAGGAATGGCAGGCGCCATTGGTCGAGGAGCGGGGACCAGACCCATTTAAAGGCATAGGCCAAGCCGATCAGGCTTGCATAGCCGATGGTTTCGCGGGCAACACCGGCCTCGCGCAGCCACACTGAAAGCGTCGAAAACACCAGCATGTAGGGCAAGCCGGCGGCGAAACCAAGCAGCAACAGCACGAGCGTTGAGGGGCTGGCATAGGCGGCGAGCGCGGCGCGCCAGGTTTTACGGGGCATGGGCTGGAGTCTGCCTCAAGAATTACGGAAACAAAGCGCGCACTCTAACCGCTGTGCTCTACCGGGCGCCAGCCATGGCGCTGAATATCAACACGATTGTTCAGGACACTAACGCCTTCCGTGCGCAATCGGGCCCGTTGTTCATCCCCTGACGGGCTGCCCGCGGGCAGGCTGATCCGACCGCCGGCACCCAGCACGCGATGCCAGGGCAATTTGGTGTCACCGGGCAATTGGCTCAGCGTTCGCCCGACCCAGCGGGCAGCGCGACCCAGTCCAGCCAACTCTGCGAGCTGGCCATAACTCACGACTTTGCCCTCAGGCACTTGCGCCAGCGTCAGGTAGAGCGCCGTGCGTCGGATTTGCGCTGCGCTTTCGGTTTCAGCGGTTGAGTCGGTCACATCCCGGGCTTCCTGAAAAAATGCGCATTACCGTCTGTAGAGTAAATCCTGGATCGCCAATTGAGAAATGAACTCAATAGAAATAGTCGGGTCAGTGCTTGCTAGGGCTTTATTCCTACGGATAATGCCGACTTTTTTTCGCAAAGTTGAGCTTTTGATTCGCTTATGTTGTCCAGAACCTTGCTGTGTCTCGCTGTCGTCAGTGCTTCCACTCCCTTGCTCGCCGATACCGTCTGGTTGAAGAACGGTGACAAATTGAGTGGCAAAATCACGCTCTTCGACGGTGGCAAGCTGTTGATCCAGACGCAGTATGCCGGGGCGGTTCCGATTGACTGGAAAGAGGTCAAAACCCTGGAAAGCGATCAGCAAATGCTGGTCAAGCAGGATGCCTACACCGGCGAGAAGGCCAAGTCGCTGCACGCGGCAGAAGATGGCAAGGTCACCCTGGCCAACGGCGATGGCCCCAAGACTGTGGAGCTGGCCAGTATTCAGCAGATGCTCAAGCCCAAGCCGGTGGTCGAGGATTTGGTGTGGAAAGGTAATGTCGATATGGCACTGGATTATCGACGGGCCGAAAAAGATACCGATGATTATGACGTCGGCTTCAAAACCAGCGCGCGTCATGGTCGGTGGCGTCATACGGCGGAAGGTGAGTACAACCGCGAGTTCCAGGATGACGTCGTCACCACTGATAACTGGCGTGCCGAATATTCTCTGGACCGATTCCTCACCGAGAAGTGGTTCTGGCAAGGGCGTTTGAACTACAAGCGTGACAAGGTCGAAGAGCTCTCCCGTCAACGCACCATCGGCACCGGCCCCGGTTATCAATTCTGGGATAACGAGCTGGGCGCCTTCTCCCTGGGGTCGCTCCTGAATAACACGGATTACGAGTATTCCAATGGCCGTAAGGAAAACTTCTATTCCTTGGCAATGAAGTGGGATTACAACCGCTACCTGATCGGCAAGAAGGTCGAGTTCTTCACCAAGGGTGAGGTCGGAAAACCGTTGTCGGACGTGGCGGATTACGCTCTCGATGCCGAGGTCGGCCTGCGCTATAAAGTCACCGACTGGGCGTCGCTGAACCTGAAGGCCGAGAGAGACATCATCAGCGGTAGCGATGAGGCTGATCTGAGCAAGACCCGATACACCGCAGGGTTTGGCGTGGCCTGGTAACGCGCTGAAAGATCAAAAGATCGCAGCCTTCGGCAGCTCCTACCGGGTATACGTCAATCCTGTGCAGGAGCTGCCGAAGGCTGCGATCTTTTTTGGCCATGCGAAACACGCAGGCACAAAAAAGCCCCGCTTTTAAGGGCGGGGCTTTTTACTAAAGCAGTTACAAGTTAGATAACTTGAACTTCTTCAGCTTGCATGCCTTTCTGACCGCGGGTAGCGATGAAAGAGACCTGTTGGCCTTCTTTCAGGCTTTTGAAGCCGTCGGATTGGATAGCTTTGAAGTGAACGAACAGGTCGTCACCGGATTGTGGAGTGATGAAGCCGAAGCCTTTTTCATCGTTGAACCACTTAACGGTACCGGTTTGGCGATTAGACATGGTGTAACTCCTTGAACAAAGATAACTGCGACGCAGGAAGAACCCTGGCCGAGACTGAGTGCAAAGAGCAGGAAAAATTCTTGTAGATGGTTGGATCGAAATTCAACATATCGTGTAGAGATTCTCAGTGACACAAGCAGCACAGTGGCGCCACCTTAACCCTTTTTCCGGAACGTGCCAATGGTTCTTGCGAAGGTTTCTCTGTTTTCATGACCTACGGTGCATCGAATGGCGGTGAAGGCCCGGAATTTATGGGGATCGGCGAGAATTCTCTTCCGGACTTTGAACCCGAAGCGCCTGCCCGGTAAGATGCCGGACAGAATTTTTCCACCTCGCTATTCAGGACACCCCGCCATGAGCATCAAATCGGACAAGTGGATTCGCCGCATGGCGCAAGAGCACGGCATGATCGAGCCTTTCGTCGAGCGCCAGGTGCGCGGCAGCGACGATAGCCGTGTGATCTCCTACGGCGTGTCCAGCTACGGCTACGATGTGCGTTGCACCAATCACTTCAAGGTGTTTACCAACATCAATTCGGCGATCGTCGACCCGAAAAACTTCGATGCTGGCAGCTTCGTCGACATCCACAGCGACGTGTGCATCATTCCGCCGAACTCCTTCGCTCTGGCCAGCACCGTCGAATACTTCCGCATCCCGCGTAACGTATTGACCATTTGCCTGGGTAAAAGCACCTACGCGCGTTGCGGCATCATCGTCAACGTCACGCCGCTCGAGCCTGAGTGGGAAGGTCACGTGACCCTGGAGTTCTCCAACACCACCAATCTGCCGGCGAAAATCTACGCGAACGAAGGCGTGGCGCAGATGTTGTTCCTTGAGTCGGACGAAGAGTGCGAGGTCTCCTACAAGGATCGTGGCGGCAAGTACCAGGGCCAGCGTGGCGTGACCCTGCCGCGTACCTGAGTCAGCCGTCTGACAAACCGTTGGAATTCCTGAGCGGGCGTACACTCTATGGAATGTACTGCTCCGATTCGCGCAATGCGTATCGGGCCATCGCTCAGGAGTGCTTCATGAAGATCGATCCGCGAATAAGTGCCGAACTGGCAAGGCTTGAGCCCAATCAGGTTGGCATGCTGGCCTGGTCCTTGTTGGCACATCCGCCTGTCAGCATGGCGGGGGGCATCCCCCATCAGCCTGATCCCGACACCCCCAACGAAGATCCGACAGAACCCGGCGAACCCACGCTGCCGGATGAGCCGCCTCCCGCGCCTGTGGTCTGATACCCATAGGAGCTGCCGAAGGCTCTTAAAAAAAACAACGTCAAAAGATCGCAGGCTTCGCAAGCTCCTACGGTAATCCGTAGCAGTAGGCGAAACCTGTGATTTCTTACTTGAGGTTGCCGCTGAGAAACTGCTTCAACCGCTCACTCTTCGGATTGCCCAGCACATCTTCCGGCGCACCTTCTTCTTCCACCAGGCCCTGATGCAGAAACAGCACCTGGCTCGACACTTTGCGCGCAAAGCTCATTTCGTGGGTGACCATGATCATGGTCCGGCCTTCTTCGGCCAGGCCCTGGATCACTTTGAGCACTTCGCCCACCAGTTCCGGGTCCAGCGCGGAGGTCGGTTCGTCGAACAGCATGACTTCCGGTTCCATGGCCAGCGCGCGGGCAATGGCTACCCGTTGTTGCTGGCCGCCTGAAAGGAACGCCGGGTACTGGTCCGCCACGCGTGCCGCCAGGCCAACCTTGTCGAGGTAACGTCGGGCACGGTCTTCGGCCTCTTTCTTGCTGCAACCGAGCGCCCGGCGCGGCGCCATGGTGATGTTTTCCAGCACTGTCATGTGGCTCCACAGGTTGAAGTGCTGGAACACCATGGCCAGGCGGGTGCGGATCCGCTGCAGTTCATCTGCATCGGCGACGTGCATGCCGTGGCGATCCTTGACCATGCGGATCGTCTGGCCGTCCAGGCTCATGGCGCCGTCGTTGGGTTGTTCGAGAAAATTGATGCAGCGCAAGAAGGTACTTTTGCCCGAGCCGCTGGCGCCGATCAGACTGATGACGTCGCCGGTTTTGGCCTTGAGCGAAACGCCTTTGAGCACCTGATGATCGCCATAGCTTTTATGCAGGCCTTCGATGGTCAGTTTGTACATGGGGCATGCATCCTCAAGGCGAAAGTAGGTAGCCGCTGCGATAGGCTTCGGTGCCCGCGACGTGGGCGATCACCATGCCAGCAGTGGCCATGCGCCGCAGGGAGCGGGCGTACATCAGCCCGGCAGCGGTGCAATGAACAGGGGTGACGCGATCATTGATCGGGTCGATGACTTCGGCGATCAGTTGTCCGGCCTCCAGGTACTCACCAGGCAGGGCCGTGAACACCAGCAGTCCGCCCACAGGCGTTGCCACGGGTTCGACACCGGCCAGCGGTGTAGCCGGGTAGGGCAATTCGGGTAGTGGCGCCGGCTCACCGGCAATCGCGCCAAAATGAATCAGATAATCGATCAGCGCCTGGCAATCGAGGCTGGCCAGCGGGTGATTGACGTCGCCCTGGCCGCGTAATTCGACGGTGACCGAGAAACTGCCCAGCGGAATATCGAAGTGTTCGCCGAAGCGCTCCTTCAATTGCCACCAGAGCAGGGTGAAGCATTCGTCGAACGACTGGCCACCCGAATCGGTGGCCAGCAGGCTGGCTTCGGCACCGATGTACCGCGCCAGCGGCTCGACCTGAGGCCAGGCCTCGGGCGTGGTGTAGAGGTGCGCCACGGCTTCGAAATCGCAATGCAGGTCCAGCACCATGTCCGCATCGCAGGCCAGCCGTTGCAGGGTCAGGCGTTGGGATTGCAGTTGAGTGCCTGCGGTTTGCCGTGCCAAAGCCTTGCGCAGGCTGTCGCGGATCAATTCGAGGTTGCGTTGCGGATCGTCGCCGAGCCGGCCTTCGATCTCGTTGCCGACTTCTTCGCTCAAGTCGACGAACCAGCGATTGAAGTTCTGCCCGCTTTCCAGCTCGTAGCGGCCCAGTGGAACGTCCATCAACACTTGTTCCAGGCCGGCCGGGTTGGCCACGGGCACCAACACGATTTCACTGCGCAGCCGACCGGCGGCTTCCAGCTCCGCCAGACGTTGCTTGAGGTGCCAGGCCACCAACATGCCAGGCAGTTCGTCGGCATGCAGGGAGGACTGGATGTAAATCTTGCCTTTGGCCGATTCCGGGCCGAAGTGGAAGCTGTGAATCTGTCGCGCGGTCCCCGGCAGCGGGGCCAGCAGGTCATGAATCTGATGGCGCATTTACGAGTTGTCCTAGTGAGTCGGCCCGAGGAAGGCCAGCCATCGGCGTTCGGCAAGACGGAACAGGCCGACCAGCGCAAAGGTAACTGTCAGATAGATCAGCGCGGCGATGCCGAACGACTGAAAGGTCAGAAAGGTCGCAGAGTTGGCATCACGAGCGACTTTCAGGACATCCGGGATGGTCGCAGTGAACGCCACGGTGGTCGAGTGCAGCATCAGAATCACTTCGTTGCTGTAATAAGGCAACGAACGACGCAGGGCCGACGGCATGATGATGTAGGCATAGAGCTTCCAACCCGACAGACCGTAGGCCTTGGCCGCCTCGACTTCACCGTGCGCCATGCTGCGAATCGCCCCGGCGAAGATCTCCGTGGTGTAGGCGCAGGTGTTGAGGGCGAAGGCCAGGATGGTGCAGTTCATCGCATCGCGAAAGAACGCATCCAGTACCGGTTGGGCGCGCACGGCCGCCAGGCTGTAGATGCCGGTGTAGCAAATCAGCAACTGGATATACAGCGGCGTCCCGCGAAACAGATAGGTGTAGAACTGCACTGGCCAACGGACGTAGACCTTGGGCGAAACCCTGGCGATGGACAGCGGGATCGACACCAGAAAACCGATGAAGATCGACGCGCTGAGCAACCACATGGTCATGGCCAGGCCGGTAATGTGGTAACCGTCGGTATAAAGGAAGGGTTTCCAGTAATCCTGCAAGAGTTCGATCATCGTACGGCCTCCCGGGAGCCGGCGGCGTAGCGGCGTTCAAGCTTGCGCAGGACGACATTGGAGGCGCTGGTGATCAGCAGGTAAATCACCGCGGCCAACACCAGGAAGTAGAACAGTTGATAGGTGCTTTTGCCGGCGTCCTGAGCGGCTTTGACCAGGTCGGCGAGGCCGATGATGGACACCAGCGCAGTGGCCTTGAGCATCACCATCCAGTTATTGCCTATACCTGGCAGGGCAAAACGCATCATTTGCGGGAACACCACGATCCAGAAACGCTGGCCACGCTTGAGGCCATAAGCGGTTGCGGCTTCGACCTGACCCCGTGGCACGGCAAGGATCGCCCCGCGAAAGGTTTCGGTGAAGTACGCGCCATAGATAAAGCCCAGGGTAATGACCCCGGCGCTGAACGGGTTGATCTCGATGTATTCCCATTCCATGAAGTCGGTTAACGACGTCAGCCAGGTTTGCAGGCTGTAGAAAATCAACAGCATCAGCACCAGATCCGGCACGCCGCGAATCAGCGTGGTGTAGACCTGCGCCGGCACGCGCACCAGTTTGACTTTGGACAGTTTGGCACTGGCGCCCAGCAAGCCGAGCAAGACGGCTACCAAGAGCGACAACACCGATAATTTGATGGTCATCCAGGTGCCTTCCATCAACAACGGACCGAAGCCCTTGAGGCTGAAGGCGGAGAGCCCCAGATTTTGTAATAGGTTTTCGAACATAAATCAGCAACCTGATCGGATAAAAAAAACGCCCATCGCGAGATGGGCGCCGGGCATTACTTGCCGCTGTACAGATTCAGATCGCCAAAGTGTTTCTTCTGAATGGTGGCGTAGGTGCCATCGTCGTGTAACGCTTTGATACCTTTATCCAAAAGTGCCTTGAGCTCTTTGTTACCTTTCGAGATACCGACAGCCGTTTTGGCTGGCAGCAGAGGATCATCGACTGGCTTGCTGACTTCGTAATCAGCACCTTGTGGCGACTTCAAAAAGCCCAGTTCGGCTTGCAGCATGTCTTGAATGGAGGCATCCAGACGGCCGGAGGTCAGGTCAGCATAGACCTGGTCCTGGTTGGCGTAGGCCTGAGTAGTCACGCCGGCCTTGTCCAGCACCGCTTTGGCGTAGGCTTCCTGGATGGTGCCTTGCTCGTAGCCGACCTTTTTACCCTTCAAAGACGCGGTATCGGCGGTGATACCTGAACCCTTTTTGAAGACGAAGGACGTCGGGCCGGAGAACAGCTCGCTGGAGAAGTCGATGACTTTTTCGCGGGCCGGCGTGACGGTCATCGAAGAGATCACACCGTCGAATTTATTGGCCTTGAGGCCCGGAATCATGCCGTCGAAATCGCTTTCGACCCATTTGCACTTGACCTTCAGCTCGGCGCAGATCGCATTGCCCAGGTCGATGTCGAAGCCTACCAGGCTACCGTCGGCCGCTTTGGATTCGAACGGCGCATAGGAAGGGTCGACGCCGAAACGCAATTCTTTGTATTCCTTGGCCAGCGCGGAGCCGGCAGCCATGCACAACGCCAGTGCAGAAAGGGTTAGCAATGCTTTTTTCATTATTCAATCCCTAAGACCAATATGAGCGCTTGTGGCGCAGAAGTATTGTTACTGGAAAGCGTAAGACTTATTGAAAGTAGCAATTTCCGAACCAGAGTGCCGAACAAGCGTTTTAAAAGGTGATGCAAGATGCGGCAGAAAGGGAATTGTGCACGAAAACGGGCGTCATTAGATCATTGCACTTGAATGGTGCGCTTAAGCATCACAAAGATCGGGTCAGCCCAACAAATTCTGCAATGTCGCCAGGCTGTCAGCCTCTTCGACCGACTTGTCCTGCCGCCAGCGCAACATCCTCGGAAACCGCACCGCAACCCCGCTCTTGTGCCGTTTCGACAGGGCAATGCCTTCGAACCCCAGCTCGAACACCAGGCTTGGCTTCACGCTGCTTACCGGTCCGAATGTTTCCACCGTGGTCTTGCGCACAATACTGTCGACCTGGCGTATTTCTTCATCGGTCAGGCCGGAATAGGCCTTGGCGAAAGGCACCAGGGTTCGTTCGCTGGCATCGGGCGGGCCGTCCCAGACGGCGAATGTGTAATCGGTGTAGAGACTGGCCCGGCGACCATGGCCTAGTTGGGCATGGATCAGCACCGCATCGACACTGAACGGGTCGACTTTCCATTTCCACCACACGCCCATGCCCTTGGTCCGTCCGACACCATACAGCGCATCCCGGGCCTTGAGCATCATGCCTTCGACCCCCAGGCTGCGGGAGGCCTCCCGTTGGCGGGCGAGGTCGAACCAGTCTTCGCCGGTCAGCACGGGCGAGGCAAGTAACACCGGGTTTGCACTGGTGGCGACGATAAGGTCCAACTGAGCGCGGCGCGTGGCTTGAGTCCGGTTGCGCCAATCCTCACCCTGCCATTCCAGCAGGTCATACGCGAGGATGACCACGGGCACCTCATCGAGGATTTTCTTGCTCAGTGTTTTACGGCCGATCCGCTGTTGCAACAGGGCGAAAGGCTGCACCGCCGGCGACATCGGCGATTGCGGGTCAGAGGCATTCCCGGTGCCCGGGGGCATGGCTTTCCAGGCGACAATTTCACCGTCGATCACCGTGCCTTCGGGCAAGTCATGAACCAGGCTGTCCAGCTCGGGAAAATGTTCGGATACCAGCTCCTCGCCTCGCGACCAGATCCACAAGCGCCCATCGCGCTTGACCACTTGGGCGCGGATGCCGTCCCACTTCCATTCCACTTGCCAGTTGCTGGCCGGTCCGAGCAGGGGTTCGAAATGCTCGACCGGTTGCGCCAACGCATGGGCGAGAAAAAACGGGTAGGGCTGGCCGCCCCGTTGGGCATGCTCATGGGGTGATTCGGCGGCGATCAGCTTCAGGTAACTGGCGGCGCTCGGGTGGTTGGACAGATCGGTATAACCTACCAGGCGCTGGGCCACGCGTTTGCTGTCGAGCCCGGCCATGGCCGCCAGGGCGCGGGTGACCAGCAATCTGGAAACACCGACCCGGAAGCTGCCAGTGATCAATTTGATGCAGAGCATCAGGCTCTGGCGATCCAGTTGCGCCCACAGGGCAGGCAAGCGTTCGACGAGGACCGACGCAGGTGCATTGCGCAGCGGCAGCAGTTTGTCTTCAATCCACACGGCCAGCCCGTCGGTGGAGGTGTGGCGCATTTCGGGCAGCACCAACGAAATGGTTTCCGCCAGATCACCGACTGCCTGGTAACTTTCCTCGAACAGCCAGGGCGAGAGCCCGGAAAACGCTATCGCCATTTCCCGCAGCATGCGAACCGGCACCCATTGCCGAGGTCGTCCGCCGGACAGAAAATACACCGCCCAGGCGGCATCTTCGGGCGCGGCCTGGGTGAAGTAGTGCTGCATCGCCGCCAGTTTGGCGTTGCTTGAGGTGGTGGTATCGAGTTCGGCATACAAGTCGGCGAAGGCTTTCATGCCAGCACCTCAACGCTCTCCGGTTCGAGGGCTGTGTTGTCCTCATCGTCGCCGTATTCGGTGCTGAACCCCATGGCATCAAGACCCTGCTCGCGCAGATGACGCACCAACACCCCGACCGAGCCATGGGTGACCATCACCCGCTCGGCGCCGGTCTGTTCGATGGCCCAGAGCAGACCGGGCCAGTCGGCATGATCGGACAACACGAAGCCGCGATCCACGCCGCGCCGCCGCCGCGTACCGCGCAAACGCATCCAGCCGCTGGCGAAGCCATCGCTATAGTCGCCGAAACGCCGCACCCAAGGGCTGGCGCCAGCCGAAGGAGGGGCGAGGACCAGGGCCTTGCGCATCATCGGATCATGCTTTTTCACTTCGCCGGCATAGATCGTGGGCGGTAAATAAATACCGCTCTGGCGATAAACCTGATTGATCGGCTCAACCGCGCCATGCACCAGAATGGGGCCGAGGTTGGCATCGATGCCGTGGAGAATCCGTTGAGCCTTGCCCAAGGAATAGCAAAACAGCACGCTGGTTTTGTCGACGGCGGCATTGGCCTGCCACCACTGATTGATCTCGGCAAAGATCTGCGCCTGGGGTTGCCACCGGTAAATCGGCAGACCGAACGTCGATTCTGTGATGAATGCATGGCAGCGCACCGGTTCGAACGGCGTACAGGTGCCGTCGGGCTCGGTCTTGTAATCCCCCGAGGCGACCCAGACTTCCCCCCCGTATTCCAAACGCACCTGGGCCGAGCCGAGTACATGGCCCGCGGGGTGAAAACTCAGTTTTACGCCGTGGTGCAGCAACTGCTCGCCATAGGGCAGGGTTTGCAGGTTGATGCCCGGGCCCAGGCGTGCGCGCAGAATGCCTGCACCCGGTGCTGCTGCCAGATAGTGTTGATTGCCACGGCGAGCATGATCGCCGTGGACGTGGGTGATCACCGACCGTTCGACCGGCCGCCATGGGTCGATGTAGAAATCCCCGGGCGGGCAGTACAAACCTTCAGGGCGTGCGATAACAAGATCCATATTGTTACCAGAGTGAATTGGCCTGTTAGCTAGGAGATTAGCGCGAAGCGAGAAGTTCTATTTATTTTTCAAGGAAGGATGGAGGCGTTCATCAGGCCGCTTTCGCGAGCAGGCTCGCTCCCACATTTAATCGAGTTCCGTCAGAAAGAATGCAATCAAATGTGGGAGCGAGCCTGCTCGCGATAGCGATGGTGCATCCACATCAATGGGACCGGCAGAATGCCTTCTCGAGCAAGCCCGGTCCCACTCGAGGTTACTTGCCAGGCGTCAGCGTCAACCGCGTCTTGCCATATACCTTGTCAAAGTTCTGCGGCTGCATCGGCAGGCTCAGGTATTGCCCCTTGAGCCATGGATCGACGCTGTCGAGATAGTGCGGGCTGGCCGGGTTACCGGACTGGCCGGTACCGTTCTGACCCATCAGCGGTTCGGCCTGACCGAAATCGACGATAAAGCGCATGGCCGGTGCCAGCGTGGTGTTGAAGTCCTGACCCCAGCTGAACGCGGCGGTGTTGAGTGTGGTGTGGTCGCCACCGGCCGCCAGCGGACCGCGCACGGTCTGGCCGCTGGCGTTCTTCCACTCGTAGCGGTGCAGTTTGCCCCACTGCCAGGCTTTGTGATCGCCACCCAACTGGCTGTCACCCGCGCTGATCGCCGACGCCAGGCTACGGGCGAGAATCGCCGGTTTGTCTTCTTTCTGCGGGGTGCGCAAGTCATCCCAGAATGGGCTGTCCTCGCGGCCCAGCAGGTGATCGGCCTGCGCCGCGTAGGACAATTTGCCGTTGGCGATAAAGGCTTTCCATGCCGGGCTGCTTTCCGGACCCAGTTCGTCGAGGAAGATCTGTTGAGTGCTTTCCTGCAAAAACAGCTCATAAATTGCCGCGTCGGCGGAGGTCGGGCTGAGTTTGCCGTCGAAGGCCATCAAGCGCGTGTAGGCCTCGCGAGCTTTGCCGCGATCGGCCACCGGCAGCGCTTCGATGGCTTGCTTGAGTGGCTGGGACATGCCCGGGGCTTCAAACATTTTCTTCAGCTTGGCAGCGAAGGTGGTGGTCTGGTCGTATTGCATCGCGATCAGGCTGCGTGTGTCGTGTTTGCCCACGCCCGCCAGTTCGGCCATGCGTTCGCCACGCTCCGGCGCCGACCAGGAGTTGGACAGCTGCATGCCGTAGCCATGGGGAATGACCCGCTGGTTGGCAGTGCCGAGCCAGCCTTGAGCCGGGTCCTGGTCATACGGATGGAGCATCGGATCGGCGTAACCGTCCCAGTCGTAGCGACCTTCCCAGCCCGGCGACGGCAGCAAGCCTTCGCCTTCACGACGGTTCGGGTAACGCCCGGTCACTTGCCAGCCGATATTGCTGGCATCGGCAAACACCAGATTCAGGGCGATTGCGCGTATTTCACGGCTGGCGTCCGAGGCTTTCTCGACACTCTGCGCTCGGGACAGGTCGAAAAAGGCGTCCAGGGTTTTGTCGTCGGTGAAGTTCGGCGTTTGCAAGGCCAGGCCGAAACCGTTCGCCAGCGCGGTGCCTTGAGCACTGTTGAGCAGCGGCCCGTGACGGGTTTCGTACACGGCTTCGCGAATCGACCGCTGGCCTTTGACGAAGTAGGTTTCGTTACGCACGATCGCCGGCTGCCATTTGCCGTCCACTTCGTAGGAAAGGCCATTGCCCTGGCGTTTGATTTTTTCCAGGAACAGGTCCTGGTTGTCGCCCATGACCGTGGTCATGCTCCACGCCACTTTGCCGTTGAAACCACCGAGCACCATCGGTAACCCGGCAATGGTCACGCCGGAGGCCTGGTATTTCGGCGCGCGAATCTGCACGTAACTAAACAACGACGGTACGCCCAGCGGCCCATGGCTGTCGCTGGCCAACAGGCTTTTACCGCTGCGGCTGCGTTGCGGGGCGATCGCCCAGTTGTTCGAAGAGGTGGCGCCCAGCAAGTTCAGATCGGACAGTTGGCCCGTGGCCTTGCTGATTTCGCTCAGCCCCGGAATTTGCCCGTTGAGTTTGATGCCCTGGAGTTTTTCCGCTTCTGCAACCGGCAGTTTTTCGTCGGGAGCGGAAGGCGTCAGCCACGCGAGTTTGTCGGTACTGACCGTCTGAGCCAGCATCAGCGAGGAAATTTCTTCCGGCAGGTTCGCCGATTGACTGAAGTTCAGCAGGCAGAAAATCAGCGCCGAATCTTCCGGTTTCCAGTATTCCGGTTTGTATCCGGTGGCCGCGAGGTCCGCTGGCAGTTTGTCGCGGTAGCGGAACAGGTAGGCGTTGACCCCACGGGCATAGACTTCGAAGAAGCGCTTGAGGCGCGGCGAAGAGGCTTTGTACAGCTCACCCGCGCTTTTCTTCAGATTGACCGCACGCATATAGCGGTCGGCGTCGAGCAGGTCCGAACCGGACATTTCCGCCAGACGGCCCTCGGCCAGCAAGCGCAGAGTGACCATTTGCGTGATGCGGTCGCTGGCATGCACGTAGCCGAGGGTGAACAGCGCATCGTGGAAGCTGTTGCTCTCGATCAGCGGCATGCCCATGGCATTGCGTCGAACCGAAACGTTCTGCGCCAACCCCTTGAGCGGTTGCACGCCGGAGGTGGGTGGGAGGGTGTCCTGGGTGTTCCAGGTCTGACAACCGGTCAGGCTCAAAACACCGGCCACTGCTGCGGCAACGCCGAACCGGGGAAGAAAAAGTGTGAGGGCTGGCGAGGCCATGGCAAAGCTCCTGCGGGGGTAGTGGTGCCCCGCCTCGAAAGTCGCTGTTCAGTGTTGACGGCGTCTAATGTCGTCAGACTGCGTTGCCGCTCCTCGCCATAGCGGGCTATGACTCGTCGCGGCGCCTTGTCTGACAACATTAGCCACTCGTCAAAACTGAACGGACTTCCGAGGCGGGGCACAATAAAGGCGCTACGTTAGTGAGCAGGAGGTGGCCGCGCAAGCGGGGTACAGATCTTATTTCGGGATTTAATTGTTAAACCCAAAAGATCGCAGCCTTCGGCAGCTCCTGCAGGGGATCGGTGTACACCCGTAGGAGCTGCCGAAGGCTGCGATCTTTTGATCTTCCTCTATCAGGATTCAGGCGGATTGACCTTGGCCACCAGCGCATACGCCTTCACTGTCGCCGGGCGGTTCTGGGTCGATCATGAAGTACTCCAAATCAAGAGACATCGTCAGGTACGGACAGCGACCGTCTGCATCAGGTCATCCTGTTTGCGTTTGATGGCTTGCCAGCAGGAAGAGGTGATGCTCAAGTGCGGGGAATTCAATGACCTGAGCAAGAGAAAAGTCGGCATGGAGCTCAAGACAAATGCGGCGCTGATCATCATCGATCAACAAAAAGGCATCCTGCACCCCAAACTGGGTCGTCGAAACAACCCCCATGCCGAACAGCGCATGCTGGAGTTGCTGGGGCATTGGCGCCGAATCGGGAGGCCGGTGATTCATGTGCAGCACTTGTCCCGTTCAGCGGATTCGGTGTTCTGGCCGCAGCAATCGGGGGTGGAGTTTCAGGAACGGTTTCAGCCCTTGACCGGCGAGCAAGTGATTCAGAAACAAGTGCCGGATGCGTTTTGTGCGACGGGGCTGGAGGCGCGTTTGCGCGAGGCGGGGATCGATCAGTTGATCATCGTAGGCGTGGCGACCCACAACTCGGTGGAGTCCACGGCGCGAACGGCCGGGAACCTGGGGTTTGAAACCTGGGTTGCGCAGGATGCGTGCTTCACCTTCGACAAGGCCGATTTTTTCGGTAACGCCCGTTCAGCCGACGACGTGCATGCGATGTCGCTGGGTAATTTGCAGGGTGAGTATGCGACGGTTGTAGGCACAGCAGAAATATTGGCGGCTGGCTGAAAACCTGTGGGAGCGAGCCTGCTCGCGATAGCGGTCTAACTGCCAAATGGGTAGCGCATGTGCCGCCGTCATCGCGAGCAGGCTCGCTCCCACAGTTGATCGGCGGTGCTCACAATTTTGTGTGTTCACAAAAGATCTGTGGGAGCGGGCTTGCCCGCGATAGCGATTCAACAGGCGAAAAAGATATCCGCCCGAAGCCTCAAGCGCCGTGGCACTTCTTGAATTTCTTGCCGTTGCCGCAGGGGCAAGGATCGTTGCGGCCGACGTCTTTCAGGGCGTTGCGCACCGGTTCCTGGTGGGCGTGGCCGCAGTTCGGGCCGTGGACATGGCCATGGTCGTGATCATGGTGGTCGTGATGGTCATGATCGTGGTTGCAGTCAGGGCCATGGACATGGGGTTGCTGGGTCATTGGGGTCGCTCCGGAATTAAATCGGCGGCGATTATCACGCCATTACGCGCCAGGTGCACGTCGTGTGCGATGAATAAACCGGTTTCAAGTGTGCCTTCCAGGCGATAGGGAATGGGTTGGTCGGGTTTTTTCAGCAGTTTCACCAGATCCCGAACCTTGGGCCACAGGTTGGTGCGGATCGGCACTTTAAAATAGGCGCTGCGCTTGGGGCCGACCGTGAACCAGTGTTCGTGCTCACCTTCGGTCAGCAGTATGTCCCCGAGGTGAATGCGATATTCCAGGGCGCGCACCGTCAGATCCTGGTCATTGGGATTGTCGACGCGAAAATGCAGCAGGAACTTCTGCTCCAGCAGTTTGGCCCGGACCACCTCGACCTTGACCAGATGCACCTGCGGATCGGGCAGGTCGTCGCCGAACCACGACGCGCAGCCGCCGAGTCCCAGAAACAGGAGCAGGGTGAACAGCTGTAATGTGCGCCGTTGACGGGTCATGGTGAGGTATCTCCCTTGAGACCCAGTCTAGCCTTAAAAAGATCGGTGACCTCAGGCGGCTCCTACGCGCCTGTGGGCGCTGCCGAAGGCTGCGATCTTTTTGCGGTTGGTCAACTCAAGCGCCAAAGTAACTCGCGCAACACTTCTTGAACTTCTGCCCGCTGGCGCATGGGCACGCATCGTTGCGTCCGGCCTTGAGGGGCACTGTGGGGTCGATGAAATACCAGTGGCCGGCGTTCTGCACGAATGACGAACGTTCGCGGTGGCTGTGTTCGCCGGTGCTGTCGTGCCAGCGAGCGGTGAAGGTGACGAAGGCGTGCTCCGGCTGACCGCCGAAGACCTCGGCGCTCTCCACCTCAAGGCCCAGCCAGGTGCTTTGGGCGCTCCAGTCGCTGATTGACTGGCGATCCAGGCCGGTTTGTTGCGCGGGCAGGGTGGTCGCCACCAGATAATCGATCAACCCCAGCACATAGGCGCTGTAGCGCGAACGCATCAAGACTTCGGCGCTAGGGGCCGGATGGCCGGCATGGTAATGGCCGCAGCAGGCATCGAGCAGCGTGCCGCTGCCGCAAGGGCAAATGGATGTACTCATTGCGTTACCACCAATATTTCCCGAAGTTTTCCGGATTGGCCCAGAAGCGTGAATTGAGCCAGTCGGGTACCTGTTTGTAGTCAAGCAGATCATAAGTAAACAGCGTCAGCACTTGATCGTCGCGCTGGAAGCGTTCGCTGGCTTGCAGCGCCAGTGAAAAAAAGTCCGTCTCCTGCCAACCGCTGGCCGGCAAGTCGGCCAGTACCGCAATGCGGCTGGCATTGAGGTTGCGTATCCCGCCGAGCAGATTCAGGCCGTCGCGCTTGGGCAAGTGTTCCAGGCAATCGACCACCAGCGCCAAGTCAAACCGCTGCGCTGCCAGTTCGGCCGGCAGTGCTCCAGGCGCTGCAAAAGCGACGATGCTGTCCGGGTGCGCGAGTTTGAACGCCTCGAGCGCGGGGAATTCGCTGGCGCCAATCAGCAACAGACGCGTCGGAGCGTAACGATCAAGCAAAGCGGCCAGCGCTTGCTGGGGCGTACGCGAAGAAATACCTGCAATCATCGAAGATCCTCAATCAGAACGCCAAGACTAGCTTGTAGAGCGGGTTTAACCAAAAAGTGGCGATCTTCCCTGAACAGGGAGCAAAACAGCAATGGACTATTGCTGGCGGAGATTAAAAGTCCGGTCTTTACTCCCTAGAATCGGTTATTAGCCGATCCCTCAGGAGAAACTAGATGAGCATAGTCAGGACAGCATTACCCTTGGTTCTGCTAACCAGTGTGTTGACTGGTTGCGCAGGTTTGCAGAAAACCGACTGGCCGACCTGTGCGGCGGTCGGTGGTGTCGTCGGTGCGGGGCTCGGCGCGACCGAGAGTTCGGCATGGGCGGGGTATGGCGCGCTGCTGGTCGGCGGCACGGCAGCAGCCTACTGCTGGGTGCATGGCGATGGCGATGAAGACGGCGATGGTGTGCCGGACAGTCGCGACAAGTGCCCGCACACACCTAAAGGCGTGCGGGTCGATGCCGACGGCTGCCCTCCACCCGCGCCTGCGCCGGTGGTCGAAGAGACGGCGGTGGTCAAGGAAGAAGTCATCGTCATCCGCGATGTCCACTTCCAGTTCGACTCGGCCAAACTCACCCCTTCCGATAAAGAGGTACTCAATACCGTTGCCACGCGCTTGAAACAGGAATCCGCCAGCGCCAGGCTGACCGTCACCGGTCATACCGACAGCGTCGGCAGCGATAAATACAACCAGAAACTGTCGGATAGACGCGCCCATTCGGTGGTGGAATACCTCATCTCCCAAGGCGTGCCACGCAGCAGTTTCGTGTCTGTGACCGGTGCCGGTGAAAGCCAGCCGGTGGCTGATAACAAAACCGCTGACGGCCGTGCGTTGAACCGTCGCACGGAAATCAAAATCGATCGCTAGGCCCCGGACGTTTCGCGGCTTGTACAGTCGCGGATGCGGGTCTTTACTCCTGTGTGACCGGTATGGGCCGGTGACACAGGAGCATTCATAATGAGCGTTCTTACAAGGACCGTCTTGCCGGCTCTGCTGCTTGGCAGTCTGTTGACCGGTTGCGCGACTCACAGCGATGGCACTGCCCCCCTGAATCAGCGAACCTGGCCGATCTGTAGCGTTATTGGCGGACTGGTCGGCGGCGGTTTGGGCGCGATCGAAAGTGGCGGTTGGGCAGCGGGTGGAGCGGCGCTCGGTATCTTGACCGGTGGCTTGATCTGTTACGCCCAGGATGGTGATGAAGACCATGATGGCGTCTTCGATCGACGTGATCGCTGCCCCGATACGCCCGCCAATACGCCTGTCGAACATCACGGTTGCCCGCTGCCGCAATACCCGGTCAACGTGAAACCTGTTGAACCACCGGTCTCCGAAGTCATCACCCTGAACGGTAACGTGCTGTTCGCTTACAACCAATCGACCCTGACGCTCGAAGCGCGCAGTGAGCTGGATTCGCTGATGGCCAAGTTGCAGAGCACCGATGTGGTGAGCGTCAAAGTCGTCGGCCATACCGACAGCCAGGGTTCGGATGCCTATAACCAGAAACTGTCGGAACGGCGTGCCAGCAGCGTGGCGGCCTATCTGTTGAGCCAGGGGCTGGCGCCGGACAAACTCACCAGCGAAGGCCGAGGCGAAAGCCAGCCGGTGGCTGATAACGCCACGGAAGAAGGGCGGGCACAAAACCGTCGTGTGGAGTTGCATATCAATCGCTAAGCCCCGTCATAGAGCCGTCGGATAACGATTCAGGCTGATCCGGCGGCCAAGCCGCGACCTTCTGGAAGAATTTTCTGTTGCCCTCTGGCTTATCCGGCGTGGAAGCCGTTACTGTGCGCGCAAAGAATAATTCTCAACGGAGGAGCGTATGAAGGTGTTTTGGGGGCTGGGGAAGTTATTGACCCTGCTGTTCTGGCTGGTGGTGCTGGTCAATCTGCTCATGCCGTTTGTTCATCCGCTGCATTTGCTGGTCAATCTGGCGGGCAGCGTGCTGGCAGGGCTCCATCTTCTGGAGCTGGTTTTCTGCAACCGCAGCCTCAAAGGTCGAGCCCACCCTTGGCGCGATCGCCTGAAGATTGTCTTTTTCGGTGTTTTTCACCTGCAAACCATTCCGGCCCCGGCCGCTTCGAAGGCCTCCCATGCGTAAACTCTGTCTGCTCGCCGCATTCATCAGCCCATTGGCCTGCGCGCAGGTCGTGAGTGTCGAAACCAACTCGCTGATGCGCTTGCCCAACACCACCAGCTCCTTGCAACTGGAGCGGCTGGAGGTCGCCGATTACGGCACTTTGCTGATTCCCTCGAACGTGACCGAAGTGACGGTCGGTGAATTACACCTGGGGCGTGACGCCCGGATTGCCATTGTGCCGAGCGAACAGGCGCTGGCGTTGAAGGTCAGCCGTGCCGAGTTGGCTGAAGGTAGCCAGATCACCGCACGGGGCGCGCCGGGGACTTACCTCAAGGCTGCCCGTTCGGGGCGCAACCTGAATGTGCAGATCAAGGCGCTGAAGGCGCCGCAATTGTTGGTAGACGCTCGCGGTGGCGCAGGCGCTCCGGGCTTTGTCGGCCTCGACGGCGCCAACGGCCAGGCGCCGGGTTGCACCTGGGGCCAGGCAGGACGCGGCGCCGATGGCAGTGATGGCAGCGACGGCCAGCCCGGTGCGCCAGGGGCTCTGGTTCGTCTGGAGCTACCACGCGATTATCCGGCTGAGCAGATCAAGGTCGAGGTTGCGGGCGGGGAAGGTGGTGCGGCAGGGCCCGGTGGCAAACCAGGGGCGGGCGGCAAGGCCAAGGGTTGCTTCGTGTATAAAGCCGATGGCGGCAAGAGCGGCCGCCCCGGTGCCGACGGCCAGCCAGGGCCTGCGGGGGTGGCGGGGTCGGTGAGCATTCAGCGGTTGTAAGCAGCTTCTGAAATGTTTGTCGTCAGATAGATAGCTTTCGCGGGCAAGTCGGATCGCCGCACCGCTCGCTCCTACAGATTTTGCGTTGGTTTACAAACAACATGAATCCTGTAGGAGCGAGGCTTGCCCGCGAAGCTTTTAGAACATCGGCCGAGCCGCAGCAATCGCCACCAACACCAACCCGACTACCAGGTTAATCCCCACTAACCGGCGAATCTTACTCAGTACCGCCGCACCCGTCGGCCAATCCTGAGCCGCCACCGCCGTGCGCAGTTCCGGCAGCAGCAATGCCTGGATCCGGATAAACAGCGCGGTCATCACCACGTACAACCCCATCATCACCTGCACATACCGCGGCGCCGCTTCAAACCCGGCGAACTGCAGATGAATCATGCCCACGCCGCTGATCGGCAAAAGCACCACCGCGACCCAGACCCAGCGGAAAAAACCTTGAAACACTTCCACCCACAGCTTCAACCGGGCAGGGCCTTCCAGCGCCTTCATCGCCGCGGGACGCAGGACCATCCAGGCGAAAAACATGCCGCCGACCCACATCAGCGCGGCCAGGACATGCAGGGTATAAACGATGCCAAAAGGTGTCATTGGGGTACTCCGTTCTGCGCGGGATTAATTAGCGGGGTATGATAGCCGCCGAACCGAACCACTGAAAATTTATCCAGCATTTTTAGCGCCCGACAATCCATGATCAGCACCGAACTCAAAACCACGATCCAGGGCGCCTATTCGCGTTTTCTCGAAGCCAAGAGCCTCAAGCCGCGCTACGGCCAACGCCTGATGATCGCCGAAATTGCCAAAGTCCTCGGTGCCATCGACACCGACGATGAAGGCCGGCGCAGTGGCGACCCCGCGATTGTCGCGGTGGAAGCCGGCACCGGTACCGGTAAAACCGTGGCCTACAGCCTGGCGGCCATCCCCGCCGCGAAGGCCGCCGGCAAGCGTCTGGTGATCGCCACGGCCACCGTGGCCCTGCAAGAACAGATCGTCTACAAGGATTTGCCCGACCTGATGCGCAACAGCGGGCTGAACTTCAGCTTCGCCCTGGCCAAGGGGCGGGGGCGCTACATGTGCCTGTCCAAGCTCGACATGTTGCTCCAGGAAGGTCACGCGCAAACCGCCACCGCGCAGCTGTTCGAAGAAGAAGGCTTCAAGATCGAGGTCGACGAGGCCAGCCAGAAGCTGTTTACCAGCATGATCGAGAAGCTCGCCGGCAATAAATGGGACGGCGACCGCGACAGTTGGTCGACGGCGCTGGAAGACGCCGATTGGGCGCGCCTGACCACCGATCACAGCCAGTGCACCAACCGCCATTGCCCGAACTTCGGCCAGTGCGCCTTCTACAAGGCCCGCGAAGGCATGGGCAAGGTCGACGTGATCGTCACCAACCACGACATGGTCCTGGCCGACCTGGCCCTGGGCGGCGGCGCGGTACTGCCGGACCCGCGTGACACGATCTATGTGTTCGACGAAGGCCATCACCTGCCGGACAAAGCCATCGGCCACTTCGCGCATTACACACGCCTGCGTTCTACCGCCGACTGGCTGGAAACCACCGCCAAGAACCTCACCAAACTGTTGGCCCAGCACCCGCTTCCGGGCGATCTGGGCAAATTGATCGAGCAGGTGCCGGAGCTGGCCCGGGAGATCAAGTCCCAGCAGCAGTTCATGTTCAGCGCCTGCGAGCAAGCCGCGGACTTCAAACCCGGCGAAGACGTCGAAGGTCGCGAGCGGCCGCGGCACCGTTTCGTCGGCGGGGTGATTCCCGAGCACATGCGCGAAATGGGTATCGAGCTGAAGAAGGGCTTTGCCCGCCTGACCGACCTGTTCACCCGGCTCACCGAACTGCTCAAGGAAGGCATGGACGGCGAGGTCAACATCGGCATTGCGAGCAACCAGGCCGAAGAGTGGTATCCGCTGTTCGGCAGCCTGCTGTCCCGTTCTTCGGGCAACTGGGAGCTGTGGACCGCCTTCACCGTCGAAGACCCGGAAGACAACCCGCCCATGGCCCGTTGGCTGACCCTGGCCGAAAGCGGTTCGCTGTTCGACATCGAGGTCAATGCCAGCCCGATCCTGGCGGCGGACATGCTCCGACGCAATCTCTGGAACGTGGCCTACGGGGCGTTGGTGACATCGGCGACCCTGACCGCCCTCGGCACTTTCGACCGCTTCCGCATGCGTGCCGGCCTGCCTAAAACAGCCGTGACCGCCGTGGTCCCGAGCCCGTTCCATCATGCTGACGCTGGCGTGCTGCGGGTGCCGGACCTGAAAGCCGACCCGCGTGACGCGCCGGCTCACACGGCGGCGATCATCCGCGATCTGCCGCAACTGGTAGAAGGTTCTCGTGGCACCCTGGTGCTGTTCTCGTCGCGTAAGCAGATGCAGGACGTGTTCGACGGGCTGGACCGCGACTGGCGCAAGCAAGTGTTCATTCAAGGCAACCTGTCGAAGCAGGAAACCCTGAACAAGCATAAGGCGCGGGTCGATGGCGGGGATTCCAGCGTGCTGTTCGGCCTGGCGAGTTTCGCCGAAGGCGTGGATTTGCCCGGTGCTTACTGCGAACACGTGGTGATCGCCAAGATTCCGTTCTCGGTGCCCGACGATCCAGTCGAAGCCGCGCTGGCGGAGTGGATCGAGGCCCGTGGCGGCAATCCGTTCATGGAAATCTCCGTGCCCGACGCCTCGCTGAAACTGGTCCAGGCCTGCGGGCGCTTGCTGCGAACCGAAGAAGACCGCGGCACCATCACCTTGCTCGACCGCCGTCTGGTCACGCAACGCTACGGCAAAGCTATTCTCAATGCGTTGCCGCCATTCCGTCGTGAAATTTCCTGATACGCCGGTGGGCAAATAAGCCCGCCGCGTTGTCTACCTCACTGCCACCGCTTTTTCACTGGCCCATTGATGGTCGTTTGGGAGAACCACGTTCCTATGATTCGCCGTTCGTTGCCTGCCGTTTTTGCCTTGATGTTCGCAGCCCCTTTGCTGGCGGCCCCTGCCGGCCAGCAGACGCTGTTCAACTTTGTGCGTCCCGCCGACGTGGTTCAGGTGACGACCCAGGACGCCAGCCTGCCGCAATCCAACGCGGAGCAAACGGGCGAAGGCGAAGTACTGCGCCGCGTGACCTTCAACCCGGTCGCCCAGCCGACCTTGCGCCTGACACCGCAGATCGGTGCCTGGGACTGGTCGCAGTCGGGCGTCATGAGCCTGCGGATCCAGAGCGCGATGAACTGGGCCGTGACCCTGTACGTGAAAATCCAGAGCAACGACGGCAAAACCCTGGTCAGCCGTGTCGATCTGCCGGCCGGCCCTGCGCAAACCCTGCTGGTGCCACTGCAACCGAGTTCGCCTTTGAGCCAAGGCATGAAAGCGGGCCCGCCGATGCCGATGAACTTCGAGGGGCAGCGTGTATTGCTGGCCAGTAGCGCCGGGGAGCTGGATCGCAGCCAGGTGGTGTCGGTGACCTTGTCGATGGATCAGCCCAAAGTCGCCCAAAGCATCCTGCTTGAGCGCTTCGGCGTGCAGGACGGCGAGGCTGTCACCAAGGCCGCTTATGGCGGATTGGTGGACGCCTACGGTCAGTCGACCCGGACCAAATGGCCGGAGAAGGTCAGCAGCGACGAGCAACTGAAATCCGCCGCCGCCAAAGAACAGCAACAACTGAAAACCTGGCTGGCCGAGCGCGAGAAGCAGCCCCTGGACAAATTTGGCGGCTGGACCAAAGGCCCGGCGTTCAAGGCCAGCGGCTTTTTCCGCACCGAGAAGCGCGACGGTCGCTGGTACCTCGTGACCCCTGAAGGTCATCCGTTCTATTCCCTCGGCGTCAACACCGTGACCCCGAGTATCAACCAGACCTACGTTGCCGGTCGCGAGTGGATGTTCGAATCCCTGCCCAAGCCCGCCGAGCCCTTGGCCGCTTATTATGGCGAAGGCGACAACCGTGGCGGCAACGGCGCGGATCAGGGTCGAGGCTACAACGCCGGTCGCTGGTACGATTTTTATGGCGCCAACCTGCAGCGTCTGTATGGCGAACCTTGCGCACCGGGCAGCAACACCAAGGCAGGTGTCGCCGAAGCCGCCAAGGCCGATGCGGTCGAGGCGACGGCCGATAAGGCCGCCGAGCAATCAGTCGCTCCTGCGGCTACTGAGTCCGGGGCCGGTGTTGCCGAAGCGGCCAAGACCGGTGCCGTTGAAGCGTCAGTCGAAAAAGCGGCCGGGCAAACGGCCGCCGAACCCTGCAAAGTGGTTCTCGATGAACAGCGTTGGGCCAGTCACACCCTCGATCGCCTGCAAGCCTGGGGTTTTAACACCATCGGCAACTGGAGCGCACCGCAGTTGGGTAATGCCGACCGTGTGCCGTACACCTTGCCGCTGTCGATCGTCGGCGATTACGCCAGCATCAGCACCGGCACCGATTGGTGGGGCGGCATGCCTGACCCGTTCGATCCGCGTTTCGCCATGGCCACCGAGCGCGCCGTGGCCATCGCCGCCCGCGACCATCGCGACGATCCGTGGCTGATCGGTTACTTCGCCGACAATGAACTGGCCTGGGCCGGTCCCGGCGATGACCCGAAGGCCCGTTATGCGTTGGCTTACGGCACTTTGAAAATGACCACCGACGTGCCGGCCAAACGTGCATTCCTCAAACAGCTGCGCGACAAGTACCGCAACCAGGCGGGGCTGTCGAAAGCCTGGGGCATTGATCTGCCGGCCTGGGAGCTGATGGAAGACCCGGGCTTCGTGCCGCCGCAGCCGAGCGCCGAACACCCGGAAATCGAAGCCGACTTCAAATATTTCCAGAAGGTCTTCGCCGACACTTACTTCAAGACCATTTCCGATTCGCTCAAGTGGCACGCACCCAACCACCTGCTGCTGGGCGGCCGCTTTGCCATCAGTACCCCTGAAGCGGTCGAGTCCTGCGCCCAATACTGCGACGTGTTGAGCTTCAACATGTACACGCTGCAACCCCAGGACGGTTACGACTTCGCCACACTGCGCAGCCTGGACAAGCCGGTGCTGATCACCGAGTTCAACTTCGGTTCGGCGGATCGTGGCCCGTACTGGGGCGGCGTGACGCAACTGGCGAAAGAAGAAGATCGCGGCCCGGCCTACGCCAACTTCCTCAAGCAGGCGATGAGCGAACCGTCGATTGTCGGGGTGCACTGGTTCCAGTACCTCGATCAACCGGTAACCGGTCGTCTGCTGGACGGCGAGAACGGGCACTTCGGGCTGGTGGGCATTACCGATCTGCCGTTCCAGGGGTTCGTCGACAGTGTGCGCAAGAGCAATGGGCAGACCGTCGATCAACTCGGCAAAGAGATCGAGAAGGCCAGGGCCGAGGCCGAAAAAGCCAGCCACGATGCCGAGGGCGGCAGGAAAGGCGAGGCAGGCAAAGGCCCGGGGAAGGGCGCTGGCCATGCGGGTGGGCATTCCGCTAATGGCCATTAACCCCTGAAATCGCCAGGATCGCAGCCTTCGGCAGCTCCTACAGGGTGTACTCAACCTCACTGTAGGAGCTGCCGCAGGCTGCGATCTTTTGATCTTGATCTTGAATTGACCGCCCGGCCCGACCCTGTTCCCAAAACCCTCAAGGGCTGGAACAATGCGGGCCACTTTGTAGAGCGTTTATCCGGGAGAGTTGCGGGTGCAGATTCAGGGTCATTACGAGCTTAAGTTCGAAGCGGTGCGCGAAGCGTTCGCAGCGCTGTTCGACGATCCTCAGGAACGTGGCGCGGCGTTGTGCATCCGGATCGGCGGTGAAACCGTCCTCGACCTCTGGGCCGGTACCGCCGACAAGGACGGCCTTGAGGCCTGGCACAGCGACACCATCGCCAACCTGTTCTCCTGCACCAAAACCTTCACCGCGGTGACCGCGCTGCAATTGGTGGCCGAAGGCAAGCTGCAACTGGATGCCCCGGTCGCCCGCTACTGGCCCGAGTTCGCTGCCGCCGGCAAAGAATCCGTGACCCTGCGCCAATTGCTCTGCCATCAGGCCGGCCTGCCGGCTCTGCGCGAGTTGCTGCCCCCCGAAGCGCTTTACGACTGGCAGACCATGGTCGATGCGCTGGCCGCCGAAGCGCCGTGGTGGACGCCGGGTGAAGGTCACGGTTATGCGGCAATCACCTATGGCTGGCTGGTCGGTGAGTTGCTGCGTCGCGCCGATGGTCGTGGGCCGGGCGAATCCATTGTGGCGCGGGTCGCGAAGCCGTTGGGGCTGGATTTCCACGTTGGCCTCGCCGACAAAGAGTTCCATCGCGTGGCGCACATCGCCCGCAGCAAAGGCAACCTCGGCGATGCCGCGGCCCAGCGCTTGCTGCAAGTGACCATGCGCGAACCGACGGCCATGACCACGCGGGCCTTCACCAACCCGCCGTCTATCATGACCAGCACCAACAAACCGGAATGGCGGCGCATGCAGCAGCCGGCCGCCAACGGCCACGGCAATGCTCGCAGCCTGGCCGGTTTCTACGCCGATCTGCTCGACGGCAGCCTGCTGGAAAGCGAAATGCTCGATGAGCTGACCCGCGAACACAGCCTCGGCGAGGACAAGACTTTGCTGACCCGGACCCGCTTTGGCCTGGGTTGCATGCTCGATCAACCGGACGTACCCAACGCCACCTACGGCCTCGGCCCACGGGCGTTCGGGCATCCGGGCGCCGGCGGTTCCATCGGCTTTGCTGACCCGGAATACGATGTGGCCTTCGGCTTTGTGACCAATACTCTGGGGCCGTACGTCTTGATGGATCCACGGGCCCAAAAGCTTGTGCGAGTACTGGCCACTTGTCTGTAAATCACGCTTAAGGGGGCCAGGGCCGGAACCCGAAAGCTTTTGTGGTTTCAAAGCGCTGTTTATCCGGGGCAACCCGGTCTGATTCTCCATTACTACATTTTGTGGATATCCCATGTCTTCCAATAAAACCCTCGCCCTGGCCCTGTGCTTAGCCATCACCGGTTGCGCACAAACCCCACAAAATGACGCAGCTGGCGGCAGCAGCTGGTGGCCGTTCGGTTCTTCCGACAAGGTCGCGGCTAAAGAACCCGCCCCGGCCCCAGCGCCCCTGAAACCTGCTGCCACAGCCCCCGTCGCCAAGGCCGAAGCCGATGCCGGTGGCAAGTGGTGGTGGCCATTCGGCGGCAAGGAGCAGAGCACCGCCAAGGCCGTGCCGATGCCCGATCCGAAAGTCACCCAAGCCTGGCTCGACGACTACGAACCGCGCCTGCGTGAGGCGATCAAGGACAGTAACCTGAAACTTGAGCGCCGTGAAAACGTACTGGTCGTTACGGCACCGGTAGACGGCACATTCAACCCTGATCGTCCGGCCATGTTGCTGCCGGTGACCCTCGGTCCATTTACCCATGTCGCGAAAATTCTCGAAGCCGATCCAAAGACTGCGGTGCTGGTACTGGGTCACAGTGATACGTCGGGCGCCGCACCGGCCAACGTGAAACTGAGTCAGGAGCGCGCCCAAGCGGTGGCGGCGATCTTCCGCCTCAGCGGTCTGCAGCGTGATCGCCTGATGCTGCGTGGCATGGGCGGTGACGCACCGCGTGCCGCCAACGACAGTGCTGAAGGTCGTGCCTTGAACCGTCGCGTCGAGCTGCTGGTGACACCGGCAAATACCATGGTCGCGTTGCTGAGCAAGTACAACATGCCAGCTCCAGCGCCAGTGACAGCGGTCGCCGCGCAAGACGTCAAGCCAGTGGCCAAGCCTGTGACCCCGGCGCCAGCTGCCAAGAAAGCGGCTGTACCAGCGAAGAAAAAGGCACCGGCCAAGAAAGCGGCCGCCAAGGCTCCAGCCAAAAAAGCCATCGCGAAAAAGGCTGCGCCCGCTGCCGACACCAAGAAAATTGCTGTCAGCGATGACACAAAGAAGTGATTCGTTAACCAAAAGGAATGCGCCATGACCCGGCCCTTGGCAGATATGCGTCGCGATTACACCCGAGATGGCCTGACCGAGGCGCAAGCCCCGGCCGAGCCGTTCGCGCTGTTCCATCAGTGGTTTGCCGACGCGGTGAAAACCGAGCAGGTACCGGTGGAGGCGAATGCCATGACGCTGGCCACCGTCGATCAGGACGGTCGGCCGCACTGCCGCATTCTGCTGCTCAAGGGCCTGGACGAGCAGGGCTTCACCTTCTTCACCAACTACGAAAGCGACAAGGGTCAGCAATTGGCCGCCAATCCATTTGCGGCCATGACGTTCTTCTGGCCGGCCCTGGAGCGCCAGGTGCGCATCGAAGGCCGGGTGGTGAAGGTCACGCCTGAAGAGTCCGACGCCTACTATCAGGTTCGCCCTCTGGGCAGCCGTCTCGGTGCCTGGGCGTCGCCCCAGAGCCAGGTGATTGCTGATCGCGGCGAACTGGAAGCGCTGCTCAAAAACACGGAGCAACGATTCAGCGACACTCAGCCTCACTGCCCCGAGCACTGGGGCGGTTATCGTCTGCTACCCGAGCGCATCGAATTCTGGCAGGGCCGTCCGAGCCGTCTGCACGATCGCCTCAACTACCGCTTGCAGGGCGCTGACTGGGTTCGTGAGCGCCTGGCCCCTTAAACAGTCTACCGATCGGGATACCCTGCCGCAGCGGCCTCAAGCCACTGCGGCAGGTCCCGACGCTTGATCTTCTGCGCATGAGCGTTCGCCAGTTGCTGGAGCATAAAGGCTCTTTTCTGTTCGTCTTTACCCGCCAGTGACAACGCCAGGTCGCGGTCCATCCAGCGTTTGATCCGCACGTACAGCCACCAGTGGAAGTACAAGCCGGCGACGGTCGTGACAACAATGATGAAGTAATCCATGAAAATCCTTGGGGCAATGGCGCAGATTTTGTAATTTGACGTTACTGTGTGCAGAGTTCGAGAAAGCGCCTGTACTTGGCCTGAATGAAACCAATTTTATCCGGGCGATGCCGTGACAGGCGTCAAGCCGCGGAGTTTAATGGATACCTGTCCTATGGAGTTTGATGCTATGCGTAAGTCTGTTCTGCTGGTTGCTTCCTTTTCCACGATGGCGATGTTGCTCTCCGGTTGCCAATCGAGCCTGACCGGTGACTCCTACTCCCGTGACGAAGCGCGTCGTGTGCAGACGATTCGCATGGGTACCATCGAAGCCTTGCGTCCAGTGAAAATCGAAGGCACCAAAACCCCGATCGGCGGCGCCGCCGGTGCAGTCGTGGGTGGTGTTGGTGGTAGCGCTATCGGCGGCGGTCGCGGCAGCATCGTCGCAGCGGTCATCGGCGCCGTCGCTGGCGGCTTGGTAGGTTCGGCTGCCGAAGAAGGCCTGACCCGTACTCAAGGCGTTGAAATCACCGTGCGCGAAGACGATGGCAGCATGCGCGCCTACGTGCAGGAAGTTCAGCCAAACGAAGTGTTCCGCGTGGGTGAGCGGGTGCGGATCTCCACTGTGGGTGGGACGAGCCGCGTTTCGCACTAAGCGGGACTTAGGGTGAAAGAAAACCCCGATCAGGTGACTGGTCGGGGTTTTTGCTTTTGGGGATTGTTATGGATGGCGCGGGTACTGACAGACGTCGTATGCAAGTTGTTTTCGATAACTCGTTAGTCGTGTGATGTCAGAAATAATTCGAGATTCTTAGGCAGATCGAGTGAGCATGCTTTTTCTATATCGATGATTTGTTGTTCGGTAAGGCGATAGTCATGTAATGAGTCTTCGTCTTTCTCCCACCCCATAATCAGTTTGAGTTCGATGGTGGAAATAGGGATCTGCTTCTCAAATGAAGGAAAATCCTCGCCTTTCGGAACCCCCATAATTAAATGCTTCATGGCTCTACCTTCCTTGTTGGATCTGCTGGTTTGTTCTGAGTGCCAGTTTCATGGTTGAACTCGCCCAAGTGTTTTCCACGCTTGTTGTACTTTTCAACGGCTCCATGCTGGAAGTCCCACTCGTAAATCGTTCCGCTTCTATCCTTCCAGCGTGGGCGCAATCCGCCCCCACCTTTGATTGGGGTTTTTGGGCTAGCCCATTTAGCGTCTGGAAAAGCTGGCAGAGATGCAGGTTTTGGATGGTAGTTAAGCTGAGGCATGCTCAGCACGATGTAAACCGGCAACACCCCCGAATCCGCCGGAAACACAAGAATGAAATCCTTGTACTCCGGCGGATACACCGGGTTCACGATGATGCTGTCAGCCGCCTTCGTCGGCGGGTAAACCCAGATGTGCGGCGCTTGCGGTGCGGCTTCCAAAGCGGGGATGCCAAGGACGTTTGAACCGTCCTCGGCCGGTGTCCAGACCAGCTCGACGCCGTCCCCCAGATCAGCCACTTGCTGACTGCCGCGCAAGGTGAATTGCACGACATCGACCATCTCCCAGTCACGGTTTTTACCGGTATAGAAACCGTATCCCTTGAGACTGCCGTCAGCCTGTTGCTCTACCCGCAGTCGAACGCGGGTGCGGGCCTGTTTGAGGGCGCGCAGTTGGTCTTCGGTGTAGAGCGAGCTGTCGCCAAGGCTCGACGGTATGACCAGGGCCACCAAGCCTGCCAAGGTGGCCACAGCGGTGCTGGCGGCGACCGCGGGCAGTGCGGCGAACGCTGAGCCGGCCAAAGCAAAGCTGCCGAAACCTGCCGGAATCGCAGTGCCACTGATTTTCTTGAGCGGCACGACACCGCTTTCATCGGCCTCGCGAGCACCGAGCAGAACCAGCTCGCCGTAGTCTTTCAGGCTGTCGGTCGGAACAACACCGGAGGGATTCGTGTAGTCGATGATTGCGTCGGGCAGCTTGCAGGACTTGGCGAACACGCAACCCGCGCGGACGACGTCGTCCTTTTTCGCTGCGACTTGAAGGCTGTCTTCGAAGGCCTGCTGCCTGGCCAGCATGGCGTCGTAGGCATTTTGCCTGGCGTCCCGCTCGGCCAGTTCGGTGGCGGTCATGTAACGGTAGGTGACGTGATGCCCGTCGCCTGACGGTGGGTTTTTAACCCGGGGGATGTCCTTGTTGCCAGCCACTGATTGCCCTTTCGCTCGTCCATCGGCAACCCCGGAAAGAGGGGCTGCACGACGTTAACGAACGTGGCTAATCGTGGCTGTAGGACGAATCCTGAATGTCGCTAAGAGTGTTCTCTATCGTTCAGGAAGGCAGGGCGGTGTTCTTGCGACTCGCCGCCGCCGTCACCGCATAACCGATCAATGCCGCCAGTATCGAGCCGGTCAAAATCCCCATGCGGTCCATTCCGGCGTATTCACTGGTGCCGGGCTCGAAGGCCAGGGAGCCGACAAACAGGCTCATGGTGAAACCGATGCCGCAGAGGATCGCCACGCCCAGCACCTGACCCCAGTTGGCACCTTGGGGCAGGGTGGCGATGCCGATTTTTACCGCCAGCCAGGTCAGGCCGAACACGCCGACCGTCTTGCCCAGCAGCAGGCCGACGGCAATGCCCATCGGCACATGGTGGGTGAAGCTTTCGACGGTCACGCCGCTCAGGGACAGGCCGGCGTTGGCGAAGGCGAACAGCGGCAGGATGCCGTAGGCCACCCACGGATGCAGGGCATGTTCCAGGGTCAGCAGCGGCGAAGGCTCGGCGTTTTTCGTGCGCAGTGGAATGCAGAAGGCCAGGGTCACACCGGCCAGCGTGGCATGCACGCCGCTCTTGAGCACGCAGACCCAGAGGATCAGCCCGATGATCATGTACGGCCCAAGCTTCACCACGCCGAGTCGGTTCATCCCGATCAAGGCCGCGATGCAGGCCGCGGCCAGCGCCAGGGACAAGGTCGACAGTGCGCCGGAATAGAAGATCGCGATGATGATGATTGCGCCCAGGTCGTCGATGATCGCCAGGGTCATCAGGAACAGTTTCAGCGACACCGGTACGCGTTTACCCAGCAGGGCCAGTACGCCGAGGGCGAAGGCGATGTCGGTGGCTGTCGGGATGGCCCAGCCACCCAGGGCGGACGGGTTGTCGCGGTTGAGGAACCAGTAGATCAGCGCCGGCACCACCATGCCGCCAATCGCCGCCGCGCCGGGCAGGACGATCTGCGACGGTTTCGACAGCTGGCCGTCGAGGACTTCGCGTTTCACTTCCAGGCCGATCAGCAGGAAGAACAGGGCCATCAAACCGTCGTTGATCCACAGCAGCAGTGGCTTGGCGATTTTCAGCGCGCCGATCTGAGCCACCACGGGGGTGTCCAGCAGGCTGCTATAGAGCCACGACAGCGATGAGTTGTTGATGATCAGGGCGAGAGCGGCCGCGGCGATCAATAACAGACCGCTGGCAGCTTCCAACTGAAAGAAACGCGTGAACGTGCTACGCAGAGGCAAGGTCGCTCTCCATCGATGAATTCAAAAGGTGGCACACCCTAACCCGTACCGTTAGTTGTTAAAACAAAAGTTATATTCTTTTTTGTTATATGCCGTTACAACGCGGACGGTCAGCAAAGGCCTGAGCCTAGCAGTTGCCGGACGTATTGGACCTCAGCTGTATCTGTGCATGATGTAGGTTCTTTCCTAAGCTTGTGGGCTGAGCCTTGCGACAAGGCCGACTCTTTGCCTGATTCAACGAGAAAATCATCATGAGCGACAACCGACAGTGGGCCCGCGAAGCCATCCGGATCATTGAAGCCGACTTCCAGCGCAGCGCCGACACCCACCTGATCCCCTTGCCGCTGCCGGGGTTGCCGGGCATCGAGTTGTACTTCAAGGATGAGTCGAGCCATCCCACCGGCAGCCTGAAACATCGGCTGGCGCGCTCGTTGTTTCTCTACGCCCTGTGTAACGGCTGGCTCAAACCCGGTGCGCCGGTGATCGAAGCCTCCAGCGGTTCGACGGCGATTTCCGAGGCGTACTTCGCCCGGTTGCTGGGTTTGCCGTTCATTGCGGTGATGCCGGCAAGCACGTCCAAGGAAAAGATCGCGCAGATCGCTTTCTACGGTGGCAAGAGCCATCTGGTGGACGATCCGACGCAGATCTACGCCGAGTCGGAACGTCTGGCTCGCGAACATGACGGGCACTTCATCGACCAGTTCACCTACGCCGAGCGCGCCACCGACTGGCGGGCGAACAACAACATCGCCGAATCGATCTTCCAGCAGATGCGCTTCGAACAGCACCCGGAACCGAGCTGGCTGATTTCCAGCCCCGGCACCGGCGGCACCACTGCGACGCTCGGCCGTTACGTACGCTATCGCCAGCATTGCACCCGCGTGCTGTGCGCCGATGCCGAGCGTTCGGTGTTCTTCGATTATTACCAGAGCGGCGATGCCAGCCTGCGCCTGGATTGCGGTTCGCGGATTGAAGGCATTGGGCGGCCACGGGTGGAAGCGTCGTTCCTGCCCAAGGTGATCGATGCGATGGTCAAAGTGCCGGACGCGTTGTCGCTGGCGGCCATGCATTACCTGGCGCAGCATCTGGGACGGCGGGTTGGCGGATCGAGCGGGACCAACCTGATCGGCGCCTTGATGGCGGCCCAGCAGATGGTGGCGGCGGGAGAATCGGGGTCGATCGTGGCGATTCTGTGCGATGGCGGCGAGCGCTATGCCACCACCTATTACGATCAGGCCTGGCTCAAGGCCCAGGGGTATGAGTTGAGTGGGTTGATGGATGCCGTGGCGGCGAGTGTCGAGCGCGGCGAGCCGCTGCCGGCCAGCGTGTTGCGCGCCAATATCTGACATTCAACAGACGCTTAAACCACTGTGGGAGCGAGCCTGCTCGCGATAGCGGTAGATCAGTCAACATCTCTGTTGAATGTTAATCCGCTATCGCGAGCAGGCTCGCTCCCACAGGGTTTTGCGTTATTTCAGCAATTACGTATCAGGCTTCCAGTCCAAGAATGTCTCGGGCCACCGCTTCGGCAATCCGAATCCCGTCGACACCCGCCGACAGAATCCCACCCGCATAACCCGCGCCTTCACCGGCCGGGAACAGGCCTTTCACGTTCAGGCTCTGCATCGACTCGTTACGGGTAATCCGCAACGGCGATGACGTGCGCGTCTCGATCCCGGTCAATACAGCGTCATGCAGCGAGTAGCCACGAATCTGCTTCTCGAACGCCGGCAAGGCTTCGCGAATCGCTTCGATGGCGAACGCCGGCAAGGCCAGAGCCAAATCGCCCAAGGCAACCCCCGGCTTGTAGGACGGCTCGACGCTGCCCAATTCAGTGGAGGGCTTGCCTGCGATGAAGTCGCCGACCAATTGCGCTGGCGCTTCGTAGTTGCTGCCACCCAGCACAAAGGCGTGGGATTCCAGGCGCTCCTGCAACTCGATGCCGGCCAGCGGGCCGCCCGGGTAATCGACTTCCGGGGTAATGCCGACGACGATCCCGGAGTTGGCGTTGCGCTCGTTCCGCGAGTACTGGCTCATGCCGTTGGTGACCACGCGGTTCGGCTCGGAGGTCGCCGCCACCACGGTGCCGCCCGGGCACATGCAGAAGCTGTAGACCGAACGTCCGTTGCTGGCGTGGTGCACCAGTTTGTAGTCGGCAGCGCCGAGTTTCGGGTGCCCGGCGTATTTGCCCAGACGCGCGCGGTCGATCAGCGACTGCGGGTGCTCGATGCGGAAACCCACCGAGAACGGCTTGGCCTCCATGAACACGCCACGACCGTGGAGCATGCGGAAGGTGTCTCGGGCGCTGTGGCCGAGGGCCAGAATCACGTGTTTGGAATGGATCTGCTCGCCGCCATTGAGCTCGACGCCGACCAGCTGGCCGTCCTCGATCAAGACGTCAGTGACACGCTGCTGGAAGCGCACTTCGCCGCCCATGGCGCGAATCTGCTCACGCATGTTTTCCACTACACCGGTCAGACGGAACGTACCGATGTGCGGTTTGCTGACGTAGAGGATTTCTTCCGGCGCGCCAGCCTTGACGAACTCGTGCAAGACTTTGCGACCGATGAATTTCGGGTCTTTGATCTGGCTGTAGAGTTTGCCGTCGGAGAACGTTCCCGCGCCGCCTTCACCGAATTGCACGTTGGATTCGGGGTTGAGCACGCTTTTACGCCACAGGCCCCAGGTATCCTTGGTGCGCTGACGCACTTCGGTGCCGCGTTCGAGGATGATCGGCTTGAAGCCCATTTGCGCCAGCAGCAGCCCGGCGAAGATCCCGCAGGGGCCGAACCCGACCACGATCGGACGCTGGCTCAGGTCGGCGGGTGCCTGGCCGACCATTTTGTAGCTGACATCCGGCGCCACGTTGACGTTACGGTCATCGGCGAATGTGTGCAGCACCGACGCCTCATCGCGAACGTTGAGGTCGATGGTGTAGATGAAGCACAGTTCGGAGGACTTTTTACGCGCATCGTAGCTGCGCTTGAACAAGGTGAAATCGAGCAGGTCATCACTGGCGATGCCCAGGCGCTGCACGATGGCAGGGCGCAGGTCTTCATCGGGATGGTCGATCGGCAACTTGAGTTCGGTGATTCGTAACATGACGGGATCCGGTTCGCGGGGCGCACAACTGCGCCAAGGCGTTTGAAGCCCGCGATTATAAGCCTCAAAGGATGATTCCCGTGAGGCAAAAACGATCAGTCGTTACGCGATCCGCCAAAATACCCGCAGCCACGTTGCACCTGGCCGTCGATGCGCAGCTCGGCGCTCATGTGCTGCACGCTGCCGGTGCTGCTGTCGACGCAACGTTGCGGCGCGACCCAGAGCTCGATGCGCTGATTATTGGCTTCGGTGCTGAGGTTGAAGCGGCCATCGCCCAGTTGCTCTTCAACGTAGGGCAGGGCCAAGGGCGGCTGGCCGGCGCGGTCGATGACCATGCCCTTGCCGCTGACTTTGACGTTCCACTCAGGGCCATGGCCGGCGGCGCGCAGGATCAGCAATTTGAAGTTGGGATCGTCGCACGCCGTGCCCGAACGCTCGACGCGGTACAGCTGCTCCAGATCGAGCCGGCTGTCGGCACCACTGGCAACGATCCGACCGCGTACATCGGCAAACAACTTGCCCTGATCATCGGCCAGGGTCGCAGCCTCTTGCAGGATGCTGGTGCCGCCGGTGTCATTGACCACATAACTGCGCGGCTCATTGCACGGCTGAAACAACAGCTTGCCATCGGCCGCCGTCAACTGACCCTGCATGCGAGTCTGGCCCACATGGGAAGCGCTTTCCCGTGGACCATCGAGCAACTGGCAGGCGGCGAACAGCGGAAGCAGGGCAACAAGCACTAAGGAACGGGCAACACGCATCTTTGAGTCTCCTGACAAGTGTCGCCACGTTACTCAGCCTGACCGTTCATCACAACCCTGCAAAGCAAGATCAAAAGATCGCAGCCTGCGGCAGCTCCTACAGGGGGACGCCGAGCCTTTTGTAGGAGCTGGCGAAGCCTGCGATCTTTTGATTCTGGCGGTTTAGCCGACGCGGTAGGTCTGACCGGTCTGCAAGCCTTCGACGCTTTTGGCGTAGGCCAGCGCCACTTCGGCGGCGGGCACCGGTTTGAAACCTCGGAAGTACGGGGCATAGCTGCCCATGGCTTCGACCAGCACGTTCGGGCTGACCGAGTTGATGCGCAGACCGCGCGGCAGTTCGATCGCCGCTGCACGGACAAAGCTGTCCAGGGCACCGTTGACCAGAGAGGCCGAGCTGCCGGTACGGATCGGATCGTGGCTGAGGATGCCGGTGGTGAAGGTGAATGACGCACCGTCGTTGGCGAATTCCCGCCCGATCAGCAGCAGGTTGACCTGGCCCATCAGCTTGTCCCGCAAGCCGAGCTCGAAGTCTTGTTCGGTCATGGTGGCCAGCGGCACGAAGTTGACGCTGCCGGCGGCGCAGATCAGCGCATCGAAGTTGCCGGTTTGTTCGAACAGTTTGCGGATCGAGGCACTGTCACTGATGTCGACCTGAAAATCACCGCTCTTGCGGCCGATACGGATGATTTTGTGGCGCTGGGACAGTTCATGGTCAATGGCCGAACCGACGGTGCCGGAGGCGCCAATCAAAAGAATTTTCATCGTGCTGTACCTGAATGGGGTGGATTTAAATTCAAGTCTAGTGTGGTTTTTTTCATTGATAAGCGTGCTAATGGGCAACCTTTGGTTTTCAAATGGAAACAATCCATGAGCGAAATGGACGACCTGGCGGCGTTCGCGGTGTTGATCGAGGCGGGCAGTTTCACCTTGGCGGCGCAGCAACTGGGTTGCAGCAAAGGGCAACTCTCCAAGCGCATCAGCCTGCTGGAAACGCGGTTTTGCGTGGTGTTGCTGCAACGCACCACGCGCCGCTTGAGCCTGACGGCGGCGGGCGCGGCGCTGTTGCCGCAAGCCCAGGCGCTGGTGATTCAAGTCGAGCGAGCACGTCAGGCCCTGGCGCGGTTAAAAGACGACATGGCCGGCCCGGTGCGGATGACGGTTCCGGTTTCACTGGGGGAAACGTTTTTCGACGGTGCACTGCTGGAGTTTTCCCGGCAGTACCCCGAGGTGCAGATCGAGCTGGAGCTCAACAATAACTACCGTGACCTGTCCCGGGACGGGTTCGATCTGGCGATCCGCTCGGAAGTGGCCAACGACGAACGTCTGGTCGCCCGACCGCTGCTGGCCTGGCACGAAATGACCTGCGCCAGCCCTGCGTATCTTGAGCAATTCGGCGAACCACTGACGCCTCAGGCCCTGGCCGAGCACCGCTGCCTGCTCAACAGCCATTACAGCGGTCGCGAAGAATGGCTCTATCACCAACAGCACGAGTTACTGCGGGTGCGAGTGTCGGGACCGTTCGCCAGCAACCATTACAACCTGTTGAAGAAAGCCGCACTGACCGGTGCGGGTATTGCGCGTTTGCCGTCTTACCTGCTGCAAGAGGAATTGGCTGATGGGCGTTTGCGTTGGCTCCTGCGCGATTATCAGACCCGCAGCATGCCGATGTACCTGGTGCATCCGTATCAGGGCGGTTTGCCGAAGCGCACCCAAGTGCTGGCGGATTATTTGATCGGCTGGTTCAAGCGCAGTGGCGAGGCGTTGGATCGGCTTTAGCGATAACGTCTCACCACACAACCCCTGTGGGAGCGAGCCTGCTCGCGATGGCGGTGTGACATTCGGCATTGATGCTGATTGACACTCCGCCATCGCGAGCAGGCTCGCTCCCACATTGGTTCTTCATCGTCTGGAGTTCTGTGGTAGGGCTCAGCGGGCGTAACGCTTGGCAATCAGATGATCAATCGACAACTTGCCCGGCCCGGTCGCCATCAAATACAGCAACACCGCCGCCCAGGTGCCATGGGTTGGATAGGCATCGGGGTAGACGAACAGCTGAATAGTCAGCGTCATACCCAGCAGGGCCAACGCCGAAAAACGTGTGGCGAAGCCGATCAGGATCAGCACCGGAAAGAAGTGCTCGGCGAAGGCCGCCAGGTGCGCTGCCAGTTCCGGAGAGAGCAACGGCACGTGGTATTCACTCTGGAACAAGGGAATGGTCGAGTCCGCCAGCCTTGGCACGCCGAGTTGAAAGGTGCCGTCGATCAAGTCGATGGCCAGGCCTTCCACCTTGGTTTGCCCGGACTTCCAGAACACCGCGGCAATGGCAAAACGCGCGATAAACGCGATCAGGCTGTGGGGGATTTTTTCCAGCAGCGCGATGGCGCGGGCGATGGGGTTCTGATGGCGGTTCATGGCGATACCTTGTGGTGTAAATGGGTGATGACGTTGTGGCTGATCAGCAGCGCCAGGGTTTGGCTGAGGTCGAAGGCGGGGGCTGTCTCCAAGGCTTGGGTCAGGGATTGGCCGAGTCGCAGGTTCTGAATGAAGGTGCTGGCGCCGTGGTCGATGGCGAAGACTTCAACCTCCAGTCCGTTGCGCAACACCAGTGCGTTTTGCCCGTGATCGACGTCGATCCCGGCCAGCGTCGCGTCTTGTTGATGGGCCGCCCAAATTGCAACCACGGCGAAGGTTGAGGTCAGCAGATTCAGGGAAGGATGGAACCCGACCGTCAGCTCGCTCAGCGCCTGCGGGTCTGCCAGCGCGGCGGCGATCTGCTCATGACTCAAGGGCTGCGCATCGGCGGCGTGATAGGCCTGAACGCGCAACCGCTCCAGCCGCGCCACGTCGGCCAGATAAGGCACGCTGGCTACCGGTTCAAAGCTGTCGATGAACTCGGCGAAGTCCTTGCCGTAGTCGTTGATGAGTGGGCCTTGAGGCGGGTAACTCTGCACATACCACCCCGCCATCGCCCGGAAAAAATCATCACCGACTAACTGCAAAACCACTGGGTAGCTATCCGCCAATGCGTTGATCAGTGAGCTCTGCACATTGTTGCGATACACCGCGAAACGGCTGGCCGGATCGGCGCCGTTGGCACTGAACAAGCCGTCGGGGCAGGGCCGTTGCGGATCGAGCAGGGCGGCGGCAAACGCGGCTTGAGTGCTCATGATCGGCTCCCCGCGCAATACAGTAATTCATCAGCCTGACGGGCTTCGGCGTGCAGCACATTGAAGGTCGGTAACTGGTTGTCGCGCTCGATCAACGTGGCGATCGGGCCAACCCGTTCCAGCACCTGCCCATACAGTGCCCACACCGCGTTATCGATGGGCGCACCGTGATCGTCGATCAGCAGGCGATCGCCGAGGCTGTCGGTGTCTTCGGCAAACCCGGCCAGATGAATCTCGCCCACTGCGTGCAGCGGCAGCGCGTCGATGTAGGCCAGCGGAACTCTTTGATGATTGATGCAGGAGACGTAGACATTGTTGACGTCCAGTAGCAGGCCGCAGCCGGTGCGGCGAATGACTTCACCGATGAAGTCGGCCTCGTCCAGGGTCGAGCGCTGGAACGCCAGATACGTCGCCGGGTTCTCCAGCAGCATTGGACGTTTGAGGGTGCTCTGCACCTGATCGATGTGCTCGCAGACGCGGTTCAGCGTCGGCGCATCGTAGGCCAGGGGCAGCAGGTCGTTGAGAAACACCGGGCCATGGCTGGACCAGGCCAGGTGTTCGGAAAAGGACTGGGGTTGATAGCGTTCGATCAGTGCGGCAAGCCTTTGCAGGTGTTGACCATCCAGCGGGCCTTCGGCACCGATGGACAGGCCAACACCGTGCAACGACAGTGGATATTGCTCGCGGATCAACCCCAGAAAATGATGAAACGGGCCGCCGGCCACCATGTAGTTTTCGGCGTGGACTTCGAAGAAACCGATGTCCGGTTGTGCACCGAGCACTTCACGAAAGTGCTCGGTCTTGAGCCCCAGCCCGGAGCGGGGCGGGAGCCCGGAAGATAAAAAGTTCATGGTCGACACTCAGGCTGGGTTCTGATTACGACTTGGCTTTGTAGGCTTCCATCTGGCCGAAACCGGTTGGCGAAGTTTTGCTCATCGTGGTGGCGCAGGTACCTTTAGGCACCAGTTTGAAAGCATTTGGCTGGTAGTCGGTTTTTGCCGTGCCGGCGCAAGTGGTGCCAGCGCCGGCGGCGCAATCGTTGTGACCTTTCATGGCCACGCCGAAGCATTTTTCCATGTTGGCGTCAGCGGCATGGGCAGTGGAGACAGCGGCGATGCTCAGGGCAGAACCGAGGGCCAGAACCAGGGCGGTGGCGGACAGGGTGCGGGTGGTAGCAGTCATGATGTTTCTCCGAAATTGAGCTTGGGTTGGCAAGCGTTTGTGCTTGCTTACTGCTCTAGAGAAACCATCGCTCGATGCGTTACAGCCCCAACGAAAAAAACTCAAAAAAAATACACAGCCCCCCCGTAGGAGCTGCCGAAGGCTGCGATCTTTTGATCTTGATTTTCACCATGAGCGCCGAAGAGCAAGATCAAAAGATCGCAGCCTTCGGCAGCTCCTACGGGGGATCTTCATTGTTGTCAGGGGTGGGGCAGGCATAAAAAAAACGGCCCGAAGGCCGTTTTTTTGTTTACCGCAATCGCTTAACCACCGAGGTACGCTTCGCGCACTTTCGGGTCGGTCAACAGTGCTTCACCTGTCCCTGTCATCACCACACGGCCGTTTTCCAGCACGTAGGCACGGTCAGCGATTTTCAGTGCCTGGTTGGCGTTCTGTTCCACCAGAAACACCGTCACACCGTCCTTGCGCAGCTGTTCGATGATGTCGAAGATCTGCTGGATGATGATCGGTGCAAGGCCCAGCGATGGCTCGTCGAGCAGCAACAGCTTTGGTTTGCTCATCAGCGCACGACCGATGGCGAGCATTTGCTGTTCGCCGCCAGACATGGTGCCGCCGCGTTGGGCGAAGCGTTCTTTCAGGCGTGGGAAAAGTCCGAGGACCTTGTCCATCTGTTCCTGATAATCGCCCTTGTCGGTGAAGAAACCGCCCATGGCGAGGTTTTCTTCCACGGTCAGACGGGCAAACACCCGACGACCTTCCGGGACCACGGCGATGCTTTTACGCATGATCTGCGACGAGTCCTGGCCGACGAGCTCTTCACCCAGGTAGCGGATGCTGCCGCTGTGGGCTTGCGGCGAACCGCAGAGGGTCATCAGCAGGGTCGACTTGCCGGCACCGTTGGCGCCGATGAGCGTCACGATCTCGCCCTGGCGGACTTCGACGTTGACGCTGTGCAGCGCCTGGATCTTGCCGTAGAAGGTGGAAACGTTTTCGAACTGCAGCATTTACGCTTCCCCCAGGTAGGCTTTGATCACTTCAGGATTGTCGCGGATCTGTTCCGGCGTGCCGTTGGCCAGGGGGGTGCCCTGGTTGATCACGAAGATATGGTCGGAGATGCTCATGACCAGTTTCATGTCGTGTTCGATCAGCAGCACGGTCACATCATGCTCTTCACGCAGGGTGCCGATCAGTGACTTGAGGTCTTCGGTTTCCCGTGGGTTGAGGCCGGCGGCCGGTTCGTCGAGCATGAGGATCCGCGGGCGGGTCATCATGCAGCGAGCGATTTCCAGGCGACGTTGCTGACCGTAGGCCAGGGTGCCGGCCGGACGGTTGGCGAACTCCTTGAGGTTGACCTTTTCCAGCCAGTACTCGGCGTACTCCATGGCCTCGCGTTCGCTTCTGCGGAACGCCGGGGTCTTGAACAGGCCGGCCAGGAAGTTGGTGTTCAGGTGACGGTGTTGCGCGATCAGGAGGTTCTCGACCGCTGTCATTTCCTTGAACAGCCGCACGTTCTGGAAGGTGCGCACCACGCCTTTGAGGGCAATCTTGTGGCCCGGCAGGCCCTGGATCGGCTCGCCGTCCAGCACGATGCTGCCGGCGGTCGGCTGGTAGAAACCGGTCAGGCAGTTGAATACGGTGGTCTTGCCGGCGCCGTTGGGGCCGATCATCGATACCACTTGTTTCTCTTTGACGGTCAGGGCCACGCTGTTGACTGCCAACAGGCCGCCAAAGCGCATGCTCAGGTCAGTGACTTTCAGGATCTCACGGCTCATTTGCGCAGCTCCATGTGAGGGCGTTGCATCGGCAGCAGACCTTGAGGACGCCAGATCATCATCAGCACCATCAAGGCGCCGAACATCAACATGCGGTATTCACTGAACTCACGCATCATTTCCGGCAACAGGATCATCACCGTGGCGGCGAGTACGACGCCCAGTTGCGAGCCCATGCCGCCCAACACCACGATGGCGAGGATGGTCGCCGACTCGATAAAGGTGAAGGACTCCGGTGTCACCAACCCCTGGCGCGCGGCGAAGAAACTGCCGGCGAAACCGGCGAAGCAGGCACCGAGGGTGAAGGCCGACAGCTTGATGACCGTAGGGTTGAGGCCCAACGCACGGCAGGCGATTTCGTCTTCACGCAGCGCTTCCCAGGCACGACCCAGTGGCATGCGCAGCAAGCGGTTGATGACGAACAGCGCGAACAACGACAACAACACCGCGATCAGGTAAAGGAAGATCACCTTGTTGATCGAGTTGTATTCCAGGCCGAAGAACTCGTGGAAGGTCTGCAGACCTTCTGCGGCAGTTTTATCAAAGCTCAGCCCGAAAAGCGTGGGCTTGGGAATGTTACTGATGCCGTTCGGACCACCCGTGAGGCCGGTCAGGTTACGCAGGAACAGGCGGATGATTTCACCGAAGCCCAACGTCACGATCGCCAGGTAGTCACCGCGCAAGCGCAGTACCGGGAAGCCGAGCAGGAAGCCGAAGGTGGCCGACATCATCCCGGCGATTGGCAGGCAGATCCAGAAGCTCAGACCGTAGTAGTGCGACAGCAGCGCATAGCTGTAGGCGCCGACGGCATAGAAGCCGACGTAACCGAGGTCGAGCAGGCCGGCCAGGCCGACCACGATGTTCAGACCCAGGCCGAGCATCACGTAGATCAGCACCAGCGTGGCGATATCCACCGCACCGCGAGAGCCAAAGAACGGCCAGACCAGTGCACCAATGATCAACGCAATGATGATCCAGCGCTGAGTGCTCGGCAGGGTCAGGAAATTACTGGCCTTGGCCGGCATCACCGGCAGGTTGGGCGAGGATTTCCAGGCCGCGCTGATCTTCTGGTCGAACAGCACCCGCAGGAACATCAGCACCGAGCACACGGCGATGGTGATCAGGGTTGCGGTACTGGTGCCATGGACTTCGAGGTTGATACCGACGATGGTCAGTTTCAGACCCAGTACCGGGTAGGCAACCGCCCACACCAGCAAGGCGCTGAACAACGCCTGTTTAAGATTCCTAGTCATACTTTCTCAACCTCCGGACGGCCCAACAGGCCGGTTGGCCGGAACAACAACACCAGGACCAATAGACCGAACGCCACGACGTCCTTGTACTGGTCGCCGAAGATATCGGCACCAAAGGCTTCCGCCACCCCAAGCACCAGCCCGCCGAGCATCGCGCCGGGGATGCTGCCGATACCGCCCAGTACTGCGGCGGTGAAGGCCTTGAGGCCGACCAGGAAACCGGCGTTCGGGTTGATCACGCCGTATTGCATGCTCAGCAGCACGGCTGCGATGGCCGCCAGTGCCGCACCGATGACGAAGGTCAGGGCGATGATGTTGTTGGTGTTGATACCCAAGAGGTTGGCCATCTTGATGTCTTCGGCACAGGCGCGGCAGGCGCGACCCAGGCGAGAACGGGAGATGAACAGCGTCAGGCCGAGCATGGCGACCAGGGTCACCACGAACACCACGATTTGCATGTAGGAAATCAGCACTTCATGTGCGCCACCTGGCCCGATGGAGAAGCTGCCGGGGATCAGGTTGGAGATGGATTTGTCCTTGGAGTCTTGTGCCAGCAGAACCGTGTTCTGCAGGAAGATCGACATGCCGATGGCGGAAATCAGCGGAATCAGACGGTTGCTGCCGCGCAAGGGGCGGTAGGCGATCCGTTCGATGCTGTAACCGTAGGCACTGGTAACGACGATGGTCGCGATGAAAGCGGCGGTCATCAATAACGGGACACTCTCGAGTCCCAGCATGGCCAGCCCGGCGATGGCGATGAACGCCACGTAAGAGCCGATCATGTACACCTCGCCGTGGGCGAAGTTGATCATTCCAATGATGCCGTAAACCATCGTATAGCCGATGGCGATCAGGGCATACGTGCTGCCAATGGTCAGACCATTAACCAGCTGTTGGAAAAAGTGATAGATGTCAGGCATTACAGCGCTCCTAAAAACCTGATACGCATTTCACTGGTGGAGTCATTTTCCCGCTCGAGCCCCGTGGATCTGCATCCACTTCGAATTCGAGGTTTGCCAGCGAACCGCTGATGACGGTTTTGAGATTTTCAGGTGGGGAGACTGGCGGATCACGCCAGCGCGGCCCAATACGTTCGTAAAACAAAGCCCACGGCACGCCGTGGGCTTTATTGGCAGTCAGTTCGGCAACGCCTTACTGAGGCGAAACTTCAGTTTTAGGTTTGCCGAAGTGCCACTGGTAAACCACGAACTTGAAGTCTTTCAGGTCGCCCTTGGCGTCGAAGCTCAGGTCGCCAGTCGGAGTTTTGAAGGTGCCAGCGTGGATGGCAGCAGCCACCTTGGCAGTGTCTTCGCTCTTGGCGGCCTTGATGCCTTCGGCGATCACTTCCACAGCCGAGTAGGCCGGGAACACGAACGGACCGCTCGGGTCTTCTTTCTTGGCCTTGAACGCGTCAGCCAGGGCGATGTTGGCCGGATCCTGGTCGAAAGATTTCGGCAGGGTCACCAGCAGGCCTTCGGAAGCCTCCTTGGCGATCTGCGAAATGGAGTCGTTACCCACGCCTTCCGGACCCATGAACTTGGCTTTCAGGCCTTTTTCCTCGGATTGACGCAGGATCAGACCCAGCTCCGGGTGGTAGCCGCCGTAGTAGACGAAGTCGACGTTGGCTTGCTTGAGCTTGGCGATCATCGAGGAGAAGTCTTTGTCGCCGGCGTTGATACCTTCGAACACGGCAACCTTGACGCCTTTGCCCTCGAGGGTTTTCTTCACGGCAGTGGCGATGCCTTCACCGTATTGCTGTTTGTCGTGCAGCACCGCAACGATTTTCGGTTTTACGTGATCGGCGATGTAGTTACCGGCGGCAGGGCCCTGGGCGCTGTCCAGACCGATGGTGCGGAACACCATTTTGTAACCACGGGCGGTGATGTCCGGGCTGGTGGCAGCCGGGGTGATCATGATCACGCCTTCATCTTCGTAGATGTCGGACGCCGGTTGAGTGGAGCTGGAGCACAGGTGGCCGACAACGAATTTCACGCCATCGTTGACCACTTTGTTGGCGACGGCCACGGCTTGCTTAGGGTCGCACGCGTCGTCGTATTCCTTGGCTTCGAGCATCTTGCCGTCGACGCCGCCCTTCGCGTTGATCTGCTCGATGGCCATCTTGGCGCCACTGAACTGCATGTCGCCGTATTGGGCTACAGGGCCGGTTTTAGGGCCGGCAATACCGATCTTGATGGTGTCAGCGGCGAACGAATGGCTGGCAACCCCTGCCAGAACCATAGCGGCAAACAGTTTTGAAATCTGCTTAGTAGCCTTAGTCATAGTGCTCCACTCTTACTGTTGTAGTTTTTATAGTCCTGGCGCCGTAGCAGCAGAACCGGGTCAGATATCGTCGATATCCTCCGGAAAATGCCCCCGGCAACTGTACCGGTACAGTGTAGAGCGCCGATTGTTAGCCTGGGAAGCTGGCGCCAGGGGGCAAAACCTGAGGGTGTCGCTTTATTGAAAGAAAAAGACAGAATCGCGGCGGGATGTTAGCTGGCTAATACTTGATTCAGCAGCATTCCCTGGCTTTCCTGGGTTTTTCAATCGGTGACGCAATTGCATCCGGGTTTTTCTGGCGCAATAGCGACGTTATCATTCACGTCGATTTCTTTTGCGGACAGAAACCCATGACTCAAGAACCTAGCACCCTCTATGCCAAGCTGCTTGGTGAAACCGCATCTATTACCTGGAAAGAGTTGGAGCCGTTCTTCGCCAAGGGTGCCCTATTGTGGGTCGATCCAGGCCTGGATTTGATCGCTGCAGCAGAAGCAGTGGCCACCGATGAAGGCGAGAAAGTGGCTGCCTGGCTGGCCGCCGACAAGGTCGCCAAGCTGTCTGAAACGCGGGCGCTGGATCTTTTTGAACGGGATCCCGAGCTGTGGGCCGTTGTTGTTTCTCCATGGATTCTGATCCAGGAAAGGGCGACGAGCTGAGTGCTTGCACTTGATTGGTGCGCGTCGTTGCCGGTTAAAAGTGTGTAGGCGAGTAGCGTGATGGCATGTTGCCGTAGAGAAAGGCCACAGAAGGGTCTTGGCGAGGGTGACGTAAACGTAACGGGAACAGTTTATTGAGCAGCCGATTGGCTGCTTAATTGTTTCTGGATGTTGGGATTTGTGGTGACTCTTATGCCGCCATCGCGAGCAGGCTCGCTCCCACAATGTGATCGCATTCCTCCTGAAAGAACGCGGTCCCCTGTGGGAGCGAGCCTGCTCGCGATTGGACACGCCGCTAATTAAGCCGTCTTGCCGGTGTGGTTATTAAGCGAAATAACCTTGGTCTTGCCAATCCGGTGACGGTAGATCTCGCGCAGATACTTGATCGCCTTTTTCACGCAATCCCGGGACAGGCGGATGTCATTGATCGAGACGAACTTGTCCTTGTCGTTGATCAGCTCGCGGTACTTCTTCTCGTACATCGGTTTGATCGCGTACCAGTTGGTATCGAGGATCTTCGCCGGGTTTTCGAATTCGTTGAGCAGTTCGTCGATGCGGTCTTCGTCGAAGTCTTCATTGATGATGAAGTCCAGGATCGAGTTGTCCAGCGTCTCGTCAAAGCGGTACGGGTTCTTCGCAAAGCAGCGCTTGATGAAGGCGACGATCAGGGTCAGGAAGTCGTCCGACAGGCACGGGCTCTTGGCGATCAGAGTGGTCAGCGACAGGTTGGCCGAGGCGCCGATCACCAACGCATAACGCTTGAGCGTGGTGTTGGGGAACAGGCTGTTGAGGTGGGTCTTCAACCGGTTCAGGTCCATGTAGGACAGCTTGTAGTCTTTGGGCAAGGACACAATCGACACCACCGACGAGCAATTCTTGAAGAAGTGCAGGTCGTGCAACGCGGCCGCGTCATAGCCCGAATTCTTGTACTGCTCAAGCGAAGCGCGATAACGCTTGGACTCGATCGGCAACAAGCTGATGCCCTCGATAGCCTGGGTGACCTTGTTGAAATGCGGCAGGTCGATGGAGCGGAAGAACAGGTCGTCGATGTTCAGGCGCTGCGGCTCTTTCTCGAACACCTTGAACTTGTCGCTGCTCGGCGGCGGGGTTTCCGGCACCACGGACTCGGCGTAGGCGATTGCCACGGGGCCGGCCAGGCTCATGAACAGGTCGTTGGCGTCCAGACGAATGGTTTCGCCAATGTCGATGCCGGCGCGACGGAAATAGTTCTGGTCGTAGTCGGTGGTGACCGCCTGCGCCGTCAGAATGTTGAAGATCTGCTGTGAGATGTACTGGTTGGCGTGCTTTTCCATGGCATTGACATCAATGTTCTGGATGTTGCCGTCGTCGCTCTCTTCGGCATAACGCATGATGTCGTTGGAGATCAGCATCATCGCGTTCCATGGGCGGATACGACCCATGACGCTGGCTTCGCTGCTGTCTTCGTTGGCGAAGTTGTAGGAGAAGTCCCACTCTTCCGACAGGTACTTGCACAGCAGGCGTCCGGCGTTGATGTGCAGCGCCTCGGACATTTCGCTGCGGTGATCGGAAATGTTCGGCAGTACGCAAATGCCGCTGGTGAAGATCGGCTCGAAGACGAAGGAATGACCGCTTTTGCCGTCGTGCTCGTCCATCGGTTTGGTGTCGAACGTCTTGTTCATGTACGAGTGTTGCTGGGCCAGGCCGAATTCCGAGGCCATGCCAGAACCGGTACCGCCGCCGGCACTGAAGATCGAGAAATACAGGCGCGACTGGTTGGCCTTGATCCCGCAGCTGTCGATCAGGTACGAGTGAATCATTTTCCAGTCAGGGCTGGAGAACCGCTGGGTGTCCTTGTTCAGGATGATCTTGGCCAGGTACTGACCGAGGATCGGCGCGTTACCGGCACCACCGGCGTGGACTTCCGACAAGTCCATGATTTTCATTTTGCTGTAGTCGCGCAAAAAGCCGCTTTTTTCGCCCTTGCGCGAGAAGCGGATGCGGCCTGCGATGTCCTTGTCCAGGTCGCCGAGCATCACCAGCGGTTCGACCAGGAACACCGGTTTGCTGGCCTTGTTCGACCCCAGGCGCAGGTTGTTGCGAATCCACTGCGCCGGGCTGTAGCCCTTTTCGGCGTAGCGTTTGTCTGGCGACAGACGGTCTTCGTTGTTGAATTCGTTGAGGTAGAACTTGCGGGCGTTGTACACCAGCTCCGCCACGTCCAGCGCGATGTTCGAACCACAGCGGCCCAGGCCAATCAGGCACACCGACGGGAATTCCTGGTCGTTGTGCTGTTCATTGTCGCCTTCCAGATGGGGCGGGCGCGGGAACACCAGGTCGCGCAGGCCATCGAGGTTGTCGAGGATGCGGTCGGTATTGGTTTCGGTGAAGTACAGGTATTGCTGAGTCGCCAGCGCACGCGACGGGGTCAATGGCTTCGACGATGAGGGGCTGTTCGCCGCGGGGCTCAGGGTCAGGTCGGATACCGCGGTGGCCGGATTGTTTTTAGAAGTCATTGTGCGCCATATACCTGGACTGGTCGGCTCGGCGACAAGTGTCATCGAGTCATCACGGAATGGGATCTCGCGTCTTTTTGCAGCGCGAATGTGGCCCAAGCGTCAGGGCCTTGGCCTGAGCATCGCTCGGGGGAATCCTTTCCTTAACCATGATGAATCGGCCACTATTCGATGATCTTTAATCAAAGGGAGGCTAAATGATGGCAACGTTACCTGCGCTGGGGTTTGCCGGAATCGGCCTGATGGGCTTGCCGATGTGCCGACGCCTGATGGCGGCGGGGTATCCGCTGACGGTGTGGAACCGCAATCCGGCCAAGTGCGCAGCGCTGGTCGAGGCCGGCGCACGGCAAGTGGCAACACCGGCCGAGCTGTGCCGGCACGCCGACCTGGTGATGCTGTGTCTGGCCGATACCGCGGTGGTACGTGAGGTGGTGTTTGGCGCAGCGGGCGTTGCCGAAGGTGCGAAAAGCGGCCAGTTGCTGGTGGATTTTTCCAGCCTGGAACCCACGGCGACGCGGGAAATGGCGGCAGCACTGGCCAGTAAAACCGGTATGAGTTGGCTCGATGCGCCGGTGTCTGGCGGAGTGGTCGGTGCCGAGGCCGGCAGCCTGGCGATCATGGTGGGTGGCCAGGCGACAGACCTTGCGCGTGTGCGGCCGGTATTGTTGACCCTCGGTCAGCGCGTGACCCACATGGGCGCCGTCGGCGCGGGGCAGGTGACCAAAGCCTGCAATCAGATGATCGTCGCCTGCAATGCTTTGGTCATTGCCGAAGTGGTGGCCCTGGCTGAGCGTTCCGGGGTCGACGCCCGCCTGATCGCCGAGGCGCTGGCCGGTGGTTTCGCCGATTCAAAACCGTTGCAGATTCTCGCGCCGCAAATGGCCGAGAGTCGTTTCGAACCGGTGAAATGGCACGTACGGACACTGCTCAAGGACCTCGACAGCGCCGTGAAATTTTCCCGCGAGCAAGGCTCGGCCACGCCGATCAGCGGATTGGCCGCACAACTGATGCGCCTGCATGGGGGGCAGGGATTTCTGGAAAAGGATCCGTCGACGCTAGTGCAGCTATACCGCGAGCCAGACTTAACGGATTGACGGTATGCGTGTGCTTGCGCTGGTTGATTTCGGCCAGCACCGGACGCAATTCAGCCAGCGGCACTGGACGGCTGAGCAGGTAGCCCTGAACGAAGTCGCAGCCATGGCGTTCGAGAAATTCGTATTGCTCGAACGTTTCGACGCCCTCGGTGACGACCTGCAAATGCAGGGTGTGAGCCATGATGATAATGGCCTGGACGATTTCCATGTCCTGAGTCGCCTTGGGGATGTCCTGGATGAACGAGCGGTCGATCTTCAGCGTGTTCAATGGCAGACGCTTGAGGTAGGCCAGGGATGAATAGCCGGTGCCGAAATCGTCGATCGACAGCGAGACCCCGAGCGCACGAATCTGCCGCAATAACACCAGGGTGTTGGCGATGTTGCCCATCAGCGCATTCTCGGTCACTTCCAGTTCCAGCCGCTGTGGTGCCACCCCGCAAACGTGAAGCGCGTGTTCGATTTCATCGGCCAATTCTTCTCGCGCCAGGTTCAGGGGCGAGCAATTGACTGCGATTCTGAGGTCTTCGTAATCATGACCGGACAGCTCGCGCAAATCTTCGCAGGCCTTGCGCAGCACCCAATTGTCCAGTTCGGCGATCAAACCGTTGGCCTCGGCGATGGCGATGAAGCGATCCGGCGTCAGCAATCCGTGAACCGGGTGTTGCCAGCGAATCAGCGCTTCAAGTTTGCTGACCTGGCCGGTTTTCAGCTCATAGATGGGTTGGTAATACAGCATCAGCCCGGTGTCCTCGCGCAGGGCATGTCGCAGCTCTTCTTCGAGTTGCAACTCCAGGGTGGCGCGGGTTTTCAGGTTTGAACTGAAAAAATGCAGCCCGTTACGACCGCAGTCCTTGGACTGGTACAGCGCCAGATCGGCGTTCTTCAGCAGTTCTTCGCAGGTATTGCCGTCTTCCGGAAACAGGCTGATGCCGATGCTGGTGGTCATGACCATGCGCCGCCCGGACAATTCAATGGGCTCCTTCATTTTCAGCATGATGCGCTGGGCCATTTGCCGCGCTTCTTCGCGGTCATACAGGCTGATGAGGATGCAGAATTCGTCGCCGCCGAAACGCGCCACCACGTCTTCATGGCTGCGTACCGAGGCCTTGATGTGGCTGGCGATGACTTTGAGCAGTTCGTCGCCGGCGTCATGGCCGAGGCTGTCATTGATCCGCTTGAAATGGTCGATGTCGAGAAACATCACGGCCAGCATGCCGCCTTCGTTGGTTTTCTCGATGAGTTTCTCGGCGAAGAGCTGGTTGAAGCCTCGGCGGTTGATCAGGTTGGTCAAGGCGTCGTAGTGGGCCACCTGTTGCAGTGACATGCGTGCCTGATCCAGTTGACTGAGCAGGGCGTTGACCCGCTGCAGGTCGCGCTCTTTGTGTTGCAGCTTCTTGTCCGCCAAGGCCGCGCTGATACTGCTGCCGATGATCAGCAGCGTCATTACCGCTACCGTCAGCCCTAATTGCAGGTGATTGTTGTCGCTGGGCAGGGGCTCAAGGCTGCCAGCGGGCAGCATCAGGTTAAACGATGCCATGCCGGTGAAATGCATGCTCACGATGCCGCCCCCCAGCACCAGGCTGGCGGTGTATTTGAGCAGTTGATGAAATAGGCCGACGCCATCGCGTAGGTGACTGGATATCAACAGGGCAGCCAGGCTGGCGCCGATGGCGATCACGATGGACAGGACGAACAGGACGGGTTGGTAATAGGCCATCGCATTTGAGCGCAGGGCGGCCATGCCCACGTAGTGCATGGTCGCGATGCCCAGGCCGATCCACACCGCCGCCCGCAGGTATTGCAAGAAACTCAAATCAGGATGGCTGAGGGTATGCATGGCCAGCCACGAGGCGGTCAGGGCGAATAACAGCGAGAGCAAGGTGGTGGGCAGGTGGTAATGGATTTCGACCGGTGCCTGGAACGCCAGCATGCTGATGAAGTGCATGGCCCAGATACCGCCTGCCAGACACCCGGCACCGACCCAGCGCCAGAGTCGTTGGGAGGCGGGGTTTTCCACATGGCCGACCCGCTCGGTCATGTCCAGTGTGGCGAAACCGGCCACGCAGGCGACCAGATAGGCCAGCAACACCAGAAAAGGGTTATGGGTGCAATCGAGTATGACCTGCCCGCTCTCTGGCAGCCCGGTCATGAACCGCAAACCAAGCCTCTCCATAGCGTGCCCCGTCTCTGAGTCATCCTGGCCTGCGCCGTGCACGCTGGCGAATGGTTGCAGTATAGAGGTCTTGCGCAGAGCGCAAGGGGGGGTGGCACATTGATGTCCAACATTTTTGAAACTGGCTCAATGCGCTCGGCGCCAAGCCTTAAGCGATCTGCTCAAAAGGTATTTCGAATTCTGGTTGCAGGGCGGGCAGCCCGAACGCTGCCCGTGCCGCATCACAATCCACGTTCGCCTCGCCATTGGCCCAAGAGGCGTCGAACTCCCGACAGGTGCTGGAACGCTGATCGTAAATCGAGCACTGCACGGTGCTGCCCACTTCACCCACCAGGGCGACACAACGAACGGGTTTGCAGTCTGTGCCGAGCATAGCCACCCGGCTGGGGCTGATGGGCGCGACCAGTTCGTCAGGCACCGTCCCCCCGGCCGAGGTGCATTCACCCCAGAAAAAAGACACACGAAAATGAGAACAGCAGGCACCACAATTCAGACACGGACTGGCTTCGGACATGGGCAATGATCAAAGGAGGGATGGGGGCATGCTGGGCAGACAAGGCCGCTATTCTAGGCTTCGCCATGGCGTTGGGAAGGGGGGCGCGGAGGTATTTTTCCAGACGCCAACCGATGGCGAAAAACTGGGCTCCCTGACACCACCAATGCCACAGGTGATGCATGGCGCCATGAGCTGATATCAACCTTGCGAATAATGACAGACAGCCCTGACGGGCCTGACTAGATTGGAGGTTCCGGGGACAGTGAAAGCCCCCAACAACAATAAAAAGAGACGGACCCATGCAGAACTCGACCCAAGCGGCGAATGCCTGGCGCATTCTGTTCCTGCTGTTTCTGGCCAACCTGTTCAACTTTTTCGACCGTACCATCCCGGCCATCATCATCGAGCCGATCCGCATGGAGTGGCACCTCAGCGACTTTCAGCTGGGGATCATCGGGACCGCATTCACCATCGTTTACGCCATCGCCGGCCTGCCTCTGGGGCGCTTGGCCGATACCGGTTCGCGCAGCAAATTGATGGGCTGGGGCCTGGCGGCGTGGAGCGGTTTAACCGCGATCAACGGGCTGGTGGGCAGTTTCTGGAGTTTCCTGATCGTGCGCATGGGTATCGGCATCGGTGAAGCCAGTTATGCGCCGGCCGCCAACTCGCTGATCGGCGATTTGTTCCCGGCTCACCGTCGGGCGCGGGCCATGGGCATTTTCATGCTCGGGTTGCCGTTGGGCCTGCTGCTGGCTTTTTTCACCATTGGCGCGATGGTCAAGGCGTTCGACAGCTGGCGTGCGCCGTTCTTCATCGCGGCGGTGCCGGGGCTGATTCTGGCGGTCTTCATGTTCTTCATCAAAGAGCCCAAGCGCGGCGCGGCGGAGAGCGTGCAGGTGTCTCAGGAACGCGTGGACCGGCCGATCCGTCGAGTGCTGGCGGTGCCGACATTTCTATGGCTGGTGATGGCGGGATTGTGCTTCAACTTCGCCACCTATGCTTGCAACTCATTCCTGGTGCCGATGCTGCAGCGTTATTTCCTGATGCCGTTGCAAGATGCGGCGGTGGCAACCGGGGTGATCGTCGGGGTAACCGGGTTGTTCGGCCTGACGCTTGGCGGCTGGATCGCCGACAAGATTCATCAGCGGGTGGCCAATGGGCGGCTGCTGTTCGCAGCGTTCAGCCTGATCATTTCGACTCTGTGCACCGCCTGGGCGCTGCACGCCGGACGGATCGAGATCGGGGTGTTTGTCGCGGTGTTCAGCCTGGGCTGGTTGTTCGCCTACAACTTCTATACCTGCGTGTACACGGCGATTCAGGACGTGGTCGAACCGCGTTTGCGGGCGACGGCGATGGCGTTGTTCTTTGCCGGGTTGTATTTGCTGGGTGGGGGATTGGGACCGGTGGTGGTGGGCGCATTGTCGGATCACTTCGCGCACTCGGCCATGCTCTCGGCCGGCGCTGAGCAGATGACCGAAGCGTTCAAGGCTGTCGGCCTGCATGACGCGATGTACCTGATCCCGGTGGCGCTGTTTCTGACGATGGTGTTTCTGTTTATGGCGTCGCGGTGTTTTGTGCGCGATGCCAAGCGGATGAAGGAAGGGTTGGTGGCGGTGGTTGAGCCTGGAGGCATAGCGGCGCCCGCGGTTTAAGATCAAAAGATCGCAGCCTTCGGCAGCTCCTACCGGGGTTGCATGTATCCAACGAAATCGCGGTCGTACGCGGACAATGTAGGAGCTGCCGAAGGCTGCGATCTTGGCGTCCGTTGTTTCACTGCCAATCTTCAGAAAGCAAAAAGGCCCGCATCACTGCGGGCCTTCTTTTTTAGTGGTGAAGCAGAGGGACTTAACCCGCCACCAACACCCGAATCGCTTCCAGTCGCAGCGCGGCCTTGTCGAGCATGGCCAGGCCTTGCTCGCGTTGTTTGCGCAGGGCAACCAGTTCGCTGTCGCGCACGGTCGGGTTCACCGCTTGCAAGGCGGTCAGGCGTGCCAGCTCTTCGTCGGTATCCGCCGCCAGGCGACGTTGCGCCTCGGCCACGCGCTCGGCGTGACGCGGGGTGATTTTCTCTTCGCCGGCGTTGATCCGTGGCGTCAGCTGGTCGCGCTGGGCCTGGATGAACTTGTTGGCGCTGGCGCGAGGCACGCTTTCCAGTTGATCGTTCAGGGTTTCGAACGACACCCGGGTCGACAGGTCGTTGCCGTTGGCGTCGAGCAGGCAACGCAAGGCGGCCGGCGGCAGGTAGCGGCCCAGTTGCAGCGAACGCGGGGCAACCACTTCGCTGACGTAGAGCAGTTCCAGCAACACGGTGCCCGGTTTCAGCGCCTTGTTCTTGATCAGTGCCACGGCGGTGTTGCCCATCGAACCGGACAAGACCAGGTCCATGCCACCCTGAACCATCGGGTGTTCCCAGGTGATGAACTGCATGTCTTCGCGAGACAACGCCTGGTTGCGGTCGTAGGTGATGGTCACGCCTTCGTCGTCGCCCAGCGGGAAGCTGGCGTCGAGCATTTTTTCGCTTGGCTTGAGGATCAGCGCGTTTTCCGAGTGGTCTTCGCTGTCGATGCCGAACGCGTCGAACAGGGTTTCCATGTAGATCGGCAGGGCGAACTGATCGTCTTGTTCGAGGATGTCCTCGACCAGTGCATCACCTTCGCCGGCGCCGCCGGAGTTGAGCTCCAGCAAGCGGTCACGGCCGGTGTGCAGCTCGGCTTCCAGACGTTCACGCTCGGCGCGGGCCTCGTCGATCAGCGCTTGCCACTCGCCGTCATCGGCGTTTTCCAGCAGCGGCAGCAGGCGTGGGCCGAACTGATGCTGCAAGGCGTTGCCGGTCGGGCAGGTATTGAGGAACGCGTTCAGCGCTTCGTGGTACCACTGGAACAGCCGTTCTTGCGGGCTGGTTTCCAGGTACGGTACGTGCAGTTCGATGATGTGCTTCTGACCGATCCGGTCCAGACGACCGATGCGTTGCTCCAGCAGGTCCGGGTGCGACGGCAGATCGAACAGCACCAGATGGTGCGAGAACTGGAAGTTGCGACCTTCACTGCCGATTTCCGAGCAGATCAGCACCTGAGCGCCGAATTCTTCGTCGGCGAAATAGGCGGCGGCGCGGTCACGCTCGAGAATGTTCATGCCTTCGTGGAAGACCGTGGCCGGAATGCCGGAACGTACGCGCAGGGCATCTTCCAGGTCCATGGCGGTTTCGGCGTGGGCGCAGATCACCAGCACTTTGGTGCGCTTGAGCATTTTCAGGGTGTCGATCAGCCACTCGACACGCGGGTCGAATTTCCACCAACGCTCTTCTTCATTGGCGTCCGGCTGGGCCTGGAAGCTGACTTCCGGGTACAGCTCGGCGTGATCGCCCAATGGCAGTTCGAGGTATTCGGCCGGGCACGGCAGCGGGTACGGGTGCAGCTTGCGCTCCGGGAAACCCTGCACGGCGGCGCGGGTGTTACGGAACAGCACGCGGCCGGTGCCGTGGCGGTCCAGCAGTTCGCGCACCAGACGGGCGCTGGCTTCGGTGTCGCCATCGTTGACGGCGGTCAGCAGCGCTTCGCCTTCATTCCCGAGGAAACCGTGAATGGTCTTGTGTGCTTCAGGCGACAGGCGCCCTTTGTCCAGCAGCTCCTGAACGGCTTCGGCCACCGGGCGATAGTTTTCGCTCTCGGCGCGGAAGGCGTGCAGGTCATGGAAACGGTTCGGGTCGAGCAGGCGCAGACGGGCGAAGTGGCTGTCCTGACCGAGTTGTTCCGGGGTCGCGGTCAGCAGCAATACGCCGGGAATGACTTCGGCCAGTTGTTCCACCAGGGAGTATTCAGGGCTGACCTGATCTTCGTGCCACACCAGGTGGTGCGCTTCGTCGACCACCAGCAAATCCCAGCCGGCGGCGAACAGTGCGTCCTGGGCTTTTTCGTCGTCCACCAGCCATTCGAGCGCAACCAATGCAAGCTGGGTGTCTTCGAACGGGTTGGCGGCATCGCTTTCGATGAAGCGTTCTTCGTCGAACAGCGCGACTTGCAGGTTGAAGCGGCGGCGCATCTCTACCAGCCATTGGTGCTGGAGGTTTTCCGGCACCAGGATCAACACGCGGTTGGCGCGGCCCGAAAGCAGTTGGCGATGGATCACCAGACCGGCTTCGATGGTCTTGCCCAGGCCCACTTCGTCCGCCAGCAGAACGCGCGGTGCGATGCGGTCGGCCACTTCACGGGCAATGTGCAGTTGGTGCGCGATCGGTTGCGCCCGCACGCCGCCCAAGCCCCAAAGGGAGGACTGCAATTGGCGGCTGGTGTGTTCCAGGGTGTGATAACGCAGGGAGAACCAGGCCAGCGGATCGATCTGGCCGGCGAACAAACGGTCGCTGGCCAGACGGAACTGAATGAAGTTCGACAGTTGGGTTTCCGGCAGGGTGACCACTTCGTTCTGCGCGTTGAGGCCGTGGTAGACCAGCAGGCCGTCGACATCGTCGACTTCTTGTACGGTCAGTTTCCAGCCTTCGAAGTGAGTGATGCTGTCACCCGGCGAAAACCGCACGCGGGTGAGGGGCGCATTCCGTAGCGCGTACTGGCGAGTGTCGCCAGTGGCCGGATAGAGCACGGTCAACAAGCGGCCGTCCTGTGCCAGAACGGTGCCCAAACCCAGCTCGGCTTCGCTGTCACTGATCCAGCGTTGCCCCGGTTGATACTGCTGCGCCATGCTGCCTGACTCCCACCTTGAAAAAGCGGGCTATCTTAACGGAATGAGCCTTCAGGACCAAAGGATTACATGCGCGCGGTGATGGAGGATGCGAACTTTTCGGGAGATGAAGATCAAAAGATCGCAGGCTGCGCCAGCTCCTGCGCTGCCAGGCGGACCACAAGTTTGCGACCGATGGCTCAAGTCGCCATCCCCGCAGCCGACAGCCTGCTGACAGGAGACTAATAATATGCTGCCACCGATGCTCCCCTTGAGCGCCGTACCGATCACTTCACAGCAGGATCCGATCCGCCAGCGCCCGGATATTCCGCCTGTGGTGCCGGCGCAGGAAAGCTCCAGCGAAAGCACCATCGACCTGCAAAAGCGCGACCCGGAAGAGGCGGGCCTGCAGCTGCGCGAGGAACAGCGCCGCAAGCAGGAGCAGCAACGGCGTCGCCGTGAAGCCGATGAGGATCCTGAAGAACACCTGGCGATTCCGGGCAATGAGCTCAACGCTGACAACACTGTACCGGTAGCGCCGCTGATTGAAGGCGAGCCGCGTCAGGGGTTGTGGGTCGATATCGAGATATGAAGTGTCGGATCACTGGTCAGCGCCCGCGCCAGACCGCATTATTGACGCAATCCTGCCAAGCGATTGGGCAGTTGAATTTCATTTCATACGATGCACTGAACGCCATGAGCCAAGACGACAAGCTGATCGACCTCAACGCCGAACGCGCCAAGCGGGTTCATGACCTGAATGAAAAGCGCCTGAACGAAGTTCGTCAGGCATTCGAACAGGCGATGCCGTTGGGCAAAGTGAAGAAAAAGCCGAAGAACAAACCGAAAAAGCGTTGAAACACCCTGCATCAGTTGATGCAGGTCAGTTATTTCCCTTCCTTTACGCCCTGTCTCGGGCGGTATTGATCCCGGTCAATTTTCTCTCCTGCCTGATTGGTTAACTTAGCCCCATCGCAACAGGGCAAGTGCAGGAGGCTAATCATGTTTTTCGACAACGTGGTGATCGCCGGAGTGCTGACCGTCGGCCTCATGGTTCTGTTTTTTGCAGGGTTTGGATTTTTTATCTGGAAGGATGCGCATAAGCGTAGAAAGCCGTAGATCCTTCTGGATGTAATGAGCACGCAAGGCATTTTGGGCGACTTCGGTCGCCCTTTTTTTTGCCTGCCGTTTTCTATTGGAATAGATAGACCAACTGTGGGAGCGGGTGTGGCGAAAATTGCAATAAAAAAGGCGCGAACCTCACGGAACGCGCCTTTTTCAGTAGCGGTGTATCAGCTACCCAGTGCCTTGGATGCCAGCCAGAACAGGCCAGCCGACAGGGCCACGGTGGCTGGCAGGGTCAGGATCCAAGCCAGCAGGATGTTTCTGACGGTGCCGCCTTGCAGGCCGCTTTTGTTGGCGACCATGGTGCCGGCCACGCCTGAAGACAGGACGTGGGTAGTGGAGACGGGCAGGCTGAAGATGTTGGCCAGGCCGATCATGCACGCGGTGGTGATCTGCGCCGACATGCCTTGGGCGTAGGTCATGCCCTGCTTGCCGATTTTCTCGCCGATGGTCAGTACCACGCGTTTCCAGCCAACCATGGTACCCAGGCCCAGTGCCAGTGCGACCGCCAGAATCACCCAGAACGGGGCGTATTCGGTAGTCGTGGTCAGGTCCTTGCGCAGTTTGTCCAGGTCAGCCTTTTCACGGGCTGCGAGGCCAGGCAACTTGCTGACTTTCTTCGCCGTGTCGTCCAGGCAGAGCAGGTAACGACGCACTTCGATGCGGCTTTCCGACGGCAGCGAGTGGTAGTCGGCTACGCCCTTGAGGGTGTCCAGCAGGGCGGCGATGGTCGGTTCGGTCTGTTGCGGGTTGCAACGGAATTTTTCCGGCAGATCGCCTTCCACGCTTTTGCCCAAGGCCAGGAATTCACCCAGCGTATCGGCATTGCGCTTGTAGAACTGGCTCAGGTGCAGGGTCGCGTCGCGAGTCCGCTCGATCTGGTAAGTCGTGCTGCCCAGGTCGAGTACGAACTGCGCCGGCACGATACCGATCAGCACCAGCATGATCAGGCCGATACCTTTCTGGCCGTCATTGGAGCCGTGCACGAAGCTGACTGCCATCGCCGAAATCACCAGCACCAGACGGTTCCAGAACGGCGGGTGTTTCTTGTCGTCGATCTTGCGGCGCTGTTCCGGTGTCTTGTGCATCTTGGACAGCGGACGCCACCATTTAAGGCCGATCAGCACCAGGGCAGCGACCAGGAACCCGGCCATCGGCGAGAACACCAGGGACGCACCGATATCGATCGCCTTCTGCCAGTTAACGCCGTCGGCCAACGGAATATCGTTGATCAAGGCGTTGGCCAGACCGACACCGAGGATCGAACCGATCAGCGTGTGGGAGCTGGAGGCGGGGATACCGAAGTACCAGGTGCCCAGGTTCCAGGTGATGGCGGCGGCGAGCAACGAAAACACCATGGCCAGTCCGTGACCGGTATTCACATTGATCAGCAGTTCTACCGGCAGCAGGTGAACGATGGCATACGCCACGCCTACACCGCCCAGCAGCACGCCGAGGAAGTTGAACACACCGGAAAAGAACACCGCCAGATGAGGCGGCATGGCTTTGGTGTAGATAACAGTGGCAACCGCGTTAGCGGTGTCATGAAAGCCGTTGATGAACTCGAAGGCGAGGACAAAGGCCAGGGCGAGCAAGAGGCTCACAAGCACCCAAGCATCCAGTCCGCTGAATAAATCGATCATGAAGGTTTTCTGACCCGGTCATAAGGGGGCGCGATTATGCCAGAAAAGACTGCTAATCGATGCACTTGCTGCTCATCGGTTACATTCTTCAACGAATTTATTTGTGACCATCCCCTGAGGCGCAGTCTTTTTCAGGGTTTTACAAGTCATTGAATTCGTGTGGAAAGGCAGCAGCCACAAGGGTTTCTCCCGTTGAGTCGAGAGGCTTGAACGCTTGTGGGAAGTATCAGAGATGAGGGCCGGACAGGAACCATTTCATCTCATTCATAGATGAGATGTCCGCTGCCCGCTGGTGGCGGGCGCGAAAAGCAACATCGACACAACCCGCTTTTAACGGGTGCGGACGCAGTCTCTTGAAAAGATTCAGGCCGAGGTGGTCATGGCTCTTCGGCTTTGAGTTCCTTTTCCATCTTCTGCAGTTCCTGGGTGAAGGCCTGGTCCTGAACGGTGGCGCGTTTACGCCAGGGTTTGCGTTCGGGTTCGGGCTGAGCGGCGTAGGTGGTGACTTCCCCGCCGTAAACTTCCTTGTAACGTTGTTCCTGGCGCTCAAGTTCCGCGCGCAGTTCGTCTTTCGTCACAGTGCTACCTGATTGAGTTGAGATAAATTCTGGTGAAACGCGCTGCATCGATTTATCGACCACGCTCATCGAAGGGACAGTGCCTGACACGGCATCGTTCCCACGGCGCAATCAATACTTCCATGTTGCAGGCGGCCACGGCACCAGAGAAAAACAGCTGACGCAGCATCAGTCTCCTGTTTCAGCGAGCGCGTTGGCGGAGCATATGAAATGAGCGTCAGGCGCTTGCTGCGGACAGCGGCAATGGATATTGCGCTGCCGGCTGGCGGAATCGGGATGTAAAAAACCGGTCGCCATGAGATGCATTATAGCGGTCGATCCAAAGAACACTATCTCTTGTACGTTAAAAGTAGTTTCTGATACGTGATGGATTTGTTAATCGCAACTTTATCGGTAACTACAGTACGGGTGACGCCATTTGCAACGGTGACTTTCTGGCGTCATTAAGTCGAACAAATTAATACATCGACCCCTGTATGTCACTGACCGAAAGTAACAACCTTATGATAGGGAATGAGCTCATTGTAGGCGGCACCGATTGCGATTATCGGCCCAGCGTTCGATAATCGCCCATTCCTGGCAGGCGGTGGCTTGTGTGCCGGACCGGGAGCCGCTTGTAATAGTCGCTGATCCGTGTAGGAAACCTGATATGAACGATCAAATGCGCAATTCCTTCGCTTCAGTGGCGCCGCCGATCGTCGCCTCGCCAGCGAAGCGAATCCAGGCCCTGACCGGTGACCCGGATTTCATGACCTCCCTGGCCCGTGGTCTGGCTGTGGTGCAAGCATTCCAGGAACGCAAGCGGCACTTGACCATTGCGCAGATCAGCCACCGCACGGAAATTCCCCGCGCCGCCGTGCGACGTTGCCTGCACACCCTGATCAAGCTCGGCTACGCCACTACTGACGGACGCACCTATTCGCTGCTGCCCAAAGTATTGACCCTGGGCCATGCCTATTTGTCGTCGACGCCATTGGCGGTTTCTGCCCAGCCGTACCTGGACCGCATGAGCGAGCAACTGCACGAGGCCTGCAACATGGCCACGCTGGAAGGCGATGACATTTTGTATATCGCGCGGTCGGCCACCACCCAGCGGCTGATTTCCGTCGACCTCTCGGTGGGTGGACGGCTGCCGGCCTATTGCACGTCCATGGGCAGGATTCTTCTCGCCGCGCTGGACGACACGTCCCTGCGCGAATACCTCGATCATGCAGAACTGCAAGCCAAGACCAGTCGCACCTTGCATACCCCCGAGGCGTTGCTCGAATGCCTGCAAGAGGTACGGCAACAGGGCTGGTGCATCGTTGATCAGGAACTGGAGCAGGGCCTGCGTTCGATTGCCGTTCCGGTGTACGACGCTTCCGGGCAAGTGGTGGCGGCGTTAAACGTCAGCACCCACGCCGGCCGGGTTAGCCGTAGCGAACTGGAGCAACGTTTCCTGCCCGGTCTGCTAAGCGCCAGTCGTGACCTGAGCGCACAACTCTTTGCCTAAGCTGTTCGATAAACGCACAGAGTTGCGCTTATCGAATTGACGCTCTTTCCCTTGGCTCATTAATGTCGCGGCAGCGTCATCCGGCGCTGCTGGCCTTCAGTCAGTCGCCGGACGACGACCCCAATAATAATGAGAAGAGGCCTTCCCCATGCGCACGTTTCCCGACTGCCGCTGTTCCCACCGGTTCATTTGCCGAAACCGGATCGCCTGATCCCGACCTCCTTTTCTGGTAACAGCGTCAGCCCTGGCTGACACCTGTTCGACTGCGTTCTTTGCGTGGAATAAAAATAATGAACCAGCCTCAGTCTGCTGTAGGAAACTGCCTCGACGTGCAGTCCTTCATCAACGCTCAACCCATTTCGCGCTACCAATGGCGGGTAGTGATCCTGTGTTTCCTGATTGTCTTCCTTGATGGCCTCGACACCGCGGCCATGGGTTTTATTGCGCCGGCACTGTCCCAGGACTGGGGCATCGATCGCGCCAGTCTCGGCCCGGTGATGAGTGCGGCGCTGATTGGCATGGTCTTCGGCGCCTTGGGTTCCGGCCCATTGGCTGACCGCTTCGGGCGAAAAGTCGTACTGGTCGGCGCGGTGCTGTTATTCGGCGCCTTCAGCCTGGCGTCGGCCTACAGCACTAACGTCGATCAGTTGCTGGTACTGCGTTTTCTCACCGGCCTGGGCCTGGGTGCTGGCATGCCGAACGCCACCACGCTGCTGTCCGAATACACCCCGGAGCGCAAGAAATCCCTGCTGGTGACCAGCATGTTTTGCGGCTTCAACCTCGGCATGGCCGGTGGCGGGTTCATCTCGGCCAAACTGATCCCGGCCTTCGGCTGGCACAGTCTGTTGATGATCGGCGGAATTCTGCCGTTGATTCTCGGGGTCGTCTTGCTGCTCTGGTTGCCGGAGTCGGCCCGCTATCTGGTGGTGCGCAATCGCGGTACGGACAAAGTGCGCAAGACCCTGGCGCCGATCGACCCGGCGGTGGTGGCTCAGGCTTCGAGCTTCAGCGTGCCGGAACAGAAAACCGTGAAGGCGCGCAATGTGTTTGCGGTGATCTTCTCCGGCACTTACAGCACCGGCACGCTGTTGCTGTGGCTGACGTACTTCATGGGCCTGGTGATCGTTTACTTGCTGACCAGTTGGCTGCCGACGCTGATGCGTGACAGCGGCGCGAGCATGGAGCAGGCGGCGTTCATTGGTGCGCTGTTCCAGTTCGGTGGGGTGTTGAGCGCGGTGGGTGTGGGCTGGGCGATGGACCGGTTCAATCCGCACAAAGTCATCGGCATTTTCTACCTGCTGGCCGGGGTGTTTGCCTACGCGGTAGGGCAGAGCCTGGGCAACATCACATTGCTGGCGACCCTGGTGCTGGTGGCCGGGATGTGCGTCAACGGTGCGCAATCGGCGATGCCGTCCCTGGCGGCGCGGTTTTACCCGACTCAAGGGCGAGCGACCGGTGTGTCATGGATGCTCGGAATTGGCCGCTTCGGCGCGATCCTCGGTGCGTGGATGGGCGCAACGCTGCTGGGCCTGGGCTGGAACTTCGAACAGGTGCTGACGGCGCTGGTGATTCCGGCCGCCTTGGCAACCACGGCGGTGGTGATCAAGGGCATGGTCAGCCATGCGGATGCGACCTGAGGACAGGTTTCAGATTCTTCAGCGAGTTTGATGACCTCTTCGCGGGCAAGCCTCGCTCCTACAAGGATTGCGCATCAACCTGTGGGAGCGGACTTGCCCGCGAAGCTTTTCAGAATAGGTAGCGAGACAACAATATGTTCGATAAACGAACACTTAGTCGATTATCGGATTGTTTGGCATTTTTCAGGGGCTTAATCTTCAGTCATTCCGGCGCTGAACCTCGCGCCTTTTTCTACCACTGTCGGTTCATAACAAAACGGGAGCCTGCCCCATGGCTGAAATCCTTTCGCTGCATGACGCGGTGAAGCAGTTCGTCAACGACGGCGATACCGTCGCGCTCGAAGGCTTCACTCACCTGATTCCTACGGCGGCGGGTCACGAAATCATCCGTCAGGGCAAGAAAGATCTGACGCTGGTGCGGATGACGCCCGACTTGATCTACGACCAGTTGATCGGTGCCGGTTGTGCTCGCAAGCTGATTTTCTCCTGGGGCGGTAACCCAGGCGTTGGTTCGCTGCACCGTTTGCGTGACGCGGTTGAAAAGCAGTGGCCGCATGCGCTGGAAATCGAAGAACACAGCCACGCCGACCTGGCCAATGCCTACGTCGCGGGCGCTTCGGGCCTACCGTTCGCGGTGCTGCGTGCCTACGGCGGTTCCGACCTGCCGAAGGTCAACCCGCTGATCAAAACCGTCACCTGCCCGTTCACCGGCGAAGTGCTGGCGGCGGTGCCGTCGGTGCGCCCGGACATCACCGTGATTCACGCACAGAAAGCCGACCGCAAAGGCAACGTGCTGCTATGGGGCATTCTCGGTGTGCAGAAAGAAGCGGCGCTGGCCGCCAAGCGTTGCATCGTTACTGTTGAAGAAATCGTCGACGACCTCAATGCGCCGATGAACGCTTGCGTACTGCCGACCTGGGCCTTGACCGCTGTCTGCCATGTACCGGGTGGTGCGCATCCGTCCTACGCCCACGGTTACACCGAACGGGATAATCGTTTCTACCAGGCTTGGGACCCGATTGCCCGCGACCGTGAAACCTTCACCGCGTGGATCAACGAGTACATCCACGGTTGCGCTGACTTCAGCAAGTTCCAGGCCAAACTGGCCGCTGCTTCGGAGGCCAAGTAATGACTTACACCACCAATGAAATGATGACCGTCGCCGCCGCCCGCCGTCTGAAAAACGGTTCGGTGTGCTTCGTCGGCATCGGCCTACCGTCGAAAGCCGCCAACCTGGCGCGTCTGACTTCCTCGCCAGACGTCGTCCTGATCTACGAATCGGGTCCGATCGGTGCCAAGCCGAGCGTATTGCCGCTGTCGATCGGTGACGGTGAGCTGGCGGAAACCGCCGACACTGTCGTCCCGACCGGTGAGATTTTTCGCTACTGGTTGCAGGGCGGGCGCATCGATGTCGGTTTTCTCGGCGCCGCGCAAGTCGACCGCTTCGGCAACATCAACACCACGGTGGTGGGTGACTACCATCAGCCCAAGGTTCGCCTGCCGGGTGCCGGTGGCGCGCCGGAGATCGCCGGTTCCGCCAAAAGTGTGCTGATCATCCTCAAGCAGTCGGCGCGCTCCTTTGTCGACAAACTCGACTTCATCACCTCGGTCGGTCATGGCGAGGGCGGTGATTCACGCAAGCGTCTCGGCCTGCCGGGCGCCGGGCCTGTCGGCATTATTACCGACCTGTGCATCATGGAGCCCGAAGCGGGGACCCATGAATTCGTGGTCACCGCGCTGCACCCAGGCGTGACCCGCGAGCAAGTGATTGCCGCCACCGGTTGGGCGATTCGCTTCGCCGATCAAGTTGAAAACACCGCCGAGCCAACCGACGTCGAGCTGACCGCGCTGCGCGATCTGGAAGCCCGCACCGCCGCCGCACACGGCCAAGCACCCGGAGAAGCCTGATGCGTGACGTTTATATCTGCGACGCCATTCGCACCCCCATCGGCCGTTTCGGCGGCGGCCTGTCGGCGGTTCGCGCCGATGACCTGGCGGCCGTGCCGATCAAGGCGCTGATGATGCGCAACCCGTCGGTGGACTGGAACGCGGTGGACGAGGTGTTCCTCGGTTGCGCCAACCAGGCCGGCGAGGACAACCGCAACGTGGCACGCATGGCGTTGCTGCTGGCCGGCCTGCCGGAAACCATTCCGGGCGTTACCCTCAATCGTCTTTGCGCTTCGGGCATGGATGCGATCGGCACCGCGTTCCGGGCCATCGCCAGCGGCGAGATGGAGCTTGCGATTGCCGGCGGCGTCGAGTCCATGTCCCGCGCACCGTTTGTGATGGGCAAGGCGGATGCGGCGTTCTCGCGCAACATGAAACTGGAAGACACCACCATCGGCTGGCGTTTCATCAACCCATTGATGAAAGCCCAATACGGCGTCGATGCGATGCCGCAGACCGCCGATAACGTGGCCGACGACTACCGCGTGTCCCGCGCCGATCAGGATGCTTTCGCCCTGCGCAGTCAGCAACGTACAGCCGCCGCGCAGGCCGCAGGATTTTTCGCCGAAGAAATCGTCGAAGTGCGCATTGCCCACAAGAAGGGGGAAAGCGTCGTCACGCAGGACGAGCACCCTCGCGCTGACACGACACTGGAAACCCTGGCCAAACTCAAACCGGTCAACGGTCCGGATAAAACCGTCACCGCCGGCAATGCCTCCGGTGTGAACGACGGCGCGGCGGCGTTGATTCTGGCTTCCGGCGACGCCGTGAAGAAGCATGGCCTGACCGCCCGCGCTCGTGTGTTGGGGATGTCGAGTGCCGGTGTCGCACCGAGGGTGATGGGCATCGGCCCAGTACCCGCGGTGCGCAAACTGACCGAGCGCCTGGGCCTGGCGGTCAGCGATTTCGATGTGATCGAACTCAACGAAGCCTTCGCCAGCCAGGGTTTGGCCGTGCTGCGTGAACTGGGATTGGCGGATGACGCGGTCCAGGTCAACCCGAACGGTGGCGCCATTGCCTTGGGCCATCCGCTGGGCATGAGCGGTGCACGCTTGGTACTGACCGCGCTGCATCAACTGGAAAAGACCGGTGGCAAGAAAGGTCTGGCGACCATGTGCGTCGGTGTCGGCCAGGGGCTGGCCTTGGCGATCGAACGCGTCTGACGCGTAGCAGTGACTAATAAGAACTGAGGAATGCTTCATGACTGACAAGCCTGGTTACCGCCGCCCGCAAGAGGGCACCCAGCCGGAGTACCTGCACCCGGCCTATCAATCCACCAACCTTCGCTCGCCGTCCAAGCCGTTGGTGTTTTTGCCTCATTCGCTGTCGGAAATCACCGGGCCGACCATCGGCGCCGAGCGCATCCAGGAGCAGGACAATGACCTGACTGCCCAGCATTCGGGCGAGCCGTTGGGTGAACGGATCATCATCCACGGCCGTGTGCTGGATGAAAACGGTCTGCCGGTGCCGGGAATTCTGGTGGAGATCTGGCAGGCCAACGCCGCCGGTCGTTACAACCATGCGCGCGACCTGCACGATGCGCCGCTGGACCCGAACTTCACCGGCACCGGCCGCACCGTGACCGACGCCGATGGCTGGTATCAGTTCCAGACCATCAAGCCCGGCGCCTATCCGTGGGGTAACCATCACAACGCCTGGCGCCCGGCGCACATCCATTTCTCACTGTTCGGGCCGAGTATTCTGACGCGCCTGGTGACCCAGATGTATTTCCCGGGTGACCCGTTGCTGGCTTACGACCCGATCTACAACTGCGTGCCCGATACCAGCGCCAAAGAACGCCTGATCGCCAGTTTCGACCTGGAAAAAACCATTCCTTCCTACGCCCTCGGTTATCGCTGGGACATCGTCTTGCGCGGCCGCGATGCCACGCCGATGGAGAAATAAGATGACGCTGAACGCGACCACGTCCCACACCGTCGGGCCGTATTACCACATCGGCCTGACCTGGCTGAACCGCGAAGACCTGACCGTTGCACAAACCCTTGGCGAGCGCGTGGCGATCACCGGGCAAGTCGTCGATGGCAATGGCGACTTCGTCAACGACGCCATGCTGGAAGTCTGGCAGGCCAACGCCGCCGGCAAATACGATCATCCCGAAGACGATCAGGACAAACCCCTGGACCCGAACTTCGAAGGGTTTGGCCGGGTGCCGGTGGATGCGCAAGGGCGCTTCCGCTTTACCACGATCAAGCCGGGTACGGTGGAAGGCTTGAAGGGCTCGACCCAGGCGCCACACCTGGTGGTGCTGGTGTTTGCTCGTGGGTTGGTGAAGCACTTGCTGACGCGGATTTACTTTGATGGTGAACCGGCCAACGTCGCGGATCCGCTGTTGGAGTGCGTGCCTGCCGAACGCCGCGGCACCTTGCTGGCGAAGCAGGATGCTGCGGGTGTTTATCAGTGGAATGTGATTTTGCAGGGGACGGATGCCGAGACGGTGTTTTTTGATTATTGAGTGAGCGCCATAAAACCTGTGGGAGCGGGCTTGCTCGCGAAAGCGGTGTGTCAGGCGACATCAATGTTGACTGTGCCGCCGTCTTCGCGAGCAAGCCCGCTCCCACAGGGAATCGTGTCGCTAATGCATTTGCGGAACGGGGCTGTTGCTAAATGTGTCTAGACTCTCACGGTCCCCAAAAGAGTGAAGAACGATGACAACTCTCACAGCTCTCTACACCCGTGAAGAACGCAACAAAAGGATCTTTGCGATTGTCGGCGCCTCGTCCGGCAATCTGGTCGAATGGTTCGACTTTTACGTCTACGCCTTCTGCGCAATCTATTTTGCCCCGGCGTTTTTCCCGTCCGACAACCCCACGGTGCAGCTGGTGAACACGGCGGGCGTATTCGCTGCCGGGTTTCTGATGCGGCCCATCGGCGGCTGGATCTTCGGTCGATTGGCGGACAAACACGGGCGCAAGAATTCGATGATGATCTCGATTCTGATATTCTGATGATGTGCTTCGGGTCGTTGCTCATCGCCTGCCTGCCGACCTACAACAGCATCGGGGTCTGGGCGCCGATCATGCTGTTGTTCGCACGTTTGCTGCAGGGCTTGTCGGTGGGCGGCGAGTACGGCACCACCGCGACCTACATGAGCGAAGTCGCCCTCAAGGGCCAGCGTGGTTTCTTTGCTTCGTTCCAGTACGTGACGTTGATTGGGGGGCAGTTGCTGGCGGTGTCGCTGGTGGTGATCCTGCAACAGTTCCTCAGCGAGGATGAATTGCGTGCCTATGGCTGGCGAATTCCGTTCGTGGTCGGTGCGGCCGCGGCGTTGATTTCGTTGTTCCTGCGTCGTGCGCTCAAGGAAACCAGCAGCAAGGAAATGCGCGAAAACAAAGACGCCGGCAGCGTCCGTGCGCTGTTCCGCGATCATAAGGCCGCGTTCATCACCGTGCTGGGTTACACCGCCGGTGGCTCGCTGATTTTCTACACCTTCACCACGTACATGCAGAAGTACCTGGTGAATACCGCCGGCATGCACGCCAAAACCGCCAGCTACATCATGACCGGCGCGCTGTTCCTTTATATGTGCATGCAACCGTTCTTCGGCATGCTCGCCGACAAGATCGGCCGGCGCAATTCGATGCTCTGGTTCGGCGCCCTCGGGACGTTGTGCACCGTACCGATCCTGTTGAGCCTGAAAAGTGTCAGCAGTCCGTTCCTGGCCTTTGTGCTGATTACCCTGGCGCTGGCGATCGTGAGTTTCTACACCTCGATCAGCGGTCTGGTGAAAGCCGAAATGTTCCCGCCAGAGGTGCGCGCCTTGGGCGTCGGCCTGGCGTATGCGGTGGCCAATGCCATCTTCGGCGGTTCGGCGGAGTATGTGGCGCTGAGCCTTAAAGCCGGGGGCATGGAAAACTCGTTCTACTGGTACGTGACGGTGATGATGGCGATCGCGTTCCTGTTCAGTCTGCGTCTGCCGAAACAGGCGAAGTATTTGCAAAATGACCTTTGATCTTTACGCGGGGGCCTGACCGGCCCTCGCCTGCAAGGACTGTTTATGAACCAACGACCGGGCAATCAATTGTTCGATGCCTACTTCACGGCACGCGACATGCGTGAGGTGTTCTGCGATCAGGGCCGGGTTCAGGCCATGCTTGATTTCGAAGCCGCACTGGCCCGGGCCGAGGCGCGGGTTGGCCTGATTCCGCAGAGCGCCGTCGAGTCTATCGAACGCGCCTGCCTCGCCGAGCATTACGACTTTGCCGCCCTCGGCGAGGCGATTGCCACGGCGGGTAATTCGGCGATTCCCTTGGTCAAGGCGCTGGGCAAGCAGATCGCCAGGAACGATGCCGAAGCCGAGCGCTATGTGCATCTGGGCGCGACCAGCCAGGACGTGATGGACACCGGCCTGGTGCTGCAACTGCGCCGCGCGCTGGAACTGATCGAAGCTGATCTGGCGCAACTGGGGGAAACCCTCGCGACCCAGGCCTGGCGTTACATCGCCACGCCGCTGGCCGGGCGTACCTGGTTGCAGCACGCGACACCGGTCACCCTTGGCATGAAGGTCGCCGGTTGGCTGGGCGCGGTGACTCGCAGCCGTCAGCGTTTGCTGGAGCTCAAGCCGCGCCTGTTGGTGCTGCAATTCGGTGGCGCCTCCGGCACCCTCGCGGCCCTTGGCGAGCAGGCGATGCCGATTGCCGAAGCCTTGGCCGCAGAACTGCAACTGACCTTGCCGGAACAACCCTGGCACACCCAGCGTGATCGTCTGGTGGAATTCGGCGCGGTGTTGGGGTTGATCGCCGGCAGCCTTGGCAAACTCGGCCGCGACATCAGCCTGTTGATGCAAACCGAAGCCGGCGAAGTGTTCGAGCCGTCGGCGCCGGGCAAGGGCGGTTCCTCGACCATGCCGCACAAACGCAACCCGGTGGGCGCGGCAGTGCTGATCGGGGCGGCGACGCGGGTGCCGGGTTTGCTCTCGACCTTGTTCAGCGCGATGCCGCAGGAACACGAACGCAGCCTGGGCCTGTGGCATGCCGAATGGGAAACCCTGCCGGAGATCTGCTGTTTGGTGTCGGGTAGCCTGCAGCAAGCGCTGTTGGTGGTCGACGGACTGGAAGTGGATGCCGACCGAATGTCCCGCAACCTCGACCTGACCCAGGGCCTGGTGCTGGCCGAAGCCGTGAGCATCGTCCTGGCGCAACGGGTCGGTCGCGACACCGCGCACCATCTGCTGGAGCAATGCTGCAAGCGCGCAGTGGCCGAGCAACGCCATCTGCGCGCGGTACTCGGCGACGAGCCGCAGGTGACTGCCGAGCTGTCGGACGCTGAACTCGATCGTCTGCTGGACCCCGCCCATTACCTCGGTCAGGCCCATACCTGGGTCGAGCGAGCGGTGGCTGAACATTTTGCGTTGATTGCCTGAAGGAGACTGCTGTGGCTTTCGTACAACTCGCCGAGGGCGAACTGCATTACCAACTTGATGGGCCGGTCGATGCGCCGGTGCTGGTGTTGTCCAACTCGTTGGGCACCAACCTACACATGTGGGACGCGCAAATCCCGGCGTTCATCGAGCACTTTCGCGTGCTGCGTTTTGATACCCGTGGTCACGGCCAGTCGTTGGTGACGTCGGGGCCGTACAGCATCGAGCAACTCGGTCGCGACGTACTGGCGTTGCTGGATGCGTTGCACATCGAACGCGCGCATTTCTGTGGTCTGTCCATGGGCGGGTTGATTGGCCAGTGGCTGGGGATCAATGCCAGTCAGCGTTTGAACAAACTGATTGTGTGCAACACCGCGGCGAAAATCGGCGATCCATCAGTGTGGAATCCACGGATCGAAACCGTCCTGCGTGACGGTGCGGCGGCGATGGTTGCCCTGCGCGATGCATCGATTGCACGCTGGTTTACTCCAGACTTTTCCGAGGCCAATCCGGCAGTGGCGAAGCAGATTACCGACATGCTCGCGGCCACCTCGCCTGAAGGTTACGCGGCCAATTGCGCGGCGGTGCGCGATGCCGATTTCCGCGATCAGTTGTCCTCGATTCAGGTGCCGCTGCTGGTGATCGCTGGCACCGAAGACGCCGTGACGCCACCGTCTGGCGGACATTTCATTCAGGAACATGTGCGGGGCGCCGAGTACGCCGAGTTCTACGCCGCACACCTGTCCAACGTCCAGGCCGGCGCTGCGTTCAGCGAGCGGGTGCTGGCGTTTCTGTCGGCTCTTTGAGGGTTTTTTCGTGGATGAGAAACAACGTTACGACGAAGGGCTGAAAGTCCGCCGTGCAGTCCTCGGCGACGCCCATGTCGACCGCAGCCTGAACGCGCTGACCGAGTTCAACTCGGAGTTCCAGGAGATGATCACCCGCCACGCCTGGGGCGACATCTGGACCCGCCCGGGCCTGCCGCGCCACACCCGCAGCCTGATCACCATCGCCATGCTGATCGGCATGAACCGCAACGAAGAACTCAAACTGCACCTGCGCGCCGCCGCCAACAACGGCGTGACCCGCGGCGAGATCAAGGAAGTGATCATGCAGAGCGCAATCTACTGCGGCATCCCGGCGGCCAACGCGACGTTCCACCTGGCCGAGTCGGTGTGGGATGAGTTGGGGATTGAGTCGCGGGAGTGATCCGCGAAAGTTGTGTTGCCTGAGCTGACGCCTTCGCGGGCAAGCCTCGCTCCCACAGGTCTGCGGTGTGAACGCAAATGTTGTGTTCACCGAAGATCCCTGTGGGAGCCGGGCTTGCCCGCGATGGCGGCAGTCCGTTCAATATTGATGTGACTGAACGATTGCCATCGCGGGCAAGCCCGCTCCCACAGTTGTCCGGTGTGAACGCAAATGTTGTGTTCGCCAAAGATCCCTGTGGGAGCCGGGCTTGCCCGCGATGGCGGCAGTCCATTCAATATTGATGTGACTGAAAGATTGCCATCGCGAGCAGGCTCGCTCCCACAGGTCTGCGGTGTGAACGCAAAACTTGCGGTCACGCCGGACAACTGTGGGAGCGAGCCTGCTCGCGATGGCGGTAGTGGGGTTTACAGCAGGCTGATCGGATAGCTGACGATCAACCGGTTCTCGTCAAACTCGTTGTTACTGAAGTCGCGGCGGATGGTCGAGTTGCGCCATCTGACGTTGAAGTCTTTGAGCGCGCCGCTTTGTACGGTGTAGCCCAGTTCACTTTCGCGACCCCATTCCTTGCCGTCGCTGGTGGTTGCGGTGTGGACGTTGTCGCCGCTGATGTAGCGGTTCATCAGGGTCAGGCCCGGGACGCCAAGGGCGGCAAAGTTGTAGTCGTGGCGTAGTTGCCAGGATTTTTCCTTCGCGTTGTCATAGCTGGCGTTGTAGCTGTCGTTGGCCAGGGTGCCACCGCTGGTGCCGTTGACCCGCATCCAGGCGCTGTCGCCAGTGAGTTTTTGCAGGCCGACGTAGAAGGTGTTACCGCCGTATTTGGCCGAGAACAGGCCTGACCAGGTCTTGTTGTCCAGCTCGCCAGCCCGGGCGCTGCCGTCATCCTTGCCGTAAAAGAACCCCAGGTTTGCACCCAGCGTCCAGTCGCCCAGCGGTTGGGTGTGGATCAGGTTGACGTATTGCTGGCTGTAGATGTCCTTGAGTTCAGCATTCCACAGGCCGATCTGGGTGCGCTTGTCGTTGAAGGCATATTCGCCACCCTGGAAGTTGAAGCGGTCTGAGGTGAACGCGGCTTTGCCGGTCATCGACATGTCGCTCATGCTGCTGTCGTCGCGCGGGCTGTTGGCGCGGAACTGGCCGCCATAGAGCGTCAGACCATCGATTTCCTTCGAGGTGATCTGGCCGCCACGGAAGGTTTGCGGCAGCGAACGACCGTCGTCCGAACGCAGGATCGGCAGTACCGGCATCCATTCGCCAACCTTCACTTCGGTCTGGGACAGCTTGGCCTTGAACGCCACGTTGGTGCGACCGAAGTTATCCGCCGGGCGACCATCGTGATCCAGCGGCAACAACTGCGTACCGCCGGTACCTTTGCCGCCGTCGAGCTTGATCGAATACAAACCCAGCACGTCCATGCCAAACCCGACGGTGCCCTGGGTGAACCCGGACTTGGCGTCGAGAATGAAGCTTTGCGTCCACTCTTCAGCCTTGCCCTGCGCCTTGGTCGGGTTGGTGAAGTTACGGTTGATGTAGAAGTTACGCAGGTTCAGGTTGACCTTGGCGCCTTCGACAAAGCCCGACTCCTCCGCCATGGCGGGCAGGGCCGCGCCGGCCAGTGCGATGGCGATCAGGCTGGGAAAGAAATACTGCGTGTAGGAGGGAATCATGGGCTCGGGTCTCTCTAATTATCAGGGATGAAGCAGTACGCAGTCGCAACCAGAGGTCGCAGACAAAAAATCGGGTTTGGATAAACGAACGGAGCTCAGCCGGAGCGAGTAGGGCGCGTAGTCATGGTGTTGAACCTGTTGTTATTGGTTTTTGCAGGTGCGGGCAATGGTGCGAGGGATAGGCGGGGGGATTCAATCGGGCGGACGGGGTTTTGGGCGATTATCGAACGCTAATCGACGTCTACCTGCATCGATGGCATGAGGCATTCTTAATTAAATCCCATAGTTATCCAGCTCATTAATGGGGCGGGCAGGTAGGTGTTCTATAAATGACGCTTTATTGTTTGGGTTTGAGGTTGGATGGAAGTGTTTATTGCTTTGGTTGTAAGAGGTTTCCTACAGATCTTACAGTCAGTAAAGGTATATAGGTAATCGCCAGTTAAACTTAAGATTTGGTGTTGTCGCTTATCGTAAAAAGATTTAAAGCGCCTCCTCGATGTGGCTGGAAAAGAAAGGAGGTCTTGCTATATTCAAAGTCCTCAGGGCGGGCAAGGGAACATTTTATGCGCCGTCAGGAGTCCATGTTTGTCATGCCGAAATAACAAGGAGAAACACCATGCCCACAAGAGTGAATCAGGAGCGTCTTGCTTCGGTCGTAGGTCGCGCCCTTATCGATAAGGACTTCGCTGCAAAACTGCATGCAGATGCCGAGGCCGCTGCAAAAGGAATTGGTGTGCACTTAAGTGCTACTGAACTTACAGCCGTAAAAAATATTGATGCTACAAAACTGGTGAGTGCCGGTGCGGGTATTCGCGACAAACTGGGTAATGCTGCGATATTCGACCAACAACAGAATGTACAGGCACAAATGGATTAAAGGACGGCGATGCTGTTTGGCGTGCCACGGAAAGCCGGACGATTTCTGCGGTACGCCAAATGGCTCGATTCAACAGCAAGACACAACATGGTCGAACAGGGAGTAAATGACCCATGCCTGTCACCTTGGCACCCATGGACAACGCGGACTTCGTGACTTTCGCCGAAAGAGCCGTTGCCGAGTATGGCCAGGGCATGGTCGCCTCGGGTGAATGGGCTTCGGAGGAGGCATCGCAAAAGTCCAGGAACGTCTTCGAGCAGTTATTGCCGCAAGGTCTGCAGACTGAAAACAATCAACTCTGGGTGATCAAGGACGAAGACCGGCGCGTCGGTGAACTGTGGCTCGCTCAACGCCACGCGGGTACCCGGCCGATTGTCTTTATTCTGGATTTATACATTGAACCTGGCGAGCGCCGTCAGGGTTATGCCAGGCAATCAATGCTGGCCGCCGAGGCATGGGCACGCCAGACGGGGTGCGAGGAAGTGCGCTTGCATGTCTTTGGTCGCAACGATGCGGCTCGTCGTCTTTATGAACAACTCGGTTATGGCGTCGCCAGTCTGACGATGGCGAAGCCGTTGCTGCCAGCCTAAGGGAAGGTTTGAAAAATGGATATCGGGAACAGTGGGCAACGTGAGTTATCCGTCGACGATTTATTTCAGGGCACTACCTTTCTCCCGGATACGGAGCCTTCACGATTTGAAGTATTGCTGGAACGCGTCAGTCGAAATCGCTATACGATCTTTACTGTGCTGTATGCCGAACTTTTCAAACTATTCCCCGACTCACCGCACTTGGCGGTTTTTTTTGAGCAGGCCGTGAACCTTATCGTGCTCCCGCCTCAGGAACAGCACCCGATTATCAATGATCCGGTGTTTCAAGTGTGGCAGGGGATGACGTTTCGTTATACCAATCAGGTGTTGACCGAAAAGTCTGAAGATACGGCCATGTTGGAAAAAATGCTGATCGAGTTTCCCGATGTGCTGGCGCGCGTAAAGGCAAAGGATAAAATCCGGCCTGTTCATGATTGTCCGCCGCTGTATCGATTTGATGTCGATCCGCTGATCGCGATAGCGACTCCACCCAGTTATGAGTTTCCAAAAGATGAAGAAGCTCGCAAACAATTAGAGCGTAGTGGCCACCCCGTGCGCTTTTTTAGCGATATCGTGAATATTGCCCTGTTGCGAATGGAGCACACCTGGCCGGCCTGCCATGAGCGGTTTAAACAACTGGTCAAAGCTATTTGTTATTTGCCCGATGGTTTATTTCGAAGTTGTTCGGCTTCCCGTTACACCGGGGTCATCCTGTTGTCGAGTCGGGACAATTCGATACTCGATCTGGAAGAGTCCCTGGTGCATGAGGCCACTCATCAACTGCTCTACTACATTGTTGAAATGTGCCCGGTCGTCGCCGAAGGCGCCTCGCGAGAAGCGTCGTTCACCCTCCCGTGGTCAGGGCAGAAGCGTGACTTGTACGGTTATTTTCACGCGTTTTACGTGTATATCGCGTTGGTCAAATACCTGGAGCGGGTCCGCTCGCGCTCGTCCCATGAACTGCAGCAAGCGCAAAACCGTCTGGCGTTCATCATGCGGGGGTTGACCCGGGCCTTGCCGGATCTGGAAGCCAGTGGCGATTTCACCCCCCAGGGGCGCCAGCTTCTGGAAAACCTGGTCAAGGAAGTCAGAGCACTGGAGAGCAAGCACGCCGGCCTGTTGGCGAAGACGACGCCGGCGACGGTGACAGAACGCGTGCTGGGTGCGACGGCTTAAGCTCGGGAGACGATCATGGCGATGTTTGATGCTTCGCAATTTCCCGAGGCAGGGGTGGGGCTGGAGTACCACTTGCCACGACGCGGCTCTCGGGAGGACAGGTCGCAGGAGGGGCTTGATCCGACCGTCGAACGGATTCTCGCTGAGGGTTTGCCGCATTTCGATTATGTGGAGTTTCAGCCGACGCACTGCATTCTGGAGCCTCGTTTGCTTGAGGTCGGCGCTCGAGTACCGAGTTTGCTGCATTCATCCAGTTTGTCCCTGGGCAGCGTGGGTATCGCGATGGATCGCGAGTTCCTGCACATGACGCGGCGACTGTGCGACAAAACCCGCTCGCCATGGCTGGCCGAGCATATTTCCTGGTCGCGTTTCCACGGTGGCGACACTCAGCACTTCATTTTGCCGACCCTGGCCCAAGAGGTGGCTGACACGGTGGTGGCCAATGCCATTGAATTGCGCGAGCTCACGGCAACGCTGCTGGTGCTTGAAAACGCGCCGCGATTGTTTTCATTGGCGGGCGCACAGGAGCAGTCCGAAGGCGAGTTCATCTCCAGTGTGGTGGAGCGCAGCGGCTCGGGCTTTCTGCTGGATCTCGACAGCGCGATCACGACCGCCAGAACCCTGGGTTACGACCTGAACGACTATTTGCGTTCGTTGCCGCTGGACCGGTTGATTGAAATTCACACCGGCCATCCGCGGCGGGACTGGGACATCTTGCGTCATTTGTTTGCCTCATCGCCGGTGAAAGCGATCACCCTTGAGTGGGATATTTCCCGCAAAACAGATGACGCGGAACTGTTGACGTTGATCAAGGCCATCAAGTCCTTGAGACCCAAGGCCTTGTTCTGGCAAGGGCGCGATCAGCAGGTCGAGCAAGAGACGCCATCGGCGGGCGCGCAGACCCCATTGAAACTCAGGGAAAGCACCTGGCTCAGCATTGGCTCGGCGTCGTTTTTTATCCGGGATCGGCAGCAGAACTTGAGCCTGGAATTTTGCGTAACGTTTCTGCCGTTACTGCGCCACTTCCTGAGCCCGCAGACGCTGGAGAGTGCCTTGTTGCTACCGGGTGTTTTGCAGAGTTCTGCACAGGACGACAATCTGGCGTTCCTGAGGACGCTGGTCGGCCACGGTGTTTTACTGCCTGTCGCGAATCAATTGGACACGATCACCTCTGGTGAGGGTAAGCATCCGCTCGACCTTTGGACCCACTGGGACGCAGCGCTGGAGTTTTACCTGAGTACCCGGACCGGCTCGCATACGCCCTACATCAGCGTTGTCGAACTGGAAACGGAACTGGAGCAAAAGGCCTCGACGCAACGCCAACCGTCGACGTTCAAGGACTATTGGTCTCATCCGTTCATTGCCCTGGAAAACCCGCTGCAGACTTCCTGCGCGATCGCTCAGCCGACGTTGCTGGACACGCTGTGCAATCGCCGCACGTCGCGAACCTTCAGTGATCAACCGTTGAGTTCAGCGCAACTGTCCCTGTTGCTCTACTACACCTGGGGCGCGACGGCCATGGAGCAGAACCGCATGGGCGACTACTTTCTGAAGAAAACCTCGCCGGCCGGCGGTTCGCTGCAGGGCACCGAGGTGTATGCGGTGCTGATGAATGTGCAAGGTTTCGAGCGGGGTCTTTACCACTATTCGGTACGCCGTCATGGGCTTGAGCTGCTTTCCCTGGAAGATCCGCGAGCCTGGGTCAGCGAGGCCTGTGGCGGGCAGTCGTGGATCAAGGACGCGGCGGCGGTGTTCGTTTCCACGGCGCGGGTCGAGCGGATGGCCTGGAAATACGAATTCAGCCGCGCACTGCGGGTGTCGCTGATGGATACCGGGCATCTGAGCCAGACCTTTTCACTGCTGGCCACCGCTCTGGACCTGGGCTGTTTCACCACGGCGGCATTACGCGACGAAATGTTCGAAAACCGGTTAGGGCTCGATTATCTGGAGGAACCGGTGTTTCTGGTCAATGGGGTTGGCGGCTGAGACGAACACGCCCGCTTTTCCATGGCCAACAAAAAGCCCACCAATCGGTGGGCTTCGTGTTTACCGCGCTATCAGAACAACTTCATCTTTGGCGCTTCTTCTTTCAACGGCTCGTTCTTCGCCGTCTGTTCATTCCAGCCACCCCCCAGCGCCTTGTACAGATTGACCGCGCTGACCAGCTGCGCCAGACGGTCGGTGATCAGCGCTTGTTGGGCACTGAACAGCTGACGCTGGGCGTCGAGGAAGGTCAGGTTGCTGTCGACACCGATGCGGTAACGACGCTCGGCCAGCCGGTAGTAGTCCTGGTTGGCGCTGACGAAGTCACGCTGAGCTTGCAACTGCTCGGTGTAGGTCTGGCGTGCGGCCAGGCCATCGGCGACTTCCTGGAAGGCCGTTTGAATGGACTTCTCGTAGTTCGCCACGCCGATGTCTTTCTGGATTTTTGAGTAATCCAGGCTGGCGCGCAGGCTGCCGGCGTTGAAGATCGGCAGGTTGATCTGCGGCTGGAACAACCAGGTGCCCGAACCGCCCTTGAACAGACCGGAAAGGTCCGGGCTCAGGGAGCCGGCATTGGCGGTCAGGCTGATGCTCGGGAAGAACGCAGCCCGCGCCGCGCCGATGTTGGCGTTGGCAGCCTTGAGGTTGTACTCGGCCTGAAGGATGTCTGGACGACGTTGCAGCAAATCCGACGGCAGGCCGGCCGGCACTTCGCTCAGCAGGTCGTCCGACAGTGGCTTGGCCGCTTGCAGATTGGCCGGGATACCGGTGCCGAGCAGCAGCACCAGGCTGTTTTCATCCTGGGCAACCTGACGGGTGTATTTGGCCTGTTGCGCGCGGGCATTTTCCACCGAAGTGCGCGACTGGGCCAGATCCAGTGCCGAGGCTACACCCACTTCGTTGCTGCGCGAGGTGAGCTTGTAGCTCTCCTCGTAGGCACCGAGGGTTTCCTGAGTGAGCTTGAGCAATTCCTTGTCAGCCTGCCAGGTCAGGTAGGCATTGGCCACACTGGCCACCAGGCTGATCTGGGTACTGCGGCGTGCTTCTTCAGTGGCGAAGTATTTCTGCAGGGCTTCTTCGCTCAGGCTGCGAACCCGACCGAACAGGTCGAGTTCATAGGCACTGATGCCGACGGTGGCTGAGTAGGAGCTGGTGATGCCCGCTTCACCGGTTTGCGAGGCCCGCGCCGGAACCCGCTGACGGCTGCCGCTGCCGGTGGCCGAAACCGCCGGGTACAGATCGGCGCGCTGGATGCGGTATTGAGCCGCATAAGCGTCGATGTTCAGCGCCGCGACGCGCAGGTCACGGTTGTTCTCCAGCGCGGTCTGAATCATCTGTTGCAGCGCCGGGTCGTGGAAAAACTGCTTCCAGCCCTGTTCGGCGGCAGCCTGGTTGGGCGCCTGGGCCGGTGAATACGCCGGGCCTTGCGGGTATTGGCCCGCCACCGGTGCTTCAGGCTGCTGATAGTCGGGTATCAGCGAGCAGCCGCTCAGCACGAAGGCAGCGACTGCGATGGAGAGTAGCGACTTGCTCATTAGCCAGCCTCTTTAGAAGGTTCAATGGCGTCATCCTGATCGGCGATTTTGCGCTGACCCATGGACGACACGGTGACGAAGAACAACGGGACCCAGAAGATCGCCAGGATCGTGGCCGTGAGCATACCGCCAATTACCCCGGTACCGATCGCATGTTGGCTACCCGAACCCGCACCCGTGGAAATGGCCAGTGGCACCACACCGAGCACAAACGCGAGCGAGGTCATGATGATCGGTCGCAGACGCATCCGGCAGGCTTCGATCGCTGCCTCGCGCAGGCTACGTCCTTGCTCATGCAGCTCCTTGGCGAACTCGACGATCAGAATGGCGTTTTTCGCCGCCAGACCGATGGTGGTCAACAGCCCCACCTGGAAGTACACGTCGTTGGACAGGCCACGCAGGCTGGTCGCCATCAGCGCACCGATGATCCCCAGCGGCACCACCAGCATCACCGCGATCGGGATCGACCAGCTTTCATACAGCGCCGCCAGACACAGGAACACCATCAGTAGCGACAGGGCATACAACGCTGGCGCTTGCGAGCCGGACAGACGTTCCTCGTACGACAGGCCGGTCCAGGAAATACCGACACCGGCCGGCAGTTTCTTGGCCAGGGCTTCGACTTCGGCCATGGCTTCACCGGTGGAATAACCTGGCGCCGGGGCACCGAGGATTTCCATTGCTTCTACGCCGTTGTAACGGGCCAGTTTTGGCGATCCGTAGATCCACTCACCCTTGGCGAACGCGGAGAACGGAACCATGGTGCCGGCGCTGTTGCGCACGTACCACTTCTTCAGGTCTTCGGGGCTCATGCGAGCGCCAGGCAGGCCTTGTATGTAAACCTTCTTCACTCGACCGCGGTCGATGAAGTCGTTCACATAGCTACTGCCCAGGGCAATCGACAGGGTGTTGTTGATGTCGGTGAGGGTCACGCCCAGGGCGCTGGCCTTCTCATCATCGATTTCCAGCTGGTATTGCGGCTCGTCGTTCAGGCCGTTAGGACGCACTTGCGACAGGACCTTGCTTTGCGCCGCCATGCCGAGGAACTGGTTGCGTGCCGCCATCAGCTTTTCGTGACCAATACCGGCGCGGTCCTGAAGGAATACGTCGAAACCGGTGGCGTTACCCAGTTCCAGTACCGCCGGAGGCGCGAAGGCAAACACCATGGCGTCGCGGAAGGTAAAGAAGTGCTGTTGGGCACGGGCCGCCAGTTTGAACACGCTGTTGTCGGCGTTACGTTCGTCCCAGGGTTTGAGCATGATGAACGCCATACCCGAACTCTGGCCACGACCGGCGAAGTTGAAGCCGGTCACGGTAAATACCGAGGCCACCGCGTCGCCTTCGCCGCCTTCCTTGCTTGGACGCAGCAGAAATTCGCGCATTTCGTCCACGACCACTTGCGTGCGCTGGGAGCTGGAGCCGGCCGGTGTCTGCACCTGAGCAAACAGTACACCCTGGTCTTCTTCCGGCAGGAACGCCGTTGGAATACGGGTGAACAGCCAGATCATGCCGACCACGATGATCAGATACGCCAGCAGGTACGGAGCCTTGTGCGCGAGCATATTGCCCACGCCGCGCTCATAGCTTTTGACGCCACGGTCGAAGCTGCGGTTGAACCAGCCGAAGAAGCCACGTTTCGGTATGCCATGCTCGCCTTTCGGAATCGCTTTGAGCATGGTCGCGCAGAGTGCCGGGGTGAAGATCAACGCCACCATCACCGACAAGGCCATGGCCGAAACGATGGTGATCGAGAACTGCTTGTAGATCACACCGGTGGAGCCACTGAAGAACGCCATCGGTAGCAGTACCGCCGACAGCACCAGGGCGATACCGACCAGGGCTCCCTGGATCTGCCCCATGGATTTCTTGGTGGCTTCCTTGGGTGACAGGCCTTCTTCGCTCATGACCCGTTCGACGTTTTCCACCACGACGATGGCATCGTCCACCAACAAGCCAATGGCCAACACCATACCGAACATGGTCAGGGTGTTGATGCTGAAACCGAATGCCGCCAGGATCCCGAACGTACCCAGCAATACCACTGGCACGGTCATCGTGGTGATGACGGTGGCGCGGAAGTTTTGCAGGAACAGGAACATCACCAGGAACACCAGCACGATCGCTTCGACCAGGGTTTCAACCACACCCTTGATCGACTCGGTCACCACCGGGGTGGTGTCGTACGGGAACACCACTTCCATCCCTTCCGGGAAAAACGGTTTCAGGTCATCGATGGTTTTGCGCAGGGCTTTTGCGGTGTCGAGGGCGTTGGCACCGTTGGCCAGTTTTACCGCCAGACCGGAGGCCGGGGCGCCGTTGAACTGGGCACTGATCGAGTAGTTCTCACCACCCAGACCGACTTCCGCAACGTCGCCGACACGCACTTGCGAGCCGTCCTTGTTGACCTTCAGCAGGATCGACTTGAACTGTTCGGCGGTTTGCAGACGGGTCTTGCCGATGATCGTAGCGTTCAGTTGCTGGCCGGGCAGGGCAGGCAAGCCGCCGAGTTGACCGGACGATACCTGGACGTTCTGCGCCGCGATGGCGGTTTTCACGTCCACCGGAGTCAGGTTGTAGTTGTTCAACTTTGCCGGGTCGAGCCAGATCCGCATCGCGTACTGGGCACCGAAGACCTGGAAGTCACCGACACCGGCGGTGCGCGAGATCGGGTCCTGCATGTTCGACACGATGTAGTTGGACAGGTCGTCCTTGGTCATGCTGCCGTCACGCGATACCACACCGATGACCATCAGGAAGTTTTTCACCGACTTGGTCACGCGGATACCCTGTTGCTGCACTTCTTGCGGCAGCAGCGGGGTGGCGAGGTTCAGCTTGTTCTGGACCTGAACCTGCGCGGTATCGGAGCTGGTGCCCTGCTCGAAGGTCGCGGTAATGGTCATGTTGCCGTCGGAGTTACTTTCCGACGAGACATAACGCAGGTTGTCGATACCGTTGAGCTGTTGCTCGATCACTTGCACCACGGTGTCCTGCACGGTTTGTGCAGATGCGCCTGGGTAGGTCACCGAAATGGCAATGGCCGGAGGCGCAATGCTCGGGTATTGGTTGATCGGCAGTTTGAGGATCGATAGAGCCCCGACCAGCATGATCACCAGGGCAATTACCCAGGCGAAAATCGGACGGTCGATAAAAAATTTCGACATGGTTTACTCCCCTTTGCCGCCGACAGCTGTATTAGCTGCCTGTGCGGGGGCCGGGCTCTTTGTGCCAACGTTAGTTGCTTCAGTGGCCCTGACTTCAACGCCCGGTCTGACGAATTGCAGCCCTTCGGTGATCAGGCGATCGCCTGCCTTCAGACCGTCTTCAATCAGCCATTGGCTACCGACGGTGCGGCTGGCCTTGAGCTGACGCAGTTCGACCTTGTTGTCCGGACCGACGACCAGCGCGGTCGGAGAGCCTTTGAGGTCGCGGGTCACGCCTTGTTGCGGAGCCAGAATCGCCGCGCTGTTCACACCGGCTTGCAACTGAGCGTGAACGAACATGCCCGGCAGCAAGGTGTGATCAGGGTTCGCGAACACGGCACGCAGGGTCACGGAGCCGGTGGTCTGGTCAACCGAAACTTCGGAGAACTCGAGCTTGCCGTCCAGCTTGTACTGGCTGCCGTCTTCGAGAGTTAGCTTGACCGCGGCGGCATTATCACCAGCCTTTTGCAGGCGACCGCTTTCCAGTTCGCGGCGCAGCTCAAGCAGCTCCACCGAGGACTGGGTCACGTCGACGTAGATCGGGTCCAGTTGCTGGATGACCGCCATGGCGTCGGCCTGGCCACTGCTGACCAGCGCGCCTTCCGTCACCGAAGAACGGCCGATGCGACCGGAGATCGGTGCATACACCTTGGTGTAGCGCACGTTGATCTGGGCACTTTGCAGGGACGCTTCCGATTGCAGGCGGTTGGCCAGCGCCGTGTCGTATTCCTGACGGCTGACGGCTTGTTCGTCGACCAGTTGCTTGTAGCGGTCGGAAATCGACTTGGTTGAGCGCAAGTTGGCTTCGGCGCTTTTCAGGGTCGCGTCATAGACCGATGGATCGATCTGATAGAGCTGCTGGCCGGCCTTGACGTCGCCGCCTTCCTTGAACAGTCGTTTGAGAATGATGCCGTTGACCTGTGGGCGAACTTCCGCAATGCGGAACGCACTGGTGCGCCCCGGAAGTTCGGACGTCAGGGTGAAGGCTTGAGTTTGCAGGGTTACGACGCCGACCTGAGGGGGTGGTGCGGCAGGTGCCGCCTCTTCCTTTTTACATCCGCTGAGCAGCGATGCCAGGGCGACGGCAGTAACCAGAGCGGTAACAGCTGGCTTGAATTGCATGAAGATCCTCGGGTCAGGCGCGCAAATTGCGCACAAGAAATGTGGAAGGTTAAAAAATTTTTGCCGGGTGGATAAGTAGCTTGCTAAGGAATATACTTACATTCATGGTTGTTTGTAAAGGCTTTGGCGGCGTATCCACGCCATTACAAAAGTCGTTGAAAGGTTTGAATTGTAGGCCTGATGAGTCGCTCCAAAGCGCTCGCCCCACTTTTATTCAGCTGATATTCAGACATCGCTGAAGCACCCTGATTGAGGTTGTACCGCCATGGTTCGTCGTACCAAAGAGGAAGCTCAAGAAACCCGAAGCCAGATACTCGAAGCGGCAGAAAAAGCCTTTTACGAACGAGGCGTGGCGCGCACGACGCTGGCGGACATCGCTAACCTGGCCGGCGTGACTCGCGGGGCCATCTACTGGCATTTCAGTAACAAGGCGGATCTGGTGCAGGCCATGCTCGATACCTTGCATGAGCCGCTGGAAGAAATGGCCAAGGCCAGCGAAAGCGAAGCGGAGCTCGATCCGCTGGGCTGCATGCGCAAGTTGCTGATTCATTTGTTTCATCAAGTTGCCCTGGACCCGAAAACCCGACGCATCAACGAGATTCTGTTTCATAAGTGCGAATTCACCGATGAAATGTGCGATCTGCGCCAGCAGCGCCGAACGGTCAGTCTCGATTGCAATGTGCGAATCGCTCTGGCCCTGAGTAATGCGGTGAATCGGGGGCAGTTGCCGGAAAACCTCGACACTGCCCGCGCGGCCATCAGCCTGCATGCGTACATCGATGGCATCCTGTATCAGTGGCTGTTGGCCCCCGACAGTTTTCAACTGCACACCGAGGCCGAGCGTTGGGTCGATACAGGATTAGATATGCTGCGCTTGAGTCCCAGCCTGCGCAATTGAAACAAAATGCGTAATTGGAACCGTTTGTGTCAAATACTTGAAGCGGGCGAAGATCCCAGCTTCGTTCGCCTTTTTGCAATGGGATGCTTTTATATACGTAGGCTCGCCTGGTTGATAGATAGCGAGCTACGTATTTTGTAGGAATTTTGTGTCGAGTGTGTGAATGAGTGTGAATAACCCGGGCTACAAGGGTGCCGAGCAGCCGATCAAGGGCATCGCATTGATTTGCCTGGCGGTGTTGTTGTTTGCCAGCCACGACACCCTGTCCAAATACCTGTCCGGGTTCTACCCCATCGTCATGGTGGTCTGGGCACGTTACGTGGTGCACACGCTGTTGATGCTGGTGATTTTTGTGCCACGCAGTGGTTTTTCGGCGGTGGTGCGCACCAAGCGGCCCGGTTTGCAGTTTCTGCGTGCCCTGTGCCTGATCGGCACCAGCCTGTTCTTCACCACAGGTCTGCGTTACATCCCCTTGGCCGAGGCCACGGCTGTGAACTTCCTTGCACCTTTATTGGTCACTGCGCTGTCCGTGCCGTTGCTGCATGAGCGGGTGACGCGCAATCAGTGGCTGGCGGTGCTGGGTGGGTTTGTTGGCGCGCTGATCGTCGTGCGGCCTGGCGGGGCGCTGTTCACCCCGGCGATCTTGTTGCCACTGTGCTCGGCCTTGTGTTTTGGTTTCTATCAATTGCTCACCCGCCTGCTCAGCGGTATAGATAGCCCAACCACCAGCAACTTTCTGACCGGCATTCTCAACAGCCTGATCATGAGTGCGTTGTTGCCGTTCTTCTGGAGCACGCCGACGTTGCTGCACGGTCTGTTCATGATTGGCCTGGGCACCTGCGGCATGCTCGGTCACATGCTGCTGACCCAGGCCTTCCGTCACGCCGCGCCGGCAATGCTCGCACCGTTCAGTTACGGGCAGATTTTGTTTGCCGGAATGTACGGATACCTGGTTTTCGGCCACACACCGGACAGTTTCGGCGTGATCGGGATTGCGGTGATTTGCCTCAGCGGTCTCGCGGTCGCCTGGGGGCAGCGCAAACGCTGACAAGATCTGTAGGAGCTGCCGAAGGCTGCGATCTTTTGATCTTCCAATGAAAAGCCCCGGCTCTTTCGAGTCGGGGCTTTTGCGTTTCAATGGCGGACGTTTACAGCGCCGGGTAGTCGATGTAACCAACCGGGCCCTTGCCATAGAACAGTTCCGGACGAGGCTCGTTCAACGGCGCGTCAGCCTTCAAGCGCGCTGGCAGGTCCGGGTTGGCAATGAACGGCACACCGAAGGCGACCGCATCAGCCTTGCCGCTGGCCAGCCAGGCGTTGGCGCTGTCCTTGGTGAAACGTTCGTTGGCGATGTACGGGCCGCCGAAAGCTTCTTTGAGTTGTGGGCCGAGGCTGTCGGCACCTTCCTTCTCGCGGGAGCAGATGAAGGCGATGCCACGCTTGCCCAATTCGCGAGCGACGTAGGTGAAGGTTTCGGACAGGTTGTCGTCGCCCATGTCATGGGAATCGGCGCGCGGCGACAGGTGCACACCGACGCGGCCCGCGCCCCAGACTTCGATCGCAGCATCAGTCACTTCCAGCAACAGGCGCGCACGGTTTTCCAGGGAGCCGCCATAGTTGTCGGTGCGCTGGTTGGTGCTGCTTTGCAGGAACTGGTCGAGCAGGTAACCGTTGGCACCGTGGATTTCCACGCCGTCGAAACCGGCGGCCTTGGCGTTCTCGGCACCGACACGGTAAGCGTCGATGATGTCGGCGATTTCTGCGGTTTCCAGCGCGCGCGGGGTTGGGAAGTCGGCCAGTGGACGAACCAGGCTGACGTGGCCTTTAGGCTGGATGGCGCTCGGCGCGACCGGTGCTTCGCCGTTCAGGTAAGAGGGGTGGGAAACACGACCCACGTGCCACAGTTGCAGGAAGATTTTGCCGCCCGCGCCGTGGATCGCTTTGGTCACGTTGCTCCAGCCGCGCACCTGGTCGTTGGACCAGATGCCGGGAGTGTCCGGATAGCCGACGCCCATCGGCGTGACCGACGTGGCTTCGCTGAGGATCAGGCCGGCAGAGGCACGTTGTACGTAGTACTCGGCCATCAGCGCGTTCGGCACACGGCCTTCATCGGCGCGGCAGCGGGTCAGTGGCGCCATGATGATGCGGTTGGCCAACTCGAGGTCGCCCAGTTTGATTGGATCGAAAATAGTCGTCATTTAATACAACCCTCGTGAGGTATCAGTTGGTAGCAGGAGCCAGTTCGGGATTACCGCTCTGACGGAAAGTAATCAGGGTCACCAGCAGGGCGAGTGCTGCCAGTGCGGCGGCCGCGAGTGGCACGCGGGTCAGGCCTAGACCGTGGGCGATGACGCTGCCGCCGACCCAGGCACCGAGCGCGTTGCCCACGTTGAAAGCGCCGATGTTCAGGGTCGACACCAGGTTGGGTGCCGCCTTGCCGTAGGTCACAACGTTCACTTGCAGGGCGGGTACGGCGGCGAAGCACGCGGTGGCCCAGAGGAATAGGGTGATTTCGGTCGGAATCACTGCAATGCTGGTCCAGGTCAGCACGGTGGACACGACCGCCATGGTGATGAACACACCGATCAGCGTTGCAGCCAGGCTTTTGTCCGCCAGCTTGCCGCCGATGATGTTGCCGACCGTCAGGCCCAGACCGATGAGCATCAAGGTCCAGGTCACACCGCGTGGCGAGACACCGGTGACCTCGCCCAGCAGAGGCGCGACATAGGTGAACAAGGTGAAGACCGAGGCGGCGAACAGCGCCGTCATGCTCAACGACAGCCAGATGCCGGCGCCTTTGAGGGCGCGCAGTTCGGCGCGCATGTCGAGTTTTTCTTCATCGCGTTTGGCCGGCAGGAAGCGGATCAGGCCGATCAATGCGATCACACCGATCACCGTCACTGCCCAGAAGGTCGAACGCCAACCGGCTTCCTGACCGAGCGCGGTGCCCAGCGGCACGCCGAGAACGTTGGCCAGGGTCAGGCCGGTGAACATCAGGGCCACGGCCGACGCACGCTTATTGGCCGGCACCAGACCTGCCGCCACCACTGAACCGATGCCGAAGAAGGCGCCGTGACACAGGGCCGTGACCACGCGGGCAAACATCAGGACGTTGTAGTCGCCGGCCAGGGCGCAAAGCAGGTTGCCGATGATGAAGATGCCCATCAACGCTACCAATGCGGCTTTGCGCGGCAGTCTGGCGGTGGCCAGTGCCATGAACGGTGCACCGATGGCCACGCCCAGGGCGTAACCGGTCACCAGCCAGCCGGCGCCGGGGATCGACACACCAAGGTCGGCCGCCACCTCGGGCAACAGGCCCATGATGACGAACTCGGTGGTACCGATGGCGAAGGCGCTCAAGGCCAGAATGAGTAGCGAGAGGGGCATTGTCAGTTCCTTGTCGGAGCGCTGAGCTCCTTGACGATGGCCTTGAGGAACGCCTGAATCACGTCCTCGTTGCGTTTGAAAAAGTGCCATTGACCGGCTTTCTGGCTGCTGATCAGTCCCGCCCGTTGCAAGGTCGCCAAGTGAGCGGACACGGTCGACTGCGACAGGCCGCAGCGCTGATCGATCTGTCCGGCGCAAATGCCGTACTCGTGGTTGTGGATCTGTTCCGGGAACTGGACCTTGGGGTCTTTCAGCCAGATGAGAATGTCTCGGCGTACTGGGTGTGCCAGGGCTTTTATTATTTCGTCGAGGTCGATGGTCATGGTTTGGGCTCGTGATGAGTAAAACGCTATATCGCGATGAGGCGAACTTTAAATCGGTACTTCGCGATATACCAATATGAATTCGATCTGAAGACCGCATAAATCGGTATATCGGGTTATAACGATATGGATGGCGCAGTGCTAAGCTGCGCGCATGAACTATCTCGCACATCTGCACCTCGGTGGCCAGCGGCCCGGTCAAATGCTCGGCAGTCTGTATGGCGATTTCGTCAAAGGGCGGCTGCAAGGGCAGTTCGATCCGGAGATCGAAGCGGCTATCCAGTTGCATCGCAGCATTGACGTGTTTACCGATCGCCATCCTTTGGTGGATATCGCCTTGTCGCGGTTTTCCATCACGCGCAGGCGTTACGCCGGGATCGTGCTCGATGTGTTTTTCGATCATTGCCTGGCGCGGGACTGGACGTTTTACTCGGATCAGCCACTGGAGCAGTTCACGTCGGACGTGTACAGGGTGCTGTCCAGCGAGTCGCAATTGCCGGAGCGCCTGGCGAAGATTGCGCCGCACATGGTGGCCAATGACTGGTTGGGGGCTTATCAGGAGTTTGAGGTGCTGGAGCAGGTGCTGCGCGGGATTTCACGCAGGCTGACCCGGCCGGAGGAACTGGCCGGGGCGATGCGGGAATTGCGGGTGTTGTATGAACCGTTGAGCGAAGATTTTCGGTTGTTCTATCCACAGTTGCAGGACTTTGTCCAAAACTATCCAGCGACATAAAAACAATGTGGGAGCGAGCCTGCTCGCGATAGCGGTGTGACATTCAGCATCATCATTGAATGTTAAATCGCTATCGCGAGCAGGCTCGCTCCCACAGGGGGATGTGTGTTTAAGCCGCGATTGCGGGTCGCATTGGTGCTTGCTGCACTTCCGGAATCGCCCCGAACAACGCCTTCTGCACCGCCTGCTGCGCTTCGAACGCCAGCGCCGCACGTTCCCGGTCCTGGCACTCGATCGGTTTGAGCAGGTGAATCTCCACCTCACCCCGATCATTGGCGAACAAGCGCATCAGGTGCGAGAGCAAATCATCATCGCCAATGAACGGTGCCAGCGTATCGAGCTCGCCACCGCGCAGATAACGAATCGCCACCGGTTGCAGCGCCACTTCGGAATCGATCGCCGCAGACAGCAAACGACCATGAAACGTACGCAGCGAGCGACCATCGGTGGTGGTGCCTTCCGGGAACATCAGCAGCGGGTGTTCCTGTTCCAGGTGGCGGGTCATTTGTTTGCGGATCAACTGACTGTCGCCTGAACCACGGCGAATGAACAGGCTGCCGGCCTTGGCCGCTAACCAGCCCGCCACCGGCCAGGTGCGCACTTCGGCCTTGGACAGGAACGACAGCGGCGTGAGCATGCCGAGCAATGGAATATCGGTCCAGGACACATGATTGCTGACCCAGAGCATCGGTTGCCTGGGCAGCTCACCATGCACGGTCACGCGAAAGGGCAGGGCATTGCTCAGCCGCGCCATGAAAAACCGCGACCAGCGCTGGCGACGGACCATCGAGTGGGCAATCCCCAGTCGCTCGAACAAGCCGAACACACTGGCCATGCTCAATCCCAGCGTCACCACCAAAAGCACTCGCGCAATTCGCGCGTACACCCGTAAGCGGCTCATTACACAGCCGCCTTGAAGTGCTTGGCGTAACGCGGGCAGAGCTCGTCGCGCTTGAGCAAGATGAACACGTCGGCCACCTGGAAATCCTCGTCCCAGCACGGCTCGCCGCAGATTTTCGCGCCCAGACGCATATAGGCCTTGAGCAGCGGCGGCATTTCGGCGATGACGTTGGACGGAATATCCAGTGTCGGCAGTGGCTTTTTCGGCTCGGCCCGCAGGTGTTCGGTGCACAGGTAGCGTTCGCGCAGACGCTGCATGATCGCGTGGGCCTGAATGCCGCCGTCCTGCATCGGAATGCTCGCGCACCCCATCAAATAACTGTAACCGCCCTGGTTCAGCACCTCGGCCAGTTCACCCCAGAGCACGGCGATGGTGCCGCCGTTGCGGTAGGCCGGATCGACGCAGGTGCGACCGATTTCCAGGATCGGGCCTTTCAGATGGACCAGGCCATGCAGGCTGAATTCTTCTTCACTGTAGAACTTGCCCAGGCTGCTGGCCGCTGTGTGGTCGAGCAACCGGGTGGTCGCCACCAGGCGCCCGGTGTTCAAGTCACGCACGCCGATGTGGGCGCAGTGAACATCATAGTCATCCATGTCCAGACCCAACTCCGCGCCCTTCAGCTTGGCGTTGAATTCGCCGCTGAACACGTTGAAGCGCAAGGCCTGGGCTTCCTGCAACGCCTCGGCGCCCACCAGGCGTTCGGCTTGCAGGCGGCGTTCATTGCCGGTGTCGCTGATGCGGGCGATCTGAGTCATTGTGAGTCTCCGTACGGGCTGGCCACCCGTCTTGGGTTGCAGCCGATCGACTTTCTTTATGCAGCCGTGTTGTGCAAAGTCAGGCTATGTAGCCCCGGTGTCATCGCCATGAAGCTTTGGTGATGCTTATATGACAGCCCACAAGGAGCCTCTTATGCCCTGGCAAACCCTGTTGAAACGCCGCGATCGTCTGCCCGCCAACCTGGACCTGGGCGAAGGCTTTGCAGCCTTGTTGCAACAATTGGGCGCAGTGTCGCCGTTTGAATTGGCGGTGGTCGGTGGACGGCTGATGGCAACACCGGGGCTGGCGTTTCTGGTGGGTTATCAGGCGGCGTTGCGCATGCTCTGGCCGAGCGCGCCGCTGAGCCTCGGCGCGTTGTGCGCGACCGAACAGCGCAGTTTGCGGGTGGCGGACATGCAGACCCGCCTGAGCGATCTGCGCCTGAGCGGTCGCAAGGATTTCGTCACCGCTGGCGATGCCGCCGACTGGTTGCTGGTCGCCGCGCGCAGTGAAGAGCCCGGCGAAGTGCCGCGCTTGAGTCTGGCGGTGGTTTATCCCGATGAGCCGGGCGTGCGATTGGAAAAACTCGAGCCGATGCCGCTGATGCCGGACATCGGCCACGGTCGGTTGTTTCTCGACAACGCGCTGTGCGAATTGCTGGCGGGGGATGGCTGGGATGCTTACGTCAAACCATTCCGCACCCTGGAAGACATCTATGTGCTGAGCGCCATGGCCGCGTGGCTGTACGGCGTTGGCCAGGACAATGACTGGCCGCAAACCTTGCAACTGCGTTTGCTGGCGCTGCTGGCCGGATGCGCGGAAGTCAGCCGCCAGGCGCCGAACAATCCGGCGGGGCATGTGTTACTGGGCGGGTTGTTTGCGCAGTTCGACGGGCTCAAGGCTGAAGTGAATCAGGCCCTGACCGATGGCCCGCCGCAATGGGCGCAGATGTGGCAGCGCGATCAGGCCGTGATGGATTTGGCGGCAGGGGCGCGAGGGAAGCGGTTGGCCAAGGCGTTGGCGGTGTATTGACGGGCCTCATCGCGAGCAGGCTCGCTCCCACATTGGATTTGTGTCGTGCTGCAGATTTGTGCTCAGCACAGCCCTCCTGTGGGAGCGAGCCTGCTCGCGATAGCGATTGCATTGACGACGCAAATTCAAAAACTGTCATCAAGCTCGACTAGGCTCAGCAGGTTCATCCCTCCGAGCGCCCCCTATGTTCAAAGGCTTGTCCCTGATTGTCATGCTGCTGCTCAGCCTCACGGCCCAGGCCGAAAACTGGCCGGCCGAGCGATGGTCGCCCGGCCCGAAAGTCACCGGCCCAGCACTTCAAGCCTTGGAGAGCTACGCGTTCCCACCCCGTAACGACACCACTCGCGAGGGCATCCGCACCGACGCCTTGTTGGTCATCCGCGACGGTCAACTGATCTACGAACGCTACGCCGGCCCGACCACTGCTCAAACGCCGCACCTGACCTGGTCCATCAGCAAAAGCCTCATGGCCACAGTCCTCGGTGTGGCCTATGGCGAAGGCCTGTTCAAACGCCAGGATCCGGTGCAGAAGTTCTATCCAGCGCTGGAAAAACACCCCGCCATGACCATGGCCGACCTGCTGCACTGGGCCTCGGGCCTGGACTGGCAGGAAGACTATGAATACGCGCCGTTGAAGTCCTCGGTGGTGGCCATGCTCTACACCCGTGGTCACCGCGACATGGCGGCGTTCACCGCCGACCACGACGAATACGCCAGCCCCGGTCAGGCATTCCGCTACTCCAGCGGCGACAGCAATCTGCTGGCCGCCGCGCTGAAAAACATCGTCGGCCCGGCCCGTTATCCTGATTATCCGTGGACTGCGCTGTTCGAACCCTTGGGGATCCGCAGTGCGATTTGGGAAGCGGATGCCACGGGGACATTTGTCGCATCGTCCTATGCCTACCTCACCGCCCGGGACCTGGCACGCGTCGGCCTGCTGATGGCGCGCGACGGTCGTTGGCGTGAGCGGCAACTGCTGCCCAAGGATTGGGTCGACTTCAGCCGTGAGCCTTTCGCCCACTATCGAGCCAACCAGGATGAAGCCGTGCCCGGCGGACATTGGTGGCTCAATCGCGCGGTGGAGGGCGCGCCCCGACCCTGGCCCGACGCACCTGCCGACACCTTCGCCGCGTTGGGTCATTGGGGGCAGGCGATGTATGTGATTCCCAGCGAAAAACTGGTGATCGTGCGCTACGGCGATGACCGCGACGGGGGGTATCGGCACAACGAATTGCTCAAACTCGCACTGAAGGCATTTGCCCTGAAGGTGCAGCCATGAGTCGCCATAGTTTTATTCGCCGTCGGCCGTTCAGCACACTGTTGCTGGTGCTGCTGATCGCCTTGTTTGGCTGGGTCTGGCAGGAGCGTGTGGCGCTGTGGGCCTTCCCGGACATCATCAGCGCCTACACCGCCAAGGAATATTGCTCCTGCCGCTATGTGATGAACAACCCGGCCGAGTATTGCCAGGGCTATGTGAAGCAGTGGTTGCCCACCAGCGGCTTCGTCGATGACGCTGCGAATAAGCGCGTGACGGTTGCTGGAGTGGGGCGCAGCAATAGCGCTGTTTGGGTTGGCGAACGCCAAGGCTGTCGGTTGATGCCCTGAAAAGATCGCAGCCTTCGGCAGCTCCTGCATTGACCGCGTGCAACCATGAAGAAGCGGGTGGACCCAACCCCTGTAGGAGCTGCCGAAGGCTGCGATCTTTTGATCTTTGCAGTTTGCAATGTGCCCACGGCCAGTTAAGGTTCGCTCAGGTTTATCTGCCCATGAGTCTCTATGTTCAACCGCTTTGTCTGCAAAACCCTCGCCTTCCTGCTGCTGGCCGGCATCACCGTGTCGGCCCAGGCCAATTGGTATCTGGACGGCGAGTCTTCGCGGCTGTCATTCATCAGCACTAAAAACGCCAACATCTGCGAAGTGCAGCGCTTTCTGGTGCTGCACGGCAAGGTCGATCCCAACGGCCTGGCCGAGGTAGAAGTCGAGCTGGAGTCGGTCAACAGCGGCATCCCGCTGCGTGACGAACGCATGCGCAAGGAGCTGTTCGAGATCCAGACGTTCCCTGAGGCACTGATCACGACACAGATCGATCTGCGACCGATCAACGACCTGGCGCCGGGTGCGCAACTGGAGTTGCGCTTGCCGTTGACCGTCAACCTGCATGGCAAACAACACCAATACAACGCCGAACTGCTGGCGACCCGTCTCGATGACCGACGCTTTCAAGTGGTGACCCTCGAACCTTTGGTCATCAGCGCTGAAGACTTCGACCTGGCGCCGGGCCTGGAAAGCTTGCGCAAGGTTGCCGGTTTGTCGTCCATCAGTCTGTCGGTGCCGGTGAGTGCGGTGCTGATTTTCACGGCGCGCTGAGATGCGTGGCGCAATTTTCCCGTGGCGCGAAGGCAACCGCTTTGAACTGCTGATCGACGGTCCGCAGTTTTTTCCGCGAATGCTGGTGGCGATTGCCCGCGCCGAAGAACAGGTCGAACTGGAACTGTACCTGGTGGAGGCAGGGGCCTGCGCCGAGGCCATGGTTCAGGCGCTGGTCCAGGCGGCCGAGCGCGGTGTGCGGGTGCGCTGCCTGTTCGATGACTATGGCAGCCTGGCGTTCACCCTGACGTTGCGTCAGCGCCTGATGGCCGCCGGTGTCGAGTTGCGTTTTTACAATCGCCTGAGCTGGCGACGCTGGGTGGGCAACTTCTATCGCGACCACCGCAAGCTGTTGCTGGTGGATCAGACCTTGGCCGTAGTCGGTGGCACCGGGGTCACCGATGAGTTCTGGGCGCCGGGCGAAGACACCTGCGAATGGCACGAAGTGATGGTGGAAATCACCGGTCCCTTGGTTATCGACTGGCAATTGCTGTTCGATCGCCAATGGATCGCCAACCGCTATCGGCGTGCCTGGAAACCCGTTTCGCACTTCGGTTTACCGCGCCTGCCGCGAGTGCCGGCCATGGGCGAGGGCATGGGCCGGGTCGCCTATGCCGACGCCCGCCAGCACCGGGACATTCTGCAATCGTTGGTTCGCGCGCTGAACAGCGGCCAGCGGCGAATCTGGCTGGCCACGCCGTATTTCCTGCCCACCTGGAAAGTCCGCCGCTCACTGCGCCGGGCGGCGGCTCGTGGCGTCGATGTGCGTCTGCTGCTGACCGGGCCGCGCACCGATCACCCGTCGGTGCGTTACGCCGGGCATCGCTACTACCCGCGACTGCTCAGGGCAGGGGTGAAGATCTTCGAATACCAGCCGTGTTTCCTGCACCTGAAGATGGTGCTGATCGATGACTGGGTGAGCATCGGCTCGTGCAATTTCGATCACTGGAATCTGCGTTTCAATCTGGAAGCCAACCTCGAAGCACTGGACCTCGGACTGACCCGAGCGGTGGCGGCGAGTTTCGAGAATGACTTTGCCCTGAGCCAGGAAGTCAGCCTCGAAGCATGGAAGCGCCGACCGTTGTGGCGGCGAGTCAAGCAACGGATGTGGGGATGGGTGGATCGGTTGGTGGTGAATCTGCTGGATCGACGGGGATAGGTTTTTTCAAGATCAAAAGATCGCAGCCTGCGGCAGCTCCTACAGGGGATGGTGTACACACGTGATTTCACGGATGTACCCAATCTGTGTAGGAGCTGCCGCAGGCTGCGATCTTTTGCTTTTCAGCGGTCTTACAGCAACTCAAAACTCTGCTGCGTCACGTCCTCGGAGTCCAGGCCGATCTGCACGTTGAACTTGCCCGGTTCCGCGGCGTACTTGAGCTGGGCGTTGTAGAACTTCAGGTCATCCTCGGTGATGGTGAAGTGCACGGCTTTCTGTTCGCCGGCCTTGAGCATTACTTTCTGGAAGTTCTTCAGTTCCTTGATCGGGCGAATCATCGAGCCGGTCACGTCCTGGATGTACAACTGCACCACGGTTTCGCCGTCACGCTTGCCGGTGTTCTTCACCACGACGCTGGCGTCGAGCTTGCCGGTCTTGTTCAGTGTGGTCGACGACAGGGCCATGTCGGTCAGGCTGAACTGGGTGTAGCTCAGGCCGAAGCCGAACGGGAACAGCGGCCCGGTGGTGTCCTCGAAGTATTGCGAGGTGTAGTTGCCCGGTTTGCCCGGGGTGAACGGCCGGCCAATGGTCAGGTGGTTGTAGTAGGTTGGAATCTGCCCCACCGAACGCGGGATGGTGATCGGCAGTTTGCCCGACGGGTTGTAGTCGCCGAACAGCACGTCAGCGATGGCGTTGCCGCCTTCGGTGCCGGTGAACCAGGTTTCCAGAATCGCATCAGCCTGCTCTTTCTCTTCGAGAATCGACAGCGGACGGCCGTTCATCAACACCAGCACCAGCGGTTTGCCGGTAGCCTTCAAGGCCCTGATCAGCTCGCGCTGGTTGGCCGGAATGTTCAGGTCGGTGCGGCTCGACGATTCGTGGGACATGCCACGGGATTCGCCCACCGCTGCCACTACGACGTCGGCTTGTTGCGCGGCTTTCACCGCTTCATCGATCAACACGTTGTCCGGACGCGGATCATTCACCACTTCCGGCGCATCGAAGTTGAGGAAGTTCAGGTAATCGAGGATTTTCTTGTCGCTGGTGATGTTCGCGCCACGGGCGTAGATCAGCGTCGATTGCGCGCCGAGTGCGTGGGTCATGCCGTCGAACAGCGTGACCGATTGCGCGGGACGGCCAGCAGCGGCCCAACTGCCCATCATGTCGATCGGTGCCTTGGCCAGCGGACCGATCAGGGCGATTTTCGCGGTTTTCTTCAGCGGCAGGGTGTCGCCCTGGTTCTTCAGCAATACCTGGCCGCGACGTGCCACATCACGGGCCTCGGCGCGGTGCAGGCGGCTTTCGGCGTAGGTGTCGGCCGGGTCATCCTCGGCCTTGCCGATGCGCAGGTACGGGTCCTTGAACAGGCCCATGTCGTACTTGGCGGCGAGCACTTCGCGCACGGCGTTGTCGATGTCTTTCTGTTCGATCTCACCGGCCTTCAGCAACCCCGGCAGCTCTTTGCCGTAGAGGGTGTCGTTCATGCTCATGTCGATGCCGGCCTTGATCGCCAGCTTCGCGGCTTCGCGACCGTCAGCGGCGACGCCGTGCTTGATCAGCTCGAAAATTGCCCCGTGATCGCTGACCGCCAGGCCCTTGAAGCCCCATTCCTTGCGCAGCAGGTCGTTCATCAGCCAGGTGTTGGCGGTGGCCGGCACGCCATTGATCGAGTTCAGTGCAACCATTACCCCGCCAGCACCGGCGTCGATGGCGGCGCGGTATGGTGGTAGATAGTCCTGGTACATCTTGACCGGGCTCATGTCGACGATGTTGTAGTCGCGACCGCCCTCGACCGCGCCGTACAAGGCAAAATGCTTGACGCTGGCCATGATGCTGTCGGCCGCGTTCGCGCCTGAACCCTGGAAGGCCTTGACCATGACGCCGGCGATCCGCGAAACCAGGTAGGTGTCTTCGCCGAAGCCTTCGGACGTGCGGCCCCAGCGTGGGTCGCGGGAGATGTCGACCATCGGTGCGAAGGTGATGTCCAGGCTGTCAGCCGCTGCTTCCTGGGCGGCGATGCGCCCGGACCGGCCAATGGCATCCATGTCCCAGCTCGAAGCCAGGGCCAGGGGGATCGGGAAAATCGTCCGGTGGCCGTGGATCACGTCATAGGCGAAGAACATCGGGATCTTCAACCGGCTGCGCATGGCCGCGTCCTGCATCGGGCGGTTTTCCGAGCGGGTGATCGAGTTGAAGGTGCCGCCGATATTACCGGCCGCGATTTCCTTGCGGATCATCTCCCGAGGCATTTCCGGGCCGATACTGATCAGGCGTAACTGGCCGATCTTTTCATTGAGGGTCATTTGCTCCATCAGGTGGCTGATGAAGGCGTCCTTGTTCTCTATAGGTGCGGGCGTCGTGGCGGCCAATACGGTATGACTGGCCAGGCTGACGAACAGGCCCAGCAAACACAGCTTCTTCATGAATGGTTTTCTCAAAAGCCTAAACGGCAGTGAATACGCGCCGGTCAGCCAAAATTTTGGGAGCGACTATTGTTGTTTGGGCATTGTTCAGAAAAATGCAGCACACTTCTCAACTGTTTTGCGCAGGGCATCTTTTAGCCCATTGGCTCGATGCAATCCAGTAGCGGCGCCGATTATGCCCCAAGAGCCGGCTTCAGAGTTCGCAGGTTGTTTCATCAACGGAATGTGCAAGGGAGCGTCAATCAGATGAATGTACGACACCATTATCGATCGAGCCTGCAGGTTGCAGTCTTGATGATGCTGACCACTCTGTTGGCCGGCTGCGGCATCAACAATATCCCGACCCTTGACGAACAGGCCAAGGCTGCCTGGGGTCAGGTGCAGAACCAGTACCAGCGTCGCGCCGACCTGATTCCCAATCTGGTGGAAACCGTCAAGGGCTATGCCCAGCATGAACAGGAAACCCTGACCGCGGTGATCGAAGCCCGCGCCAAGGCGACGTCGATTCAGGTGGATGCCAGCACGCTGGACAATCCGGAAAAGCTCAAACAGTACGAGCAGGCGCAGAATCAGCTGACCGGCGCGCTGAGTCGGTTGATGGTGGTGTCCGAGCGTTATCCGGACCTCAAGGCCAACCAGAACTTCCTGGCGCTGCAATCGCAACTTGAAGGCACCGAGAACCGCATTGCCGTGGCGCGTCGCGACTTCATCCTCGCGGTGCAGAAGTACAACACCGAAATTCGCACGTTCCCCGGTCGCCTGTGGCATACCGTGATGTACAGCGATTTGCCGATCCGCGAAACGTTTGAGGCCACCAGCCCGGGTGCCGAGAAAGCGCCTGAAGTGAAGTTCAAGTAAGCGTCGGAATGGGTTCCAGGCGTCACCAAGGATGAGGTTGCCAATGCGCGTGTTGAAAGTGGGGCTGGTGTTGTTACTTTGGGTGTTTACCCTGACGGCCCAGGCTGAGTTGAAGTTCCCGGAACTGACCGGGCGGGTGGTGGACAACGCCCGGATGATCGAGCCTGCAGTGCGCGAGCAGCTGACGCAACAGCTCAATGCCCATGAAAAAGCCACCGGCGAGCAGTTGGTGGTGGTCACGTTGCCAAACTTGCAGGGCACCGACATCGCGGATTTCGGTTATCAGCTGGGACGCTACTGGGGCATCGGCCAGAAGGACAAGAACAACGGCGCGCTGCTGATCGTCGCGCGAGAGGAGCGTAAGCTGCGGATCGAAGTCGGTTATGGCCTGGAAGATCGCCTGACCGATGCGCAGAGTTCGGTGATCATCAATCAGGTAATCACTCCGGCGTTCAAGGCTGGCAACTTCAGCAAGGGCATCAGCGACGGGGTGGCGGCGATGCTGGTGGTGCTGGGGGGCAATCCGCTGGACGAGCCGTCGACGGTGTATGAGCCGCGTGGCAATCAGGAGAGCGATTTCGTTGCGCGGCATCCGGGGTTGTTCGTGTTCCTGATGATGCTGTTTGTCCTGACGATCTTCGTCGGCCAGATGTTCGGTATTCTGCCAAGCGGACGCGGGGGAGGCCGTGGCGGCTCGGGAGGCGGTTTCGGCGGTGGAGGTTTTGGCGGCGGCGGCTTCAGCGGTGGCGGGGGC
>NZ_JAHBDQ010000003.1 GCF_019956555.1 Pseudomonas sp. A-RE-19 | reverse complement strand
CGCGCATTCTACAGCAGCCTCTGTTGCTGTCAAGCGGTTATTTTCAGAAGTTTTCAAAGTTTCGCTTGGAAATCTTTAACAACTTCAACCACTTGCGCTTCCGATCTCTCGTTAGCGGGAGGCGAATTCTACAGCGTTACTCGCTGCTGTCAACACCTCTTTTTCTCCGCTTTCGACCGAGAAGATCGAACCGTTAAAAGAGCCAAACAGCACCGCTCTTTCAACTCCTTCCGGCTTCGATGAACTGAAGCGTAACCGCTGCCGAAAACTTCGTAACTCTTTGTTTACCAAGGAGTTTTCCGTTTCGACTGCGCCGGAAGTGGGGCGAATTATAGACGTCCAGAATCTGCCGTCAACACCAATTTTCACATTTCCGTCATATAAGCCAAAAAAGCCCGAAAACACGAAGGCCGACCTCAAGAGGTCGGCCTTCTTCCCTTCTACTTACAAGCTAGGGAATGCGAATTGCGAAGCCTCATGGCTCGCCCGTTGCGGCCAGCGCTGGGTAATAGCCTTGCGGCGGGTATAGAAACGCACGCCATCCGGGCCATAGGCATGCAGATCGCCAAACAGCGAACGCTTCCAGCCGCCAAAGCTGTGATAAGCCACTGGCACCGGCAACGGCACGTTGACGCCGACCATACCTACTTCGATCTCATCGCAGAACAACCGCGCCGCTTCCCCATCACGCGTGAAGATACAGGTACCGTTGCCATATTCGTGATCGTTGATCAGTTGCATCGCCTCTTCCAGGCTGTTGACCCGAACGACGCACAGCACCGGCCCGAAGATCTCTTCTTTATAGATGCGCATTTCTGGCGTGACGTTATCGAACAGGCAGCCGCCCAGGAAGAAACCTTCCTCATGACCGGCCACGCTCAGACCACGGCCATCCACAACCAAGGTTGCACCTGCTGAAACGCCGTCTTCTATATAGCCACTGACTTTATCGCGAGCCTGACCGGAAACCAGCGGCCCCATGTCCAGGCCGCAGGTTGTACCGGCACCGATTTTCAACGCTTTGACCTGCGGCACCAGTTTGGCCACCAGCGCATCCGCCACTTGATCACCGACGCACACGGCCACCGAGATCGCCATGCAGCGCTCACCGCACGAACCGTACGCCGCGCCCATCAGTGCGCTGACCGCGTTATCCAGATCCGCATCCGGCATCAATACCGCATGGTTCTTCGCCCCGCCCAGCGCCTGGACGCGTTTGCCGCGCTTGGTGCCTTCGGCGTAAATGTATTCGGCAATCGGTGTCGAACCGACGAAGCTCAGCGCTTTGACTTCCGGCGCTTCAATCAAGGCATCCACCGCAGCCTTGTCGCCATGCACCACACTCAGCACGCCTTTGGGCAGGCCGGCTTCCAGTAACAGTTGAGCGATCAGCAACGTCGAGCTTGGATCACGCTCGGACGGCTTGAGAATAAAGCAGTTGCCGCAGACGATCGCCAGCGGGTACATCCACAGCGGCACCATGGCCGGGAAGTTGAACGGGGTAATACCGGCCACCACGCCCAATGGCTGGAAGTCCGACCAGGCATCGATGTTCGGCCCGACGTTACGGCTGTACTCGCCCTTGAGAATTTCCGGTGCCGCACAGGCGAACTCGACGTTCTCGATCCCACGCTTCAATTCACCGGCAGCATCTTCCAGGGTCTTGCCATGTTCTTCGCTGATCAGTTGGGCGATGCGGGCTTCGTTCTGTTCCAGCAATTGTTTGAAGCGGAACATCACCTGAGCACGCTTGGCCGGCGGAGTGTTACGCCAGGCCGGGAACGCAGCCTTGGCCGAGTCGATGGCTTTTTGAATGGTTTCACGGCTGGCCAACGGCAGCTTGTGGATCGCCTGACCGGTGGACGGGTTGAACACATCGGCCGTGCGACCGTCTTCGGTCACCAGTTCGCCATTGATCAAATGCGGGATAAGGCTCATGCGGGGCTCCTGAAAAATTGTCCACGGGCGCCCTTCAAAGGGCGCCTTTTTTCTATTAGAGGGAATAGAGGGAAAAATCAGTCGATCTTGTTCAGCACTTCGCCGACCGCGTCGAACAAGCGATCCAGATCTTGCGGCTTGCTGTTGAAGGTTGGGCCGAACTGCAGGGTGTCGCCGCCGAAGCGCACGTAGAACCCGGCTTTCCACAGAGCCATGCCAGCTTCGAATGGACGCACGATGGCATCGCCGTCGCGAGGCGCAATCTGGATCGCACCGGCCAACCCGTAGTTACGAATGTCGATAACGTTCTTGCTGCCCTTCAAACCGTGCAACGCATTTTCGAAATGCGGCGCGACTTCAGCCACGCTCTGCACCAGGTTTTCCTTCTGCAGCAGGTCGAGTGCCGCCAGGCCAGCAGCGCAGGCCACCGGGTGCGCGGAATAGGTGTAGCCGTGCGGGAATTCCACCGCGTACTCAGGCGTCGCCTGGTTCATGAAGGTCTGGTAGATCTCGGAGCTGGCAATCACCGCGCCCATCGGGATCGCACCGTTGGTGACTTGCTTGGCAATGCACATCAGGTCCGGGGTCACGCCGAAGCTGTCGGCGCCGAACATCGAACCGGTACGGCCGAAACCGGTGATCACTTCGTCGAACACCAGCAGGATGTTGTGCTGATCGCAGATCTCGCGCAGACGCTTGAGGTAACCCTGCGGCGGAACCAGTACGCCAGCGGAACCGGCCATTGGTTCGACGAATACCGCTGCGATGTTCGAGGCATCGTGCAGTTCGATCAGCTTGAGCAGTTCATCGGCCAAGGCAATACCGCCCTGCTCCGGCATGCCACGGGAAAACGCATTGCTCGCCAGCAAGGTGTGCGGCAGATGATCGACGTCCATCATCGCCTGACCGAACAGTTTGCGGTTGCCGTTCACGCCGCCAAGGCTGGTGCCGGCGATGTTCACGCCGTGATAACCACGGGCACGACCGATCATTTTGGTTTTGGTGGCCTGGCCTTTCAGGCGCCAGTAAGCACGCACCATTTTCACCGCAGTATCCGCACACTCGGAACCCGAGTCGGTGAAGAACACGTGATTCAGATTGCCCGGGGTCAGGTCGGTGATTTTCTCGGCCAACTGGAACGACAGCGGGTGACCGTACTGGAAGCCCGGCGAGTAATCGAGGGTGCCCAATTGCTTGGCCACCGCTTCCTGGATTTCCTTGCGGGTATGTCCGGCGCCGCAGGTCCACAGGCCTGAGAGCGAATCGTAGACCTTGCGGCCCTTGTCGTCCGTCAGCCAACTGCCCTCGGCAGCCACGATCAGTCGCGGGTCGCGCTGGAAATTGCGGTTCGCGGTGTAGGGCATCCAGTGAGCATCGAGCTTGAGCTGGCTGGCCAGGGAAGTCGGGGCGTTTTCAGGCACGTTCATGGGCAAAACCTCGCAGGGCAATAAGCGGCGTGGAGATGAAAAGCGTTCTTGCAGCTAAATTGCCACGGAGATAAAGTCGGTGAAATACAACTTTTCTAACCTTCAGTCAGCCAACCACTAAACTTTGAGCAAACAAAGCATGAGCAGCCGTCGCCCCGATCCGTTGGCACAAGTCAGTGACTTTGATATCCGCCTGTTGCGGATTTTTCGCAGCGTCGTGGAATGCGGCGGCTTCTCCGCAGCGGAATCGGTGCTGGGGATCGGTCGCTCGGCGATCAGCCAGCAAATGAGCGACCTGGAGCAGCGCCTCGGCCTGCGCCTGTGCCAGCGAGGTCGCGCCGGTTTTTCCCTGACCGAAGAGGGCCGCGAGGTTTACCAGTCGGCGTTGCAGCTATTAAGTGCGCTGGAAAGTTTCCGCACCGAGGTCAACGGCCTCCACCAGCACTTGCGCGGTGAGTTGACCATTGGCCTGACCGATAACCTCGTCACCCTGCCCCACATGCGCATTACCCACGCGCTGGCGCAATTGAAGGAGCGCGGCCCCGATGTGCAAATCCAGATCCGCATGATCGCGCCCAATGAAGTCGAACAAGGCGTGCTCGACGGTCGCTTGCATGTCGGCGTGGTGCCGCAAGCCAGTGCGTTGTCGGGCCTGGAATATCAACCGCTCTACAGCGAACGCTCGCTGCTGTATTGCGCGGTCGGCCATCCATTGTTCTATGTCGACGACAAACAACTGGACGATGAACGCCTCAACAGCCAGGACGCTATCGCCCCGACCTTCCGTTTGCCCGCCGAGATTCAAGCGCATTACCAGGCGCTTAATTGCACTGCCAGCGCGTCGGATCGCGAAGGCATGGCATTCCTGATTCTGACCGGGCGCTATATCGGTTATCTGCCGGATCATTACGCCAGCCTTTGGGTGCAGCAGGGCCGATTGCGTGCACTGAAACCCAAGGCGCGTTTTTATGACCTGAGCCTGGCATCGGTCACCCGCAAGGGCCGTCGTCCTCATTTGGTTCTGGAGAGCTTTTTGGAGAGTCTGGCGGCGACGCGCTGAACAACTACAGAAACCCGTGGGAGCCGAGCTCGCTCGCGATGGCGCCAGGTCAGTCGCCATTGATGCTGAATGTTAAGCCGCCTTCGCGAGCAAGCTCGGCTCCTACAGGGATTGCGGTGTTCAGGTTTTATCGCGACAGGACTTGTCTGAGGCCTGCGGGTACGCTATCAACGCATCTGGTTGCACCCATCTACCTGTTCGGAAGTGCCTATGACCTTTGAAGTCCCAGCCCACGGCGGCAAACCCGCCAGCCGCATTCGTCAGAAGAACGAAGAGACCATCATCAAAGCCGCCGAAGACGAGTTCGCCCGTCACGGGTTCAAAGGCACCAGCATGAACACCATCGCGCAGAAAGCCGGGTTGCCCAAAGCCAATCTGCATTACTACTTCACCAACAAACTCGGTTTGTACGTGGCGGTGCTGAGTAACATCCTTGAATTGTGGGACAGTACCTTCAATGCCCTGACCGTCGAGGACGATCCGGCAGAAGCATTGACGCGATACATTCGCGCAAAAATGGAATTCTCCCGGCGCCAGCCACAAGCTTCGCGGGTCTTCGCCATGGAGGTCATCAGCGGCGGCGAATGCCTGAGCGAGCATTTCAACCAGGACTACCGCACCTGGTTTCAGGGTCGGGCCGCCGTGTTTCAGGCGTGGATCGACGCCGGCAAAATGGACCCGGTCGACCCGGTGCACCTGATCTTCCTGCTGTGGGGCAGCACCCAGCATTACGCCGACTTTGCCACGCAGATCTGCCGTGTCACCGGGCGCACCAGGTTGACCAAGCAAGACATGGAAGACGCCGGCAACAACCTGATCCGCATCATTCTCAAAGGCTGCGGCCTGACGCCTGCGATCTAAGATACTTATGCCTTTTACCCTCAGCGGCTTTTGCGAATACCGCGAAGAGATTCGCAAAAGCCGCTTCATCGCCCTCGCCGGGCCAATCACTGGCGCAGTCGACGCCCAGGCATTCATCGAGCAGCACAGTGATTTGAACGCCTCGCACAATTGCTGGGCCTGGAAACTCGGCGATCAATACCGCAGCAGCGATGATGGCGAACCCGGCGGCACTGCTGGCAGGCCGATTCTTGCGGCTATCGAAGCGCAGGATTGCGATCAAGTCGCAGTCGTGGTGATCCGCTGGTATGGCGGCATTCAACTGGGCACCGGCGGCCTCGCTCGGGCGTATGGCGGCAGTGCCAACAAATGCCTGCAAGGGGCGCCGAAGGTCGAGCTGATCAGTCGAGTACCCGTCAGTTGTGCCTGTGCATTTAGTGAATTGGCGCTGGTGAAGCTTCGGGTGGCGGAACTGGGCGGTTTGCTGGTGGAGGAAACCTTCACGGCCAATGGCGTGGACCTGCAACTGGCGATCGGCGAGGGGCTGATAGATGCCTTGCAGATGCAGCTGGCGGATTTGAGTCGCGGGCGTATTTTGTTGCGGCGTTAGAAGATCAAAAGATCGCAGCCTTCGGCAGCGCCTACGCCAATCGTGTACAAACGCAATCCTGGAGGAGCTGCCGAAGGCTGCGATCTTTTGGGGCATCCTGATTTGTCCTGCATTCAATAGTTGCCCACATCGGCTGTGCACCCGGCTGTGGATAACCTGAGCACATTCCCCTGTAACCCTTCTGTCATGCGGCTTTGCGGGCTTTGCTCATTTTTTGTCCAAATCGCCATCAACCATGTTTATTCCACGTAAAAACAATTAGTTAGAGCGGTTTATCGCCATTAGAAGAAAGCCCCTCGGTGCTTATGCCCATGCACTCGGCTTGCGCACAGATACTGTGGAACAACCTGTGGATAACCCGTTCATGGCTGCCTCAGCCCCATGTCCGACATAGGCTACAGCCTATTGCTCGTTTTTTGACCAACTCATCGCGCGCAAAAGCGGAGCCTGATCAAAGAACGTGCCCTCAAGTGGTGCCGGATTCGGAATTGAAATAAGGCGAGGCCCCGTCCACAACGCCTCTGCCAGCGCGGTTTTGCCGTTTTCCTGACTCAATGGCCAGGAAATTGCTTTGTCCACAGGCATAACTTCTGTCGACCCGAGCCTGTCATGTCCAACCCCGCGCCGATCCCCGATCAAACACCCCGCCTGCAATTGCGCAGAATCAGTAAGCGTTACCCCGGTTGCCTGGCCAACGATGCCATCGACTTGAGCATTGCACCCGGTGAAATCCACGCCCTGCTCGGCGAGAACGGTGCGGGTAAAAGTACCCTGATGAAGATCATCTACGGCGTCACTCATGCCGACTCAGGGGAGATGATCTGGCAGGGCCAGCGCGTGACCATGCGCAACCCGGCCCAGGCTCGCGGCCTCGGGATCGGCATGGTGTTCCAGCATTTCTCGCTGTTCGAAACCCTCAGCGTGGCGCAGAACATCGCCCTGGCGATGGGCGCGGCGGCGGGTACACCGAAGCAGCTAGAGCCTAAGATTCGTGAGGTGTCCCAACGCTACGGCATGGCCCTGGAACCGGAACGACTTGTCCACAGCCTGTCCATCGGCGAGCGTCAGCGGGTGGAAATCATTCGTTGCCTGATGCAAGACATCCGCCTGCTGATTCTCGATGAACCGACGTCGGTACTGACTCCGCTAGAGGCCGACGAATTGTTCGTCACACTGCGCCGACTGGCGGCCGAGGGCTGCAGCATTCTGTTTATCAGCCACAAGCTCGGCGAAGTACGCGCGCTGTGTCACAGCGCCACGGTACTGCGCGGTGGTCGAGTGGCCGGGCATTGCGTGCCGGCCGAATGTTCGGACCGGCAACTGGCACAGTTGATGGTCGGTGAAGCCGCCGATCTGATTACCGATTACCCAAAGGTCATGGGCGCTGATGCGTTTTTGAGTGTGACAGGATTGTCCTGGCACAACCCGGACCCGTTCGGCTGCTCGTTGAAGCACATTGACCTGAACGTGCGCAGCGGCGAAATCGTGGGGGTCGCCGGGGTCGCCGGCAATGGTCAGGATGAGTTGCTGGCCTTGCTCAGTGGCGAAGAACGATTGCCCCGCAATGACAGCGCAACGATCAGTTTCGGCGGGCAACCGGTGGCGCATCTGCAGCCGGATGCACGACGCAAACTCGGCCTGGCGTTCGTCCCCGCCGAACGCCTGGGCCATGGCGCGGTGCCGGAGCTGAGCCTGGCCGATAACGCCCTGCTGACCGCATTTCAACAGGGACTGGTCAGCAACGGGCTGATCCAGCGCGGCAAGGTCGAAGCGCTGGCCGAAGACATCATTCGCCGCTTCGGGGTCAAGACACCCGATACCCAGGCACCGGCCCGCAGCCTGTCCGGCGGCAACTTGCAAAAATTCATCCTCGGCCGGGAAATCCTTCAGCAGCCGAAATTGCTGGTGGCCGCGCACCCGACCTGGGGCGTGGACGTCGGCGCGGCCGCGACCATTCACCGGGCGCTGATTGCCTTGCGCGATGCTGGCGCGGCGATTCTGGTGATCTCCGAAGACCTCGACGAATTGTTCCAGATCAGCGATCGCCTCGGCGCCCTGTGCGGCGGTCGATTGTCGGCACTGCAGGCCACCGTCGACACCCAACTGAGCGATGTCGGCGGCTGGATGGCCGGTCAGTTCGACGCTCCTCATTCACCAGCCCCCGTAGCGCTTTAACGGAGTTTCACATGCTGCTTTCTCTCGAACCCCGTGGCCAGCAATCGCGCCTGATGTTGTGGTGCTCGCCCTTGCTGGCGGCCGTGTTGACGCTGGGCTGCGGCTCATTGCTGTTTATCGCGCTGGGGCATGATCCACTGCTGACCTTGCACACGTTGCTGATTGCACCGATCAGCGACTGGTACGGCGTCTCCGAATTGTTGGTCAAAGCGTTGCCGATTCTGCTCTGCGCGTTGGGCCTGGCGGTGGCGTATCAAGCACGGATCTGGAACATCGGCGCCGAAGGTCAGTTGCTGCTCGGCGCCCTGGCCGGCAGTGCGCTGGCGGTAAATATCATCGATATGCAAAGTCGCTGGGCGCTGGTGCTGATCCTGCTGGTCGGCACCTTGGCCGGTGCTGCATGGGCCGGGCTGACGGCATGGTTGCGCACGCGCTTCAACGCCAATGAAATCCTCACCAGCATCATGCTCAATTACATCGCCTTGAACCTGCTGCTGTTCTGCGTCCACGGACCGTTGAAGGACCCGGCCGGGTTCAACTTTCCAGAGTCGGCGATGTTCGGCGATGCCAGTCGACTGCCGTTGTTGATGGAGGACGGCCGGGTACACGCCGGGGTCTATTTCGCCTTGCTCGCGCTGGTGGCGGTGTGGGTATTGCTGCAGAAAAGCTTTGTCGGTTTCCAGATCAAAGTGCTTGGGCTGGACAAGCGCGCCGCAGGTTTCGTCGGCTTTCGCGAGAAGCGCCTGATCTGGCTGGCGCTGTTGATCAGCGGCGGTTTGGCGGGGTTGGCCGGGGTCTGCGAAGTCACTGGGCCGATCGGTCAATTGGTGCCGCAAGTCTCGCCGGGTTACGGCTATGCCGCGATCACCGTGGCGTTTCTCGGGCGACTGAATCCCATCGGCATTCTGTTTTCCAGCCTGTTGATGGCGCTGCTGTACATCGGCGGCGAGAGCGCGCAGATGAGCATGAATCTGCCGCAAGCGATCACTCAACTTTTCCAAGGGATGATGCTGTTTTTCCTGCTGGCCAGCGACGTGCTGATTCTCTACCGACCGCGTTTGAACCTGCGCTGGGCTCGCCGTGCGCCAACCACCGCCGTACACGCAGGAGCGCTGTGATGGATATCGATCTGCTGAGCAATATTTTCTACGCCATGGTCCGTTGCGGTACGCCGTTGCTGCTGGTGGCGCTGGGCGAACTGATCTGCGAGAAGAGCGGCGTCCTCAATCTGGGTCAGGAAGGCATGATGCTGTTTGGCGCGGTGATCGGTTTTATCGTTGCGCTGAACAGCGGCAACCTCTGGCTTGGCGTGTTGCTGGCGATGCTCGCCGGGATGCTGTTGTCGTCGCTGTTTGCCTTGGTGGCGCTGGTGTTCAACGCCAATCAAGTGGCGACCGGGCTGGCGTTGACGATCTTCGGCGTGGGCCTGTCGACCTTTGTCGGCGCGGCGTGGGTCGGTAAACCGTTGGCGGGTTTTGAGCCGGTGGCGATTCCTTATTTGAGTGAAATCCCGCTGATCGGGCGGATGCTGTTTGCACAGGATCTGTTGGTGTACCTGTCGTTCGCGCTATTTGCCCTGGTGGCCTGGGTGATTCTGAAAAGTCGCGTCGGGTTGATTATTCAGGCGGTCGGCGAAAACCCGGATGCCGCCAGTGCCATGGGTTTGCCGGTGTTGCGCGTGCGCACGCTGGCGGTGCTGTTTGGCGGGGCGATGGCGGGGTTGGCCGGGGCTTATTTGTCCCTGGCCTACACGCCGATGTGGGCGGAAAACATGAGCGCCGGGCGCGGCTGGATTGCCCTGGCACTGGTGGTATTTGCCAGTTGGCGGGTGTGGCGATTGCTGCTCGGCGCGTACCTGTTCGGGCTCGCCAGCATCCTGCATTTGGTGGCGCAGGGGTTGGGGCTGGCGATTCCATCGAGTCTGCTGGCGATGCTGCCGTATGTCGCGACCATTGTGGTACTGGTGCTGCTGTCCCGGGATGCCGTGCGCACACGGTTGTATGCGCCGGTGTCGTTGGGGCAGCCGTGGCGGGCGGGGCATTAGTGGTTGCCTGCACGGGCCTTATCCCGAGCAGGCTCGGTCCCACAGTTGACCGAGTCGAATCGGATTTTTGTGATGAACACAAATCTACTGTGGGAGCGAGCCTGCTCGCGATGGCTGCCGCACTGGCATCACCTGAACAACGCCCCACGCCAATTCAAAGATCAAGAAAACAACCAGCAATGAGCTGGCCCCATGGAGCAAGGCATACAGCAGCCAAGCCGAAAACAGAAACCGCCCCACCGCGTCATACCGCCCAAACATCTGCTGCGGATCACGAATCCGCAACACCGACCAGACGCACACAATCGACCCCAACAAATTCGCCATCAGCATGTGCATCGGCTCGAACGGCGGTAGGTCGCCAGGCAGATTGAAAGTCTGACTCAGGCTCAACAACACGCCATGCAACGCCACAAAACTCCACGGTGTCACAAAAGCAGCGCTCACGATCAGGTCGTACCAGGCACTGCCACGCACCACGCGGCGATATTGAGTTGAAGTCCACATTGGCCTTGCTCCATAAATTCAGGGAGCAACAAGGCTAAAGCCTGGAGTATGCTCCAGGGTCAAGCCCTCTGGAGACGTCATGATGCGCATCGGTGAATTAGCCCTGGCCAGCGCTGTGAGCCGCGACACGCTGCGCTTCTACGAGCAGCGCGGACTGATCGCGGCGCAACGCAGTGCCAACGGTTATCGCGACTATCCGGCGGAGACGGTGCAACTGGTGCTGTACATCAAGACGGCTCAGCGACTGGGGTTTACCCTTGGCGAGATCGGCAGTAGCGTTGCGGCGTTGTGGCAGGCGCCCGACCCAGCCAATGCCGTTACCCAGCTGTTGCAAGACAAACTGAACCTGATCGAAACCCGCATGGCCGAGCTCGATGCCTTGCGTCAGGAACTGCAACATCGGCTCCGTCAAAGTTGTCCGTTAAATCCGTGATTCTCATCCATCAAGGAAGCCATTCATGTCCAAGGCAAAAACCGCACTCATCATCGGTGCCTCCCGGGGCCTGGGCCTCGGTCTGGTAAAAACCCTGCTGGCCGATGGCTGGCAAGTCACCGCCACCGTGCGCAACCCGCAAAGTGCCGAAGCCTTGCAAGCGTTGGGCAAGGTGCGGATCGAAAAACTCGACATGGACGATCAGCAAGCGGTCATCGCCCTTAGCCAACAGCTCAAGGGCGAAGTGTTCGACTTGTTGTTCGTGAATGCCGGGGTCAAGGGGCCGGAGGTCCAGACGCCGGGCGGCGCGACCCTGGCCGAAGTGGGTCAACTGTTCTTCACCAACGCTGTGGCGCCAATCAATCTGGCCCAGCGCTTCGTCGGGCAGATTCGTGACGGCAGCGGCGTGCTGGCATTCATGAGTTCGGTGCTGGGCAGCGTGACCATGCCCGACGCGCCGGAGCTTGCGTTGTACAAGGCCAGCAAAGCGGCGCTGAACTCGATGACCAACAGCTTCGTCACGCAACTGGGCGAACAGAAACTCACCGTGCTGTCGCTGCATCCGGGTTGGGTGAAGACTGATATGGGCGGTGAAGGGGCGGACATTGATGTGCAAACCAGCACCCGCGGGTTGATCGATCAGGTGAATGCGTATGCCGGCAAGGGTGGGCATCATTTTGTGAACTACAGGGGTGAGACCATTCCCTGGTAACACCACATTCCCCTGTGGGAGCGAGCCTGCTCGCGATAGCGGTCTGACATTCAAAATTAATGCTGAATGCAATGGCCCCATCGCGAGCAGGCTCGCTCCCACAGGGGTCTTGCGTTGTCCTGTCGGGCCGGGCTTGCCCGCGAAGCTTTTTTGTTCGAAACTCCGCACCTCGCCCCCGTGGCGACCCTGGATCAGCAGACAGGGCAACACTGAGCTGGCAACCCTGAACCCAACTTTCAGAGGAGCCGGCCACCATGCCTGCGACCCGTACCTGGTTAAAAAACCCCCTCGCCATTTTCACGGCCAACGCGCTCGATGCCCGTGGCGGCTTAGTTGTGCAAGACGGTTTGATCGTCGAAGTGCTCAGCGCCGGCCAGCAACCCTCGGTGCCCTGTGACCACGTTTTCGATGCTCGCGAACACGTGATCCTGCCGGGGCTGATCAACACCCATCACCACTTCTATCAAACCCTGACCCGTGCCTGGGCACCCGTGGTCAATCAGCCGTTGTTCCCGTGGCTGAAAACCCTCTATCCGGTCTGGGCTCGCCTCACCCCTGAAAAACTTGCCCTCGCCACCAAAGTCGCGTTGGCCGAGTTGCTGCTGTCCGGTTGCACCACCGCCGCCGATCACCATTACCTGTTTCCGGAAGGCCTGGAAAACGCGATCGATGTGCAGGTCGAGAGTGTTCGCGAACTGGGCATGCGCGCCATGCTCACTCGCGGCTCCATGAGTCTTGGCGAAAAAGACGGCGGCCTGCCACCGCAGCAAACCGTCCAGCAAGGCGAAGTGATCCTCGACGACAGCCAACGTTTGATTGCCGAGTACCACGAGCGCGGCGATGGGGCGCAGATTCAAATCGCCCTGGCGCCCTGCTCACCGTTTTCGGTGACCCCGCAGATCATGTCCGCCAGCGCCGAACTGGCGAACACCCTCGACGTACGCCTGCACACGCACCTGGCAGAAACCCTCGATGAAGAGGACTTCTGCCTGCAACGCTTTGGCCTGCGCACTGTGGATTATCTGGACAGCGTCGGCTGGCTCGGCCCACGCACCTGGCTCGCCCACGGCATCCATTTCAACCCCGACGAAATCGCCCGCCTCGGCGCGGCCGGCACCGGTATTTGCCATTGCCCGAGTTCGAACATGCGTCTGGCCTCCGGCATTTGCCCGACGCTGGACCTGACCGCCGCGGGTGCGCTGCTGGGTCTGGGCGTGGACGGTTCGGCGTCCAACGATGCGTCGAACATGATCCTCGAAACCCGTCAGGCGCTGTACATCCAACGGCTGCGTTATGGCGCGGAAAAAATTACGCCGGAGTTGGTACTGGGCTGGGCGACCAAGGGCTCGGCGCAGTTACTCGGGCGCAGCGATATCGGCGAACTGGCAGTGGGCAAGCAAGCGGATCTGGCGCTGTTCAAGCTCGATGAACTGCGCTTCTCCGGCAGCCACGATCCGGTGTCGGCGCTGCTGCTGTGCGGCGCGGATCGAGCGGACCGGGTGATGGTCGGCGGAAAGTGGCGGGTGATCGATGGACAGGTTGAGGGGCTGGATCTGAAAGGGTTGATTGCCGATCATAGCCAGGCGGCTCGGCAGTTGATCGCCGGTACCTGACACAACACCGCTCCCACCGTTTTGTGTGAGGCGCCCGCACCAGTGGATGGCGTGGATTGGTGAGGGCGCACCGGGATGGTTCTGTGGTGAATTGAACATCAAAAGATCGCAGCCTGCGGCAGCTCCTACATGATTTCGCGTACCCCTGTAGGAGCTGCCGCAGGCTGCGATCTTTTGATTTTGTTGTCCTGTTGGTCAGCAATTTGCATTGCCCTCCTCCATCTCACAACAAAATGGAGTTCCCGTTCATGCATAAACGTCCGTTGAAGCAGCTACTTTGCGCTGTCGCCGCAGCCATCGGTCTGAGCGCCAGCCTGACCGCCAGTGCCGCCGACCCGCTGAAAGTCGGCTTCGTCTATATCGGCCCGATCGGTGACCACGGCTGGACGTATCAGCATGAACAGGGACGCAAGGCGTTGGCGGAGAAATTCGGCGAGCAGATCACCACCAATTATGTGGAGAACGTTGCCGAAGGCGCCGATGCCGAGCGGGTGATCCGCAACATGGCCAAGGACCAATACGACCTGATCTTCACCACGTCTTTCGGCTACATGAACCCGACCCTGAAAGTCGCCAAGCAATTTCCCAAAGTGACCTTCGAACACGCCACCGGCTACAAGCAGGACAAGAACCTTGGCACTTACCTGGCACGCACTTACGAGGGCCGCTACGTCGGCGGTTTCCTCGCAGCGAAAATGACCAAGACCAAGAAAATCGGCTACGTCGCTTCCTTCCCGATTCCAGAAGTGATCCGCGACATCAACGCCATCCAACTGGCCCTGAACAAGTACAACCCGGGCACCGAGATCAAAGTGGTGTGGGTCAATTCCTGGTTCGACCCGGGCAAGGAAGCTGACGCTGCCAATGCGTTGATCGACCAGGGCGTGGACGTGGTGTTCCAGCACACCGACAGCCCGGCACCGATCCAGGCGGCCGAACGTCGCGGCGTGTATGCCGTCGGATATGCGTCGGACATGGCGCACTTCGGGCCGAAAGCGGTGCTGACGTCTATCGTCAATAACTGGGGGCCGCACTACATTCAGGCGACTCAGAGCGTGCTCGACCACACCTGGAAATCCCAGGATTACTGGGGCGGTCTGAAGGAGGGTACGGTTGAGCTGCCGATCAGCGACCTGGTGCCAGCCGCGGTGAAAACCGAAGCCGAGCAGATCATTGCCGACATCAAGAGCGGCGCGCTGCATCCGTTCACCGGGCCGATCAAGGACCAGGCCGGCGTGGAGAAAATCCCGGCGGGCGCGACGGCAACCAATGCGCAACTGGCGTCGATGAACTACTACGTCGAAGGGATGAAGGCCGAGATACCGAAGTAATTCCGGCCGAACACAAAACCCTGTGGGAGCGAGCCTGCTCGCGATAGCGGACGGACATTCAACATTGATGCTGAATGTAATGGCCTCATCGCGAGCAGGCTCGCTCCCACAATGGATTTTCAGCGTTCTTAAGGACTGCGCATGAACCAACTCCCAATCATCGACATCAGCCCGCTCTACAGCGCTGATCAAAACGCCTGGAAATCGATCGCCACACAAATCGACCATGCCTGCCGCGAATGGGGCTTTTTCTACATAAAAGGCCACCCGATCGCCCCGTCGCGCATCGACGCTGTGCTCGGCCACGCCCAACGTTTCTTCGCCCTGCCCGCCGCCGAAAAACTCAAAATCGACATCACCCAGACTCGTCACCACCGCGGTTATGGCGCCATCGCCACCGAGCAACTCGATCCGAGCAAACCCAGTGACCTGAAGGAAACCTTCGACATGGGCTTGCACTTGCCGGCCGGTCATCCCGAGGTGCTGGCGGAAAAACCCTTGCGCGGTCCCAACCGTCATCCGTCGATACCCGGTTGGGAATCGTTGATGGAGCAACACTACGTCGACATGCAGGCGCTCGCCCAAACCCTGCTGCGGGCCATGACCCTGGCACTGGGCATCGAGCGCGACTTCTTCGATAGCCGTTTCAAAGAACCGGTCAGCGTGCTGCGGATGATTCATTACCCGCCGCGCCACACCGCCAGCACCGAAGATCAGCAAGGGGCCGGTGCTCACACCGATTACGGCTGCATCACCCTGCTCTACCAGGATGCCGCGGGCGGTCTGCAAGTGCGTAACGTGCGGGGCGAATGGATCGATGCGCCGCCGATCGAGGGCACGTTCGTGGTCAATCTCGGCGACATGATGGCGCGCTGGAGTAACGACCGTTACCTGTCGACGCCGCACCGCGTGATCAGCCCGCTGGGGGTGGACCGGTACTCGATGCCATTCTTTGCCGAACCGCATCCAGACACCGCCATTGAATGCCTGCCCGGTTGCCAGGACGACCAGCATCCGGCGAAGTATCCGGCCACCACCTGCGCCGAATTCCTGCTGTCGCGCTTCGCCGATACCTACGTCTATCGGCGGGAACAGGAAGCTGTGTAATGAACCGGCTGGTCAGGTTTTGCTCATTGTTTCCACGGGCATCTGTAGAATGCCCTCATTGCACCTGACGAGATTTCAAAAATGTACGACTGGCTGAACGCTCTGCCCAAGGCAGAATTGCATTTGCACCTGGAAGGTTCGCTGGAGCCTGAGTTGCTGTTCGCCCTGGCCGAACGCAACAAGATCGCCCTGCCATGGAGCGACGTCGACACCCTGCGCAAGGCTTACGCCTTCAATAACCTGCAAGAGTTTCTCGACCTGTATTACCAGGGCGCCGATGTGTTGCGCACCTCTCAGGACTTCTACGACCTGACCTGGGCCTACCTGCTGCGCTGCAAGGCGCAGAACGTGATTCACACCGAACCGTTCTTCGACCCGCAAACCCATACCGACCGTGGCATCCCGTTCGAAGTGGTGCTCAACGGCATCGCCGCCGCACTGAAGGATGGCGAACAGCAACTGGGTATCACCAACGGGTTGATCCTCAGCTTCCTGCGCCACCTGAGCGAAGACGAAGCGCAGAAAACCCTCGACCAGGCACTGCCATTCCGCGATGCGTTTGTCGCCGTGGGCCTGGACAGTTCGGAGATGGGCCACCCGCCGAGCAAGTTCCAGCGAGTGTTCGATCGTGCACGCAGCGAAGGCTTCCTGACCGTGGCGCACGCCGGTGAAGAAGGCCCGCCCGAGTACATCTGGGAAGCCCTCGACCTGCTGAAAATCCAGCGCATCGACCATGGCGTGCGCGCCATCGAAGACGAGCGCTTGATGCAGCGGATCATCGACGAGCAGATCCCGCTGACCGTGTGCCCGTTGTCGAACACCAAACTGCGCGTGTTCGATCACATGTCCCAACACAACATCCTGGACATGCTCGAACGCGGTGTGAAGGTCACGGTGAACTCCGATGACCCGGCGTATTTCGGCGGGTATGTCACCGAGAACTTCCACGCGCTGTACACCGATCTGGGCATGACCCAGGATCAGGCCAAGCGCCTGGCGCAGAACAGCCTGGATGCGCGGTTGGTGAAACCGTAAGGTTCACCAAATAAACCTGTGGGAGCGAGCCTGCTCGCGATAGCGGACTGACGTTCAACATTGATACTGAATGTTATGGCCTCATCGCGAGCAGGCTCGCTCCCACAGGGACTATGTTCAGCCAACGACCTCTGCCTCACTCAACTCTTCCAGCGTCTTGCCCCGGGTCTCCATCCCGAACATCCACACCACCCCCGCCGCAATCGCAAAGCACATCGCTCCCAACGCAAATACCCCGCCCTGCCCTGTCATCGGGAACACCAGCCCGGTCACCAATGGCCCGAGCAACGACCCCACGCGACCGATGGCCGAAGCAAACCCCGAGCCCGTGGCCCGTGCCGACGTCGGGTACAACTCAGGGGTGTAGGTGTAGAGCACCGCCCACATGCCGAACAGGAAGAACTGCATCAGCAGCCCCGAGGTAATCAACAGGCTGACGTTGCCGCCGAACACCGCACTCTGGCCATAAAGAAACGCCATAACCCCGCCGCCGAGCAACGTCACGACACACACCGGTTTACGCCCCCACCGCTCCACCAGCCAGGCAGCCATGAGGAAACCGGGAATCCCGCCGAGGGAAATCAGCACCGTGTAATACACCGACTGGGTCACCGCGAAACCCGACTGTTGCAACAATGCGCTGAGCCAGGACGTCAGGCCATAGAAACCCAGCAAGGCAAAGAACCACACGCTCCAGATCATCATCGTGCGCTGGCGATATTGCGGCGACCAGATCTGCCGCAGCGCAGAGAAGAAAGTACCCGGGTGACTCGCCACCTGTGGCAGACGAATCGGCTCAGGCAAATCCGCACGGCCCAGTGAAGCCCGAACCCGCGCTTCGATGCGGTGCAAGACCTTGTCCGCCGCGTCATGATGCCCGGCCTGTTCCAGCCAGCGAGGTGACTCGGGAATAAAAAAACGAATCGCCAGGACGAACACCGCCGGTACCGCCAACACCAGAAAAATGTCGCGCCAGCCAATCACCGGCAACAGGAAGTACGACAGTACCCCGGCGGCGACGAAACCGAGCGGCCAAAAACCGTCCATCAACGCGATGTAACGCCCACGGCGTTTGGCTGGAATCAGCTCCGACAGCATCGACTGGGCTATCGGAAACTCCATGCCCATACCGATCCCCAACAGGATTCGGAACAGTGTCAGCGTTTCGACATTCTGCACCGTGGAGCACAGATAGCTGGCGATGCCCCACAACACGATGCTCCACTGAAACACCGGTTTGCGCCCGAAGCGATCGGCCAACATGCCCGACAGCGACGCGCCCACGACCATACCGAAGAAACTCGAACTGGCCAGCAACCCGGCCTGTGCCGTGCTCAAGCCGAACTCGGTTTTGATCGAGCCGAGCAGGAAGGTCATCATCGCCAGGTCCATGGAGTCGAAGAAAAACGCCAGGGCAATGATGATGAAAATGATGCGGTGATAACCGCTGACAGGCAGCCGTTCCAATCGTTCTGCCGCGCTGAAGCTTCGTGTTTCCATGCCACATTCCCCCAATCCGAAAGTCCCCGGATCGAGTGTGCGCGATAGCGGATGGGGGTTATTGCTGGATGCGACCTGGCCACAGCTCTGAACGACGCCTGAAACCCAGGATCCCGGACGTCGCGCCTCAATGGCTCTAAAGCGCCAGTTCCAGCTCGGTTTCCTTGGCGAATCGATGGATTTCACGTTGCCCCGCAGCGGTGATCTGCAAGGCTCGCGAATCGTTGGGCAGGCTCAGCCAGCCGGACTGCATGAACAGCTGCAACAACGCCGCGCCCAATGAGCCACCCATGTGCGGACGTCTTTCGCTCCAGTCCGGGCAAGCGCAGGCCACTCGACCGTTACGGTGGGCCAGCGCCTGGATGAACACACCGCGTGTCGCCAATTGCGTGGCGCCCTTGTGCGTGATCATGACCCGCTGATCGAATTGTTCGATCCAGCCAGCATCCAGCAGGCGTTGATAGAGATCGGCGGCCAGGGTGCCTCCCAGGTGATCGTCGCAAAGCCTGGCCCGCAACAGTGACGACGGTGCCGCTTGAGGTTTGGCGATTGGGCTCGGGCGCTTGAAGATGTCTGGAATGTCCTGGGGAGTACTGGCCAGGGTAGCGCTGGCCAAGGCTTCTATCGCGGCACCGATTTCAGGTGCGGCAAGCCGGAAAAACCGTTTGCGTCCACGGGTTTCGACTTTCAACAGACCTCCGGCGGACAAACGCCCCAAATGCGCACTGGCCGAAGACGGCGACAGGCCGGCCAGCAATGCCAGCTCTTCGGTCTGTCGCGCCGAGCCGTCCATCAAGGCCCACATCATTGCGCTGCGCTTGGGGTCAGCCAGCAACGTGGCGATCTGGCTGATGCAAGGTGCATGTTCCATGTATTCACTCCCTGTTGAATCGTTTCGTCTACTGCTCAGAGACATCTTGACCAGTAATGTGTCGTCGGCCAAGACGCGAAAACCGCCATAAACCGGCAAAGCCACCCACTCACCCAGGCCATTGCTTCGCGGGTGCAGCGAAGGACCGGTGATGACCATGGGGGCTGACCGAATCGAACGCGAACTCGCCATTGCGAGGTCGACGGTGCGTACATGAGGCGAGCGCTAGTATAAGCGGGTTAACCGCCGGTTCCTGCCCTCGGGAATCCATTGGTGGTGATAGTTGCTGACAGAAATTTCGCTATTTGCCTGCGACTAATGATCAATACCCGATATCGTCGGAAATTGACTGCTTATCCGAGCGCATCGGCTGGCAAGCATTTCCCGCAAAAGGTTCACCGGCTTACTCAATTGTGCGCGATGGGCGCACAGCAAATTCAGCGGTGCGCGCTCGCAGAGCAGCTCCGGCATCAGCACTTTCAACCGACCGGCCAGCACATCGGCGGCGACATCGAGCCAGGACTTGTACGCAATCCCCGCCCCCGCCACGGCCCACAGACGCACCACATCGGCGTCGTCACTGAAGCGATCGCCACTGACCGTCAGGCTCACTTCGCGTTTGCCATCGTGGAAACTCCAGTGATCGTGAACCCGGCTACCGAGCATGAACAACAGGCAATTGTGCTGAGCCAGTTGCTCCAGCTGCCGGGGTTCGCCATGCCGGGCCAGATAGCTCGGCGCAGCACAGAGCACACGGCGGTTCTGCGCGGCGATGGGCAACGCCACCAGGCTCGAGTCTTCCGGTTCGCCGTAACGCAAAGCAATGTCCACCGGTTGACGGAACAGGTCGGCGATGCGGTCACCCAGCAATAACCGTACGGTGAGTTTCGGATGCTCACGCTGAAATTCGTCGAGCCACGGCAACAGCAGGTTGCGACCGAAATCCGAAGGCGCCGACAGCTGCAGAATCCCGCTGACCTGATCCTGCCCGCTGGCCAGCAAGCGGCGACCCTCATCGAGATTGCTCAAGGCTGCACGGGCGTATTCCAGAAAGCCCTCGCCTTCAGCGGTCAGGCGCAAGCTGCGGGTAGAACGGGCGAGCAAGCGTGCGCCGAGTTGTTGTTCGATGCGCTTCAATGCCGCACTCGCCACCGCCGCCGACATATCCATCCCCCGCGCCGCCGCCGACAGACTGCCCAGGTCTGCGGCTCGAACGAACAACTGCAAGTCATCGAAACGCAACATCATCAACTCGATTATCAAAAAAATATTGAAAGAGACTGCTCTTTTAGCCGGTTTTATCTTGCAGAGAAATAACCAATCATCTCTCCCATTGAAATCATCCCGTTTCCGGAGTCGACCATGTCCCAGCCGTTTACCGCTATTGCCACCCTCATCGCTAAACCCGGTCAGCAGGACGCCCTCGAACAGCATCTGCGTGCGCTGCTGGAACCGACGCGCGCCGAAGCCGGTTGCAGTCAATACGACCTGCATCAAGACCTCGCCAATCCCCTGGCCTTTTACATGATCGAACACTGGAGCGGCGACGAAGCCCTGCAAGCCCATGACGCCAGCGCCCACATTCAGAACTTTCGCGCCAAGGCCGGCGACTTCCTCGAACACTTCGACCTCAAGCGCCTGCGCACCGTGGCTTGATTCCTTCTTCCAGCACTTTCCAGGAGCCCCACATGAAAGCCGTTGCCTACTACGCCTCCTTGCCCATCAGCGACGAAAAGTCCCTGCAAGATATCGAACTGCCAGAACCGGTCGCCGGCCCGCGCGACCTGTTGGTGGAGGTCAAAGCCATCTCGGTCAACCCGGTGGACACCAAGGTTCGCCAAAACGTCCAGCCTGAAGATGGCGCGGCAAAAGTGCTGGGCTGGGACGTGGCCGGTGTGGTCAAGGCTGTCGGCAGCGAAGTGACCTTGTTCAAGGCCGGGGACAAGGTGTTCTACGCCGGCTCCATCGCCCGTGCCGGCGGCAACAGTGAATGGCATGTGGTTGATGAGCGAATCGTCGGCCATATGCCGAAAACCCTCGGTTTCGCCGAAGCCGCCGCGCTGCCGCTGACCGCCATCACCGCGTGGGAACTGCTGTTCGAACGCCTGCAAGTGCGCGAAGGCAAAACCGATGAAGGCCAGAGCCTGTTGATTGTCGGTGCCGCCGGGGGTGTCGGTTCGATCCTCACGCAACTGGCCAGCCAGCTCACCGGGCTGACAGTCATCGGCACCGCTTCCCGTTCGCAAACCCAAAGCTGGGTGCGTGACCTGGGCGCCGACCAGGTGATCGATCACAGCCAGCCGCTGAGTGCAGAACTCAAACGTGCCGGGTTCGAGCAGGTGACCCACGTCGCCAGCCTGACCCAGACCGATGCACACTTGGATCAACTGGTAGAGGCGTTGGCGCCGCAAGGCAAACTGGCGCTGATCGATGATCCGAAGTCGCTGGACGTGACCAAGCTCAAGCGCAAAAGCCTGTCGCTGCACTGGGAGTTCATGTACACCCGCTCGCTGTTCGAAACCGCAGACATGATCGAGCAACACAAACTGCTCAACCGCGTCGCCGCGCTGATCGATGCAGGCACGTTGAAAACCACGGTCGGCGAGCACTTCGGAACCATCAACGCGGCCAATCTGCGGCGTGCCCATGAGTTGCTGGAAAGCGGCAAGTCCAAGGGCAAGATTGTGCTTGAAGGGTTCTGAAGAGCCGCCTTTGCAGGAGCTGGCGAAGGCTGCGATCTTTTGATTTTGCTTTTAAAAATACAAGATCAAAAGATCGCAGCCTTCGCCAGCGCCTACAGGGTACGACCGAAATATCCGGGATGACGCCGATCCCTGTTGCCGTCAGTCAGAGAGTTGACCGTTGTCACAATTGCGATCGTATTCAGGTCTACAATCGACATCTCTGTGGGGCAATCTTTTACGTGACGTCTTTTACGAGAGGAGATCGGTAATGAATATCCTGATAAAAGAAGTGGCAAAATCTCAGTGGCAGGTCCGCCTGGATCAACACGCTGTGACGTTCCGCAGTGAAGCCGAAGCCCTGGCCTTCACTAAAACGCTTGAAGCACGCTTGCACGCCCCCCATCAGATTCCCGACCGTCAGCATCGCACTGCTGGCTGAGTCCGTCCTCAGACCTGGGCTTGCGTCAGCGCCCGGGCATTTTGCAGACGGCGGGTGAGCATCGCCGCGCTTACCACCAGAATTGCGCACAAGCTGATGACCATGGCCATCGGCATGGCGCTGCCGTCGTGCAAAACCCCCACCAGCGTTGCGGCCCCGGCGGCGACGCTGAATTGCAGACAACCCAGCAACGCCGAGGCACTGCCCGCCCGTGCGCCCTGCCCGCTCATGGCGCAGGCCGAGGCATTGGGAACAATGCAACCCAGGCTGGCGATGCAGATAAACAGCGGGATCAACAACGGCCACAAGTGCACGGTGTGCAACGAACTGACCGCCAACAGGGCCAAACCGCCCGCCAGATAGAACCAGACGGTACGCGCCAGTAAAAAGGCCGGACCGCGCTTGGCCAGCATCCGGGCATTGACCTGGGCCACCAGAATGAAACCCGCCGCGTTAATACCGAACAACCAGCCGAAATGCTCGGCCGGCACGCCATAGAGTTTGATGAACACGAACGGTGAACCGGCGATGTAGGCAAACATCCCGGCGATGGCGATGCCACCGGTCAGTGCATGACCGAGGAAGATCGGGTCCGCCAACAACCGACCATACTGACGCAGCGCGCCCGACAACGGTTGGCGCGGCACATGGGCCGGCAGACTTTCCGGCAGCCCGAGGGTCACCGCCAATCCTGCCAATGCACTGAAACCGGTCAGCACAAGAAAGATCGATTGCCAGCCCGACGTATTGACCAACAACCCGCCCAGCATCGGCGCAAGAATCGGCGCCAGGCCCATCACCAGCATCAATTGTGAAAAGACTTTCGCCGAACCTACCGCATCGCATTTATCGCTGACCACCGCCCGCGAAATCACCATGCCCGCGCAACCGCCCAGCGCCTGGACGAAACGTGCGCCAATCAGCCACTCCAGACTCGGCGCATAAGCACAGGCCAACGACGCCGCGGTGAACAAGCCGACACCTGCCAGCAAGGGAAGGCGTCGCCCAAAGCGATCCGCCACCGGACCGTACGCCAGTTGGCCAATGGACAAACCGAGGAAATAGGCCGCCAGGGTCAGTTGAACGTGTTTTTCGTCGGTGCCGAAAGCGAGCGCCATTGCCGGGAATGCCGGCAGGTAGAAATCGATCGCCAGCGGACCGAAAGCGCTCAAGGCGCCGAGAATCAGGATTGTGCGAAAGTTCATCAGGCGTCCAGGTTAGGCATGCAGGTTGGCATGGATCGGCAGGCCGACAGTCTAGCCGGGCGAGGACGCCTTGAACATTCCGTTAGGTCGCTAACTATTAAAAAACTCAGGCCAGTTTGACGCCATAACCCTCTTCGCTGATCGCGGCGATCACCTGCTCGGCTGTCAGCGCACTTTCAACGCCGACTTCTTTTGCCGCCAGATCGATACGCACGCTGGCTGCGGGATCCTTGGCTTGCAGCGCCTGGGTGATGGCCTTGACGCAATGACCGCAAGACATGCCTTCAACGTTGAACACTTGCATGGGATGACTCCTTTAATGAAGCCCACTGATGAGGGTTGGGGCCAGTCTCGAGCTTGCCACCATGGCAAGGTCAAGTTCTCAAGCAAGCTGCCGGGCTGGCATTCGGCGCCGCGCTCGGCCAAGCTGCGTCCATCTATGACTCGACATCAGGAGATTCAGCCATGCGCTGGTCAGCTCTCAGCCTGTTTGGCTTCCTCAGCCTATTAGCCGCGACACCTTCGGTTCAAGCCGCCGGGGAGGATTACGGTGTGCTGATCATTTCCCGCGAGCGCCTGGAAGTGTCGACTTCCTGCGAGATCGGCGTGTACATCCAGGATCAGTTATCGGCGCGGCTGTTCCAGGAACAGAGCACCTCGTTCAACCTGCCGCCGGGCAATGTGTCCCTGCGCCTCAAACTGTTGCCAGGCCAGGCGCCGGGCTGCAACCCGGGCATGCTCGCGCCGGGATCGCAGAACATCACGCTCAAGGCCGGGGATGTGTTGAAGTTCCGGATTGCGATGACGCAGGAAGGGATGTACCTCAAGCCTGCCGCCCTCGAGTATTGATCACCACCTACCCGTAGGAGCGAGGCTTGCCCGCGAAGAGGCCATAAGAGTCAGCATTGATGTTGAATGTTACGGCCCCTTCGCGGGCAAGCCTCGCTCCTACGATGTTCATATGGCGCTTGACCTTGCCCGCATGGCAAGGTTGATCCTGTAGGCAATTTCTACAGGGAGCGTGACCGATGTCCGAATCCACCACTTTCGATCTGCCGATTGCCGGCATGACCTGCGCCAGTTGCGCCGGACGTGTCGAGCGTGCCTTGAGCAAAGTCATTGGCGCCACGGCCGTCAGCGTCAACCTCGCCACCGAACAGGCCCGGGTTCAAGCACCCAGTGACAGCCTGCCGGCCTTGATGGACGCGGTGCAACAGGCCGGTTACAGCGTGCCGCAACAGTCCCTGGAATTGAGCATCGACGGCATGACCTGCGCGTCCTGCGTCGGCCGCGTCGAACGGGCGCTGGCCAAAGTGCCGGGGGTCAAAAGTGTCAGCGTCAACCTGGCCAACGAACGTGCGCACCTCGAACTACTCGGCCAGGTCGACCCGCAAACCCTGATCGGCGCCGTGACCAAGGCCGGTTACTCCGCCAGCGTCTGGGAAGTCGAACGCCCGCAAGTCGATAATCAACAGCTACGCCTGCACCGGGAACGCTGGGCTTTGCTGGCGGCCATCGCCCTTGCCCTGCCGCTGGTGCTGCCGATGGTGCTGCAACCTTTCGGCGTGCACTGGATGCTCCCGGCGTGGGTGCAATTTGCTCTGGCCACCCCCGTGCAGTTCATCTTCGGCGCGCGCTTCTATATCGCCGCGTGGAAAGCCGTGCGCGCCGGTGCCGGCAACATGGATTTGCTGGTGGCCCTGGGCACCAGCGCCGGCTACGGCTTGAGCGTTTACGCGTGGGCCACTGCAGCCAGTCGCATGCCGCACCTGTATTTCGAGGCCTCGGCGGTGGTGATCGCCTTGGTGTTGCTGGGCAAATACCTGGAAAGCCGCGCCAAGCGCCAGACCGCCAGCGCCATTCGCGCTCTGGAGGCCTTGCGCCCGGAACGAGCCATTCAGGTGATCGATGGCCGCGAGCAGGACGTTGCGATCAGCGCTTTGCGCCTCAACGATCTGGTCATGGTCAAACCCGGCGAACGCTTCCCGGTGGATGGCGAAGTGGTGGACGGCCAGAGCCACGCCGATGAAGCCCTGATCAGCGGCGAAAGCCTGCCGGTGCCAAAACAACCGGGCGACAAGGTCACCGGCGGTGCCATCAATGGCGAGGGTCGGCTGCTGGTTCGAACCTTGGCGCTTGGTGCAGAAACCGTGCTGGCGCGGATCATTCGCCTGGTCGAAGACGCGCAAGCGGCGAAAGCGCCGATCCAGAAACTGGTGGATAAAGTCAGCCAGGTGTTCGTGCCTACGGTGCTGCTGATCGCGCTGGTGACCCTGATCGGTTGGTGGCTGTACGGCGCGCCGCTGGAAACCGCTTTGATCAATGCGGTCGCGGTATTGGTGATCGCCTGCCCTTGCGCACTCGGGCTGGCCACGCCGACGGCCATCATGGCCGGCACCGGTGTGGCCGCGCGCTACGGGATTCTGATCAAGGATGCCGAAGCTTTGGAGCGTGCTCATGAAGTCAGCGCCGTGGTGTTTGACAAGACCGGCACGCTGACCTCGGGCACGCCGCGTATCGCGCATTTGAGCGCCATCGAGGGTGACGAAGCGGCCTTGCTGCAAATGGCCGGTGCGCTGCAACGCGGTAGCGAACACCCGCTGGCCAAGGCTGTGCTGGATGCCTGCACCGAACGCGGCTTGACCGTGGCTGATGTCAGCGACAGTCAATCGCTGACCGGGCGCGGCATTGCCGGCAGCCTCGAGGGTCGACGATTGGCGTTGGGCAATCGGCGTCTTCTGGAAGAAAGCGGCCTGAGCGCCGGGCCATTGGCTGACTCCGCCAGCGCCTGGGAAACCGAAGGCCGGACCCTGTCCTGGCTGATCGAACAAAGCCCCAAACCACAAGTGCTGGGCCTGTTCGCCTTCGGTGACACACTCAAACCCGGCGCCCTGCAAGCAGTGCAACAGCTGAATGCACGGAACATCAGCAGCCACCTGTTGACCGGTGATAACCGCGGCAGCGCCAAAGTGGTCGCCGAGGCGCTGGGCATCAGCGATGTCCACGCCGAAGTATTGCCGGCGGACAAAGCCGCCACCGTCGCCGCACTGAAAAAAACCGGCGTGGTGGCGATGGTCGGCGACGGCATCAACGACGCACCGGCGCTTGCCGCGGCAGACATCGGCATCGCCATGGGCGGCGGCACCGACGTCGCCATGCACGCGGCCGGGATCACCCTGATGCGCGGCGATCCACGGCTGGTGCCGGCGGCGCTGGAGATCAGCCGCAAGACCTACGCAAAGATTCGGCAGAACCTGTTCTGGGCGTTCGTCTATAACCTGATCGGCCTGCCACTGGCGGCGTTCGGCTTCCTCAACCCGGTACTGGCCGGCGCGGCCATGGCGCTGTCGAGCGTCAGCGTGGTGAGCAATGCGTTACTGTTGAAAACCTGGAAACCCAAAGACCTGGAGGACAACCGATGAACATTGGCCAAGCGGCCCGCCAGAGCGGTCTGAGCGCGAAGATGATCCGCTATTACGAGTCCATCGGCCTGCTCAAGGCGGCCCATCGCACCGACAGCGGCTACCGGGTCTATGGCGACGACGATCTGCACACCCTGGCGTTCATCAAGCGCTCTCGGGATCTGGGCTTTTCACTGGAAGAGGTCGGCAAACTGCTGACCCTCTGGCAGGACCGCCAGCGCGCCAGCGCCGATGTGAAGGCGCTGGCCCGTCAGCACATCGACGAGCTGAACCAGAAGATTCGCGAACTCGGCCAACTGCGCGACACCCTGCAAGACCTGGTAGAACATTGCCACGGCGACCACCGCCCGGACTGCCCGATCCTCAAGGAGCTGGCGTCGGGCTGCTGCGCCGAACCCGCTCACTCCTGAGCGCCAACCCCTTCGCCACCAGCAACGTGGTGAGGGGAATGCCGTGGAACAACAGCACCACCGCGCCGGGCGTCCACCACGAATAGAACGGCGCGGCGATCAACATGCCAATGCCGAACCCGGTCATTTGCAGCAGCGTCAGAAAGCTGAAAATCGGCAGGCGCAGATTGTCCGGTTCACGTTGCAGGCGCGACATCAGGCCGACTTCCGAGAAGCCGTCGCCCAAGCCCGCAGGCAACGAGAACAGCAGCAAGCCGTAAAGGGTCTGCTGCTGAAACATCAGGATGAAGCCGCAGGACATCAGCAACACGCCGAAGAAAAATCGCCGTTCAAGGTGGGCGTTGTCCGTACCTTTCAGGCGACTGGCGATCCTCGCTCCGATGAATTTTCCGATGGCCCAGACCGCCAGCATCAGGCCCAGGGTGGTGCTGGCCGACTCGGGTGTCAGCAGTTTTGAAATGATCGGGAGGCCGACGTTGTGCGCGGCGCTGCCCAAAGTGTCGGCCATGGCAACGGCCAGCATCGCCGTCAGCACCGGCGCCGTGCGCAAACCCTGACGCAGGGCCGACCATTCGCCTTGTTGGTGAAGGGGCTCGTCACTGAGTGCCGGTCTGGAAAACCGCAGCGGCACAATCAACAACGCCGCCAGCAGGTAAGTGGCCACGTTCAGGGCAAACACCGTTTCAAAGCCAAACCCCGCCACCAACAACCCCGCCACCAGACTCCCACCGACCATCGCCGCAGACGATGCAGAGGTTATCCAGGCGTTGGTCTTGAGCAGTTGCGCCTTGTCGATCATGTGCGGCAATTGGCTGTTGAGCCCGATGGCGAACATCGAGTTGCCGAACCCCAGGCCGAACGCGATCAGCGGTAACAGCAGCGCTTGTTGGGTGACTGGCAGTACCAGCAGCAGCCCCAGCAAACCGGCGCGCAGCAGGTCGAAGGCAATCAGCGGCAGGCGCCCGGCCCAGCGGCGATAGAACCGGGTGCCAATCAGGCTGGCAAAGATTCCCCCGGCGACACGGCTGGCGAGAAAGATACCGACGCTCATGGCGCTGTTGCTGAGCAGGTAAACGTAAGTGGCCAGGGCGACCATGTTGAGGAAAGCGCCGAAGTCCGAAATCAGCCGGGCGGCGATGATCAGTCGGGCATTGCGGGTGGATGGGATGTTCACAATCAATCCTTGAATGTGGGGATGTTCCTGGCCCTTGTAGGAGCTGCCGAAGGCTGCGATCTTTTGACTTTGCTTCTTAAAACAAGATCAAAAGATCGCAGCCTTCGGCAGCTCCTACAAGGAGATCAGAGGATTGCAAAAAACCCGGCCGAAGCCGGGTTTTGAGTCAACCGATCACTGCATCCAGGGCGGAGGCGGTTCTTCGGCTTTGCTCGGTGGCGCGTCGTCAGCAGCTCGAATCGCTTGCTTACGTTCTTCATCAAGACGTGCCGCCTCGATCTCGCGCATGATCCCGCCGACGTCCGCCAGTTCTTCCGGCTCGTCGAACTCGCCGGTCAATACACTGGCCGGGTGCAGGGTGCCGGCTTCGTACAACGCCCACATCTCCTTGGCGTACTTGGTGCGTTTCAACTCCGGTGCAAAGCGACCGAAGTACGACGCCATGTTGCCCACGTCCCGTTCCAGCATGCTGAACGCATGGTTGTTACCCGCCGCATCCACCGCCTGCGGCAAGTCGATGATGACCGGGCCGGTCGGCGTCAGCAGCACGTTGAACTCGGACAGGTCACCGTGCACCAGACCGGTACACAGCATCAGCACGATCTGCGAAATCAGAAACGCGTGATATTCACGTGCCTGGTCCGGCTCCAGCACCACGTCGTTCAGACGCGGCGCGGCGTCGCCGTACTCGTCGGCCACCAGTTCCATCAGCAGCACGCCTTCAAGGAAGTCGTAAGGCTGAGGAACCCGAACGCCCGCACCGGCCAGACGGAACAACGCCGCCACTTCGGCATTCTGCCAAGCGTCTTCGGTTTCTTTCTTGCCGAACTTGGAGCCCTTGGCCATCGCGCGAGCCTGCCGGCTGTTGCGCACCTTACGGCCCTCCTGATACTCGGCCGCCTGACGAAAACTGCGTTTATTCGCCTCCTTGTAGACCTTGGCACAACGCAGCTCGTTGCCGCAGCGCACCACATAAACAGCTGCTTCTTTACCACTCATGAGTGGGCGCAGCACCTCGTCGACCAGACCGTCCTCGATCAGGGGTTCAATGCGTTTTGGAGTCTTCATCAGCTTTTATTGTGGGTCCTTTATTACCAAACACGCGAAAGTCATTCGTTATACGGCAATCCTCTCATTCGCGGGAGGGGTTGCCGACCTATGAACGTTCCCATGAACATCAAGAAGCACACAATGTGCCGGAATAATCGGGCACAACCCATTGAGCGCTCAGGATCATAGCCGAGCCTGCGCCACTTGTTGATGAAGGGCTACAGGGGCATTTGCGACAGAATCTGACACGTGGATCCCGACCCTTCGCCGTTTTTTTCTCGACAGACCTAAATTTCCACGTTCCTCAGCCGAAGTCATTAGAGAGAAAAGGATTTGTCCGACAATCGCCCCAACGAGGGCGAACCCAAGGATTGGGCTATCAAACGTTTTCGGCTGCCAATAATCCGCGAGTCATCTGCACTGCGTGGGCCTACAAGAAAAAACTGGAGCGCGGATGAACATCAAACAGAAGTTGACCTGGGCGTTTGCAATCATCGCCTGTTTGCCCGTGGTGCTGGTCGCCACCCTCGTGGTGCTGAACTTGCGCAGCGATGCCAAGGATAATTTTGTCGACGGCAGCGGCCGCGAGATTCGTCAGGTCAGCAATGCCATGCAGCTGTTCTTTGACGGCATCAGCCAGAACGTCGATTACCTGGCCACCCAACCGCTGATCAAAAACTCTGACGACAGCCTCAAGACCTACATGAGCGCCAACGCCGAGAGCATTCCCCAAGGCGAGTCGGACAAAAAGGTCTTCGCCCTCCTCCAGGACCTGGGCAACAGCCATCCGGCTTATGCCTATGCCATCCTTGGCACCGCAGCGGGCGGTTACGTGTCCTGGCCGGACGATGCGAAGCTGAGCAATTACGACCCGCGCCAGCGCCCCTGGTATAAAGCCGCGCAGGCCAAACCCGGTAAGCCGTTGCGCACCGAGGCCTATTACTGGGCTCAGGATGACGCGACCTACGTCAGCACCGTGCGCACCATCGATAACAAACTGGGCAGCAACGGCGGCGTGGTCAGCATCGACGTGACGCTCAAGCAGCTCACCGAAATCGTCAAACAGATCAAACTCGGCGAAACCGGCTACCTGATGCTGGTGGAAAACACCGGCAAAGTACTGGTCGATCCGAAGCAACCGGAACACAACTTCAAGGCCCTCAACAGCCTCGGCGACGGCTATGCGCAATTGGCCAAGGCCGGCAAAGGACTGGTGGAAGTCGAGCTCAATGGCGAGCGCTACATGGCCAACGTCTGGCCGTCGGAGCAACTGGGCTGGACCTTTATCGGCCTGATCAAGCAGACCGACGTGATGAGCTCGGCCACTCAACTGACCTGGCTGATCGCAATCATCGCGGCGGTACTGGCGGTGCTCTTCGCCACTGTCGGCGCCAGTTTCGCCAGCCTGATCGTGCGGCCGATCCGCAGCGTGGCCAGCGGTCTGGAAGGCATTGCCCAGGGTGAAGGCGACCTGACCAAGAACCTGCACATCCGTGGCAGCGACGAAACCGCGAAACTGGCGAACTGGTTCAACCAGTTTCTGGCGGCGATTCGCAATCTGATCCAAAGCATCGGCGGCGCCGCGACCAAGATCCTCGCCACGTCCCAGAGCTCGACGCAAGTGTCCAGCGACATGGCCGAAGCCGCCGGGCGTCAGCGTGAAGCGGTGGACATGGTGTCCACGGCGTTCCACGAAATGGTCGCCACCGCCAACGAAGTCGCGCGCTCTTGCAGCCAGGCCGCCGAGTCGGCCGACAGCGGCCAGCGCCAGGCGCGTGAAGGTCAGCAGCAGATCGATGCCGCAGTGAGCAGTGTCGATCGCTTGAGCCAGGAAATCGAACAGTCGGCGCAATCGATGCAGCAGCTTGAGCGCGACAGCAATGACATTCAGTCGATCCTCGGGACCATTCGTTCCATCGCCGAACAGACCAACCTGCTGGCGCTGAACGCCGCCATCGAAGCGGCCCGGGCCGGTGAACAGGGTCGCGGATTTGCGGTGGTGGCCGATGAAGTTCGCGCCCTGGCCAAACGGACTGCTGATTCCACAGCGGAAATCGACGGGCTGCTCGGCAACCTGGCCAAGCGCACCAGCCAGGTGACACAGCAGATGCATGCGAGCCTGGAAGTGTCTCAGCAATCGGTGACCCGCATCGGCGAAGCGCGCAGCAGCTTCGGGCAGATCCGTGAGTCGGTGGATGTGATTCGCGACATGAACACTCAGATCGCTACGGCGGCTGAGGAACAGCATCAAGTGGCCGAAGACATCAATCGCCACATCAGCCAGATTCATGGCGATGCGCAGTTGGTGGCGGAACTGGCGAACTCGGCGCGCCTGGATTCTCAGAGCCTGGCGGGGTTGTCGAATGAGCTGGATGGGTTGGTTCGGCGGTTCAGAACCTGATCCGAAATCCCGGTGGCCGCTTCGCGGCCAATCGCGAGCAGGCTCGCTCCCACAAGGACAGTGCAAAACCCTGTGGGAGCGAGCCTGCTCGCGATGAGGCCATCACTGCCTAAACAGCTCCCCCGGGGTAAACCCGAACAATCCCTTGAACGCCGCAATAAATGCCGACGTCGAGTCATACCCACAAGACAACGCGGCATTGGTCACGCTGTCGCCCTCTTCCAGCAAACTCAATGACGACAGCAGCCGCATGCGCTGCCGCCAGCCGCGGAAGCTCAGCCCGGTTTCACGCTGAAACAGGCGCATCAGGGTTTTCTCCGACGTGCCCAAACGCTCGGCCCACTCCTGCAAGGTCACCGTGCGCTCGGGGTTTTCGATCAGTTCATTGCACAAACCCAGCAACCGCTCATGCCGGGGCAGCGGCAGGGAAAATCCCACCTCCGGCAGACTCGCCAACTGATCCAGCAACACCCCCACCAATCGCGCCTCCTGGCTGTCACCCTGTGGATACTCCACCGGCAACAGGCAAAAACGCTTGATCAACTCCCGCGCCAATGGCGTGACTTCCAGCACCCGGCAACGCCCATCGGCCCATGGGCAGTCCTCGCGGCGCACGTACAGGCTGCGCATCTCGGCGCGCATCGAGGTCACGACCTGATGCTCGAGATCCGCCGGAATCCAGATGCCCCACTGCGGCGGCGCAAAGAAACTGCCCTCGGCGGTGTGCACGCCGAGAACGCCGCTGATGGCGTAGGAAAACTGCACCCAATCGTGACGATGAGGCGGTGTCCATGAGCCGGCATTCAGACTTTCCGCCCGGGCATACAACGGTCGCGGCAACGTCGTCAGCGCCGGGATGGTCCGTTCGAGGGAAAGTTGTCCGTTAGTCGGCATTGATTGGCCTTGTGTCGCAAGACGGCTGATGGGGCCGACGTTAGGCTAAGTCATCAATTCTTACAAATGTATTGAGTGCCACTTATGCATGCCTTCAAACACCTCAAACGCGTGGTCACCGACTGGTTCCTGTGCGGCATGCTGATCGCCACACTGCTGGCGTATTTTTTCCCGAGCTTCGGCGCCACCGGCGGCGGGATGCACGCGGAGTACGTGATCAACATCGGCGTGTTCCTGGTGTTCTTCCTGCACGGGGTCAACCTCTCCAGCGAGCAGATCCGCCACGGCCTGAAAAACTGGAAGCTGCACGTGATGGTTCAAACCTTCACCTTTGCGGTGTTTCCGTTGGTCTGGCTGCTGAGCGACAAACTGCTGGGTTCGCACATTCCGTCGCTGCTGATGCTCGGCTTCCTCTACCTCTGCGCCCTGCCCTCGACCATTTCCTCATCCGTGGCCCTGACCGGTAGCGCGGGCGGCAATGTACCGGCAGCGATTCTCAACGCGAGCCTGTCCAGCGTGCTGGGGATTTTTCTGACACCGTTGCTGGTGAGTTTCGTGGTCGGTAGCGGCGCTGGCGGCATCGATCTGGGTTCGACCCTGCTCGATTTGTGCGCGATGTTGCTGTTGCCGCTGGTGCTGGGCCAGTTGGTGCGGCCGTTGATTGGCAAGTTCTTCGCTCGGCACAAGCGCTACACCAACGTCGCCGACAAACTGGTGATTCTGCTGCTGGTGTACGCGGCGTTTTGCAATTCGATGGTGTCGGGGATGTGGCAACAACAGGGCAACAGCGTGATTCTCACGGCGTTGATGGGCAGCGCGATGCTGCTGGCGATCATTCTGTGGATGACCACCCGCACCGCTCACGCGCTGAAGTTCAGCCCTGCCGATGAGATTGCCGCGGTGTTCTGCGCCAGCAAAAAATCCCTGGCGGCCGGTGCACCGATGGCGGCGCTGATCTTCGGCGCCAACCCCGGCCTTGGCTTGATTCTGTTGCCGATCATGATCTATCACCCATTGCAGCTGATCGTCTGCTCGGTGATGGCCGAGGGTTACGCCAACCGCAACCGGGAACTGGCCGCGCAGCAACGCGCGGCCGTGCTCAACCCCCAGTAATCAGCAATCCGCAATCAGCGCTCGATAATCGCCGTCACGCCCTGGCCGCCCGCTGCGCAGATCGAGATCAACCCTCGGCCCTTGCCCGCCGCGTCCAGCAGCTTCGCCAGGTTGGCGACGATGCGCGCACCGGTGGCGGCAAATGGATGCCCGGCGGCCAGTGAACTGCCCTTGACGTTCAAGCGGCTGCGGTCAATGGAACCCAACGGAGCGTCGAGGCCGAGGCGGGTTTTGCAGAACTCCGGATCTTCCCAGGCCTTGAGTGTGCACAGCACCTGCGCGGCGAACGCTTCATGGATTTCGTAATAATCGAAGTCCTGCAAGGTCAGGCCATTGCGCGCCAGTAAACGCGGCACCGCATAAGCCGGCGCCATCAGCAGCCCTTCGGCACCGTTGACGAAATCCACCGCCGCCGCTTCGCCGTCGCGCCAATAGGCGAGGATCGGCAAGCCGCGCTCCTTCGCCCACGCCTCGCTGCCCAGCAGCACCACCGACGCGCCATCGGTGAGTGGCGTGGAGTTGCCCGCGGTCAGGGTGCCCTTGGCGCTTTTCTCGAAGGCCGGTTTCAGTGAAGCCAGTTTTTCCAGGGTCAGATCCGGGCGCAGGTTGTTGTCCCGGGTCAGACCGAGGAACGGTGTCATCAAATCGTTGTGCCAACCTTCGGCGTAGGACGCGGCCATTTTCTGATGGCTTTCCTGGGTCAGCCGATCCTGCTCGTCGCGCGGGATGTTCCAGGTCTGGGCCATCAATTCACAGTGTTGACCCATGGTCAGGCCGGTGCGCGGCTCGCCGATGCTTGGAAAGTCGGGCATCAAGTGTCGGGGACGCAGTTGCAGGAAGGTTTTCAGTTTGTCGGCGGTGCTCTTGGCGCGGTTGGCTTGCAGGAGGATCTTGCGCAGGCTTTCGTTGACCCCGATCGGCACGTCCGAGGCGGTGTCGACGCCGCCGGCAATGCCACATTCGATCTGACCCAGGGCGATTTTGTTCGCCACCAACAATGTCGCCTCAAGCCCCGTGCCGCAGGCTTGCTGGATGTCGTAGGCCGGCGTCGTCGGCGACAACCGCGAGCCCAGCACGCATTCGCGGGTCAGGCCGTAATCGCGCAAATACTTGAGCAGCGCACCCGCCGCCACTTCGCCCATGCGCACACCGTGCAGGTTATAGCGCTCGATCAGACCTTCCAGCGCTGCGGTGAACATCGCCTGGTTACTGGCAGTGGCGTACGGCCCGTTGGACCGGGCAAAGGGGATACGGTTACCACCGATAATCGCGACGCGACGCAGCTGAGTCATGAAAAAGCTCCTTTTAATCAACTATGAACACCAAACCCTGTGGGAGCGGGCTTGCTCGCGAAGGGGCCATCACCTTCAACATCTCTGTTGACTGACACACCGCTTTCGCGAGCAAGCCCGCTCCCACAGGTTCTGCACTCCCCGAAAGTCCCGTTACAAACTAACCTGCAATGATCAAGCGTAGGCCTTATCTCGTGGGCCGAGCGACTAATTGCCATTCGTGGTCCACACTTTCAACCCCGGCTACTGGAGCGTAATCCATGTCTGATCGCTATATCGACTTCGCCAATTCGTCCATCGGCCATCGCGTGGTCGGAGCCCTGGGTCTTCCGTCGCCGGTACGACTGGAACGCTGGCAAGCAGGCCGGCTGCGGCCTATCGAGGGGGCGCTGTTGATTGGCGGTGGCCCGTTGGCGGAAAAAGTCAGCACGCTCGCCAACCGCCTGACCGACACGATTTACAGCTATGGCACCGATCCGACCCTGGCCACTGCGTGGATTCCCGGCCACGGCCAGAAACTCAAGGCCGTGGTGTTCGACGCCAGTGATCTGGTGCAGGTCGATCAGTTGAAACAGCTGCGCGAGTTCTTCCAGCCACTGATGAAAAACCTCGATCACCATGCGCATCTGGTGATTCTGGGCCGGGCGCCAGAGACCTTGAGCGACCCGTTCGCCGCCAGCGCCCAACGCGCCCTGGAAGGTTTCAGCCGTTCGCTGGCCAAGGAACTGCGCAGCGGCGGCACTTTGCAGCTGATCTATGTTGGTGAAGGTGCCGAAGATCAACTGGAAGGCCCATTGCGGTTTTTCCTCTCGCCCAAAAGCGCGTTCATTTCCGGGCAAGTCATACGCTTGAAGGCGTGTGAGGCGCAGGTGATGGACTGGACTCGCCCCTTGTCAGGGCGCAAGGCACTGGTGACGGGCGCGGCTCGCGGCATCGGCGCCTCGATCGCCGAAACCCTGGCCCGCGATGGCGCCGAGGTGATCCTGCTCGACGTGCCACCGGCCAAAGCCGATCTCGAAGCCTTGGCTGCACGCCTCGGCGGGCGCGGCATCACGCTGGACATCTGCGCCGAAGACGCCGCCGCACAATTGATCGAACACTTGCCCGACGGCATCGACATCGTGGTCCACAACGCAGGCATCACCCGGGACAAAACCCTGGCCAACATGACCCCGGAATTCTGGGACGCGGTGCTGGCGGTCAACCTCAACGCGCCGCAAGTGCTGACCAAGGCGTTGCTCGACAGCGGCACCTTGCGCGACGACGGCCGAGTGATCCTGCTGGCGTCCATCAGCGGCATCGCCGGTAATCGCGGGCAAACCAATTACGCGGCGAGCAAGGCCGGGCTGATCGGCCTGGCCCAGGCCTGGGCGCCGCTGCTGGCTGAGCGCGGTATCAGCATCAATGCGGTGGCGCCAGGGTTCATCGAAACCCAAATGACCGCGCACCTGCCCTTCGGCGTGCGCGAAGCCGGGCGGCGCATGAGTTCGTTGGGCCAGGGCGGCCTGCCGCAAGACGTCGCCGAAGCCGTGGCCTGGATGGCGCAACCGGGCACCGGAGCGTTTAGCGGGCAAGCGTTGCGCGTCTGCGGGCAAAGCGCGTTGGGAGCCTGACCATGACCACCGACTGGCACACACTCAATAGCGAACCGGGCCTGCAGACGCTGTATGTGAAAGCGGCAACGCGACGCAAAATCACCGGCACCACACTGCCTGACCTGGGTTATCACTGCTGGGTCAATGTCGATCCGAAACGCCTGGAGGCGTATCGCAAGGTGTGTGGTTTTGCCGACAACGGGCTGCTACCACCGACGTATCCACACATCCTGGCGTTTGCCTTGCAGATGCAGCTACTCACGGCCAAAGCGTTTCCCTTCCCGTTGCTGGGGCTGATTCACTTGAGCAATCGCATCCGCATCTTGCGCCCCATGGGCGGCGTGCACCGGGTGCGGGTCAGCGTGAAGGTGCAGAATCTGCAACCCCACGCCAAGGGGGCGACATTCGATTTGGTAACGACGCTCGACGACCAGTTGGGCGTGCTGTGGGAGGCTGAAAGCCAGATGCTCTGTCGCGGCGTCAAACTGGAAGGCGAGCCCGTCGAGGAGGCGTTTGCATCGACATTGTCACTGACCGAAGTGGCCCACTGGAAAGCACCCGCGGACATTGGCCGCCGATACGCCAAGGTGTCCGGAGACTACAACCCGATCCACCTGAGTGCGATCAGCGCAAAACTCTTCGGTTTTCCCAGCGCCATCGCCCATGGCCTGTGGAACAAGGCACGTACGCTGGCAGCCCTGACCGATCATTTGCCGACGGCCAACGTCGAGATTGCGGTGCAGTTCAGGAAACCGGTGCGCCTTCCCAGTGAAGTGACACTGATGTCCAGCGCGGCAGGTTCCAGCGGGGATTTTCAGTTGATGGGCGCGGGGGGGATTGAGCATATGGTGGGGCAGTGGCGGCCTGTTGCGTGATTGTTCGGCTGTCAGGCCGCCAGGATCAAAAGATCGCAGCCTTCGGCAGCTCCTACAGGGCAAACGCATAGTCCGTGCAGGAGCTGCCGATGGCTGCGATCTTTTGATCCTGGCTTTCGATCTTGACCGTAGATCAGGAACTCACCAAATCCCGAGGCTGCGGAAACAAATTATTCAACGTCTCCAACAACCGCACGTGATAAATCGGCTTGCGAAACAAATCCAGCACCTGCAACCGCAACATATCACTCACATCATCCATATCCGCATGCCCCGACGTCACAATCACCGGCAAATGCTGCCGCGCCGTATGCTCACGCAAGCGCTTGATCAACGAAATGCCACTCTCCTCCGGCATCCGCAAATCAGTAATCACCAGTGCAATATCAGGATGACGAGTCAAATGATTAAGGGCGAGTTTGACCGACGTTGCGGTAAAACAAGTAAAGCCCTCGCCCTCCAGCAACTCCGCCAGTTCCAGTAACGCATCCTCCTCATCATCGACCAGAAGCAGCTGTTGGCGAGGGAGCGCTGGAGCGTTCATGGGGTAACACCTGCAATGGACTAAGCCTTGACGTTAGAAGCCCTTTGCGGGATTGGCAAATGACTGCCCATTGACAGCAGTCAAATCACAGCGCGACTTGAAGCGTTGTGAACATCGATGTTGTTTCTCTTCCCGGCGTTGCTGATCGTACTGGCCGGCCCCAGCTTCACCGCTCTGGGCCGGGCCTTTGCTCATTGAAAGGCCAACGGCGATCCCGTAGGAGCGAGCGGTGCGGCGATCCGACTTGCCCGCGAAGGCGACCTGACAGCCAACCCATCTCTCGCAGATGCACACGGTTCAATTGTAGGAGCTGAGCTTGCTCGCGAAAGCGGTGTGTCAGACGACATCAATGTTGGATGTCGGACCGCCTTCGCGGGCAAGCCTCGCTCCTACAAGGGGTCAGCTGTGTGGCGCAGGTTTTGGTACACCCACGTTATCCAGCATCCGGTTCGCCGCCAGTTCTGCCAGCATGACGATCTGTTGAATCGCCATCGCCGTGTGCCGGTGCGGCCCTTCCAGATACCCCGCAAAATCACTCGCCATCACGCTGGCCTGGGCCAACGATTCACAGATGTGGGCCAACAGGTCTTCGTCTTTGATATCCGGCGCAATCATGTACATCGTGCTCGGCTTGCGGGCCACGGGGGATTTGAGGGCGGATGGATTGAGGTAGTGGTCGAGCGCGCGGTTAGCGGCGTCGTGGAATTCTTTTGAATCAGCAGATTCGTAAGGGGAAACGTTGTCGGTTTCTGGGGGATTCGGGGTTGGTTTGATCATGGTGAAACTCCATTCGAGGTTTGGAGTTCGCCACTACTGCGACCAAGCAGAAGGGTGGCGAACTGTACGCAGGTTGGTCGACCAGGGAATGGAAACCCGGCAGGGCCTAGGCCCTCCCACGCACAGCTCGCCATTAAGCAAGCACAAAAAAACCGCTCGCGCGGCACTGTGCGCCATTCTAAACCCGGGCGACCAAACCCGATCACTGAATTTTTGCAGCGACGGACAAAGGCTAGAGACGCAGCTTCCGACGGGCAACCTGAAAAACATGTGGGAAGGTTCTGATGTTTTTACCGAGCCATAAACATCGTTGCCTGTAAGGCCGCTTTCGCGAGCAGGCTCGCTCCCACAGTGGTCGGCGTGCATCTGCAAGGGATTGGTCGGCCGTCAGGCCGCCAGGATCAAAAGATCGCAGCCTTCGGCAGCTCCTACAGGAGAAACCATATTCCGTGTAGGAGCGGCGTACTCCAGAAACTCAGTGCGCGGTAAGCCGTCGCACACCGCCATTACCGGGCGACAACGCCAACGCCACTTGCGTGCGGTTATGCATATGCGTCAACCGCAACACCTGCGACACATAAAGCTTCACCGTGTTCTCGGTAATCCCCAACTCACAGGCAATCTGATAATTGGTCTGCCCCTTGCCCACCAACCGCGCCACCTCCAGCTGCCGCGGCGACAGCTGATTGAAAACCGCCGGCATCTCCACCCGCTCGACCTCACTGAATGCACCGTCAGCCGAATCAGACAAAGACGCCGAGGACGGTCCCCGGCGCACCTTGTCCAGATCCTGATACAACTCGTCGATCGACTCACAAAGGTATTGCAGCTTCTGACTCAAATGCCCCAACTGCAGGTTTTTCTGCCGCTCCTGCAAAACCACTTCCTGGCGCTGCAAACCTTCGAGCAACTCATCCAGATCAATCGGCTTTTGATAGTAATCGGCGAACCCGGCGCGCAAGGCCTTGATCACATCCTGCTTGTCTGCGTGGCCGGTGAGCATGATCGCTTCGAACGCCCGGTGTTTACCGGATATTTGTTGCAGCGCTTGAACGAGCTGAATGCCATCCATGTCAGGCATCTGCAAATCACAGAGCACCAGGCCAATATCCTCGTACTCATTGAAACGCTCGATCGCCTGCTTGCCAGACTGACAAGCAACACAGCGATAACCATTGCGCTCGATGAACTCGCAAAGCTCTTCGACAATCAACGGTTCGTCATCGACCACAAGGACTTTTATTGCCGAGGTAACTTTGTTCACGTGTCACTCCATGCCAAGTCTGGCTTGACCGTTCCTGTACCGACGACCACAGGCTGTACAACAACTGTTTTGAAAGTAGACGCACTTTCCAACTATGTACATAGAACAGGTGCCCCCCACGACTAATGCATCGAGGCCAGTGTGAGCAACATGCCCACCAGTACGAACGGCGCAAAGGCTGCTTTTTTGACGTTCCAGGCCCCAGGTAACGAAGACGGTCCCTAAACCTCTGACCGATATACAGCCAGAGTCTTGGCGCCAGCAGCAGCCAGAGCGCGCTGGCCAATCCGGCGCCGATGAAACCGCCGAGCCGGTGCATACCGTCCGTCGCGAGGCCCAGTGTCGCCATCAGTTTCACGTCACCTGCCCCCAGACGTCTCAATGCATAACCGGGCAAGGTGAAGGCCAATGCCGCCAAAGCTATGCACCGGTTAAAAAACGTCCGTTTTAGTTGAATGATTCTATGCTGATACTACGTTGTGATGGTCAGGGTAGACGCACTCATGAAAACAGGCCTCCCCCACAAACAAAAAGGTGCCGTGGCGATTGAGTTCGCCTTGGTGTTCATCATTTTCTTCGCTGTGTTTTATGGGCTGGTCAGTTACAGCCTGCCGCTGTTGCTGATGCAATCGTTCAATCAATCGACGGCCGAAGCAGTGCGCCGCAGTGTGGCGCTGGACCCGAGCACCGCCAATTACGAGACCGCCGTGCGAACCGTTGCCACCACCGAACTGAGTCGGCAACTGGCCTGGATTCCCGCCGCGCTGAACTTCAATGTGGCCAGCGCCCGATCGAGCCTGCAATTTTGAGGACCGGAGACAAGCTCTTCGGGCGCCTGCTCAATCGCCCATCGCCACAGCCCCCGATCGCTCCGGACGCCCCGAGCGTACACAGTGTCGGTGTGCAGATGCATCTGGATGGCGAAGGTCGAGTGATTCACCTGACCGGCCCGTTACGGCATCTGCTGGCGCAACAAATGCCCGGCGCGCAGCCGCCCCGTCTGCTCGATTACCTCATGCCCCACAGTGTTCTGTCGGTCGAAGGCACGCCTGCCGAGTGGCAGGGACAGAGCCTGGACCTGGATTTTTTCAGCCTCGGCGAACAACCCCTGCATCTGCGTGGCTGGGTGCAGCCGTTGGGTGACAACTGGTTGCTGCAGTTGATCGACATCGGCGACCTGCTGCTCGAACGCCGACAAGCGCGCAGCCGCGAGCAATGCCAGTTGCTCGCCGCGCAGGTCAGCGAACCGTTGCGCCTGTGCAGCCTGACGCGCCTGCCCGAGGTGCTGGCGGACCAACTGCAAGGCCTGGCCCTGCGCTTTCAGATCCCGTGCATGGCCATTGCCTTGCTCGACGAACAGGCCGAGGGTTGGCTGATTCACCAGAATTACACGGCCTTCGATGCACCCCGATTGTGGGACATCAATCAACGCCTGGGCACCGGTCTCGACAGTTTGAATGGATCAGCGCCCCAGCCGTTGACCCCCAGCGAATACCCGCGCCTGCAAAGCATCTTCGGCAATGCCGAAGGGTTCGCGGTGCCCTATCACAATGCCCAAGGCGTGGTGGCCTGGTTGCTCTGTGGTTTTTACCCGGTGCAACAGCGTGCCCCCGATCTGAGCGAACGCGACTGGTTGCAACTCACCGCCGCCCTGGCCGGGCCACTGCTTGAGCGCTTGCGCGAGCATCAGCACCATCTGCAACTGGAGCGCCTGGAATCTCTGCAAGCCTTGCTCGGCGAAATGGCCACCGGGCTGGCCCATGAAATCAATCAGCCGTTGAACGCGATGCGCATGGCCATCGTCAATGTGCTCAAGCGCCTGAGCAATGGTGATGCGCAAATCGATTACCTGACAGACAAACTCAACTGCATCGACGCGCAAGTCCAGCGCGCGGCGCGGGCGGTGGATCACATGCGTGTATTTGGTCGGCGCTCGGAGGTCGAGCAGCATCCGTTCAACCCGGCTCAAGCCATCGAGGGCACGCTGTCGCTGCTGTCCGAAGGCATGCGCGGCAGAGGCGTCGAACTGCGAGTCAGCGAGACCGGATTTGAAGTGCAGGTGCGCGGTTACGTTGATCAACTGGAACAGGTGCTGATCAACCTGATGGTCAACGCCCGGGATGCGCTGCTGAACAAACGCGAGGCCGACCCGGCATTCAAACCGTGGATTTCGGTGTACGCCGAGCGCGATGAACACACGGTGCGGCTATGGATCGAGGACAACGGCGGCGGTATCGACCCACGGCTGCTGGAGCGGATTTTCGAGCCGTTCTTCACCACCAAACCGGTGGGCGTCGGCACCGGGCTCGGGTTGTCGGTGAGTTACGGCATCGTCGAGAACATGGGCGGTAAGCTAAGCGTCGGAAACTCGTCCGAGGGCGCGCGGTTTTGTATCGAACTGCCGATTGTCACGGGCGATCAGATCACCCACGTCGGGCACCCCGAATGACGCGTTTTCGTTCTTCGCGGGCAAGCCACGCTCCCACAGGGAACTGTGATGTCAGAGGGTTAAGGTCTAGTGCGGTGGATAATTCGCCAGTATCCGCCCGACTGTCTCGCGGATCGTATTGCTGCGATCCTGCGGGTTCGGTGTGCGGCTGAGCGTCTGCTCGTCGCTGCCGCGCCACACCAGTTTGCCGTCCTTGCCATCGAGCAGGTCGATCTGGATGGTCGCCACCTTATAGCTGACGTTGCGGGTTTCGTTGTACATCGGCCCGCCCCAGTACCCGTTCCATGGGCTACCCCAACCACCGCCATAGTTAGTGGTCACTTGTTGCTGGCGATCTTCGACAATCAGGTAGGTCTGCACCTTCAGGTCCGAGGTGGCACCCGCGGCGGCCGGGCGCAAGCCGCGCTGATCCAGCTGATCGGCAACGGACAGGCGAATGCGCTGTTCGGTCAGGTCACTCATGATCCGCGGGTCTTCGGGACGGTATTGCACGGCGGGCTCTTTCCAGCTCCAGCTACGATAGGCAGCAAAGTCGCGGCTGGAATCGAAGTCATGATTGACCTGGTTGGCGGCGCAGGCAGTGAGCAGTGCGGCCATGGTCAGTAAAGCGAGATTGCGGAACATGATTTTTCTCCGATAGAAGACATGCGCCTGCGGGAGACTTCCTGAACAGGAAGCCAGGGAGCGTTCTCAATCAGCTTCCCCGTCGGGGAAAAAATTGAGAACGCCCCTAGCCAGGAGGATACGCCGACATGGCCTTCTCGACAGCTTCGCGAATGGCATCGGCACGCTCGCTCTGGTTGCCCTGATTGCTGGTTTCGGCACTGGCACTCCACACCGGCTGGCCGGTGCTCGCGTCGAACAGATCGACGCGCACCACCACCACCACTTGTACTTGATAAGTACGAATGACCGGCACCGTGTTGTACATGCCGTAACCGCTGCCGTAGTGGTTGTAACCGCCGCCGTAATACCCCCCGCCGTAACCATAGTCGTCCTGGACCTGACGCAAGCGGGTTTCCAGATGCAGGTCGGCGCTGACCAACAGGTCCGCCGGGCGGTTGTCGTGCAGCGGGCGCAAGCCGCGTTGATCGAGGGCATTGCTGACCGCTTCGGCCACTTGCTCCGAGTCGGCCCAAGCCGTGCCCGGTGGCAAGTGCCCGTTGAGCCAGGCCCAGCTGCGATAGCGCCCGTAATCCCGTGGCGCCGCCGGGTAGGCGCTGCGGTCGAAGGTGCTGGCGGCCTGCGGGGGGGCTGGTGGCAGAGGATTGGACGTCGCGACATAAGGGTTGCTGCCCTGGCAGGCCGCCAACCCGAGACAGATCACCAGTAACCCTGAACGATTTTTCATTTCGCGCTCCGGTCAGATCGGCCGACAGATCCAGTGCAGGTAGCGCCCAAGCCCGGCGAAGCTTGGGTGACGGCGGTGCGCCAGTTCCATTTCGAGCAAGTCCGGCAGTTCGACGCGGGCCTGGAACTCCACCGGCATGTAGTCGTAAAAAACCCGCACCCCACTCTGGGTTTCGACCTGCCACATGCTCTCAAGTTGCGCCGCCAGTTCCCGTGGATCCAGTGGCTGCTGCGGCGTCAGGCTCTGCTTCTCGCCGGCCATGTCATTCTTGCGCATCTTGCGGAAATGGCCCTTGAGCAGGTTGCGGTAGATCAACGCGTCACGGTTGTAGAACGCCAGGGACAACCAGCCGTCCGGCTTCGTCAGCTGATGCAGCACCGGCAAAATCGCATGGGGTTCGGCCAACCACTCCAGCACGGCGTGGCACAGCACCAGGTCGTAGGGTTCGGTGAGCTGACCGAGCAGATCCTGCCACGGCGCCTGAATGAACGTCGCCGTCTGCCCGGCGTCGGCGAAGCGCTGACGGGCACCTTCAAGCATCGGCTCGGCGGGTTCGGCGAGGGTCACCTGATGACCGCGCTGAGCCAGCCACAGCGACATGTGGCCCAGGCCGGCGCCGATGTCCAGTATGCGCAACGGGCGGTCCGGCAGGGTTTCGGCCAGGTCGGCCTGCAATACGGCAAGACGGATCGCGCCTTTGGCGCCACCGTAGATTTTTTCAGCGAAACGGGTCGCCAACTGATCGAAATGACGGTCGCTCATCAGCTGAACCGCCGTTCGCTGTCCGCGAGTTTGCTGCGCACCACTTCATTCATGTCCAACCCCAACTCGCTGCACAGCAGCAGTAGATACAGCACGATGTCGCCGATTTCCTGCCCGGCATGGGCGAGCTTGTCCGCCGGCAACTGGCGCGACTGGTCTTCGGTCAGCCACTGGAAAATTTCCACCAGCTCGGACATTTCCACGCTCGCGGCCATGGCCAGGTTTTTCGGGCTGTGAAATTGCCGCCAATCATTGCGATCGCGAATGGCGTGCAGGCGTTCGGTCAGTTCAACAAGGTTCATCGGGTTCTCCTGAAGGCGTATAGCTTCAGGGGGATGGCGGGTGAAGGCAAGTGACAACGTTACGCCCGCGAACTTTGCGCCATACTCCAAAAAGATCGCAGCCTTCGACAGCTCCTTGGGAACTCGACAGCACGATCAATAGCCCAACGGTCGGATCCGGCAACCACGCCATCATTCCATCAGGACGCACACATGCAGGTAGAAAGCTTTTTCGAATGGCTCGGCCAGGTAATCGGTTCGGCCATCCGGTTCATCATCGATGCCCTCAGTGGTCTGTTCAACCTGTTGAGCCACGCCGGCAGCAATTTTGTCGAAGGGCTGGCCCAGGCACTGGGCATGGACACTTCGATCGTCAGCATCATTACGCTGATCATCGGGTTGATGCTGCTGTGGGCAGCGATCCGCGCCTTCATGAACGCATCGATCATCATGGGGATTATCTGGTTGCTGCTGGGGTTGTGGTTGCTGAGCTGGATTATTCACTAACCCCACCATCCCCTGTGGGAGCGAGCCTGCTCGCGATGACGCCGGCACATTCAACATCCAGGTTGACTGTCAGCCCGCTATCGCGAGCAGGCTCGCTCCCACAATGGAACGATGTAGATTGCGAATGTGTCGCTACAATGCATGCGCCCCCAAAGGAGCCTGCATGTCCAACCTGATTGCCGACTGGCGCGACCGTCCGACTCATCGTCGAGTCTGGGCGCTCGCCGCCCCGATGATTCTCTCGAACATTTCCGTACCGCTGGTAGCGCTGGTCGACAGCACCGTCATCGGCCATCTGCCCCATGCTCATCAGCTCGGCGCTGTCGCGGTGGGGGCCAGTCTGTATACCTTTCTTGCCTGGGCCATGGGTTTTCTGCGCATGGGCTCCACCGGCTTCGCCGCCCAGGCTGCCGGGCGTGGGGATGGCGCCGCGTTGCGGCAGATTTTGCTGCAGGGTCTGTTGTTGGCCATGGGCCTGGCCATTCTGCTGGGCGCATTGGGCGTGCCGTTGAGCGGGGTCGCGCTGCACTTCATGCAACCGTCGGCAGAGCTGGATCAGCTCACCCGCGACTTCTTCCACACGCGGCTGTTCGGCCTGCCGGCGGCGCTGGCCAGTTATGCGCTGGTGGGTTGGTTCCTCGGCACGCAGAACGCGCGGGCTCCGTTGGCGATTCTGCTGAGCACCAACCTGGTCAACATCGCGCTGAACCTGTGGTTCGTGCTCGGCCTGGACTGGGGCGTGGTCGGCGCGGCCCGCGCGTCGGTGATCGCGGAGTGGACCGGCGCGCTGATCGGCTTGTTCATGACCCGCAAAGCCCTGCGCGCCTATCCCGGCCATATCGCCTGGGCAGCGCTGGCGATATGGCAGAGCTGGCGCCCATTGCTGGCGGTCAATCGCGACATCTTCATCCGCAGCCTGGCGTTGCAGTCAGTGTTTTTCCTGATCACCGTGCAGGGTGCGCGGCTGGGTGATGCCACCGTCGCCGCCAATGCGTTGCTGCTTAATGGCCTGCTGCTGACCGCCCACGCGCTGGACGGGCTGGCCCATGCCGTGGAAGCCTTGTGCGGACACGCCATCGGTGCCCGCGATCGAGAGGCCCTGCGCCGCTCACTGGTGGTGGCGTGCGGCTGGTCGTTGCTGGCGAGCCTGGGGTTTGCCTTGCTGTTTCTGTTCGCCGGGCACTTGTTCATCGAGATGCAGACCAACATTCAAAGCGTGCGCGACACCGCGTTCATCTACCTGCCTTACCTCGCCGCGCTGCCGCTGCTTGCCGTCTGGAGTTACCTGCTCGACGGCCTGTTCATCGGCGCCACCCGTGCCCGGGAAATGCGCAACGGCATGCTGTTGACGGTGATCTTGCTGCTGCCCTTCGCCTGGGCGTTGCAAGGCCTGGGCAACCATGGACTGTGGATAACCTTCCTGCTGTTCATGTTGCTGCGCAGCCTGACCCTTGGCGCGTTCGCCTGGTACTTGCGCAAGAACGACAGCTGGCTCAAAGGATGACAAGCGGGGCCGGCCTTCACCGCGTTCAGGGTTGATCGTTCTGCCACAGGTTGCGCAGGCTATCGAGACGCTCCTGCTGGGTGGCTCCCGACAATGGCCGCCCGACCACTGCGTCGGGGTGCTGCAAGCGCAACCACAACCAGCCATCGAGCACCGGGCGCTCACTGAATCCCAGCGCCAGGCCTTCCTGCAGGTGAGCCCATAAACGGTTGTAGTCGGTGCCGGTGGATCGGCTCCAGCGCCAGGCGTGCTGTTCCAGCAGGCAGGTTTGCAAGGTGTCTCGCTGACGCGCACTGAGACTCTCTTCGACGGCCAGCGGCCGGACGGCAAGCCGCGGATTGAACAACTGCTGCCAGCCCTGACAACCAATGGCCCGGTCGGCCCACGTGCCACCGAACCAGCGTAACTGGTCGATCGGACCAAGCCAGCGACTCAGCTCCAGAGCATCGCAGGCATCGAAAAAATAACTCGCCGTGCATGGGTTGTAGTAACTCAACAAGGCCCGGTGATGCAGGCCGAAGGTGATCATCAGCATGCGTCGCAAGTGCTCCAGCAACTGCGACGGCGATGCTTCGCTGATCAGCAGCAACCCGCTCCAGGCATGTGGCTCACGTTGGCACAGCTCGGCCAGCGCCGGACATTCGCGAAGATCGACCAGCGCCGGCCCGTGTTCGCGCAACGGATGCAACTCGGTGCCTTCGAACAACCAGAACCATCGGGTATGAGCGCACTGTTGCCGCAGGTTCACACCGGCCTGAGGCACGCCCGGTATATCGAGTAACAACCATTGCGGGGTCGGGTCGGCCGCCTGAACGGCGATCATGCCGCACCGCTCTCGCCGAGCTGCGTCGCCGCCCGGCAGGTGCACAAAGACTGCGCGCAATGAGCGAAGCTGCCCCCGCCGGGCAGCAGGCACAGGAGCACCAAGGGCTCGCTGGATTGCAGCAAGCCCAGCAAATTGTCGACTGCAAGGCTGGATTCGGTCGTCGAGGCGGGGTGTAAGTCAGGTATGACGGGCTCTGCGCTGGGCGGTGCGCCGGCAAGAAATCCGCTGATCAAAGGTTGGTCAGGATCGCCTTCGATGAAGCTCACCAGTACTTGCGCGCCTTCACGCAACGGCATGACGCCCGAGCCTTTCAGCTCGGGCGCCAACGGTAACCAGCAATGGCTGGGGGCTGCGCCCTCCCCCTGATAGAGCCAGTCGAACTGCACGGCAACCGGTCTGGAGGGATCGGGTCGAGACTCGTCGACATCGACTATCCACGCCCGCTGCAAGCTGTGCATCCTGGGTTTGACAACCGGATGAGCCGCCACGAAAGGCACTTCCTGCGCAATGGCACGGAGCTGATTGCTATAAGCGCGTCCCGGTCCCTGCCCTCCCTGATGTTCGACATGGGTCAGCAGCCAGAGTCGATTCCAATCCGTGCCCGGACGGCCGGACAACTGCATCAGTTGACCGCTGCGCAGCGTCGCCAGGTTCGTCTGTGCTTCGGCCGTCTGCCCACAGCCGTGAAGCGTGAACCGATGCACGCCCGGTCGTTCAGCCTCGCCTTCGAAGAGGCTCTCTTCACCATGGCGAAACTGTCCAGGACCGTCACCGAAGATCAGGCAGTGCCCGTGCGCGCGGTGCTCGAAGTAGTAATGAAGTCGCTCCTGGGTGCACAAACGCTGGAAGAATTGCAGGTCCGATTCCCGGTACTGCGTACAGAAATCCCGGGGCGGGTAATGGCCGCTCAGGTCGAAACGGCAATCTTTGCCGGTAATCCCGTGCTCCTTGAGCACCTGAGCAAGAATCTGCGGCACCGAGCGATTGCTGAAGATGCGCTGACTGAAGCGTTGGGCCAGACAGGCCAGCCTGGGCCCCAGGCGCACACGACAGCGCCTGGGTTCGTCACGATGACCGAGCTGAACGAGGCCCAGCAGTCGCCCGTGAACACCTTGGCCGTTGGCTCCAAAGTGCAAAAAGGCCGGGCGATACAACAGGTTGGCGAGGTCCAGCATCGGGTCGTCGTTCAGCAGATCCACATCGAACACAAAAGGCTCACTGATGGCTTCACTACCGGTAAAGGCCAAGACCTCAAAGGAGTCGGGCAGACCCGCTACATCCAGACGAAATGACGGTTCGTTGACTGGATCGAACATCGGCGATTCTCTACAGGAGGGGCGGCCGGGGATTCTCGCTGAGAGACATGGCCGAGTAGAGTGCCGAAGTACAACTTAGGAAATGACCTACGCGAAAAGAAGACCATATCGCTTGGTTAGCCCGATCTGTGGGTCATTTCGCTAGAAAAAAGAGAAGCCCCGCACCAGGCCATCTGAAATTTCCGCAACGTACGAAGAATTTTCAGACAACCTGATGCGCGCGGCGCCTTACCTCAAGAAGACAGGTAAGACGAACGGGTCAGGCCCAGACGCAAGGCATCGAGGAACTGGGTGCGCTCGGCGGCGCTGATGCGGGCACTGGCGCACTTGTCGCGGTAGTGGGTCATCAGCTCTTCCGGCGACAAGTGCACGTAACGCAGCATGTCTTCGATGGTGTCGTGGGTTTCGATACCGGCGTGGTACACGCTGCCGTCGGCATTCTGGTAGATGTTCACCGAGTCGGTGTCACCGAACAGGTTGTGCATGTCGCCGAGAATTTCCTGATAGGCACCGACCAGGAAGATCCCCAGCAGGTAGTCTTCACCGTCGTTCAAGCCGTGAACCGGCAGGCTGGTTTCGATGCTCTGCTCGTCGACGTATTGCTTGATCTTGCCGTCGGAGTCGCAGGTCAGGTCTTGCAGCACGGCACGGCGCAGCGGCTCTTCGTCGAGACGGTGCAGCGGCAGGATCGGCAGGACCTGGCCGATGGCCCAGGTATCCGGCAGGCTCTGGAATACCGAGAAGTTGCAGATGTACTTGTCGGCCAGCTTGTCGTTGAGTTCGTCGAGCACCTGACGGTGGGAACGCTGACGGGCCTTCAACGAGTTGTGCAGGCGACGGCAAACGGCGAAGTAGCATTGCTCGGCCAGGGCTTTTTGGGCCAGGGTCAGCTTGCCATCGGCGTATTGAGTGGCCACATCGCTCATGTAGTGCGTGGCGCGCCAGTAGGTCTCGGTGACCATTTCGATGTCGGTCGGGCCGAGCAGGTCAACCAGCCACTGCACGGTTTCCGGCAGCTCTTCCTTGCTCTCGATCTGCGGCACGTCGTCGTTGTGTTTCTCGACGTCGGTGACCTGCACCACCAGCATGGCGTGGTGAGCGGTCAGGGAACGGCCGCTTTCGGAGAAGATGTTCGGGTGTGGCAGGCTCTGCGCGTCGCAGAATTCCTTGAGCATCCCGACCACGACACCGGCGTAATCGTCCATGTCGTAGTTGATCGAACTGGCGTTACGCGAGTGCGTACCGTCGTAGTCCACGCCCAGACCACCGCCAACGTCGATGTGATCCACCGGCAGGCCAAGGTTGCGCAGCTCGCCGTAATAACGGATCGCTTCCTTGAAGCCGTGCTGGTAGTCCGCCAGGTTGGCGATCTGCGAACCCATGTGGAAGTGCAGCAGGCGAATGCCCTGGTCCAGACCCGCAGCGCGGAAACGCTCGACCACCGACAACAGTTGCGCTGCCGACAGACCGAACTTGGATTTTTCGCCGCCGGTGTCCGCCCACTTGCTCGAGGCCAGGGACGACAGACGCACGCGCAAGCCGACCTGCGGCTTGACCTTGAGCGACGCCGCTTCTTCGATCACCAGACCGACTTCGGATTCTTTCTCGATCACGATGAACACGTTGTGGCCGAGCTTCTGGCCCATCAACGCCAGACGGATGAACTCACGGTCCTTGTAACCGTTGCAGACGATGGTGCCGCCCTTCGGCGCCAGCGCCAGTACCGCCAGCAGTTCCGGCTTGGAGCCGGCTTCCAGACCGATCGATACGTTCTGGGTGGCGATGATGTTTTCGATCACCGCTTCCTGCTGGTTGACCTTGATCGGGTACAGCGCGGTGTACTTGCTCTGGTATTCCAGGCGCTCGATGTTGGCGTCGAACGCGCCAGTCAGCTGACGCACGCGGTCTTGCAGGATGTCAGGAAAACGCACCAGCAAAGGCAAGGACAAACCGCTTTGGCGCAGTTGGTCGACTTGCTCGAAGAGGTCGATAGGCGAACTGGTCGGGCCGTTCGGACGAACTTCGACGCGACCGGCGTCATTGATCGCGAAATACCCGGCCCCCCAATGGCGAATCCCGTAAACACTGCGGCTATCCGCAACTGTCCATTGGCTGCCATCGTCTTTGCGTGTGCGTCGTACGGACATTGAAGTCCCCTATAAAGAAGTCATAGAGCGTCGCCTTGAGTTCAGGCCGGCGCAGTCTAAAGAATGAAAATGACGATTAGCCTGCATGCAAGGGCCATAGACCTCGCATTCAGCGCTGAGTTTAGAAACCGGTCAGAACAGGCTCTGTGAAAACCATGTAGACGACGCCAGACCAGAGTTGAATCGGGACCGGATCAAGCCGAGGGTGGTTTTCACAGAGGCTGCTAGCCGCCGGACTTCTTCGCTTTGAAACCGTGTTTGATCAGCTCAGCCAAGAGTAGCTCGACATGATCGCCCTGGATTTCGATGATTCCGTCTTTCAACGCCCCACCGGTCCCGCAACGTTTTTTCAACGTCGTGGCCAGATCCTTGAGCGCTTCTTCGGCCAACGGCACACCGGTAATGGTGGTCACCGTCTTGCCGCCACGCCCCTTGCTTTCGCGACGCACGCGAGCGATGCCGTCGCCGGCCGGGATAACGGTTTGTTTGCAGATGCAGGCATCCACCGGCTTACTGCAATCCGGGCAATGACGACCTGCGTCGGTGGAGAATACCAAGCCACCAAGGGCGGCGAAGGATGCGGCTTTTTTGGCCACCGGCAATCCTCTTGGGAGGACAAAGACTGGTCGCGGCAACCCGGGAGGGAGCCATCGACCGCGAAGCCCCACTCAGGCAGGGGCAGCGCTACTGAAACGGAAAACCCGGTGTAGGAGCTGACGAGTGCAACGAGGCTGCGATCTTTTGATCTTGATTCAACAGATCGCAGCCTGCGGCAGCGCCTACAACAAGCAATACCGGTTCAGTTTGAAAAGGTCGCGCAGTGTAACGGCAAAAACGCCGATTGCTAAGAGCCAATCGGCGCCAATTTATGCCTTCTTTGCGACGCCGCTTTGTTGAGCCTTCAAATAACGCTTCAAGGCGGCCAAAGAGTCCGGGCAGTAAGGCTTTTGCTCAATTTCCAGCATCACCTGATCGATCGGGATGAAGCGCGCTTCAAGCACTTCTTCCGGTTGCAGAATCAACGGGCCGTCCCACACCGCCGAAAATGCCGAACACCACAGGCGGTTGCCGGTGTCCTCGAAGAAAAAGTGATCATGGGCGGTCAGTTCCACACCGCTCACGCCCAACTCCTCTTCCAGCTCACGGGCCGCCGATTCGGCGTAAGTCTCGGTGGCCAGCACCATGCCCCCCGCCGCCACATCCCAGTAACCGGGATATATCGCTTTGCTCAGGGTGCGTCGGTGCACGCACAACTCACCGGCAGAATTGAACAGCATGATGTAGGTGCCACGCCCGATCAGCCCGCGTTCGCGCAGGTCGGAGCGCACCAGAGTGCCGAGCAGGTTGTCCTGTTCGTCGACCCAGGCGATGTGTTCGGCATCGGAGGCCGCGCGATGGGCGGCCTCACGCGTGTCATCAACGGAGCTATCGACCATGACTCAGCCCTGATTGAGCAACTGACGCAAGTCGATCACCGCGGCGTTGGCCCGAGAGATGTAATTGGCCATGACCAGCGAGTGGTTGGCCAGCACACCGAAGCCGCTACCGTTGAGGATCATCGGGCTCCAGACCGGCTCTTGCGAGGCTTCCAGTTCACGAATGATCTGGCGCACGCTGACCGTGGCATTCTTCTTGGCCAGCACATCGGCGAAGTCGACTTCGATGGCACGCAGCAGGTGGGACAACGCCCAGGCCTGACCGCGGGCTTCGTAGAACACGTTGTCGATCTGCATCCACGGGGTCTCGACGATTTCTTCGTCGACCTGTGGCACCTGCCCCGGGGCCAGGACTTCGGTTTTCAGTGCGGTGTTGAGCTTGACCCGGCCGACGCTGGCCGACAGCCGTTGCGACAGCGAACCCAAACGGGTACCGACATCGCCCAACCAGTTATTCAGGTTGTCGGCGCGGGCATAGAACAGCGCGCTTTTCTGAGTAGGATCGGACAGGCGCGCCTGATAACGGCTCAGGGAATTGATGCCTTCCTGATACTCGGACTCACTGGATGGCAGCACCCAGCTTTTGTTGTCGAAGTTGAAACGCGGCTCGGCCTTGGCCAGGTCGGCGTCTTCGGTGGACTGCGACTGCGAGCGGGCGAAGTCTTTACGCAGCGCACGGCTCAGGTCGCGGACCTGGACCAGCACGCCATATTCCCAGCTCGGCGTGTTATCCATCCACAGGCCCGGCGGGAAACGGTCGTTGGAAATATAGCCACCCGGCTTGGTCAGCAAGGTGCCGGCGACGGTCTTGAGGGTTTCCACCGTGGTGTATCCGACAACCATCTGCTTGCCTTCTTTCTCGGCCGCCATCTGGGCATTCTGCTGAACCGGGAACAGCGCCGGCTCCTGGCTCCAGTACCAGCCCAGCGCGATAGTCACCAACAGATAAAGGCCAATCAGCGTAGCCAGCGCCCGGCTGAACAACAGGCCGCCGACATAACTGCGGGCGGCCGATTTCGGTTCAGCGGCACGTTCAGGCGCGCTGCCCGCGCGGTTCTTCCAGTCCAGCATGGCGATATCCTTTCAATCACTTGAGTTCATCGGTTCGACCACAACCCTACGCCATCGTGCCTCATTTTGCCGCGCATTAAATCCTGCGGGACATAGCAAGCCACACCATGACTGCAATCGAGCCGCCACTATAAATGAAGCATAGCGTTGAGCCTATGCGACCAGTCGGTCAGAAACTGAATGAAGTCGCTTTGCAGATTATTGACATGCGACACTCATGCAATCGAAAAGAGGTGCTAGCATAGAGCCACCAGTCGATCTCAGCATGCACCCTAACTAGTAGTCAGGATATGACCGAGCCAGAAGACCCCAGCCGTGAGCGCCTCAAGCACCACTTTGCCCAGCGGGTAATTCATCAGGCACGTCAGATTCTTGAGATATGGCAACGCCTGCAACGCAACGAATGGTCCACCACCGACTTATCGGAGCTGAGTGAGGCCAATCTGCGCCTGCTGCGCTTTGCCGAACGTTTCGAACAGCCGGAACACTCCCAGCTGGCGCGCCACATCGGCCAGTCGCTGGAAGCGGTGGACGCCAACCGCGGACGGCTGAGCAGCGGACTGATCACCGACCTCAACCGCCTGATGCAGCGTTTGTCCCGCACCGGCCTGCGCCATGGCGATCAGCTCGAACAAACCTTTCTGCCGCCGCTGCGCAAGCCGATCTACGTGATGCTGCAGGATCACGACCGGGCCGAGCGGCTGGCCAAGCAACTTGAATTCTTCGGGCTCAGCGCTCAATCCCTCGACAGTGTTGCCGCATTCCGCTCCTCGATGGTCGAGCGTTTGCCGGCGGCGATCGTCATGGACGTCGACTTCAGTGGCGCCGGCATCGGCCTGAAACTGGCGGCCGAAGCCCAGGAAGGCCTTGAGCAGCCTTTGCCGCTGCTGTTTTTCAGCCTGCACGAAACCGATACCCCGACCCGCCTCGCCGCCGTGCGCGCCGGTGGCCAGGAATTCCTCACCGGCACCCTCGAAGCCTCGAGCCTGCTGGAAAAGATCGAAGTCCTGACCTGCGTCGCCCAGTACGAACCTTATAAAGTGCTGATCATCGACGACTCCCGCGCCCAGGCCTTGCACACCGAGCGCCTGCTCAACAGCGCCGGAATCGTCACGCGGACCTTGATCGAACCGATCCAGGCCATGGCCGAACTGGCGGATTTCCAGCCGGACCTGATCATCCTCGACATGTACATGCCCGCCTGCACCGGTACTGAACTGGCCAAGGTGATCCGGCATAACGACCGGTATGTCAGCGTACCGATCATTTATCTGTCGGCCGAAGACGATCTGGACAAGCAACTCGACGCCATGAGCGAGGGCGGTGACGATTTCCTGACCAAGCCGATCAAGCCGCGACACTTGATCACCACGGTGCGCAACCGCGCGGCACGGGCACGCAATCTGAAGGCGCGGATGGTGCGCGACAGCCTGACCGGTTTGTACAACCACACCCACATCCTGCAATTGCTCGAAGACTGTTCATTCCGCGCCCGTCGCGAAAGCAAGCCGCTGAGCTTTGCGATGCTCGACATCGACCATTTCAAACGGGTCAACGACAGTCACGGCCATCCCATGGGCGACCGAGTGATCAAGAGCCTGGCGCTGTTCCTCAAGCAACGGTTACGCAAGACCGATTTCATCGGCCGTTACGGCGGTGAAGAGTTCGCCATCGTCATGCCAGACACCGATATTGAATCGGCCTGCAAGGTGCTCGATGAAATCCGTCAGCGCTTTGCCGAAATTCACTACCCCGCTCAGCCCCAGGACCTCTGGTGCACCTTCAGCGCCGGCGTCGTCGAACTGCGCGAAGACTCCGACAGCCTGATGATGGCCAGCCAGGCGGACGAGGCGCTGTACCGCGCCAAGGACGCCGGACGCAACCGCGTGCAAGCCGCGCGGGAATCAAAGCAAAGTGCCACTTTTTCATCGGAATCGACCCATTCGGTCATAACCCTGTAATAGAAACGCAATAAATTCAGGCGCTTACCATTCTTCCGTTGGTAGACCACGATGCGCCTGAAGCTGTTGACCAATCTCAATACCCTCCTTCTGGTCGCCGTGTGCGTAGCCCTTGGCGCCACGCTTTGGTGGTCGCAAAAAGCCCTGGAACGCCCTTATCAATTGATGGAGCGTTATCTGGGCCTGTCTCAGCAGTTTCAAAATGAAGTGGCGCGCAACGTCGAAGATTACCTGGCCAGTGGCGATGCCCTGCGCCTGAGCAACGCCAGCCAGGCCATCGACAGCTTGCAAAAGGAACTCGGCGAGTTGCCGCCCGCCCTGGCCGACACCTTGCGCCCCAGCCTGTCGAGCCTTGAAGCGTTCAGCAAGACGGACCTTTTGGCCGCCGGCAAACTCGCCGGTGATCCGCAGGCCCTGTTGCTGCAAGCCGAACGCGAACTCGGTGCCAGCCTCGATCAGCTCAGCCAATACGCCAGCGGCAACGCGGCGTACCTGACGCCCTTGCTCGTTGCCTCCCGGCACTTGGGCAAACTGTCCCTGGCCCGGGACAAACTGGTCAGCAGCGGGCGCAGCGAACTGGCCGCCGATGTTGAGCGCGAAGTCGCCAGCATCCGTGTTCAGGCTGAACAATTGGATGCCTTGCCGCTGCTGGGCGTGACCACCCGCAGTGAATCGAGCACCGATGATTTCGCCGCGATGATGGGTTTGGACAGCACAGAAAAAGCCGTCGCCGAAGATGCCGGTGTCGGCCTCAAGCGTGAGCTCAACAGCCTGCTCACCCGCTACCCGGCTGAACTGGCGCGCACTCGCGACCAGATCCGGAAACGCGCCGACCTCAGCGCCGCGACGCACTTGAAAATCACCGCCGTGCAGCAGGCCATCGCCGGGCTGGAACCGGTGGTGCGCGCCCAGCACGGACAGATCCAGAGCGAAGTGCGGCTGATGCAAGGGGTGATGATCGGGCTGATCCTGTTGATCGCATTGCTGATCGATACCTTGCAGCGGCGTCTGGCCCGAACCCTGACCAATCTGGCGCCTGCGCTGTCGACCTGGGCCGAGGGTGACTTCAGTCGCGACATTCAACTGGGCGCGACCAACCGCGAGTTGCACGACATTCAAGCTTCGCTCAACCGCCTGCGCGCCTATCTGGTCGACCTGGTCGGGACCATTCGCCTCAACGCCGAGCAGGTCGCCGGCAGCAGTCGGACCCTGGCCGAATTGAGTAATGACCTGCACAGCGGCGCCGAGCATCAGGCCGGCGACACGGCTCTGATCCGCGATTCTCTCGGTGAGCTTGAAGCCACGATTCAACAAGTCGCCGGTGACGCCAGCCAGGCTGCCGATGCCAGTCGTCACGCAGGACTTGCAGTGGAACACGGCCAGAAAGTGATCGGCCTGAGCCTCACCGGGCTGCATGCGCTGGTGGGTGAAGTGCAAGGCAACGCGCAGATGATCGAACATCTGGCCGAAGAGTCGGCGACCATTGGCGGTGTGCTGACGGTGATTCGCTCGATTGCCGACCAGACCAATCTGCTGGCCCTGAACGCCGCCATCGAAGCGGCCCGCGCCGGGGAAATGGGTCGGGGTTTCGCGGTGGTGGCCGAAGAGGTTCGGTCACTGGCGCAACGCACCGCCGGGGCCACGGCCGAGATCCAGACACTGATCGCCGGCCTGCAAACCGCCGCACGACAATCGGTCGAAGGCATGCGCGCTCAGGTCGAACACGCCGAAGCCACGGCCAATCAGGCCCAGGCCGCCGACGGGGCGCTGGATAAAATCGTCGGGGCGATTCAGACCATTTCCGACACCGCCGTGCGCATCGCCGATGTCACTGCCCAGCAGAGCGGCGCTGTCAGCGAAATCCGCGATCACAGTGAGCGGATTCATCAATTGGGTGGGGATAACTTGCTGCGCATCGGCGAGGGGCGAGAGCAAGGGGAGAATTTGTTGGTGTTGGGTGGACGACTGCATACAGCCGTTCAGGCCTTCCGCGTCTGACAAACCGCCCATCCCCCTGTAGGAGCTGCCGAAGGCTGCGATCTTTTGATCTTGCTTTTGATGGTGGCGCATGACACACCGCCAAAGATCAAGATCAAAAGATCGCAGCCTTCGGCAGCTCCTACACCGGTCGGCGTTGTAATGCACTCTCAGCTATCATGCCCACACTTTCGATTCGCGAGATTGTCATGCGCCGTTTGCTCTGCCTGCTGTTTTTAGTGCTCGCCCTGCCGGCCTCCGCCGCCGGGTTGCTGGACAGTCGGCCCAGTTCCACCCTGGGTTCGATCAATAACAGCGCCGACTTTCTGCCGGTGCGCGAAGCCTTTCAGTTGAGCCTGGTAGAAAGCACGCCGCAATCGATCAAGCTGCGCTTCGTCGCCACCGAGGGTTATTACCTCTACCGCCATCGCTTCCAGTTTCGCGCCGACCCGGCCGACATTGGCCTCGGCGCTGCGCAACTGCCCAAGGGCGAACAGAAACACGATGAGTACTTCGGCGATGTCGAGGTTTACCACGGGATTCTCGATGTAGAACTGCCGCGCACCGATTCCCGCGCCTTTACCCTGGCCGTGACCTATCAGGGCTGCGCCGACAAAGGCCTGTGTTACCCGCCCGAGACCGAGCGCCTGAGCATTGATGGCAGTGGCGGCGCGACCACAGCCTGGGGCTGGCGCGAACTGGCGCTGTTTTTCCTCGCAGGTCTCGGCCTGACGTTCACTCCGTGCGTATTGCCAATGCTGCCGATCCTCTCCGGCGTGGTCCTGCGCGGGCAAATCGGTGGTTTACGCGGTTTCAATCTGTCCCTGGCTTATGTGCTGCCGATGGCCGCCTGTTTCGCCGTGCTGGGTGCCTTGATGGGCATGTTCGGCGCGCAGCTCAATCTTCAGGCGCGCTTGCAGTCAGCCTGGGTGCTGGTGCCGTTCGCACTATTTTTCGCGGTGTTTGCCCTCGCCATGTTTGGCGTATTCGAACTGAAACTGCCCTATGCCCTGCGCAGCCGTCTGGACCGCATCGCTGGCCGTACCGAAGGCGGTTCATTGTGGGGCGCGGCGGTGCTGGGCGTGGTGTCGAGCCTGCTGGTTTCGCCTTGTGTATCGGCCCCTCTGGCCGGCGCGCTGCTGTACATCAGCGCCAGCGGCGATGCGCTGGGTGGCGGATTGAAATTGTTCATGCTCGGCCTGGGCATGGGTGCCCCACTGTTGCTGGTGGCGACCGGCGGCGCGGCCTGGCTGCCGAAAAGCGGACCGTGGATGATCTACGTGAAGAACGCGATTGGTGTGCTGCTGCTGGGGCTGGCGATCGGTTTGCTCAGCCGGGTCTTGCCGGGCCAGATCACCTTGCTGCTGATCGGCCTGCTCGCCGGTGGTGTCGGGTTGTTCATGGGCGCGCTGGAATTCGTCTATAAACCGCCGAGAAAACGCCTGGGTCAATTGCTGGGAATACTCCTGCTGTTTTATGCCCTGGCCTGCTGGTATGGCGCGTTCAGTGGCCAGACCGATCCGTTCAACCCCATCGGCCAACCGCGCATTGTCGCGGGCAACGATCAACCGCAAATCACTGGCAATTGGCAAACCATCACCACGCCAGCCGAACTGGATCGCGTCCTCACCGAAGCCAAATCCTCCGGCACGCCGCTGCTACTCGACTGGTACGCCGATTGGTGTATCAGCTGCAAAGTCATCGAACACGACGTGCTCAACGATGCCAAGGTCATCGAAAGCCTCAAAGGCTATCGACTGGTCCGTTTCGACATCACCGCCAGCAACACCGAACAACGCGCCCTGCTCGACCGCTACAAGCTATTCGGCCCTCCGGCGCTGATGTTTTTCGGCAAGGATGGCGTCGAACGTGTCGATGTGCGGGTGATCGGTGAGATCAACGCGACGAACTTCGCCGAACGCGTTGCGAAAGCAAATGACCGGATTTAATCACCCGGTCATATATTTCGCGCAAACATCGGCCATCGTGCTGGCTATTGCATAGAACTGGACAGTCACAAAGGCTTTGCGGCATAGTCTCCGGGTTCTGACAATTGCACACAGATCACAAAGGAGCAGCAGATGGCGACCCTATTGGTTTTACATGGCCCCAACCTGAACCTGCTCGGCACCCGCGAACCGGGCGTCTATGGTGCGACGACCCTGGCGCAAATCAACCAGGATCTGGAACAGCGGGCGCGCAATGCCGGCCACCATTTGCTTTACCTGCAAAGTAACGCCGAGTACGAATTGATCGACCGCATCCACGCAGCGAACAGCGAAGGTGTGGACTTCATTCTGATCAATCCAGCAGCTTTTACGCATACAAGTGTCGCATTACGTGACGCGTTGCTGGCGGTGAGCATCCCATTCATCGAAGTGCATTTGTCTAACGTGCACAAACGCGAACCTTTCCGCCATCACTCTTACTTCTCCGATGTTGCGGTGGGAGTGATCTGCGGCCTTGGCGCCAGCGGTTATCGACTGGCCCTGGAGGCCGCACTAGAGCAGCTTGAAAGACAGGCAACGGCTTGAACAACAAGCGTTAAACGCCCCTGACCGACCCTTGGGAGTTGATGATTCATGGATATCCGTAAAGTTAAGAAACTGATCGAATTGCTGGAAGAGTCCGGTATCGACGAACTCGAGATCAAGGAAGGCGAAGAGTCCGTACGCATCAGCCGTCACAGCAAGACGCCGGCTCAGCAGTACTACGCTCCCGCCCCGATGCATGCTCCGGCGCCTGCGCCTGTCGCTGCCGCTCCGGTTGCGGCCGCTGCTCCCGCCGCTCCGGCTGCGCCTGTGCTGAACGGCAACGTTGCCCGTTCGCCAATGGTCGGCACGTTCTATCGCAAATCTTCGCCGTCCTCGCCGTCCTTCGTTGAAGTCGGCCAGACCGTGAAGAAAGGCGACACTCTGTGCATCGTCGAAGCCATGAAGATGATGAACCACATCGAAGCTGAAAGCAGCGGTGTGATCGAATCCATCCTCGTCGAAGACGGCCAGCCGGTTGAGTACGACCAACCGCTGTTCACCATCGCTTGAACCGCGGAGAAACTTTGATGACTGCGAAGTTGGAAAAAGTTCTGATCGCCAACCGCGGTGAGATCGCCCTGCGGATTCTGCGCGCTTGCAAAGAGATGGGCATCAAGACTGTCGCCGTTTACTCCAAGGCCGACAAAGAGCTGATGCACCTGGGCCTGGCAGACGAATCCGTCTGCATCGGTCCGGCCTCGGCCGCGCACTCTTACCTGCACATTCCGGCCATCATCGCCGCCGCTGAAGTGACCGGCGCTACCGCCATTCACCCAGGCTACGGTTTCCTTGCGGAAAACGCCGACTTTGCCGAACAGGTCGAGAACTCCGGCTTCGCGTTCATTGGCCCGAAAGCCGAGACCATCCGCCTGATGGGCGACAAGGTATCGGCCAAGCACGCCATGATCGCTGCGGGTGTTCCAACCGTTCCGGGTTCCGACGGCCCACTGCCTGAAGACGAAGAAACCGCTCTGCGCATCGGTCGCGAAGTCGGTTATCCGGTGATCATCAAAGCCGCTGGCGGCGGTGGTGGTCGCGGCATGCGCGTCGTGCACAAGGAAGAAGACCTGATCTCTTCGGCGAAACTGACCCGCTCCGAAGCGGGCGCAGCGTTCGGCAACCCGATGGTCTACCTGGAAAAATTCCTGACCAACCCACGTCACGTGGAAGTTCAGGTGCTTTCCGACGGCCAGGGTCACGCGATCCATCTGGGTGACCGCGATTGCTCGCTGCAACGTCGTCACCAGAAGGTTCTCGAAGAAGCGCCGGCACCGGGCATCGACGAGAACGCGCGCGAGGAAGTCCTCGCACGCTGTGTCAGGGCGTGTATCGACATTGGCTATCGTGGCGCTGGCACCTTCGAGTTCCTGTACGAAAACGGCCACTTCTACTTCATCGAGATGAATACTCGTGTCCAGGTAGAGCACCCGGTTTCGGAAATGGTCACCGGCATCGACATCGTCAAGGAGATGCTCAGCATCGCCGCTGGCAACAAGTTGTCGTACACCCAGGATGACGTCGTCATCCGCGGTCACGCGCTGGAATGCCGGATCAACGCCGAAGACCCGAAAACCTTCATGCCAAGCCCTGGCACGGTCAAGCATTTCCACGCTCCAGGCGGCAACGGCGTTCGCGTCGATTCGCACCTGTACAGTGGCTATGCCGTTCCGCCGAACTACGATTCGTTGATCGGCAAGCTGATCACCTACGGCGCAACCCGTGACGAAGCCATGGCGCGCATGCGCAATGCGCTGGATGAAATCGTTGTCGACGGGATCAAAACCAACATCCCGCTGCACCGCGATCTGGTCCGTGATGCTGGCTTCTGCGAAGGCGGAGTCAACATTCACTACCTGGAACACAAGCTGGCTGCCGAAAAGCACTAAGCAGTGATCCATACCAACAAAGCCGCTTTCGAGCGGCTTTGTTGTTTCTGGAGATTGCTTCGGCCCTTGCAGGAGCGAGGCCTGTTCCGCGAACCAGACGCCGCGATGTATCAGAAGGACCAATGCGCCCCCCCCTTCGCGGGCAAGCCCCACCCCTACAAAGAGCATGCACGTATCGGCCTTGTCGTCTTCTGCCTCGCGCTCGCGTAAACTTGCGCGCTTCTCGCAGCCCGCTAGGCTGCAATCTATACTTTTCAAAGGTGCCCGCCATGCCTTGGCTGCAAGTCCGTCTCGCCATCAGCCCAGAACAAGCCGAAACCTACGAAGACGCTTTCCTTGAAGTGGGCGCCGTATCGGTGACCTTCATGGACGCCGAAGATCAGCCGATCTTCGAGCCGGAACTCAATACCACCCCGCTGTGGTCGCACACTCACCTGCTGGCCCTGTTCGAAGGTGGCACCGAAGCCGCCAGCGTACTGGCCCACCTCGAGTTGCTGACCGGCAGCCCGCTGCCCGAGCATCACAGCGAAGTCATCGAAGACCAGGACTGGGAACGCAGCTGGATGGACGGTTTCCAGCCCATGCGTTTCGGTCAGCGCCTGTGGATCGTCCCAAGCTGGCACGCCGCGCCGGAGCCAGATGCGGTGAACCTGCTGCTGGACCCGGGCCTGGCGTTCGGCACCGGCACTCACCCGACCACCGCGCTGTGCCTGGAATGGCTCGACGGCCAGGACCTGAAAGGTTGCAACGTGCTGGACTTCGGCTGCGGCTCGGGGATTCTGGCGATTGCCGCCCTGCTGCTCGGCGCGAAAGAAGCCGTTGGCACCGATATCGATGTGCAGGCGCTGGAAGCCTCGCGCGACAACGCCGGGCGCAACAACATTGCCGAAGCGCTGTTCCCGCTCTATCTGCCGGAAGATCTGCCGCAGGTCCAAGCTGACGTGCTGGTCGCCAACATTCTTGCCGGCCCGCTGGTTTCGCTGGCGCCGCAACTGTCCAGCCTGGTCAAGCCCGGCGGTCGCCTGGCGTTGTCGGGCATCCTCGCCGAACAAGGCGAAGAAGTCGCCGCCGCCTACGCCCAGGACTTCGATCTGGACCCGATTGCCAATCGCGACGGCTGGGTACGCATTACTGGCCGTCGGCGCTAGAATGAGCACCTGCATAAACCGGATTGCCGCATGACCGACAGTTTCGTCACCCAGTGCCCCCATTGCCATACCAGCTTCCGCGTCAGCCACGCTCAATTGAGCGTGGCCCGCGGAGTGGTTCGCTGCGGCTCATGCCTGCAGGTGTTCAACGCCGCCAAACAGTTACTCGAGCAACGGGCTGGCAAGGAAGCAGTCAAACCGGTTGCACCGGCGCCCGTCGAACCGCCCGTGCAGCGAGCCATCAGCCAAAAGCAATGGACCGCTGCCGAAATGGATCTCGACAGCCTGGACCTGGACGAAGAGCTCGCCCGGCTCGAACAGCGGGAAATCCAGCCGACAACGGAATTCGGTCGCCCTCGCGAAGACAGCCTCAGCGCTCGCCGCGATACCACCGGGCACGACGAAGATCCCTGGTCCGACAGCCTCTTCAGTGAGTCGGCCGCCGATCGCGCCAAAGTGGCCGACACGCCTGCGCCAGAACCGACGATCGAGCCGAACAGACACTCGCGCACCGAACCTTCGCTGTCCCTGGAGCCCGCGGAAGTGGACGATGCACCCGAGGTGCAACAGTTGCGCCTGCACGACCCGCTCGACGCCCCGATCCCTTTTGGAGGCCTGTCGGCGACCCCCGACGAGATCGACGAAGACCTGCCCTCGGTCGAGCCTCTGCGCAAGCGGCGCGAACGCAACGAACCGGCCATGCGCGCGGAAGTACTGGAAGACCTGACCGACGACCCGTTGCAACTGGATTGGCAAAAGCGTCGCTCCCCCTGGGGTCGGCGTTTTTTCTGGCTGCTGCTGATCCTGCTCGGTGCCGCGGCCCTCATCGGCCAATACGTCGCCTACCACTTCGACGAACTGGCACGTCAGGACCAGTACCGTCCGTGGTTCCAGCAACTGTGTCCGCACATTGGCTGCACAGTGCCGTCCAAGGTCGACATCGCGAAAGTCAAAAGCAGCAATCTGGTGGTCCGCAGCCACCCGGACTTCAACGGCGCCCTGGTGGTCGATGCCATCATTTACAATCGCGCCCCCTTCTCCCAGCCCTTCCCGCTGCTGGAGCTGCGCTTTGCCGACCTCAACGGCCACCTGATCGCCAGCCGTCGCTTCAAGCCCGGCGAGTACCTCAACGGTGACCTCGAGGGCCTGGCGGAAATGCCGCCGCAAACGCCGATCCACATCGCGCTGGACATTCTCGATCCTGGCCCCAAAGCGGTGAATTACAGCCTGAGCTTCCATTCCCCCGAGTGAAACGCTCAAGCGTTACAGGCTTGACGGCGGTTTCCTGACTTTGACCGTTCAAACCAAACCGCTGGCGATAACGAATTAACTGTTCAGATTTTATCCAATTCAGCCTTTATCCAGTCATCGAGAGCGGGTATCATGCCAACCCTTTTTCGAACTCTCATGATCCGGCCCCACAACAGGGAAGTCCTATGTCGGCGGTACGCATCGGTCCATATACATTGCACAACGGCTTGATTCTCGCCCCCATGGCGGGTGTCACCGACCAGCCCTTTCGTCAGCTGTGCAAACGACTGGGCGCGGGCCTTGTAGTCTCGGAAATGGTCACCAGCGACATGAGCTTGTGGAACACCCGCAAATCGCGGATGCGCATGATCCACGAAGGTGATCCCGAGCCCCGCTCGGTACAGATCGCCGGCGGTGACGCGCAGATGCTGGCGGATGCAGCCCGGGCCAACGTGGAACTGGGCGCACAGATTATTGATATCAACATGGGCTGTCCGGCAAAGAAGGTCTGCAACAAGGCCGCCGGCTCCGCACTGTTGAAGGATGAAGCATTGGTGACCGAGATCCTGCAGGCCGTGGTGGCCGCAGTCGATGTGCCGGTCACCCTGAAGATCCGCACTGGCTGGGACCGGGCGAACAAGAACGGTCTGACGGTGGCGAAGATCGCCGAACAGGCAGGCATTACGGCGCTGGCGGTGCATGGCCGCACCCGTGCCGATCTGTACACAGGTGAAGCCGAGTACGACACCATTGCCGCGATCAAGCAGGCCGTGTCGATTCCGGTCTTTGCCAACGGCGATATCGATTCGCCCGAGAAGGCCCGGTACGTGCTCGACGCGACCGGTGCCGATGGCCTGTTGGTAGGGCGGGCTGCCCAGGGGCAGCCATGGATTTTTCGTGAGATCGACCATTATCTGCGTACCGGCGAAAAACTCCCGGCACCGGAACTGATCGAGGTGGAACGTATTCTGCTTGAGCATCTGGCCGCGCTGCATGCCTTCTATGGCGACGTCATGGGCGTGCGCATAGCTCGCAAGCATGTGGGCTGGTATCTCGCAACCTTGCCGGGCGCCAGGGAGTTCCGCGCCCACTTCAATCGTTTGGAAGATACGGAAGCACAATGCGCCTACGTTCGGGCCTTCTTCGCCGAACGTTACAAGAGCCTGACAGGGGACGGAGAAGGGGTGGCCGCATGACGATGATGACCGAGACTTTAGTGAGTGGAACAACACCCGTGAGCGACAACGTGAATTTGAAACAGCACCTCAATACGCCGAGCGAAGAAGGTCAGACCCTTCGCGGGAATGTCGAGAAGGCGCTGCACAATTATTTCGCCCACCTTGAAGGCGCTGCCGTCACGGATGTGTACAACCTGGTGCTCTCCGAAGTCGAGGCTCCCCTGCTCGAGTGCGTGATGAACTACGTCAAGGGCAACCAGACCAAGGCCAGTGAGTTGCTCGGATTGAACCGAGGCACCCTGCGCAAGAAACTCAAGCAGTACGATTTGCTGTAAGCATTCAATCAAACCAGAAAGGCGCCCGCGTAAAACCGGCCGCCTTTTTTGCTGACTCCTTTGCTTTTGATGGAAATTGAGATGACCGACCAGACTACCCGCCTGCCGATCCGCCGCGCCTTGATCAGTGTTTCCGACAAGACCGGGATCCTTGAATTCGCCAAGGAGCTTGAAGCCCTGGGCGTCGAGATCCTCTCCACCGGCGGGACGTTCAAGCTGCTGCGCGACAACGGCGTTGCCGCAGTGGAAGTCGCGGACTACACCGGTTTCGCAGAAATGATGGACGGTCGGGTGAAAACCCTGCACCCGAAAATCCACGGCGGGATCCTCGGTCGTCGCGGTATCGACGACGCCATCATGAACGAGCACGGCATCAAGCCGATCGATCTGGTAGCGGTCAACCTGTACCCGTTCGAAGCCACCATCAACAAGCCAGGCTGCGACCTGCCGACTGCCATCGAGAACATCGACATCGGCGGCCCGACCATGGTCCGTTCGGCAGCCAAGAACCACAAAGACGTGGCCATCGTGGTGAATGCCAGCGATTACGCCAACGTCCTGGAAAGCCTCAAGGCCGGCGGCCTGACCTACGCTCAGCGTTTCGACCTGATGCTCAAGGCCTTCGAACACACCGCCGCCTACGACGGCATGATCGCCAACTACATGGGCACCGTGAACCAGGCGGCTGAAACCCTCAGCACTGAAGGTCGCAGCGAATTCCCGCGCACGTTCAACAGCCAGTTCATCAAGGCCCAGGAAATGCGCTACGGCGAGAACCCGCACCAGAGCGCGGCGTTCTATGTCGAAGCCAAGCCTGCCGAAGTCGGCATCGCCACCGCGACCCAATTGCAAGGCAAAGAGCTGTCGTTCAACAACGTGGCCGACACCGACGCCGCGCTGGAATGCGTGAAGAGCTTCGTCAAACCGGCCTGCGTGATCGTCAAGCATGCCAACCCGTGTGGCGTGGCCGTGAGCCCGGACGCCGAAGGCGGCATCCGTCAGGCCTATGAACTGGCCTACGCCACCGACACCGAATCGGCGTTCGGCGGCATCATCGCGTTCAACCGCGAACTGGATGCTGAAACCGCCAAGGCCATCGTCGAGCGTCAGTTCGTCGAAGTGATCATCGCTCCATCCGTCAGTGAAGAAGCTCGCGCCATCGTCGCAGCAAAAACCAACGTACGCCTGCTGGCCTGCGGCGAGTGGTCGGCTGATCGCGCTCCGGCCTGGGATTACAAACGCGTCAATGGTGGTTTGCTGGTACAGAGCCGCGACATCGGCATGATCGGCAGCGAAGACTTGAAAGTGGTGACCAAGCGCGCACCGACCGAACAGGAAATCAATGACCTGATCTTCGCCTGGAAAGTGGCCAAGTACGTGAAGTCCAACGCCATCGTCTACGCCAAGAACCGTCAGACCATCGGTGTCGGCGCCGGCCAGATGAGCCGCGTGAACTCCGCGCGTATCGCCGCGATCAAGGCAGAACACGCCGGCTTGCAGGTGCAGGGCGCGGTCATGGCATCGGATGCGTTCTTCCCGTTCCGTGATGGCATCGACAACGCAGCCAAGGTCGGTATCACCGCGGTGATCCAGCCAGGTGGCTCGATGCGCGATAACGAAGTGATTGCTGCAGCTGATGAAGCTGGCATCGCCATGGTCTTTACGGGCATGCGCCACTTCCGTCACTGATACGCCGCGCGCCCTGTAGGAGCTTGTAGGAGCTGTCGAGCGAAGCGAGGCTGCGATCTTTAGATTTTGCTTATAAAAAACAGATCAAAAGATCGCAGCCTCGTTGCACTCGACAGCTCCTACAGTTCTATAAGGATTTGCAGCGCCTTCCCAGATTTTTGAGGTTTTTGAAATGAATGTTTTGATCATTGGCAGCGGTGGCCGTGAACACGCCCTGGCCTGGAAAGTGGCTCAGGATCCGCGCGTGCAGAAAGTTTTCGTTGCCCCGGGCAACGCCGGCACTGCCATTGAAGCCAAGTGCGAGAACGTCGCTATCGACGTGTTGGCCCTTGAGCAACTGGCTGATTTTGCCGAGAAGAACGTGTCCCTGACCATCGTCGGCCCGGAAGTGCCGCTGGTTGCCGGCGTTGTCGATCTGTTCCGCTCCCGTGGCCTGGATTGCTTCGGCCCGACCGCTGGCGCTGCTCAGCTGGAAGGTTCGAAAGCCTTCACCAAGGACTTCCTGGCGCGCCACAAGATCCCGACCGCCGATTATCAGAATTTCACCGAGATCGAGCCGGCCCTGGCTTATCTGCGTGAAAAAGGCGCACCGATCGTGATCAAGGCCGACGGCCTGGCCGCCGGTAAAGGCGTGATCGTGGCCATGACGTTGGCTGAAGCCGAAGACGCCGTGCGCGACATGCTGGCTGGCAACGCATTCGGCGACGCCGGTTCCCGTGTGGTGATCGAAGAATTCCTGGACGGCGAAGAAGCCAGCTTCATTGTCATGGTCGACGGCAAGAACGTACTGCCGATGGCCACCAGCCAGGACCACAAACGCGTCGGCGACGGCGACACCGGTCCGAACACCGGCGGCATGGGCGCTTACTCCCCGGCCCCGGTCGTCACGGCCGAAGTCCACCAACGGGTCATGGATCTGGTGATCTGGCCAACCGTGCGTGGCATGGCCGAGGAAGGCAACGTTTACACCGGTTTCCTTTATGCCGGCCTGATGATCGACAAGGCTGGTAACCCAAAAGTTATCGAGTTCAACTGCCGTTTCGGCGATCCTGAGACCCAACCGGTGATGCTGCGTTTGCAGTCGAGCCTGGTATTGCTGGTCGAAGCGGCTCTGGCGCAGGCGCTGGACAAGGTCGAAGCACAATGGGATCCACGTCCGAGCGTCGGCATCGTATTGGCCGCTGGCGGTTACCCGGGTGACTACGCCAAAGGCGTCGCCATCAACGGCCTGGATGCAGCCGCGGCACTGGAAGGCAAAGTCTTCCACGCCGGTACTGCGCTCAAGGACGGTCAAGTGGTGACGGCCGGTGGTCGGGTGCTGTGCGCAACCGCCATGGGCACCAGCGTCGACGCAGCCCAGCAGCAGGCTTACAAGCTGGCAGCTAAAATCGACTGGGAAGGCTGTTTCTACCGCAAGGACATTGGCTACCGCGCCATTGCCCGCGAGCGTGGCGAAAATCAGGAATAAGCTTCCATTAGGCCAGGCAAGGGCGTGTGGCCCTTGCCGGACTATTCCGGCGCCGCGCATAGTTATATTCTGGCATTAACCTACGAAGGGATTTCGCCGTGCGCTGGCTCAGGATTGCCATAGGCTTCACCGTCACTCTGCTGACCCTGCTCTGCATGCTCCCGGCCCAAGCCGCGCAAGGCAGTGGCTGGGCGGTATTGCTCGACGAACAGGGCGACCTGCAGCTGAGCGACATCCGTTCCGCTCGCTATACCAATCAATTCAGCCCCATCGAACTCGATCGCCTCACCGCGGCCGAGCCTGACGGAGCGCTATGGCTGCGTTTCAGGCTCGCGCCCGGCAACCACGAACAGTTGCTGCGAGTATTCGCACCCGATCTGTCGCACCTCAACCTGTATGTACTCGACGGCGACCAGCTGATCGATCAATCGAATACCGGCAATGGGCAGCCCCAGGCTGATCGCCCCCTGCCCAGCAGCGACTTCATGTTGCCGCTGCCGCAAAGCGACAAGACTCTCGACGTCTACCTGCGACTGGTGTCGGAACACCAGTTACGGCCTTACATCACCCTGCAATCGGCGGTCATGACCGCGGCCAGTCAGAGCCAGACGCTGATCTATGGCCTGCTGTTTGGCTGCATCGGGATGTTGATCCTGCATAACCTGACCCGTTATGCCTATACCCGCTCGCGCAGCAGCCTCTGGCTCGCGGCGTGCGAAGGGCTGCTGTTGCTCAGCCTGGTGCTGCTATTGAACCTGGCCGGCCCATGGTTGCCAAACTGGCGCGCCATACAGACACCCGGAGCCTACCTCGCCTTGCTGCTGACGGCGCCTTGCGGCCTGATGTTCGCCTACCGCTTCTTCGCGCCGCTCGGTCCACACCCGCTGAACAAATTGTTGTTGGGGGACATCCTGTTAATCGTGGTCTGCAGCCTGCTGCTGTTGTTCGTCAACACGCTGCCGCTGAACCTCATCACGTACGCGCTGGTTGCCCTGGCCGGTCTGAGCATGCTGTTCATCAGCGCCCATCACTGGCTAAAAGGTTATCGCCCGGCGCGGCTTTTCGTGGCGGCCATGGTGGTCTTCAACCTGGGCACATTGATTATCCTGCCGGCACTGCTGGGGCTGACCCTGGTCGCTCCCCAAGGCCTGATCATCACCTTGCTGGTGTTTATCTGCATCAGCGGCCTGTTGATGAGCATCGCCCTCGGCGAGCGACAGCGTAGCATCACCGAAGACCGTTTCAGCGTCAGTCGCGACCTGGCCGCCAGCAATGCTGAAATCAACGCCAAGGCGGAGTTCCTGGCGAAGATCAGCCACGAAATCCGCACCCCGATGAATGGCGTGCTGGGCATGACCGAACTGCTGCTGGGCACACCGCTGTCGGTCAAGCAACGCGACTATGTGCAGACCATCCACAGCGCCGGCAACGAACTGCTGACGCTGATCAACGAAATTCTCGACATCTCCAAGCTCGAGTCCGGGCAGATCGAACTGGACGACGTGCAGTTCGATCTCAATGCCCTGATCGAAGACTGCCTGAGCATCTTCCGCGCCAAGGCCGAACAGCAGAACGTCGAGCTGATCAGCTTTATCCAGCCCCAGGTACCGCGCGTCATCAGCGGTGACCCGACGCGCCTGCGCCAGACCCTGCTGAGCCTGCTGGAAAACGCCCTGAAAAAAACCGACGAAGGCGAGATCCTGATTGTCGTCGCTCTGGACGAACGCAGCGCCAAACCGCGGCTGCGCATCGCCGTGCAAGACAGCGGTCAGCCCATGGAGGCGGAAGAGCGCGATGCGCTGATGAATGCCGAACTGCACAGCAAGCACTTCCTCTCGGCCACCAGCCTGGGGGGCAATCTGGGGCTGGTGATTGCCCGTCAGCTGATCCGTTTGATGCAAGGCGAATTCGGCATCAAGAGTGGCACTAACCAGGGCAGCACATTGTGGCTGACCCTGCCACTGGACCCGGACCGTCTCGAACATCCGACCTCGGACCTGGACAGCCCGTTGCAAGGCGCACGGGTACTGGTCGTGGACGACAACGACACCTGTCGCAAGGTGCTGGTGCAGCAGTGCAGTGCCTGGGGGCTGAACGTGAGTGCCGTGCCGTCCGGCAAAGAGGCCCTGGCGTTGCTGCGCACCAAGGCCCATCTGCGCGATTACTTCGATGTGGTCCTGCTGGACCAGAACATGCCCGGCATGACCGGCATGCAACTGGCTGCCAAGATCAAGGAAGACCCAAGCCTGAATCACGACATTCTGTTGATCATGCTCACCGGCATCAGCAACGCACCGAGCAAGATCATTGCGCGCAACTCCGGGATCAAACGCATCCTCGCCAAGCCAGTGGCCGGCTACACCCTCAAGACTACCCTGGCGGACGAACTGAACCAGCGCAACAAAGGCCCGAGTACCTCGCCGCATCTGCCCGCTGGCCCGACCCTTCCGGTCAAGGTGCCCAGCGATTTCCGCATCCTGGTGGCCGAAGACAACAGCATCTCGACCAAGGTTATTCGCGGCATGCTGGGCAAACTCAATCTGCAACCGGACACCGCCAGCAATGGCGAAGAAGCCTTGGTGGCGATGAAGGCCCAGCGTTATGACCTGGTACTGATGGACTGTGAGATGCCGATCCTCGACGGTTTCTCCGCCACCCAGCAATTGCGTGCATGGGAAGTCGGTAACCAGCGGATTCGTACCCCCGTGGTGGCCTTGACCGCACACATCCTTGCCGAGCACAAAGAGCGCGCGCGTCAGGCTGGCATGGACGGGCACATGGCCAAACCGGTCGAGCTGTCGCAGTTGCGCGACCTGATCGAACATTGGGTTGCTCAGCGAGATCAGCAAAACCGGGCAGCGGTTCAGACCTCCTGAGCCGACAGACTCCACAGCGCCTGATAGACTCCCCCTCGACTTCCCTCGCCAGTGAGCTTGCACCATGCTTCACGTGTTGTTCAGCGTTTACCTGAAGATGCTGGTGCTCTACAGCCCGTTCTTCGTGTTGTCCTGTTTCATCAGCCTGACCCGTGGTTATTCGCGCAAGGAACAACGTCGCCTGGCCTGGAAAGTGGCGATTGCCACACTGGTTTCCAGCGTCTTGCTGTACCTGTTCGGGCGGGTGATTTTCAGTGTTTTCGGCATCACGGTGGACGCCTTCCGCATCGGCGCCGGCAGTGTGCTGTTTATCTCGGCATTGGGCATGGCCCAAGGCAAATCGGCGGTGCAGACCGACAACGTGCAACAGGACGTGACTATCGTCCCGCTGACCATCCCCTTGACGGTCGGCCCCGGCACCATCGGCGCCTTGCTGGTGATGGGCGTGAGTCAGCCACATTGGGACGACAAACTCACGGCGATTCTCAGCATTGCCCTGGCCAGTTTCACCGTCGGCGTAGTGCTGTATCTGTCGAACCGTATCGAACGGATTCTGGGTGATCAGGGTTTGCAGATTGTCAGCCGGTTGATGGGGCTGTTCGTGTGCGCATTGGCGGCGCAAATTATTTTTACCGGCGTGAAAGGCTATCTGGTTCCCTGAATACACAAGGCAGGATTTAAAGCCCTCGGCCCTCGCTTTCGCCAATCGATAGAGAGGGCTCAATCTCGATACATTGAGTGCCCCGCAGCCCCCCTAACCACTGCACGGTGTCTTCCCTGTATTCGTTAAAGTGATCCTGATTAAAACGAGCCCGGTAAAACCGGCGTCTTACGGCGCCGTCAATTTTATTCAACCCAATCTCTTTCTCAAAGACATGTTCGTCCATTGCTCCGCGAGTAGCGAAAGACACAGACGTCATATTCAAAAACCCATCCGCCTCCACAATACCTGTCATCACCCTTACCCGCGTCATCTCTGCGCCACCGCCCAATAAGCAGTGTTCTCTAAAAAGTTGCGCCACGTCCGAATCGGGCGACAACGTCGCGACTTTATTCATTGCTGCTGAAACAGCCGCTACCTGACTTTCGGGAAAATGACGGTTAACGGATTCGGCGAGTACCCTCCTCACTGAGAACGTCGCATCAAAAGACCTGGAAAACACCTCATCGGTGTCTTCCTTCACGTAAAAGGTCCAACCACACGCGGATAAGGTGTTCGTAAAGACCTCAAACCATTGCGAGTCATTCAAACCGCCAGGAACATCCTCGTCAGCTGCAAGTTGAGAAAATAGAACAGTATCAAGCACGTCTTGTTTCCTGGCAGGCAATAAAGCCTGCGGCACGACCAGAAAACTGCATGCATTTAAATAAAAAGAATATCTCACTTCCGTACTCCCCCCTTCTAAAAAACAGGCCAGTGACATGAGTCACTGGCCTGACAGGTTTTATTGGGCCTCGTTTTTGCGCCGCTGAAACCTTTTACTCAGGACCGCCTTATAATACTTCCCGAGATACTCTTCCAGATCATCCTTTATTGCCGCATAACGAAGGGGGTTAAAGGTAATGTAAGAGTTACCACGAAAGATAGTACGGCTGGATGTTTTCCAGTCGAAAAAAACAACCCCGGTTTCCTGGTCGCCACCGTCGCTATCGATCGACGCTAACGACGTAATAATAAGGCCGTTCGCCAGTTGGTCGCATGGCATGACCGTCAACCTGACGCCTTTGCTTTTGGTCACTTCACGATGAAACAAATCAATCGCTTCAGGTTCCTTCTTTAGCGCGTCCAATGTCGAGTCGACAATTGCGCTGAGAGCCGTTGCCCCTGGAATTGCCGCTTTCGCCGCCTCAACACCAGCCTTGATAATATCGGTAACAATGTTATCCATTGTCAATTGATGGGAGCGCTTCTCATAGGCGGTATAACCGGAGTCCGCGACAAAACAACCCGCCTCATCCATGCACTGCAGAAACGCGAGGTACCAGGCTTTCGGATCATCACCAGGAACTTCATAGCTCGCCTCCAACTTCGAAAACTTAATAAGATTTTCGATAATCGCCATGTTTTCAAGGGAAATATTTGCGCCATAACCCACCAGCGTATCGGACAATACCGCGGCATCCAATTCTTTGGTTGGACTAGTAGGGTCTATTGCTGCAAATGCCTTTACGCGAGCAACAGAAGGCTGCATTGATTGGCGCTTACTAATGCGCGCCTTTATCAACGCAACGCTTTTATCAAGACCAACGACACTTTCCATAACTTCCATATTCAACATTCCTTTGATGAGTCAATGTATGCCCCCTGTGGGCATGCATTGAATCTATCGCACAGCACTCCAACGAACAAACCGAATCTTGATTCCACACATGTACAACAACCACCCTCAACCAACCAATAAGCAAGAAATATATTAAGAACAAATTCCATAGCATTACTTCATCTCAGCAATTGCAATCTACTTGAGCTACCTATCTCGCGACACCTTTGCATACAAAGCAACTACCAAAATTAATCAGGAAGACTTATGAGTAACAACACACCCTGCGGAATGGTCACAGGCCACAATCTTATCTCGTGTATAGACGAACTATCCTTGCAAGACTTTGATGACATGACAGACTGCACGCGAATTGCAACAAGATCAGCCGACCTCGGCCATGGCCGCTTTGCCAATTCACAAGACTGGCTGGAAGAATATGTTCGCACGTTGATGTTTTTGGGGTGGTCGCTCCATGAAGGCGTCATCAGGACACGCACACGCTCGGATATCACCGGGAGCGTTGCCGACTTCCTGGTACGCAGTGCGCAATCCATGAGCGATTCAAGGCAAGGGAACGCCATGATCGACACCCTGGATGCCTTGAAGCCCGAGAAGCCCGTCGTGCTTTCACTGGATGAAGAAAGTCGTAAAGGGCGTCGCTTCCAGGTAGCACCCTCACGTTACGATTCAAGTGGAAACCTTCATATGGCGGTTTTTAATCTCGAACTGGTTGCCAATACCGAGAAGAGCAGCTTTTTGTTTTGGTCTTGGGAGAAACAAACAGCAAAAATCGTCCAGCAGAGTGCCTTTCTTAAATTGGACAGAGAGGTACTCGACACCAAAAGGGAATTCATGGAGAAGAAACTCAGAGATCAAATCATGAAGCGGTTTGCCTTGGCGAAGAGACAGCCATAAACCCTGCGATAAATGAGCCCCAAAAGGCGTTGCCAGTTTCACTGGCGGGGGTGGTGCTTTATTAGGGTACCTGGTTCCCTGATGCCGGAATGCACAGGGCCGCGAGTTCGACAACCCGCGGCCCTGTGCATTCCAGTCGATGACGCACTCAGCGCATCCCCACGAGACTTACACCTCGTTCAACTGTTCAACGAGGGTTCGCAGCTCTACGCCGTCTTTCTCATCAGCATCCATGGCTTGCACCAACTCATCGAGGGCCACTTCAATGGTACCGTCGAGGATCTGTAAGTTCAGTGTCAACGGATAGAGAGGCGCTGAATCTTCAGCATGAACATTGCGAATAACCAGACTGTGGCCCGTGTCTGGATCGGTCAACAATAACTGCCCTTCGACCAGACTGGCCCGCCATCCATCCTGAATACCGGTAACCAGCATCAATTGGCCAGGCACCCATGACTCAGCGCCCAATAAACGGCGACAATCAACCACAATGCACTCAAGCCGCTGCCAGACAGCACTCGACACGTTACAACTGTTCGCCCCCGGCCCATAACTCAGGATCACCTGAGAGACATCATCAGGTATCAACGGCATAAGGTCCTTGAGTTCACCCTGAAACTCCAGCAACAACACCTCGGCCTCCCGACGGGCAACGCTATTCTCCAGCCACACGTCTCTCGAAGCGCTGTAAGTCACTTGGCTGGGCACTTCGTGGAGCAAGGCTGTCTTTTTGTTTCGAACGCCCAGCAGTCGGGTTTCCAGGCCCGTGTTGACCTCGCCAACCACCTGATCGATGTCCGCGACGTACCATTGATACCCCGAGTAACCGCCAACCGATATAAATGCTTCGTGGGGGTGCTCGCTCACCAATGCTTTCAAGGCGTGCCTCACACCCGCATCGTAAGGATCATTCGTTCCCTGCTTGGCCAGCACCCAATCTCCCGTGACGCCGACAATACGTGCCGGCTCACCGAAGCGCATCTCGAGTTCGACGCCCTCGAACGTTCGCCCTCGCAGACCGGTTTCATGGGCCCATACGTGAGCAAAAGACCATTGCGACCAAACCTTTTGTGGCGCAGGCAGCAGGCCCTGCCGCAGAAGCCGCAAGCCATTGGCAAAGAGTGTCGGTAGTTGTTCAGGTTCAAGAAACGCTTGTCGATAGAGCTGACCCGCAGATACATCCAGCAGCCAGCCCGCCTGATCATCTCGCGTCGTTGCCACTAACCGCACCTGCTTTTCTGGCCCCAAGTCAGCCATTAACCATCGATGGTCGGTGTACCAGGCGCACAGCTTTGCTTCCCCCACGCCGCTACCCAGACCAAGAATCGCAAAGCTCAACGCTTGATAGTTCCTGGCAACAGCCCCAACCTCTGTCCACCATTCAAAACGACTGCCCAGCGGCGCCCTCGCCTCTTCGAGCCAGTCTTCGGTGATGGCGGTCAGCTGCGATTGCCCTTGGTCATCGATATCAAAATACAGCCCCTGCCTGGTCAACGCGACGTAGCGTCCTTCATTGGCGATGACCTCAATCACGCCGCGGGGATCGATACGCTCAGCCTGCGCATCCACACCAGTGATAGCCGCCCCGATCTTCTGGCGATAGAGCGTGCTATTGCGCTTGTCATAGAGCAGGAAGGTATCGCCCGCACTTGTCGCGGGTGTCAGCAATAGCGGGCTCACCGCTCCGTCCGGCCCTTCGGCTTGCGACATATCGGGACGGATCACCAAGCCATCGGCATCACGCACCCATGTGCTGACCGGATCTTCCTTATCTTCAGTCAAGGGTGTTATCGAGACAAACGCCGCAGGCTTATAGTCCACCACCTTCACCTGGGTCAAAGGCCAAAGTTTCTCATCCTGGACCAACAGTTCGTAATCCCAAAAGAAGTCTGACCACGCCTCCATCACATCCTTGAGCAGCAGGCTGCGTTGACGTCCGGTCAGGCGGCCTGCGATCGCCATCAGCTTTACTTCATTCTCGCCCAGCAGGTAGATCACCTCGGCTTCACGGCCCGTGCGCTGTGTCACCTGCTGAACGATACGGATGACCCCATGCCCGAGGTCTTGAAACACCGAAATAGTCGAACCGGGTACCGGATCCATCAGACGATAGAATCGATTGACCTGCCCCGTGACCACGTCAGAGCGCCAGACGAGTGATTCCCGCGGAGAATAGAAATACGCCTGCCCCCCCATAACCGTGCCCAGCCTGGCCTGGTTTGCCAGCGCCGACGGTAAGTCACGAGCGTAGATAAAACGATCATGGGCCTGTTCATAAAAAGCCGTGGTCTGTTGTGGTTCTTGTGGGTCTGCGAACGGAACCGGGAAATGCTGTACCGCGGTGAACGGGCTGGCCAAACGATGGGTGCGGGCCAGTTCCCTGACCCTGGTCTGGATAATCGCAGTGTCGACAGTCGGGTCGGTCTCCAGCTCTTCAAGCAGCAACTGCCGTTGCGTCCAGTCAACCCGAAACGAGTTATGCGAGGTCTGGATAATCAATTCAGGCGTGCCCATGACCTGAACATCGACAGCGCCCAGTTTCAACTGGCCCTCGCCGACGACAATATCCATTTCACTCAACCAGAGCGCATGCAGCGTCCAGGCCATCGGTCGAGATTCCTCAGCCTGCGACAGACTGACCAAGCGTACACCCGGGTCAAGTGTCAACGCGCAAGGGCCGCCCAACCCTTCAATGCTGTAGGACAGCTTGCCATGCAGTATTTTGGGTAGTTCGGGCACCAGCAACGAGCGCGGCGCCTCATCCAGCAAGATGCTGATCGTTGTCTGGACTTCCACCGGATACAAGTTGTGCAAGATGTACTCGGAGGGAAACTTGTAAAAGGTAAACCAGAACCGGCGACTGCCCGCAGCGTCGTACTCCAGCTTCAGCGCGGTTTCAAAATACTCGGAACGGGTGGTCGAAAACGGCAGCGCCGAGTAATCGAACCCGAACCAGGTCTTGGCCACGCAAGGCAATACGATCGCCTGAAAGATCGTCGGATCGGCAATCGGGGCATGCTCCGCCAACCCGAGGTGTTGTCGGATGTTGATGGCTTTTGAACGATCGGGATTAAGATCCGGCGGGTTCAACGTGTAGGTGTTGGCCGACAGAATTTCCTGGCTATCGAAGGTGATCCGCTTCTTGCGCAAATCGATCTCACGGATGTGCGCGTATGGATTGGCATAGAACACACCTTCCTTGATCGAGTGCCCGCCCGTGCGATAAGCCTTATTGACGCGGTTCAGGTACTGACCGATCCGCCGTCCTCGCTCCAGCGTGCCGTTGAACCCCTCTACCAGCGCGCCCACGCCAATGGCCAGCCCGCCGAGGATCACGCCGGCGCCACCAAGAAATGCAGCCGTCGTCGTCGCACCTGCGAGACCCGCGCCCACGCCGGCCACCGACAGTGCCAGGCCTGCCGAATCGAACGCCAACTGCGTGCCGTATTGCGCCTGTTGCAGATCGTCCTTGGCATTGCTCAGCAGATAGATATCAAAACCCAGAGTGGCGAGTTGCAGCACCGTGCCCAGACCATCCCTGGCAAGATGACCCAACGCGTTGACGACCACCGAGGAGGTGGTTCGGGCCACGAGCGATGCGTCGCTCAACGCCACCTGGAACAACTTGACCAGCTCCACGACGTCGACCAAATTGCCATGCGCCAGCTGCGCGTAACTGAGGTAGCCATGCATTTGCACGGCAGTCGTCAGGCTCCGGTCCGCATTGATGTCGTTGAGCTGCTCATGGGATTTGAGCGCCATCAGTAGCGCCTGAACCGTAAAGGCCGCATTCAGGGTATGCACGGCGCTGACCTCAGTCGGGTCAACCCTGCCCGGTACTGATGGCTTGACCGACAGTGTCTGGAAGGTTTCCGTCAGGTAGGAGCGGATTCGCGACAAGACACTGTCGGTGCTCGATACCCTGATGGTGCGCGCGGGGTCCTTGAGACTGACCAGGCTGATCTCATACTGCCCGCCAGGCATCTTCCGCACACTGTCGAACACCGGAGCAAAGTCTCGCCCCAGGTTGCTTTCCGTGTGTAGACGAGCAGTGCTGTGCTGAATCTGTTGTGCCCAATAGCGGGCGTCCAGTTCGCTCAGTCCACGCCCCAATCGGGCATTTTCCGACAACGAACGCGCCCTCAACGCGGCGTGATGCTCCCAGGGTGTCACCGCCACACCGGCACTGATCGGATCATGGCTCAGCAAACCCGCCACCGTATGGTGCGATGCAAGCGGTTGATCGGCGATACGCGGGCCATTGAGGTCGACAACGTTGAACGTCGCGTCCATCAAGTGACTGATGCCATACAGTCTGGACAACTCCGGGCTGCTCAAGAATTGCTCAAGACCACGGTGCAGAGCCTGCGCCTGTTCAAACCCGAAGACTCCAAAATTCGGATCGTAGAAACGGTAGGCACTCGACGCCCCATTGACGATTTTTGCGACCAGCAGGGAATGGCTTTCAGTGTTGAGCATCAGGGTGCTGGTGGACGCCCGAGCCTTCAGTGTCTGCATGACCAGGTCCAGCCGGGACGTCCCCAACAAGGTGCCGGACCGCGCCATGGGCACCGTGCGCAACTCATCGAGGGTTGCCAGAAACGCATGGGTTTCATTGTCGTCGGGAGAGAGGTTTGCGGTGGCCAGCCGGCCGCTCAGAGCATCCACGGCCGAGGGGCCTTTTTCGAGGGCCGCTGCCATGGCCAGCACCAGTGGATAACAGCGTCTTCCGGGATCGCCTTCCCCCCGGATCAGCAATCCCTGAGGCATCAACCTCCCGCTGGAAGCGCCCTGCGCAATGAAGGTTTCCAACACCGTGGCACTGCGCTCGAAGATAAGGTGGCGCAGCTCGTATTGGGCCTGATACTTGATCCTGGCAATGTGCTCACCCCATTGGCGCAAGGTCAACGGCGTCTCGAATGCCAGTGCCTTAAGCACCTGAGCGTTTTGCTTCGAGGGCTCAGCAGGCATCCGGGCAGATGCAGCTCCCGCTTCGAATGCAGGATGCCGACGACTGAGCAAGGCTTGTTCAATGGCTATATAACGCTGGGAGAAACCGCGATCGGCAGTGCTCTCTGCGAGAGTCCGTATGTGCTGCCAGGCTCCTTCGAACCCGATGTTATCCAGCGTCTGCGCGCCGAACAGCCCACCGAGCAGCACTCGATGCACAGGGCTCAACTGATCGAGCGGCAGAGAGCCGTGACCAATGCGGACAATCATTTCGTTCAAGTTACCGATCGGCTCAAAGCCGTGAGCGACCGGAAGGTCGACATTGCCTTGTGCCAGGATCCGCTGACGCTCATCGAAGCTCAGGGACCAAGGCCGATCGAAGCTCAGGTCCCCGCTGAGCTTTTCGTTCATGGCCCGAATCAAGGGGGCTCCCAGGTCATCCAGCAATCGCTGCAAGACGTCGGTCAGCAGTACCGGACGACCTTCAATCACCGGCCAACCTTTTTCGAAGGTCAACAGCTGACCCTTCAGCAGCTCATCGATGTTGCCCTTGTAATGGGATTTATAGCCGCCCTGGCGGCTTTTTTCGGTTTCAAGATCAAACCAGTTCTGCTCGGACTTCGCGCTATCTTTCCAGCTGTGATGGGTTTCTTCTTCGGTGGCGAGGTTGAAACCGTCGAACAGGTCAACCTGATCGCTGATTAATTGGCGAGCCTCAAGGATCGTATGGTTGTTGGCGAAGTCACTTAATCCGCTGGATACCGCCGTAGGTCCGCTCATTCCAATGGCCGATTGGGCGCCGAATTTGATCCCATCGGCATCATAGTCATTGATCGCCTGTAAAAAGCTGTTGAGGCTTTGCACATTTGCTGTCCAGCCTGAAATCGGACCGTATTGTTTTTCCATCTCATGGATGATCAGATCGGAAAATGCCTGGCGATCCTGAAGCGATACATGGCGGCTTAAAGCCTGCGCAACTACCCGGTCCCTGAACTGGTAGTTGCCGCGAATCTTTTCCATGATGGCAGCCAGTTGCGCAGAGCCCGCATGACCGCTCAACAGCGCATTGGATAAGCCGTTGAATGGCGTTTTTATCTGATCCGCCAGCAAATCCGGAGTGTTTTTATTCCCTACGCGCAGACCATTCGACGCAACCATTACGTCATCGAACGGCGCAAAAATATCGCGAAGGGACGGCATGCTTCGGGCAAAGGCTGCCAGCGCCTCTTTGTATTGTTCAGGCACATCGGGACGAAAATCCGCGTACGCACGGCCCCGATTCGGCAAGATTTCCGGGTTGTGATCGAGCAGTATCTGCATCACGCCTATACGTTCTTCGGCACCGAAACCAGCAAGATCCACGTCACCGAGTTTCTTATGCAAAGACGGCAGCAAATCCGTATCAAGGTAGGTTCCACTTTCGATATTCACCGCCTGCAAACGCGTGATATCTGATGCGGCTGCCAGATTGGTGCGAAAAGAGATTTCACGTTCATAAATATCGAACAACGGTTGATCGAAAAGCTCAACACGAATGTCCCGACGTGCAACGCCTACCCCCTCCAAAGATTGAAGATTGCGAGCTTTGAGCGCCTTGAGCGCAACTTCGTCCTGGCCATAGGCACTGACCAGAAGATCGATTCGTGCCTGATCGGCACTTCCTCCGGCCCGGGTGACCGACTGGATATGATCGAACATCTGCTGTCGCAACACGCGAGTCCGTTCGATATAACGACGTGCCAGAGCCGCCGCCGTATCGACGGTGCCCTGCATCCCGAGCGCCTTGGCTGACTCAACGATAATGCGATGGGTCTCATGGGCCAGCAGAGCATCGCTGTCATACCACAGGTTGAGGCTATAACCCTCTGGAGCCAACAGTTGCTTCCAGACATTAATATAATCTCCCTGAATAGCACCAATGCCTCCACCGACCCAGACAAAGTGCAACTTTTTGGGGACGGGCTTGGCAGTACCCAGCAGTTCGACGGTAGTATTTAAACGCCGAAAATAGTCCGCCAACTTATCCTGAACTGTTTGCAGCGAGGCACTTGAACCTTTGGGATTTATTAATTCAAGTGTCTCCTTCAAAAGACTGACTGGCGTCAGCCGGGCCTGCAGACTCGATGCTTGCGCAGCACCTTCGTAGTAACGCAAGGCCGCATCATGCTCGGGCATGGCTTCAAAACCATTCAACGCCGATTCCAACTCGCCGCGCTCAAACAATCTTGAAAAAGAATCAACCTGACCAAGCGTCACAGGAGTTTTACTGTTCATTATCATTTCCTTATGAAAAAAACCGACAGTCACTCACACATTGAACAGGTCCAGTGCGTGAGTGGCTTTCAGAATTTAGCTGGCGACTGCTTCAACTTTTCCGAGCGGCAAAAGTGTATTGAGCAATACGCTATTGGAGCTGTACTTTCTGGCGTGCAGGGCACTGACCAGTGTCGATACCGCAAAGGATTGATAGCCGCCCAATGCCAGAAACACATCGCCACGCAGGGCGGGATCCACCGCAAAGACCTGACGAAAGATCAAACTGTGTCCGCTGTCGGAATCAACAATCACCAAGTGCTCATCGACCCGACTCACCCACAATTGATCCGAAACCACGATATCCCAGATCAATTTCCCTGGCACCGAAGGCGGGTGATCGAGTGCATAGCGGCAATCGACGATGACCGACTCAAGTTTCAACCACGCCGTTCTGGTTAACCGGCTGGTTGTTGCGCCTTGACCCATTTTGAGAACAAGGATGCTGACGTCATCGGCAATCAACGGGAGCAGGTCCTTGTTCGTATCCCCTTCGACCGTTAGTACTTCGGCGTTTCGCTGAATATAAATGAGCGGCCCGACCGTGTTTTGTTGCGGGAAGGTGTGCAAAAAACCATCCCCACGCTCGTGCAGCATCACATTGGTTTGATTCTGGGTGCCCACCAACGTGTATTGCGCCGCAAGAGCGATCGTCGGAATCCGGATCAAGCGCCCGGTCCGGACCACGTACCACTGAAAGCAGTCAGGGTCTTTGACGGAAAGAAAATCAGCGCATCGATGCTCGTTCGCCAGCGCCGCCAGACCTTCAAGCAACTCACCTTCCAATGCAGCGACCCAATGGCAATCAACACCCGTAATCCATGCCGGTTCGTTGTGCTGTAAATCCATCTCTATGCCTTCAAGCGTCGTTGCCCTCAGGCCGGCGCCTTCCACCGTCACGTCGATAAAGGTCCAGGGCGCCCATTCCTGCATGGGGGCCGGCAATGCCTCAGCCTGTAACAGCTTCGTTCCCAGGGCAAATGCCGCGCTCAAGTGGTCCGGATCGATGAAACCCTGGCGAACAATCATGCCGGTTGAAAGATCGAACAGCCAGACGGCCTGGTTGTCCGGGGTAATACTCAGCAGCCGTACTTCTTTCCCATGGCCCAGGTCCGCCAGCAGCAGTCGATCCTCAAGGTACCAGGCGCACAAACCGGCATCGTCCTGGGAGCTGGTCAAACCCAGGATGGCAAAGTTCGGCACCGGGTACTGTGCCGTCACCGTTGCCAGTGCGGACCACCACTGGGGTCGGTTGTTGAACCAGGTTTCGGTCAGCCCGCCCAAGCGCAGGTACCCGTCCGGCGTCATGTTAAAGAACAGGCCGGAGTCGGTCAGTACGAGATAGCCCTGCTCAACGGCGACAACATTTTTCAACCCCTTGGGGGTGATGTCTCTGGAAGACCATTGGGCGCGACCATCCACCATCGACCTTTGCTGTCGCACGAGTCTTTCGGCAGGCTTGTCGTAGGTGACAAACACATTACCCTTGACCTCAGCGGGGGCGAGAAGCAGAAGAGCGGTCAATGCCTTGATTGAGTCTTTCCATCCCCGCAAATGGTGACGCCTGGCAGGTGCGCGGATGATCAAGCCGTCAACGTCCCGGACCCAGATCAGATCCCGAAAGTCAGCCTCCAGCTGCCAACAAATCGATACCAGTGCAGCAGGACGCCAGTTCACGGTATTCGCTGATTCTTCCAACAAGACATAGCCGCCCAGCACCTGCTTCCAATCCGTTAATGTGTCCGCGTCCAGCACTGGCTGCAGTGCTGGAACCAGCCCCAGGGTGATCGAGCTTAGCCACACGGCCCCGTCATGGATCAGATAGGTCAGTTCAGCGTTCGGGCCGTTCTCTGGCGTGAGTTGCTGCACGATCTGAATACCGCCATCGGCCCTGACCTCACAGCGAACACTCGTCGGGGCACCTGTTACAAGCAAACAATAGCGCCGAATCAGCGTTCCCGTGGTTGCATCAACCTGCCAGACGTAGAAAGACTCGCGGTGATAGAAGTAGGCCGAGCCCTCGACCACTGCCCCCAATATAACCTCTTCGGCAAGTAGCACCTGCGGGTCACGTATATACAGAAAACGATCTTGAGCCGAGTCGTAATACGCGGCGACCGTCCTGGGTTCGTCCGGATTTTCGAACGGAACCACGAACTTATGAACGGGGGTATAAGGCATGATCAGTCGGTGTTCACGGGCCAGAGACTTGAAATGATCCAGCAACGCTTGCTCCCCGAGAGCCGGGTCCGCATCCTCTTCGACCTCCTCCAACCGCAGGTCAACAAGATCAACGCGCATGATCTTGTTGCCAGCCAGCTTGAGCAATACATCGTGAACGCCGTCACCCGCAAATTTCACACCCAACGTGGCAGCCACAAGGCGACCCAAAGGTTCTATCCGGATATCTGCCTCTTTCAGCCAGGGGACGAGCAGCACCCAGCGAGTTGCGATGTGGAACGGTGTGATCAGCTCAAGGCTGACGCCTGGATTGAGCAGCACGGAACATTGCGCGCCCGCGCTTTCAATCCGGTAGGTAAGCAGGCCATGCCAGACTTTGGGTAAAGCAGGCACCACCAGCGAGCGCTCGACATTGTCGAGACGAATGTTGAAAACTGTCGGTCTGTAGACAGGGTTCAGTCGGTTGACAACGTAGTCACCGGGAAACGAGTAAAACGAAAACAGAAACTGCCATTGCCCCTGTGCGTTCTTTTTCTCCAGACGACGTGCCGTATCAAATCCAGCATCATGACGAAACGTGACAAACGGCAGCCACTTGTATTCGTAGCCGTACCAGGTTTTGGGCGTGCAGGGCAGCACGATCGTTTGCCCGGCCTGCGGTGAGAAATGTGCAGAGTCGGGCAATTCAAGGCCCTGGCGAATATCGGTGGCACGTGCGTAATCCACATCGAAATCCGGAACCCCGAAATGGTCTCGCAGCGGGAACAACTTCGGGCTGTCAAAACGAACGGTGGATTCACGCAAATCCAGTTTGGCGAATACCAGCAGCGGATGCGCAATCCAGGTATTGGAAACAGCATCCAGGTGATAACCGCCTTGTAAATAAGCCTTTTCGAGCCCGTCAAAGAACAGCCCGACCTCCTTGGCCTCCTCCGCAATGGTCGCAAAGCCTTCTGCCAGCGCAGTAACGCCCACCGCCAGCCCGCCCAGAATCACTGCGCCGCCCCCCAATACCGCAGCAGCCGTGCCCGCACCCACAACTGCGGCGCCCAGGCCGGCGGCAGCCAACACTACACTGGCGGAGTCGAACGCCAACTGTGTCCCGAACTGCGCCTTTTCAATGTCATTGGTCGCATGGCTCAGCTGGTAAATATCAAACCCGACATTCACCAGCCCCAACACCGTCCCCACCCCTTCGTTGGCAATATGCCCCAAGGCTTTTTGCACAATCGGTACGCTGGTCCGGGCGATCAGTTTTTCATCGTCCAGTGCCAGGCGAACCAGTTTGACAATGCCGATGACGTCCACCACGTTGCCATGGGCCAGTTGGGCATAACTCACATAAGCATGCAGGCGAATAGCGGTGGTCAACGCATTGTCACCACCGCTTGCCGCGCCTTCATGCTGTCGCAGCGCGTTCATCAAAGCCTGTATGGTGAAGCCGGCATTAAGCGTATGAACACTGCCCGCGTCAGTCGGATCGGAGCCGGGGACTGGCGATTGTTGTTGGCTGGCCAATGTCCTGAAAACCCCAGAGAGAAACGCCTTTATCCTGAGGAACCGGTGATCATCCGTCGTGACACGCGCCATGGTCTGCCCAACTTTTGGATCGACCAGACTGATCTTGTATTCTCCGCTCGGCGTAACCTCCAGCGTCTCGAACAGCGGGACAGTATCCGGCGATAACTGGTGCCGGGTCTGCAACTGCCTTGTCGCCTGGGCGATCTGTTCTCCCCACCAATGAGCATCCAGCTCCCGCAAAGAGCTGCCCAGCACTGCATTGTTCACCAGCGATCGCCCACGGGCGCTGGCCACGCGTTGTCGAACCCGTGACAGCGTTTGTTCAGGCAAAGCGCCGGGCCTGGACAAGCTCGACACTTCGATACCGGACGCAAGCACCCTCTTGTTCAAGCCCGCCCCGTCGAGCTCGATCAAATCAAAGGTCGGCCGCTGCGCATCGCCAAAGGCTGCGTAATGGCTAGCCATCTGCTTGCTGATGAAAAAGTGCGTCAATGCATCATTGAACGCCAGTGGTGTAGCAAATTCGAAGATCCCGAAATTCGGGTCATAGAGAAGATAAATGCTGTGCTCGCCTTCAAAGGTTTTCGCCACCAGCATCGAGTGGTTATCCGAGTTGAGCATCAGGGTCGTGGTGGCCGTTTTCTCTTCCAGCATCGCGACGACCCGAGTCAGATCAGAGCGCATCAACGGTTTGCCGATGTCGTTGAAAGGGACATCACGCAACTCTTCGATCAAGTTCACAAACGCCCTTGAATCACCGGCCTCGGGGTCAGTGACGGCCAGGTAAAAACGTTCGCGCAGGGTGTTTGCCGCGTTGTTGCCATTGTGAAGCGCTGCCGCCATGGCCAACGCCAACGGGTAACAGCGCCCGGCGACCCGGTCGCCCGCGCCTTCGAGCAACAAGTCCTGTGGCACCATTTTGAAACTGCCGTGATCGAAGCTTGCCAGCACTTCTCCCATTTGCTCGCTGATCCGGTCGCGGTATTCGAGTTTCGCCACGTGCTGAATTTTCGCGACCCGGCGCCCCCACTCGATCAGGGTCAGCGGCTGGTCGAGTGCCTGCCGCTTGAGTTCGACACTGGTTTCGGACAGGGTCGCATACGGGTTGGAAGTACCCGCCAACCCTGCCAGGAACGCCGGATGGCTCTGCCTGAACAGCTCCTGTTCAATGGCCCCATAACGATGAGAAACGCCCAATTCGGACACCGTATTGGTCAGGTTCTCCAACCCGGCGCTGGCCACATCAAAGCTGCGCTGATCCAGTGCCTTTGCCCCCACCAGCGCGCCAATCAACAACCGTTGCAGAGGGTTCAGTTGCTCGACCTGCAAGGATCCCTTGGCAATTTGGCGAAGCATTTCATCGATCGGCAAATCCCGCGTCGCCGCCTCATTGGGAGACGCCGGCGGCGGGAGCTCAACCGCTTGCGCAATGATGGATTGGCGCTCATCGAAACCCAGCTGCAGTTGCTGTTCGAACGTCACTTCACCCTCGGCGCGCTGGCTCATTGCCTGCAACAATGGTTCGCCAAGATTCTCCGCCAGGGACTGCAGCAGGTCCGTCGACAACACATGCCGACCTTCGATCACTGGCCAGCCATTATCGAAAAGGATTGTCTGGTTACTGAGTAACTGATCCAGTTTGCCGACATAGCGCGCCTTGAACTGCCCCTCCTCCCAACGCTGTTTTTCTCTTTTCAGCCATTGGGTGGTATCGCTCTCGTTCTCCTTCCAGGAGTGGTCCAACTCTTCCTCGGTCGCCCGATTGACGGTCGCGATGGCTGGAATAGCGACTTCAGCCCGCGAGGCTTCAGCGCCCCGTGGGGTGAAGTGCATCTTTTCGTAATCCGCCAGTCCATCGCGCATCGCAGCAGGCCCGGTCAGATAGATCGTCACTTCGCTCTGGGGACGGATACCGTCGCTGTAGTACGCAGCGGCGGCTTCAACCAGGAAACTGACCGCTATTTCTTCCTCCATCGACAGTTCATGCAAGGGGCCGAACCTATTCTCGACTACCTCTTCGGCCAGGCCACTGACGGCTTCAGCGTCGATAAACGCAATCTTTCTTTCAATGGCCAACCGAGCGGTGGCATCGACCACTTCATAGTTGAACCTGAAACGGTCAAGAACGGCCTTGAGCATTGCAGAACCGGGATGAGCCATCATGAACGCATTACTCAACGAGCTTTGTTCGGCGACGGCTCGCAGCCCATCCGGCCGAACCTTGCGCTCTGCCGGCGCGTGGAAAACATCGCTGATCTGCGGTCGGCTTCGGGCGAAACGCTCCAACTCCGCGCGATGCTCCAGGGGGATTTGCTCGAAGAAGCGTGTGTACCTGCCGCGCGCAGCCTGACGTCCCGGCATCCATTCGGGTTGTTCATCCAGTATCAACTGCAGAACACCCAGGCGTGCATCCGAACCGAACCGGCTGATATCCACACCACCCAGCGTTTCAAACAGAGGCGGCAGATTATCGACATCGGCGTAGCTGCCACCTTCGGCGAACAGCGCCTCGGCGCGTACAACATCGGAGGCAGCAGCAAAATTGCCGCGCAAGCTGATTTCTCGCTCGTAGATATCTTGCAAGTAAAGCGGAGTCGCCTCGGTGGCGAGATCGCGCAGAACCATACCGCCCTCACCCAACGCCAACAGGCTACGGCGATTGCTTTCCCTCAGAACATTCAAACGCTCCTCATTCTGACCATAGCCGCGAACCAGCAAGCTGATTCTGGCGTCGTCTGCGTTCTCGCCGTGTTCTATCGCTTTACTGATGTGCGCGAACATTTGTTGCTTGAGGGCGATGGCCCGCTCTTCATACTTGTCGCCCAGCTCAATAGCGCTGCTACTGGCCTGCCCGCCATTAAGCATGGCATCAGCCTTGGCCGCCTCGACAATAATCCGGTTGGTTTCGTAAGCCAGCAGCGCATCGCTGTCATACCAAAGTTTGAGGGTGTAACCCTGCCCGGCCAACGTCTGTTTCCAGAGGTTGATATAGTCGCGTTGAATATCTCCGATCCCGCCGCCGAGCCAGACGAAGTGCAAGTTGTCAGGCACTTGGGTTGCCGGAGTTTGCAACTGCCGGACCCCGCTCGCGAGACGAACTTCGAAACCTTCAATTCGTTCGTAGATATCGGTCAGGTCAGGCGCTGCGCGCTCGGGAATTGATTCCGTGGTTCGCCGCAGTCGGTCGACAGGCACGATGAAAGAAGCCAAAGCCTGCTTCAACAGGCCCAGCGGCTCCAGCAGCCTGGGAGAATCGAGCAAACCGATGCAGCCAAAGTAATACCTGAAGACAGCGTCGTATTCGGCCGTCCCTTTGTGCGAAATCAAAGCGTGCTCAAGCTCAGCAACTTTAACCAGATTAATGAACTTCACGTAGCCACCCACGTGCGGGGCATAGAAATTATTATTAGACAAAATGCTCTCCTGCCATCAATACATGCAAATAAAGGTTGAATACCAGGCACACCAAACAGGCCTCCCGGCATCTATCAACAATGAAGATCGTTATTTCTCAGGCGTACAAATACCGCCCGGCAACCCCGCCAAACATCTCGTATTCTTTTCGAATAAAACCAAACTAACAGGGCAAAGCAAGTGCTTCACACGAGACAAACTAAATCGTGTGAACCGGCACTTCAAACGTGAAGAAATTCAATTAATTTCAACGCAGCCAAACTTGTAAAAAAATAAAACTTCATATTGCAGCAGTCACATAAACGCACACACAAGCCAGAACCCTGAAACCCTGCAACAAACAGACGGCTTTACCCGTCACGCGCAAGATTGAGGTATCCAACTAAAGAAAAGGACTACACGAACAGTGGAAAGCAGCAACAAACGACTGTCGAATTTCTTCTTGGCAGGAGTAATAGATCCGACAACAACTGTTGAAATAGATGACATTTCAATCGCCGAAACAATCGAAATGAAAGGACGGCCGCCAAAGGGTGGGGACCTTTAATGACAGGCGGCCCCGACGGGGCCGCTGTGATTCAGGAGGCAGGCTTGGTGCCATACCAGCGCGGTGTGTATACCCAATCGCCACCTTCGGCGCGGGGGAACACGCAGGTGGTGGACGAGCCGATCAGCACCATGGTGCGCATGTCCACTTGCTCCGGCGTGAGCGCGCCAAGCGTGGTGACCCGCAGCGTCTGGCCAGGCCGGCCGATATCACGGCCCAGAACCACCGGGGTTTGCGGCGTGCGATGCTGTGCGACGATTTCCAGGGCACGGCCCAACTGCCACGGTCGCGAACGGGAAATCGGGTTGTAGAACGCCAACGCCAGATCGGCTTCGGCGGCCAGGTCCAGACGCTTTTCGATGATCGACCACGGCTTGAGGTTGTCCGACAGCGACATCACGCAGAAGTCATGCCCCAACGGCGCACCGGCCTGAGCAGCCGTCGCCAGCGAAGCGGAAACCCCTGGGAGGATCTCCAGATCGACGCTGTGCCAGGCCGGGTCACTCGACTCGTGCAACGCTTCCAGCACGGCGGCCGCCATGGCGAACACGCCGGGGTCACCGGAGGACACCACAATCACCGAACGCCCCTGGGCCGCCAGTTCGAAAGCGTGACGGGCACGCTGCATCTCCTCGCGGTTGTCGGTGCAATGCAACACTTGATCCGGCCGAAACGGCCCGGCCATGCGCACATAGGTTTCGTAACCGAGCACATCAGTGGCTCTGGCCAGTTCGGCCTTCACCGCAGGCACCATCAGTTCGGCGGCGCCCGGGCCCAGGCCGATCACCGCCAGTCGACCACGAGGGCGGCCGATCTGCGCGATGTCCAGCGGTTGCTCAGCGATCGCCAGCGCCAGGTTTGAGTCGATCGGGATAATCGTGGCGCCGGGAACAGCCCCGCGAGCCAGCTCGCCGGCATCGCTGGCGGGCGCCGCAAAACGCAGCGGTACACCCAACTCAAGCGCCGCTTCGCGCAACGCCGGGCTGGCCATCTCCGTGACCGGCGCCAGCAGGCACGCCAGCGATTGAACGGCGACTTGGGCCTGACGCAACGCCGCGCGAATCGCCTGGGGCAAATCCGCCACACTGACGCTGACCGCCAACAACACACTGCGTGGGTAGATCAGCAGTTCATTGGCTACCGGCGTCCGTTCGGCGCTGCCGACATGGATCGACAAATGCGCCTGAGGATCTTCTGGCAACTGTGCTTGCGCCAACCAGGGCGCAGCGCCTTCGATGCGCACGTGTTCGCCGGCCAGCAAGTCCGAGACGAAGCGCTTGCCCAGCTCCAGATCGCCCAAGGCATAGCCGCTGGGTGGGTTGAGCAGGCAGGTGCCGAAACGCAGCTCACCGCTGGTGGTGATCGCCGCCGCGACGTCGAGGCCGGCGGCAATCGCGCGCGCCATGACATTCACACCACCGAGGCCGCCGAGCAATGGCACCACGGCGCTGCCGTCTTCGGCCACGGCCAGCACCGGCGGTTCGGCGCCCTTCTCCAGCAGCAACGGCGCCAGGGTGCGGATCACAATCCCGGCGGCGCACAGCGCGATGATCGGCGAGTCCTGTTGATAAAGCTCGCGCAGGGTCGCGCCGAACTCATGATAAACACGGTCCGCGCCTTCGACCCGTTCGGCCAGGCCATGGATCAGTGCGCCCGGATACACCTGCTGAATCTTGCGCGCGGTCGCGAGGCTGCCATTGCCGAGAATGACAATCGCCGGAGCGGAATGGGCCATCAGCCTTGCCACCTTTCACCGGGAACGATGATCAGCGAGAAGTACGGCGAGGACATCGGCTCGACCTGATCCAGCGGCACGATTTTCTGATTGGCCATGGTCGCGCGCTCGACGTACAGCGCACGCTGCGCCAGACCGAGTTCTTCGAGCACCTGACGGACCTTGGGGAAGTTGCGCCCCAGTTTCATGATCACCGCGGCATCGGCATCGGCCAGTCGCCGCTTGAGGTCTTCGTGGGGCAGCACACCCGACAACACCGACAGGCTCTGATTGCGATACACCAGCGGTGCACCGAGTACCGACGCACCGCCGAGCATCGAGCAGACACCCGGCACCACTTCGGCTTCATAGCGTTCGGCCAGACGATCGTGCAGGTACATGTAAGAGCCGTAGAAGAACGGATCGCCTTCGCAGATCACCGCCACGTCACGGCCCGCATCCAGATGCGCGGCCAGTTGCTCACCGGCGGCATCGTAGAAATCGCTGATCACTTGTTCGTACGACAACGGCGCCGGCAACGCTTCGGTGGTCACCGGGTAAACCAGTGGCAGCAGGGTTTGTGCGTCCTGCAAGTGCGCTTCGATGATGCCGAAGGCGTTGCCTTTCTTGCCCTTGGCGACGAAGTACGCCACCACCGGCGATTCGCGCAGTAACCGCAGGGCTTTGACGGTAATCAGTTCCGGATCACCGGGGCCGACGCCCAGGCCAATCAAACGTCCAGGTTGCTGCATCATTCAATCTCCGTGGCGAGGGCGTTGACGGCGGCGGCGGCCATGGCACTACCGCCCAGCCGGCCTTGCATGATGACAAAGGGCACGCCACGGCTGTCCGCCGCGAGCATCGCCTTGGATTCGGCGGCGCCGACGAAGCCCACCGGGAAGCCGAGGATCAGCGCCGGTTTCGGCGCGCCGGCGTCGAGCATTTCCAGCAGATAAAACAACGCGGTCGGCGCATTGCCGATCACCACCACGCTGCCTTCCAGGTGCGGGCGCCACAGCTCCAGCGCGGCGGCGGAACGGGTATTGCCCAACTCGCGGGCAAGCTCCGGGACGCTGTCGTCGCGCAGGGTGCAGATCACTGGGTTATTGGCGGGCAAACGCGCGCGGGTCACGCCTTCGCTGACCATCCGCGCGTCGCACAGAATCGGCGCGCCGGCCGCCAGTGCATCGCGCCCGGCCTTGCCGGCGCCTTCGGAAAATTGCAGACCGTCGATGGCCTCGACCATGCCGCAAGCGTGGATCACCCGCACCGCGAGTTTCTCCAGATCGGCCGGAATGCGCGCGAGGTTGGCCTCGGCACGAATGATCGCGAAGGAGTTGCGATAGATCTCCTGACCGTCGCGGATGTAATCAAGCATCAAGGGGGCTCCGTGAGCGGGCGTCGAGCAAGGCTGCGACCGCTTCAATAGTAAGGTTGCGTGCATGCAGCGCGCCGAAACCCGGCTGCGCTGCATCGCGAAAATAGAGGTCGTAGTGACCGGGTGAGACTGCCAGCAAGGTCACTGGCGTGATGTGCGCCGCCGCGCAGGAACGCGCGCAGCCAGACAGATGCACATTCAGGATTGAGCCGTGATGTTGCAGCAACGCCGCCAGTTGCAGGGCATCACCCTTGGTGTCGGACAGGCCTTTGCCGCAACCCGCCGAACCGGTGCAGGCGATCAGATGCGCCAAGGCGTCGTCTGCCGAACAGCGCAGGCCCAGATTTTCCAGGCTGTGGATAACTTCAGCGGCATCGCGTTCGTGGATATCGGGCAACAGCAGGCTTTGCCAAGGCGTGAAGCGCAGACTGCCATTGCCCCGTTCACGGGCCAGTTGTGCCGCGCCCCGAAGCATGGCGGGATCGAGCCGGCCCAGAGGCGGCGTCGCGCCGACATAGACACGACCGGTTTCACGCTGAGGATGAGCGCCGATATGCGAAACGTTAGAGTTCATAACGCGCGGCGCGATCACGCTGGACAGTAACGGCACACGTTCGGCCAGTTGAGCGACAAACCCGGCCACCGGGTATTCGGCCAGCAGGTGACGCATGCGCGTCTGGTCGGGACGCGCCAGATCAAGGAACAGCTCAAGCACCGCGATCACCAGCGCATGCCCGTCTTCCAGTCGCACCGCGCCCGACGGCGTCTGCGTCGGACAACCCGCCAGCCCGAAAGCCAGCACACACGCGCCCTCTTGCTCAACGGCGCTCAACCACAGGTCGTGAGGATGTTCGAGCATCGCCAGGCCTTCGCCGCCATCGAGTTGCACGGCAAATTTGGCGCTCAATTGGTGAAAACGCTCATGGCTTTGCAGGCTGGTGAGGATCTGTTCGGCCAGCGGGCGCGTATCGAACGACATCTGCCGATCAATCCCGGCGCTCGGGCTGAGCATCAGGTTGCGCACATCGTCACCCGCCGCGGTACGCGGGCCCAATCCTGCGGCGAGCAGGCTGTCGATCAAGGCCGTCTGTTCGCTGCCAATCCCGCGAATCTGCAGGTTGGCCCGGTTGGTCGCCTCGATCACGCCGCCGGCAAACCGTTCGGCTGCGCTGGCCACCGCTTCAGCCTGGGCGGCGCTGATCGAACCGCCGTTCAATTTGATCCGACAGATGCCGCCATCCAGCGCCTGGACGATACGCAGCAACCCCGGGCAGGCCGAGGGGCGTAAGGCGGTGGACATCGGGCGTTCGTTCAAAGGGGCGACCGGCTGTGTGGGAAAGGCGCTTCGCGGGCGAAGGCGCGGTATTATGCCTGCTTTGTTCGACGGCATGAAAAGCCTGCCCGTCGGAACAGTCCGTTTGCGGACTTTTTTTGAGGACGGCAGATGTCACCCTGGCTGACAGTAGTAGGTATCGGTGAAGACGGCTTCAAGGGCCTGGGCAAGAACGCTCGACGGGCTCTGCTGGGCGCTTCGCGGATCATTGGCGGTCAGCGACAACTGGATTTGCTGCCGGTGTGCATTCGCGGCGAGCGCCAGCCCTGGCCCAGCCCGTTTACCCTTGAGCCATTACTGGCACTGCGTGGCGAGCCGGTTTGTGTGCTGGCCAGCGGTGACCCGATGTTCTTTGGCGTGGGCGCCAGCCTTGCACGGCAAGTGCCCGCCGAGCAGATGCTGATTCTGCCGGCGCCCTCTTCTTGCTCCCTCGCGGCAGCGCGAATGGGCTGGCCGTTGCAGGACGTGGTGACGCTTTCGGTAGTCGCCCGCCCCGTCGCCGCACTCAACGCCCATGTGTTCAGTGGTGTGCGCTTGCTGGTGTTGAGCAACGACGGCCACAGTCCGGCGGCCATCGCGGCGTTGCTGCGCGAGCGCGGTTTCGGGCCCAGTCGCCTCACCGTACTGGAACATCTGGGCGGTGAAGCCGAACGACGCATCGAGGCTGTCGCCAACGACTGGACTGACCCGGCTATCGCCGACCTGAACCTGATCGCCATCGAATGCATCGCCGAACCGAACACACCTCGCCTGTCCCGACTGGCCGGTCTGCCGGACTCTGCCTTCCAGCACGACGGCCAACTGACCAAACGCGACGTGCGCGCCATTACCCTCGCCCGCCTCGCACCGACACCCGGCGAACTGCTGTGGGATGTCGGCGCTGGCAGCGGTTCGATCGGTATCGAATGGATGCGCGCTCACCCGAGCTGCCGGGCGCTGGCCATCGAAGCCGATGACGGTCGGCAGTTGTTGATCGAACACAACCGCGATGCCCTCGGCGTCCCGGGTCTGCAATTGATTCGCGGCAGCGCGCCGCAAGCCTTGGCCGGGCTGGAACGCCCGGACGCGATTTTCATCGGCGGCGGCGTCACCCGCGAAGGCGTGCTCGACACTTGCTGGGCGCAACTCAAACCCGGTGGCCGGTTGATCGCCAACGCCGTCACCCTGCAAAGCGAAGTGACCCTGATGGCCTGGCGCGAACGGCATGGCGGTGAGCTGACCCGCATTCACGTCGCTCAGGCGCAACCGCTGGGCGAGTTCGACACTTGGCGTCAGGCGCTGCCGATTACCTTGCTGGACGTGACGAAACCCCTCGATGCGTGACGAAACCGCCGAACAACCCGCCCCGCTGCGCAGCGGCCTGACCACCGGCAGCTGCGCCACCGCCACCAGCCTCGCGGCGGCACGCCTGCTGCTCAGTGGCGTGGAAGCGGACGCCGTCGAGATTATTCTGCCCAAAGGCAAACGGGTGCAGATGCGCCTGGAATTCTGTCGGCTGATGAATGACGGCGCCGAAGCCGGAACGATCAAGGACGCTGGCGACGACCCGGACGTGACCCATGGCGCCCTGCTCTTTTCCCAGGTGCGCCTGCACAGCGAACCGGGCATCCGCTTCAGCGCCGGCCGTGGCGTGGGCACCGTCACCCGTCCCGGGCTGGTGCTGAACGTCGGCGAACCGGCGATCAACCCGGTGCCGCGCAAGATGATCAGCGAACACCTGACGCTGCTGGCCGAGGAGCTTGATTACCGGGGCGGCTTCGAGGTCACGGTGAACGTCGAGGGCGGTGAAGCCCTGGCGCTGAAAACCATGAACCCGCGCCTGGGGATTCTCGGCGGCTTGTCGATCCTCGGCACCAGCGGCATCGTCCGGCCATTCTCCTGCGCGGCCTACATCGCCTCGATCCATCAAGGCATCGACGTCGCCAAAACCAACGGATACCTGCACATCGCCGCGTGCACCGGCAACGCCAGCGAAGACACCATGCGCCGAGTCTACGACTTGCCGGAAATCGCCCTGATCGAAATGGGCGACTTCGTCGGCGCGGTGCTCAAGCACCTGCGCAAAGTGCCTGTGGATAAACTCAGCCTGTGCGGCGGCTTCGGCAAGATCAGCAAACTGGCGGCCGGGCACATGGATTTGCACAGTCGGCATTCAAGCATCGACCTGTCGCAACTGGCCGAGTGGGCCGCGGCGGTCGGCGCGGATGAGGCGTTGCAACAGGCGATCCGCGAAGCCAATACCAGTCAGCAGGCGTTGGCCATGGCCAGCGCTGCCGGTATCACGCTCGGCGATGCAGTGTGTCAGCACGCTCTGGACTTCGCCCGCAGCGTGGTGCCAGCGCAGGTTCAGGTCGAGGTGTTCGCCATTGATCGCCAGGGCGGGATTGTTGGCCATGCGGGAGTTTTTCAATGAAGCGCGTGTTATTGCTCGGCGGCGTCACTGAGGCCCTGGCCATCGCCCGGACCCTGGGCCCGGAACACATCTATAGCCTGGCCGGTGTCGGTCGCGTGCCGACGGATCTGAACTGTCAGGTTCGCGTTGGCGGCTATGGCGGCGCTGAAGGTCTGGCGCAATTCATCCGGGATGAAGGCATTGACCTGCTGCTGGATGCGACCCATCCCTACGCCGCGCAAATCAGCCAGAACGCCGCCACTGCCGCGCAATTGTGCGGCATCGCCTGCTGGGCCCTGCGGCGTCCGGCCTGGCAACCACAAGCCGGGGATGATTGGCGCGAAGTCAGCGACTGGGCCGAACTGATCGAAGCACTGAAACCCTTCCGCCGACCGCTGTTCACCCTCGGTCGCGAACCGTTGCAGCACCTGCACGAAATCCCGCCGGAGCAATTCTGGACGTTGCGTGCACTGGACGTTTACCCGGGCAACGAGCGCTGCGAAGTGATCGGCGCGCGTGGGCCGTTTCTGATCGAGGATGAACGCGAGCTGTTCGAACGCCGGCAGATCGACGTGCTGATCAGCAAGAACAGCGGCAGCACCGCCACCGAGCCGAAACTGGAAGTGGCGCGGGAGCGTGGAGTGCCGGTGCTGGTGTTGAAACGGCCGGTGTTGCCGGGGGTTGAGCGGGAGTTTCTGACGCTTGAAGAAACACTTGTTGCATTGGCGACCTTCACTCCGTAAGGCAGGATCATTGGCTTGCATGAACAGTAACCTATTTGTTACCTTCAAGGCCGCCTGTGATCACACTCGAAGAATACTTGCAAGAAAACGAAACAAGCCCGTTCGGACGTTGGTTCTCAACCTTGAGCCCACAGGCAGCTCTCAAGGTATCCAACGCTATGGTTCGATTGGAATTGGGCAACACCTCCAACATCAAGTGGTTCGACGGTCTCGGTGAATACCGAATCAATTGGGGACCTGGCTATAGAATCTATTTGGTACAAGAGGGAAAGCGCCTGATCATCCTGTTCGGCGGTGGCGATAAGTCCACTCAAAAAACCGACATAAAACAGGCAAAAACACTAATAGCCGAATTTCGAACTCGAAAAAAAGCTGAACGGAACCGGAGGTAACTTCATGGCTCTCACCCGAAGCTACAAACACACCATTGCCGAACGTGCCAAGCGTGATCCTGAGTTCGCACAGGCATTACTGGATGAGGCTGCTACTTTGTTTCTCAATGGTGAGCCGGAAATGGCCAGGATCATATTGCGCGACCTCGTCAACGCTACCGTCGGCTTCGAAGAACTGGCGAAGGAAACGGCAAAACCCAGCAAAAGTCTCCATCGAATGCTATCTGCCAAGGGCAACCCAAGCATGGATAACCTCGCCGCAATATTCGCAGTTATTCGAGCTACGCTAGGAGTAGATATGCAAGTACATGCCGTACCTGCACACTGACAGCTCCAAATCAGCAGTTTTACTGCGACACCACACCGCACGCGGCCTTTTTACTTATCGCCCCTGATCAGGCTAAATAGCCGCGCCTGATTGCTCACTCAACCGGATCTGCCCTCATGTCCCGACAACGGCTTGCATTTGCCTGGATCGCCTGCTTTGCAGTGCTGTTCAACATGCTCGCCATGCCGATGTCCGGAGCGATGGCGCAGACGGCGAAATCGCCTGCCGAGCAGTTGTTGTGGGGCAGTTTCTGTTCTTCCAGCGGCACGAAGCTGGTGGCGATTTCCCTGGGCGCTATCGAGCAGAAAGCTCCGCAGAGCGACGACCATTCCAACATGCAACATTGCTGGTGTTGCTCGGGTTCCGCACCGTTAGTGGCGCTACCGGGGCATGCTCCGCAATTGTATTTCGCGCGTTTCGAGGCCAATCGAAGCCTGCCGCCTGCCACGCTCGACACACCGACACCGCGCCAGCAATGGCCGAGTCTCAACCCCCGCGCTTCCCCTCTGGTGTGATTCCTTCTCGCAATTGACCTGCGTTTTGAATCGTTCTGGAGAACTGCCATGTTGAACAAACTCATCGTCCTGGCTGCGTTGCTGCTGCCTGCCTGTTTTGCCAATGCCCACGAATACAAGGCTGGCGAGCTTGAGATCGCCCATCCATGGTCGCAAGAGTTGCCACCCAACGCGCCCACCGTCGCAGCGTATTTCGTGATTCACAACAGCGGCAAAAGCGCCGACCGATTGCTGAGCGTCGACTCGCCGATCGCAGGCGTTGCCCAGCTGCACGAGCACGTGATGCAAAACGACCTGATGAAAATGCAGCAAGTGCCCAGCGTCGAGATTCCGGCGGGCGGCGAAGTCACTTTCGCCCCGATGGCGTATCACGTGATGCTGCTGGAGCTGAAAGACCGCAGCCTGTTGAGCGACGGCAAGCGCTTCCCACTGACGATGCACTTCGAGAAGTCCGGCAATGTGACGGTCGAGGTCGCGGTGCAGAAAAAGGCACCTGACGGCATGCAAGGGCATATGCACGCCCAGTAATCGCCCGCGTTGAAATCGCCCATGCCCCCGCCTGGTGCCAGGTCATCCGTGCAACGTCGTCAGTCAATGAGCCTGACGCGTGGCAGCTGGATCAGCCTGTTCGCCATGCTGATGATCTTTATCGGTCCGCTGATTTCTCAGTCGATGCCGATGGATCAACGCGCCTCGGCTCTGATGAAAGCCTCCGTGAGCATGAGCATGTCGATGGACATGCCCATGGACATGTCGGCCATGGAGCATGGCGCGCAACCCGCCGCCGAGCACTGCCCACCCAAAGCCGAGCATCACGCACTCTGGGAAAAATGCGGCTATTGCAGCCTGCTGTTCAATTGCCCGGCGCTCACTGGCGGTCAATCCTTCGTCGCCTTCGACAGTCCACAGACAACCACCTTCACCACTCCTGCCACCCGCCTGGGCCATGCCCGGCAAACCTTCTTCCCCGGCGCTCGCACCCGCGCGCCGCCCATCGTCGCGTAAACACCCACCTCCGATCTCACACGGTTTAGAAGACAGCCGCAGGCTGCCGGCCGTGTCGTTTACGACTGTTCGATGGAAATTGTCATGTCCAGGTTTTCTGCTGACACACGTTTGGGCGCTGCCCAGGCTTCTTTTGCCCTGAACGAATCCCGCGTTCGTTTCAGGCACGCCACCGCCGTTCTTTGCGGCTTGCTGCTGACACCGATGGTGCTGGCCGATGAACACACCGACCACACCGAAGAACTGAGCCCGACGGTGATCACCGCCATCGCGCCGAGTTCGCCGCTGACCATCGTCACCAACCCCAAGGACCCGCGCCAACCGGTGCCGGCCAGCGACGGTGGCGATTATCTGAAAACCATCCCCGGTTTCGCGCTGGTGCGCAACGGCGGCACCAATGGCGATCCGGTGCTGCGCGGCATGTTCGGCTCGCGACTGAATATCCTCACCAACGGCAGCATGATGCTGGGCGCCTGCCCCGGCCGCATGGACGCGCCGACTTCGTACATTTCACCGGAAACCTACGACAAACTCACCGTCATCAAAGGCCCGCAAACCGTGCTCTGGGGCCCCGGCGCATCGGCCGGCACCGTCCTGTTCGACCGGGAGCCGGAAAGCTTCGGCGAACTCGGCACCCGGGTGAACGCCAGCGTGCTGGCCGGTTCCAACGGCCGCTTCGACAAAGTGGTGGACGCCGCTGCCGGCGGGCCGCTGGGTTACGTGCGAGTGATCGGCAACACCGCCCATTCCGATGACTACAAGGACGGCAACAACGACACCGTGCCCTCGCGCTATGACAAATGGAACGGCGACGTCGCGGTCGGCTGGACCCCGAACGCCGACACCCTGCTGGAACTGACCGCCGGTAAAGGCGATGGCGAAGCCCGTTACGCCGGGCGCGGCATGGACGGTTCGCAGTTCTTGCGCGAAAGCCTGGGCCTGCGTTTCGAACAGTCGAACATCGGTGAGGTGCTGGATAAGGTCGAGGCACAGGTCTACTACAACTACGCCGACCACGTGATGGACAACTACACCCTGCGCACGCCGTCCGGCACCGGGATGATGGCCGGCCCCATGGCCTCCAACGTCGACCGTCGAACCCTCGGCGCGCGGATCAAAGCCACCTGGCGCTGGGCCGATGTGCAGCTGATCGGTGGCCTGGATGCGCAGACCAACGAACACCGTCAACGCAGCGCCATGGGCGTCGACGCCTACAAGGATGTGCCGCGCAACAAGGACGCCGACTTCCACAATTACGGCGTGTTCAGCGAACTGACCTGGTACGCCGCCGACCGTGATCGGTTGATCACCGGTGCGCGACTGGATCGCGCGTCGGCCAAGGATTATCGGCAGACCATCGGCTCCGGGATGATGGCCCGCCCGAACCCGACGGCCGACGACACCCGCGCCGATACACTGCCGAGCGGTTTTGTCCGTTACGAGCATGATCTGGCCGACAGCCCGACCACGCTGTATGCGGGCCTCGGTCATGCCCAGCGTTTTCCGGATTACTGGGAGCTGTTTTCGCCCAAGTCCGGCCCCGTCGGTTCGCTGAATGCGTTCGACTCGATCAAACCGGAGAAAACCACCCAGCTCGACTTCGGCCTGCAATACAAGACCGAAGACCTCGAAGCCTGGGCCTCGGGTTACGTCGGGCAGGTGCGTGACTACATCCTGTTCAACTACACGCCGGGGATGATGGGCATGACCTCGCAAGCCGAGAACATCGACGCGCGAATCATGGGCGGCGAACTCGGTGCGGCCTACAAGCTGACAGCCCACTGGAAAGCCGACGCGACCCTGGCCTACGCCTGGGGCAAGAACAGCAGCGACGGCACTGCCCTGCCGCAAATGCCACCGCTGGATGCACGTTTCGGCCTGACCTACAGCGAAGACAACTGGAGCGCCGGCGCCTTGTGGCGCGTGGTTGCGGCGCAGAACCGCATCGACCAGAACAAGGGCAACGTGGTCGGCAAAGACTTCGATAAAAGCTCGGGCTTTGGCGTGTTCTCGCTCAACGGCGCGTACCGGATCAACAAGAACTGGAAGGTCAGCAGCGGAGTCGACAATTTGTTCGGCAAGGCCTACGCCGAACACTTGAACCTGGCGGGCAACGCCGGTTTCGGCTTCCCGGCCAATGATCCGCAAGCCATCAACGAACCGGGGCGCACGCTCTGGACCAAGGTTGATATGAGCTTTTAAAAGCATCGCGAGCAGGCTCGCTCCCACATGGACAGTGTTGAACCTGTGGGAGCGAGCCTGCTCGCGATCGGTTGCGCAGCAACCGCAACAAACAACTAAAAGATCCAAGCCTAGCGGAGCACACGAATGAAACACCCCAAACCGAATTTCTACAACCTGGCCTGGCGCTGGCATTTCTATGCTGGCCTGTTCGTCGCGCCCTTCATGGTGATGCTGGCCCTGACCGGCATCATCTACCTGTTCAAACCGCAACTCGATCCATTGATGTACGGCAGCCTGCTGAACGTCCCGGCTGCTCATCACACAGTCTCCGCCGATGACCTGCTCAAGCGGGTGAAAGAGGCGTACCCCCAAGGCCGGATCAAACAGTACCTGCCGCCGGTCAATGCCGAACGCAGTGCGCAATTTGTCGTCATCCATGAAGGTCATGAACTGAACGTGTTCATCGATCCGTACCACGGCGACATCCTTGGCGAGCAAGATGCGAAGAAGAATCTGCAGGCGATTGCGCGCTCGATTCACGGCGAATTGATGATCGGCACCGTCGGTGATCGGCTGGTGGAACTGGCCGCCGGTTGGGGCGTCGTGCTGGTGGTCTCCGGGGTATTTTTGTGGTGGCCGCGCGGCCAGTCCGCCGGGGTTCTCTGGCCACGCTTGAACAGTCGTGGTCGAGTGCTCTGGCGTGACCTGCACGCGGTGACCGGGTTCTGGGGCGCGGCTTTGCTGTTGGTGATGCTGCTCAGCGGCATGACCTGGACCGGGTTCTGGGGCAAGCAATACGCCGACCTCTGGAACCGCTTCCCGGTCGCCATGTGGAATGACGTGCCGAAGTCCGACGTCGAGGCCCGCAGCCTCAACAGCGCCACGCGCCAGACCGTGCCCTGGGCCATGGAAAACACGCCGATGCCGATGTCCGGCGACCATGCTGAACACATGGCTCACGCCAGCACGCCAGCCGGCCCGGCGGCGCCGACCATCAGCCTGCAAGACGTGCAAGACATCGCCGTGCAACGCAAGGTCGAGCCCGGCTACAGCATCACCTTCCCGACCACGGCCACCGGCGTGTTCACCATCGCCGTATTCGCCGACGACCCGCGCAACGACGCCACCCTGCATGTCGACCAGTACACCGGCGACGTCCTCGCCGACGTGCGCTGGCAGCATTACAGCAACGTCGCGCGGGCCACGGAAGTCGGCGTGATGCTGCATGAAGGCAAGATGTTCGGCCCGTTCAACCAGATCATCGTGCTGCTGATCTGCCTGATGATTTTGCTTAGCGCGGTCAGCGGTGTGGTGATCTGGTGGAAGCGCCGGCCACAGGGCAAGTTCGGTGTACCGCCGTTGCGTCACGACCTGCCGAAATGGAAAACCGCGATGGTCATCATGTTCGGGCTGGCGGTGATGTTTCCGTTGGTGGGGGTTTCGCTGGTGGTCGTGTGGGTATTGGATCGGGTACTGCTGTCGCGTTTGAGCCGGCAAACTGAATCCACTTCAGCTTCATCATGAAACAGGCGAGATGCGCGTTTTAGAGGGATCTATAGACTTCTGGCGCTTATCTCTGAAGCATAAGGCCTCTTCGCGGGCAAGCCTCGCTCCTACAGGTTTTGTGTCGATCACAAATATTGCGTACGACACACAACCTGTAGGAGCGAGGCTTGCCCGCGAAGGCGTCATCAGCCACACCAAAAATCCCAAGAGAACCGCATGACCTCGCTGAACCTCACGAACCTCGCCTGGACACCCCTGGGCCACGGCCATTGCCATCACCAGTTCCAGCTGCGTGACGCATCGCTGCACGTGGCCGCCGGTGAGTTCGTCGGGTTGATCGGCCCCAATGGCAGCGGCAAGACCAGCCTGTTGCGTTGCGCCTACCGTTTCAGAAAACCGGAAAGCGGTGAGGTCAAACTCGACCATCACAACGTCTGGAAGCAATCCTCACGCTGGTGCGCGCAACGCATCGCCGTGGTGTTGCAGGAATTCCCCGATGCCTTCGGCCTGACCGTCGAGGAAGTGGTCGCCATGGGCCGCACGCCGCACAAAGGCCTGTTCGATGGCGACACCCTTGAAGACCGAAAACTCGCGACCCACGCCCTCGAATCAGTCGGCCTCAAGGGCTTCGAAGACCACGCCTTCGCCACCCTTTCCGGCGGTGAAAAACAGCGTGTGATCCTCGCCCGCGCCCTGGCCCAGCAACCGCAATTGCTGATCCTCGACGAGCCGACCAATCACCTCGACCCACGCTATCAGCTGGAGCTGTTGCAACTGGTCAAGCGTCTGCAGATCGGCACGCTGGCAAGTATTCACGACCTCAATCTGGCGGCGGCTTTCTGCGATCGGCTGTACGTGATCAATCACGGTCGCATCGTGGCCAGCGGCCCGCCCAAAGAAGTCCTGACCGCACAACTTCTGCACAACGTGTTCGGCGTCGACGCCCTGATCGATGACCATCCCTTGCACGGCTACCCACGAATCACCTGGATAACCCAACCATGACTTTGCGTTCCCTGCTTTGCGTCGCTCTGTTGCTGGGCAGTGCCCAAGCATTGGCCGAGGCCACCCATTACCCGCTGACCGTCCAGAGCTGCAACCGCGAAGTCACCTTCAAGGCAGCGCCGAAACACGCGGTCAGCCATGACATCAACATGACCCAGATGATGCTCGCGCTCGGTCTCAAACCAAGGATGGCGGGGTATAGCGGCGTGACGGGCTGGAAGTCGGTGACGCCCGAGATGCAAACCATCCTCGACGGCTTGCCGGAGCTGGCGGCCAAGTACCCGTCGGTGGAAACCCTGCTCAACGCCAACGTCGATTTCTTTTTCGCCGGTTGGGATTACGGCATGCGCGTCGGCGGTGATCTCACGCCGCAAACCCTGCAACCGCTGGGCATCAACGTCTACGAACTCACCGAGTCCTGCGCCTTCGTCATGCAGCGCCCGCCCGCCAGCCTGGAAGACACTTACAACGACCTGCGCAACCTCGGGAAAATCTTCGACGTGCAGGACCGCGCCAACACTGTGATCGCTGAGATGCAGGCGCAAGTGGCCGAGGTGCGCAAGGATCTGCCGACGGACAAACCTCGGGTGTTTCTCTACGACAGCGGTGAGGACCGGGCCATGACTTCCGGTCGTCTCGGCATGCCTCAAGCGCTGATCGATGCCGCCGGCGGGCGCAACATTCTCGACGACGTCGAGGCGAGCTGGACTCGGGTCAATTGGGAGAACGTGGTCGAGCGTAATCCGCAGGTGATCGTGATCGTCGATTACGGCGAAGTCACCGCCGAGCAGAAAGAGCAATTCCTGCTCAACAACCAGGCCCTGCAATCGGTGGACGCGATAAAGAACCAGCGCTTCATCGTCATTCCGTACGTGCAGGCCACGCCGGGGATCGACAACGTGCTGGCGGTCGAAACCCTGGCCAAGGGTTTCCACCGCGAATGATCGATCGTCGCTATGCCTTGTTGTTGATTGCCCTCGGCGCGTTGTTGCTGGTGTCGTGCGTGGTGTCGCTGGGCTTTGGCCCGGCGCGGGTGCCGGTGGAGGTGGTGTGGCGAATAGTGCTGCACAAGATTTTTGGTGTCGGTGTTGCGGACTGGACGGCCGGCCAGGAACACATCGTCTGGCTGATCCGCGTGCCACGCATGTTGCTCGGTGCGCTGGTGGGCGCCGGTCTGGCGTTGATTGGTGCGGTGCTGCAAGCGGTGACGCGCAATCCGCTGGCTGATCCGCACTTGCTCGGCGTGACCTCCGGCGCGACCCTCGGTGCGGTGATCGTGGTGCTGCATGTTGGTGAGATTGTCGGGTTGCTGACCTTGCCGATTGCCGCGTTTCTCGGCGCGTTGTTGAGCATGTTGATCGTGCTGATGATCGCCAATCGTCATGGGCGGCTGGACAGTGATCGGCTGCTGTTGTGCGGCGTGGCGGTGTCGTTCGTGATGATGGCGATCGCCAATCTGCTGTTGTTTCTCGGTGATCACCGCGCCAGTTCGGCGGTGATGTTCTGGATGCTCGGCGGGCTCGGATTGGCGCGTTGGGAATTGCTCGCGGTGCCGGCGGCGAGTGTGTTGCTCGGGTTGGTGTTGTTGCTGGGGATGGCCCGGCCGTTGAATGCGTTGATGGCGGGTGAGCAGACGGCTGTGACCCTCGGGTTGAATGCTCGCACCGTGCGGCTGCGGGTGTTTTTGATTGCGTCGTTGATGACTGGGGTGTTGGTGTCCGTCAGCGGCTCGATTGGTTTTGTCGGGTTGATGGTGCCGCACATTGCGCGGCGATTGGTAGGTGCCGAGCATCGTCGGTTGTTGCCGGTCTGTGTCTTGCTGGGCAGCCTGTTTCTCGTCTGGGTCGACGTGGCCGCACGCACCCTGATCGCCCCGGAAGACCTGCCCATCGGCGTCGCCACCGCCGCCATTGGCGGGTTGTTCTTCATCGGCCTGATGCGCCGTCGCTGACTCACCACCGAACCTGTGGGAGCGAGCCTGCTCGCGATGACGGCGGCACATCCAACATCACCGCGCCTGACAAACCGCTATCGCGAGCAGGCTCGCTCCCACAGGGATTTGCGCCCCTGCATACCCGGATGATCATTCCCACGCTCCCGCGTGGGCGCGTGGGAATGCCGCCAGGGACGCTCCGCGTTCCGTTTTTGAATGTTTAACGCATGTGTCAAAACACGGAACTTTCCCACGCCTTTTTCAGGTTGTTCGTCGGACGCGAGCCCTCTAGTCTTGGGCTGTCGCTGAAAACTCAGCGATCGGGTGTGAGAACCCGGTTAACACTATTAATCCAACATCAGTACCACCATAATTGCCGCCGGCTTATCCGCTGCCCGCAATGCACTATGGCGGCTGTGTGCGGGCGGACTTCGGTCCGGCCGGGTTTGGGTGTTGACCGGTTTCTCACTCCGCACATAGCTGCCACCCCTTCGTCGCGTGAGAAACGACAAAGGATGGCTCCAATTGAGAGACAACACCCGATGAGCAAGAAGATAGTTCCCGATCCACCCATCGACACCACCACTCCCAAAGCGGAAAAAACGCGCGACGACGACCTGCTCAAAGACCGCGAAGCCATAAAACGCGCCCTCGACTACTACCTCGATCCCCCGGTGCAATACACCGAAAAACCCCGCCGCCCCAGCACCCTATTCATGGTCGCCCCCGGTGCCGACACCGAAAGCCTGCTGGCCTACGCCTACGAAGCGTTGGCCTCAGCGAGTGTCCTGGTCAGCGATTTCGCCAACAATCTGATCGGCCCGCAGCGCCATACGGCGTTGGCGATTCAGCAGGTCATCATGGTGGCGGAATTGGCGGTGAACCGGGCGCTGGATAACGTCGATCCAGCGTAACCGCGTTATCGTTCATCGCGAGCAGGCTCGCTCCCACAGGGGTCATCGTCGTTCACAGACTTGGTATACGCCACCAATCAACTGTGGGAGCGAGCCTGCTCGCGATGACGGCGGCACATTCAACATCACCGTGACTGCCCCACCGCTTTCGCGAGCAAGCCCGCTCCCACATTTGATCTGCGGTGCCTGCACTGCCTGCGCCCCAATCTGGCGCACCTCTTCGCACCAACGCGCCAGTCGCGTTCCTTCATGGTGCGCCGCCAAACCTGCGCAACCGCTCTAATACGACATTTCCTTGCCCGTACCCGACCGGGCACAGCCCTTGCTAAAGACCCTTCAGTCGTCCGCATCTGCCAACCATAAAAAACTTTAACGTTCATGGAGATCGCACAATGAAGCGTCGCAGTTTGATCAAGGCTTTCACACTATCGGCAAGCATTGCCGCGATGGGCATGGCCTGGACGATCCAGGCCGCCGAGACCATCAAGGTCGGTATTCTGCATTCGTTGTCCGGCACCATGGCGATCTCCGAAACCTCGCTCAAAGACATGGCGTTGATGACCATCGACGAAATCAACGCCAAGGGCGGCGTGAATGGCAAGATGCTCGAACCGGTGGTGGTTGACCCGGCATCAAACTGGCCGCTGTTCGCCGAAAAGGGCCGGCAGTTGCTGACCCAGGACAAGGTGGCGGTGGTGTTCGGTTGCTGGACGTCGGTGTCGCGTAAATCGGTGCTGCCGGTGTTCGAAGAACTCAACGGCCTGCTGTTCTACCCGGTGCAATACGAAGGCGAAGAGATGTCGCCGAACGTGTTCTACACCGGCGCGGCGCCCAACCAGCAGGCGATTCCGGCGGTGGAATACCTGATGAGCGAAGAAGGCGGCAGCGCCAAGCGTTACTTCCTGCTCGGCACCGACTACGTCTACCCACGCACCACCAACAAGATTCTGCGCTCGTTCTTGCACTCCAAAGGTGTGGCGGACAAGGACATCGAAGAGGTCTACACCCCGTTCGGCCACAGCGATTACCAGACCATCGTGGCCAACATCAAAAAATTCTCCGCCGGTGGCAAGACAGCAGTCATCTCCACCGTCAACGGTGACTCCAACGTGCCGTTCTATAAAGAGCTGGCCAACCAGGGCCTGAAAGCCACCGACGTGCCGGTCGTGGCGTTCTCCGTGGGCGAAGAAGAACTGCGCGGCATCGACACCAAACCGCTGGTGGGCAACCTCGCGGCGTGGAACTACTTTGAGTCGGTCGAGAACCCGCAGAACAAGAAGTTCGTCGCCGACTGGAAGGCCTACGCCAAGAAACACAACCTGCCGGGCGCCGACAAAGCGGTGACCAACGACCCGATGGAAGCCACCTACGTCGGCATCCACATGTGGGCGCAAGCGGCGGAGAAAGCCAAGTCCACCGACGTCGACAAAGTCCGCGAAGCCCTGGCCGGCCAGACCTTCGCCGCACCGTCGGGTTACACCCTGACCATGGACAAGACCAACCACCACCTGCACAAACCGGTGATGATCGGCGAGATTCAGGCCGACGGTCAGTTCAACGTGGTGTGGCAGACCGAAGGGCCGATCCGCGCCCAACCGTGGAGCCCGTTCATTTCGGGTAACGACAAGAAGCCGGACTATGCGGTGAAGAGCAACTAAGCCACTGGGTGTCGGCCTCGGGCACCAAACCCGAGGCTGACACAAATCCCTGTGGGAGCGAGCCTGCTCGCGATGAGGCCACGACCATTGATGGTGAATGTCAGACCGCTATCGCGAGCAGGCTCGCTCCCACATTTAGTCTGTGCAAGGCCATGCATATGCCCACCGCCCTTTACCGCTTCATTCTCGCCATCGCACTGTTATTGCCGATGGCCACTCACGCCGGCGACGCCGAAGACTTCGTCGCAGCCAATCCCGTGCAACAAGCAAAACTGCTGGAAGCCTGGGCCGCGCAGCCCAATCCGGCTCGTATCGAACTGATCAACGCCCTGCAACAAGGTGAGTTGACCCTCGATGGCCAGCCGAAAACCCTGCGCCTGAATAACCGCCTGCGCGGTCTGATCGACACCGCTTTGGCCAGCCACCAATTGCTCGCCGCCGACGCCAAAATCCGCTTGGCCGCCGCGCAGCAATTGCAGAAAAGCGCCAAACCCGCGCAGCTTGCATTCCTCGACCAGCGACTGGCTGGCGAAAAAGACGACACCGTTCACGCCGCCCTGAGCCTGGCGCTGGCCAATCTGCAACTGGTCGATACCGATCCGGCCGTGCGTCTTGCCGCTGTGCGTCTGCTCGGTGAAACCGGCGACCCATTGGCCCGCACCCGCCTCGAAGGTTTGCTGGAACCCGGCGTCGAAGCCGACGCCAGCGTGCGCACCGCCGCCGAAACCAGCCTGGCCCAGGTCAAACGCAAATTGCTGATCGGCGAAATGCTTGGGCAGGCCTTCAGCGGCATGTCCCTCGGTTCGATTCTGCTGCTGGCGGCCCTCGGGTTGGCGATCACTTTCGGCCTGCTCGGCGTGATCAACATGGCCCACGGCGAGATGCTGATGCTCGGCGCTTACTCGACCTACGTGGTGCAGCTGATGTTCCAGCGCTTCGCCCCGCAGGCCATCGAGTTCTATCCGCTGATCGCCCTGCCGGTGGCGTTTTTCGTCACTGCCGGGATCGGCATGGCGCTGGAACGCACGGTGATTCGTCATCTCTACGGCCGCCCGTTGGAAACCCTGCTCGCCACGTGGGGCATCAGCCTGATGCTGATTCAATTGGTGCGGCTGGTGTTCGGCGCGCAGAACGTCGAAGTGGCCAACCCGGCGTGGTTGTCGGGCGGGATTCAGGTGCTGCCGAATCTGGTGCTGCCGTACAACCGTATCGTGATCATCGCGTTCGCCTTGTTTGTGGTGGTGCTGACCTGGCTGCTGCTGAACAAGACGCGCCTCGGTCTGAACGTGCGTGCCGTCACCCAGAACCGCAACATGGCCGCCTGCTGCGGCGTGCCGACCGGACGCGTCGACATGCTCGCCTTCGGCCTCGGCTCCGGCATTGCTGGCCTGGGCGGTGTGGCGCTCAGCCAGATCGGCAACGTCGGCCCGGACCTCGGCCAGAGTTACATCATCGACTCATTCCTGGTGGTGGTACTCGGCGGTGTCGGTCAACTGGCAGGTAGCGTGCTGGCCGCCTTCGGCTTAGGGATCGCCAACAAAATTCTCGAACCGCAGATCGGTGCGGTGCTGGGCAAAATCCTGATCCTCGCGCTGATCATTCTGTTCATCCAGAAACGTCCGCAAGGCCTCTTCGCACTGAAAGGACGGGTGATCGACTGATGAACCAGCCTCTGATGCTCACGGCCACACAAAAGGCCGGCCCCAAGGTCACGATCGCCGTCGGTGCGGTGATCCTTGCTCTGCTGCTGGCGTTGCCATTGCTGTCGCTGTTATCGCCTATCAGTGTTTTTCACGTCTCGGCCTACACCCTGACACTGGTGGGCAAGATTCTTTGTTACGCCATCGTCGCCCTGGCGCTGGATCTGGTCTGGGGTTACGCCGGCCTCTTGTCGCTGGGTCACGGTCTGTTCTTCGCCCTCGGCGGTTATGCCATGGGCATGTACCTGATGCGTCAGGCTTCGGGTGACGGCTTGCCAGCGTTCATGACGTTCCTGTCGTGGACCGAATTGCCATGGTACTGGACCGGCACCAGCAGCTTCCTCTGGGCCATGTGCCTGGTGGTATTGGCGCCGGGATTACTGGCGCTGGTGTTTGGCTTCTTCGCCTTCCGTTCGCGGATCAAGGGCGTGTATTTCTCGATCATGACCCAGGCCCTGACCTTCGCCGGGATGCTGCTGTTTTTCCGCAACGAAACCGGGTTTGGCGGCAACAACGGCTTTACCAACTTCCGCACCATCCTCGGGTTTGGCATTACGGAACCGGGGACTCGCGCGGTGCTGTTCTTCGCCACGGTGCTATTGCTGGTGGCGAGTCTGTTTATTGGTTGGCGGCTGGCGCAAAGCAAGTTCGGCCGGGTGCTGACCGCGTTGCGCGATGCCGAAAACCGTTTGATGTTTTGCGGTTACGACCCACGCGGCTTCAAGTTGTTTGTCTGGGTCTTGAGTGCGGTGCTGTGCGGCTTGGCCGGCGCGTTGTATGTGCCGCAAGTCGGGATTATCAACCCGAGTGAAATGTCGCCGACCAACTCCATCGAAGCCGCCGTGTGGGTGGCGCTGGGTGGTCGCGGGACGCTGATCGGTCCGCTGCTCGGCGCGGGTGTGGTCAATGGCATGAAGAGCTGGTTCACCGTGGCGTTCCCGGAATACTGGCTGTTCTTCCTTGGCGCGCTGTTTATCGTCGTGACGTTGTACCTGCCCAAAGGCGTGATCGGTCTGCTGAAGAAAAGGGGTGAGCAATGAGAGTAACTGCGACGGCCGAATTCATGCTCGAACCGGTTTTTTTCCCACCGGAGCCCAACAAGGACGCCGGCAGCAGCCGCGACGCCATTGGCCTCGGGCAACGCGTGGGCCCCGGCCTGAATACGCGCCACGGCACCATCCTGACCCTGGAAGACATCAGCGTCAGCTTCGATGGTTTCAAGGCGCTGAACGATTTGAACCTGTACATCGGTGTCGGTGAATTGCGCTGCATCATCGGCCCCAACGGCGCGGGCAAGACCACGCTGATGGACGTGATTACCGGCAAGACTCGCCCCAGCCACGGCAAGGCCTGGTTTGGTGAAACCCTCGATCTGACGCAGATGAGCGAAGTGCAAATCGCGCAGGCCGGCATTGGTCGCAAGTTCCAGAAGCCAACGGTGTTCGAAGCCTTGAGCGTGTTCGAAAACCTGGAGTTGGCGCAGAAGACTGACAAGTCGGTATGGGCCAGCCTGCGGGCTCATCTGAGTGGCGAGCAGAAAGATCGCATCGCTGAAGTCCTGGAAACCATTCGCCTGACCGCCTCGGTCAATCGCCCGGCGGGGTTGTTGTCTCACGGTCAGAAGCAGTTTCTGGAAATCGGCATGCTGTTGATGCAGGACCCGCAATTGTTGCTGCTCGACGAGCCGGTGGCGGGCATGACCGACGCCGAAACCGAATTCACCGCCGAGCTGTTCAAGCGCCTGGCGGGCAAGCATTCGCTGATGGTGGTGGAACACGACATGGGCTTCGTCGGCTCGATCGCCGACCACGTCACCGTGTTGCACCAGGGCAGCGTGCTGGCCGAAGGATCGCTGGAACAGGTGCAGGACAATGAGCGGGTGATCGAGGTCTACCTCGGTCGGTAGACCCTATGAGCATTGCTCTTATGTGGGAGCGAGCCTGCTCGCGATAGCGGTTTATCAAACAACATCATTGTTGCCTGACCTACCGCTATCGCGAGCAGGCTCGCTCCCACAGGGATTGAGGAGAATTTGAGAATGCTGCAAGTCGACAAGCTGCACCAGTACTACGGCGGTAGCCACATCCTGCGGGGCCTGACGTTTGAGGTGAAGGTCGGCGAAGTCACCTGCCTGCTCGGGCGCAACGGCGTGGGCAAGACCACCCTGCTCAAATGCCTGATGGGTTTGCTGCCGGCCAAAGAAGGCGCGGTGAACTGGGAGGGCAAACCGATCACCACGTTCAAGCCGCACCAACGGGTGCATGCCGGTATCGCTTATGTACCTCAGGGCCGGGAAATCTTTGGTCGACTGACGGTGGAAGAAAATCTGCTGATGGGCCTGTCGCGGTTTCCCGGCGCTGAAGCGAAGGAAGTCCCGGCGTTTATCTACGAGCTGTTCCCGGTGCTGCTGCAAATGAAGCAACGGCGCGGCGGTGATTTGTCCGGTGGTCAGCAACAGCAGTTGGCGATCGGCAGAGCACTGGCCAGTCGTCCACGGCTGCTGATTCTCGACGAGCCCACCGAAGGCATCCAGCCGTCGGTGATCAAGGAAATCGGCGCGGTGATCAAGCAGCTTGCGGCGCGCGGCGACATGGCGATATTGCTGGTGGAGCAGTTCTACGATTTCGCCGCCGAACTGGCCGATCAGTACCTGGTGATGTCCCGGGGCGAGATCGTGCAGCAAGGTCGCGGCGAAAATATGGAAGCCGAAGGTGTACGCGGCCTGGTTACGATCTAACCTGCAGTGTCCTGACGATAATTAGAAATCATGAATTTACCTGCCCCTATCACGCTGTTCACCCCAAGCTGGCACGCCGAGCTGGAACTGGGCTACGCCCGTTTTGGCGATAGCACACGCCCGGTGCAGCGCCGCCATAAAGGCCCGCTGCGGGTGCAGAAGCATTTGTACGCCGAAGGCCCCGAGGTGTGTCAGCACATCATCGTCCACCCGCCGGGCGGGATCGCCGGCGGTGATCGGCTGGACATCTCGGCCAGCGTCGGCACAGACGCCTGGGCGCAAATCACCAGCCCCGGCGCCGCCAAGTGGTATCGCGCGGCAGGGCCGGCTTATCAGAAACTCGACCTGCGCGTGGCCGCCGGTGCTACGTTGGAGTGGCTGCCGCAAGAGACGATTATCTTCAGCGACGCTCAGGCGGAACTCAGCACCAGCATTGATCTGGAAGGCGATGCGCGGCTGTTCTACTGGGACGTGGTGGCGCTGGGTCGCCCGGCCAGTGGCGAGCGTTTCGACCTCGGGCATTTTCAGGCGCACCTGGATATCCGCCGCGACGGCCAGTTGCTCTGGCACGAACGCCAGCGCATTGTCGGGAGTGATGGTTTGCTGGATTCGCCGATCGGGCTGGATGGCCAACCGGTGTTTGCGACGTTGCTGGTGACGGGTGAAATCGATAGCGAATTGCTGGAAAAGTGCCGCTCGCTGCCCAACAACGTGCGCGGAGATCTGACGCAGTTGCCGGGGCTTCTGGTTGCCCGATGCCTGGCCAGTGAGGCGCTGTTGGCACGGGGTTGGCTGATTGATTTGTGGCGGTTGCTCAGGCCAGCATTGCTTGGCCGAGAAGCCGTCCCGCCGCGAATATGGAGCACCTGAAATGCTTTTCAATGTGGGAGCGAGCCTGCTCGCGATAGCAATCGTACAGTCAACATCTTCACTGGATGTGATGACCTAATCGCGAGCAGGCTCGCTCCCACAAGTAACGCGTTCACAACTCCGAATACCTTTTTATCTGCCCGGATGGATTGCAACGATGGACCTGACCCCACGCGAAAAAGACAAGCTGCTGATCTTCACCGCCGGCCTCGTGGCCGAGCGGCGTTTGGCGCGCGGCGTGAAGCTCAATTACCCGGAGGCCATGGCCTATATTTCCGCGGCGCTGCTCGAAGGCGCGCGGGACGGCCAGACCGTGGCCGAGCTGATGCATTACGGCACCACCCTGCTCAGCCGCGAACAAGTGATGGAAGGCATCCCGGAAATGATCCCGGAGATCCAGGTCGAAGCGACGTTTCCCGACGGCACCAAACTGGTCACCGTTCACCAACCGATCGCCTGAGGCCGCGCCATGACATACCACATCCGCGATGCGCTGCTCGCCGACCTGCCAGCGATCCGCAACATCTACAACGACGCCGTACTCAACACCACGGCGATCTGGAACGAGCAGGCCGTGGACCTGGGCAACCGCCAGGCCTGGTTCAGCGCCCGGCAAGCCCAGGGCTATCCGGTCCTGGTGATCGTCGACCGCGACGACAGCGTACTCGGCTACGCTTCATTTGGTGACTGGCGGCCGTTCGACGGGTTCCGCCACACGGTCGAGCACTCGGTGTACGTGCGCAACGACCAACGTGGCAATGGCCTCGGGCCGCAACTGATGGACGCACTGATCGAACGCGCCAAAGGCTGCAACAAACACGTGATGGTCGCCGCCATCGAGAGCGGCAACGGCGCCTCGATTCGGCTGCACGACCGGGCCGGTTTCGTCGTCACCGGCCAAATGCCGCAGGTGGGTACCAAGTTCGGCCGCTGGCTGGACCTGACCTTCATGCAACTGACCCTCGACCCGGGGGCAATGCCGCCCGGGGCCCACAAGGAGTAATGCCCCATGAACGCCGCCCAACTGCGCCGCGTCAATGTTGAAAGCTTTGCGCACTATCGTCAGGGTTTGATTGATTTGCTGCTCGACGCCGTCGGCTATGGCGCCAGCGTCGGGTTCATGGCGGATCTGGACGCCACCCAGGCCCGAGCCTATTTCGATGAAGTCCAGGAGAACCTGAACAAAGGCAACGTGCTGCTCTGGGTGGTGGTCAAGGACGAACAGGTGCAGGCCAGCGTGCAACTGACGTTGTGCCAGAAAGCCAATGGGCTGAATCGCGCCGAAGTGCAGAAACTGCTGGTGCGTGAACACGCCCGTCGTCGCGGCCTGGGCCAACAGATGATGCATGCCGTTGAGCTCGCCGCCCGCCAGCACAAGCGCGGCATGCTCTACCTCGACACCGAGGCCGGCTCCCCCGCCGAAGACTTCTACAAGGCGATGGGCTACACCCGCGCCGGCGAAATCCCCGACTACGCCTGCGACCCGAACGGCCAGTACAAACCGACAGCCCTTTACTACAAGATTCTCCAAGGAGCCCATTGATGATTCCCGGTGAATACCAGATCCAGCCCGGCGACATCGAACTCAACGTCGGCCGCCGCACCCTCAGCCTGAAGGTGGCCAACAGCGGCGACCGGCCGATCCAGGTCGGCTCGCATTATCACTTCTTCGAAACCAACGACGCCCTGACCTTCGACCGCGCCGCGAGCCGCGGCATGCGCCTGAACATCCCCGCCGGCACCGCCGTGCGCTTCGAACCGGGACAGAGCCGCGAGGTCGAGCTGGTGGACCTGGCCGGACATCGCCGGGTGTTCGGGTTTGCCGGCAGGATCATGGGTGATCTCTGACTAATGCGGCGTCTGCACTGGCCCCATCGCGAGCAGGCTCGCTCCCACATGAGACCGCGATCAAATGTGGGAGCGAGCCTGCTCGCGATAGCGAGTAATGCGAGCGATCTCAAAATCAATTGAATTCCAAGGCGAACACATGAAGATTTCCCGTCAAGCCTACGCCGACATGTTCGGCCCCACCGTCGGCGACAAGGTTCGCCTGGCCGACACCGAGCTGTGGATCGAAGTGGAACAGGACTTCACCACCTACGGCGAAGAAGTGAAATTCGGCGGCGGCAAAGTCATTCGCGACGGCCAGGGCCAGAGCCAATTACTGGCCGCTGAAGTGGTCGATACCCTGATCACCAACGCGCTGATCATCGACCACTGGGGCATCGTCAAGGCCGACGTCGGCCTCAAGGACGGGCGCATCGCGGCCATCGGCAAGGCCGGCAACCCGGACATCCAGCCCAACGTCACCATCGCCGTCGGCGCCAGCACCGAAGTGATCGCCGGTGAAGGCATGATCCTCACCGCCGGCGGCATCGACACGCACATCCACTTCATCTGCCCGCAGCAGATCGAAGAGGCGCTGATGAGTGGCGTCACCACCATGATCGGCGGCGGCACCGGGCCGGCCACCGGCACCAACGCCACTACGTGTACCTCCGGGCCATGGCACCTGGCGCGCATGCTCCAGGCCGCCGATGCGTTCCCGATGAACATCGGCTTCACCGGCAAGGGCAACGCCAGCCTGCCGGAGCCGTTGATCGAACAGGTCAAGGCCGGCGCCATCGGCCTCAAGCTGCACGAAGACTGGGGCACCACCCCGGCAAGCATCGACAACTGCCTGAACGTGGCCGATCAGTACGACGTGCAGGTGGCGATTCATACCGACACCCTCAACGAGTCGGGCTTCGTCGAGACCACCCTCGCCGCCTTCAAAGGCCGCACCATCCACACCTACCACACCGAAGGCGCCGGCGGCGGTCATGCCCCGGACATCATCAAGGCCTGCGGCTTCGCCAACGTGTTGCCGAGTTCGACCAACCCGACCCGGCCGTTCACCCGCAATACCATTGATGAACACCTCGACATGCTGATGGTCTGCCACCACCTGGACCCGAGCATTGCCGAAGACGTGGCCTTCGCCGAAAGCCGTATTCGCCGTGAAACCATCGCCGCCGAAGACATCCTCCACGACCTCGGCGCCTTCTCGATGATCAGCTCCGACAGCCAAGCCATGGGCCGCGTCGGTGAAGTCATCACGCGCACCTGGCAGACCGCCGACAAAATGAAAAAGCAGCGCGGCCCGCTGCCACAGGACGGCGAAGGCAACGACAACTTCCGCGCCAAACGCTACATCGCCAAGTACACCATCAACCCGGCGATCACCCACGGCATCAGCCATGAAGTGGGCTCGGTGGAAGTGGGTAAATGGGCCGATCTGGTGCTCTGGCGCCCGGCGTTCTTCGGGGTCAAACCGACGCTGATCCTCAAGGGCGGTGCCATTGCGGCCAGCCTGATGGGCGACGCCAATGCGTCGATCCCGACGCCGCAACCGGTGCATTACCGCCCGATGTTCGCCAGTTACGGCGGCTCGTTGCACGCCACCAGCCTGACCTTTATCAGCCAGGCGGCGCAGGAGGCCGGGTTGCCCGAAACCCTGGGCCTGAAGAAGAAAATCGCCGTGGTCAAAGGCTGCCGCGAAGTGCAGAAAACCGATTTGATCCACAACGATTACCTGCCCCATATCGATGTCGATCCGCAGACCTATCAGGTCAAGGCCGACGGTGTGTTGTTGTGGTGTGAGCCGGCGGACAGCCTGCCAATGGCGCAGCGATATTTCCTCTTCTGATCCATAAGAAAGCCCCGGGCGCCAGGCGTCCGGGGCTGGATACAAACGTGATGGTCAGCTGCCGATCGTCGTGTTTACCTTATCCAGTCTGGCCCGGTTCAGAGCCTGCTGGGTCAAGGTCTTCTCGAGCTCCTTGATGGCCTTGAATACCTCCTCATCCTCAGCACCTTCAAGACGCAGCTGGAGCGCGTCGAAGTCATGACGATAGGTCGCATCCATAAAGGTTTGCCAGATCGGTTGCTCAAGTATCCGCTCAGTCAACAAGTCTCCTTCTTCCAGAGCCAGCACCCGTTGGCGGGCAGCTTCGATCATGTCCTTGCTCACACCGGAGATGTTGCGAAACTGCATGCCTCGCGCTTGCCACGGAAGATCGAGGCGTTCGGCCAGATCCGTCATGTAGGCCAGATGCACCTCGACTTCGTCGATAGTTCCACCCTCGACGCCACGGCGATAGAACGTCTCCCCGGCACGCAATCGTTCGGCGACTCGTTCGCGGGCAATCCTGCCCAACTCATCCAGACGTGACTTGCCCCGCGCCAATTGCAGTAACTCGGCCTCCACCAACCCCGGGTTTGCCAGCGCACGGGCTTCGTGCGCCAACACTTCTACACCCATGGCGTTGAACAACTGAGTACCGCCATCGACACAGTTGGTTGTACTGGTTGCCTCGGCAAAGATTTTTTCGCGCAGTTCCGTATTTTCGGCCATGGCCTCCAGCATGCGCCACACCTTGGCGGTCAGCTCGATTCGATAACTCTTATCGTCGGCCTTGAAATCGTAGGACTGGGTCAACCTTCTGATCTCATTGAAAAACGGCACCGAGCCGTGCTCGTCCTCCACCATGTTCCAGATTTCATGCTTGCCCCCCCACTGCTCAATGGTCAGTCCCGCATCCCATTCGGAGCTGTCCAGCACACCCCGTGGGGGATAAGGCCTATCTGGGTCGAGCCCGAGGGATTCAATGTACAGGCGAAACCGTTCAAGGTTCTCGGCGGAAATCCAGCCTTCGGTTCGAGTAATGAACGTGCGAGCCAATAATTCCGCGCGGAAGGAACCGGGTGCCACTTCCGGTATCCGGGTGAGCACGTTGAACTCCAGGTTCAGATAAATATCGCGTATCCGGACCCGGCCGAGATACCCCGTAGGCCAGGTGTTCAGTTGGGCATGGTCGAGGGTGATCACTTGCAAATGGGGCATGCGACTGATGTCAGGCGGCAACTGCAGCGGATTGTTGTTCAAGCGCATCCGGCGCAGGTGAGTCAGCCCTCGCAGACGAGCAATCCCGTCAGCGGTCAAGGTGATCTGGTTGTTGTTGAGCTCCAGATGGGTCATCGATCGCATATTGCCGATTTCCTGGGGAAACGAGGTCAAGCGATTCAGCGGCATATTCAAACGACGCACATTCGGGAAGGCTCGCAGGAACCCGACTTGATCATCTCGCAGTTTTGCATTGTTCAAGCTCAGATCAGTGACATGATCAAAGCTGACGGTCAGCTCAGGCATCGTCGCCAGATACCTGTCCAGAGGAAAACCATCCAGGTTCAGCGACTGCGGCGCCAGAATACCCGGAGCTTCTATCCCCGCCGGTCCGGTTCGCTGCCAGCATTGCCTGAGCTTTGTGTAGATCTCATTTCTGGAATTCCACTGCGCGATCCCCTCAGGCGTAAAACCCCACGCATCGGTACGCTGGTTGACCCATCGGCGCATCGCATCATTGAAGCGGTTGAACTCCGATTCCAGCGCAGACAAGCGCTGCTCCGCCGCCTCACCGAAGCCACTCAACAATGCCTGCACCTGAACATCATTCAATCCTGGATAGAGCGACCGTGTGCGAATGCGCTGGAGATCGGCATTCAGCGACGGCCGTCGATAACTGTGCATACCACCGCGCAGACGCATGACTTGCGGATCGTAAGCGGGTTTGCGTATGGGGTTTTCCAGCAGGGTTACCGAGAACTTGTCGTGGGGCAACGGTGATGTTTTTACCGCTTGGCGAAGTTGCGCGCCTTGATTGATCTCGTACCCCAGGGTTTTACGCTCGGCATCCGGCAAGGCGTGCAGTATTGCTGCGTACAAATCATCCGCGCCGTGCAAGTGACGGCCCTCATCGTCAAAAGCCTCATAGCGACCGTCCTCGCCCAGCACCAGTACTTTGTGAATCCTGGCATCGGCCGGGCCGATGCTGTCGTGCACGTTGCCGGAGAAGGAAATTTCGCGAACCTCGATTCGCACATCCTCGGGCCATTGAGCAAAGTTTTCCAGGCTATGCAATGCCACTCGATCGGTGTCGGCATGGCTCAGTTCCTCCAGATAGAGCCCTTCATACGCGCGACTCGAACGCACGCCGAACTCAGACTGCCTTGCCAGGTTGCGCAAGCGCAAAGGGATGCGTTTATCCCGGGTCAGTTTCAACAACTCTGCCTCACTGGCATCGTCCAGGAGTGTTTTTGCGGCAGCGTTCGAGAGGGTTGGAAAATCGCGCTGCAGCAGGTTTATCCGCGCATCGGCGGTGGCTTCTCGTGCCTGGTACAGCGTGTCGAATACCGACTTTTTCCTGACCTCTGCCTGCCTGGCAATACGCCTTTGCAGTTCGCTGATACGAGCCGACCGCTCTTTGGGTATTTCGCCGCCCAAGAAGTCCTGTAGTTGCGTTTCACTGAGAGAATCCACGATCCGTGCCGGCAGCCTGCCTTCGCGCACATCGGCCCGGGTCAGACTGAAGGTGTTTTCAGCCTCGGCCCAGGCATCACCGAAGCGCTGCGACGGTTTGCCCGAGGGCACATCGGCTTCCAGCATCAGAGCTCTTGATGACGGCCAGCCATCCAGTTCGGTGACGAATCCCGGCACCCTTTCCAACAGTTCCTGCGGCACCTGGCCGGCGAGGATTTGCGCGCTCAGCCTGTCGGCGTCAGCGTAGGCCTTGAAGCGTTTCAACGTATCGATGAGCAAGGGCGCCGGCGTCTCATTTTCCACATGCATGCGACGCAGCACGCCTTCTTCGACACCGCTGACAAGGCGGGCTTGCTCCAGCATCTCGTCGCTGAGTCCGTCCGCTGCCGGGCCAAGGCGCCGCAATAGCTTGCCATTGTCCCATTCCATGGGTGTTTCGAACTCTGTGTGCCAGGCACCGGCACCGTTGTGTTCGATGCTCAATGGATAGGCGTCCGGGCGCAGCGGATGTTGCAGACGAGGCTGTCCGGTGAGCGGATCCTCCTCGATGACGTAATGTTTGCCTTCAAGCGGCAGCACCTTGCGACCCGCGTGTTCGATCACGCCCAAGCGATCGGGCGCTGCAGTTTCAGGCAATGTCAGGCGGTGCTCGTAAGGCGCAGGATCGGGCTTGATCAAGCGTGTTTTGCCGCTAGGCAGTTCAACCGGTTTAAGGCTGTCGATCAGTGCTGACGGTTTGACCGGTGCCGGGCCTTTTGGCAGCACGCCGCCAACGGACATCAGGGCCAGCTGCGCACCGTTGATCAGCACACTGTTGATATGCGCTGCGCCTTCTTCGACGTCACCCTTGCTCCAGTCCTCAATGCCCTCGACCAGCTCCGTCAGCATTTGCGCGGCCATCAGGCCCAGCATGGCCGGCGCCAGCCCCGGTACCAGCATCGCGCCAAAGCTGAAGACGTTCCAGGCAATGTTCAAGTAGCCGCTCAGTCGTTTCCAGCGTGCGTTGGCATCTTCGTCATTGGTCGGCACCGCGATCAATCGGGCATCGGCAATGGCTTTGTCCCGCCGCTCACAAAACAGGCGATCCCACAGATCGTCACTGATCAGATGAGTGATGGGCTCCGCATCCGGATTCTCGACCGGCGTTTCACGCCACCAAGGGCCCATGTCGAGCGGTTCGCGCTGCTGCCAGGTGATGGTCTTGAGTCGTTCGTTGACCCGATTGAAAAAAATCGCCTTATCTTTTTGCGCGACAAAACGGCTGAAAAACGCCTGATAGTCGTTATCGCGCAACTGACCGATCAGCGCCTTCATGAAATCGGTGAACGAGTCGTACTCCTTAAGCGGATGATCCGGATCATCCGGCACATAGGCGATCAGGTTTCCGACCAGTCGATTCTGGGTATAGATTTCGTCCTTGCGCAGCATCTCTTCGGCCACACCTTTCGGGCCGTTGGCGAAAAAGGCCTTGAGCAAGCGAAGGGTCTCAAAGCCGCGAGGGACCGAGGACGTTACCCCTACGGAGAAATCAAGCCACTGCTTGAGCGCATCGGGGGGCAGGCCATCGATGGAATTCTTTATTGCTGTTGGTTCGGCCACGGCGCTGAACAACACAATGCCAGTCATCCGACAGCCCATCAGGGACAAGTGATGACTTTGCATCGGGTGGCCGTACCATTGGATATCGGTCTTGCCGTCGATCACCTCGCCAAGCTTTTCAAAACCGTACAGACCGATATCGCTCTTGAGGTACGCCGTCATCGATGCCAGTTTGAGCGCCGCCTTGTCACTGGCGATCGAACGCTCCTTGAGCAAGCGGCGGGCATTGGCGTCTACGGGGGTGAGCACTGACTTGATGTGGGTCTGATACTGCTTGCCGATGTCGAGCCGACGGCACAGCGCAGCCATTTTTTGCGGGGTGATGACTTTGATCTCGTGCAGGTTGCCACGAACGTCCTTGCGCAACACGGCGGATCCGCTGCGAAACGCATTATCGCGGGTTTCATCCTCCTCGAAGTTATGCAGCGCCGCTTCGAGCAATGTGGAGTGACGGATGGTACTGGCCTGGGTATCGATCACACCCAGGATATTGCTTGGCACATACAGGCGCAACTGCAGTTCGTTCGGATCGCCATGTTCGTTGAAATTGGAGTACAGGAGGGTTTTGAGCAACGGTTCGGCAAACGCCTTGATGTCGTGCTGCAAATCACCGAGCAATTCGTCGAGCTCTCCTTGCAGGCGCCAACGCTTGTCGCTGAGCGCCTTCAGATAGTCACGATCCTCCGGCCAGGCCTTCAGATACCAATCGGGGAACGCTGGCTGCACCTCCAGCGCAGACAGGAGTCTGGCCCGTGGTGCCTCGGTGATCGCCTTGGGGATCAACGGTTTTATTCGCGGGTAGTGGACGCCTTTGTCGTCCTGCTTCGCCGGACTTGATGCGTTTGGATTGCTTCCTTGCAATTCAGGCATGTCTTGAACACCTTCAGACCAATGGTTGGAACCCTATGGTCATGCGCTGGCCCAGTGAACAAAAGCGCAAAAAGTTGTTGATTCGCCACGCAAAAAAGACTCCACGCAATTGAAATCCAGAAGCTGAAAATAACTATCTACCGCACCACACAATCCAGAATCTGCTTGCGCCATCGAAGTGGTGTTCCATCCTAAAGGAGCTACTATGCCTAACGCTGTTTTGCATTCATCGCGCAGGAAAAACCGGTAATGGGTCTTTCGGAGTTTATCGTGGCAAACGTTGACCACGTGGTCGACGAGTGGGAGGCCTTCGCCCGAACCATCGCTCCGGAATCGGTGGCCATGGATAGAACGCTGCTGCGCGACCATGCCCGGGCAATTCTCCTGGCCGCCGCCCGCGACATGACACTGCCCCAGACCGGCCACGAGCAGGCGGCCAAGGCCAAGGGCGATGGCCCGGACAAAAACCCCGCGCTGGATCAGGCCAGCGCCAGCCATGGCGAACTGCGCCACAGTAACGGCTTCGATCTGGTGCAGATGACGGCTGAGTTCCGCCACTTGCGTGCCTGTGTGATTCGCCTGTGGGCCAACAGCCTGACAACGCCGGATCTGGCCCAGCTGCAGGAAATGATCCGTTTCAACGAAGCCATCGACGAAGCGCTGGCCGAATCCACGGCGGCCTATGCCGAACAGGTCAATCGCTCGCGGGACATCTTTCTCGCGATCCTCGGTCACGACCTGCGAGCGCCGCTGCAAGCGGTGAGCATGTCCACCGAAATACTGATGCGCAAAACTAACCTTGAGGGTGACGCATTGACCTGTGCACTCCACATCAAGCGCGGCACTCGCCACATGGCGGTGATGGTCGGCGATTTGCTGGAGCTGGTCCGCAGTCGCCTGGGCAAGAGCCTGCCGATCGAACCGGCGCCCATGGATCTGGCCGATACAACGCGTGAAGCGATTGCGCAGGCTTGCGCCGCTCATCCGCAATGCGATCCGACGTTGATTGTCGAAGGCGATACCCAAGGTGTGTGGGATGGCCGCAGGCTCGATCAGATGCTGCAAAACCTGATCGGCAATGCCTTGCAACACGGCTCGAACAACAGCGAGGTCAAACTGACCCTCAGGGGCGATGCGGACAGTGTTCGGCTTACCGTGCACAACGACGGTGCGCCGATTCCACCCGAGGCGATCGGCACGATCTTCGATCCGCTGGTACGCAGTGCCGACGAAGAGCTCGGCGGGCCGAGCACCAGCCTCGGCCTGGGGCTGTTCATCGTCAAGGAAGTGGTCAAGGCCCATCAAGGGACGATCGAAGTCAGTTCCAATGAGACCGATGGCACGTTGTTTACCGTGGTGTTGCCGAGAACGGTCTGACAGCGGGAGACCGCGTTATCGTTCATCGCGAGCAGGCTCGCTCCCACAGTGGATTTGCGGCGTACACAGATCAAATGTGGGAGCGGGCTTGCTCGCGAAAGCGCCCTCAGGCGCAACACAAAAACAGCAGAACGATTATTCGATCACCAACCGCCCCAACCGCTGCTTGAGCATGCGGTTTTCGGCCCGCAGTTGCTGCACCTCTTCGAGCAGGTCCAGCGCCAGGGCGACGCTTTCCCATTCCAGCTCCAGGTCGCGCTGCAGCTTGATGGCGCGCTTGGCCAACACCAGTTCATAGTCGGTGAAACGCCAATTCCTGGGCTCTGTCCCCTGAGGTTCGAGGATGCCGTGTTCGACGATCTCGATCACGTGCACGTCCGACAGTTCGGTCGCCTCGCAAAATTCTGCCAGGTCCAATAGAACGATCACAGGGTCGCTCATGATTGGCTACTCCTTATCTCGGAATCAAAAATTCTCTCGTGGATCGAAAGCGGCTTTTTTCGCCAGCTCTTCCCACAACTCTTTGACGTCATGGTCGAGTTTTTTCGGCATCACTGCCTTGAGCTGCACGAACAGGTAGCCACGGTGACCGGCCTTGTGCAGCAGGCCATGGCCCTTGGCGCGCATGCGCTGGCCATTCTGGCTACCGGCCGGAACCTTGAGGTTGATCTTGCCGGTCAGGGTCGGCACCGCGACTTCGGTCCCCAGCGCCAGCTCCCACGGTGCCAGCGGCAAGGTGATGATCAGGTTCTCGCCTTCGACGTCGAATTTGGGGTGCGGCGCAAAACGAATGGTCAGGTACAGGTCGCCATTGGCCCCGCCACCGATGCCCGGAGCGCCCTGGCCCTTGAGCCGGATGCGCTCGCCGTCGGTCACGCCGGCGGGGATCTTCACGTTCAGGCTTTTGCTGGTGTTGCTGACATGCTGGCCGGCGGCGTTGTAATGCGGCACCTGGAAGCTGACCTTCTTCGATTCGGTCGAGAGGGTTTCTTCCAGAAAAACCGGTAATTCCATTTCCACGTCTTGCCCTCGACGTCCGGCGCTTTGGCCCGACCGTCCACCACCCCCGAAACCCGGACCACGGTTGCCGAAAATCGAACTGAAGAAGTCCGAGAAATCGCCCGTGTCCTGACCACCACCACCGAAACCACCGCGGCTCTGCCAACCCGGCGGCCCCTGAAAAGGCTGACCGTGCTGGCCGTATTTGCGCAAGTCGTCGTATTCGGCTCGCTTGTCGGCGCTTTTCAGCGCTTCATAGGCTTCCGACGCGTCCTTGAACTTGGCCTCGGCGTCCTTTTCCTTGCTGACGTCGGGGTGGTATTTGCGCGCCAGCTTTCGATAGGCGGCCTTGATCGCCTTGTCGTCCGCGGTCGGCTCCACACCGAGAATCTTGTAATAGTCTTTGAAGTCCATCGAGGGAATCACCATCCATTATCGAAATCGCGCAGCCAGGCACAGCATGCTCTTGTTTGCAGCATTTGGATTGACCAATCTCAACTTTGTGACCGGGCAGCGCATCAGAAGTTTATCGGCAGCAGGCGTGGTTCTTGCAGTCGCCCTGAGGGCTGCCAAGCCTATGCAGGGAAGTTTGGGGGTGATTGACCATCTTTCAAGCGCTAATCACTGCGATTTAACGGATAGTCGGCCTTCGAATCTTCGCCGCACTGACATACACTGCGCGGCCGTTTTTTAACCGGAACCTGAAAGACATGAAAAACGCATCTCCAGCCCGTGCCTGTGGTATCGACTTCGGCACGTCCAACTCCACCGTCGGCTGGCTGCGCCCCGGCATGGAAACGCTGATTGCGCTGGAGGACGACAAGATCACCCTGCCCTCGGTGGTCTTCTTCAATATGGAAGAGCGCCGCCCGGTGTACGGCCGGCTGGCGCTGCACGAGTACCTGGAAGGCTACGAAGGCCGGCTGATGCGCTCGCTCAAGAGCCTGCTGGGCTCCAAACTGATCAAGCACGACACCAGCGTCCTGGGCACGGCGATGCCGTTCAAGGACCTGCTCGGGTTATTTATCGGCCAGTTGAAAAAGCGTGCCGAAACCGCTGCCGGTCGGGAATTCGAGGAAGTGGTGCTGGGCCGTCCGGTGTTTTTCGTCGATGACGATGAAATGGCCGACCAGGAAGCGGAAAACACCCTGGTGGACGTGGCCCGCGCCATCGGCTTCAAGGATGTCTCTTTCCAGTACGAGCCGATTGCAGCGGCGTTCGACTACGAGTCGACCATCGAAAAGGAAGAGCTTGTCCTGATCGTCGACATCGGCGGTGGTACGTCCGACTTCTCGCTGGTGCGCCTGTCGCCTGAGCGCCGCAACCACGACAACCGCCACGACGACATTCTCGCCACCGGCGGCGTGCACATCGGCGGGACCGATTTCGACAAGCAGCTGAGCCTGCAAGGCCTGATGCCGCTGTTCGGCTATGGCAGCCGGATGAAAAGCGGCGCCTACATGCCCACCAGCCACCACATGAACCTGGCGACCTGGCACACCATCAACTCGGTGTACTCGCAGAAGTCGACCCTGGCCCTGGGCAGCATGCGTTACGACATCGAAGACACCGGCGGCATCGATCGCCTGTTCAAGCTGATCGACCAGCGCGCCGGGCATTGGCTGGCCATGGAAGTGGAAGAAACCAAGATTCAGCTGACCCACGCCGACAGCCGCCATGTGCCACTGGATCGTATCGAACCGGGTTTGAGCGTGGAACTGAGCCGGGCGCTGTTCGAATCGGCCATCGACAACTTGCTGGAGCGGGTGCGCAACAGCGTGACCCAGTTGCTGAACGACGCCAATGTGCGGGTCGATCAGGTGGACACGGTGTTCTTCACCGGCGGTTCGAGCGGAATTCCGGCGCTGCGCAACAGCGTCTCGGCCATGTTGCCGAAGGCGCAGCATGTGGAAGGCAACATCTTTGGCAGCATCGGTAGCGGGTTGGCGATCGAGGCGATGAAGCGCTACGGCACTTTGGCCTGATCCGGCACCGAGGTGCCCCCATCGCGAGCAGGCTCGCTCCCACATTTGTCCTGCGAACACAGGTCCATTGTGGGAGCGAGCCTGCTCGCGATGGGGTCAGTTCAGGCGATACATCTGCCGGATCAAACCATCCCCACCTGCTTCAACTCACTCTTCAGATACGCGTAGTAAATCGGCCCCGCCACCACCCCCGGCAGGCCGAACGCGGCTTCGAACACCAGCATCGCCAGCAGCAACTCCCACGACTTGGCGCTGATTTGCCCGCCGACGATGCGTGCGTTGAGGAAGTATTCGAGCTTGTGGATGAAAATCAGATAACCCAGCGCCGCCACCGCCACCCAGATCGACAGCGACAGGCCGACGATGGTGATCAAGGTGTTCGACATCAGGTTGCCAATCACCGGCAGCAAGCCGAGCAGGAACGTCAGCACGATCAGGGTTTTGGTCAGCGGCAGCTTGATCCCGAACATCGGCAGAATCACCGCGAGGAAAATCCCGGTGAAAAAGGTGTTGAGCAGGGAAATCTTGATCTGGGCAAACACGATGTTGCGAAACGCCTGGACCAACAGGTGCAAACGGTCGAACAACGCCGCGGCCAAGGGCTTGCGCTTGGTCAGGTCTGGCACGCGCTGCAAGGCGATGATCGCCCCCAGCACCATACCGATCAGCAGAGTCACGAACATGTGCGCCGCGTCCTTGCCCACCAGCTGCAAGTCGCTTAAGTGCTTGCTCATCCACTCGCCGATGGCCACCCGGAACTCGGCGGCACTGGCGGGCAAATAAGCGTCGATGAACGGCGGTAACTGCCCGCGCGCGCGGTCGACCACGACCATGAATTTGTCGAGAGAAGCGCCGGGGTTTTCCGCCTCGTGCAGCAGAAAACTGATCGCCCCGGCAAAGATCAGCGCCAGCACGCTGACCACCAGTGTTCCCAGCAACGCCACCGCCAGCCAGCGCGCGCGACGGCCTTCAATCAGCCGCTGCAATTGCGGCGTGAGCATGTTGACCAGTTCGAACACCAACAACCCGGCCAGCAGGCTGGGCAGCAATCGCAGAGGGAGCACCAGCAGCAAACCACCAAAAATGATGACCCAGCTGATAAGCAACAAGACCTGACGCTGAGAAAACGCTGACATACAGCCTCAAAACGAACGACGTAAAAGGATTGGCAGTCTGCCAGCGTTCCGGCGCCGAAGCGAGCAAACAACCTGTGGGAGCGAGCCTGCTCGCGATAGTATCACTGCGGTCCTCCGTGATACTGAGTCGCCTGCATCGCGAGCAGGCTCGCTCTCACAATGCTTATTTTTTCTTCAGGCAATCGCTCATGAAGGTTTTGCGCGCATCACCCGTGAGGGCCTGGGTGGTGGCGGTGGCGTTACAGGTTTTCATCTTTTCTTGTTGAGGTGTCATAGGCTTTGCGGCATCGGCGGCCGGCGCAGCTTTGAGGCAGGTACTCATGAAGGCTTTGCGCTCGTCGCCCTTGAGGCTCTTTGCGGTAGCGTCGGCATTGCAGGTGGTCATTTTGTTCTGCTGGGCAGTGGCGGCGAAACCCTGGGAACAGAGCAGCAAACCGATCATCAACAACGGGGCACGCAACATCTTCATGGAGTGTTCTCCTTGTTACCGCACCGACGGGTGCGGCCTCGTTACGAAGTGTAGACAAAGCCCGTTACACCTTCACCTGCTATCGAGATGGCTGCGTCGATACTGCTCCGGCGTGCACCCGGCCTGGCGCTGAAACATTGCGATAAATGCCGAGCCGGTGCTGTAGCCCATGTCGAAGGCGATTTCCTGAATGCTGCGCTGGCTGTCCAGCGCTTCGATCGCCGCCAGAAAGCGTAACCGTTGCCGCCATTCACCGAAACTCATGCCCAACTCGCGGACAAACTGCCGCGCCAACGTGCGTTCGCTGACATGAATGTTCGCCGCCCACTGCGCCAATGGCCGGTTATCCCCAGGCTCGGCCTGCAGGGCTTCCAGAATGCCGAGCAACCCGGGGCTGCTGGCGTAGGGCAAGTAACACTCATGCATCGGCGCCTGTTGCAGTTGGTCCACCAACACTTGGGCCAGACGCTTGTCTGCGTCGTGTTCGGGAATTTTCACATCGCGGGCGGCGAAGTCTTTCAGGATCGCCTTGAGAATGTCGCTGATCGCCAGGGTGCAGGCCTGCTGCGGCAGATCACGGCACAGCGTCGGCGCCAGGCAGACCGCGCGATAGTTGATCGGCTGATTGCTATAGAAACTGTGCTCGGTCTCGGGCGGCACCCACACCGCGTATTGCGGCGGCGACATGAAGCGGCGGCTGCCGATTTCCATGTGCAAGACCCCGTTGGCCGAATACTCGAGGGTGCCCCACGGGTGATGGTGGGCCGAGGCGTATTCGTGGGTGTTGAAGTCGGCATAACGGAAATAGACCGGGGCCGGCAGTTCGCTGAAATCCAGCAGGTCGATGTGTTTATTGTTCATGCTGTCCGGAATCAGGGGCAGGTTGTCTGGATCGCAGTATAGGCATTGATTCAGACAGGCGGATAATCACCCTTCATTAACGTTCTGGTTTCTCCCGATGCAATACGCTTATCCCCTGCTGGCCATTTTCATTTGGGCTGGCAACACCGTGATCAACAAACTGGCGGTCGGCGCGATTTTCCCCGCCGAAATCGGTTTCTACCGCTGGCTGCTGGCCGCAATCCTGTTCACGCCTTTCATGCTTAAACCGGTGATCGCCCACTGGCCGATGATCCGCCCGAACCTGGGCAAGATTTTTATCCTCGGCGTGCTCGGCATGGCGGTTTATCAGAGCCTGGCCTACTTCGCCGCAACGCTGACTTCGGCGACCAACATGGGCATCATTTTGTCGCTGATGCCGCTGATGTCGCTGGCGATGGCGATTGTCAGCCTCGGCCAACGCCTGACCGCCGGAGCCCTGGCCGGTGCAGTGCTGTCGTTTGCGGGGGTTTTGGTGGTGGTGTCGTCCGGCAGCCTTGGCGCGTTGCTGGAGCACGGGGTGAACCTGGGCGACGCGATGATGCTGATCGCCACGCTGGCGTATGCGATTTACAGCACCCTGTTGAAAAAATGGCAGCTGCGTTTGCCGCCGCTGGTGTTGTTGTATTTGCAGGTGTTGGTGGCGGTGGTGGTGCTGTTTCCGCTGTTCCTCGCCTCACCGAAAATCGGTCCGACCCTGCAGAACATTCCGCTGGTGCTCTACGCCTGCCTGCTAGCCTCGATGCTGGCGCCGCTGGCATGGATGCAGGCCGTGGTGCGCCTGGGGCCGAGCCGGACCACGTTGTTTTTCAATCTGCTGCCGTTGATTACGGCGCTGATTGCGGCGGTGGTGCTGCATGAGCAGTTGGCGTTGTATCACCTGGTGGGTGGAGTGCTGACATTGGGTGGGGTGATTTTGTCGGAGCGGTGGACTACCGTGCTTGGCCGAAAGGTCACCGTTGGCTGATCTGGCGCCATCGCGAGCAGGCTCGCTCCCACAATGGGCCTGTGTTCACAGAGTAAATGTGGGAGCGAGCCTGCTCGCGATGAACGATAACGCGGTCTGACGGCTAAACCCCGGCCGCCTTCAACCGCGCCGCATGCTCGACAAACAACCGCACCGGCTCTGCGCCCTTGCCCACCAACCCGAGCGACTGGTTGACGATATCGAAGTGATCCATCGGGTATTCATCACCAATCACCGTCCCCAGATGTGAGCTGTAACGCCCGACCATCCCGTCGCAATGCCCCGCTTCACGCACGAAGGTCTTGGCAAACAACCGGCAACTGCGATTGGTCCCGTCGAACAGGTTGCACCCGCGATCGGTCTTGCCCGCCTGCAAGGTCCCGGACCAGGAGTAATAGCGCACGCCATTGACCACTTCCGGGCCGTGCCCGCCCCAAGTGTCAGGCAGCCCCTGTGGATAACGCTGATTGAACAGCGCCACGCCTGCGGTGGTCAGGGATTGGTGCGAAGCCGGGATATCCACCGGCAGTCTCGGCCCGCGATAGCCGGTTTCCAGCAGGCACATCAACGCGCTGATCAGCCACAGCAAAAAGCTGAGCAGCCGGCCCTTGGCGCTGTCAGCCGGATAATTTTCATGCAGGTAGTCCGCCAGCTCCGAGCCATGGTTGGGGCCGGCCACCGAGGTCACCGACGCCACCTGGTCCGGGCGTTTTGCCGCGGCATAACGGGCGGTCAACGAGCCTTGGCTATGGCCGATCAGGTTGACCTTCCCGGCTCCGGTTTCGCGCAGAATCTCCTCGATCCGTGCCAGCAATTGCTCGCCGCGTACCTCCGTGGAATTGAGCGGCGAGACCTGCACCGCGATCACGGTCGCCCCATCCCGGCGCAACGCCGAAATGATTCCGTACCAATAGGGGTAGAGCAGCAGACGGATAAACCCGAGCATCCCCGGGACCAGCACCAACGGGTAACGCGTGGCGGAACCTTGCGACATGGATGAACAATCCTTGTGATCGGTGAGATGAAGCAAGGCTGGATGCAAGGCATCAGCCAAGCATCGTCACCCGAGATGACAATTCGATAACCAGTCTATGTCATCCGCCTTACTTCAATCCCACCACGCCCGCCACAATCAGCCCGACCGACACCAGCTTGAGCGCGGTCAGGCTTTCGCCGAGCAGCGCAAAGCCGAGAAACACCGTGCCCAGCGAGCCGATAGCCGTCCAGATCGGGTAGGCGATGCTCACCGGCAATTCGCGCAGGGTTAGGGGGCGTTCTCAATTAGTTTCCCCGCCGCGTTGTCGCCTTAAAGCGGGCCAGGCAAGGCGCAGGCCGCTGGGAATGGTTGTTCCCTTTCCAAGGCCTGCAACGCAGCCTGGCCCGCTTTAAGGCACAACCCGAAGGGCCGGGCCTGCTGTTGTGCAGGGCTGCGTTGCTCGAAGCTTATTTGGAATGACCAAACCACGCTTCTCGCGCCTTGCCCTGCACAACAGCAGACCCGGCGCGGCGGGGAAACTAATTGAGAACGCCCCCTAGGTCAGGAAGTAAATCCCGCCCACCGCAGCCACCACCGTCACCACTGACGGCCAGGGCCGGGTGAAGCCTTCGGCGTACTTCATGCCCATGGCGAAGGTGACCTCGAACCCGGCGGCGATCAGCAAGAACAACCAGGCCATCTAGAACTCCCTGGCCAGCGCCAGCAAGCGCTGCTCGGCCTCGGCCACGGAAACCTGGAAGGTGCGCTCGGCGGACTCTTCGCCCTCGGCGGCGACAACGGTGATGTCGGTGATGCCGATGAACCCCAGTGCCGTGCGCAACAATGGATCGGCATGGTTCATCGCTTCCAGCTCACCGCCGGGGCCGAAGCCGAATCCGCCGCGACTGGTGACGATCAACGCTTTCTTGCCTCGCACCAGTGGTTCGTACTGCGCGACGCCGTTGTCCAGGGTGTGATTGAACGTCAGCCCGAGCCGCACAATCTGGTCGATCCAGGCCTTGAGGCCGCTGGGCACGCTGAAGTTGTACATCGGCGTGGAAATCACCAACAGATCATGGCCGAGCAACTCCCCCACCAATTCATCGCTGAGTGCCAGATCGGCCTGCATCGACAGCGGTCGTGCTTGCGGCTCTGGATGAAAAGCGGCCGCTACGAAGGCTTCGTTGACGGGCGGAATCAACGCCCGACCGACTTCACGGCGAGTCAGTTGCGACTGCGGGTTGCGGACCTGCCAGGCCGAAATAAACACCTCGGCCAAACGTCGTGAATGGGAACGGTCGCCACGGGGGCTGGCGTGAATGGCAAGAATTGTGCTCATCTGAATCTCCTGAAGACTAAACTCGAACTGTTTGTGGCTCGCAGCTTGAAGCTGGCGGCCGCGTCTATTCAAATGAGCAAAAATCAGTTTGGGTGAATCCATTTCATCCATGGAGTTTCAAATGTTTGCCTCGTTACCGCTGACCGCCCTACGGGCCTTCGAATCCGCCTCACGCCTGCTGAGTTTCAAGGCCGCCGCCGAAGAGCTCTCCGTGACGCCGACGGCGGTTTCCCACCAGATCCGCGCCCTGGAAAGCTGGCTCGGCGTGCCGTTGTTCGAACGACTGCCACGGCAGGTGCGCCTTACCGAATGCGGCGAACGGCTGTTCCGCAGCCTGCACGGCGCCCTGCTGGAAGTGGCGCAAAGCGTTGATACCTTGCGCCCGCAACGCAGCGGCACGAGCCTGACGATTTCCACCACGGCCGCCTTCGCGGCCCTCTGGCTGGTGCCAAGGCTGGGCCGGTTTTACGCCTGCCATCCGAACATCAGCCTGCGGCTGGACACTCACTGCGAAGTCATCGACTTGCATCAGGACGCCAGCGTCGATCTGGTGGTGCGTTACAGCCTCGACGATTACCCGAATCTGTATGGGCTGTGCCTGTTCGACGAATCCTTCGGGGTCTATGGCTCGCCTGAACAAGTGGCCCTGGCAGCCCGTCGGGTACCGACCCTGATCAGCGTGCGCTGGCACAACTCCAAGCTTTATGCCCACGGCTGGGAGGCCTGGTGCGCGCAGTCCGGCGAAACCTGGCTGACCGGGCAACCGGCAGTACGTGAATACGACGAAGAGCATTACGCCCTGCAAGCCGCCATCGCCGGGCAAGGTCTGGTACTGGCGAGCAATATTCTGGTGTCGGAAAGTGTGGCCAGCGGTTTGCTGGTGGCTTATCGGGGTGAGATTCAGGTCGACGGGGCCGGATACAGCGCGCTGTGCGTGCCGGGCCGTGAACGGCATCCGCCGGTGCGGGCGTTTTTTGCGTGGTTGCAGGAGGAAGCTCGGTTGTCGGGCCTATTACCAAGATCGCAGCCTGCGGCCCAGGAAGAAGAGCATGCGGATGATATGGCTGACATTTTGAAAGATTTGTAGCGCCTGCCAGACCGCTTTCGCGGGCAAGCCTCGCTCCTACAGATTTGCGTCGCATGCCAACGATGGGCACGACGCAAAACCTGTAGGAGCAAGGCTGCCCGCGAAAGCGTCATAACAGACGCCAACGGATTACCGGGTTGGCTTAACCGTCACCGGCGCCTTCCCGGCCTTCATCTGCTCCAGCAACGGCGCACATTGATTGGGCTCACCCGCGCTGGGCGCTATCAGCGCCAGCAAGCCCGCCGCCGGCGCGGCAATCACACCCAATGCCACCATCCCCGCCCCACGCAACATCAACGGCACCGCTTTCACACCCGCATCCGGCTTGATGAATTTACCCCGCACATACAGCGGCGACCGCAGCGAAATCAAACGCCAGCCCTTGGATTCCGGGCTGATGGTCAGGTCCAGTTGCTCGGTTGCCATGTTTGCGGTGCCATCGATGTAGACGATCGCATTCTCGGTATCGAAGACGAACAGCCGTGTGGTCGCCAGACCGCTCTTGATGTCGAAATCGGCCGCCGCGCAGTTGATCTTCACTTCCTTGTCGCCAAAGATTTTGCCGACCACATAGTTGCCGACGTTCAATCCCGCCAGTTCCATCAATTCGCGGCTGATCGCGCCGTCATTGATCAGCATTTTCAAATTGCCATCGGCAGTGCCCAGCAATTTGGCCACCGAGTTGCCCCGGCCGGTAAGGTCGGCGTCGCCATTGAGCTCACCGAAACTGGTTTTCATCACATCAAGGGAGGGAAATAGTTGCTTGAGCTTGAACTTGCGCGCGGTCAGTTTGGCCTGGCCTTCCAAGGGCTCGGCACGTCCGTTCAGACGAATCTGCGCATCCAGGTTGCCGCCGGCCACACCGAAACGCAGGGGCTCGAGGCTGAGCACGCCATCCGTCAGCACTAGATGAGTGTAGAGATCGTTGAACGGCAGTTTTTCGTTGTGAACAATGCGCTTGCCGGTGAACTCAACGTCGGCGTCCATGACGCGCCAGCGCTCGGTCTTGAACTCCTCGACCGGCAGCACCTTGTCTGTCGGCTGTTTGCTTTCACCGCCACGGGCCATTTGCTTGGCATTGGAGTCGGCGCCGATCAACGGGGCCAGGTCGGTAAACAGCAGTTGATTGGACTCCAGCGCCCCGCTGAGTTTGGGCCTCGGCTGGCTCGCGACGTAGCTCAGGTTGCCATGGATATCACTCTCGCCGATCTTGCCGTTGAACGCCTCATAACGGTAAACCGCCCCGTCCGGCTCGTGCAGCTTGGCGATCAAGTGACCGTCGGTGGCGTACGGCGGAGTATCCGGGAGCGTCACGCCGATCAGCGGATAGAGATTGCCCAGGCTGGCACCGGCCAGTTTCAGGCGCAGATCCAGCGCGCCGAGATTCAATGGATCGGTGAGCGTGCCGGCCAGTTCCACACGGGTGTCGGCGATCTTCATTTGAGCGTGAAGCGGGAACGGCCGGGTGGCGTCCTGTAAGGCCAGCAGGCCACCGATCTTGCCTTGACCCGCGAGATCCTGACCGTGGTATTGGCCTTTGACCTTCAACGCAAACGCATAATTTTGCGGTGCGCCGCCCTTCTCAAGTGCGGATTTCGCCGCCTTTTCGCCGACGATGTCGCTGAATGGAATCGGTTTGCCCAACGGATCGATGAGCAAGTCGAGTTGAGTCTTCAAACTCTGATCATCAAGCGTGACGTGGCCCTTGTCGAAGCCGATGGCCCCGATGTCCACCACCCAGTTCGAGGGCTCGGCGTTCGGGTCTTTGGGGTCGAATTTGAACGTCCAGTTGGCGCGGCCATCGGCCAGACGTTGTAGGTCGGCATTGGGTTCGGTCAGGTCGATGCGCGGGATCAGCACCCGCTGCGTCAGCAAGGCCAACGGCGAAATGCGCAACTCGACGCGTTTGAGGGTGGCCATCTGCGGTTGCTTCGACCAGTCCGGGTTGCCCAGGCTCAGGTCTTCAGCCACCACATGTGGCCACGGCACCCAGGCCCGCCAGCCGCCTTCATCGGGTTCGCGCTGCCAGACCACTGCGAGGTTGCCATTGATGGCAAATGGACGATGCAGTTCTTCGGAAACCTTGGCATTGAGAGGTGGTTTGATCCGGTTCCAATCGAAGAACGCGATGATCAGAACCAATACAGCCAGCAGGACGATGAGGCTGGCAAAGGTCCAGGCGAGAATTTTACGAGTGCGCGTCATTGCACAGGACTCCTGAATACAACTGAGCGCCCGGACAGCGACGCACCTATGAAACGTTAGGCCAGAACCGGCCTGCCATGACATCTAGGACTGGGAAATGGCGTGCAGGTTTAACCGAATAGCCGTTTAACACTCAAATAATCGGTCGTGGCCACACTGCTCCCTCATCCGGCGTTACAGACCCGCACTTTTGTGCTGCACGAGTGAGTCGAAAACACCCACCTCAGTGCAAAAACGGTTGCCGGAAATGCCCGTTCTAGAGCGCCTCGGCGAAACAATCAATTCCGTTGATTATTACCATTGCGTTTATGAACTTTTATATCGACTTCTCGAGAGTAGCATTGCCCTCGTACCCACTTTATCGCCCTCCCAAGGAGCAACCCATCATGAAACGCGAATTACTGCTTAGCCTGACCCTCTCGATGTTAGCCAGCACCGCTTTTGCCTTGCCAGCCGCTGACCAGGCCACTCCACAAGTCAAAGACAACCACTCGGTGTTCAGCCAGACCGTGGCTGCCGATGGTACCGACCGCACCCCACAAGGTCAGACCCTGGCCGAAGGTGGCAATGATCGCCTGAAAGAAAAAGGCCTGATCACTCAGGATGGTTCGGACCGTACTCCACAAGGTCAAACCCTGGCCGCTGATGGTGCGGATCGCACTCCACAAGGCCAAACCCTGGCTGCCGATGGCACCGATCGCACTCCACAAGGCCAAACCCTGGCTGCCGATGGCACCGATCGCACTCCACAAGGCCAAACCCTGGCTGCCGATGGCACCGATCGCACTCCACAAGGCCAAACCCTGGCTGAAGGCGGTGGTGACCGTGTAATCGAACGCAACAGCGCTGTGAGCTAAGTCCATGGCGGCCCTGAATAAAAGCCCAATCCCCGGATTGGGCTTTTGACTTTATAGAAGCCACATTTCCCTGCGTGCCCCCGATCCCCGTTCGACGCCAGCGAAGCCGATTTGTTAGAGTGCGCCGCTGTCCTGTCCAGAAAACACCCTTGCGATGCTCCCCCGCGCCGAACAGAAACAACAGACCCGCAACGCCCTGATGGACGCTGCCCGCCAGCTGATGGAAAGCGGCCGAGGATTCGGCAGCCTGAGCTTGCGCGAAGTGACCAGAACCGCCGGGATCGTGCCCACCGGTTTCTACCGGCATTTCGCCGACATGGATGAACTGGGCCTGGTGCTGGTGAGCGAAGTCGGTCAGACCTTCCGCGAAACCATCCGCCTGGTGCGCCATAACGAGTTCGTCATGGGCGGCATCATCGATGCCTCGGTAAGAATCTTTCTCGACGTGGTGACGGCCAATCGCTCGCAATTCCTGTTTCTGGCCCGCGAGCAGTACGGCGGTTCGCTGCCGGTGCGCCAGGCCATTGGCCGCTTGCGCGAAGATATCAGCTCGGACCTGGCGGCAGACTTGTCGCTGATGCCGAAACTGCAGCATCTGGATATTGCCGGGTTGAGCGTCATGGCCGATCTGATCGTCAAAAGCGTGTTCGCCACCTTGCCAGACATCATTGATCCGCCGACCGAGGCGTTGCCGGAGCATCTGACGCCGCAGGCGAAAATCACTCAGCAGTTGCGCTTTATCTTTATTGGCCTGAAACATTGGCAAGGACTCGGCAGTACCGAGTAAATACATACCCCTGTGGGAGCGAGCCTGCTCGCGATAACGTCGCCACAGTCAACACTTGATGTGACTGATACTCCGCCATCGCGAGCAGGCTCGCTCCCACATTGGTGCGCGAAACCTCCACATGCACCAACATGATCCAAAATTCTGAACCACCCTTCACGCTCCGACAGGCATTTCCTACGCCTCCCCCAATTGGCAAGCCCCTTGCTCTAACCCTGAGTATTGTCCATTGCTGGAAGCCTTCCGATGCTGGTGATTCATCGCAGAATCGACCCTCAACCCGTCTGGGGCGCCGAGTTGCACCTGACCTTCGAAGCCCGGAGCAAAAGCCGTTTGCGCTGTTTCAGTGCCGAGGGTGAAGACGTCGGGTTGTTTTTGGAGCGCGGGCAGCCACCGTTGTATGACGGCGAATGCCTACAGGCTGAAGACGGGCGCATCGTTCGCGTTTGCGCTCGTCCCGAACAATTGCTGCACGTTACCTGCGCCAATGCCTTTGAACTGACCCGCGCCGCCTATCACTTGGGCAACCGCCACGTGGCCCTGCAAGTCGGCGACGGCTGGTTGCGCCTGCTTGATGATTACGTGCTCAAGGCCATGCTCGAACAGCTGGGTGCCAAGGCCGAGAACATCGAAGCCCCGTTCCAGCCTGAACATGGCGCCTATGGCGGCGGCCATCATCATTCGCGGCATGGCGACGAGGATTTCAACTACCCGCCGAAACTGCACCAGTTCGGCGTGCGTTTATGAACCCAGCCTGGGCGCTGTTGCGTCTGGCCAGCCCGCAGCTGCCAATCGGCGGCTACAGCTATTCCCAGGGTCTGGAGATGGCTGTGGATAACGGCCGCGTGAACGATCCCGACAGCGCGCGGCGCTGGATCAGCGACCAATTGCTGCTCAATCTTGCCCGTTTCGACGCCCCGTTGTTGCTCGCCCATTGCAGCGCCGCCACTGAAGAAAACTGGGGCCAATTGCTGCAACGCTGCGAAGAGCATCGCGCCAGCCGCGAAACCCGCGAGCTGTATCAGGAAAGTCGACAGATGGGTTATTCGTTGAAGCAACTGCTCAACGGCTTACCGGAACTGGACGCTCCAGCCCGGGCCTTTCTCGACCAATGCCCTGAACCGCACCTGGCCCTTGGCTGGGCGCTGGCTGCTCGCGCCTGGCAGATCAACCCGCAAGATGCGCTGGCCGCCTGGCTCTGGAGCTGGCTGGAAAACCAATTGGCAGTGCTGATGAAAACCCTGCCTCTGGGCCAGCAAGCCGCCCAACGCCTGACCAGCGAGCTGTTGCCGCTGCTGCAACAGGCGCAGCAAGACGCCACCCGAATCAATCCCGAACATTCCGGCAGCGCCGCTTTCGGCCTGTCCCTGGCGTGCATGGCCCATGAGCGCCAGTACAGCCGTCTGTTCCGTTCCTAGGGCCTTTTACTTTGGAGAATCACATGAACGCCCAACCTCTGCGCGTCGGCATCGGCGGCCCGGTCGGCTCCGGCAAAACCGCCCTGACCCTGGCCCTGTGCCTGGCTCTACGTGAACGCTACAACCTCGCCGTCGTGACCAACGACATCTATACCCGCGAAGATGCTGACTTTTTGGTGCGTAACGAAGCCCTGGCACCCGAGCGGATCATCGGCGTGGAAACCGGCGGCTGCCCGCACACGGCGATCCGCGAAGACGCCTCGATCAACCTCGAAGCCGTGGATCAACTGAACCGGCGCTTCCCGGGGCTGGACCTGATTCTGGTGGAGTCCGGTGGCGACAACCTCTCGGCCACCTTCAGCCCGGAACTGTCCGACCTGACGATCTACGTGATCGACGTTTCGGCCGGCGACAAGCTGCCGCGCAAGGGCGGGCCCGGCATCTGCAAGTCAGACTTGCTGGTGATCAACAAAATCGATCTGGCGCCGCTGGTAGGCGCCTCGCTGGAGATTATGGACAGCGACACCCAACGCATGCGCAACGGCAAACCGTTTGTTTTCAGCAACCAGAAAACCGGCCAGGGCCTGGAAGCCATCATCGCCTTCATCGAACGCCAGGGCCTGCTGACTGCGGCCTGACCACACTTATCAACAAGGAAGCTTATCCATGACACTGAAACGCATTCTGGGCGCCATGGCCCTGCTGCTGACCCCGGCCATCGCGTTCGCTCACCCAGGCCATGGCGACAATGGCTTGATGGCCGGCATCGGCCACCCGATCGGCGGCCTCGATCACTTGCTGGCGATGCTTGCCGTGGGGTTATGGGCCGCGCAACAGAAAGGCGCCGCGCGCTGGGCGCTGCCGTGCACGTTCGTGGGCACGATGCTGATCGGTGGGCTGCTGGGCTTCGAAGGATTGAACCTGCCGGCGCTGGAAAGCGGGATTGCCGCATCGGTATTGGCGTTGGGGCTGGCTGTGGCGTTGGCGGTGCGTCCGCCGTTGAGCCTGGCGCTGGCCGCGACCGCATTGTTTGCGCTGTTTCATGGCGTGGCGCATGGTCTGGAATTGCCGCAAATGTCGAGCCCTTGGGCGTATGCAATAGGGTTTGTGGCGGCGACGGCGGCGTTGCATGGGTTGGGTTATGCGATGGTTCGCGTCTTGCCTCAGGCCGCCGCCCCACTGGTTCGGCTGGCGGGTGCGGCTTCGGCGGCGACTGGGGTTTGGTTGCTGGCGGGGTGATTCTCTAGCGTCTGAACCGGCCTCTTCGCGGGCAAGCCCGCTGCCACAGGATATTCGCCGCCAGCACAAATCGTGTGAATGCTGATGATCCCTGTGGGAGCGGGCTTGCCCGCGATAGCGTCTGATCAGACACCGCCTCTCTCAAGCCTGCCTCTCTGCTACCATGTCGCGCAATCGCCCCTGCCGTGACGACGCCAGCCAATGCCCTCTGTTTCCCGCTCTGCTTCCCAGCCTGAATTGACCGCCCTGTTCGCCTCGGTGCAACAGCACTTCCAGGACGTGATCGTGCCGCTCTGGCAAGGCCCCGGCTGGAACGCCGACATGGCATTGCCGTATGAAGCGCTGGACGCCGAGCATCAACCGCTGCCACCTCAGCGCTACCGGGCCATGGCTTGCGCGCGGCAGTTGTTCCTGTTTTCCAGCCTGATCGGCCAAGTGCCTCACGCCGAAGAACGCGCGGCGGCGTTGTTCCGTTCCTTGCAATGTCACTTCCATGATGCCGAGCATGGCGGCTGGTTCTACAGCATCGACCCGCAAGGTGCGCCGCTGGATCAACGCAAAGACCTCTACACCCACGCCTTCATCCTGTTCGCCTGCGCCCATTACTGGGACAAGGTTCGCGAACCGCTGGTGGAGTCTGTGCTCAACGCCACGCTGGAAGTGTTGGCGCAGCGTTTCGCCACAGGCGACGGCCTGTACGAAGCCAGCCTGGGCCGTGATTGGTCCTCGCTCAACTCCGGGCCGCTGCAGAATCCATTGATGCATTTGGCCGAAGCCTTCCTCGCCACCCTTTCGGTACGCGACGATGCTGCCGTGCAGAGCGCGCTTGTGGCGTTATGCACAGCCATGCAAAAGCGCTTCATCGACCCGCAATACGCAGTGTTGATGGAAAAGCCGTTGGGTGCTGTGGATAACTGGTTCGAGCCAGGCCATCAGTTCGAATGGTATTTCCTGCTGCAATCCTCACCGTTGCTGCGTGGTTCGCAACTGCACGCCTCGCTGGAGCGCGCCTTTGCGTTCACCGAGCAACTGGGCGTGGATCAGCAGACTGGTGCTGTGCGAGCAATGCTCGACCTCGAACTGGACGGGCGCCCTCGCGACGCGACCCAACGCATCTGGGCCCAGGCCGAATACCTGCGCGCCCTGACCTTGCGCCCGGGTAGCGAAGCGTCTGTGCGGCACCAATTGCAGGCGTTGCAACAACGCTTTTTGCATGCGGGTGGCTGGTATGAGTGTCGCGATGAGCTGGGCGAAGTGAGCCGCAAGGACATGCCTTCGACCACGCCTTATCACTTGGCGACCTGTTATCGAGGGTTGGCCGAGTATTTGCGCTGACCGGGAGATTGCTTTCGCGGGCAAGCCTCGCTCCTACAGGTTTTATGTCGTTCGCAGAATTGTGATCCAGCACAAAACCTGTAGGAGCGAGGCTTGCCCGCGAATGACCTCACACAGGTCACCAGCCAATCAGGCAATCCACTTCCTGTCACCCGTAAAACTGATGGTCAACCATCTCGCCGCATCCGGCTTGCCGAGCTTCGCGGAAATCTCCTCGCGCAACGCATCCAGCTGTTGCACGCTCTTCAGCCGGTAATCCACCGGCAACACCACGTGAATCTCGATAAACCGCGCCCGTCCGTGTTTCTGCACGTAGGAGATGTAGTCGTCGAAGCCATGTTCGACTTTGGCCGCGTCCATGACCTGGCGCACGGTGTCATTGAGTTGATCCGGGGCAATCCCCAGTACATCTTGCAATGCCGGGCCAAGGATTTTGAAGGCCGGGGCCAGCATGCTCAGGGCCAGCAGAATCAAAATCAGAGGGTCGACATACATCGCCCACGCGCTATAGCCCTGGCTCTTGAGCAGCAGCGCGGCAAGAAAACTGATCAACAGGCCCACCGAAAGCATCGCGTCCACCAGCCAACTGATGTTGTCGAACTGGATCAGCGTTGATTTGAGCTTTCGATTGCGGTGGCGGACGTAGAAGAAATAGGCGAACTCGACGACGGTGAACACCGCCGCGTAGATGATTACCAACCCAAGCTCGATCTCACGACCACCATTGATAATGCCAAACACGCCGTTGAGAAAGGCGTAGATCGCGATCAACAGCAGAAAGCTGCCTTCGATCAGCAGCACCATAGGCTCCAGGTGCCAGAAGCCGAACTGGAAGCGATGGTTGCTTTCCTTGGCGATCAGCTTGGCGGTGATCAACATCAGGACCTTGATGAAGGTCGCGATCAACGAGAAAAAACCATCAAACAGGATGGATTGGGCCCCTGAAATAAAACCGGTGACAATCCCGGCGATCGCCACGGCGAACATCAGAATGGTCGATTGCTTGAGCAGCGACTGCTCGCCTCGGTTACTCACGTAACCTCCTCTGAGAACCTTGAAACCGCAGGGTGCGGTGGGGTTGTTGAGGAAGGAGTCTACCTTATGTCCTGTTTTGCCTGTTCTGGCCCAATCGCGAGCAGGCTCGCTCCCACATTGGAATGCGTTCCCTGCTCGCGACTTGGCCGTTACTCGGCCTTACGCCTTGGCATTACGCTCAATGGCAAACCCGCTCCAGGTCTGGCTCACCGGCATCAGCTCGAGGCTGTTGATGTTGATGTGGGCCGGTGCGTTGAGCACCCAGAAAATGGTCTCAGCGATGTCTTGTGGCTGGATCGCCTCGGCACCGGCGTAAGTGGCGTTGTAGCGCTCCTGGTCACCGGCGAAACGCACCAGCGAGAACTCGCTCTCGCACAGGCCCGGCTCGATGTTGCTGACCCGCACGCCCGTACCTTGCAGATCGCAGCGCAGGTTCAGGGAGAACTGTTTGACGAACGCCTTGCTCGCGCCATACACGTGGCTGCCCGGGTAGGGGTAGTTGCCAGCGATGGAACCGAGGTTGACGATGCCGGCGCCACGACCGTGAGCGATCAAACGCGGCAGCAGCAGGCGGGTGCTGTACATCAGGCCTTTGATGTTGGTATCGACCATGGTGTCCCAATCATCAAGATTGCACTTGGGGGCCGGATCCACGCCCAAGGCCAGGCCGGCGTTGTTGATCAGCCCGCGCAGCTTGGCGAAGGACGGCGGCAGGTTGGCAATCGCCTCCTCCATGGCCTTGCGATCCCGTACGTCGAGCACCAGGCCATGGACCTCGGTCTGCTTCGACAACTCGGCGCACAGGGCATTGAGGCGTTCTTCACGACGACCTGTCAGCACCAGCTTCCAGCCGGCTTCGGCAAAACGACGGGCACAGGCTTCACCAAAACCGGAGGTCGCGCCGGTAATAAACAGGGTGTTGGACATCGTGTTCTCCTTGCTTCGGCTGATCGACAGCCCTTGGAATAGAAAATCAGTTGCCAGCATGCCCGGCCTTGCCCACAGCGGCAACTATCGCAAAAACCGTATAAAAAACGATCAATGCTGGCAACGCCATATGAACCGTGGCTTGCAGCCATGTACGCGCACGTTATCCACAGGCCGGTCCACAGTTTCCGGGGGCAAGTGGAAAAGCTGCAAGCCACTGTCCACAAGGCTTTGCGAGCAGATTAGAAAGTTTTTTGCTTGACCCTCGGGTGCCTGCTGTGTAGCCCGGGCAATTTGCACGACCGAGCGGTCAAACCGACGATGGCGCCAAGCCAGCAACTACGGCCCTCAGCCGAGTCTTTCCAGAGTTTAATCACAGACTTATCCACAGGCTTGTCCACCTCGATTCATACCGTGTCCGCCCATAACAAAAAGGTTGACAACGCCGGCTCGAGCTCCGGGAAAAACCACTGATCAAAAAACAACCACACCCCTGCAAGCCACGGATTCAAAGGCTTACAGCCAGCTACTCCCACGTTATTCACAGCCAGCTCCACAGCAAACGGGGACAAGTCAAAACCGAGATAAAACAGTAATTTGCAGCGGCTTTATGTCGCGCTTTGAGAGGTCATGAATATTGTTTTCCACAATTTCCCTTTACCTCAAAGCACCGGCCCGTGTAGGAGCTGCCGAAGGCTGCGATCTTTTCCACAGACGCCTCAGTGCCGACCCCGAAAAATCAAAAGCAAGATCAAAAGATCGCAGCCTTCGGCAGCTCCTACAGGGGGATTGTGCAGGCATAAAAAAACGCCCTGACGTTGAGTTCGTCAGGGCGTTTTTCGGGCTCTTCGGTCAGTGCCCGCCGAGATAGGCGTTACGCACCTCCTCGTTCACCAGCAGCTCCTTGCCGGTGCCGCTGAGGCGGATCTCGCCGTTGACCATCACGTATGCCCGGTCCGACAGCTTGAGGGCGTGGTTGGCGTTCTGTTCCACCAGGAAAATGGTCATCCCTGTCTTGGCCAGTTCCCGCAAAGTCGCGAAGATCTGCTTCACCACAATCGGCGCCAGCCCCAGGCTCGGCTCATCGAGCAGGAGCAGTTTTGGCCGGCTCATGAGCGCCCGGGCGATGGCGAGCATTTGTTGCTCGCCGCCAGACATGGTCATGGCCCGCTGTGTACGCCGTTCCTTGAGCCGCGGAAACAGCTCGAACATGCGCTCCATGTCTTCGGTGGCGTACTTGTCACCAATAGGGATGGTGCCCATCAACAGGTTTTCCTCGACGGTCATGTCAGGGAACACCCGCCGGCCTTCCGGCGACTGGGCGATACCGTGGGACGCAATGTAGTGGGACGACTTGTGCGTGATATCCACACCCTGATAGATGATTTGCCCGTCAGCGGCCCGGGGCTGGCCGAAGATCGACATCAGCAGGGTCGATTTGCCGGCGCCGTTGGAGCCGATCAGGCTGACGGTTTCACCTTCATTGATGTGCAACGAGACTTTCTTCAGGGCCTGAATCGGCCCGTAAAACACGTCCAGCTCCTTGAGTTCGAGGATGGGTGCACTCATACCACTTCCTCTTCATCGGCGCCCAGGTAGGCCGCAATCACTTTCGGGTCGTTGCGGATCGCTTCAGGGTCACCCTCGGCGATCACGTTGCCGTGGTCCAGCACCACGATGTGGTCGGAAATGCTCATTACCATGCCCATGTCGTGTTCAATCAGCACCACGGTAATATCGTGGTCGTCGCGCAGATGTCGAATCATCGCGCTGAGCGCCTCGGTTTCCTGCGGGTTGAGGCCCGCCGCCGGTTCGTCCAGGCAGATGATCTTGGGCCGGGTGCACATGGCTCGGGCGATTTCCAGACGACGTTGCTGGCCGTAGGAAAGCTCACCGGCCAAGCGGTTGGCGCAGTCCACCAGATCCACCACTTCCAGCCAGTAGAAGGCATGGTCAAGGGCATCGCTCTCGGCCTTGCGGTAGTTCTTGGTGTTGAGCACACCGGACAGCAGATTACGGTTGACCCACATATGCTGGGCCACCAGCAGGTTCTCGATGACCGACATTTCCCTGAACAGGCGAATGTTCTGGAAGGTCCGCGCCAGGCCAGCACGGTTGATCAGGTGCGTGCCGCCGAACATCTTGTAGTGGAGCCGGCTGACGAAGCTCTTCGGCGAAACGAAATCGGTCGCCTTGAACGGTTCCCCGAGCATTTTGATGACGTCGGTTTTCACACCACGAGTGTCAAGTTCAATGTGCCCGCCGGTGGCCTTGTAGAAACCGGTCAGACAGTTGAACACCGTGGTCTTGCCCGCACCGTTGGGGCCGATCAACGCGAAAATCGAGTTACGTTTAACTTTCAGACTGACATCACTCAGGGCTTTGATGCCGCCGAAATGCATCATAAGGTTCTCGACCTTTAGAACGATTTCTTCGCTCATGGCGCGGCCCTCTCAGTCAAGGCACCTTTACGCGGAGTCACACCGGTACGGCTGATACGAATCAGGCCGCGCGGTTTCCAGATCATCATCAATACCATGAGGACGCCGAACAGCAACACGCGGTATTCGGCGAAGCTGCGCAGCAGTTCCGGGGCGACAGTCAGCACGAACGCCGCGATCACCACTCCCACCGTCGACCCCATGCCGCCGAGCACGACGATGGCGAGGATCAAGGCCGACTCGAAGAACGAGAACGAGGTCGGATTGACGAAGCCTTGATAGCTGGCGAAAAACACACCGGCCAGACCGGCAGTGGAAGCCCCCAGGGTAAAGGCCGACAGCTTGACCAGAACATGGTTGAGGCCCATGGCGCGACAGGCGATTTCATCTTCGCGCAAGGCTTCCCAGGCGCGCCCGACCGGCATGCGAGTCAGGCGATGCTTGATGTACAGCACCAGCATCACAACGAGGAACAGCACACCATAGATGAGCATGAACTTTACGTTTGGGTTGTATTCAGTCCCAAAGAATTGATGGAAGGGTATCCCGCCATCCTTCGCTATACGCCCGAACTCAATACCGAAAACCGACGGTGATGGCACCGGCATACCGTTAGGTCCTCCCGTGAAGGACAGCCAGTTGGTCAGTATCAGGCGAATGATTTCACCGAAGCCCAGCGTCACGATCGCCAGATAGTCACCATGCATGCGTAACACGGGAAAGCCGAGTATGCATCCGGCCATCGCCGCCATGAGTGCCGATAGCGGCAACATGGTCCAGAAACCCAGGCCAAGGTAGTGATAACCCAGTGCCAGGCCATAGGCGCCGATGGCATAAAACGCCACATAACCCAGGTCGAGCAGGCCAGCCAGACCGACCACGATGTTCAGGCCAAGGCCCAGCAACACATAGATCAATCCCAGTATCACCACCGTCAGCAGGTACTTGTCTGCGAAGATCGGAAAGACAATAGCGATCACGATCAAGACCGGAATGATCAAGCGCAGCCGCGACTTGTAATCAGGCGGCAGCACATGCACGCCTGAGCCGACGACTTCGAAGCTTTGCTGAACCTTCACACCCTTGGCGGTCTGCAAAAACAGGCTCAAGACAAAACGCCCGATCATCACCGCCCCGACCATCCAGGCCACACGTGTCGGCTGCAGGTTGTAGCTATAACCCTCCAGTACCACACCCACGATCGGGCCGAAGACAATCAGGGCAATCAACCCGGCCAGGACCGTGTCGATAAGGCTTTTTTTGACATCGATAGTGTTTTTATTAGTGTCGGACATACTTATACCTTCGCCACAAGTGGGCGACCCAACAGGCCTTGAGGACGGAAAATCAGGATCAGTACCAGCAGCGAGAAGCTGAAGACGTCCTTGTAGTCAGAGTTGATCACGCCGGAAAACAGCGACTCGGAAACGCCGAGAAGGATCCCGCCGAGCATGGCGCCAGGCAGCGAACCAATCCCGCCGAGCACGGCAGCGGTGAAGGCCTTTATGCCGATCACGAAACCTGCATAGAAGTCGAAGGTGCCGTAGTTCACCGTGATCAAGACACCGGCCAGCGCAGCCATGGCGGCACCAATGATGAACACGTAAGAGATCACCCGGTCGGTGTTGATCCCGAGGATCGAGGCCATCTTGCGGTCTTGTTGGGTCGCACGACACATGCGCCCCAACTTGGTGTATTTGATGATGTAGGTCAGCAAGGCCATCCCGACAAACGCTGCGACCAGAATAAAGATCTTGGTGTAGGTGATCTGCACAAAACCAGTACCGATTTCGAATCTCAGTCCACCGCTCAGCAGCGTGGGGATACCCTGCTGCCGTGAGCCTTGAGCGATCTGTGCGTAGTTCTGCAGAATCAGGGAAACGCCGATAGCACTGATCAGCGGTGCCAGTCGGGTGGAGTTACGCAATGGCTTGTAAGCGATGCGTTCGATGACCCAGCCATACACACCGGTCACGAAGACAGTGAACAGCAGGGTGCCAAGGATCAACAACGGAAAGGATTCGACACCGAAGTAAGACAGCAGAGCCAGGCTGATCGCCGCGAGGTACGCGGAAATCATATAAACCTCGCCATGGGCGAAGTTGATCATGCCGATGATGCCGTAGACCATTGTGTAGCCGATGGCGATCAGGCCGTAGACCGATCCGAGAGTCAGACCGTTGATAACTTGTTGCAGGAAAATACCGTCCATCATGCACTCTCACTAACTTGAGAGGCCACCGCGAACCCGGTGTCGGAGAGCCCTTGTGAGGCGTACCTGGCCGGGTTCAGGTGGCTCAGAAGAAAAATACCGGGTCGCCACGATTGCAGAACCCATGACCAAAGCCCGGCTTGCGTCCCACGATTCATGTCGAGAGACCCAAGCCTGGCGATGCGCTTATCTCACTTCTGTTTATCCAGCTGGTGGTATTTGCCTGCAGCATCCCACTGGTAAACCACGTAGTCGGAGACTTTCAGGTCGCCTTTGCTGTCCCATTCCTTCTTGCCCATCACGGTTTCCACCGGGTGTTCTTTCAGCCATTTGCTGGCGTCTTCACCTTTGTTCGACTTGGCGCCATTGAAGCCGGCAGCCAGGGCTTGCACCGTGGCGTAGGCGTACAGGGTGTAGCCTTCAGGCTCGTAACCGGACTTGCGGAAAGTTTCTACGACAGCCTTGCTGTCTGGAATCAGGCGCGGGTCAGCGCCAAAGGTCATATACACGCCATCGACGAACGGCGCGCCACCGGCAGTCGTCACCATTTCGTCAGTCACGATGCCGTCATCGGACATGAACTTGACGTCTTTCAGACCTTGCTCACGCAGTTGGTGGACCAGTGGACCGGCTTCCGGATGCAGGCCGCCGAAGTAAAGGACATCAGCCCCTACCGAACGGACTTTGGTGATCAGGGCGCTGAAGTCTTTCTCGCCACGGGTCAGACCCTCTTCAAGAACCGGTTTCACGCCACGGGCGGTCAACTGCTTGGCAGTCGCATCCGCCAGGCCTTTACCGTAGGTGTCCTTGTCATTGATGACGGCAACTTTCTTGCCTTTCAGGACGTCGACAATGTAGTTGCCCGCGACAATACCTTGCTGGTCATCACGCCCGCACAAACGCAACATGGCAGGCAGGCCGCGCTCGGTAACCGTCGGGTTGGTAGAACCTGGGGTAATGGCGATGATGCCGGCGTCGGCGTAGACCTCAGAAGCCGGAATGGTCGACGACGAGCAGAAATGCCCGACAATGCCAATAACCTTGTCCTGCACCATTTTATTCGCGACAGCTACAGCCTGTTTCGGTTCGCAGGCGTCATCGCCCTGGACCAGTACAATTTTTTCGCCGTTGATGCCGCCCTTGGCGTTGATTGCATCCGCCGCAGCTTGCGCGCCTTTCATGTATTGCAAGCCGAAGGAAGCGTTGGCACCTGTCATCGGACCCGCCACACCAATTTTGACATCAGCTTGAACAAACGAAGAAACACCCAATGCAGTAGCAACTGCGAGTGCCAGAAAACCTTTCCTGTAAAACGTCTGCGACATGTGATGGTGCTCCTGAGGTTTTTTTAGTTAGCACAGCTACTTCAGCGCAAGCTTTGATTCAGCTACAAACGCAGAGCAAGTGGCGTGCCATCGGTTTTTTATTCTTCAAAAAGTCGCTGCTTTATTGTTATTTCGACTGTTTCGGGCCCATTTTCATTGGGCGTGCAACCGTCTAAACCGCGGGAGGTGAAACCCTTATTATTTAAAGGCGCAACCTCCACGCGCCATCATTGCAACCGCTACCCGAAACGACGTGCAACCGGCCTGTAACAGCCCGCGTCACCGAACTGCACACTGCTGGTGCGCAACTGCTACAACCCGCACCATTACAGGCTAGCTGCTGCGCGAAAAAGCGCCGCTTCCGACAACAGTTTCTCTGTGTTAAATGACAATCCGCAGGCACTGGCCCGCGTGATACAGCGAGAAACCCGCCTCGTACAGACAGCTGCGCAACCCTACCCCGGCCAATGGCTGCATCGGGGCGAAGGGAATCGGCAGGGCTTGAGGATTTCCGTTACACAAATAATCGGCAAAGGCTTTGCCGACCACTGTACCGGTGGTCACGCCTCGACCGTTGTAGCCGGTGACGGCCACCAGACCCGGTGCCGGCTCGAACAGGCGCATCAAATGATCGGGCGTAAAGGCAATGCAACCGGTCCAGGTGCACTCCCACTCCACCGGTTTGAGGTACGGGAAGTAATGCTGTTGAACCCGATCGGCCCAGGCTTTCAGAAACCAGGTCGGTTTCTGGTTGCCGTTGCCCAGACTACCGAGCAATAACCGTCCTTCGGCATCGCGACGGATGCTGCTGAGTACTTGCCGGGTGTCCCAGGAACCCTGGCCGCCGGGAAGAATCTGCTGCGCGGCGTCTTCGGTCAGCGGCACCGAGGCCACTTGATAGTAATAACCGGGGAAGAAGTTGCGCCGCAGCTCCGTCCAGTCGCCTTCGGTATAAGCATTGGAGGCGATGACCACCTGCTCGGCCAGCACCGAACCCTGGGCGGTCTGCACCGACCAGTGCTGGCCCTGACGTTCGAGTCGGGTCACCGGGGAATGATCGAACAGCTGACCGCCGAGACCAACGGCTGCCTTGGCCAGCCCCGTGGTGTAGGCCATCGGGTTGATTGTGCCGGCACGCCGATCGAGCAATGCGGCAGCGATTTTTTTGGTGCCTGTTGCTTGTTCGCAGGCTTGACCGGTCAACAGCTCCACCGGTGCCCCGCGACGTTTCCATTGTTCTTCGCGACTGCGCAGATCTGCCTCGCCACGGGCGTTGTGCGCCATGTGCAGCGTGCCTTCGCGGCGCAACTGGCAATCGATGTTGTATTTGTCGACCAGGCTGAACACCAGTGACGGCGCCGCCCCCAGCATGCGGTTAAGCTGACTGCCGACCGCCTCGCCGAAACCGGCTTCGATTTCATCCGGTGGTATCCACATCCCGGCGTTGACCAGCCCGACATTACGCCCCGAACCGCCATGCCCGGCGCGATGCGCTTCCAGCACACAGACACTTTTACCTTGTTCCAGCAGATGCACCGCCGCCGACAGACCGGTGAAACCGGCACCGACGACGCAGACATCCACCGTCACCTCGCCCTTGAGCGCCGCGTTGTCGGGCCTTTGCGGCGTCAGTTTTTCCCACAGACACTCTTCGCGTAACGGCATTGCCAGACTCCAATCAGAAACCTAACCAACACACCATTCAATGTGGGAGCGAGCCTGCTCGCGATTGCGTCGGCACATCCAGTATCTATGCGACTGATAAACCGCTATCGCGAGCAGGCTCGCTCCCACAGGGGATCACTGCTTGGCTCAAGCCTCAGTCGAAAGTGATCCCCTGAGCCAACGGCAACTCCAGCGAATAGTTCACGGTATTGGTCTGACGGCGCATGTACCCGCGCCATGCATCCGAACCGGACTCACGGCCACCGCCCGTTTCCTTCTCGCCGCCAAACGCGCCGCCAATCTCCGCGCCGCTCGGGCCGATGTTGACGTTGGCGATGCCGCAATCACTGCCCACCGCCGACATGAACTGCTCGGCTTCACGCACATCGGTGGTGAAAATGCACGACGACAGGCCTTGTGGCACGGCGTTGTTCAGGCGCAATGCCTCTTCGAAATCGGTGTAACCGATCACGTACAGAATCGGCGCGAAGGTTTCGCTGCACACCACATCGCTCTGCTCCGGCATTTCGACGATGGCCGGAGAAACGTAGTAAGCGTTGGGGAATTTGTCTTCCAGTTGACGCTCGCCGCCGAACACCCGGCCGCCTTCACTCAAGGCCTGCTCCAGCGCGTCATGCATGTTGTCGAAGCTGTGCTTGTCGATCAGTGGCCCGACCAGATTGCCTTCCAGCGGATGGCCGATGCGCACCTTGGAGTAAGCGGCTTTCAGGCGGGTGACGATTTCTTCCTTCACCGATTCGTGGGCGATCAGGCGGCGCAAGGTGGTGCAACGCTGACCGGCGGTGCCGACGGCGCTGAACAGAATCGCCCGTACGGCCATGTCCAGATCAGCGCTTGGGCCGAGGATCATCGCGTTGTTGCCGCCCAGCTCCAGAATGCTGCGGGCAAAACGTGCGGCGATTTTCGGCGCCACTTCGCGGCCCATGCGGGTGCTGCCGGTGGCACTGATCAGCGCAACACGCGGGTCATCGACCAGCGCTTCGCCGGCATCGCGGCCGCCGATGATCACTTGGCTCAAGTGCGGTGGTGCGTCGCTGAAGTTTTTCAGTACGCGGTCGAACAGCGCCTGGCAGGCCAGCGCGGTCAGCGGGGTTTTCTCGGACGGTTTCCAGATCACCGGGTTACCGCAGACCAGCGCCAGCGTGGTGTTCCAGGCCCAGACCGCCACCGGGAAGTTGAACGCACTGATCACGCCGACGACGCCCAGCGGGTGCCAGGTTTCGCGCATGTGGTGGCCAGGGCGCTCGGAAGCAATGGTCAAACCGTATAGCTGACGGGACAGACCGACGGCGAAGTCGCAAATGTCGATCATTTCCTGAACTTCACCCAAACCTTCCTGAGTGATCTTGCCCGCTTCCCAGGAAACCAGCTCACCGAGGTCGGCCTTGTACTCGCGCAAGATGTCGCCCAGTTGGCGCACCAATTCGCCACGACGCGGCGCCGGAACCTTGCGCCACAGTTCGAACGCATGATCTGCACGACTGATGTGCTGCTCGACTTCAGCGGCACCTTCCCAGTTCACAGCGGCAATCCGGCTGCCATCGATCGGCGAATGCACCGGCACTTTGCCGTTCTGGTACAGGGCCGGGTTCACACCAAGACGATCAAGCAATGCGGCAACCATGGGTCACTCCTCAAGCAAAAAACAGAAAACGTGCAGCCGAATTAATTCGGCTGATCAGACCTGTAGTTTTAGCTCCCCGGAGGTTACCCAACAAACGACCTTTAAGAGAGATATCATTCCGTTTATTCATGCTGCGAATCTGCCGGTAAAAAAGAGCATAGAGAAACAAGAAAAAGGACCACCCATGCTGAATAAACGCTACTTGCCGTCGATCACCGCCTTGCAGTGCTTCGAGGCCGTGACCCGGCATTTGAGCTTCACCCGTGCCGCCGAAGAGCTGAACCTGACGCAGAGCGCCGTGAGCAAACAGGTCGCGCAACTCGAAGAATTGCTGCAACACCTGCTGTTCCGCCGGGTGCGCCGGCGCCTGCAAATGACCCCCGCCGGCGATTTGTACCTGGTGGAGGTGCGAAAAATCCTCACCCAAGTCGAAATGTCGACTCATTACCTGCGTTCCTACGGCGGTGAAACCGAAGTCTTGCGAGTTTCGACGCCGCCAACCTTCGGTGCGCGCTGGCTGGTGCCACGCTTGAAAGGCTGGCGCCTGCGCCATCCGTCGATCCATCTGGACCTGTGCAGCGAGCAGGAAGCCGACGACCTCCTGCAAGGTCGCAGCGACCTGGCGTTCTACTTTGGCCAGGGCTCCCGGCCCGGCACCGAATGCCTGAAGCTGTTTGGCGAAGAGCTGGTACCGGTCTGCGCACCCGGCAGCCTGCCAGAGACACCGTTCACTGATCCTACGCAACTCACCGACCTGGTCCTGCTGCAAAATGCCTCCCGGCCTCAAGCCTGGCACGACTGGTTCGACAGTCAGGGCTACCACACCGAACACAGCTACCACGGCCCGCGCTTTGAAACGTTTTACATGTGCATTCGCGCCGCGCAGGTCGGCTGCGGCGTCGCACTGTTGCCACGGTTTCTGGTGGAAGAGGAATTGGCCGACGGCAAACTGGTCATTCCCTGGCAGCATGCAATGCCCAGCACCGATGCCTATTACCTGGCGTATCCAGAGCATTCGGCGGAAGTGCCCAAGGTGCGGGATTTTGTGAAGTGGATGCTGGAGCAGATCGACAATCCCCCCTCTAACGACTAACCCCTGTAGAAGCTGGCAGGAGCGGGTGGGAGCTGGTAGGAGCTGGTAGGAGCTGTCGAGTGAAACGAGGCTGCGATCTTTTGATTTTGCTTTTAAGGAACAAGATCAAAAGATCGCAGCCTCGTTTCACTCGACAGCTCCTACACAGAGGCAATTCGCGCTGATGCAAAAATCGCTGGCAATCCTCACCACTGATATGCGCCACTAGCCCCATTCATTGAAACAGCTGCAACGTCGCTGCCACAGGCCGCGGCCCGCCTGGAGAACCCCGTTATGAGCGAGAGTGTGTTTGCCGATCGCATCGTGCAGAACCTGCTCGACACCGACTTCTACAAACTGACGATGATGCAGGCGGTGCTGCACAACTACCCGAACGTGGAAGTCGAATGGGAGTTTCGTTGCCGTAACAGTGAGGATCTGCGCCCATACCTGGCGGAGATCCGCTTCCAGATCGAGCGTCTGGCCGAATTGAGCCTGAGCGCCGATCAGTTGAGTTTCCTGGAGCGCATCAGCTTTCTGAAACCGGATTTCCTGCGTTTTCTCGGGCTGTTCCGCTTCAACCTGCGCTATATCCATACCGGCATTGAAAACGGCGAGTTATTCATCCGTCTGCGCGGGCCGTGGCTGCACGTGATTCTGTTCGAAGTGCCGCTGCTGGCCATGGTCAGCGAAGTACGCAACCGCTATCGCTACCGGGAAGTCGTTCTGGAGCAGGCCCGCGAACAGCTCTATCGCAAGTTCGACTGGTTGACCGCCAACGCCAGCGCAGACGAATTGTCCGAGTTGCAGGTAGCCGATTTCGGCACCCGCCGTCGCTTTTCGTACCGTGTACAGGAAGAAGTGGTGAACGTGCTCAAGCATGACTTCCCCGGACGCTTCGTCGGCACCAGCAACGTGCACCTGTCCCGGGAGCTGGACATGAAGCCGCTGGGCACCATGGCCCACGAATGGATCATGGCCCACCAGCAACTCGGTCCGCGGCTGATTGACAGCCAGATTGCCGCCCTCGACTGCTGGGTCCGCGAATATCGGGGTTTGCTGGGAATCGCCCTGACGGACTGCATCACCTTCGATGCCTTCCTCAACGATTTCGACCTGTTCTTTGCCAAGCTCTTCGACGGTTTGCGCCACGACTCTGGTGACCCGGTGCAGTGGGCGGAAAAAGCCATCACCCACTATCACAAGCTTGGCATCGACCCGATGAGCAAGACCCTGGTGTTTTCCGACAGCCTGACGCTACCCAAATGTCTGGAGATTTTTCGGGCATTGCGCGGTCGGATCAATGTCAGCTTCGGCATTGGCACTAACCTGACCTGCGATATTCCGGGTGTCGAACCGATGAGCATCGTGCTTAAAATGACGGCCTGCAATGGCCAGCCGGTGGCAAAGATCTCCGACGAGCCTGGCAAGACTCACTGCAAAGACCCGAATTTCGTCGCCTATTTGCGACATGTTTTCCAAGTACCTGCCGCCATTTCCAACACATCAAGCAAGGAGTGAATTCATGCAAGCCGTACAGCGTGAGATTGCTGAACAGCTCAAGGTCCAACCGCCTTTCGCGGACCAACTCGCCCTTGAGGCTGAAGTCGCCCGGCGGATCACCTTCATTCAGGACTGCCTGGTCAATGCCGGGCTAAAGACGCTGGTGTTGGGCATCAGCGGCGGCGTCGACTCCCTCACCGCCGGCCTGCTGGCCCAGCGCGCCATGCGTGAACTGCGCGAACGCACCGGTGACGCCAGCTACAAGTTCATCGCCGTGCGCCTGCCTTATGGCGTCCAGTTCGACGAACACGATGCCCAGGCCTCAGTGGACTTCATTGCCCCCGATGAGCGCCACACCGTAAACATCGGCCCGGCGGTCAAATCCCTGGCCAGCGAAGTGGCGGCCTTCGAGGGTAAGGAAGCGGTGCAGAAGGATTTCGTGCTGGGCAACACCAAGGCGCGGATGCGCATGGTCGCGCAATACACCATCGCTGGCGCGGCTCACGGCCTGGTGATCGGCACCGACCACGCGGCAGAAGCGGTGATGGGCTTCTTCACCAAGTTCGGTGACGGCGCCTGCGACCTCGCACCGCTGAGCGGTCTGGTGAAAAATCAGGTACGGGCGATTGCCCGCAGCTTTGGCGCGCCGGAGTCGCTGGTGGAAAAAATCCCGACCGCTGACCTCGAAGACCTGGCGCCGGGCAAACCGGACGAAGCGTCCCACGGCGTGACCTACGCCGAGATCGACGCCTTCCTGCACGGCGAACCGGTGCGCGAGGAAGCGTTCAAGATCATCTGCGATACGTACAAAAAGACTCATCACAAACGCGTGATGCCGTTTGCACCTTGACTCCGCTGGTGCCTGTACCGGCGCCTTCGCGGGCAAGCCTCGCTCCTACGGCTCCCACAATCATGGAACGGCGCCCGCCCCTGTAGGAGCGAGGCTTGCCCGCGAAGAACGATAACGCGGTCAAACGTCAGGCACAAAAAAAGCGTCCCGAGCGGACGCTTTTTTTATGCGTTTGATTCGATTACTTCAGAGTAACCGTACCTTTCATCATCGAGATGTGGCCCGGGAACGAGCAGAAGAAGCCGTATTTTTCGGCAGCATTGAGCTTCGATACGTCGAAGGTCACAGAATCCTTTTCGCCAGCACCAATGACTTTGGTGTGGGCGATGATGCGGGCATCACCTTCTTTCAGGTAGTTCTTGTCGACACCGGCACTCAGACCATCGGTGGCGATTGGTTGCATGTCCGCTTCTTTGCTCAGCACCCAGTTATGGCCCATCACGTTTTTCGGCAGGCTGCCGGAGTGAGTCAGCTCTACGGTGAAGGTCTTGCAGCTTTTGTCGATTTCAATGGCCTTGGTGTTGAAGGACATCTGATCGGTGGAGTCGATGGTCGTCTTGCACTCGGCAGCCATCAATTGACTGCTGGCCAGCGTCAGCAGGGATACCGCAACAAGTTTGGCAAACATGGTGAATCTCCAAGGCAGGGTTAACAAAAGTGCTAATGGACAGAAGACTGCCTGAAATCTTCGCAAGTTCCTATGACCTGAATCAAAAATTGTATACAACTTTCGGGCTATGACACTCATCGAAACAATCTACCAGCCAAGCGTCTGGCACGGCCCTATCATCAGGGCCGTCATCACTCATCCGGAGCGCCTGTCATGTCCTTCAACAGCCTGTTGTGCAGTTTGCTCGCCGCCTACGCCTGCGGCGCCAGTGGCACCTGCGAAACACCGAAACGCGAGGTTTAACCCTTGGAACGATGCAAACCTGCCTTTACTCTGTGGTCCTGATAACCGTGGAGTAAGGCATGTCTTTAGCATCCGTTTGTGTATTTTGCGGTGCCAGCACCGGCACCAATCCGGCTTATCGTGAAGCGGCTGTCGCCCTGGGGCGAGCATTGGCCGAGCGCAAGCTGACTCTGGTCTATGGCGGCGGCGCCGTCGGGCTGATGGGGATCGTTGCCGACGCCGCGCTGGCGGCCGGCGGCGAGGTGATCGGGATCATCCCCCAGAGCCTCAAGGACAAGGAAATCGGCCACAGTGGCCTGACCCGCCTGGAAGTGGTCGACGGCATGCATGCGCGCAAGGCACGAATGGCCGAGCTCAGCGATGCCTTCATCGCCCTGCCCGGCGGCCTCGGCACGCTGGAAGAGCTGTTTGAAGTCTGGACCTGGGGTCAGCTCGGCTATCACGGCAAACCGCTGGGTTTGCTCGAAGTGAACGGTTTCTACAGCAAGTTGACGTCTTTTCTCGATCATATCGTCGGCGAAGGCTTCGTTCGCGAAGCGCACCGTGACATGCTGCAAATGAGCGAATCGCCGCAAACCCTGCTCGATGCACTGGACGCCTGGCAACCCTCGGTACCGCCAAAATGGACCGAGCAAAAACCCAGCTAACGGCTCGGCATCGATACAGGGCAGAATATGCGCCGCTCAACCTCACCTTCGACCCCAGAGGATCGCCCATGGCTAAACCTAATTATTCCTTCGCCAAACGTCAGAGAGACTTGGCCAAGGAGCAGAAGAAAGAGGAAAAGCTTCAGCGCAAGAAAGCTACAGCTGAAGAAGAAGCAGCAGCAGCACTGAACCCGGATACCGAAGGTGAAGTGGCTACAGACGAAGCTGAAGCACCGAAAGATCAGGCGCCCGACGCCTGAGACCCTCAGGGCCCGATGATCTGATCAGGCCCACCGGATCTGTGTCCAGGGTCAGCAACGTTGTTGCTGACCCTCACAGGCCAATCTGAAATACCCCTCCAGAACTGACTTACACATTCCCATGTGGGAGCGAGCCTGCTCGCGATGACGGCGGCACACTTAGCAATTATTTAACTGATACACCGCTATCGCGAGCAGGCTCGCTCCCACAATTTGATCTCAGTTACTCCAACGGCATTACCGTGACCCGAACCTCCGGATCATGACTGCCGCCCCCCAGAATCACCCCACGCAGCGGCGACACATCGGAAAAATCCCGGCCCCAGGCCAGGGTGATGTGCTCCAGCGCCGGTTGCACATTGTTGGTCGGGTCGAAATCCACCCAGCCCAGCACCGGACAAAACACCGACACCCAGGCATGAGATGCATCGGCGCCGATCAGCCGTGGCTGGCCCGGTGGTGGCTGGGTCAGCAAGTAGCCGCTGATGTATCGCGCCGCTAATCCACGGGAGCGCACACAAGCGAGCATCAGGTGCGCAAAGTCCTGGCAAACCCCGCGCCGCCTCTCCAGCACTTCCACCAGCGGCGTTGCCACTTGGGTCGCTTCGGCATCGAAGGTGAATTCGCTGAAGATCTTCTCCATCAACGCCTGAACCCCCAGTAGCAAAGGCCGGCCAGGCGGAAAACAACTTTGCGAGAACTCGACGAAGCTGCGCTTCAAATGCACGTAAGGCGATTCGAACCGGTAACGGCAGGCGTCCAGCAACTCAGGTGAAAGTGGCTGACTGCTGTAGGTCAGCGCGCTGCAGGTATCCTCCCAGGCCGGCGATTGATTGAAGTCCAACGATGGCCGGGCCAGCACTTCAACGGTGAGCCGGGCATTGACCAGCAATTCATCATGCGGTCGCTCGAAGGCCAGCCGGGTCAGGGGATTACCGAACACATCCAGCTCATCCCGGCGTGAAGTCGGCTCGGGACTGATCTGCAACCGCTGCTCGGTGCAGCGCTGCCAGGCACAGGGCCGTGGCCACAGATGCGCCAGCTGCTGAGCCAGGGACACCGGGCTGTCGTAGTGATAATGGGTGTCGTGGAAAATCTGGTAATGGGCATTCATCAGACGGACACCGTACGCTGGCTGACATCATCGACATGGGCGAAATGGCGCAAGGCCAGGCGATCCGATACTTGTCCGCTGGCATCGGCGATCTCCTGCAGCAGATCGGCCAACCCCTCTATGGCGGCGCGAACACTGGCCTCGCCGAACAGCGAGTTTTCCAAACAGCCCAGATCGAAGCGCGCCAGCCGCTCCACCAACTGCGGCAGACCCGTTTCGCGAGGCGCACCAAAGTCGTCATTCAAGCGCTTCAACGTGCGGGTCACCAGCTTCAACTGGAACAACACCGCGTGAGGGTTCTGCTCGTCGAGCAACAACAGGTCCAGCACCGGGATCAATTGCGCCACCGCCAAGTACCGCGAGCGGTAAGTAATGCTGCTGTTGCCCAACTCCAGCAGCCACTCCAGCCCGGCCTGATCGAAAGCCCCGGCGCCGCGCAGAAACGCCGCCAGGCTGGCGCTGAGAAACTGCAGCCGTTCGATCCGCCGACCGATCATCAGGAAACGCCAGCCTTCATCCCGGGTCATGTCGTCCAGGGCAAAACCGGACAGCGCCGCCAGCGACATCACCAATCGGTTGAGGAAATCCAGCAACTCACCGAAATCCGGTTCGTCGGTTTCCAGCTCCATGGCCTCGCGCTGCAATTCCACCAGCGCCTGCCAGTTTTCCCGCGAAAGCTTGCCGCGTACTTGCGAGGCCGCCCACTGCAAGCGTTGCAGGTTGGAGCGCAGGCTGAACGGCCAATCATCGCCAAGCAACGCCGCCAGCAATCGCTCCGGCAACTCGCCCTCCTCCGGCAACAGATTCAGACGTTCACCAAGATCGACCGCCGCCTCCAGGGCTTGTGGGTCATCGCCATCGACATAGCGCGCGAGCATGATGCGCAGCAGTCGCGCGCTGTCATCGCAACGCTCGCAGTAACGACCGAACCAGAACAGGTTCTCGACCACCCGCGATGGCAGATACGGATCGCGTCGCACCAGATCGTGAACGCCGATTGCGCGCTGAGTCTTCCATTGTTCGCCGCTGGGCGGGCGATCGCCCAGTACCCACGTGTCCTTGCTGGCGCCGCCGCGCTGCATCGACACCACTTCGGCGTCGGCTTCGGCGGCAACCCGGGTCAGCCCGCCGGGCAGTACTCGATAGCCGTCACGACTGGCCACCGCATAGACGCGCATGCCAATGGCTCGCGGTTGCAGCTGACCGTCTTCGGCCTGCCAGATCGGCGCCTGGGACAGTTGCGCCAGTTCTTGCGCGACATAGGCGTAAGGGCGTGCCTGCATGCGCTCGGCCAGGGTCTGGCGCTGTTTTTCACTCAAATCACGACCAAACACCGGAGCGAAGCTCTGCGACGGAAATGCTGGCTTGATCAACAGCTCCGGGAGTTTTTCCAGGGCTTGGGCCAGCACCGGCGCTTCGCCGCACCACCAGGTCGCGATGGACGGCAGAATCAGCTCTTCGCCGAACAGATACTGATTGATCTTCGGCAGGAAACCCAGCAACCCCGGCGACTCCAGCACGCCGCTGCCAAGGGCGTTGGCCACCAGCACCCGGCCCTGACGCACGGCTTCGAGCAGCCCCGGCACGCCGAGGGCCGAGTCGGTGCGCAGCTCCAGCGGGTCGCAGAAATCATCGTCGAGCCGACGCATGATCGCGTGAACCCGACGCAGGCCGCTCAAGGTTTTCAGGTAGACCGTGGCATCCCGGACGGTCAGGTCGCCGCCCTCCACCAACGGATAACCGAGCTGACGAGCCAGGTACAGGTGTTCGAAATAGCTTTCGTTGAAACGCCCCGGCGTCAGCAGTACCACCAGCGGCGTTTCATCATCGCTCGGCGCCTGACGGGCGAGGGTTTCCTGAAGGGTGCGGAAGAACCCGGCCAGGTGCTGCACCTTCAAATCACGGTACAACTCGGGGAAGGCCCTGGAGACGATGGTGCGGTTTTCCAGCGCGTAACCGGCACCGGATGGCGCTTGAGTCCGATCCGCCGTGACCCACCAGCGACCGTCAGGCGTGCGCGCCAGGTCCACGGCGTACAGATGCAGAAAGGCCCCGTCAGGCGGCGCAATGCCCTGACAGGGCCAGAGGAAGTTGTTGTGACCGAACACCAGCTCAGCCGGCAGCAGGCCTTCGGCGATCAAGCGCTGTGGGCCGTACAGGTCTGCCAGCACAGCATTGAGCAAGCGCGCCCGTTGAGCGATCCCGGCCGACAACTGTTCCCACTCATCGGCGGCAATCACATGAGGCAGCAGGTCCAGTTCCCAAGGTCGGTCAGCGCCCTTGGGGTCGGCGTAGACGTTGTAGGTCACGCCGTTTTCCTGGATCTGCCGGGTCAGCAGCGCCTGACGCTGCACCAATTGCGTTGGCGTGCTGCGTTGCAATTGTTCGAACAGCCGTCGCCAGTGCGGGCGCACGGCGCCGCTGTCGTCGAGCAGTTCGTGATAGGTGCCCGCGGTCAGCGGGTAGCGGTCAAGCAGGTCAGGCATGGAAAGCTCGGCAGACAGCAAAGAACGGTCAGACTAACGCAGGCTCATGACGCCCGGATATACGAAAAATCCGAGCGTCGCGTACGGTTTAGAAACGTCGTAAATCGAGAGTCATCGGCAGCTCGTCGTTAATTTCCAGATTCGGGATAGGAAGTTTCCCCGGCGTGTGTCCGATACGGAAGAACCGCGCCATACGCCGACTCTCGGCTTCATTGGCGTTCACCGGCAGACTGTCGTAGTTGCGCCCGCCCGGATGGGCGACGTGGTACTGGCAGCCGCCCAGCGAACGCCCCATCCAGGTATCGAGCAAGTCGAACACCAGCGGCGCGTGGACCGGGATGGTCGGTTGCAGGCAGTTGGCCGGCTGCCAGGCGCGAAAGCGTACGCCGGCAACGAATTCACCGACCCGCCCCGTGGGTTGCAACGGCACCGGGATGCCGTTGCACGTCAGCAGATAACGCTGGGGCGGCAGGCCGCTGAGCTTGACCTGCAAACGCTCCAGTGACGAATCCACATAACGCACCGTGCCACCCGCCGCGCCTTCCTCGCCGAGTACATGCCAAGGCTCCAGCGCCTGACGCAATTCCAGTTCGATGCCACTCACCGCGTAATCGCCGACCTTGGGAAAACGGAATTCCAGATGCGCCGCGAACCACTCGCCCCGCACGGGATAACCGGCGGCATTGAGGTCGACGATCACATCAGCGAAATCCTGCTCGATGAAGTGCGGTAACAGGAACCGGTCGTGCAGCTCCGTACCCCAGCGCGCCAGTTTCGGCGGTGCATAAGGTTCACGCCAGAACCGCGCCACCAGCGCCCGCAACAACAACTGCTGAGCCAGGCTCATGCGAGCGTGGGGCGGCATTTCAAAGGCCCGCAATTCCAGCAGTCCGAGGCGCCCGGTGGCGCCATCCGGCGAATAGAGTTTGTCGATGCAAAATTCGGCGCGGTGGGTGTTGCCGGTCACATCGATCAACAGGTTGCGCAACAGGCGGTCGACCAGCCATGGCGGACATTCTTCGCCTGGCTTGGGCATCTGTGCGAAGGCGATTTCCAGTTCATACATCGAATCGTTGCGCGCTTCATCCACCCTCGGCGCCTGAGACGTCGGGCCGATGAACAATCCGGAAAACAGGTAGGACAAGGATGGATGGTTATGCCAGTAGCTGATCAGGCTGCGTAGCAAATCCGGTCGCCGCAGGAACGGTGAGTCCGCCGGCGTCGCGCCCCCCAGTACGAAATGATTACCGCCGCCGGTGCCGGTGTGCCGGCCGTCGATCATGAATTTTTCGGTGGTCAGTCGAGTCTGGCGCGCCTCTTCGTAAAGAAACTCGGTGCGTTCCACCAACTCGTCCCAGGTGGCGGACGGCTGGACGTTGACCTCGATCACGCCCGGGTCCGGGGTAATGCGGAAGTTGCTCAAACGCGGATCGCTCGGTGGCTCATAGCCTTCCAGCAGTACCGGACAACGCAATTCCTCGGCGGTGGCCTCAATGGCGGCGACCAGTTCCAGATAGTCCTCGACCCGTTCCAGTGGCGGCATGAACAGGTACAACCGGCCTTCTCGCGCTTCGGCGCAGAACGCGGTGCGGGTCAGCCAGTCGGCGGATTCGTCGATCTTTGGCGCACGCTCGTCGGCGGTGTGCGGTTGCGCGTGATTCTGTAGCTGGTCGGTGCCCGGCAGCTCGGGGAAATCCTGATTCGGGTCGACCGGATGAATGAACGGGTACTCCGCTGCCTTCACCCAAGGCTGCGAACCGAGTGGCAAGCGATACCCCAGCGGCGAATCCCCCGGCACCAATCGGCAATGTTCTTCCCGCAGATACCAGCGACCGCTCTGCCATTGATCGCCCTTGGCAGTGCGCGCCAGCGGCAGGACCTGGCCGATCACCTTGTCCAGGCCCTGACTGAAGACTTTGCGCAGACGCGCCCGCTCCAATGGTTCTTCCAGACGTGAGTCTTCGGCGCTGACGTTCTGCGGCAACGCGCCTTCGCGCCAGAGGTAATAGAAATTGTCTTCGTAGGCCGGGAACACAAAGCGCGTCGGAATTTTCAGGCGTTCGGCGACACTTGCCAGGAAACGCCCAGCCAGTTCTCCATCGGCGCCGTAGTCTTCCTGCTCATCGGCGATCAGCGCGCTGTTGTGCCAGATCGGCACGCCGTCGCGGCGCCAATAGCAATTCAGCGACCAGCGCGGCAGTTGCTCACCGGGGTACCACTTCCCTTGGCCGAAATGAACCAGGCCTTCGGGCGCGTAATGCTTGCGCATGCGCTGGAACAGTTCAGCCGACAGCCGACGTTTGTCCGGCCCGAGCGCCGCGGTATTCCACTCGGCACCGTCCGGGTCATCGATGGAAACGAACGTTGGCTCGCCACCCATGGTCAGGCGCACGTCGCCTTCGAGCAGGTCGGCATCGATCTGCCGGCCCAATGCCTGAATCGCCAGCCATTGTTCTTCGGTGTAGGGCTTCGTGACCCGCGGCGCTTCCCAAATCCGCTCCACGGACATTTCATGGGTGAATTCGCACTCGCACGGTTCCACCAAGCCACTGATCGGTGCCGCAGAGGACGGATCGGGACTACACGCCAACGGAATGTGTCCTTCACCGGCAAACAGCCCTGAGGTTGCGTCCAGGCCGATCCAGCCGGCACCGGGCAAATAGACCTCGCACCAGGCGTGCAAGTCAGTGAAGTCCACTTCGGTGCCCGAGGGGCCGTCGAGGCTTTTGACGTCAGCCGTTAACTGGATCAGGTAACCGGACACGAAACGCGCCGCCAGGCCGAGGTTGCGCAGCAACTGCACCAGCAACCACGCCGAGTCGCGGCAGGAGCCGGAGGCATGCTCGAGGGTGTGTTCCGGGGTCTGTACGCCTGGCTCCATACGAATCAGGTAGCCGATGTCTTCGCTCAAGCGCTGGTTGAGCGCGACCAGGAAATCCACGCTCGGCAGCGGCGTGCGGTCTATGCCCTCCAGATAGGCCTTGAATTTCGGCGTCAGGGGCAAGGTTTCCAGGTACGGCGCCAGCTCCTTGCGCTCATCCGCGGCATAGGCGAAAGGGATCTTTTCAGCGTAGGGCTCGAGGAAGAAGTCGAACGGATTGAACACCGCCATCTCGGCCAGCAAGTCGACCTCGATCCGCAGCTCATCGGTTTTCTCCGGGAACACCAACCGCGCCAGGTAATTGCCCTGGGGGTCCTGTTGCCAGTTGATGAAATGCTGCTCGGGCGAGACTTTCAGCGCATAGGACAGTATCCGCGTGCGGCTGTGGGCAGCCGGGCGCAGGCGAACGATCTGCGGACCGAGCTCGACGGCGCGGTCGTAGCGGTAATGCGTGACGTGATGCAATGCGACATGGATCGACACGGCGTGCCTCCTGCGAGCCTTAAGCGTTATCGAAAGCGCGCAAGACTTATGCCATCCAGCAGGCTGGCGCTTTCACGGATTTGCTCAGGGCAGTACAGCACCAAAATCGGGCGGGAGGAGATTTTGCGTTGGGGCATTTGCACATAATTGTGGCGAAGATCAAAAGATCGCAGCCTTCGGCAGCTCCTACACAGGAATATGCGTTTCCCTGTAGGAGCTGCCGAAGGCTGCGATCTTTTGATCTTCAGGCACAACGCAAAACGCCAACCCGAAGGTTGGCGTTCTGTTCAGCTCAAGCGAGGGCTTAGCGCGGTACTACCGGCTTGCGCGCAGGTTTTGGCCCTTTGCCTTTGGCCGCGTCCTTGCGCTCCTTGGCCGCCTGCTGGTTGCGGGCGAATGCCGCCGCCTTGGCCTGTTCACGCTTGTCCCACGGGTTACCGCCATCGCTGGCACGCGGTGGCAGGCCAGTGTGCTGGGTCAGGATCCTGGTGGTCTTTTCACCGGCCACTTTATGGCTGCCGGCCGGCGTCGAGTTCTTGCGACGGGCGCTCTGGTAGCTGTCGGTCGCCGGCTGATGCAGCGGAATCAACTGGTTCTTGCCCGGCCCGATCAGGTCGGCGCGGCCCATGCGGGTCAGCGCTTCACGCAGCATTGGCCAGCCTTTCGGGTCGTGATAACGCAAGAACGCCTTGTGCAGGCGACGCTGCTCTTCGCTCTTGACGATGGTCACGCCGTCGCTCTTGTAAGTGACCTTGCGCAGCGGGTTTTTGCCCGAGTGGTACATCGCGGTGGCGGTGGCCATCGGCGACGGATAGAACGCCTGCACCTGGTCGGCACGGAAACCGTTGCCCTTGAGCCACAGGGCCAGGTTCATCATGTCTTCGTCGGTGGTGCCCGGGTGAGCGGCGATGAAGTACGGAATCAGGTACTGCTCTTTCCCGGCTTCCTTGGTGTACTTCTCGAACATGCGCTTGAACTTGTCATAGCTGCCGATGCCCGGTTTCATCATCTGGTTGAGCGGACCTTCCTCGGTGTGTTCCGGGGCGATCTTCAGGTAACCACCAACGTGGTGAGTCACCAGCTCCTTGACGTACTCCGGCGACTCGACCGCGAGGTCGTAACGCAGGCCGGAGGCGATCAGGATCTTCTTCACACCCGGCAAGGCACGGGCGCTGCGATAGAGCTGGATCAGCGACGAGTGATCGGTATTGAGGTTTTCACAGATGCCCGGGAACACGCAGGACGGCTTGCGGCACGCGGATTCGATGACCGGGCTCTTGCAGGCGATGCGGTACATGTTCGCGGTCGGGCCGCCGAGGTCGGAGATCACGCCAGTGAAGCCTGGCACTTTGTCGCGGATCTCTTCGATTTCGCGAATGATCGACTCTTCGGAACGGTTCTGGATGATCCGGCCTTCGTGCTCGGTGATCGAGCAGAACGTACAGCCGCCGAAGCAGCCACGCATGATGTTCACCGAGAAACGGATCATGTCGTAGGCAGGAATCTTTTCCTTGCCGTACGCCGGGTGCGGAACCCGTGCGTAAGGCATGCCGAACACGTAGTCCATTTCTTCGGTGGTCATCGGAATTGGAGGCGGGTTGAACCAGACATCCACTTCGCCATGCTTCTGCACCAGCGCGCGGGCGTTGCCCGGGTTGGTTTCCAGGTGAAGCACGCGGTTGGCATGGGCGTAGAGCACCGAGTCGCCACGGACTTTTTCCATCGACGGCAGACGGATGACCGTTTTCTCGCGGGTGAGGCGCGGGTTCGGCAGCAATTGCACGACCTTCGCTTCGTTCGGATCCTCACCTGCTCCTGAATAAGTCGCGCCCTTTTCCTGCTCGATGGCGCAAGCTTGCGTGTCCTGGGTGTTCACGTACGGGTTGATGATCTTGTCGACCTTACCCGGACGGTCGATGCGCGTGGAGTCGATCTCGAACCAGTCTTTTGGCGTGTCACGACGAATGAACGCGGTGCCGCGCACATCGGTGATGTCTTCGATCTTGTGACCGAACGACAGACGCTGGGCGACTTCGACGATCGCACGCTCGGCGTTGCCGTAGAGCAGGATGTCGGCGCAGGCGTCGATCAGGATCGAGTTGCGCACCCGGTCCTGCCAGTAATCGTAGTGGGCGATGCGGCGCAGGGAGGCTTCGATGCCACCGAGCACGATCGGCACGTGCTTGTAGGCTTCCTTGCAGCGCTGGCTGTAAACCAGGCTCGCGCGGTCCGGACGTTTGCCCGCCAGGCCACCGGGGGTGTAGGCGTCGTCGGAGCGGATTTTCTTGTCGGCGGTGTAGCGGTTGATCATCGAGTCCATGTTGCCGGCCGCGACGCCGAAAAACAGGTTCGGCTCGCCGAGCTTCATGAAGTCGTCTTTGGACTGCCAGTTCGGCTGCGCAATGATCCCGACGCGGAAGCCCTGGGCCTCCAGCAGTCGGCCGATGATCGCCATGCCGAACGACGGGTGGTCGACGTAGGCATCACCGGTGACAATGATGATGTCGCAGGAATCCCAGCCAAGCTGATCCATCTCCTCCCTGCTCATCGGCAGGAATGGCGCTGGCCCGAAACATTCGGCCCAGTACTTGGGATAGTCAAATAACGGCTTGGCTGCTTGCATGTCGATAACCGGTGTTGGCTTTCATTGAATTTCGCGGGCGCGGAATATAGCACAAAATTTGACCAATTCCGACGGCTATGGTCGGAAATTGCGGCGACCCCATCGCGGGCTCTACGTAACCTGTAGGAGCGAGGCTTGCCCGCGAAGAGGCCCGACCAGACTCCAAATAACTATTCGTCGTCGTCGAAGTTGTAGCTACCCGGCGCCAGGTTTTCAAATCGGGTGTATTTGCCGATGAAGGCCAGGCGGATAAAGCCGATCGGGCCGTTCCGCTGTTTGCCGATGATGATTTCGGCGATGCCTTTGTGTTCGGTTTCCGGGTGATACACCTCGTCCCGGTACACGAACATGATTACGTCGGCGTCCTGCTCGATTGCACCGGATTCACGCAAGTCGGAGTTCACCGGACGCTTGTTCGGGCGTTGCTCCAGGGAACGGTTGAGCTGGGACAGCGCCACCACCGGGCAGTTGAATTCCTTGGCCAGGGCTTTCAGGGACCGGGAGATTTCGGAAATCTCGTTGGTCCGGTTGTCACCGCTGGAACCCGGGATCTGCATCAGCTGCAGGTAGTCGATCATGATCAGACCGATCTCACCGTGCTCACGCACCAGACGACGGGTGCGGGCGCGCATTTCCGATGGGCTGATACCCGCCGTGTCATCGATGAACAGTTTGCGATCGTTGAGCAGATTGACCGCCGAGGTCAGGCGCGGCCAGTCGTCGTCTTCCAGGCGACCGGCCCGGACCTTGGTCTGGTCGATCCGGCCGAGGGACGACAGCATACGCATGATCAGCGATTCGCCTGGCATCTCGAGGGAGTAAACCAGAACAGCCTTCTCGCTGCGCAACACGGCGTTTTCCACCAGGTTCATCGCAAAGGTAGTTTTACCCATGGACGGACGGCCGGCGACGATGATCAGGTCGGACGGTTGCAGACCGCTCGTCTTCTCGTCGAGGTCGGTATAGCCGGTAGACAGGCCGGTAATGGCGTTGTCGGTGTTGAACAAGGTGTCGATGCGGTCGATGGCCTTGGTCAGCAGGTCGTTGACGCTGACCGGGCCGCCGGTTTTCGGACGGGCCTCGGCAATCTGGAAAATCTGCCGTTCGGCTTCGTCGAGGATCTCGGCGGCGGTGCGGCCTTCGGGGTTAAAGGCGCTGTCGGCGATTTCGGTACTGATGCCGATCAGTTGGCGCAGGGTGGCCCGCTCGCGAACGATTTGGGCATAGGCCTTGATGTTGGCGACGGACGGCGTGTTTTTCGCCAATTCACCCAAGTAACCGAGGCCACCGACTTGTGAGGTCTGACCTTCCTTGTCCAATTGCTCGGCAAGGGTCACGACGTCGATCGGGGAGTTCTGGTCCGCCAGCTTGGCGATGGCCCGGAAGATCAGGCGGTGGTCATGCCGATAGAAATCGCCGTCGGAGACTTGATCGAGCACGCGTTCCCAGGCGTTGTTGTCCAGCATCAGACCACCGAGCACGGCCTGTTCGGCCTCGATGGAATGCGGCGGCACCTTCAGCGCGGCGGTTTGCAGATCGTATTGCTCAGGAGCGGAGATATCGTTCATGGCCACTTGGTTTGTTAGGAGAAGCAGGGATTATGAAAATCAGGAACTGCAGAAAGACAAAGGGCACGACCTGTAAACAGGATCGTGCCCGATGTTACCGGCAAGCACCCAAGGGTGCCAGCCGACAAGTGCTGCTTAAGCTGCTACCACGACAACGCGTACGGTGGCTTCAACTTCGGCGTGCAGGTGCACGGCTACGTCGAATTCGCCTACGTTGCGGATGGTGCCGTTCGGCAGACGAACTTCGCTTTTTGCCACTTCAACGCCAGAGGCGGTCAGTGCATCAGCGATGTCGTGGGTGCCGATCGAACCGAACAGCTTGCCTTCGTCACCAGCGGTGGCAGTGATAGTCACTTCCAGCTCAGCCAGTTGGGCGGCACGGCTTTCAGCCGAAGTTTTACGGTCTGCTGCGGCTTTTTCCAGCTCAGCGCGACGCTCTTCGAACGCAGCCAGGTTGGCAGCGGTCGCAGCGGTAGCTTTGCCGTAAGGCAGCAGGTAGTTACGACCGTAACCAGCCTTAACGTTCACTTTGTCACCCAGGTTGCCCAGGTTGGTGACTTTTTCCAGAAGGATCAGTTGCATGTGAAAATCCTCTTAACTTTTAACCTTCACCGTTCGCGCTATCGGCATCTTTCGGTGCCGAACGACCGCGAAAATCAATCAGGCTGTCGACGATGGCCAAGACCACCAGCAACGGATAGATCAGCTGCATGAACAGCAACAGCGTGACGTACAACCCCACCAGCCAGAATTTGGCCAGTCGCTTTTGCGCCACCAGCCCGTGAATCAGGGCCAGCCCGGCGAACACCAGCGGTACGCTGCACAACGGCGTCAACATGGCCATCTGCGAGCCTAAGTTAGGCCCCAGAAGCATCAACACCAGCAGCAACATCGCCGGTAAAAGCGGGATTCGGATGGCGCGAAACTCGCGACCAAAACCACCCGGGTTGTACAACAACGCCTGCCAGTAGCGCCCGACAATCAGGCTCAGCACACTGACGATTTGCAACAAGGCCGCAATCAGGCCGGTCAGGACCGGTGCAATCAGGGACGCGAAACGCGCTTGCTCGTCTACCGACAATTGCTGGTAGACATCACCGAGTAGCGACGGCATGACTTTTATCAACGCCTGCGCCAGCATCTCGATCTGGGGCGCAAAAGCCGCCCCCAGCACCACTGAAAACACCACTCCCATCGCTATGCTGACCAGCAGCACGCGGTTCCAGGACTCGCTTGCGCGCAAAACCAACGCAAGGCTCGAAGACCCCAGCAGCACCAGAAGTGCCCGTGGGTCGTCGGAGTAAAGCCACCAGACCAACGCCGGCAGCAGTCCCAGAGCAAGAACGCCCAAGGCGTCCTTCAATCCGCGCCGCAGAAGCACAAGGCATCCGGCGGCAGCACCCAACCAATACAACAACGGCAATGTTGCGCATCCGGCCACTACCAGAGTGGCCTGCATACGGCCGCGCATGATGAACTCAGCTAAGGCGCGCATGCATTCAATCCTTTGCTACGTGTCGACTGCCCGGTCTCAGCGGCCGTGGCTGTCGGTGTAGGCCAGCAGGGCCAGGAAGCGGGCGCGCTTGATAGCGGTGGCCAGCTGACGCTGATAACGTGCTTTGGTACCGGTGATGCGGCTTGGAACGATTTTGCCGGTCTCGGATACGTAAGCTTTCAGAGTGTTGAGATCTTTGTAATCGATCTCTTTCACGTCTTCAGCGGTGAAGCGGCAGAATTTACGACGACGGAAGAAACGTGCCATGTAATAGGCTCCTCAAAAGGTCCGTGGATTACTCGTCAGCGTTATCGCTGGCGTCGCTGTCATCACCATCAACGCTATCGGCGTCGGAGTGCTCAGGACGGTCGCGACGCTCACGGCGCTCACTGCGGTTTTCTTCAGCCTTGAGCATCTCGGATTGGCCGGTAACGGCTTCTTCGCGACGGATGACCAGGTTACGGATCACTGCATCGTTGTAGCGGAAGTTGTCTTCCAGCTCGGCCAGGGCCTTGCCAGTGCACTCAACGTTCAGCATCACGTAGTGAGCCTTGTGAACATTGTTGATTGCGTAGGCCAGTTGACGACGGCCCCAATCTTCCAGACGGTGGATTTTGCCGCCGTCTTCTTCGATCAGCTTGGTGTAACGCTCAACCATGCCGCCGACTTGCTCGCTTTGATCCGGGTGGACCAAAAAGATGATTTCGTAATGACGCATGAATGCTCCTTACGGGTTGTAGCCTGCCGCTCAAAAGCGGTCAGACAAGGAGTGAATGACACTTATGGACTTGCTTGCGATAGACACATGCGTGCCTGCCGTCACAGCAAGGGGCGCAATTGTAGAGAAGGGACAGGAGAGGCGCAAGGCAATTGGTGATTATTTGAGCAATCACCCGAACTCAAATCCGAACACCTGTAGAACTGTAAGACTGTAGGAGCTGTCGAGTGAAACGAGGCTGCGATCTTTTGATCTCGTTCTTAAAAGCAAAATCAAAAGATCGCAGCCTCGTTTCACTCGACAGCTCCTACACAGCTCCTACAGTCCCGACACAGCTCCTACAGGAGAGCGTCAGGACTTTTTGGCGGCAGCCTTGACGCCGCGCTGACGCAGGGCCTCGAACAGACAGACCCCAGTCGCCACGGACACATTGAGACTGCTGACACTGCCCGCCATCGGCAGACGCACCAGGTAGTCGCAAAGATCACGAGTCAGACGGCGCATTCCGCTGCCTTCCGCGCCCATGATCAGGATGGTCGGGCCGGTGAGATCCTGCTGATACAACTCCTGTTCAGCCTCGCCCGCCGTACCGACAACCCACAAGCCGCGCTGCTTGAGTTTTTCCAGGGTGCGCGCCAGGTTGGTCACGGCCACCAACGGAATGACTTCCGCCGCGCCGCAGGCGACTTTCCGCACCGTCGGGGTCAGGGTGGCTGACTTGTCCTTCGGCACGATCACCGCCAGCGCGCCGGCCGCATCGGCCGAACGCAGGCAAGCACCGAGGTTGTGCGGATCGGTCACGCCGTCGAGCACCAGCAACAGCGGCGCGCCTTCGGTGCGATCGAGCAGTTCGTCGAGCATCGCCTCGCCCCAGACCTGGCTCGGGCTCACGTCCGCGACCACGCCCTGGTGCACGCCTTCTACCCACGCATCCAGCTCACGACGCTCAGCCTGACCGACCGCTACGCGATTTTCGGCCGCAAGCTCGATCAGCGTCTGCACTCGCGGATCACTGCGGCCTTCAGCCAGCCAGATCTGCTTGACGCGTTTTGGGTGGTGACGCAGCAACGCTTCTACAGCGTGCACGCCATAGATCTTTTCCAACTGACTCATGACTTGGCCTTAGGTTTACGCGCCCCGCCGCTTCTGGCGGCTGGAGCGGAACCCGCTTTTGGCGGGCCTTTACGGTGTTTGCTCGGTTTTGCTGGCTTGCCGCCGGGGGCCTTGTCAGGCGCCGACCGCCCGGTCTTTCCCCCAGACGCCGCTTTACCGCCGCTTTTCGCTTCAGACAGCAACGCCTGTTTCAGTTCACGGCTTTTGCGCAGCTCGGCATTTTTTGCCGCGGCATCGCTCGGGCGATAGGCCTCGACGGCCTTTTCCTTGGCAGGACGACGCCCGGTTTTCGCCGGCGCCGGTTCTGCGGCGGTTTTAGCAGCTGGAGCGGCTGTTTCGGTTCCGCGCTTCTTACGCCCGATTGGCGCGCTGATGGTTTTTTCAGCCATTTCGAAGTCGATCTTGCGCTCGTCGAGGTCGACACGCATGACCCGCACTTCAACGGTGTCGCCAAGACGGAAGCTACGACCGGTACGCTCACCCGCGAGGCGGTGGTGCACAGGATCGAAGTGGTAGTAATCGCCCGGCAGCGCGGTGACGTGCACCAGACCTTCGACGTAGATATCGGTCAGCTCGACGAACAGGCCGAAACCGGTCACGGCGGTGATCACACCCGGGAACGATTCGCCCACGCGGTCTTTCATGAACTCGCACTTGAGCCAGTTCACCACGTCGCGGGTCGCTTCGTCGGCACGGCGCTCGCTCATCGAGCACTGCTCGCCGAGCTGCTCCAGGATCGCTTCGTCGTACGGGTAGATGCGCGCTTTCGGAATGCTCATCGCGCCGGCACGGCGAACGTGCGGGGTGTCCATTTTCGAATGGATGACGCTGCGGATCGCCCGGTGCGTGAGCAAGTCCGGGTAGCGGCGAATCGGCGAAGTGAAGTGGGTATAGGCTTCGTAATTCAGGCCGAAGTGGCCCTGGTTATCGGCGCTGTACACCGCTTGGCTCAACGAACGCAGCATGACGGTCTGGATCAGGTGGAAATCCGGACGGTCCTTGATGCTGGCCAGCAAAGCCTGGTAATCCTTCGGCGACGGACCATCCTTGCCTTTGTGCAAGGACAGGCCAAGCTCGCCAAGGAAAGCGCGCAGTTTTTCCAGACGCTCCGGTGGCGGGCCATCGTGGACGCGGTACAACGCAGGGATTTCGTGCTTTTTCAGGAATTCGGCGGTGGCCACGTTGGCCGCCAGCATGCATTCCTCGATCAGCTTGTGAGCGTCGTTGCGAACGGTCGGACGGATTTCGGCAATCTTGCGCTCGGAACCGAAGATGATCCGGGTTTCCTGCGTTTCGAAATCGATCGCGCCGCGCACGTGACGGGCGGCCAGCAGAACCTTGTACAGCGCATACAGCTGCTTGAGGTGCGGCAGGACGTCGGTGTACTCGCCACGAAGCTGACGCGCCTCGGTGGCTTTCGGCGTTTCCAGCATGGCGCTGACCTTGTTGTAGGTCAGGCGGGCGTGGGAGTGGATCACCGCTTCGTAGAAGCAGTAGTCGGTCATTTCGCCGGATTTGGAGATGGTCATCTCGCAGACCATGGCCAGGCGATCGACGTGCGGGTTCAGCGAGCACAGACCGTTGGACAATTGCTCCGGCAGCATCGGCACGACACGCTCGGGGAAGTACACCGAGTTGCCACGCACCTGGGATTCGTTATCCAGCGCCGAACCGATTTTCACGTAGCTGGAAACGTCGGCGATCGCCACGTACAACTTCCAGCCACCGGAGAACAGGCGCAGCTTGCCCGGCTTGGCTTCGCAGTAGACCGCGTCATCGAAGTCGCGCGCATCTTCACCGTCGATGGTCACGAACGGCAGATGGCGCAGGTCGATGCGTTTCTCTTTGTCTTTCTCTTCGACTTCAGGCTTGAGCTTGGCGGCTTCTTTGAGCACCGCTTCAGGCCAGACGTGAGGAATATCGTAGGTGCGCAGGGCGACATCGATTTCCATGCCCGGCGCCATGTAGTTACCCACGACTTCGACCACGTCGCCTTGCGGCTGGAAGCGTGGCGTCGGCCAGTGGGTGATCTTCACTTCGACGAACTGACCGATCTGGGCGTTGGCGTTGCGGCCCGGGGTGACCAGCACTTCTTGCTGGATCTTCGGATTGTCCGCGACGACGAAACCGATACCGCCCTCTTCGAAGTAACGACCGACGATGGACTCGTGGGCACGGGACACCACTTCGACGATCATGCCTTCACGGCGGCCGCGACGATCGAGCCCGGAAACACGCGCCAAGGCACGGTCGCCGTCGAACACCAGGCGCATTTGCGCCGGGCTCATGAACAGGTCGTCACTGCCGTCGTCCGGGACCAGGAAGCCGAAGCCGTCACGGTGACCGCTGATGCGGCCCAGGATCAGGTCGAGCTTGTCCACCGGCGCATACGTGCCGCGACGGGTATAGATGAGTTGAGCGTCGCGCTCCATGGCGCGCAGGCGGCGACGCAGGGCTTCGATCTGGTCTTCCGTGGTCAGACCAAACTCTTCGACCAGCTGCTCGCGGTTAGCAGGCGAACCTCGATCAGCAAGGTGCTGAAGGATCAGTTCGCGGCTAGGAATAGGGTTTTCATATTTTTCCGCTTCACGAGCGGCCTCGGGATCGAGGGACTGCCAATCGGCCATTAGAGAGTTTTCACCTTGTCTATATGCGGGTTAGTTTGGCATAGGCGTAATGAAACGGGAAATTTCAAGCTATGACAGCCCATCTAAAGCCCTTTATCGACATCGCAAAGCTGATTTGAATACCACTGGAGAAAATTTCCAGTTTTTTTCGATGTCGGGGGTTTACAGTTAAAAAGACGCTCCGTATAGTGCGCGCCATCGACGACGCACACGCGCTGCCGATACTGCCCAGATGGTGAAATTGGTAGACACGCCAGCTTCAGGTGCTGGTGACCGCAAGGTCGTGGAAGTTCGAGTCTTCTTCTGGGCACCAATTTCGAGCTTGAGATTAGAACAATTTCAAGGCTCACACAAAAACCCGCGAAAGCGGGTTTTTGCATTCCAGGCTTCCGGTTTATTAAAATTAAATCAGGGGTTTACAGATCAAAAGGCTCTCCGTATAGTGCGCCACATCAACAGCGGCAACGCTGAAGATACTGCCCAGATGGTGAAATTGGTAGACACGCCAGCTTCAGGTGCTGGTGACCGCAAGGTCGTGGAAGTTCGAGTCTTCTTCTGGGCACCAATTCAAATTCAAGGTCACGATCTTGAATTTCACAAAAACCCGCGAAAGCGGGTTTTTGCGTTTCTGGCGTTCAAAAACTTCATGAATGTCAGCACGGCCCCTGTAGGAGCTGCCGAAGGCTGGGATCTTTTGATCTTTAGCTGCTTCAACTGCACCAACAATCAAGATCAAAAGATCGCAGCCTTCGGCAGCTCCTACGGGAGATCAAGCGGTGTGCCGCCTCTCGCTCACAAACCCTAACCCTCTCCGCAGGCGCACTTGAGAAGCAATATCGTTTATCATTGTTGCAAGATTTTGCAATGCGACAGTGAGGAACCCTGCGAATGATGTTTCGAAATACCCTGCGCCGTGGCCTGACCATCACCCTGCTCGGCCTGACACTCGCCACTCCCCTCACCCAAGCCGCCGATCCGGCTTCCCTGACACTCTATAACGGCCAACACAAGGAAGTCGGCGACGCTGTCGCCAAAGCCTTCGAAGCCAAGACCGGGATTCGCGTCAATGTGCGCAAGGGCAGCAGTAACCAGCTCGCCAGCCAGATTGTCGAAGAAGGCGATCGCTCCCCCGCCGACGTGATCTACACGGAAGAATCGCCGCCGCTGAACAAACTTGGCGAACAAGGCCTGCTGGCGAAAACCGACGCCGCTACCCTTGAAGCCCTGCCCAAGGACTACGTTGCCGGCAACGGCACCTGGATCGGTATCACCGCACGCGTTCGGGTTGTCGCCTTCAACCCTAAACTGATCGACGAAAAAGACCTGCCCAAGTCGGTGATGGAATTCTCCGATCCGAAATGGCAGGGCAAAGTCGGCTTCGTACCTACCAGCGGCGCATTCCAGGAACAGGCCGTGGCGATCATCAAGGTCCATGGCATGAACGCCGCCGAAGAATGGCTGACCGGCCTGCGTGCGTTCGGCAAGACTTACAGCAACAACATGGTCGCGCTCAAAGCGGTGGAAAACGGCGAAGTCGCCACGGTACTGGTGAACAACTATTACTGGTTTGCCTTGCAGCGTGAAAAAGGCCAGCTCGATTCGAAACTGCATTATTTCACCGGCGGCGACGTCGGCGGGCTGATCACCGTATCCAGCGCTGCGGTGCTGAAATCCAGTAAACATCCAAAAGAATCCCAGCAGCTGCTCGCCTACATGGCGAGTGAAGAAGGTCAGCGCGTGATCACCCAGACCACCGCCGAATACCCGCTGCACAAAGGCATGGAGTCGGATCGTGGTCTCAAGCCGTTCAGCGAACTGCAAGCGCCAAAGGTCACGCCAGCCGACCTCGGCAACGCCGAAGAAGCCCTGGACCTGGAACGTGATGTTGGCTTGAACTGATGAGCGCATCGCTATCCGCTCCCGCCTTGCGCGGGGGCTACGTGCCACGGCGCAAACGACCGTCGATCTGGTTGTTGCTACCGGTTTTGCTGCTGGTGACGCTCAGCCTGTTGCCACTGGCTTATGTCGGCCTCAAGACCTGGCAGGCGGGCTGGGCCGAGGCGCTGCATCTGTTGTGGCGACCCTACGTGTTTGGCCTGCTGCGCAATACGCTGGCGCTGATGGCGGGCGTCACGCTGGCCTGCGGTGTGATTGGCTTGTCGCTCGCCTGGTTGCTGGAACGCAGCAATCTGCCGGGGCGACGGCTATGGGGCGTAATTCTGTGTCTGCCGTTCGCGGTGCCGGCGTTTGTCAGCAGTTTCACCTGGGTCTCCCTGAGCGCTCACTTCGAAGGATTGGGCGGGGCGATTCTGGTGATGACCCTGTCCAAGTACCCGCTGATTTTTCTACCGGTGGCGGCGACCCTGCGCAATCTCGATCCGTCGCTGGAGGAGTCCGCACGGACCCTGGGGCAGAATCGCTGGGGCGTGTTCTTCAGAATCACCCTGCCCCTGCTCTGGCCGTCACTGCTGGCCGGTTCGCTGCTGATTGCGCTGCACATGCTGGTGGAGTTCGGCGCGCTGTCGATCATCGGCTTGCAGACTTTCACTACAGCGATTTACCAACAGTTCGAGCTAGAGTTCAGCAACGCTAACGCAGCGATGCTCTCGGCGGTGCTGTTGGCGCTGTGTTTGGTGCTGCTATGGCTGGAGTTGCGCGTGCGCGGCAAGGGCCGGCATGTGCGTACCGGCCAGGGCGCGGCACGACATGCGCAGCAGGTTCGTCTGGGGCCATGGGCGACTGTCGGGCAACTCTACTGCCTGTTGCTGGCGATCATCGGCAGCGGCATTCCGCTGGGAATGCTGGCGTACTGGCTGATGGTGGGCTCGTCGGCGGCGTTTCCGGTAGCGGCGATCAGCGAGGCCTTGTTGTCGTCTCTGGCGCTGTCCCTCGGCGGCGCAGCATTGTGCCTTGTGCTCGCGGTGCCGGTTGGGTTGCTGGTGGTGCGCCATAAAGGCCGACTGGCCATCTGGGCCGAGCGCCTGCCGTATCTGCTGCATGCGCTGCCGGGATTGGTGATTGCGCTGACCCTGGTGTATTTCGCCCTGCATTATGTGCCAGTGCTGTACCAGACCTCGGCGCTGCTGCTGATCGCTTATGCGCTGTTGTTTCTGCCGCTGGCCCAGGCACCGATTCGCACCGCCCTGAACAAGGCTGCGCCACAATTGGAAGAGGCCGCACGCACGCTGGGCGCGTCGTCCTTCAGCGCGTTTTGTCGGGTGACGTTGCCGATTATCTTCCCTGCCTTGGGAGCAGCCTTTGCGCTGGTGTTTCTGGATGCGATGAAGGAGCTGACGGCGACGCTGCTGCTGAGTCCCACCGGGCTCAATACGCTGGCGACAGAAGTCTGGGCGCATACCGCGAATGTGGAGTTTGCGGCGGCGGCGCCTTATGCGGCGTTGTTGATTGTGGTGTCGGGGTTGCCCGTCTATCTACTGACGACGCGGATGTATCTGCGCCATTAAGATCGCCTTCGCGAGCAGGCTCGCTCCCACAGGAGAATGCATTCCAATGTGGGAGCGAGCCTGCTCGCGATAGCGGTCGCCCAGACAACTCATCAGGCCCTGAACTGCCCCAGGCTCGCCTTCAACTGCGCCGCCAGCCCATCCAGCAGCTTGCCACTGGCCGTAGTCTCCACTACCGCCTGAGCCGCCTTCTCAGCCTGAGCATGAATGGTCTCAACCCGACCCCGCACCGCCTGCGCACCTTGCGCCTGATGCGCCGCGGCCTGGGTTGCCAGACCGATCGCCGCATGCACCTGCTCGACCGACGCCTGCACCGACTGCTGCAACCGCGCACTGTCGCGCAACACCAGCAAACCTTCGCTGGCCTGACGTCCGGCCTGCCCGATGGCCGCGACGGCCTCGCGCGCGCCCTGCTGCAACGCAACGATATGCGCCTGAATGTCGCCGGTTGAGCTCTGAGTCTTGCTCGCCAACGCCCGCACTTCGTCCGCCACCACGGCAAACCCGCGCCCGGTCTCGCCGGCACGCGCCGCTTCAATGGCTGCGTTGAGCGCCAGCAAATTGGTTTGTTCGGCAATCCCGTGAATCACAGTCAGCACCACTTCAATCTGTTCACTTTGTTGTGCGAGGCGCTCGATGACTTTCGCACCGGTGTCGACTTGTCCGGCCAACGCTTCGATGAGACTGCCAACTTTCGCCGAGGTCCGGGTGTTCTCGTCCGTGGCTTGACGAATGTCCACCACCTGCTGCAAAGCGGCCTGCATGGCGTGGCTTTCCGACTGGGCTTCGTCAGCCATCTGCGACAACGCGCGCAAGCTTTCAGCCACTTCATCGCGCTGCATGCCTGCGGCCGCATCGGCACCGGCATTGCGCAGGGTCATGGCGCCGATTTCCACGCCGGTACGCTGAGCCACATCACCTGCCTCACGCACGATTGGCTGCAACTTATCCACAAAGCGATTGACCGCCGAAGCCATGTCGCCAATCTCGTCCTGACTGTTGATCTGCACGCGCTTGGTCAGATCGCCCTCACCTGCCGCCAGATCATCCATGGCGGCAATCAGCATTTTCAAACGATTGACCACTCGACGACCCAGCACCACCGCCAGCAACAGCAACACACCGAACCCCACCACCGCCAACCCCATGCCGATGCGCCAGCGCAAAGTCCCCGCGGCTTCCTGCACGGTACTGGCGGTATTGGCTTTCATTTCAGAGGCCGTGGACTGCGCCGACTGCAAACGCCCGCGCATCGCCGTTGCACTGTCAGCCGCCGCGCCTTTGAGGCTGTCACCCACCAGCTGATCGCCGCTGGCGATCAGCGCCGAGAAGCGCTTGTCCAGCGCCGCCAGATCGGTTTCCACGGAGGCGGTCGAAACCCCCATCAGGACTTTGCCGATTTCCACCCCATTGGGATTGATAGACGCTTCGAGGTAGTAGACCGAGGGATCGTTTTTCGCCGCATCCAGCACCTTGTCCAGCGCCCGCTCACCCTGGCCTTTCTCAAGAAGCGCTTTGTTGATCGCGTTCTCCCGGTTGAGGTAGCGCGTGAGGTGCTGGCCCGTGGCGTCGTCGTACACCACAAACAATACGTTGGGGTTGCGCTGCGCACGACGGGCGAATTCGGACAGGGTAGGAATGTCGCTGTCCCACATGGCGCGAGGTGCGACTGAGGCCAGAAGCTGCGCCATGTCGTTGGCCGATTCCTTCAGATCCTTCTCCAGCGTCGTACGCAGTTGCACCTGCTCGTCCTTCAGACGCGAAGACAGGCCGGCGGTCAGTCGCTGACGGGTGCTGGTCGACAGATTGTCCAGGCTCGAGGTGACTTCACGCCCCGCCTGCTCAAGTTCATTGGAGAGCTTCTGGCTATCGGCCCCCAGGCGCACACCCAGATCGGCTTCCAGCGCAGTCACTGTGCTCCGAGTCAGAGCGACAGCTACCAGCACCTGCACCAAAAGGGCGATACCAAGGGTAACGAACACAGGCCGCAATAGACGGCTTTGTAACAGTGAGAGAACGGCCGACACTTGAAATCCCTCTGCTTTGGCGCCATTAAATTGATGGCACACTGGAAGCGATGCTTTTATTCAACATCACAGCAAAGGTCATGCCGTTCGGCAGGCATCAACGACAAAGGCCCCAATGAAGGGGCCTTTGTGTTTTACATCAACGACTTATTAAGCGAACGGATGGCGCAGAACGATGGTTTCGTTGCGGTCCGGGCCCGTCGAAATAATGTCGATCGGCGCACCGACCAACTCTTCGACGCGCTTGATGTAGTTGCGTGCAGCCTGCGGCAGCTCTTCCAGGGTCTTGGCACCGACGGTGGATTCGGTCCAGCCTGGCATTTGCTCGTACACCGGCTCCAGGCCAATGTAGCTGTCGGCGTCAGTCGGTGCGTCGATCACTGCACCATCCTGGTTCTTGTAGCCAACGCAGATGTTGATGGTTTCCAGACCGTCCAGCACGTCCAGCTTGGTCAGGCACAGGCCCGAGATGCTGTTGACGTCGATGGCGCGACGCAGGATGACGGCATCGAACCAGCCGCAACGACGGGCACGACCGGTAGTAGCACCGAACTCGTGACCACGCTTGGCCAGGAAAGCACCGACGTCGTCGAACAGCTCAGTCGGGAACGGACCCGAACCCACGCGAGTGGTGTAAGCCTTGGTGATGCCGAGGATGTAATCCAGGTACATCGGACCAAAACCCGAACCCGTGGCGATGCCGCCCGCGGTGGTGTTGGAGCTGGTCACGTACGGGTAGGTGCCGTGGTCGATGTCCAGCAGGGAGCCCTGGGCGCCTTCGAACATGATGTCTTTGCCGTCGCGACGCAGGTTATGCAGTTCGGCGGTGACGTCGAGCATCATCGGCTTGAGCAGCTCGGCGTATTCCATGCACTCGTCGAGTGTCTTCTGGAAGTCGATCGCTGGCTCTTTGTAGTAATTGACCAGCACGAAGTTGTGGTAATCCAGCAACTCGCCCAGCTTGGCGGCGAAACGCTCGCGGTGGAACAGGTCACCGATGCGCAGACCGCGACGGGCAACCTTGTCTTCGTAGGCCGGGCCGATGCCGCGACCGGTGGTGCCGATCTTCAGCTCGCCACGGGCCTTTTCACGGGCCTGGTCCAGCGCTACGTGGTAGGACAGGATCAGCGGGCAGGACGGGCTGATACGCAGACGCTCGCGCACCGGTACGCCTTTCTCTTCCAGCTTGATGATTTCCCGCAGCAGGGCGTCGGGTGCAACCACCACACCGTTACCGATCAGGCACTGCACGCCTTCGCGCAGCACGCCCGAAGGAATCAGGTGCAAGACGGTTTTTTCGCCGTCGATCACCAGGGTGTGGCCAGCGTTGTGGCCACCCTGGTAGCGCACTACGGCGGCAGCATGTTCGGTCAGCAGATCAACGATCTTGCCTTTGCCCTCATCACCCCATTGGGTGCCCAGGACTACGACATTCTTACCCATAACACTTGTCCTCATTCGCGCAAACTTGGTGCCGGCGGCGGCCGGCAGGAAAACTCAAGAAGCCAGCGGCAATACTTGCCAAAGCCCGTTCTGCTGAATCAATTGCCGGTCGCAGTCCGCTTCACGGGCGGCGGCCAAAGGTTGCCCAGGCAATGCCTGAACGACACGCTGACCCTCACTGCGCAACTGGCAAACCTGCTGCCAGAGTGCTGCATCCGTACTGTCAGGCATCCAGATACCGCCAGACGGTAGCTCGATCTCAGCACGCCCCAGGGTCACCAGGGTTTTCAAATCGGTAGAGAAACCAGTCGCCGGACGGGCACGACCGAAGTCGGCACCGATGTCGTCGTAACGACCGCCCTGAGCGATGGACTGGCCGACACCCGGCACAAACACGGCGAACACCACACCGGTGTGGTAGTGGTAGCCGCGCAATTCGCCCAAGTCGAAGTACAGCGGTAATTCCGGGAACCGCGTGGACAGACGCTCGGCAATCGCCAGCAAATCGTCCAGGGCCGCCAGCACAGGCGCCGGCGCACTGGCCAGACGCTCGCGGGCAGCGCTCAATACTTCACGACCGCCACACAGGTCGACCAGCGCTCGCAGCATGCCCGACAGATCGGCAGGCAGGCCTTCGGTCAAGGTAATGACCTCGTCGATGGCTTTACGTTGCAACGCATCGAATAACTGTTGCTCGGCTTCGCCGGACAAACCGGCGGCACGGGCCAGGCCGCGGTAGATGCCGACATGACCGAGGTCCATGTGCACATCCGGCACATCGGCCAGTTGCAGCATGGCCAGCATCAGGCTGATGACTTCCACGTCGCTGCTCGGGCTGGCATCGCCGTACAACTCGGCGCCCAGTTGAATCGGGCTGCGCGAGGACGACAAGGCACGTGGCTGGGCATGCAGCACGCTACCGGCATAACACAGACGGCTCGGGCCTTCGCGACGCAGGGTATGCGCATCGATGCGCGCCACTTGTGGCGTGATGTCGGCACGGAAACCCATCTGCCGGCCCGACTGCGGGTCGATGACCTTGAAGGTACGCAGATCGAGGTCCGAGCCCGCGCCGGTCAGCAGGGATTCCAGGTACTCGATATGGGGAGTCACGACAAACTCGTAACCCCAGCTCTGGAACAGATCCAACACCTGACGACGCGCGACTTCAATACGCGCCGCCTCCGGTGGCAGTACTTCTTCGATGCCATCTGGCAGCAGCCAGCGGTCTACCGTTGCCATTACGCCATTCCCCTATGATCCGGGCGACAAGCCTTTGGGCGAGCCTTGAGTGAAGCAGAAAATGATCGGCTCATGTGCAAACCACGCGCATGAACAACGGGGCGAAAAGCCTGAAATCGGCTTCGCCAATCATTTTCCTCGAAAAATCTGTCGAGTCATTCAACTCGGGCGCCTGCATAAATACTGCAATCAAACGTGCAGACGCAAAAAAGCCGGGAATTTCCCGGCTGCCGCATCATACACACGTTTTCCCAAAGGATCACCCCGCCCGAGGTTTTAGCCGCCCGGCGGGATGATTCAGGTCAACGTCGTATCAAGGCTTGGCTTTTTCCAGGTAACGGAAGAAGTCGCTGCCCGGGTCCAGGACCATGACGTCGGATTTGTTCGCGAAGCTTTCACGGTAGGCACGCAGGCTACGGTAGAACGCGTAGAACTCCTGATCCTGGCCGTATGCCTTGGAGTAGATCGAAGCGGCCTGGGCGTCACCATCACCGCGAACCTCTTCCGATTCACGATAGGCTTCAGCCAGCAACACGCGGCGTTGACGGTCGGCGTCGGCACGGATGCCTTCAGCCAGCTCGTTACCCTTGGCGCGGTGCTCGCGAGCTTCACGCTCACGCTCGGTGCTCATACGCTCGAACACACTGCGGTTAACTTCCTTCGGCAGGTCGATGGTCTTGACCCGGACATCGATCACTTCGATGCCCAGCTCTTTTTCCGCCATCTTGTTCAGCGAAGCGGTGATGTCTGCCATCAGCGCATCACGTTCACCGGACACGACTTCGTGCAGGGTGCGCTTACCGAACTGGTCACGCAGGCCCGACTCCAGACGACGGGAAAGACGCTCGTCGGCAATCTGCTTGAGGCCAGACGTCGCGGTGTAGAAGCGCTCGGCATCTTTCACGCGCCACTTGGCGTAGGCGTCGACCATCACGGCCTTCTTTTCCAGCGTCAGGAAGCGCTGTGTCGGTGCATCCAGCGTCATCAGGCGCGCGTCGAATATGCGCACCTTGTTAACGTAAGGCACTTTCACGTGCAGGCCCGGCTGAACATCGGCCTGAACCACGCGACCGAACTGCAGCATCACCGCGCGCTCGGTCTGAGCCACGATGTAGAAGCAGTTCCAGGCAACGATCGCCACGACGACGCCGATAATAAGGGCGATCAGCGATTTATTGCTCATCAGCGACTCTCCCTGGTACGTGCTTGCTGCTGCAGGTCGGCTGCCGCACGCGCATTTGTTTCATTGCTGCTGGCTGCCGCACCGGTCACCGGGGCGCCAGGGCTGCGACCACTGTCGATCATCTTGTCCAGCGGCAAGTACAGCAGATTGTTCTGGCCATTCTTGTTGCCGGTCACGAGAACCTTGCTGGTGTTGCTGAAGATTTCCTGCATGGTGTCCAGATACAGACGCTGACGGGTAACTTCAGGGGCCTTGCGATATTCGGCCACCAGTTTGGTGAAGCGATCGGCCTCACCCTTGGCGCGGGAGACGGTCTCGTCGCGGTAACCGTTGGCATCTTCGAGGATGCGCTGGGCCTGACCACGGGCTTCCGGCACGACGCCGTTGGCATAGGTTTCAGCCTGGTTGCGCGAACGCTGCTCGTCTTCACGGGCACGGATCACGTCGTCGAAGGCTTCCTGAACTTCACGCGGTGCCGCTGCGCTCTGTACGTTGACCTGGGTGACGGTGATGCCGGTGCGATAGGTATCGAGGAAGCGTTGCAGACGCTCCTTGATTTCGCTGGCCATCAATTCACGACCTTCGGTCAGCACCTGGTCCATGGCGGTAGAACCCACCACGTGACGCAAGGCACTGTCGGTCGCGTTCTGCAGACTGATTTCCGGCTGATCGACGTTCAGCACGAAGTCCTGCAGGTTGCTGATCTTGTACTGCACGGTCAGCGGCACTTCGACGATGTTTTCGTCTTCAGTCAGCATTTGACCCTGCTTGGTGTAGGCACGCTCACGCGTGACGTTTTCCAGGTACTTGCGATCGATCGGCGGGAAATAGATGTTCAGGCCCGGGCCGACGGTTTCATAGTATTTGCCGAAGCGCAGCACAACGGCCTGCTCCTGCTCATCAACCACATAAACCGCGCTGTACAGCCACACGGCTGCGAGCACGACCAGGCCGATGCCGAGCAGGCCGCCGAAGCCGCCACTCCTGCCTGGACCACCGCCCTCGTCACCGCGTTTCTTACCACCACCGAACAACCCGTTCAGGCTTTCCTGCAGCTTTCGGAAGGCCTCGTCGAGATCCGGTGGTCCCTTGCGGTCGCCGTTATTGCGGCGCTTGCCACCCCAAGGATCCTGATTATTCGAGTTGCCACCCGGCTCATTCCAAGCCATAGCGCTCTCCATCTGATAAAGCAAAGACGCACCCACGGCGCGCCGACCAATGCTACAGAATGCCTGTCACCGCGGCACAACCGCTTTCTCAGGCTTTTATTGCAAAGTGTGTTGCTCGATGAACTCCATCGGCTGAAGACCTTCGCGACTCACGAGTCGATTCAATTCGATCCGCGGCAAGCGAACGGCCAGCAGGCTGATGCCTTCTTCGTCGTGTTCTTCTTTTTGCACCGCACCGAGTTCGAAAAACTGCGCACGCAGTCGAGCAAAACGTTGCGGCAAGCGCAAGGTGCCAACAAACAAATCACTGCCCAACAGTTCGGCCACGGCCTGCTTGAGCAGGTCCAGGCCGGTACCGTCCTTGGCCGACAACCAGACCCGCTGCGGCTTGCCATCGGCATCGCGCTGGATCTGCGGCTCAACACCCTCGAGCAAATCGAGTTTGTTGTATACCTCAAGGATCGGCAAGTCTTGCGCCCCGATCTCTCCGAGCACCACCATGACCTGTTCAATCTGGGCCATACGCTCGGGCTCGTGCGCATCGATCACGTGCAGCAGCAGGTCGGAGTTGCTCGACTCTTCGAGCGTAGCCCGAAATGCCTCGACCAGCTTGTGCGGCAAGTGGCGAATGAAGCCCACAGTGTCGGCCAGCACGATCGGCCCGAGGTCGTCGAGTTCGAGTCGGCGCAGGGTCGGGTCGAGGGTGGCGAATAGCTGGTCGGCGGCGAAGACGTCGGAATCGGTGACCGAGTTGAACAGCGTCGATTTGCCGGCGTTGGTATAACCCACCAGTGAAACCGTCGGAATGTCAGCACGTTTGCGCCCGCGTCGAGACTGCTCGCGCTGGCTGCGGACCTTTTCCAGGCGCCCCTTGATCTGCCGCAGGCGAACCCGCAACAGGCGCCGGTCGGTTTCCAGCTGGGTTTCACCCGGGCCGCGCAGACCGATACCGCCCTTCTGCCGCTCAAGGTGAGTCCAGCCACGAACCAGCCGCGTACTCATGTGTTCAAGCTGGGCCAGTTCGACCTGGAGCTTGCCTTCATGGGTGCGGGCGCGCTGGGCGAAGATATCGAGAATCAGACCCGTGCGGTCAATCACGCGACACTCGAAAACACGTTCGAGGTTACGTTCCTGACTGGGCGTGAGGATGTGATTGAAAATCACCAGATCGACCTGTTCGGCTTTGACCAGGTCGCGTAATTCTTCGACCTTGCCGCTGCTGATCAGGGTTTTGGCGGTTGGCCGATGACGCGGCACGTTAAAAAACGCGACGGTCTCGGCGCCAGCCGAAATTGCCAACTCCTGAAACTCCTGCGGATCTTCGCGCGCCTCAGGGTCCTGACCATCCAAGTGAACGAGAATTGCCCGCTCACCACCACCGTGGCGCTCAAAGAACAAAGGAGACTCCTATCAGGCGTTACCTGGCTCAGCGTCACCTGCTTCGGATTCGGTTGCGCTAGGCAGACGAATTGGACGAACCGGCACCACTGTAGAGATAGCGTGTTTGTAAACCATCTGGCTGACGGTGTTTTTCAGCAGGATAACGAACTGGTCGAAAGACTCGATCGTGCCTTGCAGTTTGATACCGTTGACCAGGTAGATGGAAACCCCCACTTTCTCTTTACGTAAAGTATTCAAGTAAGGGTCTTGTAGCGAATGCCCTTTTGACATGTGCCGCACTCCTTTAAGGATTCAATATAAAAAATAGGTAAACAGATGGCTTGGGCCGTCACACCCCCAAGGATAGACGGCAATTGCAAGGACTCAGCTCAATATGGAGATGGTCCCGAGGTATTTCAAGGCGCGCGGCAGATTGTCGCAATCGAGGCTGTCCAACCAATGTAAATCAGCCCAACTGCGCAGCCAGGTGAACTGGCGCTTTGCCAATTGGCGCGTGGCAATGATTCCACGCTCCTGCATCTCGGCTGACGTCAGCTTGCCATCCAGGTAGTCCCAGACTTGTCGATAGCCTACAGCACGTATAGACGGCATCCCCGAATGCAGGTCACCTCTATCTCGCAGGGCTACGACCTCGTCTATGAATCCCTGTTCCAACATATTTGTGAATCTTTGTTTAATGCGCTCGTGCAGTACCTGGCGATTTGCCGGGGCGATGGCCAAGTTCGCGACAGTATAGGGCAATTGTTGCAGTCCCGAAGCGGCTGCTTCAGTACTTTGCGCAGATTGTCGCAAGCGTAGCTCAGTCATGCTCTGACCACTGACGCGATAAACTTCCAGCGCTCGACTGAGGCGTTGTGGATCGTTCGGATGAATACGCGCTGCGGACTGCGGATCGATCACCGCCAATTGATCGTGCAGGGCTTGCCAGCCAAGGCGTGCAGCCTCTTCTTCGATTTGTGCGCGAACATCCGGGTCGGCCGCCGGCATGTCTGCCAAACCTTCGAGCAAAGCCTTGTAGTAGAGCATTGTGCCGCCCACCAGCAGCGGAATTTTGCCCCGCGCGGTGATATCGGCCATGGCCTCGAGCGCATCACGACGAAAATCCGCAGCCGAATAGCTCTCGGCCGGGTCGAGAATATCGATCAACCGGTGTGGAAATTCGGCCAATAACGCTTTGGAAGGCTTGGCGGTGCCAATGTCCATGCCACGGTAGACCAGCGCCGAATCGACGCTGATCAGCTCGCAGGGCAGGACTTTGGTGAGCTCGATGGCCAGGTCGGTCTTGCCCGCAGCGGTCGGGCCCATCAGGAAAATCGCTGGAGGAAGCTGGCTCATCAACGACCGCGCAAGAACAGTTTGTCCAGATCGTCCAGGCCCAGTTGGGTCCAGGTCGGTCGGCCATGGTTGCATTGACCGCTGCGTTCGGTGTTTTCCATGTCCCGCAGCAGACCGTTCATTTCCGGCAGAGCCAGACGCCGATTCGCACGAATCGCGCCATGACAGGCCATGGTGCCGAGCAACTCGTTCAGGTGTGCCTGAATCCGGTCGCTGGTGCCATATTCCATCAAATCCGCCAGAACGTCGCTGACCAGTCGATTGGCTTCCGCCTGTTTCAGTAACGCGGGGATTTGCCGGATCGCCAGGGTTTCCGGGCCCAGACGTTGCAATTCAAAGCCCAGGCGCTGGAACCACGCGACGTGTTCCTCGGCGCAATCGGCTTCGCGCTGACTGACTGCCAGGGACTCCGGCACCAACAGCGGCTGACCGCTCAGGCCTTCGCTGGCCATGGCGATTTTCAGGCGTTCGTACATGATTCGCTCGTGAGCGGCATGCATGTCCACCAGCACCAGACCCTGGGCGTTTTCAGAAAGAATATAGATGCCCTTGAGCTGCGCCAGTGCATAACCCAGCGGCGGAATGTCGTCCTGCCCGGCCGGCAGCGCGACCGCATTGGCCTCGGGCAACGGCGCGAAGAACTCGCGATAGGCAGCCTGGGCTTCGGCGACAGGCACGCCGGACTGAGGCCGCGGCGTGTATTGATACTGATAACCGGCACCAGCGCCCGAGCCAGCCGGCGTATTGACGGTCGGCTGGGCCTGAGGCTGTTCCAGCAGCGCATTGGCCGCCAGACGCATTTCACCCTGCGGACCGAACTCACCGGCGTCGAGCCCGGTTGGCCTGACAATCGCCGTCGCAACAGGCGCGGCCAGATGATCTTCCGGCCGCACATCGCCGAGGGCGCGGTGCAAGGTGCCATAGAGGAAGTCGTGAACCATGCGCCCGTCACGGAAGCGCACTTCGTGCTTGGTCGGGTGCACGTTGACGTCGACGCCCGCCGGATCGACTTCGAAAAACAGCACGAACGTCGGGTGCCGACCGTTGAACAGCACGTCGCGATAAGCCTGGCGTACCGCGTGGGCCACCAGTTTGTCGCGCACGGCGCGGCCATTCACAAAGAAATACTGCAAGTCGGCCTGGCTGCGGTTGAAGGTCGGCAACCCGACCCAGCCCCACAAATGCAGGCCATTGCGCTCGATTTCGATCGGCAGCGCCTGCTCCAGGAAACCCGCCCCGCAGATCGCCGCCACACGCCGGGCGCGGGCCGCGTCATCGTGGGCTTCGTGCAGGCTGAGGATGGTTTTGCCGTTGTGGCGCAGATGGAACGCCACATCGAACCGTGCCAGCGCCAGGCGCTTGATCACTTCTTGCAAGTGATCAAATTCGGTTTTTTCGGTCTTGAGAAACTTGCGTCGGGCCGGGGTATTGAAGAACAAATCACGCACTTCCACCGAAGTCCCCACCGGATGGGCCGCCGGTTGCACGCGAGGCGCCATGTCCCGGCCTTCGGTTTCGACCTGCCAGGCCTGATCGGCATCGCGAGTGCGGGACGTCAGGGTCAGACGTGCCACGGAGCTGATGGACGCCAGCGCCTCACCGCGAAAACCCAGGCTCATGACCTGTTCGAGGTCTTCCAGATTGCGAATCTTGCTGGTGGCATGCCGGGCCAGCGCCAAGGGCAGATCGTCGGCAGAAATACCGCTGCCATCGTCGCGTACCCGCAGCAGCTTGACGCCGCCCTGCTCCACATCGACATCGATGCGCCTGGCACCGGAGTCGAGGCTGTTCTCCAGCAACTCCTTGATCACCGAGGCCGGGCGCTCAACCACCTCACCGGCGGCAATCTGGTTCGCCAGCCGTGGGCTGAGCAGCTCGATGCGCGCCGTGTTGATCAACACCTGGTTCATTCCTTGGCCGCCAGTTCAGTGCCTGGAATGGTCAATGTCTGACCAATCTTCAGCTCATCGCTTTTCAGGTTGTTGGCGCTGCGCAGCGTGGCAGGAGACACCTGGTAACGCACGGCAATCATGGCCAGCGTCTCGCCCGGGCTCACCCGATGGTCACGCGGGCCTTGAGCGATTTTGCCGGAATCGCGCAGCCAGGCAATGTAAGTGCCCGGTGGTGGATTCTGCTGGAAGAACTGGCGCACACCGCTGCTGATCGAACGCGCCAGCGCCTGCTGGTGATTCGCCGCGGCAAGCTTGGAAGCTTCGTTGGCGTTGGAGATAAACCCGGTTTCCACCAGGATCGACGGGATGTCCGGCGACTTCAACACCATGAACCCGGCTTGCTCCACGCGCTGCTTGTGCAGCGGCGTGACACGGCCGATGTTGCTCAGTACTTTCTGGCCAACGTTCAGGCTGGACGTGAGGGAAGCGGTCATCGACAAATCGAGCAGCACGCCGGCCAGCATGCGGTCCTTGTCGTCGAGGCTGACGTTGCCGGCACCACCGATCAAGTCGGAACGGTTCTCGCTGTCGGCCAGCCAACGGGCAGTCTCCGACGTAGCGCCGCGGTCGGACAGGGCAAACACCGACGCACCGAACGCGGCGGCCGAAGGTGCGGCGTCGGCGTGGATCGAAACGAATAGATCGGCGCCCTTCTTGCGGGCGATTTCGGTACGGCCACGCAATGGAATGAAGTAGTCGCCGGTACGCGTCAGCTCGGCGCGGAAGCCTTTCATGCCATTGACCTGGCGCTGCAATTCACGGGCGATGGCCAGCACCACATCCTTTTCACGCTGACCGCTAGAACCCGAGGCGCCCGGGTCTTCGCCGCCGTGACCGGCATCGATCACCACGATGATGTCGCGCTTGCCGGCCGGAGCGGGCGGCAGTTTGATCGATGGCTCGGCTGGCGTGACGGGCACAGCGGGCACCGTAGCCACAGATGGCGTTGGCGCTGGCGGTGGCGCGGCGTCGGCGGCGTTATCGAACAGGTCGACCACCAGGCGATTACCGTATTGGGCGTTGGGCGCCAAGGTAAAGCTTTTCGGCGTGACGGCCTTTTTCAGGTCGATGACCACCCGCAGGTCGGTCGGCGTACGCTGAGCCGAACGCATGGCGGTGATCGGGGTGTTCGACGTGTTGATGTTCAACGGCGCACCGAGGGTCGCGCCATTGATGTCGATCACCAGCCGGTCCGGGGAGGACAGGGTAAAGACACTGTGCTGGACGGGCCCTGTCAGGTCGAACACCAGTCGCGTGTTGTCCGGCGCCCGCCACAGGCGAACACTGTTGACCTTCGTCTCGGCCACAGCGTCGACGGTCACCGCCAAAAACAACAATCCTACGGCAGCAACCAACGCGCGAAAGCGCATACCTAACCCCATCATTTAATTGGATTCCAATGCCAAAGCGGCACACCACAACTCGCCACGCGAGCCCTGGGGCAAAATTTTCAGCGAACGCCCGCTGTCTTGCGGGCTAATGGTAATGGTCAGGTCGGGCTTTGGCAAAAAGCCTGCACCGTTGCGGGGCCATTCGATCAGGCACAGTGCATCGTCTTCGAAATAGTCGCGGATGCCGAGGTACTCCAGCTCCTCCGGATCGACCAGACGATAGAGGTCGAAATGGAAGGCGCGGACCTCACCCATCTCGTAAGGCTCGACCAGGGTGAAGGTCGGACTTTTTACCGCACCCGTATGTCCCAGGCCACGAATAATGCCTCGAGACAGCGTGGTTTTCCCCGCGCCCAAATCCCCCTCGAGAAAAATCAGACCATGCCCTTCGGTGGTTTGAGCGATGCGAGCGCCAAACGCGGTCATCGCCTCTTCATCAGCCAGGTACAGGGTTACTTCAGACACGGTGCTTGCTCCTCCAACAACTGACGAATGGCTGGAATCAGATCACTGGCCGCCAGCCCACGGCCGAATTTACCTTGTTGCGCGCCGGCATTGGCGTGCAGCCAGACCGCCAGGCACGCCGCGTCATACGCGTCCATGCCCTGAGCGAGCAAGGCACCGACCAGCCCGGCCAGCACATCGCCCAAACCGGCGGATGCCATGGCCGGATGGCCCTGATGACACAGTGAAAGGCGTCCGTCCGGGCTGGCGATCAAACTGCCGGCGCCTTTGAGGATCACCACCGCTGTATATTTTTTGCTCAATGCATGGGCAGCAGCCGGACGGTCGGCCTGAACCTCGGCCGTCGATATCCCCAGCAATCGCGCCGCTTCGCCCGGGTGCGGCGTGATAACACAACCTGTGGGCAAGCTCACACTACCTTCGGCCAACAGGTTCAACGCATCGGCGTCCCAGACCTGCGGCAGTGACGCATTGGCCGCGGCCGACAACAGACTGCATCCCCAGGCGGCCTGCCCCAGCCCCGGGCCGACGACCAGCACGGTTGCCTTCTCAAGCAGGCCCATTAATTGATTGGCCGACGAAGTGCCGAGCACCATCGCTTCAGGCAATCGCGCCAATGCAGCCGGAACATGCTCGCCGCGAGTGGCCACGGACACCATGCCGGCACCGCTGCGCAGGGCACTTTGTGCACTGAGCAGGATGGCGCCGCCAAAACCGCGATCACCGCCGATGAGCAATACGTGGCCAAAATTGCCTTTGTGGGACGTTGGAGCGCGACAGGTCAGACGCGGCACATTACCGGCCGTCAGGCGACGAGCGCTGACCGTGGCCCCGATAAATGTCTCGGGGGCGGCTTGCAGATCGTTGAAGACCAGATCGCCAACCACATCCGCAGCGTCACCGGTGAACAGGCCCGGTTTCAAACCGACGAACGTCACCGTCAGGTCTGCCCGGATCGCAATGCCAAGCATGCGGCCCGTATTGGCGCACAGCCCCGAGGGGATATCCACCGCCACCACCGGTAGCCCACTGGCGTTGATCGCGGCAATGGCGCCGGCATACGGCTCGCGCACGTCACCGGTCAGGCCGGTGCCGAGCAAGGCATCCAGCACGATGCCGCGTAATTCGGAGTGCGCGCTCCAGCCTTGAATGGCGACGCCTTCGGCTACTGCCTCGGCATGGGCCGACGCCGCATCGCCCTGCAAACGCCCTGGGTCACCGGCGGCCAGCACCCGTACGTGCCAGCCGGCACGCCGGGCCAGCACGGCCACCAGGTAACCGTCGCCGGCGTTATTGCCGTGGCCGGCCACCACGCTCAATTCGTGCGCCGCCGGCCAATGACGGACCAGCGCACGCCAGGTCGCCCGCGCCGCACGCTGCATCAATTCGAAGCCCGGCGTACCGGCCGCAATCAGGCTTGCATCGAGCCCTCGGACTTGCGCCGCGCTATACAGCGCGTCGGGTAATTCATCTTTAGTGTGCGGCATGCGTCTTCAGGCTCCGATGTCTGGCAGAATTATACGCACCTCAGCTCCGGTTTCTCTCGCCCCATGCCCGCAATTACCACAGACCTGCCCGCCCTCGCCCAATCCATCAAGGACTGGGGCCGCGAGCTGGGCTTTCAGCAAGTCGGCATCAGCGGCCTCGATCTGGCCGAGCATGAGCAGCACCTGGAGCGCTGGCTCGCGGCCGGCTACCACGGTGAAATGGACTACATGGGCGCCCACGGCAGCAAACGCTCACACCCGGAAGAGCTGGTGCCAGGCACTTTGCGCGTGGTTTCCCTGCGCATGGACTACCTGCCGGGCGACACCGAAATGGCCAAGCGCCTGGCCCAACCGGAAAAAGCCTACGTCTCACGGTATGCCTTGGGCCGCGATTACCACAAATTGATTCGTAAACGCGTGCAACAACTGGCGGAAAAAATTCAGGCAGTGATCGGCCCGTTTGGCTACCGCGCCTTTGTCGACAGCGCCCCGGTGCTGGAAAAAGCCATCGCCGAACAGGCTGGCCTGGGCTGGATCGGCAAAAACACGCTGGTCTTGAATCGCAAGGCCGGCAGTTACTTCTTTCTCAGCGAACTGTTCGTCGACCTGCCGCTGCCGGTCGACCCGCCCCACGCCACCGAGCATTGCGGTCGCTGCACCGCGTGTCTGGACATCTGCCCGACCAACGCCTTCGTCGGTCCGTATGTACTGGACGCCCGGCGCTGCATTTCGTACCTGACCATCGAACTGAAAAGCGCGATCCCGGAAGATTTGCGGCCATTGATTGGCAATCGGGTGTTCGGTTGCGATGACTGCCAGATCGTCTGCCCGTGGAACCGCTTTGCCCGCCCCTCCGGGGAAAGCGACTTCAAGCCTCGGCACAATCTGGACAACGCCGAACTGGCCGAGCTGTTCATGTGGGACGAAGAAAAATTCCTCAGCAGCACCGAGGGCTCACCGCTCAGACGCGCGGGTTACGAACGCTGGTTACGCAATCTGGCGGTCGGTCTGGGTAATGCACCGTCGAGCATTCCGGTGCTGGAAGCGCTGAAGGCTCGGCGGGACTATCCGTCGGAACTGGTGCGCGAACACGTCGAATGGGCCCTGAAACAACACGGTCTGGCATAGGAGTTGCCGCAGGCTGCGATCTTTTGATCTTAAACAATCAACGTCAAAAGATCGCAGCCTGCGGCAGCGCCTACCGGTATGAGTACAGCCTGGGAGATGAGGCGTATTTCGTGAGCGTCAAGCCTCGTCGTTGTAAACGAACTTGGGCATTTCCCAGTGGAAACGGATCGCCAGCAAACGCAGCAGGAAGCCGCCGAACAGGGTGATCAGGATCGACTGCTCACCGGGTAATTGCAGGTAGATGCAAAGCAGATAGCACCACGCCGCGGCAAACGAGACGCTGGCGTAGAGTTCGCGGCGGAAGATCAGCGGGATGTCGTTGCAGAAGATGTCTCGCAGGATGCCGCCAAATACCCCGGTGATCACGCCGCTGACCGAGGCCACCAGCATGCCGTGGCCCATTTCCAGGGCGATCATGCAGCCAATCAGGGTAAAAGCCACCAGGCCCACGGCGTCGAGCACCAGAAACAGCGAGCGCAGATGGCGCATCCAGCGGGCGATGAAGATCGTCAGCATCGCCGCGACAGAGGTCAGCACCAGGTATTCCGGGTGTTTGACCCAGGTCAGCGGGTAGTGACCGAGCAACACATCACGCACCGATCCGCCCCCCAACGCCGTGACGCACGCAATCAGCACCACGCCAAACCAGTCCATGCCGCGACGGCCCGCAGACAGGGCGCCGGTCATGGCTTCGGCGGTAATGGCGATCAGGTAGAGCATCAGCAACATGGTGGCGGTCCTTACAAGAAGGCGCGCAGTCTACTCAGATCGTCAGGGCACCAAAAGGGGGCATTTACTCTGACAGACCGCATCGCCTTCTTCGCGGGCAAGCCTCGCTCCTACAGGAACAACGTAGATCCTGTAGGAGCGAGGCTTGCCCGCGAAGGCGTCAGAGCAGGCACCACCCAATCAGAACTTGATGAAGTGCTTGCGGTAGTGCTGCAGCTCGGCGATCGATTCGCGGATGTCGTCCAGGGCCAGGTGGGTGCTGCCCTTTTTGAAGCTGTCGCGTACGTCCGGTGCCCAGCGCGCGGCCAACTCTTTGAGGGTCGACACGTCAAGGTTGCGGTAGTGGAAGTAGCTTTCCAGGGATTTCATGTGGGTATAAAGGAAGCGACGGTCCTGGCAGATGCTGTTGCCACAGATCGGCGACTTGCCCTTCGGCACCCATTTCTCCAGGAAGGCGATGGTCTGGGCTTCGGCTTCGGCCATGCTGATGCGGCTGTCGCGAACGCGTTGGGTCAGCCCGGAGCCACCGTGCTGACGGGTATTCCACTCGTCCATGCCGGCGAGGATCTCGTCGCTGTGATGAATGGCGATCACCGGACCTTCGGCCAAGGTGTTCAAATCACTGTCGGTGACGATGGTGGCCATCTCGATGATGACGTCGGTATCAGGGTTCAGACCGGTCATTTCCAGGTCGATCCAGATCAGGTTCAGCGGGTTTTGCATGAGTCGGCTCCTCGGCGTAGGTGCGCAGTTTAGCCTAGGCCGGCGCCCGGGCGTGCTAAACTCGCGGCCGTTTTACCTAATCGCTGCATTCTTGATACGGAACACCCATGGCCAAACGCCAACTCAATCGTCGTCAAAACTGGCGCATCGAAAAGATTCAGGGCGAGCGCGCTGCCCGCGCCGCCAAACGCGAGTCCTCGGCTGTCGAGGCACTCGAAGGCGGCGACCTGGGTCCGGAACAGACGGGTCTGGTGATCGCGCACTTCGGTGTGCAGGTCGAAGTCGAGGCCCTCGATGGCGAATTGGCCGGCCAGGTGTTCCGCTGCCATTTGCGCGCCAACCTCCCAGCGCTGGTGACCGGCGATCAGGTTGTGTGGCGTGCCGGCAACCAGGGCATCGGTGTGATCGTGGCGCAACTGCCGCGTAAAACCGAGCTCTGCCGTCCAGACAGCCGTGGGCAGCTCAAGCCAGTGGCAGCCAACGTCGATTTGATCGTCATCGTCTTCGCGCCGCTGCCCGAGCCTCACGCCAACCTGATCGACCGTTACCTGGTCGCCGCAGAACACGCGGGCATTCGACCGTTGCTGCTGCTGAACAAATTCGACTTGATCGACGAGCAGAACGCCCCGGCGCTGAATGCCTTGCTGGCGGTTTACCGCACGCTGGGCTACCCGGTGCTGGAAGTGTCGGCCCACCACGGCAATGGCATGGAGCTGTTGCAGAAGCAGCTGGACGGGCACATCAGCGTATTCGTCGGCCAGTCTGGCGTCGGCAAGTCGTCGCTGGTCAACAGCCTGCTGCCGGAAGTCGACACCCGTGTCGGCCCACTGTCCGAACTGTCGGGCCAAGGCACCCACACCACGACTACCGCGCGGTTGTTCCACTTCCCCGGTGGCGGTGAGTTGATCGACTCCCCGGGTATCCGCGAGTTCGGCCTGGGTCACGTCAGCCGCGCCGACGTCGAAGCCGGTTTCATCGAGTTCAACGACCTGATCGGCACCTGCCGCTTCCGCGACTGCAAACACGACCGCGAGCCGGGTTGCGCCCTGCTCAAGGCTCTTGAAGAAGGCCGCGTGCAGCAGCAACGGATGAACAGCTATCGGTCGATCATCGCTAGCCTGCCGGAAACCAGCTACTAGACAGGGATGAACCTGTGGGAGCGAGCTTGCTCGCGAAAGCGGTATGTCAGTCAACATTGATGTTGAAGCTGATGCCCCCTTCGCGAGCAAGCTCGCTCCCACAGGGTTTAAGTGCCACACAAAAAAGCCGCGATCATTTCGCGGCTTTCTGGTTTCAGGGTGCTGCTTTTTCCAGCTTCCAACCCAGTGCATCCAAGGCGTCGCAGCCGTCCTGTATCAACATATGCGCAGCGTTGGCGAAATGCTCCAGGTCGTGTCCTTCGGCGTCTTTGACGCACAGGCAGGTGACGCTGTTGAGCAGATTGCGCGCGGCTTTGAGTCGGTGGACGGCGGTTTCGAGGAGATCGGAAGCGCGGGCTTCGGTGTCGATGTACAGCGTCGGGCCGACGCTGAAGTTGCCTTGGAGCGGGTGGTATCTGGACATGGTATGAATTCCTTCTGAAAGATGAAACTCCCACCCTTTTCGCGGCTAATCGAATGGAGTGGCAGCTGTACGTGGGTTAGCCGACCGGTCAGAGGAACCCGGCACACCCGAAGGTGTCCCACGCACAGCCACCATAGACAGATATGTCAGGCAGCAAATTGCGCCGCGATTATACGGGCGCTCGTGCATTCCTCTCAAACGACCGGCTAAGGTCCGTCACCGATTCGTCGGCGACGGACAAACTATAGGTGAGCCTTAAGCGAAGAAAAACCCGGTTTATACGTCTCGGAGCCGTCCTACACCTTTCTCGGAAATGCCTCTTTCTTTGATTTTTTACCGCTCGTGGGGGATAGATCAACCTTCCTTCGGTACGCCATAACCCTGCTCGTGTTCCAGATCGACAAGCCGAGTGGTAGGGCCATTGGCTTGAAGGCGGTCAGTGACAATCTTTGGCCATAGGTTGCGGGAGCGGCGTTTAGCAAGACTGTAGGTGAGTTCTTGAATTCGATCCTGCGGGTAGAGCAGTGGCTCGAGTATCAGTTTTGCAACATCGCTGGCGCCTAAGTAGTTTTTTCCACCCGCGTCGTTCTTCGCCTGTTTTAACTGCGCCAGTGTTTGCTTGAAGCTGTCACTCATTTTGGGTCGAACGGACAGCTGGCTTTTTACAAATGCATCCGACTCACTGTGATTACCGTTCTCGTCGAAATAAGGGCCGTTGTTCATGTAGGAACGGATGTATTCCCAAAAGCCTTTTTGCATCTCCAGTGATTTACCAAAGGGGGAACCTAGGCTCACCATCACAGCTGTTTCCGGCTCTTCAAACTTCCACATGCGAATTTCCAGTGAAGCGTTTTGCATGCCACCGATTTGGGTCCCGACTAAGTGAAATTCATTGGCGACCGCTGAGATGCCATCCCACGGGGCGTGGTAAAGATCGCCATCATGATCGAAGTACACTTCGCGGGTACGGCGGTTAAACACAATGGGCAGTGGTAGAGGACGAAGGGTTTCCCATAAAAATGGCACTAGGAACAAGGGACCGCATATACCAAGCATGATAAACAGCCCTTCAGGCTCACCACTTTGCATAAAGCTGAGCAGCCCAAGCCCCATCCCCCCAACCC
>NZ_JAHBDQ010000002.1 GCF_019956555.1 Pseudomonas sp. A-RE-19 | reverse complement strand
CGCGCATTCTACAGCAGCCTCTGTTGCTGTCAAGCGGTTATCTTCAGAAGCTTTCAAAGTTTCGCTTGAAAATCTTTAATAACTTCAACCACTTGCGCTTCCGATCTCTCGTTAGCGGGAGGCGAATTCTACAGCGTTACTCGCTGCTGTCAACACCTCTTTTTCTCCGCTTTCGACCGAGAAGATCGAACCGTTAAAAGAGCCAAACAACACCGCCCTTTCAACTCCTTCTGGCTTCGATGAACTGAAGCGTAACCGCTGCCGAAAACTGCGTAACTCTTTGTTTACCAAGGAGTTTTCCGTTTCGACTGCGCCGGAAGTGGGGCGAATTATAGACGTCCAGAATCTGCCGTCAACCCCTGATTACGCTTTTCTATCGAGATATTCAAAATCCCTGCTTATATATAGACGCGCGCGCAATGAATGCGCAGTATATTGCCCAACAAATGAAACAATACCTTTCGCTTTCTACTTCGGACGATGCCACGTAATGAATGACCATCCCCGCAGCCTTGCCTCGACTCTGCTCTCGGTTGGCCTGCTCTTAATAGCCATGGCATCGATCCAGTCCGGGGCCTCCCTGGCCAAGAGCATGTTCCCTGTTATTGGCGCTCAAGGGACGACCACCCTGCGGTTGATCTTCGCCAGCGTGATCATGCTGCTGCTATTGCGACCATGGCGAGCGAAGCTCACTGCCAAATCCCTGCGCACCGTTATCGTCTACGGGATGGCGCTGGGCGGCATGAACTTCCTCTTCTATATGTCCTTGCGCACTGTCCCTCTGGGTATCGCGGTAGCCCTGGAGTTCACCGGCCCATTGGCGGTTGCTATATATGCCTCACGTCGAGCGATCGACTTTCTATGGATCGCTCTGGCTGCCATCGGTTTACTGCTATTGATTCCAACAGGCGCCGCGAGCGCAGGCATCGATCTGGTCGGTGCAGGTTATGCCCTTGGTGCTGGAGTCTGCTGGGCGTTGTACATTCTGTTCGGCCAGAAGGCCGGTGCTGATAATGGAGTGCAGACCGCCGCACTGGGCGTGATGATTGCCGCGTTGTTCGTAGCCCCCATCGGCATTGTCCACGCGGGTGCTGCGTTGCTGACACCTTCGTTGATCCCCGTAGCCATCGGGGTCGCCATTCTATCCACCGCCCTGCCCTACACCCTGGAGATGGTCGCCCTCACACGGATTCCGGCACGCACCTTCGGTACTCTGATGAGCATCGAGCCCGCGTTTGGCGCATTGTCCGGTCTGCTGTTCCTTCATGAGTATCTTTCCCTGTCACAGTGGATGGCTATCCTGTGCATCATTCTGGCTTCCGTCGGCGCGACCATGACCATGGGGAGTACCGCCAAGCCGGCGGTCGCAGCGGATTGAAACGAGATTTGACGAAGGTCTGGTATTTGCCGCTCAATTAGGCCATGTTTAGGCTACGTAACTCAGTGTCAGGCATGGATTTTTTCAGATAGGGATATCAGAACGCTTCAAGCAAAAGCGAATGCGGGCAGACCCAGGCACCAGATCCGGGGGCTCTATAAGGACAGCAATGAAACGAATTTTGATACTGATCGCCATACTTGCAATTGCAGGCTGCGCGGCGACCTCGAAAACCCATGTCAAACACGGCAAGAAAGGACTGCATATAAACTGTTCGGGGCTGTCATCCTCCTGGGACAAGTGCTACACCAGTGCCGCCGACTCATGCGCACCCAAGGGCTACAAGGTCATCGCAAAATCAGGGGATGCCGTAGAAGAGCCCGGTGATTACCCGTTCGGCCTCAACCCGGCCGGCTACACCAGCCGCAGCATGATCGTCATCTGCAAGTAACTCTCTCCTTCTATCGGGTTTGCGTAGCCCGGTAGGTGCTTCGCCCGGATGCTGCTAACGTTCGTCAGTCAATGACCGTTCAGCAAAGGGCGACATCTCATGACCACCGCTACCCATAACAAGAAAATCGTATTGGTCGTCGGCGCCGGCGATGCCACCGGCAGCGCCATCGCCAAGCGTTTTGCCCAGGAAGGTTTCGTTGCTTGCGTCACCCGTCGTAGCGCAGACAAACTCCAGCCACTGGTAGATGCCATCACGGCGAGTGGCGGCGAGGCTCACGGTTTTGCCTGCGACGCACGCAAGGAAGAGGACGTGATTGCGCTCATCGAGCAGATCGAAACCGAGATCGGCCCCATCGAAGCGTTCGTCTTCAATATCGGCGCCAATGTGCCGTGCAGTATTCTCGAAGAACCGCCCGCAAGTATTTCAAGATTTGGGAAATGGCCTGTTTCTCAGGGTTTCTCAACGCTCGTGAAGTGGCCAAGCGCATGGTCACCCGCCAACGGGGCACGATTTTGTTCACCGGCGCCACTGCCGGCTTGCGCGGTGCCGCGGGTTTCGCAGCCTTCGCCGGTGCCAAGCACGGGATTCGCGCCCTGGCGCAAAGCATGGCTCGCGAACTGGGACCGATGAACATCCATGTCGCCAACGTCGTGGTCGATGGCGCCATCGACACCGACTTTATCCGCGACAACTTTCCGGAAAAATACGCGACCAAGGATCAGGACGGCATCCTCAACCCTGAGCACATCGCCGAAAACTATTGGCACTTGCATAGCCAGCCACGGGACGCCTGGACGTTCGAGCTGGACCTGCGCCCCTGGAATGAACGCTGGTAGCCCTCTCCTCCACAAATAAGAAGAGCACATCGACCATGAGCAAAACCGTGGAGTTCTTTTTCGATCTTGGCAGCCCCGCCACCTACCTGGCCTATACCCAACTGCCGAAGATCTGCGAGCAGACCAATAGTCAGCTGATCTACAGACCGATGCTGCTGGGCGGTGTCTTCAAAGCTACCGGCAATGCTTCCCCCATTACCATACCGGCCAAGGGTCGCTACATGTTTCAGGATCTGGATCGCTATGCCAGACGCTATGGCGTACTGCTGAAGTTCAACCCGCACTTCCCCATCAATACCCTGCTGCTGATGCGCGCTGTCACGGGTATGCAGTTGCGCCATCCCGAACGCTTTCAGGCGTTGATCGATTGCCTGTTTCAGGCTCTTTGGGTTGAGGGGCACAGCCTCGATGATCCGGCGACCGTTGCCGCCGTGCTGACGCAAAACGGTTTCGATCCGAACGAGGTGCTGGCGTTGACCGCCGATGAGGCCGTCAAAGCCGCCCTCAAGGAAAACACTGAAGACGCAGTGCAACGCGGTGTTTTCGGGGCGCCGAGCATGTTTGTCGGGGATCAGCTGTTCTTCGGCCAGGATCGCCTGGACTTCGTCCTTGAAGCCCTGCGTACGCAATAGCCAGCGTCTGTCACGACATGAGCCAGGCGCTGGAAACAGCGCCTGAACTCAGCCCGCTCAAATAGCCGCGGTTCGGGTATTCAACCATTCGAGGGCTGCACCATCGAGCAACGGGCTCAAGCGTTCACGCACCTCGGCGTGATAGGCGTTGAACCACTGTTTTTCGTCTTCGGTCAGCAATGACGGCTCCAGGCAGCGGGTGTCGATCGGGCACAAAGTCAGGGTTTCGAATTTCAGGAATTCACCGAACTCGCTCTTGCCCGCTTCGCGGTTCAATACCAGGTTCTCGATTCGCACCCCCCAGCGACCCGGACGATAAGTGCCCGGCTCGATGGACGTGATCATCCCCGGCTGCATCGCTGTTTGCGGTGCCGTCGCGGCCTGATAGGCGATGACTTGCGGGCCTTCATGGACATTAAGGAAGTAACCGACGCCGTGACCGGTGCCGTGACCATAGTCGACGCTTTCGGCCCAGATTGGTGCGCGGGCGATGGCGTCCAGCAACGGCGACAGAATGCCTTTCGGGAATTGCGCACGTGACAAGGCAATCACGCCTTTGAGCACGCGGGTGCAATCGCGCTTCTGCTCGTCAGTCGGCGTACCGACCGGCACCATGCGGGTGATGTCAGTGGTGCCGCCCAGGTATTGGCCGCCGGAGTCGATCAACAACAGACCGTCGCCCTCGATCACCGCATGTTCTTCTTCGGTGGCGTGGTAGTGCGGCATGGCGCCGTTGGCGTTGAACGCGGCAATGGTGTTGAAGCTCAGCGACACATAATCCGGACGCCGGGTACGGGCCGCGGTCAGGTGTTCGTCGATGGTCAGTTCGGTGACGCGCTCACGCCCCAGCGCCGTTTCCAGCCAGGCGAAAAATTCGCACAGCGCGGCGCCATCCTGCTCCATGGCCCGACGAATGTGCTCGGCATCGGCCAGGCTTTTCTGTGACTTGGCCAGGGTGGTCGGGTTCAGGCCTTCAAGCAGTTTCACGCCGCTGTTCAGGTTATCCAGCAGACCGGCCGTGACCCGCGCCGGATCGACTTGCAGGCTCGCGCCACTCGGCACGGCGCGCAAGGTGGCGGCCACTTCACTGTAATCGCGCAGGGTCACGCCGTCCTGTTCGAGAATGGCGCGCAGCTCAGCACTCACTTTGCTCAGGGCTACGAACAAGGTGGCCTGCTGCTGGCTGATCAAGGCGAAGGACACGAACACCGGGTTGAACGATACGTCGCCGCCACGCAGGTTGAATAGCCAGGCGATGTCATCGAGGGTGGCGATGAAGTGCCAGTCCGCACCGCGCTCTTTCAATGCCTCACGCAATTGAGCGAGTTTTTCACCACGGCTGACCGTCGCCTGGGGCGGCAAGTGTTGATAGACAGGCTCGTTCGGCAGGCTTGGGCGGTCGCTCCAGACTTCGCTCAGCAAATCGATGTCGGTGCGCAGACGTGCACCGCACGCTTCGAGTTTGCTGCTCAGGGTGCGCGCCGAGGCCACGGCCATCACCGCACCGTCAACCGCGACTACGCCGCCTTCAGGGGTTTGCTCGGCCAGCCAATCGAGCGGGCCGGGTTGACCCGGTTGCAGCTTGACCAGTTCGATGCCGCTGCCCTTGAGTTCCTTGCTCGCTTGTTCCCAATAGCGGCTGTCGGCCCAGACACCGGCAAAGTCCGGCGTAACGATCAGCGTGCCGACCGAACCATGGAAACCCGACAGCCACTGCCGCCCCTGCCAATAACCCGGCAGGTATTCCGACAGGTGCGGGTCGGCCGACGGCACCAGCAGAGCATGAATGCCCTCCCGGTTCATCAGCTCGCGGGTTTGCGCCAGGCGCTGGGGCACCGATCCATTGATCGAAGGCTGCGTACTCATCGTGTCTCCTGCTAACCACTTCATCATTATTGTTTAGTGCCGATCGAAGTCAGCGCTTTTAAGGTCCTGTCGCCCAGAATGCCGGAGCACTGGCGGCTGCCGCTTTAATCAGCTGCACCGCCTGGTCGATATCCTGCTCGGTGGTGAAACGCCCCAGACTCAAGCGAATGGTGCGACTGGCCGAGCGCGCGTCATGCCCCAGGGCCAGCAATACATGGGACGGGGCATTGCTGGCGGAGTTGCAGGCCGAGGTCGCGGAGAATGCAATCGAGGTGCTCAACGCGGCAGGATTGAACTCGCCTTCGTTGAAGGTCAGGCTCAGGGTATGGGGAATGCGCTGCGTCGGGCTGCCATTGAGACGAACGCCGGGAATGCTCAGCAACGACTCGAGCAAGCGTTCACGCAGACGCGCGATGGTGGCTTTTTCTTCATCGAACGAGGCGGCCGCCAACACGAAGGCTGCGCCCATGGCAGCAATCTGGTGCGTCGCCAGGGTGCCGGAACGCAACCCGCCCTCGTGCCCTCCACCGTGAATCTGCGCCTGCAGACGCTGCTGGGCACGAGGCCCTACATACAACGCGCCGATGCCTTTGGGACCGTAGACCTTGTGCGCCGAAAACGACATCAAATCCACCGGCCACCGGGCCAGGTCGATCGCCACTTTGCCGGCGCCCTGAGCCGCATCGACGTGGAACAACGCATCACGATCACGTACCACCTGGCCGATGGCCGGGATGTCATTGACGGTGCCCAGTTCGTTATTGACCAGCATCAGCGACACCAGAAAGGTGTCCTCGCGCATCGCTTCGCTGACTGCCTGCGGAGTAATCAGGCCTTCGGCATCGGGCACCAGATACGTCACGGCAACGCCTGTGTCCTGCAATTGTTTTGCAGTGTCGAGAATCGCCTTGTGTTCGATCTGGCTGGTGACGATATGGCCGCCGGACACACCGCGGGCCTGGGCCACGCCCTTGAGGGCAAGGTTGTTGGATTCGGTGGCGCCGGAGGTCCAGACAATTTGTTCTGCCTGAGCGCCGACCAGTTCGGCGACCTGATGCCGTGCCTGCTCGACCGATTGCCGGGCCTGTTGGCCGAAGGCGTGGGAGCTGGACGCTGGATTGCCGAAGTTACCGGTGAAACCCAGACACTCGACCATGACCTTGATGACCCGCTCATCCACCGGCGTGGTGGCGGCGTAGTCGAAATACAACGGACGTTTATTCATAGAAGACTCGCAGAGCGTGTTCCGGGATCAGGAAGCTCGTCACCGGGAATATCAAAGCGCCGCCTCATGAGCGACGCTGAATTTCCAGAACGACAGCAATACCTGATCGGAGGCCGTTAAAGAAGAACAACTTCATTTAAAAGTGCGTAGGAACGCTCCTGAAGTCGAGCTTAACAGGCATCGGGCAACCGGTTGAAGCAATGCGTCAGCTAAAACTTTCGAGCAATAACGGATACAGCGAAGCCACCAACAGCAAGGCCATGCCCCAGTTGAACAGCCGCAACCAGCGGCGATCGCGCAGCACATTACGCAACAGTGTGCCGCAACCGGCCCACACACTGACGCTTGGCAGGTTGATCAAGGCGAAGACGGCCGCAATCACAATCACATTGGTGAAATAGCCCTGCATCGGCGTGTAGGTGCTGATGGCACCGATGGCCATGATCCAGGCCTTGGGGTTGATCCATTGAAACGCTGCCGCGCCCAAATAACTGATCGGCTTGCCCTCGCCCCGTTCACCCTCGGCTACCGGCCCGGAATGAGCAATCTTCCACGCCAGGTACAGCAGATACGCCGCGCCGACATAGCGCAAGACAGTGTAAAGCCATGGATAGGTCTGAAACACCGCGCCCAGGCCGAAACCGACGGCGAGCACCAATACGAAGAAGCCGCAGGTGATACCCAGCATATGGGGAATGGTGCGGCTAAAACCGAAATTCACCCCCGAAGCCAGCAACATGGTGTTGTTCGGGCCGGGAGTAATCGAGGTGACAAGGGCAAACAGGGCGAAGCCCAGCAGCAGGTCGAGTGAGAGTGTCATTGGTGGCAGTCCATCAGGGTCAGTCAGGTATTGACCCTATCGCACGCCTTGAGGGAAACCCACGGACAGTTGGGTGAAAGTTCGAGCAGTACAGTCTTTGTTCAGCTTGGACGACCATGCAGCTGTACTGCGCGTTCGGCGTTCATCTCGCCTTGTTTGTCGAAGCTGAACGACTTTTGCGGCTGGCCGAGCAGTTCGGCTTTCTTCGCCTGGTACTCGTCGAAGGACAAGCCGCGACGACTCAAGGCCTCCAGCGCCAGTTCCCGGGTTTCTTCAGCGGTATAGGGCCGCAGTTCCGGGGACACATGACTGGCACACCCGGCGAGAACGGCGATGGCAAGCAGCAAGAAAGTGGCGAGCAGAGATTTCATTTCGGGCGTCCGGATATCTGGGTTCGGGGCAATGAACACAGGCTACCCGCGCCGCTCGAAGGGTAGAAATCAACGTTCTCGATAGTGGGTATCGGATCAAAAGATCGCAGCGTTCGGCAGCGCCTATATCAGCTTTATATTTCCAAATTGCATATAAATATTAATTTACGATCTTTTACGGAATATAAGAGAACCTTTATAAACAACTTCGTCGCTTCACGCACTGTTGCTCACGCAACTGTTTGCCTGGCAATAGTCATTCAACAAACACCCCGTCAAATCGAACAGCGTTTACCAGCCAACGCGCTGAAAGCCACGGAAAACGGGGCTCCCAGGGATTGGTACAGCTCTTGCTGAGGAGGGGAATAACCCCGGTGACTACTCACTGCTTCCACAGCAACTGTTTAAAAAGGAACTGATCATGTCGCGCACATTGAAAGTCGTTGCCCTCTCCGGCGGTACCTGGCGCCCGTCTCGCACCTTGGTGCTGACCCAAGCGCTGTTGGCCGAACTGGCCGAGCAGCTGCCGATCGAGAGCACGTTGATCGAACTGGGCAATATCGCCCGACCACTCGGAGCGGCACTGTCACGCCAGGAACTGAGCGCCGACATCGAAGCCGAGCTGCAAGCAATCGAAAGCGCCGATCTGCTGATTGTCGCTGCGCCGGTTTATCGCGATTCCTACCCAGGCCTGCTCAAGCACCTGTTCGACCTGATCGACCTCAACGCGCTGATCGACACCCCAGTGTTGTTGGCGGCCACCGGGGGTAGCGAACGTCACGCGCTGGTGCTCGATCATCAGTTGCGGCCGCTGTTCAGTTTCTTCCAGGCCCTGACCTTGCCGATTGGCGTGTACGCCACCGAAGCCGACTTCTCCAATTATCAAATAACCAGTGAGCCCTTGAAGGCCCGCATTCGTCTTGCTGCAGAACGCGCGGCGCCGTTGTTCGGCGTGCACCCCAAAAATCTGCTGAAAATCGCTTAAGGATCTCTTCATGGATGTTTTCTGGTTTCTGCCGACCCACGGCGATGGCCATTACCTGGGCACCACTCAGGGCGCGCGCCCGGTGACCCTCAACTATTTGAAACAAGTGGCCCAGGCTGCCGACAGTCTGGGTTACCACGGCGTGCTGATTCCCACCGGACGCTCCTGCGAGGACTCGTGGGTGATCGCCTCGGCCCTGGTGCCGTTGACCGAACGCCTGCGGTATCTGGTCGCGATCCGTCCGGGGATTATTTCGCCGACAGTCTCGGCACGCATGGCCGCGACCCTGGATCGACTGTCCGGCGGCCGTTTGCTGATCAACGTGGTGACCGGCGGCGACCCGGATGAAAACCGTGGCGATGGCAGTTTTCTCGATCACAGCGAGCGCTACGAAGTCACCGATGAATTCCTGAAGATCTGGCGGCGGGTGCTGCAAGGTGAATCGGTGGATTTCGAAGGTAAACACCTACGGGTGCAGAATGCCAAAGCGCTGTACCCACCGGTGCAGAAACCTTATCCGCCACTGTATTTCGGTGGCTCCTCCGAGGCCGCTCATGATCTGGCTGCCGAGCAGGTCGACGTTTACCTGACGTGGGGCGAACCACCCGCCGCCGTGGCTGAAAAACTCGCCGATGTGCGAGAGCGCGCGGCGCGAAACGGTCGTACGGTGAAGTTCGGGATTCGCCTGCATGTGATCGTCCGTGAAACCGCCGAAGCGGCCTGGAAAGCCGCCGACAAACTCATCGAGCACATCAGCGACGAGACCATCGCGGCGGCGCAGAAGTCGTTCTCGCGCTTCGACTCCGAAGGCCAGCGACGCATGGCTGCGTTGCATGACGGCCGTCGCGACAATCTGGAGATTTCGCCCAACCTCTGGGCCGGTGTCGGTCTGGTGCGCGGCGGTGCCGGGACTGCGCTGGTGGGCGACCCGCAGCAAGTGGCGGCGCGGATCAAGGAGTACGCGGACCTCGGGATTGAGAGTTTCATCTTCTCCGGCTACCCACACCTTGAAGAAGCTTATCGCTTTGCCGAACTGGTGTTCCCGCTGCTGCCCGAGCCGTATGCCAGCCTGGCCGGACGTGGCGTCACCAACCTCACCGGGCCGTTTGGCGAAATGATCGCCAATGATGTGCTGCCGGCTCACGCCAAAGCCTGATCATGACCCCGGTCCCGTAGGAGCTGCCGAAGGCTGCGATCTTTTGAGGCCCGAGAGGTCACTGAAGATCAAGATCAAAAGATCGCAGCCTTCGGCAGCTCCTACGGTTGTCCGCTTGAAAAAAGGAACACCTGCGTGACTGCCAAGCCACTAAGCGCTCCGTTGTCTCCCTTGCAGATCGCTCGCCAGCTGGCTGCCGGGTTTGCCCTGACCGCCGTCGAGCGCGATGAACGCGGCGGTACGCCGAAAGCCGAACGTGACGCCTTGCGCCACAGCGGCCTGATCGTTTCAAGCATTCCTGTCCGGTACGGCGGCCTTGGCGCCAGCTGGAGTGAAACCCTGAACATCGTGCGCGAGTTCGCCAAGGTCGACAGTTGCAACGCGCCGCCGAATCGCTCGACAAGGCTTGGGCCAAGGGTCCGAATCTGAGCGACGAGGAACGCGGACATCTGGCCACCGCCATCGCCACCGCCAAGGTCGCCGCGACCCGCAACGGTCTGGAGCTGTGCAGCCGCCTGTTCGAAGTGACCGGCGCCCGCTCGACGCATGCCTCACTGCGACTGGACCGTCACTGGCGCAATCTGCGCACGCAAACCCTGCACGATCCGCTGGATTACAAACTCCATGAACTGGGTGACTGGGCACTGAACCAGTCCCTGCCGACGCCGACCTTCTATTCATAGCTTTCAACTCATGGAGCCTGCCCCATGCAACTGCTGACCTTACCGCCCTCGCCCGCCCTGGCCACCTCGATCCGCGCCACGGCGCAGGTGTTCGAAGACCCGAAATCCCAGGCCCTGCTCGCGCACTTGCAGCAGGTCGCGCCGAGTGAAGCCAGCGTGCTGATCATTGGCGAAACCGGCACCGGCAAGGAACTGGTGGCGCGGCATATCCACAACCTCAGCGCCCGCCGCAACCGCCCGTTTGTGGCGGTGAACTGCGGCGCCTTCTCCGAATCGCTGGTGGAGGCCGAGCTGTTCGGCCATGAAAAAGGTGCCTTCACCGGAGCGCTGAGCGCCAAGGCCGGCTGGTTCGAAGAGGCCGATGGCGGGACTTTGTTTCTTGACGAAATTGGCGATCTGCCAATGGCGATTCAAGTGAAACTGCTGCGTGTATTGCAGGAGCGCGAAGTGGTGCGTCTGGGGTCGCGCAAGAGCATTCCCATCAATGTGCGAGTGCTGGCGGCAACCAACGTGCAACTGGAGAAAGCCATTAATGCCGGGCACTTTCGCGAGGACCTGTATTACCGCCTCGACGTGGTCAGCCTGGAACTGAGCCCGTTGCGTGAGCGTCCCGGCGATATCCTGCCACTGACCCGGCATTTCATTGAAGCCTACAGCCAGCGCCTGGGTTACGGCAGCATCACCATCAGCAAAGAGGCCGAGCACAAACTGCGCAGTTACAGTTGGCCGGGCAACATCCGCGAACTGGAAAACGTCATTCACCACACCCTGTTGATTTGCCGCAACGGTGTGATCGAACGCGATGATTTGCGCCTGTCGAACATGCGCATCGAGCGTCAGGACGACTATCAAGCCAACGTCGACGACTCACCGGAAGCCTTGCTCGATCGGGCCTTCCAAAAGCTCTTCGAGGAACAGGCCGGCGCGCTGCACGAGAAAGTCGAAGATGCGTTGTTGCGGGCAGCCTATCGCTTCAGCCACTACAACCAGGTGCACACTGCCGCGCTGCTGGGGCTGAGCCGCAACGTAACCCGAACCCGGCTGATCAAGATCGGCGAACTGGCGGTGAACAAACGCCGGCCGACGGAAAATCTGCAGGGCGAGCGTTTGATGCAGTTGTCGATCTAGCCGATCAGTGTGCAGTGCAGCGCGTGATCATGGCTAAGCGCCAGGCTATGCAGCACCTGGAATGAACCGAAGGTGACGGTTCTAGCCTGGTGGGCGCGAATCAGCTGCCAGAAATCCTGCTCGCCGCTTTCAAAGCTCTGAAAGGCGGCCTCCCCTGCTTCGCGGGATTGCCATTGCAGGTAATTGAGCACCCGCCGGCCATCGTCGCTGACCTGGATACTGGCACTCAGAAAGCCCGGGTAGCCCTGGGCCAGACGTTCGGTGTGTGCCGACAGCGCCGACACCAGCGCGGTCTGTTGATGGGGTTGGATCTCGAATTCGATCAGTTGGGTGAAGCTGCGATTCTTCTCTGGCGCGTGCATGAATAGTCCCCACTCACTGTAAGCCGGATCTTGCGACCCGAAGGCCTGCAGGGTAAAACCTCGAGCTAACTAGAGGTCAAGGGGCATTTTTTAAATGATCACCTCGCAAAACCTGCATAAAGAACTGACCGTCGGCCAAGTGGCCGCCCGCAGCGGTGTGGCGGTCACGGCGTTGCACTTCTATGAATCCAAAGGGCTGATCAAAAGCAATCGCAATCAGGGCAATCAGCGGCGTTATCCGCGGGAAGTGTTGCGCCGGGTGGCGCTGATCAAAGTGGCCCAGCGCCTGGGGATTCCGTTGGCGGAGATTGGCGAGGCCCTCAAATCCCTGCCGGACAACCGTGCACCGACAGCGGCGGACTGGAAAGTGCTGTCGGCACAGTGGAGTCGGGATCTGGATGAGCGGATCAATCAACTGACCCTGCTACGGGACAGGCTCAATGGCTGCATCGGGTGCGGGTGTTTGTCGATGGAGGCGTGTCCGCTGCGTAACTTTGGAGATGTGCTCGGGGAACGCGGGCCGGGGGCGCAGTTGCTTGAGTCGGGGGTTGATCGGGAATAGCGGCGCGGCTATCGCGAGCAGGCTCGCTCCCACATTTGATCGGCGTCGAATGCAAATTTTGTAATCAGTGGAGATTTCCTGTGGGAGCGGGCTTGCTCGCGAAGGCGTCCTGTCAGTCGACGAGGATTTAGATGCTCGATTGATAGCTGAACGATGGCACTGCTGCTCGTCGGGCACTCGGTTACGGGGAAGGGGCTGACCTATAGTTATTCGACCGGAAATCGGCGAAGGAACACCTTAACCCCACAATAAAAGGAGAACCGTCATGAGCGTCAAACCTATTCCAGAGGGTTATCACAGCATCACCCCTTATCTGGGCATTCAAAAAGCTGCCGAAGCCATCGACTTCTACAAGAAAGCCTTTGGCGCCACCGAAGTCATGCGCCTGGCCATGCCCGATGGCGGCATCGGGCATGCCGAACTGCGTATCGGCGACTGCCCGATCATGCTTGGCACACCCTGCGACCAGGGTCCATTGAGCAACCCGGACAAGTCGCCGTCCGTGGGGCTGCATCTGTATGTAAACGATGTGGACAAGTCCTATAAACAGGCCATCGATGCTGGCGCCACGGTGGTGTCCGAGGTCAAGGATCAGTTTTATGGCGACCGTTCGGGGACCTTGAAGGATCCCTACGGGCATTTGTGGTTTCTGGCCACGCGTAAGGAGGATTTGACTCAGGAACAGATCGAACAGCGGGCCAAGGAGATGTTTAAGCAGGGTTGAGGGCTTCAGTGTCCGATCCGGCCCCATCGCGAGCAGGCTCGCTTCCACAGTTGATCGGTGTTGAACGCACATTATGTGTACGCCGCCGATCCAGTGTGGGAGCGAGCCTGCTCGCGATGGGGCCATTACATTCAACTTCAATGTCGACTGTCAGGCCCCATTCACGAGCAAACCCACCCAAGACAGAAACACGAAACATTTACTTTCATATCCCCTTTCGGGATTTCCGATGCTCATACGTCTTATTTAGATGCAGTCGGTCGCGTAGGCAAAAGCCACGGCCGGACCTTTCATGGACCGCAACGCTGGGAAGCCCGCAGCAGAGGTCCTCTCATCGAAACAAGACCTTTAATCATGTCGAAGAAATCCCGCTCAAAACTCTGGTTTCTGGTCCATGGCTGGCTGGCGCTGCCCATCTGGTTCTTTGTATTGATCGTCTGTGTGACCGGCACGCTGGCGGTGGTCAGTCAGGAAATCGTCTGGCTGGCCAACCCGCAAATGCGCGCCAGCCCGCCTTCGGACGATGCGCCGCGGCTCAATTACGACGAGATCATCGCCGCCATCAAAAAGGCCGAACCCCAGACGCTGGTCCAGGGCATCAGTCGCCCCGACGAGTCGCATTTCGCCCTGGACGTGGACGTCACTTACCCGGACGGACGCTCGGTGACGGTCTACGTGAACCCCTACAGCGGGGTGATTCAGGGCACTGCCCCACCATTCAATTTCAAGGCGTTCACCCGCGCACTGCATGGCTGGTGGTTGGTGCCGTTCACCAACGGCTACAGCTGGGGCTGGTATCTGGTGTCGTTCCTCGCGCTGCCGATGCTGGCGTCGCTGGTGACCGGGCTGGTGGTCTACAAACGGTTCTGGAAAGGCTTTTTCCGGCCGACCCTGCGCATTCGTCATGGCGCGCGGATTTTCTGGGGCGACTTTCATCGGCTCAGCGGCATCTGGTCGATCTGGTTCATCGCGGTGATCTCGATCACCGGTGTCTGGTTCCTGATCAAGGCGATTCTGTTCGATAACCAGATTTCGATTACCACGGAACCCGTGGTGTCGGTCGTTTCGCGCGAAAGCGTGCCGTTGACCAGCACCGGCAAGCCGGCCCCGATGATCAGCCTGGAACAGGCCATCAAGGTCGCTCAGGAACAAATCCCCGGACTTGACGCCAGTTTCGTCACCCTGCCGGGTAACGCCTACAGCCACCTCTCGGTCGGCGGTCGAAGCTGGTATCCGCTGATGTTCCAGACGGCCGAGGTCAACCCGTACAACGGCGATATTGCCAGCACGCGACTGCTGACCGATCGCACCGGCCTGGAGTTCGTGACCGAGTCGATGCGTCCGTTGCACACCGGTGATTTTGGCGGGATCTGGATCAAGCTGATCTGGTTCTTCTTCGGTTTGTTGCTGAGCATGATGGTGCTCAGCGGGTTGCTGATCTGGACCAAACGCACCGCCCTGGCCACCGCCAATGCGTTCAAGCGCAGCAACAAGGCCCCACGCCCGGTGTCGAGACCGCAAACGGTCATGAACCAACAGACGCCGGAGGGCAACCTGTGAGCAAGACGATCACTGCACCGCAGCCTTCCCGGGCGAGCCTGCTCTGGCGCAAATGGCGCTTCCACATCAACATTTTCTTGCTGCTGATCCCTTTGGGCTTCATGCCTGAATACTTTGCCGACGCCTCGCTGTTTCGCGGCGACAGCGGACTGGGGGAGCGGGAAATCGGCCAAATCCAGGTCGGCCCCTGGAGCCTGCAACTGGCCGAACTGCGCAACGAAGCGCCGCGATTGACCGGCCCCGCCGGCTACATGAAAGGCTTCAACGCAACGCTGTGCGAGCGCTGTCGCGATCAGGTCAAGGCGACTTACCTGCGCATCGGCAAACCCCGCAGCCTGCGCGCGGCCGGGGTGATTTTCTTCGGTACGCCGTACCGCATGGGCGCGATGCTGCCGGTGCCTGAAAAGACCAAAACCGATGCCGAGCTGTGGATCACCATGGAAGGCTGGGACGGCGCCATGCATCAAGCGTCCATCCCCCTGAGCCAGGCATCCCCGGCCACCCTCGCATGGTTGAACAAACAAGGAGGCAAACCATGATCAACGCTTTTCGCCCCGTTTTATTCATGTTCTGCGCCGCCTTCAGCGCCAGCGCCCTGGCCCACAACCCGATGTGTGAATGCAAGGCCATCGACGCCGAACAGATTCAATGCACCGGCGGTTTTTCCGACGGCAGCGGCGCGCCAGGAGTGACCCTGGACGTGATCGGCTACGACGAAACCATTTTGGTGCCGGGCAAACTCGGCACCGATTCGACCCTGACGTTCAAGAAGCCCGGCTCTGAGTTCTATGTGCTGTTCGACGCCGGTCCCGGCCATGTCGTCGAGATCGACCAAGCCGACATCGAGGCGCCCTGAACATGAGCATGACCTCGCCCACCACCCAAGTTGTGCGCCCGGCCGGTGCCGGCCATGAAACCCTTTATGTGTTGCTGTTGTGCCTGATGATCCTGGCGGCTGCCGGCTCGGTAGTCGCCTGGCGTGGCGAGGCTCAGGAGGTGAGCAGCGTGGGCAGCCATCAGCTGGATGCCCGTCGTGATCTGAGCGCCTCCGAGCAAGGTATTTACGCCGACCTGCGGGTCACGCTGGATGAAATTCATCTGTTGCGTCAGGAACAACAGGCGCTGCCCACGCCCGCCACTCTCGCCGATGAAGGCTTTGCACCGTTTGCCCAGGACGCCAGTTCTGTCAGCCGTGGCGGCCATGCCTGGCAGTTGCTGAACGCCAAGGCGTACTTCGGCCGGAGCCAGAGCCCAACCGTTGCCGGTTCGTTTTTGATGCGTTTGACCGCTGAAGACGACTGGGCGCCGGACATCTGGCTCAACCGCGGCAGCGCCCTCCCTGCTCCGAACGATCTCACCGACGCTGCGCTCAACGGTGCCGGCTGGCAGCAGATCGTCGCGCAATTCGATGCCGGCGTCACCCGCCAGCATCGGCATTGAACCCTCGCCTTCACCCGAGAGAAGACCGCTTTCCCATGCCTAGCTCATCTCAACGCCAGTCCTTTTTTCGCCTGCTAGTGGTCGGCCTGTTTGCCTGTTTGCTGACGCCCTGGGCCAGTGCCGACGAAACCAAGCGCCTGCGCATCGGCATCACCCTGCACCCTTATTACAGCTACGTGGCCAACATCGTCGGCGACAAGGCCGAGGTGGTGCCGCTGATCCCGGCCGGTTTCAACCCGCATGCCTACGAGCCACGGGCCGAAGACATCAAACGCATCAGCGGGCTGGACGTGGTTGTACTCAACGGCGTGGGCCATGACGACTTCGCCGACCGCATGATCGCCGCCAGCGAAACCCCGAACATCAAGGTGATCGAAGCCAACGAAAACGTGCCCCTGCTCGCCGCCACCGGCGTCGCTGCCCGGGGCGCTGGCAAGGTGGTCAACCCGCACACGTTCCTGTCGATTAGCGCCTCCATCGCCCAGGTCAACAACATCGCCCGGGAACTGGGCAAGCTCGATCCGAGCAATGCCAAAACCTATACCCAAAACGCCCGCGCCTACGGCAAACGCCTGCGGCAGATGCGCGCCGACGCCTTGGCAAAACTGACCCTGGCACCGAACGCCGAGCTGCGCGTGGCCACGGTGCATGCCGCCTACGACTATTTGCTGCGCGAGTTCGGTCTGGAAGTGACCGCCGTGGTCGAGCCGGCCCACGGAATCGAACCGAGCCCCAGCCAGCTGAAAAAAACCATCGATCAACTGCGGGAACTGGACGTGAAAGTGATTTTTTCGGAGATGGATTTCCCGTCCACTTACGTCGAGACCATCCAGCGTGAGTCCGGGGTGAAACTGTATCCGCTGTCGCACATTTCCTATGGCGAATACACCGCCGACAAGTACGAAAAAGAAATGACCGGCAACCTCAATACCGTGGTCCGGGCGATTCAGGAGTCCGGCGCATGACGGCTAAAGAAACCATCAGCCCGACCACCCCCGAATCCCCTGTGGGAGCGAGCCTGCTCGCGAAAGCGTCCAGTCAGTCAACATCATCGTTAAATGACACACCGCATTCGCGAGCAAGTCGAATCGTCGCACCGCCGCTCCCACAGGTTTCGGGGCCGACGCTGGATTTCGCCGAGGTCAGCCTCACGCTGGGCCGCACGACGATCCTCGACAAGGTGACCTTTCAGGTCCGGCCCGCCAGCGTGCATGCACTGGTTGGACCAAACGGTGGCGGCAAGAGTTCGCTGATCAAGACCCTGCTGGGGCAAATGCCGCATCAGGGCCGCTTGAGCCTGCAATGGCCCGGTGAACCCGGGATCATCGGCTACGTGCCCCAGGCGCTGGAATTCGATCGCGGTTTACCGATGACTGTCGACGATTTCATGGCCGCCATGTGCCAGCGGCGCCCGGCGTTCCTCGGCTTGAGCAAACATTACGCGGCGGCTATCGGCGAGGCACTGGAACGGGTCGGCATGCAAGACAAGCGCAAGCGGCGCATGGGCGCCCTCTCCGGCGGCGAGCGCCAGCGCGTTTTGTTGGCCCAGGGATTGATTCCGGCGCCGCAATTGCTGGTGCTCGATGAACCGATGTCGGCCCTCGATGAGGCCGGCATTCAAGTGTTCGAACGGCTATTGGGCGACTGGCGCCAGAGCGGCATTACCGTGCTGTGGATCGAGCATGATCTGGAAGCAGTCGGGCGCCTGGCGGACCGGGTCACCGGGCTTAATCGCCGGGTGCTGTTTGATGCCACGCCGAAACAGGCGCTGACCCCGGAGCGACTGCTGACTTTGTTCTCGACCCATCCCCGGAGCGCTGCCTGATGAGTTACGAAGCCTTTCGTTTGATGGTCCAGGGATGGGCCTCGTCGGGTTATCTGCCGGAAGCGTTGGCCTATGGATTTGTGGTCAACGCGCTGCTCGCCGGGCTGTTGATCGGCCCGGTGCTGGGCGGCCTGGGTACGCTGGTGGTGGTCAAGCGCTTCGCGTTTTTCTCCGAAGCCGTAGGCCACGCGGCACTGACCGGCGTGGCTATCGGTATTCTGCTCGGCGAGCCCTACACCGGGCCTTATGGCAGCCTGTTCGGTTACTGCCTGCTGTTTGGCATCTTGCTCAACTATTTACGCAACCGCACGGGGCTGGCGCCGGACACGTTGATCGGTGTGTTCCTTTCCGTGTCGTTGGCCTTGGGTGCCAGCCTGTTGTTGATTCTGGCGGGCAAGATCAACGTGCACATTCTGGAAAACGTGCTGTTCGGTTCGGTGCTGACGGTCAACGGCAATGACCTGCTGGTATTGGCCATCGTCGGTTCGCTAGTGATGGCGCTGGCCCTGCCGCTGTACAACCGGATCATGCTCGCCAGTTTCAACCCGCAACTGGCGGCGGTGCGCGGTGTGGCGGTGAAGACCCTGGATTACCTGTTCGTGATTCTGGTGACCCTGATCACGGTGGCGGCGGTGAAAGTCATCGGCGCCATTCTGGTCGGCGCGCTGTTGGTGATTCCCGCGGCGGCTGCGCGCTTGCTCAGTCAGTCGCTGAAGGGTTTCTTCTGGTGTTCGGTGCTGATCGCCACGGTCAGCACGCTGTGCGGAATTCTCGCGCCGATTGTCTTTGATCTACCCATTCCGTCCGGTGCCGCGATCATTCTGGTGGCCGGTATCGCCTTCGCCCTGGCCGCGATTGCTCGCGGCATCGTTCCAAGTCTGAAAGGGAACCTCGGATAAATGTCTTTTTCTGTGCGTCAATTGACCCTGGCCATGGCCTTGTGTGGGCTGGTCACCACCCCGCTGTTTGCGGCAGATAGCGCCAAACCATTGCGCGTACTCGCCGCCCTGCCCATCACTTACGGCCTGGGCGAGGTCCTGCTCAAAGGCACCGACGTCAACCTTGAACGTGCGACGCCAGCGAACCTTCCCGGCAGCCGACAGACCGCCTACTTCACCGGCCGTGGCGCTCCGGCGCTAAGCAAACTGGCGATCGACGCCGATGCGGTCATCGGCCTGCGCTCGCTATGGCCGGACGACCCGCTGTACCCGAACGCCCGTCGCAGCAATATCCGCATCATTGAAATCGATGCCGCCCGCCCCGTGGACGGCGCCCTGCCCGGCATTGCTGTGCAGCCTGGCAGCAAGGTTGACGGTTTGAACAGTCAGCCTTGGTTGGCCAGCAATAACATGGGCCGCATGGCGGATGTGATGGCGGCAGATCTGGTGCGCCTGGCGCCAGCGGCCAAACCGAAGATCGACGCCAACCTGGCGGCGCTCAAACAGCGCCTGCTCAAGCTCAGCGCCGACAGTGAGTCACGGTTGGCCAATGCAGACAATCTGAGTGTGATGAGCCTGAGCGATCATTTCGGCTATCTGATCGGCGGCCTTAATCTGGAGCTGGTCGGCCTCGATGCACGGCCGGATGCCGAGTGGACGCCCGAAGCCCTGACGCAATTGGGCGCAACCCTCAAAGCCAATGACGTGGCGGTGGTGTTGCATCATCGCCAGCCATCGGACGCGGTGAAAACGGTGATTGCCGGGGCGGGCAGTCGGTTGGTGGTGTTGAGCGTCGATGCGGCGGATCCGGTGGCCGAGTTGGAGGGGAATGTGGATTTGGTGATCAAGGGATTGAGCGGGGTGTAACGTCAGTTAGACCGCGTTATCGTTCTTCGCGAGCAGGCTCGCTCCCACAGTGGATTTGGGTCGATCACAAAATCTGTGACCACCACCGATCAAATGTGGGAGCGAGCCTGCTCGCGATGGCGGCCTGACAGGCAACACAGATTCCAGACCTGAAAAAGCCCGCTGACCGTCACCGGTTCAGCGGGCTTCTTTTTTGGGTGATGCCTCAGTGAGCCACGGCCGCCTGTTCTGCCATTTTCTGGCGCAGGCTCAGTGGACGCATGTCGGTCCAGACCTCTTCGATGTAGGCCAGGCATTCTTTTTTCAGGCCGCTCTTGCCCACAGTACGCCAGCCTTGTGGTACGGCTTTGTAGTCGGGCCAGATCGAGTATTGCTCTTCGTGGTTGACCACGACCTGAAAGAGGATGTCTTCGCGGTCGAATACTGACGTCATGCTGTCTCTCCATCGCTGTAGGGTGGGCCGCGCGGCGTGCGCAGCCGTTATGTAGAAGGAACGTTCGAGGCACCAAAAAATTTAGAGGCTGGCGGTGGCTGCGGCCATGGCCCTACCGAAAATGTCAGCCACCCGATCGATTTCGGCGGCAGTGATCACCAGCGGCGGCAGGAAACGCACGACACCGCCGTGACGCCCGCCCAGCTCGAGAATCAACCCGCGCCTGAGGCATTCGCGCTGCACCAGCGGCGCCAGACGAGCGAATATCGGTGGATGACCTTGGGCGTCCGGCGCGCCGGTCGGGTCGACCAGTTCGACGCCCAGCATCAAACCGCGTCCACGGATGTCACCCAGTTGCGGGAAATCCCACTGCAGGATGCGCAGGTGTTCGCTCAAGCGCTCGCCCATGGCGGCGGCGTGCTCACAAATCTTGTGCTCTGTCAGGTAGCGCATCACCGCAGAGCCTGCGGCCATGGCCATCTGATTACCGCGGAAGGTCCCGGCATGCGCGCCCGGCAGCCAGGTGTCGAGCCAGTCGCGATAGACCACCACTGCCAGCGGCAGGCTGCCGCCGATGGCTTTGGACATCACCACCACGTCGGGAATGATCCCGGCGTGCTCGAAGGCGAACATCTTGCCGGTGCGGGCAAAACCGCTCTGGATTTCATCGACAATCAGCGCTACCCCGGCCTGCTCGGTGATGCGTCGCAAGCCGCGCAGCCAGTCGAGATCGGCGGGAATCACCCCGCCCTCGCCCTGCACCGCTTCGACGATCACCGCTGCGGGCAATTGCACGCCGGCTTCTGGATCATTCAGCAGGTTTTCCAGGTAATTCAGGTTGACCTGCACCCCCAGCGCGCCGCCGAGCCCGAACGGGCAACGATAATCGTAAGGGTATGGCATGAACTGCACGCCACTGCTGAGCAAGGCACCCATCGGCTTTTTCGGCCCCAGGCTGCCCATCAGACTCAGCGCGCCCTGACTCATGCCGTGGTAACCGCCCTGGAACGACAACACCGTGCTGCGCCCGGTGGCGGTGCGCACCAGTTTCAGAGCGGCTTCCACCGCATCGGTACCGGTGGGGCCGCAGAACTGGATCTTCGCTTGCGCGGCCAATGCCGGCGGCAGCAAACCGAACAGGTCTTGAACAAACTGATCCTTGACCGGCGTGGTCAGGTCGAGGGTATGCAGCGGCAGTTCATCGCTCAGCACTTGCTGGATCGCTTCGATCACCACTGGATGGTTGTGCCCCAGGGCCAGCGTCCCCGCACCGGCCAGGCAATCGATGAAACTGCGACCTTCGACGTCTTCGACATAAATGCCCTTGGCTCGCTTGAGTGCCAGCGGAATGCGTCGCGGGTAGCTGCGGGCATTCGACTCTTGCTGACTCTGACGGGCCAGCAGCGGCGATTCGTTGAACTGAAAAAGCGTCTCCGCAGGCGTCAGGACGATCCGGGCCGGCTGATCTTCGATAAGGCTGGTAGCGACTGACATCTCTCGATCCCTCAATACGCTGTTGATAGTGACCAAAACTGCACACCGGGCAGGTGCGCGTTCCGGTCACGGGGCGCACTTGCAGGTTTTCCTGTTCTGGAAACGCATCAGGACCTCAAGGATTTAGACCCTCGGTCAGCTTTCTATGAAGGCGACGACAGCACCTTGTGCATGGGAATGACGTGCAGTCCCGCCACGGTGAAGGTTTCAGCGCACGCTCGATAACCCAAACGACGATAGAACGCCTCGCTGGTACGGGTACTGTTGAGCCGCGCCCGAGGCAAACCCTGAGCGATCAACCACGTCTCGAGGTCGTGCACCAGCGCTTGTCCGGCGCCTCGCCGAAACCATTCCGGTTGCACGTAACAGAACGCGACCTTGCCGCTGATCGCCGCCATGGCAACGCCGATCGGTTTGTCCTGCAACAGGGCGATGTTCAGGTACAACCGCGGCTCGGCCAGCCAGGGCTGCACATGGTCGATGGTTTTGTTGTGGGTCCAGGTGGCGACGGTTCGCGGATCGTTGCGATGGTCCAACGCGCAGCCGACGCGAATGGAACGCTCGACGATCCGGCTGATGATGCCGGCGTCGGCAGGCGTGGCCTTGCAGATGTGTATCGATGCATCCATGGCGCTGTTTACCTCAATCCATTGAGTCAAAGCTGCCGGGGACGATAACGCTGTGGGAGGCCGGGTGGCTAATGGAGAGACGTTACATTTGGTGTGCAACACAGAATAAATGTAGGAGCTGCCGAAGGCTGCGATCTTTTGATCTTGCTTCTAAAAAGGTCAAAAGATCGCAGCCTTCGGCAGCTCCTACAGGGGGTTTTGTGTTGTTGGTTAGACCGGTTGCAACGGCATCGTCAATTCAACCCGCAAGCCATCCGGCCGGCTGTCGAAATGCAGGGTACAACCGCAGCGCTGGACGATGGCCTGGACTATCGCCAGGCCGAGGCCGCATCCGGTGCTCTGGCCATTGCGCCAGAAGCGTTGGGTCAGGTGCTGCAAGTCGTCTTCAGCAATCCCCGGGCCATGGTCGCGCACCAAAAAGTGCACGCGGTCACCGGTGGTTTCCAGGCTCAGTTCCACAGCCCCATCGCCAGGGGTATGGCGCAGGGCGTTGTCGAGCAAGTTGCGCAACGCGGCAATCGACAGCACCGCGGGCATTTGCAGCGGCGCATCGGAAAATGCACTCGGCAACTGAAACCTGATCCGCTGACGATCACCGCTTGCTGCATCCTGAATCGCCAGTTTCGCTACCTGCTCGGCGCTGCATTGCACGCCATCATCGAACGACAGGCTGCCCTCGACACGCGCCAGCAGCAGCAATTGTTCAAGCGTGCGGTGCAGCCGGTCAGCGCCCTCTTCAGCCCGTGCCAGGGACTGATCCCGGGCGCTGCCTTCGGTCATGCGCGCCACTTGCAGGTGGGTTTTGATGGCGGTCAGCGGGCTGCGCAACTCGTGCGCGGCATCACCGGTCAGGCGCCGTTCGCGCTCGATGGTCTTGCCGATGCGCTGGAACAGTTGATTCTGGGTTTCCAACAGCGGTTGCAGTTCGCTGGGCAGTGGCTGGATCTGCAATGGCTCCAGAGAATCGGCGCTGCGCCGCATCAGCGCATCGCGCATACGATTGAGCGGTGCCAACCCCTGACCGATGCCGAGCCACAACAGGCACAGGCAGCCGAGCAGCGCTACGCCGACCGGCACCGAGGCTGCCAGCAGAATGGACATGTTCAGCGCTTCGCGCTCGATCTGTCGGTCGGCGGTGGTAATGCGCACATCCCCGCGCGCCAGGGTGAAGCTGCGCCAGGGTGCGCCGTCGATCATTTGATCGTGGAAGCCCATTTTTTCGGCTTCCAGAGTTTGTTCGGGGCTGCTGTGGCTGCGAGCCAGGATTTCGCCGCGCAATGAACTGACCTGACAGGCCATGCCACCAGGAATGCTCAGCTGTTCAGCGCTGAAATGAGTGCCTTCACCCTTGCTCGGCAACGTTGGCAGTTGCTCCAGCAGCCCGGCGACCATCCGCGCCGAGGCGACCAACCGCTGGTCGAGGGAAAACATCATCTGGTTGCGCAGATCACTGAGCATCCAGGCGGCGGCCAGAGCCCAGATCAGCGCGAAGGCAGCGCCGAGGGTCAGGGTCAGGCGCAAACGCAGGCTCATCACTTCGATTGTTCTCCGCCATCGGCCGGCCCCAGACGATAGCCCAGGCCGCGCACGGTCTCGACGATACCGTTGCCGAGTTTGCGCCGCAGGTGATGGATATGGACGTTGAGGGCATTACTCTCCAGTTCGTCATTGAAACCGTAGACGCTGTCCTTCAGTTGCTCGGTGGACAGGACCCGGCCGCGGTTGTGCAACAAGGCTTGCAACAGCGATTGCTCACGGCGCGACAAATCCACCGATTGGCCGCCGAGCAGGGTTTCGCGACTGCTCGGGTCGTAGGTCAAACGACCGTGCTCGATCAGATTGACGCTGCGCCCCGCCACTCGTCGCAGCAAGGTGTGCAGACGCGCAGCGAGTTCGCGCAGGTCGAACGGTTTGAGCAAGTAGTCGTCGGCGCCCGCTTGCAGGCCGTCGACCCGGTCGGTGACCGAATCCCTGGCGGTGAGGATCAGTACCGGGATTTCCAGGCCTTGGTGGCGCAACTGCTGCAACAGCTTCAGGCCGTCTTCATCGGGCAGGCCGAGATCGAGCACCATGACGTCGAATTCCGCGACTTTGAGCATGGCCCGGGCCTTGGAGGCGCTAGCGACGTGTTCGACGGTCAGGCCTTGAGCGGTCAACCCGGCAACAATGCCACTGGCGATCAGCTCATCGTCTTCGCAAACCAGTACGTGCATGGGAGCTCCGTAAGCAAAAAAGGCGAGTTAAGCAGAGCACGATTAAGCCGCAATTATGGCAAGCATCGTCACTGACGAGAAGCAGGGCTGCGAATATCGGTCTTTTCAGAAACGCGTCAACCCATTGACTGAGCAATCACACATTGTCGTGTTGAATCATTCAGCCGAAACAAAATGCCTTATAAATCGAATTCAACACATCACAACTTCAAGCTAGTCTAATTCCGCAACTAACCAATCTATACTTATTAAAAGGACTTAATTAATGCCACAATTAAAAAACTTTGTCGCCATTGACTGGCGCTCGGGCCCGGATCGCATTTTTTTCTTCTTCAAGGACACAAACACCTACTCTCGATTTAATATTGGCGATCATGAAGTGCCGGCAGGATATCCGACTGCTGTCGCCGGCAGGTGGGACACCATTAGCCAAATTGAAGAGTTGCGCTTTGGCTTCACGACTACTTCGATAGGCTGGAATACTGGCACCGACGAGGATATTGCATGGTTGTTCTATACCAAAGACGGCACCCCCATGGTGTGCAAGTACGATCAGGATAGCGACAAGGTCGCCAACGTTTCCAAGGTAGCCAGCTCAATCTGGGCCCCGATCCTCCCGTATTTCGACAAAATAGTCGCCGGAACATGGTGGCAAATAGCTGGACATCCAAAGTTATTCAAATTCCTTCTGAATGACGGACATTATATAAACTTCAATTACCTCAAACAAAAACTGACTCACGAAGCCATCACTTACAACACGATGCCCGGACTGGAGCACTATAAAGACCGAATCATCACTGCCGCACAAAATGACCGGACTTTCGCAGACAGCTACTGGTATATCTTTCTGACCAACAACCAGTACTTGATTTACAACATCCAGCAAGACCGGTTGATCAAAGGTGCGACCACCATCACTAACTCCAACTGGCCCGGGCTGTTGCGCGACTGAGTACCGGCAGAGATCCGAAACATTAGCGTGCAGATTCGTCCTGTCGACGTATAAGCGGGAGGCGGTTAATCATTGGTTAATCGCCGCCCTCCACTGTGCACCTCACTTGCACAGGGACAGGGTCTCATTCATGCGTCATTTTTTTCTGTTGCTGGCTCTGCTGGTGTCGGCCCTGGCTCAGGCCGGAAATAATCCTTTTGACACGAAACCTGAGTTTCTGCCGGTCGACAAGGCGTTCACGCTCACCTCCGAACGTCTGGAATCCGGTGAAACCCAAGTGTTCTGGCAAATTGCCGACGGCTATTACCTGTATCAAAAGCGCTTGAAACTGGACGGGCTCGCCGCAGAAAACGCGCCGGCATTGCCCGAAGGCGAGTCCCACAGTGACGAGTTTTTCGGTGAGCAACCGGTCTATCGCCAGGGGTTGGAGTTGAAGATTCCGGCGACGGCCAGCGGCCAGATCAAGGTCGGTTACCAGGGCTGCGCCGACGCGGGTTTGTGTTATCCGCCACAGACCCGGGTCATCGACCTCGGGGGCAACGCGGCAGCGGCGATGAACGGCGAAGCACCGGATCAAGCCTTGGCCAGCAACCTGCAGCAGCGGGCGCCAGGCTGGAGTCTGCTGGTATTTTTCGGCCTCGGCCTGCTGCTGGCGTTCACGCCTTGTTCGCTGCCGATGCTGCCGATCCTCGCCGGAATGATTGTCGGCAGCGGCGCCACACCGCGACGAGGCTTCGTGCTGGCCAGCAGTTATGTGATTTGCATGGCGTTGGTGTACGCAGCGATGGGGGTGGTGGCGGTATTGTTAGGGGCAAACCTTCAGGCATGGCTGCAGAACCCGTGGCTGCTCGGTGCTTTTGCAGCGGTGTTTGTGGTGCTGGCGCTGCCGATGTTCGGGTTCTTCGAACTGCAATTGCCGGCGGCGCTGCGTGACCGGCTGGAACACGCCTCGCGCAGCCGCAGCGGCGGCAGCCTGATCGGTGCAGGTGTGCTTGGGGCGTTGTCCGGTCTGTTGGTCGGCCCGTGCATGACCGCGCCGCTGGCGGGCGCCCTGCTCTACATCGCACAGAGCGGCAATGCGCTGCACGGCGGGCTGATTCTGTTCGCCATGGGCATTGGCATCGGTGTGCCGCTGTTGTTGCTGGTGACTGTCGGCAATCGCTTCCTGCCCAAACCCGGCGCGTGGATGAACCTGCTTAAAGGCGTGTTCGGCTTCCTGTTCCTCGCCACGGCGTTACTGATGTTGCGGCCGGTGCTGGATGAGTCGCTGTGGGTCGGTTTGTGCGGTGCCTTACTGTTGATTGCCGCCTACAGCGCCTGGAAGCAGTCCGAAGGCTTCGGCCGAGTCGCGCAATTGTTCGGCGCCAGTTCGCTGTTGCTGGGCCTGTGGGGCAGTCTGCTGATGGTCGGTGCGGCGGGCGGCAGTGACGATCCGTATCAGCCGCTGCAGGTGTACAGCGCCAGTCGCACCGGCACCGCGGCGCCGAACGCTCACGATGCATTCACGACGATCAAAGCGCCCGCCGCCCTGCAACGCGAACTCGACGCGGCCAAGGCACAGGGTCAGTGGGTGCTGCTGGACTACTACGCTGACTGGTGTGTGTCGTGCAAAGTCATGGAGAAACAGGTCTTCGCCAAACCACACGTGCTGGAAGCGCTCAGCGATGTGCGCTTGCTACGGCTGGACGTCACCGCCGACAATGCCGCCAGCCGCGAACTGCTCGGCCGTTATAAAGTGCCAGGGCCGCCAAGCCTGTTGTGGATCGGCACCGACGGCATCGAGCGCCGCAGCCAGCGCATCACCGGTGAGGTCGATGCCGGCACTTTCCTGCAACGCTGGACCACCACCCGAGACGCTCGTTAATGCTGACCTTTACCCTCGGCACCTTTGCCATCGCGCTTAATCACCTGCTGCTGATCAGTGCCCTGGCGCTGGCGACTTTTGTCGGCTGGCGGGTGGCCAAGCGCGGCGGCGAGAACCCGGAGTCGGTGCTGTTCAGCCTGTTCCTGCTGGGCATGCTGGCGGCCCGGGTCGGTTTCGTGATCGCCTACTGGGCGCACTATCGCAACGATCCGTGGCAGATCATCGACCTGCGCGATGGCGGTTTCCTCGCCTGGCCGGGGGTGCTCGTACTGTTGCTCGCCGCGTTATATCGAGGCTGGCGTCGCCCGGGCCTGCGCCGGCCGTTGGGCTTTGGCGTGGTCAGTGGTCTGGCGTTCTGGTTGCTGGCAACGTTCTCCCTGAGTCTTTACGAACAAGGCACGCGCCTGCCGCAGATCACCCTGCGCAATGCCGCCGGCCAAACCGTGCAGCTGAGCGACTATCAGGGCGGTCCGCTGGTGATCAACCTTTGGGCCACCTGGTGCCCGCCGTGCCGCCGGGAAATGCCGGTGCTGGAAAACGCCCAGCAACAACGCCCGGACCTGACCTTTCTGTTCGTCAATCAGGCCGAAAGCATGCAGAGCGTCAGCACCTTCCTCGAGACCCAGGGTTTGAGTCTGACTAATGTGCTGTTTGACGGCAGCGGTCGATTGAGTCATGCCGTGGGTTCCATGGCATTGCCGACTACGCTGTTCTATAGCCCCGATGGGCACCTGCTGGGCAGCCATCTGGGCGAGCTCTCTGAAGCCAGCCTGGCCCGCGCCCTGGAAAACTTCGACACCCCGAACCCGGCCACCTCGGCCACGCCTTCAAGGAAACTGCCATGCCTCGCCTCCGCCACCTGCTGACGTTGACCCTGGGTGCTGCGTTGCTGCACCTGCCGTTGGTACAGGCCGAAGAATTGCCTGAAGCGATCAAGAAGATCGAAGCCAAGGGCGCGAAAATCGTCGGCCAGTTCGACGCCCCCGACGGTCTGCGCGGCTACGCGGCGCAATACCAGAACCGCGGCATGGCGCTCTATCTCACCCCGGACGGCAAACATGTGTTGCTGGGTAACCTGTACGACGCCGAAGGCAATGACCTGAGCAGCGCGCCGTTGCAGAAACTGGTGTATGCGCCAATGGCCAAGGAAATCTGGGGCAAGATGGAAGCGAGCAACTGGATCGGTGACGGCAACAAGGATGCACCGCGAATCGTCTACCTGTTCAGTGACCCGAATTGCCCGTACTGCAACATGTTCTGGGAACAGGCGCGGCCGTGGGTGACGGCGGGCAAGGTGCAGTTGCGGCACATCATGGTGGGCATCATTCGCGAAGACAGCCCAGGCAAATCCGCCGCGCTGCTGGCCGCCAAGGACCCGCAGAAAGCCTTGGAAGAGCACGAGAAATCCGGCAAGGACAGTTCGCTCAAGGCGCTGAAAGACGTGCCACCGGCGATTCAGGCGAAATTCGCGGCGAACATGAAGTTGATGGAAGACCTGGAACTGGCCGCCACCCCGGCGATTTTCTACATGGATGACAAGGGCCAGCTGCAACAACAGCAAGGCGCGCCGTCGCCAGACAAGTTGGTGAAGATTCTCGGGCCTAAATAATCCCACCGCCCCCATCGCGAGCAGGCTCGCTCCCACAGGGATATGCGATCACCTGTGGGAGCGAGCCTGCTCGCGATGAGGCCATTAAAATCGACTAAGTTCTCTCAGCCAAAAACTTCAACAGCGAGTCTGTAACAAACTGCGGGTTCTCCAGATTGGAGATATGCCCCGCCTCCGGCACCAGCACGTACGGACAACCGATCAACTCAGCCATTTCTTCGGTTTCCGACGGCGGACGCGGTTTGTCCTGATCGCCGCACATCAACAGCGTGGTTTCAGGGTTCAGTTCACCCAGGCGCGGCAACAGATCATCACGACCAAAGGTAATCCGCCCCATCGGCACGATGCTTTCACGCAGACGATCGGCCGGTAGCGCAGCCAGTCTGGCGCGGAAATCCTGATACAGCGCAGACTGTGGATCGATGCCCGGACGGAAGAAGATCGGCACAATGATGTCGAGCAGCTGCGGCGAGATCACACCGGTGTCTTCGATCTGCTTGAACAGCGAGAAATAGTATTGGCGGGTCGGTTCCGGTTCGACGCCGACGTAGGTGTCCATCAGCACCAGACCGTTGAGCCGCTGCGGCGCGGACAGCGCCAGCCGAACGCCCCACATGCCACCCACCGAAAGACCGACCAGCGTGACGCGATCGATGTCCAGATGATCGAGCAAGGCCAGTGCCTGACGCGCCACGTCATCCAGCGATGTCGTGCACTCGGGCATCCGCCCGGATTCACCATGGCCCCACAAGTCCAGGGCGATGACCCGGTGTTGCTGCGACAGCGCCGCAATCTGTGGCGCCCACATGGCCTGGTCCCACAGGTAACTGCCGGCCAGCAGAACCGCAGGGCCTGTGCCTTGATCCATGTAGTGAAGCGCTTGTCCATCAACCGTTACGAAGGGCATTGACTGTCTCCCTGGTGAAATCGGATCCATTAAAAAACACAGGAAGACTGAGCCGCATGGGACCGGCAGTCAACCCGGAGCTTTGTGGTGTCTGTGATGACGCCTTCACGGGCAAGCCTCGCTCCTACAGGTCCGCGTCGATTGATCGACACAATACCGTAGGAGCGAGGCTTGCCCGCGAATAGGCCCTCACCGACGCTAAAGAACTACAGCCCCTCCAGCTCCGCCATCAGGTCATTAAGCCGATCCACCTTCTCCCCGGTAATGTCGCTCGCCGCCAACCCGTCGATGTACTCGGCCAACTCCGCCACCGTGCTGCACTCGAACATCGCCCGCAGCGGCACGTTGCGTTGCAGGGCTTTTTGCACCCGCGAGGCGATCTGCGTGGCCAGCAGCGAATGGCCGCCGAGCTCGAAGAAGTTGTCACGCACCCCGACCTTTTCGACCTTCAACACCTCAGCCCAAATATCCGCCAGGGTCTGCTCCAGCGCATTGCGCGGCGCCTCATAATCCTGGTTCTGCAACTGGCCGATCTCCAGCGCCGGCAAGGCCTTGCGATCGAGTTTGCCGTTGGCGTTGAGCGGCAGCTTGTCGAGCCACAACCAGTGCAGCGGCACCATGTATTCCGGCAATTCGGCGCGAAGACGTTGCTTGATGCGCTCCAGCCGTTCGTTCGGATTCAGCGCCGACTCCGCTGCAACCAGATAGCCGACCAAATGCTTGCCGTTGACACCTTCCTGCACACCCACCGCCGCATCGCGAACTTCCGGTTGCTCGTGCAGACGGGCCTCGATTTCACCCAGTTCAATGCGGTAACCGCGGATCTTCACTTGGTGATCGATGCGTCCGACGTACTCCAACACGCCGTCACTGCGACGTCGGGCCAGATCACCGGTGCGATACAAACGATCCCCCGGCGCACCGAACGGGTTTGGCACAAATACCTGCGCAGTGCGCACCGGATCGCTCACATAACCGCGCCCCACGCCGATGCCGGCCACGCACAGCTCCCCCACCGCCCCCAATGGCACCAATTCCAGCGCGCCATCGAGCAGGTACAAACGGTTGTTGTCGGTCGGCGTACCAATCGGCAGATAACTGCCGCGCGTCGAAGCCGTATCGACGCGGAAGAACGCCACATCGTCCGAGCATTCCGCCGGGCCATAGGCGTTCACCAAGCCAATCTGCGGGTAACGCAGCAACCATTGATGCGCCAGCTCCGGCGGCATCGCTTCACCCGTCGGCAGCATCCAGCGCAGGCCGTCGAGACTCACGCGGTCCTGGGCGAGCATGCCCTGAATCAGCGACGGCACGCTTTCCAGCACGCTGATGCCGTGGCTCTGAACATGAGCCAACAAGCCTTGCGGATCGTGGGCAATGCTGTTCGGCACGATGTCCACCCGAGCACCGAACAGCGGCGCCGCGAGGAACTGCCAGACCGAAATATCGAAGCTTTGCGAAGCGGTCTGGGCGATCACATCGGCGCCGCTCAATTTCAGGTACGGCACCTTGCTCAACTGGTTGTTGAGCATGCCGCGCTGCTCGACCATCACGCCCTTCGGCAGGCCGGTGGAACCCGAGGTGTAAATCACGTAAGCGAGGTTGTCCGGGCCGCTGTAAATGCCCGGATTGGCCACCGAAACATCGCTCGCCTGCACGTCTTCCCAGACCAGCAATCGAGGTCGGTTGACACAACCGAACGCTTCCAGCAGCGCGACGGCTTGTTCACGACAGGCCTGAGTGCACACCAGCAACGGCGTGCGGCTCAGGTCAATGATCCGGCTCAGGCGCTGACTCGGCAGGCCCGGGTCCAGCGGCAGGTAACCGGCACCGGCCTTGAAGCTGCCGATGATCATGCCCAGCAGATCAAGGTTACGTTCGGCGAGCAACGCCACCGGTTGATCGAGCCCGACGCCGGCCGCAATCAGCGCATGGCCGAGTCGGTTGCTGCGCTGGTTCAGCTCGACATAACTGAGCTGCTGATCAAGACAACTGGCGGCAACTCGCTGCGGATGCTCGGCAACCTGCGCTTCGAACAATGAGGCATAGCCCTGCTCCAGCGGATACTCGTGTTCGCTCTGGTTGCAGCCATGAATCAGGAAGTCCTGTTCCTCGGCGCCCAGCAGTGGCAGGTCGGCCATCTCGCCATGGAAGCCTTCGACCAGCGCCAGCAGCAGGCGCTTGAATTCGCCGAGCATGCGTTCAACCGTGGATTCATCGAAATAGCGCTGGTCGTAGGACAGGTGCAAGCCAAGGTCATCGCCCGGATAACACACCGCCGTCAACGGGAAGTTGGTGTGGGTGCGGCCCGAATCCGAGGTGGCGTTGAGGTTTTGTGCACGGTCGAGCACCGAGACTTCCACCGGGGCGTTTTCGAACACGAACAGGCTGTCGAACAGCGGCTGGCCTTTAGGCAGTTCGCTGTTTTCCTGGATGCTCACCAGCGGCAGGTATTCGTACTCGCGCAGTTGCATGTTGCTGTCGAGCAAACCGCTGAGCCATTGGCGAACGCTGCAACGCTGATCGTCCTCGGGCATTTTCACCCGCAGGGCGATGCTGTTGATGAACAGCCCGACCGTGCGCTGCATCTGCGGCATTTCCACCGGACGCCCGGCCACCGTGACGCCGAACAGCACGTCGCGATCACCGCTCAGGCGGCGCAGCACCAGCGCCCATGCCGCTTGGGCGAAGGTGTTGATGGTCAGCTGATGGGCCTGGGCCAGTTCGCGCAATTGCGCGCCATCGCGGGGATCGAGCCGGGTGTAGCGGTCGCCGACGATCATGCCGCCGCTGTCGCCGGCATGTTCACGCAGGAACGGCCGGTCGCTCGGTATCGGTGTGGTGCGCTCGAAACCTTGCAGGTTCTGCTGCCACCACTGCCGCGCTTCGGCCAGGCTCTGGCGTTGCAGCCAGCCGATGTAATCGCGATAGCGCGGCGGCACGGCAAGTTGCGCTTCCCGGCCTTCGCCGAGGGCGGTGTAGATCTCGAAGAAATCGTTCATCAGCAGCGAACGGCACCAGGCATCGATGAGGATGTGGTGGTTGCTCATCAGGAACCAGTAACGCGCCGCGCCCACGCGGATCAAGCGCAGGTGGAACGGTGCCTGATTGAGCAAATCGAACCCGGCCTCACGCTCGCTTTTCAGCAGCGCCTGCAGCTTCGGCTCTTGCTCGGTTTCGGCCACCGCGCTCCAGTCCAGATATTCGATCGGCGTGCTGCCCGGTTTGTGGATCACTTGCAGCATGTCTTCGCCGACGTTCCAGCAGAATGAGGCGCGCAAGGCTTCGTGACGGGCGATCACCGCTTGCCAGGCCTGGGCGAAACGTTGCGGGTCGAGCACGCTGTTGATGCGGTAGCGGTCCTGCATGTAATAGAGGCCGGTGCCCGGTTCGAGCAAGGTGTGCAGCAGCATGCCTTCCTGCATCGGGGTCAGCGGGTAGACGTCTTCGATCATCGCCGCCGGGACTGGTAACGCGTCGAGTTGCGGCTGAGTCAGTCGGGCCAACGGGAAGTCCGACGGCGTCAGCCCGCCCGCGTGGTCGCTCAGGCAATGCCGGATCAGGCTTTGCAACTCGCCCAGATACGCCTCGGCCAGTTCGGTGATGGTTTGCAGGTCGTAGCGTTCGGCGCTGAAGGTCCAGCGCAGCACCAACTCACCGCCATAGACCTGACTGTCGACGCTCAGCTCGTTGGGCAGCGGAGCGTGTGGATCATGGGCCGCGCCCACCGGCTCATCGAGCGGACGGAACAGCGCATCGCTACCAAAACTCTGATCGAACTGACCCAGGTAGTTGAAGGTGATCGGCGCCACCGGCAGCGCGGCCATGGTCTGACGGCACACACCGTCGGCCAGGTAACGCAGCACGCCATACCCCAAACCTTTATGCGGCACCGCGCGCAGTTGCTCCTTGATCGCCTTGATCGACGCACCCTGTTCATTCACAGGTGTGAGGCGCAGCGGATAGGCGCTGGTGAACCAGCCAACGGTGCGGGTCAGGTCGATCTCGTCGAACAGGGTTTCGCGGCCGTGGCCTTCGAGTTGAATCAACGCCGATTCGTGACCGCTCCAGCGGCACACCACACGGGCCAATGCGGTCAGCAGCAAGTCGTTGACCTGAGTGCGATAAGCCGTCGGCGCCTGCTGCAGCAACTGGCGAGTGCGCTCGCTGTCGAGGCGCACGCTGACGGTGTGCGCGTGACGATTTTGCTGACCACCCTGCGGACGATCACACGGCAATTCAGCACTTGGACCAGCCAGTTGCGTCTGCCACCAACTCAATTCTTCACGCAGGGATTCGCTGCCGGCGTAGGCCTGCAACCGTGCGGCCCAATCCTTGAAGCCGCTGGTTTTCGCCGGCAGTTTTACCGACAGCCGGGACTCCAGTTGACGATAAACCGTTTGCAGATCGTCCAGCAGCACCCGCCACGACACCCCGTCCACCACCAGGTGGTGAATGGCAATGAACAGCCGTTGCTGCCCCTGAGGATCATCCACCAGCAGTGCCCGCATCAGCGGCCCTTGCTCAAGGTCGAGGCTGCGCTGGGCATCGGCGAACAGCGCGGCGCATTTGTCCAGGACAGGCACGTGCACCTGCCACAGCACAGCCGCATCGGAAACCGCCTGATGCTCGGCCTGCCAATGGCCGGCGACGTCGGTAAAGCGCAGGCGCAAGGCGTCGTGCTGTTCGATCACCGCCAGCAGCGCTTGCTCCAGACGATGGGGTTCCAGTGCCATCGTCGGTTCCAGCAGCAACGCCTGGTTCCAGTGTTGACGTTCCGGGATTTCAGTGTCGAAGAACCAGTGTTGAATCGGCGTCAAATGCGTTTCGCCCGTCAGCAAACCTTGCTCGGCCGTGACTTGCTCGGTGCGGGTCGCGACGGCGGCGAGGGTTTGCACGGTCTGGTGCTGGAACAGGTCACGCGGGCTGAAGTGGATGCCCTGCTGCCGCGCACGGCTGACCACCTGGATCGACAGAATCGAATCGCCACCCAGTTCGAAGAAGTTGTCGTTGAGGCCGACCTGCTGGACGTTCAGCACTTCACACCAAATGCCGGCCAGGGTCAGTTCAAGTTCGTTGCTCGGCGCCACGTACTGCTGACGGTTCAACTCCGGGTCCGGGGCCGGCAGTGCGCGACGGTCGAGTTTGCCGTTGGCGGTCAGCGGCATGCTGGCCAGCAGGATCAAGTGCGTCGGCACCATGTAATCCGGCAACTGAGAGTTGAGGTGCGCCTTCAACGCTTCGCACCATGCAGCTTGTTGCGCTTCATCCTGTTCGGCGACGTGGGTGACCAGGTAGCCGACCAATTGCTTGCCGCTCGGTGCGTCGAGGGCCAGCACCACCGCTTCACGCACGGATGCGTGTTCCAGCAAACGGGTTTCGATCTCGCCCGGTTCGATGCGAAAACCACGGATCTTCACTTGATGATCGATTCGGCCGAGGTACTCCACCAAGCCATCGGCGCGCTGGCGCACCAGGTCACCGGTGCGATACAGACGCCCGCCGTTCACTGCAAAAGGATCGGCAACAAACCGTTCAGCGGTCATGCCCGGACGCTGGTGATACCCCTGCGCCAGACCGGCGCCGCCGACATACAACTCGCCCGTCGCGCCTTGCGGCACCAACGCCAGATCAGCGTCGAGGATGTAGGCGACGCGAGCGCCAATCACACTGCCGATCGGCACGCTGCCCAGCCCTTCTTCCAATTGCTCGGGTGCCAGGCTGGCAAGCGGCATGACCACGGTTTCGGTCGGCCCGTAAGCATTGAAAAACAGGCTCGGCTTGAACGCCGCGCGAATTCGTTGCAGGTGTTCGCCGGTCAGGGCCTCACCGCCGGTGATGCACATGCGCACCGGCAGGGTTTCGCCCTGGGTCACCAGCCATTGCGCCAACTGGCTGCCATAGCTTGGGGTGAAACCAAGAATGTTGATGCGGTGCCGACGAATCAGCCCGCAGATTTCTTGCGCATCCCACTGGCCTTGCGCACGCAGGACCACCTGCGCACCGCTCAACAGCGGCACCAGTAGACGCTCGGTGGCGGCATCGAAGTTGATCGAGTAGAAGTGCAATTCGCAGTCGTTCGGGCGCATGCCGAAGCGTTCGATCACCGCACGGCAGTGCATGGCGATTTCACCGTGGGACACCACCACGCCTTTCGGTTTGCCGGTGGAGCCGGAGGTGTAAATCAGGTACGCCTGATGTTGCGGCAGGCTGATAAATGGCAGTTCGCTGGCTGGGTAGTTGGCCAGTGCAGCGGCGTCGTCTTCCAGGCACCAGCGACCGACGCTGGCCGGCAACTCACCGAGCGCCGCGAACATCGCCGCATCGCTAAGCAGCAAACCGATGCTGCTGTCTTCGATCATGTAATGCAGGCGATCCAGCGGGTATTCCGGGTCCAGCGGCACATAGGCGCCGCCCGCCTTGAGAATTGCCAGAAGGCCGACGACCATCTCCAGCGAACGCGCAAGCATAAGGCCGACCCGCACCTGCGGCCCGACACCGCGCTCGCGCAGCATCCAGGCCAGACGATTGGCGCGACTGTCGAGCTCGGCATAGCTCAGGGTTTGCCCGGCGAAGGTCAGGGCCGGCGCGTCCTTGCGCACCAGGGCTTGCTCGCTGAACAGATGATGGATGCATTGATCGAGGCGATGCTCGCCCGGCTCGATGCCGAGGCTGTCCAACAGGTTTTGCTGTTCGGTGGCCTCCAGCAATGGCAGTTCGCTGAGGCGTTGCTGCGGATCGGCGAGCAACGCTTCCAGCAGGTTGCGCCAGTGCCCGGCCATGCGCGCAATGCGCGGCTCGTCGAACAAATCAGTGCTGTAAGTCAGGCAGCAACCGAGGCGATGGTCGAGGTCGGTGACTTCCAGGTTGAGGTCGAACTTGGTCGCTCGCGCATCGTTGGCCAGGTACTCGACGGTCATCCCGGCCAGGGTGCGGCTCTGCTGGAATTCCCAGCGCTGCACGTTGCACATCACCTGGAACAGCGGGTTGTACGCCGCACTGCGCGGTGGCTGCAAGGCTTCCACCAGATGATCGAACGGCAGGTCCTGATGGGACTGGCCTTCGATCACGGTGTGGCGAACCTGCTCGAACAACTCGCCGACAGACATCTGCCCATCGAGCCGGCAACGCAGCACTTGAGTGTTGAGGAACGCGCCGATCAGCCCTTCGCTTTCCGGGCGAATGCGGTTGGCCACCGGCGCGCCGATGCGCAGATCGGTCTGGCCACTGTAGCGGTAAAGCAGCACTGCCAGCGCGGCGGTCATGGTCATGAACAGGGTCAGACCGTTTTGGGCGTTGAAGGCACGGACCCGTGCCGCGAGGTCATCGCTCAGATCGAAACGGAACAGTTCGCCCTGATGGCTTTGCACCGGCGGACGCGGGCGATCGGCTGGCAGTTCCAGCAGCGGATGTTCGCGGCCCAGTTGCGCGGTCCAGTAATCGAGCTGGCGTTGACGTTCGCCGGACTCCAGCCACTGACGCTGCCACACGCTGTAATCCAGGTACTGCACCGGCAGCGGTTGCAACGGTGACTCGCGGTCATCGACGAAGGCTTCGTAGAGCGCGCTCAGTTCCCGGGCAAAAATGTCCATCGCCCAGCCTTCGGTGACGATGTGGTGCAGGGTGAGGACGAAGTAATGCTCCTGTTCGGCGGTCTTGACCAGGCAAGCACGCAGCAGCGGCCCGGTTTCCAGATTGAACGGCTTATGGGCTTCGTCATCGGCCAGTTGCTGGACCTGCCATTCGCGGCCATCGGCATCCAGCGTGGTGAAATCCTTCCAGTCCATGCGCAGGCCAGTGTCCGGATGAACCTGTTGCCGGGCCACGCCGTCGATGCTCGGGAAGGTCGTACGCAGGGTTTCGTGACGCATGATCAGCGCTTGCAGCGCCGCTTCGAAACGCCCGACATCCAGCACGCCGCGCAACCGCGCCATGCCGCCGACGTTGTAGGCCGGGCTGTCCGGTTCCATCTGCCAGAGGAACCACATGCGCTGCTGGGAATAGGACAACGGCACCGGTTGGCGGCGGTCGACCTTCTCGATCGGTGGCTGCTTGTTGGTTTTGCCGCTGGCCTGGATCAAGCGAACCTGTTCGGCGAATGCACCCAGTTCGCTGTTTTCGAACAGCGCCCGCAACGGCAACTCGACGTCGCAAGCCTGGCGGGTGCGGGAAATGATTTGCGTGGCCAACAGCGAGTGGCCGCCGAGGGCGAAGAAGTCGTCGCGCAGGCCGATCTGTGTTTGGCCCAGCACTTCACGCCAGATGCTGGCGATTTGTTGCTCAAGGGCAGTGACCGGTTCGACGTGCTCGCGAACTTGCCACTGGGGCTCCGGCAAGGCACGACGGTCGAGTTTGCCGCTCGGGCTGAGCGGCATTTCATCCAGACGCATGAGTTGCGCCGGGACCATGTATTCCGGCAGCGCTGCCGTCAGCGCGGTTTTCAGGCGCGTGGTTTGAGCATCGATGGTTTCGCTGGTTTCAGTGGCGGTGTAGTAGCCGATCAACTGCCCACCCGCCGCCGTTTCACGCACCAGCACCACCGCTTGGGCGACTCCGGGCTGCGCCAGCAGACGCGCTTCGATCTCTTGCGGCTCGACACGAAAACCACGCAGTTTGACCTGCTGATCGAGACGACCGAGGTATTCGATCGCGCCGTCGGCAGTCCAGCGGGCACGGTCGCCGGTGCGGTACAGACGTGCGCCCTGCTCGCCCAGCGGATCGACCACAAAACGTTCGGCGGTCAGCGCCGGACGGCCCAGATAGCCCCGGGCCAGACCGATACCGCTGATGCACAGTTCACCCGGCACACCGGCCGGCACCGGGTTGAGGTCGTCGTCGAGTACGCGGCACAACACGTTGCCCAATGGCCGGCCAATCGGCGAGCGCTCGCCATCAGCCGTTGTGCAGTGCCAGTGGGTGACGTTGATCGCCGTTTCGGTCGGGCCGTAGCGATTGTGCAGTTGCACCGCCGGCAGGTGTTCCAGTACGCGATTGCGCAGTTCGGCGGGCAACGCTTCGCCGCCGCAGAACAGCCGGCGCAGGCTGGTGCATTCGGCGCTGAGCGGTTCGTCAATGAACAACGCCAGCAACGGCGGCACAAAGTGCAGCGTGGTCACACCGTGCTGTTGAATCAGTTGCGCGATGCGATGCGGATCACGATGTTCACCGGGACCGGCGATCAACAAACGGCAGCCAGTGATCAACGGCCAGAAGCATTCCCACACCGACACGTCGAAACTGATCGGCGCCTTTTGCATCAGCACGTCAGTTTCGTCCAGGCGGTAGGTGGCTTGCATCCATTGCAGGCGTTCCGCGAGCGCCGCATGAGTATTGCCAACACCCTTCGGCTGACCGGTGGAACCGGAGGTGTAAATCACATAAGCCAGGTTGTCGCCGTTCAGATGCAAACCCGGCGCATGGCTTGGCCAGCTCTCCAGATGCAGGGCGTCCATGGCGATCACGCTGACGCCGTCGGTGGCCGGCAGGCGGCCGAGCAATTCGGTCTGAGTCAGCAGCAGCTCGACGCCACTGTCGCTGAGCATCCAGGCCAGACGCTCGGCCGGGTAATCCGGGTCCAGCGGCACATAAGCGCCACCGGCCTTGATGATCGCCAGCAAGCCGATCAGTAACTGCGGCGAACGCTCGGCGGCGATCGCCACGCACACGTCCGGGCCGACGCCTTTGTCGCGCAGGTAATGCGCCAGGCGGTTGGCCTGGGCGTGCAGTTCGGCGAAGTCCAGGCTGCCGCCATCCCACACCAACGCGGTGCGCTCCGGGGTCTGGCGCGCTTGTTCGTTGAGCAATTCTGGCAGCCAATGACTGGCTGGCGTGCAGGGTGCGGTGCCCCAGGCGGATTGTTGATCGTGTTCGCACGGGGTCAGCAATTGCAGGTCGCCGATGGCGGTCGTCGATTGTTCGCAGACCGCTCGCAGCAGGTTGGCGAAATGCTCGGCCAGGCGCTCGATGGTCGTCGGGTCAAACAACTCGCTGGCGTAGTCGAACGACAGGCTCAGGCGACCGTTGCGATCTTCCTCGCTGTGCAGTTGCAGGTCGAACTTGGCTTCGCGGCTGTGCCATGGCAGCTCCTCGGCGAGCAACCCTGGCAAGCGACGCAGCGCGCTGAGATCCCGTTGCTGATGGTTGAACATGACCTGAAACAGGCCTTGTTCGCGGGCCTGCGGGAAGGCTTCGAGCAGTTGTTCGAACGGTAGATCCTGATGCGCTTGCGCGCCCAATGCGGCGTGACGGGTTTGCGCCAGTAGCTCAACGAACGGCAGTCGCGAATCCACCTCGGCGCGTAATACCTGGGTGTTGATGAAGAAGCCGATCAGCCCTTGGGTTTCCAGGCGCGGACGGTTGGCATTCGGCACGCCGATGCGGATGTCGCGTTGCCCGCTGTAACGATGCAGCAGGCTCTGGAATGCCGCGAGCAACAGCATGAACGGCGTCGATTCATGGGCCTGGGCAGTCTGGCGAATGGCATCGCTCAGGCTCGCGTCCAAGCGCAGCGTGTGTCGGGCGGCGCTGTGAGTGTGTTGGGTCGAACGCGGATGGTCGGTGGCCAGGCTCAAGGTCGGATGATCAACGCCCAACTGCGCTTTCCAATAAGCGAGTTGACGCTCGCCCTCCCCTTGCGCCAACCATTGGCGCTGCCAACTGCCGTAGTCGGCGTATTGAGTCGGCAAGCCTGGAAGACTGACGGTCTGGCCTTGAGAGGCCGCCGCGTACAGTCGCGAGAACTCGTCGATCAGCACGTTCAGCGACCAGCCGTCAGCGATGATGTGGTGCATCGTCACCAGCAATTGATGGTCCTCATCGCCGAGGCGCACCAGCGTCACCCACAGCAGCGGGCCTTTTTCCAGATCGAACCGGGTACGGGCTTCGTCCTCGCGGATGTGCTGCGCACGGGCTTCACGCTCGGCGGACGGCAGGTCGCTGATGTCGATTACTTGCAGGTTGAATTCGCCGGCAGCAATGACCTGTTGCAAGGCCACGCCATCACGCTCGAAAAACCGCGTGCTCAGGGATTCGTGACGTTCGATCAGTTGCTGGAAACAGGCGCGCAAGGCGTCTTCGTCCAGTTCACCGCGCAGGCGCAAGGCACCGGGAATGGTGTAGGCGCTGCTCTGCGGGTCGAGTTGCCAGGTGATCCATAAACGGTTTTGCGCCAGGGATTGCGGCATGGCTTCGCTGCGCGACAAGGGCATGATCGCGCCCTGAGCCACGCCGCCATCCTGTTGTTGCTGAGCAACCGCGGCGGCGAACGCGCCGAGGGTTGGCGCTTCGAACAACAGCCGCAGGTTCAACTCCAGACCCAACGCTTCACGCAGTCGCGCGACCACTTGAGTGGCGGCGATGGAGTTGCCGCCGAGCAAGAAGAAATGGTCATCGGCACTGACCTGTTTGACGCTGAGCTGTTGGCACCAGATATTGCCGATCAGGGTTTGCAACTCTGAGCCAGTGCTGGTTTCAGACGTGCTTGCGATGTCTGCCGACGGGAATAGCGCATAGCGGTCGAGGCTGCCATCGGCCAGACGATTGCGGCAGGCCGAGCGTTGCAACTTGCCGCTGGACGTCTTCGGCAGCGCGCCCGGATTGAGCAACACCACCACGCTCGGCGCCTCCTGATACGCCTCGGCCACCGCTTGGCGAATGGCTTTGATCAGCGCCTCGGGCGGCAGGATTTTTTGCACACTGCGGCTGATTTCCGCAGCGATGCCGATGCCCTCCTGCCCCTCGATGTTGACCGCGAACGCGGCCACGCGACCTTTGCGCACCACCTCCACTTCACCCTCGATGGTCTGCTCGATGTCCTGCGGATAGAGGTTGTGACCGCGAACGATCAGCATGTCTTTCAGGCGCCCGGTGATGAACAGTTCCCCGTCACGCAAAAAGCCCAGGTCGCCGGTGCGCAGCCAGGTGCGGCCGGCGTGCTGGACGAACGTCTTGGCCGTGGCTTCGGGGTTGCGCCAGTAGCCATGGGCGATGCTCGGCCCGGTGGCCCAGACTTCACCGACCGCGTTGTCGGCGAGTTCGTCGAGCGATACGGCATCGACAATCAGCACCGCGTGATCCGGCTGACTGATGCCGCAACTCATGATCGAATGGCCATCGCCCGGCTCGGCACGGTTCTGCGCCAACGCCTGATCATCCACGCGCAACGATGGAATGCCCTGACCGCGTGGACTGCCGGCAACAAACAGTGTCGCTTCCGCGAGGCCGTAAGAGGCCATGAAACTGTCCGAGGTAAAGCCACAAGCCGCGAACTTCTCGGCGAAGCGCTCCAGGGTGTCGAGGCGAATCGGTTCGGACCCTGAATACGCCACGCGCCAGCCGCTCAGGTCGAGGCGCTCCAGCGCCGATTCGCTGACCCGTTCGCTGCACAACCGATAGGCGAAGTCTGGCCCGCCGCTGATGGTGCCGCCGTATTCGCTGATCGCTTCCAGCCAGCGCAATGGCCGGCCGAGGAAGTAGGCCGGCGACATCAACACACACGGCACGCCGCTGAAAATCGGCTGCAACAGACCGCCGATCAAGCCCATGTCGTGATACAGCGGCAGCCAACTGACAATCACATCGTCAGGATTGAGATCGATGCCAAAGCCATGGCGAATCAGCCGTTCATTGGCCACCAGGTTGCCGTGGCTGACTTGCACACCTTTAGGCAACGCGGTGGAGCCGGAGGTGTATTGCAGGAAGGCGATGTGCTCGCCGTGCAAGTCCGGCGCGACCCAGCGTTCGGCCAGGGCGCTGTCGAGGGTGTCGACACACAGCAGCGGCGGCGCCTCGTTGATTTGCAGTAACGCGTCACGCAGGTCGGCGCTGGTCAGCAGCAAGCGCGGTTCGGCATCGCCAATGATCGACAGCAAGCGTTCCTGGTGATGACGACGGGTCGATTCAGGCGGATAGGCCGGCACCGCAATGACACCTGCGTACAGGCAGCCGAAAAACGCCGCGACGTAATCCGGGCCGCTGGGAAACAGCAGCACCGCGCGATCGCCGAACGACACCTGGGCCTGCAACGCGCCGGCAATGGTTCGCGCCCGCTGATCCAGCTCACGATAACTGAGCACCACAGCCTGATCCCGGGTTTCGGCGAGAAAACGCAAGGCCACCCGGTCCGGCGTCAGGGCCGCGCGGCGCTGAAGGGCTTGGACCAGTGTGCTGGGGAGTTCGAACGCGTCGGTCATGAGGTTTCCTGCCTGAATTCGGCTTGCAAGTGGAATCGGTTTTCGTACGTCACACCCGTTCATGGGCATGCAGGACGCGGTCTTCGCCGACCGCGCAAGGCTTGGGAATGCTGTTTTTGGCGGGGCTTGCGCCCGCAGCCATTCACCAATGAGAACGGATGAGGTCTTGAAATAATTAGTCGCCAGGCTTGAGCGCCAGCAGGCTTGCGGTCAGTAGGCGAGTCAGCGTGTCGCGGTTCTCATGCTGCTCTTTCGATGGGAATCAATTCTATTTCTCAATTGACAATCATTATCATTCAACCTAATTTGTCGCTCGATGTTCAGGACGACTCCGCCCCCCTGTCGTCCACGACCCTATTTGCAGCAAGGTGATTTCCAATGACGGAACAAGTATCCACAAGCAGGTGCGATTCACCGCTACTTCAGGCCTTCGTCGACAACCGACTGATTCTGGTCAAAATTGCCGCCCGCATTACCGGCTGCCGATCACGCGCCGAAGACGTGGTGCAGGATGCGTTCTTCCGCTTGCAATCGGCGCCGCAGATCACCTCGTCAATCAAGGCGCAGCTCAGCTACCTGTTCCAGATCGTGCGCAACCTGGCGATCGATCATTACCGCAAGCAGGCGCTGGAGCAGAAGTATTCGGGCCCGGAAGAGGAAGGCCTGAACGTGGTGATTCAGGGCGCTTCGCCGGAAACCTCGCACATCAATTTCTCGACCCTGGAAAACATTGCCGATGCGCTGACGGAGCTGCCCAACCGCACCCGTTATGCCTTCGAGATGTACCGCCTGCACGGCGTGCCGCAAAAAGACATCGCCAAGGAACTCGGCGTCTCGCCAACCCTGGTGAACTTCATGATTCGTGATGCACTGGTGCATTGCCGCAAGGTGTCGGGCAATCGTGCGGATACCTTCGTGCGCCGTTAATATCTGAAATCTCGGCGCCCCCATCGCGAGCAGGCTCGCTCCCACATTCTATTTTTGGTGTTCACAAATTATGTGTTCACAGGAGATTCAATGTGGGAGCGAGCCTGCTCGCGATGGCTGACTCAAGACCAAAGCAAGTCTTGAGCCTTACGCATCAAGCCAACGAACACCGATCAAAAAACCGCTCACGCCCCAGCATCATCAACGCCGCGCGCTTGTGCGGGAAGTCGAACTCTTTTTCACAGTGAAAACACTGGTTGTGCAGATGCCCGATCATCTTCGCGTTGTCGGCGCGAGGCTCGGCGACCACCCGTTGAGTGCGTGGATCATCAAGAAACAGGTAATGCACCAGCGCCGATAACCAACTCGCCACTTTATGCGGGCCACGGTGATGCTCTTCGCCCACCAGCATGTGAATGCCACGGTCGTAATCGCCGGCGTCATAGAACGGCGCAATGCGATCTTCCTTGGCCCAATAGGCTTCGAAATAGGCAAACGGCTGATCATCGAAGCAACCGATCAGTGTCAGTGTGTGCGGATCAGCTTGGAGCTTGCTCAGGTATTCCCGATGTTTTTCGAGACTGCCCTCCTCCTGCCAGAAATTCGCCACACGCGGGCTGTTTTGCCAGCGGTTGAAGCGCGCCAGGTCATGCTCGATTTCTACCGTGCGCAAGGAAACCCACGCGCCGAGCCGCGCATCGAAGCGTCGATAGACTTCACCCCGGGGTTTGACCGCACGCAATGGATGGCGCTTACCGCCACTGATGACCATTTGCTGCGGATAGCTGCCGGTGCGCGATTCACCCAGCCAAGGCTGAGGCAATTGCCAGAACAACGTGCGCTCGCAACGATACTGAGCGGTAACGTCGGTGGGGATCAGCAATCCGCTGAGCAAGGCTTGCGTGGGCATCTCATCGAGGTGCCAGGTCAGCCGCTGGCAAGCCGGATCACGGGCAAACAGCCAATAACAGGCCGCCCAGAAAGCCTGGCCGTCCGGGCGGTCGAAGCGCTCCTCCAGCCACAGGTGCAACTCGGGCTCGCGGGTCAGCCGCAACTCGATCAGCGGCTGCCCTAGCAGGCTGAGGCTCAGGCGGCTTGCGGTTTCATCGGCTACAAGACGGCTGCCTGACGGCAATGCCAGGGTGGTCAGGTCATTCAGATTGGACATGGGAGGGGCTCACGGTAATCGTCGACAGTTCAACGATGTGACGTGAGCCGGGGCAGATAATTTAAGCACCGTCGCCAAAATGCGCGACCCATCGCCCGCTTCAGGTTTTTTTGCCCACCGGCACCAGGGCAATTTTGTAGGGGTCGAAAATCTTCAGCATCTGGCCGTTGTTTCGCAGGCCTTGCAGCAACTTGCCGAAGGCTTCGCCAGTAATCGGCGCCTGCGGGCGAATCAGCGCGTAATGGTGATAGACCTGATCGATGCGTTGCGACACCAGCAACTGCTCGCCGACTGTCTCGTTACGCAGCAGGTAATCGCTCAGATAGGAACGTGTCACCAAGGCAACGTCTGCTCGCCCGCGCAGCACCATCAGCAGGTTACTGTCGTGGGAATAGGTCAGCGTGGCGTTGTAGGTGTCGGCCAGATACTTGGGGTCGGCATTGAAATTGGCAAACTCGTAGTGATAGCCGCTGTACAGTGCCAGGCGCTTGCCCGCCAGGTCCTTGAAGTAATTCTCATCGCGATCGGGTTTCTTCTGCGCGACAAAGATTTCTGCATCTTCCAGGCCCATGTCGACGTCGGTATGCGCAATGTCCTTCCAGCCCCAGTCCGGGTTCTCGAAAATCGCCATATCGACCCGGCCTTCCTTGAAGTCGTTGAAACGTCGAGGAATGGAGGTGGGCACCAGCACAAACTGATAGTCGGTTTGCAGCTGATTCAGCGCTTCTACCAGCTGCGGCAGCAGACCGGTATCGGCGCCGGACTCCGGGCGCACGGTATAAGGCGGAAAATGCGCGGCACCGACCCGCACCAGTTGTGCGGCCTGAGACGGCAACACCCAGCACACTGCAAGCGCCGCCAGCAAAAGCCGCGACGCCGTTCGAATTGGTGAAGACATCAAGACAGCCACTCCCCGAAAAAACTAATCAATGCATTCAAGCTAGGCGGTTTCGCCAACTTAGCCAGTTTCCTGCCGAGATAGACGGCTCACTGCCGTTCTTCAAGCACCAGAATCAGCGCCTCAACGGCCAATTGATCGAGGCTCATGCTGCCATCGGCACGAAACCAGGTGGTGGTCCAGGACAACGCGCCCGTCAGGAAACGGCGGGTGATGAACACGTCGCCACGGATAAAACCCGCGTCCTTGGCTTCACCCAGCACCTGCAGCCAGATGGCTTCATAAATATCACGCAGCGCCAACACTTGCGCCTGGCCTTCGGCTGACAGCGAACGCCACTCATACACCAGCACCGCCATGGCCTCGCCGCTGCCGCCCATGATCGACTGCAATTCGCAGCGAATCAGCGCCAACACACGCTCCCGCACGTTGCCAGCCTCGGCCAGGGCCGCGCGCATCAATGCGGTGTTGTAGCGAATAGTCTCCTCCATCACGGCCCGCAGGATCTCGTCCTTGCTTTTGAAGTGATGAAAGATACTGCCTGACTGAATGCCCACCGCACCGGCCAGATCGCGCACGGTGGTCCGTTCATAACCTTTGTTGCGAAACAGGTGAGCGGCCACTTGCAGCAGTTTGCCGCGAGCGCTGTCCGGGTCGGTCAATTGGCCGTTGTCGACCAATTCGCGCATCACCCTCAGGGCTTTTTGCTCGTCCACCCGTTCTCTCCTACAGTCGATCAATCAATTGCGCCGCTGCCCGCTGAAACAGTGGGGTTGCGCGGGCAATTTAAGCTGGCGGGGGCGACCAAGCAAGCGCTTGGGAAGAAGATAGTTCAGCCGTTTACAAACCAAGCGCTTGCTTGGTAGTCTCGAAGCACTTCTGTCGGAGGTGGTTATGGAATTGACTGCGCCTGAAACAATCCGCATCGGTTGCGCCAGCGCATTCTGGGGCGACACCTCGACCGCCGCCGCGCAACTGGTGGAAGGCGGGCGGCTGGACTACCTGGTGTTCGATTATCTGGCCGAGATCACCATGTCGATCATGGCCGGGGCGCGGATGAAAGATCCTGCCACCGGTTACGCCAACGACTTCATCGAAGTGCTCAGCCCCCTCCTCAACCAGCTCGCGGAACAACAGATCCGGGTGATCAGCAATGCCGGCGGCGTCAATCCACGAGCTTGCGCCTCTGCCCTGCAAGCTGCCTGCGACAAGGCCGGGGTGGCGCTGAAGATTGCCGTGCTGTCGGGTGACGACCTGCAACCACAATTCAAACACCTGAGCAGCCTGGGCCTCCATGAGATGTTCAGTGGCGCGCCCCTGCCGCCGATGTGCGTGTCGACCAACGCCTACCTCGGCGCGCCGGGGATCGTCGAAGCCCTGCGTCTGGGTGCCGACATTGTGATTACCGGGCGCGTGGTCGACAGCGCCGTGGTCAGCGCCGCACTGGTGCATGAGTTTGGCTGGTCGTGGCACGACTACGACAAACTAGCCCAGGCTGCACTGGCCGGGCACCTGATTGAATGTGGTGCCCAGTGCACCGGCGGCAATTTCACCGACTGGCGCGATGTGCCCGACTACGAACACATCGGTTTTCCCATCGTCGAAGTCGGCGCCGATGGCCAGTTTATCGTCAGCAAACCCGACGGCTCCGGTGGCCTGGTCACGCCCCTGACGGTGGGCGAGCAGATGCTCTATGAAATCGGCGACCCGCAGGCCTACCTGCTGCCCGACGTGGTGTGCGATTTCAGTCAGGTCAAACTCGTGCAACAAGGCAAAAACGCGGTTCAGGTGCATGGGGCAAAAGGCTTGCCGCCGACCGGTCAGTACAAGGTCAGCGCCACCTACCCGGACGGTTTCCGTTGCACCGCCAGTTGCCTGATCGCCGGGATCGATGCCGTGGCCAAGGCCCGCCGGGTCAGCCAGGCGATTATCAACAAGACGTCGGAAATCTTCAGCCAGCGCGGCTGGGCGCCCTACAGCGAAGTGAATATCGAACTGCTGGGCAGCGAAGCCACTTACGGCCCCCACGGCCAGCGCCAGGACAGCCGCGAAGTGGTGATCAAACTCGCCGTGCGCCATCCGAGCAAGCAGGCCTTGATTCTGTTTTCCCGGGAAATCGCCCAGGCCGCGACCGGCATGGCGCCAGGGTTGACCGGGATCGTCGGCGGGCGGCCGACGGTGTACCCGCTGATCCGGCTGTTTTCATTCCTGATCGACAAAACGGCCTGCACCCTGGAAATCGACCTCGCCGGTGAGCGCCACCCGTGCGCCCTGCCCGCCCTCGATGCACTCGACCCGGATGACTTGCCGCTACCGTTCGATCCGCCCCAACCCACAGAACGCGCCGACGCCAGCGTGGCCCTGATCAAACTCGCCGTGGCGCGCTCCGGCGACAAGGGCAATCACAGCAATATCGGCGTCATGGCCCGTCACCCCGACTACCTGCCGTGGATTGCCGAAGCGTTGACACCTGCGGTGATGGTCGACTGGATGAGCCATGTCCTCGATCCGATCCACGGGCGCGTGGAACGCTGGTATTTACCCGGCACTCAGAGCTTTAATTTTCTTCTGGAGAACGCGCTCGGCGGCGGTGGCGTGGCCAGCCTGCGGATCGATCCGCAAGGCAAGGCATTCGCCCAACAACTGCTGGAGATCCAGATTCCGGTGCCGCAGCGCATCGCTGATCAGGTCAACTAGAGGACCGTCGCCATGGCTTATGACTCGATTTTCAAACCCGACCTGTTCGCGGGCCAAAACATCATCGTTACCGGTGGCGGCAGCGGCATCGGCCGTTGCACCGCCCATGAGCTCGCCGCCCTCGGCGCACACGTGCTGCTGGTGGGGCGCAATACCGAGAAACTGAAAAAGGTCACCGCCGAAATCACCGAAGACGGTGGTAAAGCCAGTTGGCAGGTCTGCGATATCCGCGATGAAGATGCCGTCACGCGACTGGTCAGCGAGCTGATCCGCAAACACGGGCCGATTCATGGGCTGGTCAACAATGCCGGCGGGCAATACCCCTCGCCGCTGGCGTCGATCAATCAGAAAGGTTTCGAAACCATATTGCGCACCAACCTGGTGGGCGGTTTTCTGATGGCCCGGGAGGTGTTCAATCAATCCATGAGCAAGCACGGCGGCGCCATCGTCAACATGCTCGCCGACATGTGGGGCGGCATGCCCGGCATGGGCCACTCGGGCGCGGCACGCTCGGGCATGGACAACTTCACCAAGACCGCCGCGTTCGAATGGGGTTACGCCGGCGTGCGGGTCAACGCCGTCGCGCCAGGCTGGGTCGCCTCCAGTGGCATGGACACCTACGAAGGCGCGTTCCGGGCCGTGATCCCGACCCTGTGCGAACACGTGCCGCTCAAGCGCATCGGCACCGAATCGGAAATCAGCGCGGCGATTGTTTTCCTGCTCAGCCCGGCAGCGGCGTTTATCAGCGGCAGCACGTTGCGCATCGACGGTGCCGCCAGCCTCGGCGGGCGCGCCTGGCCGATGCACAAGGCGCAGAACAGTCACTCGTACAACGGCTTTCACCGCGCCTATTTACCCGAGGTACTCAGACCCGACGCGCTCAAACCCGACGCATCCAAACCCGATGAGCTCAAGGACAAGGAATAAGCATGCCGGTCATCCAGTCCCAGGTAGACCCGTTCAGCGAACCGTTCGCCCGCAACCGGGCGGCCATGCTGGCCGGCATCGAGCAGGTCCGCCAGCTCGAGCAGAACCTGCTGAACAAAGCCGCCGAAGCCAAGCCCAGGTTCGACAAGCGCGGGCAACTGCTGCCCCGTGAACGCCTCAATCTGTTGCTCGACCCCGGCGCGCCGTTTCTCGAACTGGCGAGCCTGGCCGGCTACAAGCTGCACGACGACAAGGACGGCACCTCGGCCGGCGGCGGTTTGATCGCCGGGATCGGTTATGTGTCCGGCGTGCGGGTGCTGGTGGTGGCGAACAACAGCGCGATCAAGGGCGGAACCATTTCCCCCAGCGGTTTGAAAAAATCCCTGCGCCTGCAACAGATCGCCATGGAAAACAAACTGCCGGTAATCACCCTCGCCGAGAGCGGGGGCGCCAACCTCAATTACGCGGCGGAGATTTTCGTCGAAGGCGCGCGCAGCTTTGCCAATCAGGCGCGGATGTCGGCCATGGGCTTGCCGCAGATCACCGTGGTCCATGGCTCGGCCACGGCGGGCGGCGCTTATCAGCCAGGGTTGTCGGATTACGTGGTGGTGGTGCGCGGCAAAGCCAAGCTGTTTCTGGCCGGGCCGCCGCTGCTCAAGGCCGCCACCGGTGAAGTCGCCACCGATGAGGAGCTGGGCGGCGCCCAGATGCACGCGCAAACCGCCGGCACCGCCGAATACCTGGCCGAGAACGATGCCGACGGCGTGCGCCAGGTGCGCGAGATCATCAGCCTGTTGCCGTGGAACGATCAGCTGCCATGGTTACCCGAACGTCGGTGGGAAGAACCGCTCTACCCCATCGACGAACTGCTGGGGCTGATCCCGGATGACCCGAAAAAACCCTACGACGTGCGCGAAATCATCGCCCGGATTGCCGACGCGTCGAACTTCCTCGAATTCAAGGGCGAATTCGACCAGCAAACAATCTGCGGGCATTTGCAAATCCAGGGTCGAGCCTGCGGTTTCATTGGCAACAACGGCCCGATCACGCCCAAAGGCGCGAGCAAGGCGGCGCAGTTCATTCAGCTCTGCGACCAGAGCCAGACGCCGCTGCTGTTCTTCCACAACACCACCGGTTTCATGGTTGGCACCGAGTCGGAACAGCAAGGCGTGATCAAGCACGGCGCGAAAATGATTCAAGCGGTGGCCAATGCCCGAGTGCCTAAACTGACGATCATCGTCGGCGGTTCCTACGGCGCCGGCAATTACGCGATGTGCGGTCGCGGCCTCGATCCGCGTTTCATTTTCGCCTGGCCCAACAGCCGCACAGCAGTGATGGGCGGCGCCCAGGCCGGCAAAGTGCTGCGGATCGTCACCGAAGCCAAACAGCTGAAGGACGGGTTGGTGCCCGATCCCAAAATGCTCGACATGCTGGAACAGGTCACCGCGCAGAAACTCGACAGCCAGTCCACCGCGCTGTATGGCAGCGCCAATCTGTGGGACGACGGGCTGATCGATCCGCGGGACACCCGCACGTTGCTCGGCTATTTGCTCGACATCTGCCATGAGTCCGAGGTTCGTGCGCTGCAACCCAACAGCTTCGGCGTAGCCCGCTTCTAAGCGGCGATCAGGAGAACAATAAAAATGATCTTCACCCAGGAACACGAAGCACTGCGCCGCACCGTCCGCCAATTCGTCGATCACGAGATCAATCCTCACGTCGAGGAATGGGAAAAAGCCGGGCGTTTTCCGATCCATGAGATCTTCCGCAAGGCGGGCGACCTCGGTCTGCTGGGGATTTCCAAACCGGAAAAATTCGGCGGCATGGGGCTCGACTACAGCTACTCGATTGTGGCGGCCGAGGAGTTCGGCACCATTCATTGCGGCGGCATTCCGATGTCCATCGGCGTGCAGACCGACATGTGCACCCCGGCCCTGGCGCGCTTCGGCTCCGATGAGTTGCGCGAAGAATTCCTCCGCCCCGCGATCACCGGCGAACAAGTCGGCTGTATCGGTGTCTCCGAAGTCGGTGCCGGTTCCGACGTGGCAGGTTTGAAAACCACCGCCCGCAAGGACGGCGACGACTACGTGATCAACGGCAGCAAGATGTGGATCACCAACTCGCCGAGCGCCGATTTCATCTGCCTTTTGGCCAATACTTCGGACGACAAACCGCACATCAACAAGTCGCTGATCATGGTGCCGATGAACAGCCCCGGCATCAGCCTCAGCTCGCACCTGGACAAACTCGGCATGCGCAGCTCGGAAACCGCCCAGGTGTTTTTCGACAACGTGCGCGTGCCGCAACGCAACCGCATCGGCCACGAAGGCGCCGGGTTCATGATGCAGATGCTGCAGTTCCAGGAAGAACGGCTGTTCGGCGCGGCGAACATGATCAAAGGCCTGGAATACTGCGTCGACAGCACCATCGAGTATTGCAAGGAGCGTAAAACCTTTGGCAATGCGCTGATCGACAATCAGGTCATCCACTTCCGTCTGGCTGAATTGCAAACCGAAATCGAATGCCTGCGGGCGCTGGTCTACCAGGCCACCGAGCAATACATCAGAGGCCAGGACGTCACCCGTCTGGCATCCATGGCCAAGCTCAAGGCCGGGCGACTCGGGCGGGAAGTCAGCGACAGCTGCCTGCAATATTGGGGCGGCATGGGCTTCATGTGGGACAACCCGGTGGCCCGGGCTTACCGCGACGTGCGGCTGGTATCGATCGGCGGCGGTGCCGACGAAATCATGCTGGGGATCATCTGCAAACTCATGGGCATCCTGCCGGGGAAAAAGAAATGAGCACCCTCCCCGTTTGTCAGACCCTGTTGCTCGAACGGCATAACGGCGTCCTGCACATCACCCTCAATCGTCCCGACAGCCGTAATGCCATGAGCCTGCAGATGGTCGCCGAGCTGCGTGCGGTGCTGGCGGCGGTCCGGGATGACCGGCAGATTCGCGCGTTGGTGATCGGCGGTGCCGGTGGGCATTTTTGTGCCGGTGCCGACATCAAGGACATGGCCAATGCCCGCGCTCAAGGCGCGACCGCCTACCGCGACTTGAACCGCGCGTTCGGCGCCTTGCTGGAAGAAACCCAGCACGCGCCGCAAGTGGTCATCACTGTTCTACAAGGCGCGGTGCTTGGCGGCGGCTTCGGCCTGGCCTGTGTCAGTGACATCGCCATGGCCGATCATCAAGCGCAATTCGGCCTGCCGGAAACCAGCCTCGGCCTGTTGCCAGCGCAGATCGCGCCGTTCGTGGTACAGCGCATCGGCCTGACCCAGGCCCGCCGACTGGCCCTGACGGCGGCGCGTTTCGATGGCACCCAGGCACGGCGCATGGGGCTGGTGCATTTTGTCGAGCATGACCCGCAAGCGTTGGCCGAACGCCTCGATGAAGTGCTGGCCCATGTGCTGTGTTGCGCCCCGGGGGCGAATGCGGTGACCAAAAAACTTTTGCTGGCGAGTGCCGGACAACCCTCCGATGACCTGCTGGATCAGGCGGCGCAGTGGTTCGGTGAAGCGGTGACCGGGGCCGAAGGCGTCGAGGGGACCATGGCCTTTGTGCAAAAGCGTAAACCGGGTTGGGCGCCTTAAAAGCATCGCGAGCAGGCTCTCCCCCACAGGGGAATGCATTTCAAATGTGGGAGCGAGCCTGCTCGCGATGGGGCCATCACATTCACAGCAATACAAAGGGAATATCCCATGCCCGCCTTCAGCAAAATCCTGATCGCCAACCGAGGTGAAATCGCCTGCCGCATCCAGCGCACCGCGCAAGAGCTAGGCTACCGCACCGTCGCGGTATTCAGCGACGCCGACGCCGATGCCTTGCATGTGCAGATGGCCGACGAAGCCGTGAACATCGGCCCGGCCCCGGTGCAGCAGTCGTATCTGAACATCCCGGCAATCATCGACGCCGCCCGGCGCACCGGTGCCGATGCGATCCACCCCGGTTACGGATTCCTCTCGGAAAACGCAGAATTCGCCCTCGCCTGCCAACAGGCCGGCATCATCTTCATTGGCCCGAGCCCCGAGGCCATCGAGCTGATGGGCAGCAAGCGCCTGTCGAAACTCGCCATGATCAACGCGGGCGTGCCCTGCATCAAAGGCTATCAGGGCAGCGAACAGGACGACGCGACCCTGAGCCGCGAAGCCGAACGCATCGGCTACCCGCTGATGATCAAGGCCAGCGCCGGCGGTGGCGGTCGTGGCATGCGCCTGGTGCACAGCGCTGGAGAGTTGCTGGAGCAGATCCGCACTGCACGCTCCGAGGCGCTGAATGGGTTTGGCAGCGACGAACTGATCCTGGAGCAGGCCCTGATCGATCCGCGTCACGTCGAGGTTCAGGTGTTTGGCGACCTGCACGGCAACCTGATCTACCTCGGCGAGCGCGATTGTTCGATCCAGCGCCGCCATCAGAAAATCATCGAAGAAGCGCCTTGCCCGGTAATGACCGCCGAGTTGCGCCAGGCGATGGGCGAAGCGGCGCTCAAGGCGGGACGCGCAGTGCATTACGTCGGCGCCGGCACCGTGGAGTTTTTGCTCGATGCTCGCGGGCAGTTCTACTTCCTGGAGATGAACACCCGGCTGCAAGTGGAACACCCGGTGACCGAACTGATCACCGGCCTCGACCTGGTGGCCTGGCAGTTACACGTTGCCGAAGGGCTGCCACTGCCGTTGCGACAGGAACAGGTGCAGCTCAACGGGCATGCCATGGAGGTGCGCTTGTATGCCGAAGATCCGGCCCTGGGATTTTTGCCGCAAACAGGGCGAGTTGCGGCCTGGGAGCCGGCGTTGCAAGGCGGCGTGCGGATCGACCATGGCTTGATCGAAGGTCAGTCTGTCAGCCCGTTCTATGACCCGATGCTGGGCAAGCTCATCGCCCACGGCGCCACGCGCGAAGAAGCCCGGCGCAAGTTGCTGCGGGCGGTACAGGACAGCGTCTTGCTGGGCGTGCAGAGCAATCAGCGCTTGCTCGCCAGTCTGCTGGAGCATCCGCAGTTCATCAGCGGCGAGTTCAGCACCGGGTTCATCCCCACACACCTTGCCGACCAGCCCTGCCTGCACCCCCATGTGCCAAGCGCCGAGGAACTGGCCATCGCGGCGACGCTGTTTTATCAAGCTTCAGCCCAGGCTCACCGTGCCCCGCTGGCCGGTTGGCGCAATAACGCCAGCGTCCCTTTGCACTACCGAATCGGCCTGGAGGATCGGGATTGGCCGGTGGAATTGAACGCTGAACCTGGCAAACCCTACCGCGCTCAGATCGGCGCCCGCGCCGTCGAACTGCAGGTCATCGGGTGCGACGGACGCTGGGCCACCCTGGAAATCGACGGCATCCGCCAACGCCATGCCTACCGCCTCGAGGCCGGACAACTCTGGTTGTTCACGCGCCCCGGCAGCCTGCGGCTGGTCGATCGGACCCAGGCGCTGGTCAGCGGCCAGGCCAGTGTCAGTTCCGGCACGCTCAAGGCGCCGATGGACGGGGCGATCGTCGATGTATTGGTCAGTGAGGGCAGCCCGGTCAGCAAAGGTCAGCTGTTGGTGGTGCTCGAAGCGATGAAAATGGAGCATCCGCTCAAATCGGGTATCGACGGCGTGCTCAAACGCTTGCAGGTCAGGGTCGGCGATCAGGTCAAAAATCGTCAGATTTTATTAGAGGTCGAATAAGCCGCTAGGCGGATCCGCCGGGTTTGGCTACGCTCAAGCCCTATCAGGACGCGGATACCAGGAACCCTGCGATGCCTCACTGGTTGGTCATTGATCTGGAAGCCACCACCGATGAGGGTGGCTGGCCAGTAACGGAAATGGAAATCATCGAAATCGGCGCCACCCTCGTGGACCGCAAGGGCCAGGAACTGGATCACTTCCAGTGCTTCGTGCGCCCGTTGCGCAGGCCCTTGCTGACGCCGTTTTGCCGGGAACTGACCCACATCACCCAGGCCAATATCGATGCCGCACAGCCGCTCACCGACGTCTGGCCGTTGTTCGAACGCTGGCTCGGCCAACATCACGCGCGTCTCGAAGGCTGGGCCAGTTGGGGCGATTACGACCGCAAACAACTGCTTCAGGACTGGCAGCGCCTGCAACTCGACAGCGCCCTGAGCCGGGTGCCGCACATGAACCTCAAGCAACGCTTCGCCAAGGCTCGTCGGCTCGAGCGCCCGCTGGGGCTTAATGGCGCCTTGCAACTGGCGGGCCTGCAATTCAACGGTCAGCAGCATCGGGCGCTGGAGGATGCACGCAATACCGCACGTTTGTTACCGCTGATTTTCCCTGCTAATCCTTGAGTGCAGGAGGTGACGCCTATCGACACCTTGTGCATACTGGCCGGCCCTTTTTAGCCCTTTTCGAGGAACCGCCCATGTTTAAAGTCAACGAGTACTTCGACGGCACCGTCAAGTCGATCGCCTTTGGCACCGCTGAAGGTCCGGCGACCATCGGCGTCATGGCACCGGGCGAATACGAATTCGGCACCAGCCAGCGTGAAATCATGCACGTGGTGTCCGGCGCCCTGACCGTCAAACTGCCTGACAGCACTGATTGGGAAACCTTCGCCGCCGGCAGCCAGTTCAACGTGCCCGCCAACAGCAAGTTCCAGCTGAAAGTGGCCGTCGACACCGCTTACCTGTGCGAATACCGCGGCTAAAACCCTGGGTTTTCACAGCGATAAAAAAATGCCCGTGTCCTTGGACACGGGCATTTTTCATTTTGAAGGGCTTTTATTCGAGGATCGTCACCGGCATGCCGACTTCGAGCCGGCCATTGCCGTCATTGACCAGATTCTGACCGAACATCGCGCCGTCTTCCTGGGCCCGGTATTTCTGCAAGGTCGCCAAAGGTTCGCGATCTTCGCTGCGCTCGCCGGTCTGCGGATCGATAGTGGTCAGAATACAGCGTGAACAGGACTTGACTACGCGGAACTCGACATCGCCGATGCGGATGCGCTTCCAGCTATCTTCGGCATATGCCTCGCTGCCCTCGATCACCAGATTGGGCCGAAAACGCAACATCTCCAGCGGCCGCCCGACCTTGCTCGACAAGTCTTCCAGCGACGCCTGACCAATCAGCAACAATGGAAATCCGTCGGCAAAAGCCACTTGATCATCGTCCTTGCCATAGCCGGCCTGGGTGGTCCGCGCGCGATCAAGCGGCACTTGCACCAGACGCGTCGGCTTACCGATGAACTCACTGACCCAGGCACCCGCCGCATCGCCGGCATCGGGAACGCGCAAGGTGTCGCGCCAGATGGTCACGCCACGCAGATCGGCCTCACCGTCAGGCAACGCAATATCGATCGGCGAATGGTCCGGGGCACTGAGGGTCAAGCCGCCGTCGGCATTCCATAACGCCGACAGCTGACTCATTTTCGCCACCGCGCGCTGGGTCAGAAAGCGCCCGCTGGCCTCGTCCACCAACATCCAGCGTCGATCACCGTCCAGCCCCAGCTTGTCCAGGCTGACCTGATTGAGGGTCTCGCCCTTGCCGGATTTCAACGGAAAACGATAAAGCGCGCTCAGACGCATGGCCAACTCCCTGGTGGGTAAAAACGCCACCCTATACGAGCTTGATCACCGAATCAAAGCCCCTGTGGCGGGGGGAGTTTGCGCAGAACCTGTGGGAGCGTGGCTTGCCCGCGAAGAACGATGACGCGTAATACCTGAAAAACCGCGGTGCATTCTTCGCGGGCAAGCCACGCTCCCACAGGATTTTCGTCGCTCAACTTACCGGCATTGGGGCTTGGCTGCGCAGCGCGCCCGAACACTGCAACTGCGCTTTTTTCCAGATCGTTATCAAGCAGGTACTGCGTCGAGCATCAGGCGCTGGCGCACTACGTCGACGAGTTTGTCGGGCTGGAACTTGGAGAGGAAGTTGTCGCAGCCGACCTTCTTGACCATCGAATCGTTGAAGCTACCCGACAGCGAGGTATGCAAAACCACATAAAGGCCGCGCAAACGGGGATCGTTACGAATTTCGGTGGTCAGGCGATAGCCGTCCATCTCCGGCATTTCCGCATCGGTGAAGATCATCAGCAGCTTGTCGGTCATGACCTCACCGGTATCAGCCCAGGCCTTGAGCATGTTCAGCGCCTTCAGGCCATCGCTGGCGATGTGCATCTTCACGCCCAACTGGCCCAAGGTGTCGCGCAATTGCGACAGGGCCACGTTCGAGTCATCCACCAGCAACACTTCACGGCCGCGGGCGAGCTCCAGAACCGGATCATCGAGTTTGTCGCGGGAAACCTTGGCGTTATAAGGAACGATTTCGGCCAGGACTTTTTCGACGTCGATGATTTCCACCAACTGGTCATCGACTTTGCTGATGGCGGTCAGGTAATGCTGGCGACCGGCACTGGTGGGCGGTGGCAGGATGGCTTCCCAGTTCATGTTGACGATGCGATCCACCCCACCGACCAGAAACGCCTGTACCGAGCGGTTGTACTCAGTGACGATGATCGTACTGGTGGGGCTTGGCACCAGCGGACGCATGCCGATGGCCTGGGACAGGTCGATCACCGGCAGCGTCTGGCCACGCAGGTTGACCACGCCGCAAACAAAGGGGTGACGCTGGGGCATCAGGGTCAGCTTCGGCAGTTGCAGCACTTCCTGGACCTTGAAGACGTTGATCGCGAACAATTGCCGTCCGGCCAGCCGGAACATGAGAATTTCCAGGCGATTCTCACCCACCAGTTGCGTGCGTTGGTCTACCGTGTCGAGAATGCCGGCCATTAATGACTCCTGGGCTTGTTCTGATGAATTCACTAAAGGGAGTTATCGGCTGTTTTCGCCGGACCTTGACCCCCGCACAAAATGCCATGATCAGGCATTGATGTCACATTAACATCATGTTTTACTGGCTCCGTGATTTCCATCTGCTTCATCCCCTGCCGCGCGACCTCGGTTTGCACGTTAGGTTCCCCTGCGTAAGGGATTCCCCTAGTAACAATCAGGCCCAACCTGATGTTCGCAATATCCAATAGCCATTAATGTGACGCCATTCTCATTGCATGAACGGAGTCAGGCTTTTGTGTGCGATCGCAGGTCAGTGGCCATCCACCCTCTCGAGTTCCCCAGCCGGCGCCCAAGCCTGCCGGAGCGCGATCTCACGACCGTCTGGCAGCGCCGGGACACGTAAGGTTCTCGTTGGCACACACGACATTCCCTCATCTGACATGACGTTGTGGAGATAAGCATGCCGAACGATCCGAAAGAATGGGCTCAGCGGTTTCCGGAGTTTCTCATCGAGGCTGAAACACTCCTGGCCAAATCCGAGGAGTGCCTGAGTCATTTGCAATTGATCAGCAATGACAAGGACGCCATCGATTGCATGCTCAGCACCCTTCTCAAACTGGCCAGCAAGGCCGATGCCCTTGCACTGGCGGCGGTTTCGGAGTTCTCGCTGCATCTTCATGGATTGCTGAGCCACGCTCAGAACCACATGAACCTGCACGATCAGGCACTGGATGCGCTCAAGGATTGCTTCACGCTAATGGCCTGGCAACTCGAACTCATTGATCAGACAACGGGTCAACTCGGTCTCGATGACAGCGAGCAGACCTCCTTGATTGAAGCGTTTGCGTTTCAAGTGGGGCAAAGCCAATTTCAACCGCCTGGCCGCTCCAGGCCGTTCACGCTCGTTTCGTTCTCGGAACGGCAGGCTTGAATTCACCCGATATCCTTGCCGTGTCGCCGATGTTTATTGCCATGCTGGCGCTCTTTAACTTGAGTGTGCTCAGTCGTAATTGAATATTGCATACCGGGTAACGACAGCTCGAAACAAATAATTAACGCCTGTCAAAGCAGACTTCTATCTCGATTTACAGGCCCGTGCCGGTCAATAAGCGTTTGGCACAATCGAGGACAAGTCGAAAGTTTTTCCATTGTGGAAGCTTCGTCCAGAAAGCTAATTGGCCAATTGTATAGCGCTATATACCGAACGCGACCAACGGTATCTTAAGTGGTATTATGCCGCCCATTAGTTGACGCCAATTAATGGCAGAGTGACGCTATTCGAGAATAGCCGGATAACACTGAAGGCTGTATTTCGCAGCCTTACCCGGCCATCGAAGATGAGTCATACAGCAGATTTCCACATAGAGACACGCCAGCCACTATGGCGGTCTGCCCGCAGCGAACATCCATTGGCTCCATCCGCTATGTACGCCAGCCTCAAGTCAATCACCCTGTGGCGACCTTCACGAAAAAACGCGCGCCGGTTCACGCTTTTAGTGTGTACCTGCTCGGCACTGGGCAGCCTGCTGGTCTACAGCTTGTCCATGCCTCTGCCGACGAGTCTGCTGGTGCTCAATTGCGCAGCGCTGGCCTGCGTCTGGGTGAGGCATCGCCTCTCGCGCAAATCAATAAAGTTTCAGCCTCAAGAGTTGGCCGACCGCCTGCTGGAGGTGCAAGAAAACGAACGCCACCGACTCAGTCGTGAATTGCACGACGATATCGGTCAATTGCTGACGGCTGCAAAACTTCAAAGTGAATGGCTCAAACGTCGATTGCCCGAAGAACTGCAGGGTCAATGTTCGGTGCTCTGCGATACGCTGGACGAAACCCTGACCAAGGTTCGTGATGTGTCGGCCATATTGAATCCGCGGCAACTGGCCAGTCTCGGTCTGGAAGCCAGTCTGCGTGCACACTTGCTCAGGACCCTGGCCAATACGTCAGTAAACTGGAGTCTGGAATGCCATCAACGCTTGGCAGGCATACCGGAGGAAATGGCGGTGGCGGCCTTTCGAATCACTCAAGAAGCCGTTACCAATATATTGCGTCACGCCCAAGCCAAGAATCTGTTGGTCCGCCTGCAACGCCTGCCCCAAGGCCTGGCACTGTTGATCAGCGACGATGGCCAGGGTTTCGCCCCCGCGGCGGACCCCGCTCGTGAGGGGCAACGCGGAATGGCCGGGATGTCGGAACGGATCGATCTGTTAGGTGGCACGCTGACCGTGACCAGCGAACCGGGCAAAGGCACTCAAATCGAAGCACTCTTCCCTTGGGCTCCCCGGGCGCTCGAACGGGCCAGTACGAATAGGGTTATGCGTTGACTTGTAACTTACTTCTAGTGGACGACCACTCGCTTATCAGGGCTGGCGTGCGCGCTCTGGTGCTGGATATTCCCGGCTATGCGGTAATCGGTGAGGCCAATGATGGCTCACAGTTACTCGAGATGGTCGAGCAATTGTCCCCGGACATCATCCTGCTGGATATTTCCATGAAGGAAACCGGTGGCCTTGAAGCCTTGCAGCGACTCAAACGAGCCCGCCCGCAGAGCAAAGTGCTCATCCTGTCGATGCACACCGATCCAGCACTCATCATGCAAGCACTGGAATCCGGTGCTTATGGCTATCTGCTCAAAGACACCACGGCCACCGAACTCGCACATGCCCTGGATGCCTTGCGCAACAACGAACGCTACCTGAGCCCGGCCATCGCCCATACCGTGATCAACCAGGCGCTGATCCGAACCCAGAAAAATCAGCCACAAACCCTGGACTCGCATAACCTGACGGCACGTCAACTGGAGATTCTGCGGCTGATTGTTCGTGGCAAGTCCACTCGGGAAATCGCCAACGGTCTGGGCCTGAGCATCAAGACTGTCGAAACCCACCGCTCGCAAATCATGAAACGCTTGCAGATCTATGACGTGGCTGGCCTGGTGCTATTCGCCGTGCGTGAGCAGATCATCAGCCTGGACGATTAACGGGATACGACGCACTCAGCAGCGGCGAGCCCTCAGGCAAATGCACGCGTAATGCCGCCGCACGCGCCGAGAAACGCAGGCTATCTCCCTCCAAAGGCTCGCCGTCGAGGTTGATGTAAAGCCCCTCCGAGACTTTGATTTCGACCCATGGCAAGCGGGCTCGCACAAACATGTTGTCGATCCCGAAGCCGTCGGTCAGCAGGTCTTTCAAGGTGCCGACCACTTCCTGCGGCGCCGGCAAAATACTGATATCGAGCAAACCATCGTCAGCCAGCGCCTGCGGGCACAACACATGACCACCGCCAGCCTGTCGACCATTGCCGATGCCCAATGCCAACAGCTCACCGCGCCAGTGGAAATCCGGCCCCTGCAACTCTCCATAAGCCGCATGCAGCTCACTGAAACGCGATAAACCCGTAAAGAGATAAGCCGCGCCTCCGAGAATTTTTTTCAGATCCTCGGAGGTATTGGCCGTGACCTGGCTGCCAAAGCCGCCCGTGGCCATGTTCAGGAAAACCTGCCCGCCGACTTCTCCCAGATCAATGGCTTGCGGCGCAACCTCCAGAAGGTCCAACGCCTGAGCGGGCTCCAGAGGCACACCGGCGGCGCGAGCAAAATCGTTGGCGGTGCCCAAGGGTAAAAGCACCAGACTGGCCTGCGTCGAATGCGCCGCCATGGCTTCGGCGACATCACGCAAGGTGCCATCACCGCCGCCAGCAATGAGTTGCATATAACCTGCCGTCAGCGCTTCCCCCACCAGCCGCTGTGCATCACCGGCCTCCCAGGTCAGTCGAACAGCCAGTTCCCAGCCCTGCTGGCGCTTGCTCTCGACTGCTGCACGGACCAGCTCATTGAGTGCCTGCTTGCCATGCAGAATCAACAGCGCCTTGCGCTCGCTCATTTTTGTTACTCCCCCTTTCTGGAATCCACATGAGACATGTTGACCTCACAGCGCCTCATAAAAGTTGCAAGGATTTGAATTATTTCCAGAAGAAGCAGGCTTGAGTCCTACAGAGCGGTATTTTTTCTTACAAGATATGAGGAATAGGCTCAATTGACCCGCAAGGACGATCTGGTACAACGTTGGCTCTGCGGTTATCCGCTAATCAGCAATGAAAACACACAGGGACGTGCAAACAATGAATGGAACTTCTTTAAGCCCCCCAAAATCCATAGTCAACATCAGCCACTGGAATGGCTTTAAAGCAAGGGGCGTTTTACTCCATGCAGAACCATAAGCTCAGGCTACCGGTAACTCCGGTTGCGCCGTCCGCAGAGAATCGTGCCAATCATCATTGCGAATTCAAAAACAGCGCAAAGCCCACCGGAGAAGTCGATATGGAACCTCGCGTCATTGAACTGGAGGCACACCTCAAGAACATCCGGAAAGACATGGATGCAGTCCGCGGCGACGTCAAGTCCATCAAACACAGGCTCGCTTACTCAGTGGGTGGGACAGCCGTAGTCCTGGGGCTTTTGGCCTGGATCGCCAACAGTCGTTTCGACCAGGTCGTGACACTTCTGGCTCACTGATAGAGCGTCCTCCACGCAAGACTGACTCGCCCGACCAGGCTTGCGTGGAAAAAGGCAAAGATCAGCTCAAGACTTCGCTCAGGGGGATGAAGCCCACACAATCACCTTCGGTCAGGGTACGGCCCTCCAGCACTTCAACCAGGCCATCAGCCCAGGCAGCACTGCGCAGTACACCCGAGCTCTGATTCTTGTAGATGATTGCCCGGCCACTCTCCAGACGTCCGCGCAAGTACTCACGTCGATTGCCGGCCTTGGGCCAGACAAATCCTGCCGGCACCTGAATCTTCAAGGGCTCGACTTCTTTCACGCCTTGGCGGCGCAAGAGATAGGGTCTTGCCAGCAAAGCAAAGGTCACCAGGGTTGACGCCGGATTACCGGGTAAACCAATCACAGGCACCCCGCGAAAATGCCCGACCGTCAGCGGTTTGCCTGGTTTGATGGCAAGCTTCCACAGCGTCAACTCGCCCTCTTCCCGCAAGGCAATGCCCAGGAAGTCGGCCTCTCCCACCGATACACCACCCGTTGAGAGAATCAGGTCGACATCCTTCAACTCGCCCAGTCGGGCACGAGTGGTCACTAAATCATCGGGAAGAATGCCGGCATCGATCACCTCACAACCCAAGCGCTGCAACCAACTGCAGAGCAACACTCGATTACTGTTGTAGATCTGTCCCGGCCCAAGGGTCTGGCCTGGCTCAACCAATTCATCCCCGGTAGACAGGACCGCGACACGAACCTTGCGTACCACGTCCAGTTCAGCGCATCCCAGGGAAGCCGCCAACCCCTGTTCGATAGGACCCAAGCGCGTTCCGGCAGACAAGATCAGCTCACCAACGGTAGTTTCCTGGCCTTGTGGCCGGATATTTTGTCCCGGGGTCATGATCTCGGCGAAACGTATCCGCTCATCCGCCAGGACTTCGGCGTTTTCCTGCATCTCGACACAGTCGGCACCTGCGGGCACAGGCGCGCCGGTGAAGATCCGCGCACAGGTTCCCGGCTCCAGGGGCTGAGGAGCATTGCCTGCAAAAATCTTCTGACTGACCTCCAGCGGTTCTCCCGTCCAGTCGGCCAGGCGCAAGGCATATCCGTCCATCGCGCTGTTGGGCCAGGGCGGCAGATCGAGTGTCGAAATCAGATCATCCGCCAGTACGCGGCCCTGAATCCGAGCTAACGGCAAGCGCTCGCGCTCCCGAATTTTCGAGGCTTCAGCCATTTCCAGTAAACGTGCCAGCGCCACCTCGACAGCCAACAGACTGCCAGCCTTGCCTGGCTTACCCACGGGATTCACAGGGTGCCGCCTGCTTTAAATGAGCCACGAAATTGCAAGGACGGTGCCGGGAATCCAGCTGTTCGGCGAGAATGCCATCCCAACCGGTGCGCACCGCATTGGTCGAGCCCGGCAAGCAGCAAACCAGCGTGCCATTGGCCAGACCGGCCAAAGCCCGGGACTGAACCGTCGATGTGCCGATATCCGCTACCGAAATCTGCCGGAATAATTCACCGAAACCATCAACTTGCTTATCCAGCAGGCAACTCACCGCTTCCGGCGTGCTGTCGCGACCGGTGAAACCGGTGCCGCCAGTTATCAGCACCACCTGCACGACCTCATCGGCAATCCAGTTGGCGACTTGCGCGCGAATTTTGTAGAGATCATCTTTGAGCAATACCCGGGCGGCCAGGTTATGACCGGCGGCGCTCAAGCGGTCGACGAAGACCTGGCCTGAGGTATCGGTTTCCAGGGTACGGGTATCGCTGACCGTCAACACCGCGATGTTGAGCGGTGCGAAAGGTACATCAGCCTTGGCTTTCATAGGCTCGTCCAGTTGTAGGAGAAACAGCCCGGTGTTATATCACAGCGCCTTATTTTTTCGCCGCCCCCATGGAGAAGTGCGATGACTTCGAATACACCTCTGCCGCCCTGCTCCATTCTGCTCCTGGCGGGCGGTCGCGGCCAACGCATGGGCGGTCAGGACAAGGGTTTGCTGGCGTGGCACGGCGAGCCGCTGATCGCGCATCTGCACCGCAAGGCCCGTCCGCTCAGCGATGACCTGATCATCTCCTGCAACAGGAATCAGGAAAAATATGCGCCTTACGCCGACCAATTGGTCGTTGACGACGAAGGCGACTTCCCGGGGCCATTGGCGGGTATTCGCGCAGGCCTGAAAGTCGCCCGCCATACCCATCTGCTGGTTTTGCCTTGCGACGTACCGCGCATCGATGCCGCGCTGCTCCAGAGCATGCGCGAAACTGCCGGGGAGCATCCAGACAAACCGCTGATGCTGCGCCATGGTGAACACTGGGAACCCTTGCTGTGCATGATCCCCGTCGCTCTTTCGGCGGCGTTCGAGACGGCCTGGAACGAGGGCGAGCGCAGCCCGGGTCGCCTTATGCGAAAACTGGGCGCCACAGCCCTGCAATGCCCCGAAAACGATCCTCGCCTGGCCAACCTCAACACGCCGGAACTGTTAAGCACACACCACACTGTGTCAGACTGACACGCGAAGGAACTTGCTCGCGTTGTATACGTCTCAAGCTCAGCAACCAAAAGAATTCCCATTCGGAGACACACTCATGACTCAACGGACCCTCGCCACTTTCATGCTTGCACTGGGCCTTGCCACCCTCGCCGGTTGCGCATCGCCTTCAGTGATCACCTTGAATGACGGTCGAGAAATCCAGGCCGTCGACGCGCCTAAATACGATGAAGAATCGGGCTTTTACGAATTCGAACAACTGGATGGCAAGCACACCCGCATCAACAAGGATCAGGTCCGGACCGTTAAAGAGTTGTAATCTTTGCGGCGACAACCGGATACAGAAAAGCCCGCTTTAAAGCGGGCTTTTTCGTGGCTGAAGAACAGCAGAGTCGTTAGCCTTGTGATCACCATTGCAAGGTGATGGTGCTTTCGAATTCTCTTTCCTGCCCCGTGACCGGATCGACAAACCGTAACCCCTGAGCCAGCAGTTTCAAGGGGTTGGCATAGTCATCCTCAACGTCTTTGAGTACCTGCGGATAGAACGGATCATTGCAGATACTGGCCCCCAGGGCTGTCATGTGTACTCGCAACTGATGTTTCTTGCCCGTCACCGGATAAAGCGCATAACGCCAGAGTTCGCCGTTTTTTTCCCTGACCTCGACAGCCGTCTCGGTATTGCTGACGCCCGGGCCTTCCTGCATGCGAAAGAACGGCTCGCCATCGATAAGTCGACTTTTATGGACCCGTGGGAATGTCAGTTCAGGCAATGCCCGGGCAATTGCCTCGTAGCGTTTTTCGATCTGACGTGTAGGAAACAATGACTGATACGCCGAACGACTCTGAGGATTGGCTGAAAACAGCACCAGCCCCGCTGTATGCCGATCAATGCGATGCAAAGGCACGAGATGCGGGTTATCCAGGCGACGGATCAGCCGTCGCAGCAACGTCTGCTCCACGTATTCGCCAGCCGGAGTCACAGGCAGAAAGTGCGGTTTGTCCGCCACCACCAGATGCTCGTCGGCGTAGAGGATCGACTCCACCACCGGGATCGGTTTTTCGTCCGGCACCTCACGGAAATAATGAATCCGCAGACCTTCCTTGTAGGGCAGGTCCAGGGCGATGGGCAGGCCTTGCCCATCGAGGACACGACCGCGAGCGATTCTGTCCAGCCATTGTTCGCGACCGATCGCGCTGAAATGTTCGCACAGGCAATCGAATACGGTCTGCCACGGACCCGGCGGCAGATAGAGCGTGCTGGCCTGGTTGTGTGCAGCAGAAAAAGATGAAGTGGACATACGAAAAGCTCTAACCCTCAATGCAGAGGGGCATTATCCAACAGTGGCCGGAACGAACCTAGAAGAGAATCCTCAGGCGGGTATCGACTGCGCTCGAGCGGCCGCTTCGGTGAACTCCTTGAGCCAGCGCAGCACATCGACCGCTTCCCAGCGACCTGGATCATAAAGCGCGTACAACAAACCCTGATAGCCCACAACGTCCAACTGCCGGTGATAACCCGCTCGCTGGAACAAGGCTTCGATTTCGGCGAAACAGGTGTTGAAATGCAGTTTGTTGAAGGGCGTTTTTCCCTCCGTGACCAGGCCATCCAGACGCAATTCGAGGACGGCCTCGCGCACCACATCCGCCGACATCCGGTTCACACTGTTCTTCAATTGTTCGACATTGACCAAGTTTCATCCCTCTGATTTCCGGGATCGCCTGCCCAAACCCGAAACGGGAAAAGCATGGCAGGCAATCGGAATAGCTGTATACGCATACAGTAGCCGAATAACCAACCTTTCGCCAATGGATGAAACGAGAACCGCGACGGATGGGGCATCGCTGGCAGTGCCAGAGTCAGCGCAGGAACGCCACCACTTCATCGGCACTGAACGGCCAGCCCAACTCAGCGCCGGTATCGACCCGTCGCAACACTGGAATGCGCAGACTGTAAGCTTCGAACCACGTTTCATCGTCAGCGATATCCACCAACTCCACCATCAAACCGTGTTCGACCAAAGGCATCAGCTCTGCTTCAGCGACTTCACAAAGATGGCAACCAAGGGTGCCGAAAAGCTGACATTCAGGAGGCATGACAACAAGACCAAGTAAAGTAAGCGCTCATTCTAGGCCCGCGATTAAAAGCAGTCGAGCCGATGCCCCACATGTCTTGCAATGGCTGATTTCAAGAGGTTTCGGCAAACTCCTGACGCAAATCATTCGCCTCAACGGTCATTTGCGCGATGCTCGCGTCTTTTTTGCCTCTACGCTTGAGTAGCCAGAACCCCACGGAGTTTTTTGTGTTCGCCAATCTGTTGATCATCCTCGCCTCCTCCCTGGTGGTGATTGCACTGTTCCAGCGCCTGCGATTGCCACCGGTGCTGGGCTACCTGTGTGTAGGGCTGATGATCGGGCCGACAGCGTTCAATTGGGTGAATGAAAGCGAAGATTTGCCCGACCTCGCTGAAATGGGCGTGGTGTTCTTGCTGTTCTCCCTCGGGCTGGAGTTTTCCCTATCGAAAATGCTCGCACTGCGCCGGGTTGTATTTGGCCTGGGCAGCCTGCAAGTGCTGGGGTCCGGGATTGTGCTGGGGGGGTTGCTGATGCTGTTCGGCATGCCAACCACGCCTGCGTTGTTACTCGGTGCCGGTTTGGCGCTGTCGTCTACCGCCATTGTCAGCAAGGAGTTGAGCAGCCTCGGCGAGATTTTCAGCCGTCACGGCCAGAATGCCATTGCCGTGCTGTTGTTCCAGGACGTGGTGGCCGTGTTGCTGCTGACCTTGGTGCCGGTGTTCGCCGGCAGCAGCGACCAGGCCTGGTATTGGGCTCTGCCATTGACGCTGGGCAAGACCATGGTGCTGTTCGTCGGTCTGCTGCTGGTCAGTCGCTGGTTTCTGCCACGGCTGTTCCATGAAGTCGCCGCGTCCCGGTCCGCGGAGCTGTTCGTGCTGCTGGCACTGGTAATCGTGCTGCTGACGGCCTGGCTGACTCATCTGCTGGGACTCTCCCCTGCCCTGGGCGCCTTTCTCGCGGGCATGCTATTGGGGGAAAGCCACTATCGACACCAGATCGAGGCCGACATACGCCCGTTCCGCGACATTCTGCTCGGGGTGTTCTTCGTCAGTATCGGCATGCTGATCGACTTGCGGTTGTTTGCCAGCCACGGCCTGCTGATTCTTGGTCTGACACTGGGGTTGCTGCTGATCAAAGGCACCGTGGTTGCATTGCTGGTCAAATGGCGCGGCAGCGATAGCGAAACTGCGTGGCGCAGCGGCCTGGCATTGGCTCAGGGGGGCGAGTTCTGTTTTGCCCTGATGGCGCAGATGCAGCAGCACAAGCTGATGCCCACCGACCTCGGTGGTCTGCTGCTGGCCGCCACTTTCTGCTCGATGCTGGTAACGCCGTTGCTGCTGCGCCTCGCTCCCCACATCGCCACACGCCTGCACCGCAAGCCCAACGAAGAAGCCGAACTCGAAGAAATCAGTGCCCTCAACGCTGGCTTGCACAATCACGTAGTGATCTGTGGCTACGGCCGCGTAGGTCAGTCCATCGGGCGCTTTCTGCGTCATGTCCATCAACCCTACATTGCACTGGACACCGACCCGGTGCGGGTTCAGGAAGCAGCCGTCAATGAACGCTGCGTTCATTACGGCGACTCATGTCGCGCAGAACTGCTGGTCGCCATAGGGCTGGAACGCGCCAGACTGCTGGTGGTCGCCGTGGACAAGACTGACATCGCACTGCTGATACTCAAGGAAGCACGCCGGTTCAACCCAGACGTGCCGATCCTGGTGCGCACACGGGACGACAGTCAGTTGGCCGAGTTGAAGGCGGCCGGCGCCAGCGAAGTCGTACCCGAGTTGCTGGAGTCCAGCCTGATGCTCGCCTCACACGCGCTGATCATGCTGGGCATACCCGGCCAGCAGGTGCAAGACCGGGTCGATCAGGTAAGGCATGACCGCTATCGCCTGCTGCACGGTTTTTACCCCGGCGCCGACGATGAACAGTGATTCAATCCTGGCTCACGGCCCCGATCTTGTGAACCGACAAGTCCGCGCCGTAATACTCCTCTTCCTGGCTCAGGCGCAGGCCATGAAGCACCTTGATCGCTCCATACACCGCAAAACCGCCGGCCAGCGCCACGATCACGCCCAAAGAAGTGCCAATCAACTGACTGATCAGGCTCACGCCACCCAAACCACCCAAGGCGGTTTGACCGAAAAGACCACACGCGATCCCGCCCCATACGCCACACAGCCCATGCAAAGGCCAGACGCCCAGCACATCGTCGATATGCCATTTGCCTTGGGCGGCGGTAAAGCACCAGACAAACAAGGCCCCGGCGACGGCGCCCGTCACCAGCGCACCCACCGGGTGCATCAGATCGGAGCCGGCGCAGATCGCCACCAATCCGGCCAGCGGGCCGTTATGCAGGAAGCCCGGGTCATTACGCCCGACGATCAGCGCCGCCACAGTGCCGCCGACCATGGCCATCAGCGAATTCACCGCCACCAGCCCGCTGACGCCTTGCAGCGTTTGAGCGCTCATCACGTTGAAGCCGAACCAGCCGACGATCAGAATCCATGAACCCAACGCCAGAAAGGGGATGCTCGACGGTGCGAATGCCACCAGTCGCCCGTCGCGATAACGACCTTGCCTCGGCCCGAGCAACAACACCGCCGCGAGTGCCAGCCAGCCGCCCATGGCGTGAACCACCACGGAGCCTGCGAAGTCATGGAAGCTGGCACCGAAGCGTTCCAGCAACCAGGCTTGCAAACCAAAGTTGCCATTCCAGATCATGCCTTCGAAGAAGGGATAGATGAACGCCACGATCAATACCGTTGCGCACAACTGCGGAACAAACCGGGCGCGCTCGGCGATGCCTCCGGAAATGATCGCCGGTATCGCCGCGGCAAAGGTCAGCAGAAAGAAAAACTTCACCAGCCCATAGCCATGGTCGGCGGTGATCACCGCCGCCGGTTGCATGAAAGTCACCCCGTAGGAAATCCAATAGCCTATAAAGAAATAGGCCAGTGTCGAAATGGCGAAATCACTGAGGATCTTCGACAAGGCATTGACCTGATTCTTTTGTCGAACCGTACCCACTTCCAGAAAGGCAAAACCGGCGTGCATGGCCAGGACCATGACCGCACCAATGAGAATGAACAACGTGTTGGAGCTATGGACCAGACTGTCCACAGCACTTTGCAGATTTTCCATGGATTGGCAGACCTGAAGGCTAAGAAAAGCACCAAAGCAGTTCGCTAAGGCCATCGACGCACCAAGTTGCAGCTCATTCAGACCCAAGCGCTGATCCGGATGAACCGCTTTGGCGCACCAGACCGGAGCCTTTGCGCAAGTTTTGATTATTTGAGTTAAGGTTTTTCTGAAATCATGCCCGGCAACAGCGCAACGGCGCCGGCCGACGCACCACAACACAGCAAAAGTTGTACCAGCATTACTACTGAACCTTCGCGCAAGGCTCATACTCGAACGCTTCAGAAGCCACTTACGGAGATCACCAATGGCACGCACCACAGCAAAGACTGCTCAAGAAGTTCTGATGGAAGATTTTCAGACGCTGGTCACCGATACCGAAAGGTTGCTGGAACACACCAAATCCCTGGCTGGCGATCAGGCCGATGAGTTGCGCCAGCAGATCCATGACAGCCTGCTGCGTGCACGCGAAACCCTGAAGTTGACTGAAGATTCCGTGCGCGAACGCGGTAAAGCCGCTGTGACCGCCACCGAAGACTACGTTCAGGCCAACCCATGGCAATCGGTGGGGATCGCGGCTGGCGTGGGCTTCCTGATCGGCCTGCTGGCCACTCGGCGCTGATATGGCGATCGACGAATCCGACCCGTCCGCGACGGGCACCGGCTCATCACCGCGACGCCTCGGGGCCGCGTTTCTTGGACTGCTGCACAGTCATGTCGAACTGTTCGGTATTGAATTGCAGGAGCAAAAAACACGCACCGTAAGCCTGTTGCTGTTTGCAGGCCTGACGCTGGTGTTTGCCTTGCTGCTGCTGGTGGGGCTGTCGACGCTGGTGTTGATCCTGTTTTGGGACACCTATCGCCTGGCAGCGATCATCGGGCTCTGTGTGTTCTATACCCTTGCGGCGTTGTTCTGTGCGATGCGCTTGAGGTCGGCGATTTTCGATGAGTCCTCGCCCTTCCAAGGCACCCTGGAAGAGTTGGCCAATGATCGGGAGCGGCTGTTGCCATGAGCATGCCTGAACTCCCCCGCAACAGCTCGCGCACGGAAATGCGCAAGGCGCTGGTCCGCCTGCGCATGGAAATGCATCGCCAGGAGATTCGCCACGAATCCCAACAACTGCTGCACCCCCTGCAACGGGTACGTGGCATGACGCAAAACCTGCAAGAAGGCTTTGGCATCAAACACGCTCCGCTTTGGGGCATAGCGGCCGTGATCGGGTTGGGGTTCCTGACCGGCAAAGGTGCCAAGGGTGGCGGTACCGGCCGCCTGACTCGACTGGTTCGCCTGGGCGTCACGCTGGGCCCGCTGATCAAACTGATCATGCAAAACTCTTCGCGCAAACACTAATCAGCCCTGTCTGGCTGCATTCTTGCAATACCACCAGGATTAACCTTTTTATCGAAAGGTTAATCCTGCGTGCCTACCTGGTAAGCGGGAGTATCCAGAACAAGACCTTACTAAGGAGGCCTCGTGATCGACGGGCAACCGCTCGCCTGCTTTCAGCCGTTCATCGATACCGCTACAGGCCTTATCGCTGGTATTGAAGCGCTGGGTCGACTGCGCCAGGCTGATGGTCAATTGACCTCGGTAGGACCGTTGTTCGCCGATCCGCGAATGCCCGCCATCGCTCTGCGTCGTCTCGACCGCCAGATTCGCGACAACGCCCTGAGCCGTCTGCATGAAGCGCCCTCGGACTGGTTTCTCAGCCTGAACATGTCACCCCGCTGGATCAGCCGCTTGCGCCCGGACCAGGCACTGCCGAGCCTCAAACAACTGAGCCGGCATGGCGTCGATGCGCGGCGGATCGTATTCGAGATCACCGAACTGGGTGGCAACAGTCAGCGCCTGACCGAGGTCGTGGCCCGTTACCGACAGGCCGGGGCGCGGATCGCCATCGATGATTTCGGTGCCGGCTACTCTCAGCTCGATCGCGTGCTGGCACTGCAACCGGATATTCTCAAGCTCGACATGCGGCTGTTCCAGGCCGCCGCGTTGGGCGGCCCCAGCAGCGACGTGGTAAAGGCACTGGCGCAAATGGCGGAAAAAACCGGTTGCTGGATCATCGCCGAAGGCGTGGAAACCGAAGCTCAACTGAATTTTGCCCTGGAGTGTGGCTCACGCTACGTGCAGGGCTTTCTGTTCGCCCGTGCGCAAGCGGACTTCTTCGCCACAGATGCCTTCGTCAAGCGCTTCGCGCAACTGCGTCAGCGCTATGTTCAGCAAAAACTGGCTGAGCGCGGTCGCCTGATGATCATGCGCCAGCAACTCAGCGAACTGATGGCCATCCTGCAAGCCTGGGCTCAGGCCAGCGCGCCTCTCAGCACCTTGCCGCAATTGGAAGCGTTTCCCTGGCTGTTGCGTTTTTATCAATGCGACCGCCATGGCACGCAGCTGACGCCCAACCTGGAATGGCGCAACAATGGCTGGGAAGCCGATAGCCGCTACCTGGGTCATAACTGGTCGTGGCGCCCCTATTTTTATCACTTGCTGGCCGAAGGTTGGGATGAACGTCGCCTGACGCTATCCAACACCTACCGCGATGCCACCAGCAATCAGTACTGCCTCACCGCCGGGCAATTTTTCGACAACGGCGAGCGATTGCTGCTCATCGATATCGATGCCGCAGGGTTGTAGTTCTCCTTGCAGGGATCCGCTTGAACCGGGAAGCTAGGGGATCAGTCACCTGACGGAGAAACCAGCCTTGGATTGGCAAACCCTGCTTACCCGCGAACGCCTCGGAAAGCCTGTGCACAGCCCGGAAGAACTCGGCCGCAGCCCTTTCCATAAAGACCACGACCGCATCATTTTCTCGGGCGCGTTTCGCCGTCTCGGGCGCAAGACCCAGGTCCATCCGGTCTCCAGCAACGATCACATCCACACGCGGCTGACCCACTCGCTGGAAGTCAGCTGCGTCGGCCGCTCGCTGGGCATGCGTGTGGGTGAAACCATCCGCAGCGCCCTGCCCGACTGGTGCGAGCCGAGCGACCTGGGGATGGTGGTGCAATCGGCTTGCCTGGCCCATGACATTGGCAATCCACCCTTCGGCCACTCCGGCGAAGACGCGATCCGCCACTGGTTTCAGCAGGCCGCCGGGCGTGGCTGGCTGGATGCCATGAGTGAAGTCGAACGCAATGACTTCCTCAATTTCGAAGGCAATGCCCAAGGCTTCCGTGTGCTCACCCAGCTTGAATACCATCAGTTCGAAGGAGGAACCCGGCTGACCTACGCGACCTTGGGCACCTACCTGAAATACCCATGGACCGCTCGGCACGCCGACTCATTGGGCTACAAAAAGCACAAGTTCGGCTGCTATCAGAGCGAACTGCCGCTGCTGGAACAGATCGCGCATAAACTCGGCCTGCCACAACTGGAAGAACAGCGCTGGGCGCGCCACCCACTGGTGTATCTGATGGAGGCCGCCGACGACATCTGCTATGCGCTGATCGATCTGGAAGATGGCCTCGAGATGGAGCTGTTGGAGTACGCCGAAGTCGAATCCCTGCTGCTGGACCTGGTGGGCGACGATCTTCCGGAGACCTATCGCCAACTCGGCCCACAGGACTCGCGTCGACGTAAGCTGGCGATCCTGCGGGGCAAAGCCATCGAACACCTGACCAACGCAGCGGCCCGAGCCTTCGTCGAGCAACAGGACGCGTTGCTCGCCGGCACGCTACCGGGTGATCTGGTGGAACACATGCATGGTCCTGCCAAGCGTTGCGTCTTGAACGCCAAGGACATGGCGCGCAAAAAAATCTTCCAGGACAAGCGTAAAACGCTTCACGAAATCGGCGCCTATACCACCCTGGAAATTCTGCTCAATGCCTTTTGCGGCGCGGCGCTGGAACAGCATAACGGTCGTACGCCATCCTTCAAGCATCGCCGCATACTCGATCTGCTGGGCAACAACGCTCCCGACCCTCACGGCCCTTTACACACCGCATTCTTGCGCATGATTGATTTCATCGCCGGCATGACCGACAGCTATGCCAGCGAAATGGCACTGGAAATGACGGGGCGATCCAGCCACGGATAAAAAACGTATCGATCAGCCGTGTCAGGACCTGAACGGCTGATCGAATTCGATACTCACTTGTATTTCAACCTCGACAGAATTGCCCTACACACTGTGCAGAGCCGGCTGATCGATTGCTCGGACTTGCCGTGAAACAATCACGCTCCCACCGCTCGGCAGACGAGAGCATGAAAAACCCTATGTTCAAACACGACTGGCGCATCTTGCTGGTGGAAGATCATCCTTTTCAGCTAAGAGCGACTCAATACCTGCTAGAGAGTTACGGCTTCACCCAACTGACCGCCACTGACAGTGCCGAAGGCGCCTTGCAACAAATGCTCAAGGCTTCGCAACCGTTCGATATTCTTCTGTGCGACCAATGCCTGCCTGACCTTCCAGGACTTGATTTGATCGAGTACGCCAGTCACCGGGGAATGATCAGGCAAGCCATACTTCTGAGCAGCCTGACATCCCATGAACTGGACGAACTTAAAAAAGTGGCGTACGCACATGAACTACCCTTGCTGGGTTACTTGATCAAGCCATTGAAACAATCGGACTTTAGAAAGCTATTGACCTTGGCATCACAATAAACTACGAAACCTGAACACACTAAAAACCGGAACCGAATAAAAATAGAAACTTATAATTAAACGCTTTCAGACCTTTGACTACACCTGTCGCCTTTTTACCCTTCCTCATTCAAAATCTAATTGACACGTAGGCCGACTCTTTTTCTGTTGTAGGACTTTTCCTATATTGCTGCTATAGCCCCGTCAGTTCATGCGCCCCCTCAACTATCTGAGCTAAGGTGCTCGCTTTATTTGTGTACGTATGGGATTTTATTATGAACTCCGTTTTTATTATCGACGATCACCCCGTCATTCGCCTTGCCGTTCGAATGCTGTTGGAACATGAAGGTTATAAAGTCGTCGGCGAAACTGATAATGGGGTCGATGCGATGCAGATGGTTCGCGAATGCATGCCCGACCTTATCATTCTCGACATCAGTATTCCGAAGCTCGATGGGCTCGAAGTTCTCTCCCGTTTCAATGCAATGAGCACCCCACTGAAAACACTGGTACTCACCGCACAAAGCCCGACACTCTTCGGTATCCGCTGCATGCAATCCGGAGCATCGGGATATGTATGCAAACAGGAAGATCTGAGTGAACTGGTGAGCGCGATCAAAGCAGTCTTATCAGGTTACAACTATTTCCCGAGCCAAGCCTTGAATCCGGTTCGCAATGATGACCCACGGTGGGCAGACCTGGAGCTATTTAAATCCGTTAACGATCGAGAGCTGATGGTATTACAACTTTTTGCCCAAGGTCGCACCAACAAGGAAATTGCCAAGGGCATGTTTCTTAGTAACAAGACGGTCAGCACCTATAAAAAACGACTCATGCAAAAACTCAAAGCCAAATCCCTGGTTGAACTCATCGATATGGCAAAACGTAACGCATTAGTGTGAGAGAAAGGATGCCCAGTCGTTTGAAGGATTATCTGATACTCATGGCCATGGGTTTATGTCTGAGCACCTCGGTGCTCGCGGCACAGACGGCCAGCGAAAACTACACCCTGCTGAGTCGCTCAACAGCCGGGAACATGGAAGTCCAACTGGATGCCTCACAACGACAATGGATTAGAAACAAACGTGAATTGATCCTGGGCGCCTCGGCCCCGGATTATCCTCCTTTCGACCTGACCCTCAGCGGCCACGACTATGAAGGTTTTACCGCCGATTATGCCGGCATCCTTGGCAAGACGACGGGGTTGCCCGTCAAGATTCAGCGCTTCGCCTCCCGAGGCGCCGCGATCGAGGCGCTGGAAAAAGGCGAGGTCGACATGCTCGGCACCGCCAATGGGTACGAGGCCGACAATACCGATATTGTGCTGTCCACGCCTTACGCGGTGGATCAACCCGTACTGGTGACACGCGAAGGCGAAACCAGGTCCCTGAGCGACGGTCTTGCCGGCATGCGGTTGAGCATGGTGTATCACTATCTGCCTCTGGAGGAAGTCAGAGCGCTGTATCCGAAAGCGATCATCACCTCTTACCCGTCCTATCAGAATGCAATCAACGCGGTGGCCTTTGACCAGGCTGACGTTTTTCTCGGTGACACCATCTCGACCCATTACATGATCAACAAGGGGTATCTGAACAATATCCGCATGGCCAACTTCGGTCAGCACGAGACCCACGGCTTCAGCTTCGCCGTGCATAAGGACAACCCGGATCTGCTCGGCATCATCAATGCGGTACTCAAGGCCATCCCCACCAGCGAGCGAGAAAACATTGCCAAACGCTGGAGTGCCGGCAGCGACATTCTTCTCACCGATCAAAAACTGCAACTCACTCACCGCGAAGAACGCTGGCTGGCGCAACATCCGCAGGTTCGTGTCGTAGTCAATGAAGCGTTTGCACCGCTGACGTTTTTCGACGGCGACGGCAACTTTCGTGGCGTTACAGCTGACCTGCTCGAATTGATCAGATTGCGCACCGGTTTACGGTTCGAGATTCAGCGCAGCCGAAGCGACGACGAGATGATCGAACAGATCAATATCCACAAGGCCGACCTGATCGCGTCCCTGCTCCCCAGCGCCCAACGTGAAACGACCTTGAGCTTCAGCCGTCCTTATCTGGAAAACTCCTTTGTCCTGCTGACACGCAAAACGGCCGGCAGCCCGACGAACCTTGCACAACTGCAGGACAAACGCCTGGCGATCGCCCAAGGCAATCCACTGGTGGAATACCTGCGTAGCGAGTTTCCGCAGATCAACCTGATTGAAACCCCTGATACATTCAGTGCCGTGGAGTTGCTCGCCGATGGCCGGGTAGAGGGAGCGGCCACCTCACTGGTGATCGCCAACTATTTCATCTCGTCACAGATCTTCAAGCATTCACTGCAAATCAGCACCACCATCGGCACCCAACAGGCGGCGTTTTCCCTGGCGACCGGGCGCGATGCCAAAGAACTGAGTTCCATCCTCGACAAGGCCCTGTTGAGCATCGCACCGGAAGAGCTGGGCATCATTAACAACCGCTGGCGTGGCTATTCGGCAGCTTCGCAAAATACCTGGCGCAACTATCACCGGGTGTTCTATCAGATCGTTATCGGTGCCGGCGTGTTGCTGCTGATTTCCGTTGCCTGGAACGCTTACATGCGTCGCCAGATCAAACAGCGCCAGGCGGCCGAACGGGCATTGAGCGATCAATTGGAGTTCATGGGATCGCTGGTCAACGGCACGCCCCATCCCATTTACGTGCGTGATCGTCAGGGTTTACTGAAAAGCTGTAACGACAGCTACCTGGAAACGTTCTGCGCGAGACGCGAAGACGTGATTGGTAAAGGTGTCATGCAAGGCGCCCTGAGCAACGTTTTCGAAGCACGGGAATATCAGTCGGACTACCAGCGCGTCATGGCCGAGGACACACCGCTGGTTCTTGATCGCCCTTTGCACATCGGCAGCCGCACGCTGACGATCTACCACTGGATTCTTCCCTATCGAGACTCGAGCGGTGAGGTGCAAGGCATCATTGGTGGCTGGATCGACATCAGCGAACGGCGGCAATTGTTCGATGAGCTGCGCGCGGCGAAAGAGCGCGCCGATGAGGCCAACAGAGCTAAAAGCACCTTTCTGGCAACCATGAGCCATGAGATCCGCACGCCCATGAATGCGATCATCGGCATGCTCGAACTGACACTCAAACGGATCGATCACGGCCACCCGGATCGACCGGCCATCGACGTCGCGTACAACTCGGCCAAAGACCTGCTGGAACTGATCGGGGATATTCTCGATATTGCGCGTATTGAATCCGGGCATCTGAGCCTGAGCCCGGAACGGGTCAAGCTGGATGAAACCGTGGCGTCGGTGGTGCGAATCTTCGATGGGCTGGCCCGGCAGAAAAATCTGGGCCTGTTATTGGAGTTCAGTCCCGCCAAACCGGCGATCGATGTTGTATTGGACCCGATGCGCTTCAAGCAAGTGCTGTCCAATCTCGTCAGCAATGCGATCAAGTTTACGCAACAGGGCCAGGTCAGGATCAGCGTTGAACTGCATCCCGTCGACGATCCCGACCGGGTCCAGTTGCAGTTGCAGGTCGAGGACAGCGGCGTAGGGATCAGCGAGCAGGATCAACAGCGACTGTTCGAACCTTTCGCCCAGGCCGATCACCCTGGGCAGCCGCCAAGAGGCGGTGCGGGGTTAGGCCTGGTGATCAGCCGCCATCTATGCGAAATGATGGGCGGCGACCTGCAGTTGAGCAGTCAGCCGGGGGGTGGCACTCAGGTCCGGGTCTCATTGAACCTGGCAACTCTGTCACCGGAACGGATGCCCGAACTTGCCGAGCCGCCAATCCATCCGAGCGCAGCCCCCTTTAACGTTCTGGTGGTCGATGATCACCCGGCCAATCGCTTGCTCATGTGTCAGCAACTGGAGTTTCTGGGGCATCGGTTCAGTGTCGCACCGGATGGCGAGGCGGGATTCAAGGCCTGGAAAAGTGAGCCATTCGACCTGGTGATTGCCGATTGCAACATGCCGATCATGAATGGCTATGACCTGGCCCGTGCCATTCGCCAGCATGAACAACACATGCAGCGCCCTCCCTGTACCGTTCTGGGTTTCACTGCCAACGCGCAGCCGGAAGAAAGACAGCGCTGCAAACAGGCCGGAATGGACGATTGCTTGTTTAAACCCCTCAGCCTGACTGCCTTGAGCCGATGGATTGCAGGCATTACGCCGACGGTCCACAACCCGGCCTTCAGTCTGGAGGGGCTGCACCTGTTGACCGGTGGCAACCCGACACTGAACCAGCGATTGTTGACCGAGCTGCTGAACAGCAATCGCCTGGACCGACAGGCGCTGATGGCGTTGTCCCCGTCGAATGACCGCCAATCACTTCTCGACATGGCCCATAAAATCAAAGGCGCCGCCAGAATTGTCCAGGCCTCTCGACTGATCGACACCTGCGAGGCGCTCGAAAAAGCCTGCCATGAGGTGCTCCACGACGAGGAAGTGGTCGAGTGCAGCAAGTCCATGGAGCGCGCCATGCTTGAACTGGAGCAGGCATTGCAACATCAGATGGCACGCCATGGCAAAAGCAGAATGAAGGAGCATTAACTATGCTTGAAGGCTGAGCAGTGAGTTAATCGTCATGGAGAAAGCTGCAATGCCCGATGGTGAACTGTCCGGACTGTTCATCAACGCCGAAATCTACTTGCAGTACGCCAACCAATATCTCGATCCACGACAGATCGATGCCGTCGACCCGTCAAGCCTGCTGATCAAGGCAGGCTTGATGGCCTGATCAGCAGTTAGTCAGGCGCAGGAAAATCGCCGCCAGCTGTTCGATACCGGCCTGATCGTCAGCGGTAAAACGTGCCAGTTTCGGGCTGTCCAGGTCCAACACGCCGATCAGTCGACCGTCCTTGACCAAAGGCACCACTAATTCACTGTTCGAGGCGCTGTCGCAGGCGATATGCCCGGGGAACGCATGTACGTCTTCAACCCGCTGGGTCTGCAAGGTGGCCGCCGCCGCACCGCACACGCCCCGACCGAATGGAATCCGCACGCAGGCGATCTGCCCCTGAAACGGGCCAAGCACCAGTTCTTCGTTGCGATTCAGGTAGAAACCGGCCCAGTTCAGGTCGTCGAGCTGGTTGAACAGAAACGCTGAAAATTGCGCGGCGTTGGCGATAAAATCACGCTCGTCCGCCAGCAGTGATTCCAGCTGCGCCCACAGCATGCCGTAGCCCTCAAGGCCCTGGCCGCTTTTTTGTAAATCGATCATGCCTTGTGCTCCAACAGCTTCAGCCCGACCCAATAGCGGGCAAATTGATACGCGCAGCGGCCATTGCGATTACCCCGGCCCGTGGCCCAGCGCACCGCCAGGATGTCCAGCTCGTCGTCACGCTGCCACTTGAGGCCGGCCTTGTCGGCCAGTTGACCGATCCAGTGCTCGACGACGTTGAGGAAATGTTCCTGAGTAAACGGATAGAACGACAACCACAGACCAAAACGGTCCGACAGCGCGATCTTGTCTTCCACCGCTTCATTGGGATGGAGTTCGCCATCGACCCTTTTCCAGTTTTCGTTATCGCTTTCCTTTTCCGGCACCAGATGGCGACGGTTGGAAGTGGCATACAGCAGAACGTTGTCGGGCGCCTGCTCAAGGGAGCCATCCAGCACACTCTTGAGCACGCGATAGTCGCCCTCACCCGATTCAAACGACAGGTCATCGCAGAACAGCACGAAACGCTGGGGCAGTTTGGCGATCTGCTCAACCACTCGCGGCAGGTCCGCCAGGTGATCACGTTCGATCTCGATCAGCCGCAGGCCGCTCTTGGCGTGTTCGGACAGCAAGGCGCGTACCAGCGACGATTTACCGGTGCCTCGCGAGCCCCAGAGCAAGGCGTGGTTGGCGGGCATGCCGTCGAGAAACTGTTGAGTGTTGCGGCCCAGTTGTTCCAGTTGCCGGTCAACGCCGATCAGGTCGGACAAACGCGTGTCCAGGCTGACTTGCAGCGGCAGCAGAAAACCGCTGCGTCCCTCGCGTTGCCAGCGCGCGGCCAGACAGTGCGTCCAGTCGATGGCCTGTCGAGGCGCCGGCAGCAGCGGCTCGATACGGGCCAGAACGGCGTCGGCGCGTTCAAGAAAAGCATTCAATCGGGAATCCACGTCTTCTCCTCGGGCACGTTCACAGTGATGATTGCGGTACAGCGACGAAATACAACGTCCGATGCCCGGTCTACACCCAGCACAGGTGTTTTTCGAGACCATCGGTATGCAATGATGATCGACTATGCTTGAGCAGCGAAGGGAAACGGAAGTGGTTCAACACCCCATGGACATCAAGTTCAGCCACCGGCTGTCGTACAAGCAAGCCAGGCTTACAGTGCTGGTCGGTTTCATTCTGGGCACGCTGCTCAGCCTGCTGCAAATAGGCATCGATTATGCCAGCGAAGACGCCTCCATCAACCGTGAAATACTGTCTTTACTGGAAATCAGCCATAACCCCGCGTCCCGCATCGCCTACAACATCGACGCCGAACTTGCCCAAGAGCTGACCCTGGGCCTGCTGCGCTCCCCGGCGATCATCGGTGCGCAATTGACCGACAACAACAATACCGTGCTGGCCAGCGTCAAGCGCCCGGAGCTGCAAAGCAGTTACCGGATGATCAGTGACTTCCTGTTCGGCGCCAACCGACAGTTCGAAGACCGTCTCTACCTCGACCACTTGCCGGACGAATCCCTTGGGACCCTGCACCTGGACGTCGATACTTATGCCTTCGGCAGCCGCTTTCTGCGCCGGGCCGAAGTCACCCTGCTCAACGGCTTTGCGCGCAGCCTGCTGCTGAGCGGGATTCTGCTGGCGCTGTTCTATGTGATGTTGACCAAACCATTGGTACGGGTCATCCGCGAACTCAGTGGCCGCGATCCACGCAGCGCTGAGCCGACGTGGCTGGAGTGTCCAGCGGGGCATGAAAACGACGAAATCGGCGTTCTGGTCAAGGTCGCCAATCAGCAGTTCGAAAACATCGCCACCGAAATCCAGCAGCGAAGCAACGCCGAAAACCGCCTGACCGACTACCTCGGGCAACTGGAAAACATCGTCTCGGCCCGCACCGCCGAACTCAAAGCAATCAACGCCCGGCTCAGCCAATCGAACGAGGAGCTGGAAGTCGCCCGCCGCACCGCCCTGGACATGGCGGAAGCGCGCTCGGTGTTCCTGGCCAACATGAGCCATGAAATCCGCACGCCCCTCAATGGTTTGTTGGGGATGATCGCGCTCTCGCTGGACGGCCCGCTCAATGCCGAGCAACAGCAACAACTGTCCATCGCCCATGACTCGGGCAAAGTGCTGGTGGAACTGCTCAACGATATTCTCGACCTGTCGAAATTCGATGCTGGCCAGCTCGAACTCGAACACATTCCATTCGACCTCGGCTCGCTGATCGAAGACACCGCCAACTTGCTGTCCCAGAACGCCGCGCCCAGCGTCGAACTGACGTGCCTGATCGATCCGCAATTTCCCGCACTGGTGCTCGGTGATCCGACCCGGGTCCGGCAAATTGTCAGCAACCTGCTGTCCAACGCCCTGAAGTTCACCCGTTTCGGGCGGGTCGATGTGCGTCTTTCAACATTCGAGGATGGCGTAAGAGTCGAAGTCTGCGACACCGGTATCGGCATCGCCCAGGACGCGCAGGTCAAAATCTTCCAGCCATTCACCCAGGCCGGCGCCGGCATTACCCGGCAATTCGGCGGGACCGGGCTGGGGCTGGCGTTGACCTACAACCTCTGCGAAGCCATGCAAGGGCGGCTGACCATCAGCTCGGAAGCCGGTTTTGGCAGCCAGTTCTGCGCCGACCTGCCGTTGCCATGCCACACTCGGGCCACCCCCCCGGCCCCCTTGCAGGGCAATATCGTCGCCATCACTGCCGCCAGCAGCGGTCTGGCGGAACTGTTGAGCAACCTGTTACCCGGTTGGGGCCTTGACTATCAGCAGCGCTCCATCGATGACCGGTTGATCGGCCTGAAACCGGATGTACTGATTACTGACTGCCCCGAATGCCTGTTTGGCCTGCGCCCTACATTCGATGCACCGATTCTGCTGGTAACCGCCTATGGCAGCTTCATGCCCACTCAGGAAGCAAGTGCCTTGGCGCCCTTGCAGCAACAAGCACGACCTCTGGCGCGCAACGCGCTTTACCAGACGTTGCGGCGGATCCTGCAGCCGGAAGTTCACCCGATCAACGGTGCCCGGATCGAAGCCCTTTCCGCCCATCGACGCGGACGCATCTTGTTGGTGGAGGACAATCCGGTCAATCAGTTGGTGGCCAAGGGAATGCTCGGCAAGCTCGGGTGCGAGGTGATCGTCGCCGCCCACGGTGCCGAGGCCCTGGATCAACTTGAGCAAAGTGAATTCGATCTGGTGCTGATGGACTGCAACATGCCGGTGATGGATGGCTATGAAGCCAGCCGGCAAATCCGTCGCAGCGGGCGCTGGCCACAACTGCCCATCGTCGCCCTGACCGCCAACGCCATGTCCGAAGAACGCGAACGTTGCCGCGCGGCGGGCATGAGCGACTATTTGGCCAAGCCTTTCCGCCGGGAAGAACTGGCAGCCCTGCTCGACTTGTGGATACCCACTACGACAGCGCTTTGATTTGCCCCAACAGGTGATCGAGACCGTTGCGCAGATCATTCAGGTGATCCAGATCGATGCCGCTGTCGCACAACAGGCGGGCCTTGAGCGGCCCGACCTGATCGCGCAAGGCCTTGCCGGCTGGCGACAGGCTCAAGTGCACCTCACGTTCATCGCGCGCCGAACGCTGACGCTGCACCAGCTGCAGTTGTTCAAGACGCTTGAGCAGCGGCGTCAGGGTCCCGGAATCCAGTGCCAGGCGCTCACCCAGGGCCTTGACCGTGGGCTGCTCCGGCGCCGCCTCCAGCCATTCCCACAACACCAGCATCGCCAGGTATTGCGGATAGGTCAGGCCCAACTGATCGAGCATCGGCTTATAGGCACGGATCACCGCCCGAGAAGCGGCGTACAGCTTGAAGCAGAGCTGACTGTCGAGCTTCAGCGAATCAACTGACAACGTGTTCATTTGAGCAGGGCTTCGATCTCGCGGCTCAGGTCCTGCGGTTTAGTCGCCGGAGCAAAGCGCTTGACCAACTGGCCGTCCTTGCCGATCAGGAACTTGGTGAAATTCCACTTGATGCCTTGGGAGCCCAACACGCCCGGTGCGCGCTTTTTCAACTGAACAAACAGGGGATGGGCACCGGCACCATTGACTTCAATCTTTTTGAACAGCGGGAAACTCACCCCGTAATTCAACTCGCAGAACTCGGAAATCGCCCCCTCGTTGCCCGGCTCTTGCTTGCCGAACTGATTGCAGGGAAAACCAAGCACTACCAGGCCTTGATCCTTGTAGGTCTGCCACAGCTCTTCGAGGCCTTTGTACTGCGGGGTGAAACCGCATTTGCTGGCGGTGTTGACCACCAGCACCGCTTTGCCGGCGAAATCGGCCAGGGTCTTTTGCTCACCCTTGATGGTGGTGCAAGGGATGCTCAGCAGGTTATCGCTCATGGCACGAACTCCGAGTGAAGGAATATCAAACATAGCGAGCAATTGAATTGTGTGCAATTTAATAAATCAATAAACACCTGGCGCACAACCTCCACCGTAGGAGCTGCCGAAGGCTGCGATCTTTTGATCTTGTTTTTCTTGAGATCGCTGAAGATCAAAAGATCGCAGCCTTCGGCAGCTCCTACATGTGCACATTACATTTGCGACATCAGCAAAATACAGATGCAGACTATTCGCGGGGAACGAGGTCCAGGCACACCGAATTGATGCAATAACGCAAACCGGTAGGCGGCGGGCCGTCCGGGAACACGTGCCCAAGGTGGGCATCGCATTTGGCGCAGACCACTTCGGTGCGGATCATGCCGTGGCTGACATCACGGATCTCGACCATGGCACTGTCGCCGATCGGCGCGTAGAAGCTCGGCCAGCCGCAGCCGGAATCGAACTTGGTTCTGGAGTCGAACAGCGGCGCGTTGCAGCAAATGCAGTGGTAGACACCATCGACTTTGCTGTCGTTGTACTTACCGGAGAACGGCCGTTCGGTGCCTTTGAGGCGGCAAACGTTGTACTGCTCCGGGTCGAGCATTGCACGCCATTCTTCCAGGGTTTTTTCCAACTTTTCCATTGTTACACCTCAGCAGCTGAAAAAGCCCGATCTGTATCTTTTCCACGGATCGGGCGGCACGTATGATTGCGCCTCGTCAAACGCCAGTCTGGCAGCCAGACCACGCGCATTCAAACGGATTATGAGTGCCGCCATTCGAGGCGTCAGGCCTGTGTGAATACGCAGGATTCCCAGTACGGTCGTTCATACGCCGCCTGGATCGTTCATTTTCGGGAACACATCGCCATGCAGGTCAGCAAATCGAACAAGCTCGCCAACGTCTGCTACGACATTCGCGGCCCAGTGCTCAAGCACGCCAAACGCCTGGAAGAGGAAGGTCATCGCATCCTCAAGCTGAACATTGGCAACCCGGCGCCCTTTGGTTTCGAAGCACCGGATGAAATCCTTCAGGACGTGATCCGCAACCTGCCGACCGCCCAGGGCTACAGCGATTCCAAGGGATTGTTCAGCGCTCGCAAGGCCGTGATGCAGTACTACCAGCAAAAGCAGGTGGAAGGTGTCGGCATTGAAGACATTTATCTAGGCAACGGCGTTTCCGAGCTGATCGTGATGTCGATGCAGGCCCTGCTCAACAACGGCGACGAAGTGCTGGTGCCGGCTCCCGACTATCCGTTGTGGACTGCCGCAGTCAGCCTGGCGGGCGGCAACCCGGTGCATTACCTGTGCGATGAACAGGCCAACTGGTGGCCGGACCTGGCCGACATCAAGGCCAAGATCACCCCCAACACCAAGGCCCTGGTGATCATCAACCCGAACAACCCCACCGGTTCGGTGTATTCGAAAGAGGTCCTGCTGGGCATGCTGGAACTGGCCCGCCAGCACAATCTGGTGGTGTTCTCCGACGAAATCTACGACAAGATCCTGTACGACGACGCCGTGCACATCTGCACCGCCTCACTGGCGCCGGACCTGCTGTGCATGACCTTCAACGGTCTGTCCAAATCCTATCGCGTGGCCGGTTTCCGTTCCGGCTGGGTCGCCATTTCCGGCCCGAAACATCACGCCCAGAGCTACATCGAAGGCATCGACATACTGGCCAACATGCGCCTGTGTGCCAACGTCCCGAGCCAGCACGCCATCCAGACCGCACTCGGCGGCTACCAGAGCATCAACGACCTGGTATTGCCCCAAGGGCGTCTGCTGGAACAGCGCAATCGTACCTGGGAGTTGCTGAACGATATTCCAGGCGTGAGCTGCGTCAAACCGATGGGCGCGCTGTATGCGTTCCCGCGGATCGACCCGAAAGTCTGCCCGATTCATAACGACGAGAAATTCGTGCTCGACCTGCTGCTCTCCGAGAAGCTGCTGGTGGTACAAGGCACGGCCTTCAACTGGCCATGGCCGGACCACTTCCGCGTGGTCACCCTGCCACGGCTGGACGACCTGGATCAGGCCATCGGCCGAATCGGCAACTTCCTCAAGTCCTACCGCCAGTAAGTGGCCTGTCACCGTGCGACGCTTGCGAAAGTCGCACGGTGATTAATTCAGCAACACATCTGTGCGCCCTGCCCTGCATCGTTGTTTCAAGCGCTGACTGACGACACGTTTCATGCCCGCGCCTAACAGCGGCGGGCGCCTGCGACGCTAATGGGCTGACAACCGTTTCCCATGTCGACGTCGGAAATGCCCTTCATGCAGCTAAACTGTTGCCGTAGGACACAGTTTGAAATAGTCACCCGGTTGAATAGCCCGGTGCAGCACCTTATATACCCCGCAGTACGCTACATCTTTAGCACGAGGAGATTTCTACAACCATGATGCGCATTTTGCTGTTTTTGGCCACTAACCTGGCGGTCGTGCTGATTGCCAGCATCACCCTGAGCCTTTTCGGCTTCAACGGGTTCATGGCGGCCAACGGGGTTGATCTCAACCTCAATCAGCTGCTGATTTTCTGTGCGGTCTTTGGTTTCGCCGGTTCCCTGTTCTCGCTGTTCATCTCCAAGTGGATGGCGAAAATGAGCACCAGCACCCAGATCATCAGCCAGCCGCGCACCCGGCACGAACAATGGCTGCTGCAAACTGTCGAGCAACTGTCCCGCGAAGCCGGGATCAAGATGCCCGAAGTCGGGATCTTCCCGGCCTATGAAGCCAACGCCTTCGCTACTGGCTGGAACAAGAACGACGCACTGGTCGCGGTCAGCCAGGGCTTGCTCGAGCGTTTCTCGCCGGATGAAGTGAAAGCCGTCCTGGCTCACGAAATTGGCCACGTGGCCAATGGCGACATGGTCACCCTGGCGCTGATCCAGGGCGTGGTAAACACCTTCGTGATGTTCTTCGCCCGGATCATCGGCAACTTTGTCGACAAGGTGATCTTCAAGAACGAAGAAGGCCAGGGCATCGCTTACTACGTGGCGACCATCTTCGCCGAACTGGTTCTGGGTATTCTGGCCAGCGCCATCGTCATGTGGTTCTCGCGCAAACGCGAATTCCGTGCCGACGATGCCGGCGCACGCCTGGCGGGCACCAGCGCAATGATTGGCGCCCTGCAACGCTTGCGTGCAGAACAAGGGCTGCCGGTGCATATGCCGGACACCCTGAATGCCTTCGGCATCAACGGTGGTCTCAAACAAGGGTTTGCCCGCATGTTCATGAGCCACCCGCCGCTGGAAGAACGCATCGACGCACTGCGTCGTCGGGGCTGACAGGCTCCGCTCCGCACTAAAAGAAAAGGCCCGCAGTGATGCGGGCCTTTTTTTTGGCTGCTTGATTAATGCGGTGTTCATCAGGACCTCTTCGCGGGCAAGCCTCGCTCCTACAGGTTTTGTGGTGGACGACACAAATCCTGTAGGAGCGAGGCTTGCCCGCGAAGAGGCCAACAAACTCAACACACCTTAATGGCTGGAAACCCGATAAACCCGCTCTTCAAGCCGCGTGACACCGGCGTCGAGAAACTTCCAGCTCTCACCCAGGACGTCCTGGTCTTCCAGAATCTTCAGCGCCCACACATCGCCGAACAATCGTTGCACCTCATCATCCAGCACTGCGAAGGGCGGCCCATCCATCTGCGTCTGGTCGTAATCCAGGGTAATCAATAGCCCCAGAGAATCCTTTGGCAGAATGCGAATCAGATGAGCCGCATATCGCTCACGCATCGCCGGCGGCAAAGCGATCAACGCTGCGCGGTCGTACAGTGCGCTGCAATCGGCGACATCGCCTGCCGTCAACTCGAAGAAATCACCGCACCACAACTCGATCGACCCCGCCCGATAGACCTTGAACGGCCCCTGCTCACTGACGTCCGGGTCAAATTGATGCTCATTGAAGAAGTCCTCCACGGCCTTTTCCGACAGTTCAATCCCCAAGACCTCATGACCTCGGTGCGCCAGCCACAACAGATCCAGACTTTTCCCACACAGCGGCACCAGCACGCGAGTGCCCTCTTCCAGGCTCAACGCTGGCCAGAACCGTTGCAGATGAGGATTCACTTCCGGCAGATGAAAGCCGATCTGATTCGACGCCCATCGTTTGTGCCAAAACTCCGGCTGCATAATTAACCCCGAAAAATTCGATCAAAAGACCCTAAAACTTATATTAGATTTAGATCAATGATCTGACTGAAGATGGTGCCATCTTACTCTCAGGAGCTCATTCATGTTCCCCAGCCTGTATATCTCTCATGGCTCCCCGATGCTAGCCCTGGAACCCGGCGCCAGCGGACCGGCCCTCGCACGTCTGGCCGCCGCATTGCCGAAACCCAAGGCTATCGTAATTGTTTCCGCGCATTGGGAAAGCAGCGAACTGCTGGTCAGCGGCAACCCCCAGCCTGAAACCTGGCACGACTTTGGTGGTTTTCCAAAGGCCTTGTTCGAGGTGCAATACCCAGCCCCCGGCAATCCACAACTGGCGGCGGAGGTAGTCGAGCTGCTGAAGACCGATGGTCTGCCAGCGCGCATTGACGCCCAGCGACCGTTCGACCATGGCGTTTGGGTGCCCTTGTCGTTGATGTATCCGCAGGCTGACATCCCGGTGGTGCAAGTCTCGCTGCCCACCCGTGGCGGCCCTGCCCTGCAAACCCGCGTCGGCCATGCCTTGGCCAGCCTGCGCGAACACGGCGTGCTGTTGATCGGCTCCGGCAGTATCACCCACAACCTGCGCGAACTGGACTGGCACGCCGGCCCGGAAAGCGTCGAGCCCTGGGCCAAGGCGTTCCGCGACTGGATGATCGAGAAACTCGAAGCGAACGACGAAGCCGCGCTGCACGATTATCGTCAGCAAGCTCCGAACGCTGTGCGTAACCATCCAAGCGATGAGCATCTGCTGCCACTGTACTTTGCCCGCGCGGCCGGGGGTGAGTTCAGCATTGCGCACCAAGGGTTCACCATGGGGGCGCTGGGGATGGATATTTATCGCTTTGGCTGAAAGGTAGACCGAGTCGCCCGCATCGCGAGCAGGCTCGCTCCCACACTGGAATGCGTTTCCCTGTGGGAGCGAGCCTGCTCGCGATGGGGACGACGCCGCTCAACAGCCATGAACAAAACAGCAGGCAAAAAAAATCCCCGAACCAGTCGGGGATTTTTTATGTTCGATCAATCAGCTCGAGAGCGGATCAATCTTCGCGATAGCGACGCAGCTTCAACTGCTTACCGGCAACGCGAGTGTCCTTCAGTTTGGTCAGCAGACGCTCCAGACCATCTTCCGGCAGCTCGACGAGGCTGAAGCTGTCACGCACCTGGATGCGACCGATGGCTTCACGTGCCAGACCACCTTCGTTGAGGATGGCGCCCAGCAGGTTCTTGGCAGCGATACCATCACGCGCACCCAGCGCGGTACGGCAACGAGCACGACCTTCAGCCAATGGAACCGGAGCACGACGCTCGCGGTCACCACGGTCCGGACGATCACCGGTACGCTCTGGACGATCGCCACGCGGTGCGTTGTTCGGCACCAGTGGACGTTCTTTCTCGATTGCAGCCAGGGTCAGCGCCTGAGCGTTGGTTGCCTTGCGCAGCAGAGCAGCGGCCAGTGCACGCGGGGTGCAACCGATGTCGGCGGTCAGACGATCCAGCAGATCACCGTGAGTCGATTCGGCATCAGCAACCAGCGGCGACAGGCTGTTGGTCAGTTTCTTGATGCGGGCATCGAGAACGGCCTGAGCATCCGGCAGACGAACTTCGGCAACCTTCTGACCGGTTACACGCTCGATCACTTGCAGCATGCGGCGCTCACGCGGAGTCACCAGCAGCAGTGCACGACCTTCGCGACCGGCACGGCCAGTACGGCCGATACGGTGAACGTAGGACTCAGGGTCGTACGGCATGTCAACGTTGAACACGTGAGTGATACGCGGAACGTCCAGACCACGAGCGGCAACGTCGGTCGCCACAACGATGTCCAGACGGCCATCCTTGAGGGATTCGATCACGCGCTCACGCTGGTTCTGAGCAATGTCACCGTTCAGCGCAGCGGCTTTGTAGCCTTTGGCTTCCAGGGCACTGGCCAGGTCCAGGGTCGCTTGCTTGGTGCGCACGAACATGATCAGGGCGTCGAAATCTTCCACTTCCAGCAGGCTCAATACAGCCGAGGTCTTCTGGTCAGCGTGAACCAACAGGTGAGCCTGTTCGATCGCGGTAACGGTCTGAGTCTTGGTCTGAATCTTCACGTGTTGCGGATCGCGCAGATGGCGTTCGGCAATGGCACGGATCGACTGCGGCAGGGTGGCCGAGAACAATACGGTCTGACGGGTTGCTGGCAGAGCCTTGAAGATAACTTCGAGGTCGTCCATGAAACCCAGTTTGAGCATTTCATCGGCTTCGTCGAGAACCAGGTGGTTCACGGTGGCCAAGACTTTTTCGTCACGACGCAGGTGGTCGCACAGACGGCCCGGCGTGGCGACAACGATCTGTGCGCCATTACGGATTGCTTTCAGTTGCGGGCCCATAGGCGCGCCGCCGTAAACGGCCACAACGGTAACGCCCGGCATTTGCTTGGCGTAGGTTTCGAAAGCGGTTGCTACTTGCAGCGCCAACTCACGGGTTGGCGCCAGGATCAGGGCTTGCGGCTCGCGCTTGGCAGGATCGATGCGGTGCAGGATCGGCAGGGCGAACGCGGCGGTTTTACCCGTACCGGTTTGCGCCTGACCAATCATGTCGTGACCGGCCATGATGATCGGGATCGATTGCTGCTGAATAGCCGAAGGCTCTTCGTAGCCGGTCGCAATGACGGCTGCAAGAATATTCGGATTAAGATTAAAAGCGGCGAAGCCGCCGGTTTCCTGGGTCATGGGTCTGCCTCTAAGTGCATCCGCAAAGACCCATGCTCCAAAGCTGCGCATGCCGTGTAAGACTCAAGAGTCGCCCTGGCTGCTTTGTCGGCGGGGATTTGCGAAAACGAATGAATGAAAAAGATTCGTCAAGGAAGAGTCCGCTGTGCGGACATGCAGCCGAAGCTGGCTTCGGGGAATTGCGCTACCTAAACGCGGCCCGGTTAAAGGCCGGCGCGCACTATACCGGAATTCGCCCGAAAAGGGAGCTTTTTTTATCGGAAAAAACCGGCGTACGCCGTTCTGTCACGGGCTTTGCGGATAATTGTGCGACAGTCTATTTTGCAAAGGCCCGGCCCTGCTGGCGACGACGCTAAAACGGTTCACCCTGGGGACGCAGACCTCTGGTCTGACACACCCTTCCCGCCCGAGGAAATGCTCCATGAATCAGCCCAGCCCCAGTCGTGTAACCCGTGAACGGAACGGCCATGTCCTGATGATCGGCCTGGATCGGGTGGCCAAACGCAATGCCTTCGATCTTGAGCTGCTCAACGAACTCAGCCTGGCCTATGGCGAGTTCGAGGCTGACAGCGAGGCGCGCGTAGCGGTGGTGTTCGGGCATGGCGAGCATTTCACCGCCGGGCTCGATCTGATCAGTGCCAGCGCGGCCCTGGCCGAAGGCTGGCAGGCACCCCCCGGTGGTTGCGATCCATGGGGCGTGTTCGCCGGCCCCAGGGTCACTAAACCGGTGATTGTCGCCGCGCAAGGTTACTGCCTGACCGTGGGCATCGAGTTGATGCTGGCCGCCGACATCAACCTGTGCGCCAGCAACACCCGTTTTGCCCAGAAGGAAGTGCAGCGCGGGATCTTCCCGTTCGGCGGCGCCACCTTGCGCCTGCATCAGGTCGCCGGTTGGGGCAATGCCATGCGCTGGCTGCTCACCGGCGATGAGTTCGACGCTCATGACGCCTTGCATCTGGGGTTAGTGCAGGAGGTCATGGCCAGCGAGGACTTGCTGCCACGGGCAATTGAATTGGCGGAGCGGATTGCCCGGCAGGCACCGCTGGGGGTTCAGGCGACTCTGATGTCTGCCCGGCAGGCGCGCTATGAGGGTGAAATGGCAGCAGCTCAGGCCTTGCCGGCGCTGGTGAAGACATTGCTGAACAGCGAGGATGCCAGGGAGGGTGTGCGGTCGATGATCGAGAAACGGCCGGGCGTCTTCAAAGGCTGCTGACACCTGTTGATACAACAATCACCCTGTAGGAGCTGCCGAAGGCTGCGATCTTTTGATCTTGATTTTCAGCGCATTCAAGGACCCCGGAAGATCAAAATCAAAAGATCGCAGCCTTCGGCAGCTCCTACACGGATTCCATTCGCAAAATCGGTCAGGCCTTCAAGTTGCCGGCCGAATCGCCTTGATCAACGACTGCAACGAATACCCCAATCGCGGTGCCAGACCTTCAGCGCGCGCGATCAGCCCATCGCTATCCAGTTCCTGATCCAGCTCGGATGGCACGATCAGAATCACGTTGCCCTCCTTCACCGGCAGTTCCCAGTAATGGCGGTGATAAAGGCCGCGCAACAATGCTGCCCCCAACGGCTTGCCGTCGTCGGTGGCCCACTGGTTGATCACCAGCCAGCCCCCCGGATTCAACCGTTTCTGACAGTTTTCCAGAAAACTCCAGGCCAGATGCCCGACACCTGGCCCGACATCGGTATAGAGGTCGACGAAAATCAGATCGGCCGGTTCAGCCGTATCGAGCAATTCCAAAGCATCGCCGACGCGAATGTACAGCCGCGGATCATCATCGAGCCCCAGATACTCGATGGCCAGGCGCGGCACGTCGGGGCGCAGCTCAATGGCTTCGACGTCCTCCAGCGGCAGGAATTTCAGGCAAGCCTGGGTCAGCGTCCCGGCGCCGAGGCCGAGGAACAGCGCGCTTTCCGGTTGTTCGTGGCACAGCGCGCCGATCAGCATCGCGCGGGTGTAATCGTATTCGAGCCAGCTCGGGTCAGCGGTGAACACGCAGCTCTGTTCGATGGCATCACCGAACTCCAGGAAACGGTAATCGGCCACTTCCAGCACGCGAATCACGCCGAACTCATCCTGTACCTCGGCGAGCAGATGCTCGACGCGCTCCTCAGTCATTTCGTCTCCTGATCGTCACCGTGACCCGGTAACGCAATAAGACCGCGTGGGTGGCGCGGCAAAGGCGCGATTGTCCGCGAAGCAACGGGAACAGGTCACGCACTAATTGCTGATAACATAACCGTCCGAGCGTAAAACACTAGAGACTGCAATGAGCCAACCCTGGAGCCCTGACAGCTGGCGCGCCCTGCCGATCCAGCAACAACCTCAATATCCCGACGCGGCGCATTTGCTGCACGTCGAGCAAACCCTGGCGAGCTATCCGCCGCTGGTGTTTGCCGGCGAAGCCCGGGAGTTGCGCCGTCAGTTTGCCGAAGTGACCCAGGGCCGGGCGTTTCTGTTGCAGGGCGGCGATTGCGCTGAAAGCTTTGCCGAGTTTTCCGCCGCGAAAATTCGCGACACGTTTAAAGTGTTGCTGCAAATGGCGATCGTCATGACCTTCGCCGCCGGTTGCCCGGTGGTCAAGGTCGGACGCATGGCCGGCCAGTTCGCCAAACCCCGTTCGGCCAACGATGAAACCATCAACGGCGTGACGCTGCCGGCCTACCGTGGCGACATCGTCAATGGTATTGGTTTCGACGAAAAAAGCCGCGTACCGGACCCGGATCGCCTGCTGCAGTCCTACCATCAGTCCACTGCGACCCTTAACCTGTTGCGCGCCTTCGCCCAGGGCGGTTTCGCCGACCTGCATCAGGTACACAAGTGGAACCTGGACTTCATCGCCAACTCGGCGCTGGCCGAGAAGTACAGCCACCTGGCTGATCGCATCGATGAAACCCTGGCCTTCATGCGCGCCTGCGGCATGGACAGCTCGCCGCAACTGCGCGAAACCAGTTTCTTCACCGCCCATGAAGCGCTGCTGCTGAACTACGAAGAAGCCTTCGTGCGTCGCGACAGCCTGACCAACGACTACTACGACTGCTCGGCCCACATGCTGTGGATTGGCGACCGCACCCGTCAACTGGACGGTGCTCATGTCGAATTCCTGCGCGGGGTGCACAACCCGATCGGCGTGAAGGTCGGCCCGAGCATGAACCCTGAAGACCTGATTCGCCTGATCGATGTGCTCAACCCGGACAACGACCCGGGTCGCCTGAACCTGATTGCGCGGATGGGCGCGAACAAGGTCGGCGATCACCTGCCACAGCTGATCCGCGCGGTGCAGCGCGAAGGCAAGCAGGTGCTTTGGAGCTCCGACCCGATGCACGGCAATACCATCAAGGCCAGCAGCGGCTACAAGACCCGCGACTTCGCACAGATCCTTGGCGAGGTGAAGCAGTTCTTCCAGGTTCACGAGGCGGAAGGCAGTTATGCCGGTGGCATCCACATCGAAATGACCGGGCAGAATGTCACCGAATGCATCGGCGGCGCACGGCCGATTACCGAGGACGGGTTGTCGGATCGCTACCACACCCACTGCGATCCACGGATGAATGCCGATCAGTCGCTGGAATTGGCGTTTTTGATTGCTGAAACCCTGAAGCAGGTTCGGCGCTAAACCGCATTGAACCCATCGCGAGCAGGCTCGCTCCCACAGGATTGCGCTGTACCTGTGGGAGCGAGCCTGCTCGCGATGGCGCCAGTTCAAACAACACTGAATTGAGCCAATGCCACCCGCAACCGCGCCGCACTCGCCCGCGGGCAATTCAACTGAACCTGCGCCAGCCCCAACCAATCGGCCATCTGCCGCAGATTGACCGCCAACGCCAGCATCCCCGCCTCATCCAGCCCCGGCGCCTCCTCATGCACGGCGTGCACCGCCAGCCGACCCAACGCTCGCTCGGCGCGCAAGTCGACCCGTGCGGCAATCCGTTCATGGTGCAAAAACGGCAGTACGTAATAGCCATAGACGCGCTTGTGCTGCGGCGTATAAATCTCCAGCCGATAACGGAAATCGAACAATCGCTCGGTACGGCTGCGTTCCCAGATCAGCGAATCAAACGGTGAAAGCAGCGCACTGGCCTCGACCTTGCGGGGGACTTTCGGCGATGGCAGGCAATAGGCCGGTTGCCGCCAGCCTTCAACCTCACACACCAACAGACCACCCTCCTCGACCAGCTCCGCCAGACGCGGTCGGCTATCGGCAGGGTTCAAGCGAAAATAGTCCCGCAGGTCCTTTTCCGTGCCGACGCCCAAAGCCGAGGCGGCGTGCAATAACAGTCCGCGCTGAGCCTCGGCCTCGCTGAGCAAGGGCTGTTGAAGTATTGCCGAAGGAATCACCCGCTCTGGCAAATCATAAAGCCGTTCGAACCCGCGCCGACCGGCCACGGTCACTTCACCGGCAGCGAACAACCATTCCAGTGCATGTTTTTCCGCGCTCCAGTCCCACCACGGTCCTGCCCGTTCCTGACGGGTCGACAAACTGCCGGCACCCAGCGCACCGAGTTCCTGAACCGACGCCAGAACGCGGCGAATCGTGTCTTGCTGCTCACGACCGAAGCGCGCCAGTTGCTGATAGATGTATTCGCCACGGGTCGCGCGCTGCATCCGCCAGCGCATCAGGGGGTACATCGACAAGGGCAGCAGCGACGCTTCGTGGCCCCAATACTCGAATAACGTGCGTCGACGACCCTGACTCCAGGCAGCCTGATCAAGCAAGTCGGATGAGTAATTGCCAAGACGGGAAAACAAGGGAAGGTAGTGCGAACGCACTAACGCATTGACCGAATCGATCTGCAGAATCCCCAGGCGTTCGATCAGCCGGTTGAGCTGAACCGCTTTGATCGCCGCTGGCGGCTGGCGCCCGTTGAATCCTTGGGCGGCCAGCGCCAGACGCCGAGCCTGTTTAAGGGAAAAGGACAGTGTGGCGGGCATGAGCATCTCCTTGTCTGCTCGCAACCTACCTCACCCACAAGCGGTTTGTGTAGCGATGGCATCATCATTTATGCATCGGATCATCCCAGAACGGTCTTACCGTCTCATGCTCCACATCCGCACGGCTCACGCCGATATCCTTCAGTGCTTCGTCGCTCAAGCTCGCCAACATTTCACGTTCGCGGTGAAGTTCGTACCAGCGACTAAACTTGTGCAGCAGATCGGATACCGCGTGGATTGAAAATTTTTGTTCCGTTACATGCTCGTTATGACCTTTCATCGTATTGCCCTCCTTTTGGGATGGCTCAAGTCTCGCGTCAGCGATAAGATCAATCCAACGAATGTTTCTGATGGCATACATCTCGGAGATTGATGAATGTCCGCCTACCCCAGTATCGACACCGATGTACTGCGCACTTTCGTCGCGATCGCCGATCAGGGCGGTTTTACCCGCGCCGGTGAAATGGTCAACCGCACCCAGTCGGCGGTGAGCATGCAGATGAAACGCCTGGAAGAGGACGTGTTGCAGCGCCAACTGTTCGAACGCGACGGGCGCCAGGTCAAGCTGACCGCCGAAGGCCAGGTATTGCTGGGCTATGCGCGACGCATCCTCAAACTCCACAGCGAAGTCTTCAATACCCTGCGCGAGCCACACATGGTCGGCACGGTGCGCATCGGTACGCCCGATGATTACGTCATGCGCTTTCTGCCGGGCATCCTGTCGCGCTTCGCGCAGTTCTACCCGCTGATCCAGATCGAGGTTCACTGCGAATCGACCCGGCAACTGTTGCAGCGCCAGGACCTGGACCTGTCCATCGTCACCCGAGAGCCGGGTAACGAGATTGGCCAATTGTTGCGCAAGGAGCGTTTTGTCTGGGCCGAAGCCCAATGCTTCAGCGCCCACGAACAGACGCCGCTGCCGCTGGCGATGTTCAACAGTGATTGCTTCTGCCGCCTCTGGGCGTGCAATGCCCTGGATGCCATGGGCCGCGATTACCGCATTGCCTACAACAGCTCCAGCCTGTCGGCGTTGATGGCCGTGGTCAGCGCGGGTCTGGCGATCACCGCGCAGCTGGAAAGCCTGATCACACCGGACATGCGCATCCTCGGCGCCAACGAAGACCTGCCGCTGTTGCCGGAAGCCAGCATCATGTTGATCCGCAACCTGAACAACCCTTCGCCCATCACCGAATGCCTGGCCGAGCACATCGTCGAAGGTTTCAAACTTTAAGTGCGAGCATGACCGCGCAGAACACCAGAAAACCACAGAACAGCCCACGCAGGAGTCGCTCCGGCAGTGCGTGGGCAATTCTCACGCCCCAACTGATACTCATCAATCCACCGATCGCCAACGGTAGGCCGATCGTCCAGTTCACCTGATGATGCACCGCGTAGGTCACCAGAGTGACGCCGGTACTTGGCAACGCCAGGGCCAGCGACAAACCTTGGGCAACCACTTGAGTGGTGCCAAACAGGCTGGTCAACACCGGCGTGGCCACCACTGCCCCGCCCACCCCAAACAATCCGCCCATCGTCCCGGAAGCTGCGCCGAGCACACCCAGCCACGGCCAGGAATAGTGCATCTGCGAAGAAGCGGGTGGGGTGGCGGTGAACATTCGCACCAGGTTGTAGGCCGACAGGGCAATCAGGAATGCGACGAATCCCACGCGCATGGTCTGAGCGTCGATACCCACCGCCCAAATCGAACCGATCCAGGCAAAGCAGAAACCCATTGAGGCCAGTGGCAACGCATGACGCAATTCGATGCGATTGCGCTGGTGATAGCGCCACAGCGCCAGCATCACATTGGGCACCACCATCACCAGCGCCGTGCCTTGGGCGATCTGTTGATCGAGCCCGAACAACACCCCTAGCAGCGGAATGGCGATCAAGCCACCACCAATGCCGAAGAGCCCCCCGAGGGTTCCCAGGGCAGCGCCAAAGATCAGATACATCACAAACTCAATCACAGGCAATTTTCCTTTTGTCGGGCTGTTCATCCTACGCAGTCCGCTCTGGCGGGGAAACGCACAGCAACGCACAATGGCTGTGCCAAATTCGCACAAGCGCTAACAAAACCATGAACCCAAATCAGTTGACCGAACAGCTTGGTCTGTTTCTGGACGTGTTGGAAAGCGGCAGTTTTTCCGCCGCCTCCCGCCGTCATCCACTGACGCCATCGGCGGTGGCACGACGCATCGACAGCCTGGAAAGCGCGGTCGGTAGCCAGTTGTTCATTCGCAGCACCCATGCGGTGCGCGCCACCCCGGCCGGCCTGGCCTTTGCCGAGCGTGCGCGGCGGATCGTCGCTGAACTGCGCCTGGCCCGGGCAGAAGCGGTGTCCTTGAGCAGCGCGCCGGAAGGACTGATTCGGGTCGATGCGCCAGCAGCGTTTGGACGACGACACCTGGCGCCGGTGATTGCCGATTTCCTGACGCTTTATCCTGGCCTCGACGTGCAACTGCACCTGATCGACAGCTTTGTCGACATGCAGGGCTCGAACCTGGGCAAGGTCGATCTGGTACTGCGTGCCGGGCAAATGGCCGACACCCGACTGGTGGCCACGCCGCTGGCGAGCATGGTGCGCATCGCCTGCGCCAGCCCCGATTATTTGCAACGCCGTGGCGTGCCGACCGACCCGGCGCAGTTGAGCGAACACGATGGCCTCGACTGGGAGGGCCTGGCTCCGCCCTTCGCCTGGCGTTTCGAGCGTGATGGACAGATGCATTTGCACCGGCCAGCGCGAATCCGCATGAGCGCCAACAATGCCGAAGCACTGGCCTGCGGGGCGCTGGCCGGGCTGGGCATCGCACACCTGCCGACCTGGCTGGCCAGCGAATATTTATTACGTGGCGAACTGCTGCCACTGTTCTGCGAAAACGGTCTGCCAAAACCGGAAAGCACCGGCATTTATGCGTTGCGCCTGGAGCAGCAACCCAGTTCGCGCAGCCGACTGTTACTGGAATACCTGAAGACTCGTTTCAGTCCCATCCCGCCGTGGGATCTGGCACTGCAAACCAACCTGGATCGCCACTAATCCAGAATTATCTGGCGCATTAAAGATTCGCCCGCTAGATTCATGACGATCACTGATCAAGGCTTTGAAATGAACACCGAGCGCAACACCCCGGACAACTGCGACAACCTGCTGCTGGACAATCAGGTCTGCTTCGCCCTGCATTCCACCTCGCTGCTGATGACCAAAGTCTACAAGCCGTTGCTACAAGCGCTGGGCCTGACCTATCCGCAGTACCTGGCGATGATGGTGTTGTGGGAAAAGGATGGGCTGACGGTCGGCGAAATCAGTACCCGGCTGCTGACCGATCCTGGATCACTGACTCCCTTGCTCAAGCGCCTGGAAGCCGAAGGTCTTTTGAGCCGCACTCGCAGTCGTGAAGACGAACGGGTGGTGATTGTCGAACTCACCGAACAAGGCCGTGCGCTGCGAGACAAGGCCCGCGACATTCCCCAATGCATCCTCGGTGCGAGCGGGCAGACGCTGGAACAGTTGAAGAAGCTGCAAGCGGATCTTCAAGAGTTGCGTGGCCATCTGCAAGACAGCCTCTGACCTCCAAAACACCATCAATCCTTTGTGGGAGCGAGCCTGCTCGCGATAGCGGAGTGACTTTCAGCATTGATGTTGACTGACACACAGCTATCGCGAGCAGGCTCGCTCCCACATTTGTTTTGTGGAGCGCTCAAAAATCGCCTCGCCAGCCCTCTCCTCGAAAAAAATCTTCGCTGAACAATCCCACCTAGACCTTCTATCTCGGCACTTTCAACCCCACGCACTCACTGACCAGCAGGTTCTTGCCAATTTTTTTCGAAAAATTATATTGCACACTAAACATTTGCGGACTACATTCACCTCGCACTTACTTAGCGCGCAAACATATTGCGCTAAATACTCAGAATCCGAATGAGGCTCACCCCATGCAAACTCTCTACACCGCAATCGCAACCTCCACCGGCGGCCGTGACGGTCGTGCGATTTCCAGTGACAACATCCTCGACGTCAAACTCGCCACGCCTAAAGAACTCGGTGGTGCTGGCGGCGCGGCAACCAACCCTGAACAACTGTTTGCAGCCGGCTACTCCGCCTGCTTCATCGGCGCGCTGAAATTCGTCGCCAGCCAGACCAAGCGTAAAATCCCGGACGACGCCTCGATCACCGCCCATGTCGGCATCGGTCAGATCCCTGGCGGTTTTGGTCTGGACATCGACCTGCACATCAGCCTGCCGGGCCTTGAACAAGCCGATGCACAGAGCCTGGTCGAAGCCGCCCACCAAGTCTGCCCGTACTCCAATGCCACCCGTGGCAACGTCGATGTACGCCTGCACGTTAGCGTTTAATCACTGAGCAAAAGATCGCAGCCTCGTTTCACTCGACAGCTCCTACGAAGGTTTGATTGATTCCCTGTAGGAGCTGTCGAGTGAAACGAGGCTGCGATCTTTTGATCTTGCAGGCACAAAAAAGCCCGACTCAATGGTCGGGCTTTTTCATTCCTGAGGCTGTGCTTATTTAGCACGGCCTTTGTAGGAACCGCCTTCGCGGGTATCGATTTCGATCTTGTCACCGATTTCGATGAAGTCAGCAACTTGCAGCTCAGTACCGTTGCTCAGCTTGGCAGGCTTCATCACCTTGCCGGAAGTGTCGCCGCGAGCCGAACCTTCGGTGTAGTCAACTACGCGCACGATGGTGGTCGGCAGCTCTACGGAAACCAGACGCTCTTCGAAGAAGATCGCTTCGCAAACATCGGTCATGCCTTCTTCAACGAAAGGCAGAACGGCTTCGATATCTTCAGCGTTCAGCTCGTACATGGTGTAGTCAGTGGTGTCCATGAACGTGTAGGAGTCGCCGCTGATGAAGGACAGGGTCGCTTCTTTACGGTCGAGGATTACGTCGTCCAGTTTGTCGTCGGCGCTGTAAACGATCTCGGTCTTGTAACCGGTCAGCAGGTTCTTCAGCTTGGTCTTCATGATCGCGCTGTTACGACCCGACTTGGTGAATTCAGCTTTCTGAACCAGCCAAGGATCGTTTTCGAGACGGATCACCATCCCGGGTTTAAGTTCTTTACCAGTTTTCATTGCGAATATCCGAATTTGGATGGGATTTACAAAAATCTAGGCCGCGTATCATATCCAATTTAGGTAAAACTGTACCAGCGCTGCGGCAAGATCTGCCAGCAAGGCTTGTTCCAGACACCATGTCTCGGCATGTTTTTCCAGTTCAGGCCAGTGTTTGCGGGTTGATTTCCAGTGATCGGTCATTGTCTCACCTGCATTCCACGCCCGCCATAGACCGCTGATCGCCTCGCGGGCAGGCTCGGACAGGTCTTGGGTGTACAGGGCCAGGAAGGCGTCGAGCTTGTCCAGATGGATGTCTTCGTCCTGCCGATAGATGTGCCAGAGCAGCGGCCGACCTGCCCATTGGGCGCGGACAAAGGAATCTTCGCCGCGCACGGCGTTGAAATCGCAGCACCATAGCAGCAGGTCATATTGATCCTGTCGGATGAACGGCAGCACTTGCACGGTCAAGGCGTCGCGCACATGCACCGCCCCGGCCTTCAGCCCATCCACCCCGAGCCAGCGTTCGACATCGCCGAGAATCCGCCCCTCAGGCACCAGCAGATGAGTGGACGTCGAATCGGCGGCCATGGTGTCGAGCCAACTGGCCAGGCCGGTATTTTCGTAGGCAAACAACGAAATCAGTTGTGCATTCGGTGCGCGATCAACCCCCAAGCCTTGCAGGAATTCTCGCTGAGCTTGCGGACTTTGCTGAAACTGCCGACGCCGCTCAAGCAATCCTTTTTCACGCAGCAAACCACCGGTGCCGTTGCGGAACCCCGGGAAGAAGAAATACTTCTGCACATTCCTGTACTTCACCGACGGCAAGCCGTGGCAGCCGACGACCCAGTCTTCGGCACTCAGATAATCCAGATTCATCCACAACGGCGGCTTTTCCCGCTCGGCCATGGCCTCCATGTAAGCACTCGGCAACTGGCAAGCGAATGCGGCGATCACGACATCAGCGGCCTCGGTGGGTTGCCAGTCCGCCGGCCACTGTCGTACCTCGACACCCTGCTGCCACTGCTGCGAAACATCGATGTCAATGTCCGGGCATAAACGCTCGAAGGCCCGCAGGTCGTCAACCCACAGACGCACCGCCACTGAATGTTCGGCCACCAGTTGTCGGGCCAGGCGCCAGGTCACACCGATGTCGCCGAAGTTATCGACCACGGTGCAAAAAATATCCCAGCGGGTTTTCATTTCAAGCATTCCAGGCTCCCGTTGGCAAAGGCGCCGATTGTCCGCATAAATTACCCCGTGCAGAAGAGCCGACGGCGATTAATCTTCATGCGACAATCGCCACTTGCCCGCGACCACCCGCCAGGAGGCAGTAATGCCCTACCGTCCCAACCCGCGCCGTCCCTTGCCGATCCAGTTTAATGCACTGCAACTGACCGGCAGCATTGCCCTCGGTTTGTGGTTGGGCTTCATCGCGATCGCACTGACCTGCTGGCTCGCCTGGCGCTTGTTGTTCAACGAGCAATTGGCACCTTTGGCTCAAGCGGTGGAGCAACTGGCCAAACCGCCGGTGATGGAGCAACCCGCCCCACAGAACCCGATGTTCGACCAGTACGAGGAACACCTGCGCAGGAACGAGCAGCAGCAAATGGTGGAGCAGGCCAGAACCAGCAAACACAATCTGTCCAATCCAAAATGCCAGTTCTGGCTGCAACAGGATCAGACCGCGCCGAGCGAAAAAAGCCGCGCCAACGTCCTGCAATTCTGCGATTGATCATGAACAAACAAACTGTCCACCAACTGATTATCGACAAGCTGCGGATCGATCTCGATATCGCCGAGCGTGCCGCGCAAACCGCTTACGAAACGGCGACCCACGAAGAAAACATCGCCGAAAACAAATACGACACCCTGGGGTTGGAGGCGTCTTATCTGGCGGCTGGACAGGCCAGACGAGTGGAAGAAATCAGGCAGTCATTGACCCTTTGCCAGAACCTGACACTGCGACCTTATGACGATCAGCGTGGTATCGAAGTCGGCGCCCTGCTCGGTCTGGAAGACGAAAAAGGTCGCGAGCAATGGCTATTCCTGGCCCCCGACGCGGCGGGATTGAAGGTTGATCTGGTGGGGCAATCGATTACCGTCATCACCCCCCGCTCGCCGCTGGGCAAAAGCCTGCTGGGCAAGTTCGAAGGGGATGAAGTGGAGATTCTGGTAGCGGGTGCTCGGCAACAGTTTTCTGTCACCGAGGTGGTCTAGGCAAGACGATTGACGATTAATGCACCGGCAGTTCGACGCCGTCGAACAGCTCTTCCAGTTCCTGCTTGTTGTGGCACTGAATGGCCTTGGCCATCACTTCGCGAGTCAGGTGCGGAGCGAACTTCTCGATGAAGTCGCACATGAAGCCACGCAGGAAGGTGCCGCGACGGAAACCGATTTTGGTAATGCTGGATTCGAACAACTCGCTGGCATCGAGTACCACCAGGTCGCTATCGAGTTTGGTGTCGACCGCCATTTTCGCCACGATCCCCACGCCCAGACCCAGGCGAACGTAAGTCTTGATCACGTCGGCGTCGGCGGCGGTGAATACCACTTTCGGCGTCAGGCCGCGATGGCTGAAGGCTTCATCGAGTTTCGAACGGCCGGTGAAACCGAACACGTAGGTCACGATCGGGTATTCAGCCAGGGCTTCGAGGGTCAGCTTCGACAGCTTGGTCAGCGGGTGGCCCTGAGGCACGACCACGCAACGGTTCCAGCGGTAGCACGGCATCATCACCAGGTCACCGAACAGCTCCAGGGCTTCGGTGGCGATGGCGAAGTCGACAGTGCCGTCAGCGGCCATCTCGGCGATCTGCATCGGCGACCCCTGGTGCATGTGCAGGGCGACGTCCGGGTATTGCTTGATGAAATTGCTGATCACCGGCGGCAATGCATAACGCGCCTGGGTGTGCGTGGTGGCGATCGACAGGGTGCCCTTTTTCTCGTTGGAGAACTCCTGGGCGATCTGCTTGATGCTTTCAACCTTGCGCAGGATTTCGCCGGCGGTGGTGATGATGCGCTCGCCGGCCGGGGTAACGCGGGTCAGATGCTTGCCGCTGCGGGCGAAAACCTCGACCCCCAATTCGTCTTCCAGCAGACGGATCTGTTTGCTGATGCCCGGTTGCGAGGTGTAGAGGCTTTGGGCGGTAGCAGAAACGTTGAGGTCGTGGTGCGCCACTTCCCAGATGTAGCGCAATTGTTGAAGCTTCATATGAATCCCTCAAAGCAGGTGGACGCCACGGGCATCAGCGAAGATATATAACTATATTAATGGTTTGATTAATAAATCTAGAACTTTTTTGTCAAAATGCCAGTATTCGTGCCCTAGCGATCCCCTTTGCGGCGACGCTCCATCAGCGGCACCAGATAGACCGGCACCCTGGCCAGTTGCAACACTCGCGCAGCGGTTCTGCCCAATGGCGTTTCCGCGCCAGCACCATGGCTGTGACTTCCTACGATCAGCAAATCGACAGAGAGTTTCTGTGCCTGGTCGAGAATCACCTGCGACGGATCGCCCTGCAGCACCCGCACCGCCCGAATCCGTTGCAAATCCTGCCCCCCCTCATCCCCCAGCTCTTCACGAAAGCTGTCGAGCACTCGTTGCTCGATATTGGCGATCACCGTGTTCAACCCCTGACTGTGGAACTCGTTCAAGGCCTGCTCATCGAGGTAACTCTGAAGCACCGATTCAGCGAACAACCCCATGGGTTCAACCGCGTGCACCACATACAAATCGGCGTTGAATGTTCGAGCCAGTGCCAACGCATGCTGCATCACAAAAGGTGCATACAGACCAAGGTCAGTGGCATACAGCATCGAATGAATCATAGTGACCTCCTTGAATGCCAACTTGGCGGAGATTGATTCAGCTTAGCAGTGCCGTGGCGAGTGCGGCGTCCTGGCGTCCGGCGCAAGGCATTGAACCGTGGGCTTAAACCTTCTGCTCGTTACTGATGCCATGCGGCACATGACCGGTGGCGACCACTTCGCGAGCCAGCTCGCAATGGCCGGCCTGATCGTCGAAAAACACGTCGGCCGCGAAGGCTTCGAGAAAGGCCGATTTGGTCAGGCCGCCAAGGAACAGCGATTCGTCCAGACGGATGTCCCATTCGCGCAAGGTGCGAATCACCCGCTCATGGGCCGGTGCCGATCGCGCAGTCACCAGCGCGGTGCGGATCGGACAGGCGTCATCGGGAAACTCTCGCTGCAACAGATTGAGCGCCGCCAGGAAACCCTTGAACGGCCCACCGCGCAAAGGCTCACGGGCCGCTTCACGCTCGCTGGCCTGAAACGCCGCAAGGCCTCCCGACTGATAGACCCGCTCCGACTCATCGGAAAACAACACCGCGTCACCGTCAAAAGCAATGCGCAATTCATCGCTGGCGGCGCGACTGGCACCGCCCGAGAGAATAGTCGCTGCAGCGAACCCGGCATCCAGCGCACTGCGCACGTCTTCGGCATGGGTTGAAAGAAACAGGTCACAGCCAAAGGCCTTGAGATACGGATAAGGACTGCGCCCACCGACAAATGCCGCGCGCGAGATCGCCAGGCCATAGTGATGAATCGAGTTGAAAACCCGCAGGCCGGTGTCGGCGCTGTTGCGCGACACCAGGATCACCTCGACCCGGGCACGACCAAGACGAGTGTTCAGGTTCAGGAGTTTTTCCACCAACGGGAATGCATCGCCGGGCTCGAGGATTTCGTCTTCGTGTTCGATCTGGTACTGCCGATAGGCCTCGACGCCGCTCGACAGATAGACCTTGTGGCTCTCGCTCAAGTCGAACAGCGCCCGCGAAGAAATCGCCAGCACCAGTTTGTCGTCGATTGCATTTGCCATCCCTTTCCCCTTCAGGTTGACCGACTCAGTTGCGTCGGTCGATAAAACTCAAGCTGCGATACAAGGCCTCGATTCGCGGCAACTCACATCCAGCCGCCTTCGCCGCTGTCAGGGGTCGAGTGTAGATCGCGTCCAGCTCCAGCGGCCGCTTGTGCAGAAAATCGTGGTACATGCTCGGCCAGTAGTCGGGCATTTTCTCGGTCATCATGAACAGATAGTCGGCGTAACCCGTTGGTATCTCATGACCACAGGCCTTGGCCCCCTGCACCACTTCAGCCATCAAGGCCTGAATCAGCGCGCGGCTGTCGACATCCGCCATCAACGGGGTGGTGCTGGCCCCGAGCAAAACCGACAAACCGTTGTAGGGAATATTCCAGACCAGCTTCTGCCAACGCGCCTGGTACAGGTTCGCCATGGCCTGGGCGTCGATGCCGGCAGCGCGAAACAGCCCGGCGCCCTCCTCGACGATATTCATGCGCGCCTGTTCATCGGCGGCGGTGCCGCTGTGGTAGCCGACGTTTACCGCACCGAGCGCCTGATGGGTGATCACGCCAGGGCCGGCGCGATGAACGCAGATCAGACAAAGCCCACCGAGCAGGTGCAGTGAATCGGGGAGCAACTCGCGCAGGCTGTCTTCGACGTCCAGGCCATTTTGCAGCAACAGCACTTTGGCGTCGGGTGCCGCGGCTTGAATAATGATCGGTGCCAGGTCCACGTTACTGGTGGTCTTGGCGCCCACGAGTAACCAGTCACAGGGCGGCATGTCTGCCGCCGACGAATACGCCTGGACCGGGTTCAGAGCCAGCGGACCCAGCAGCGCATGGTCGAGATGCAAGCCGCGCTCGGCTACCGCCGAGAACTCACTGCGTAACAGAAAGTGCACATCGAAGCCGGCACGCGCCAGCATCACCCCATAGAAACCGCCGATCGCGCCGGTCCCGATAATGCCGATCGTCGGCCTGGCCTTTTTGCCTGTCATGGCAACTCCTCTGCTTGTCGACTCAGCGCCTGACCCACGGCTTCGTTGAGCGCCGCGCAGGTCAGGCGCGACTGTAGCGCCCCGAAGAACTCACCGTCGCGCACCACAAACAGCGCCGGTAAATGAAAGACCCGATAACGCTCGACCACCCCGCCATTGTTCCCGGCATCGATCCAGCACAGTCGATCGACCGCCAGATCGAACCAGGGCAATTGCTCACGGGCAAAACGACAAGCGGCACAACCGACGCTGGTAAAAATCACCAGGGAAATGCCGTTCATCGCCAGCAACCGTTGGTCGGCGTCGAAATCGGTCAGTTCCGATTCGACCACTATACTGGGAGAAACGATGTCAGATGGCCGACACAGGGAGTCCGTGTTCATGAGACGTTATCTTCCTCATCCTGACGATGTACCCGTTGAATTAACGTTGTTCAAACACGAGTGTATTTCTCGACAACAGCTGCACACTATCAGCCTCGGCGGCATGGCTTGCAATTACCACCGCGCGTGGCGCCACGGTACGGCGCTGGAAATACGCATGCCGACCCTGAACCCGGACTTGCGTTTTCTGGGTTATGTGGCTTGGTGCCTGCGACGCAAGCGTGGCTATCTGGTCGGCATCGCCTTTGTTGACGAACAGATGCTGTTCAGTGCCAGGATGGGCGAACAGGTGTGTCAGATCGAACGTTACCGCCGCCAGCATGACGCGCACGACGACCTGCAGGACATTCAGGCCCTCGCTCTCGAATGGGTCCAGCAGCACGCCGACGAGTTCTCCCACGACACGGTTCGCAAGGCATTTGCATAGCCAGTGCCGGTTTAGGGGGCGTTCTGCCCCCTAACCGGTGTCTGCCCATTGTCGAGCCACGGTGTAACGCGCTAAGGTTCAGCTCCCCGACGCGCTTAAATCTGCTGTGCTCCGCCGCGCGGGGATCGCTGGCGGCCGGCACCCGTGACCTGACGAGTAAACGATGGCTGATTTACCGATCAACGACCTTAACGTCGCCTCCAACGAGACCCTGATCACTCCCGATCAGCTCAAGCGTGATATCCCTCTGAGCGACGCTGCCCTGCGCACCGTCACCAAGGGCCGCGAAGTCATTCGCAACATTCTTGATGGCACCGACCACCGCCTGTTCGTCGTGATCGGGCCGTGCTCGATCCATGACATCAAGGCTGCCCACGAATATGCCGAGCGCCTGAAAGTGCTCGCAGCCGAAGTGTCCGATACCCTGTATCTGGTCATGCGCGTGTATTTCGAGAAGCCACGCACCACCGTCGGCTGGAAAGGCTTGATCAACGACCCGTACCTGGACGACTCGTTCAAGATTCAGGATGGCTTGCACATTGGTCGTCAGTTGCTGCTGGACCTGGCCGAGATGGGCCTGCCAACCGCGACCGAAGCCCTCGACCCGATCTCCCCGCAATACTTGCAGGACCTGATCAGCTGGTCGGCGATCGGTGCACGCACCACCGAGTCCCAGACTCACCGTGAAATGGCTTCCGGCCTGTCCTCGGCCGTCGGCTTCAAGAACGGCACCGATGGCGGCCTGACCGTGGCGATCAACGCCCTGCAGTCGGTCTCCAGCCCACACCGCTTCCTGGGCATCAACCAGGAAGGTGGCGTGTCGATCGTCACCACCAAGGGCAACGCCTACGGTCACGTGGTGTTGCGCGGTGGTAACGGCAAGCCGAATTACGATTCGGTCAGCGTCGCGCTCTGCGAGCAAGCGCTGAACAAGGCGAAGATCAAGCCGAATATCATGGTCGATTGCAGCCACGCCAACTCCAACAAGGACCCGGCTCTGCAACCATTGGTGATGGAGAACGTCGCCAACCAGATCCTCGAAGGCAACCAGTCGATCATCGGCCTGATGGTCGAAAGTCACCTGAACTGGGGCTGTCAGGCGATCCCGAAAGACCTCGCCGACCTGCAATACGGCGTGTCGATCACCGATGCCTGCATCGATTGGACCGCCACCGAAAACACCTTGCGCAGCATGCACGCCAAGCTCAAGGATGTGCTGCCTAAACGCAATCGCAGCTGATCGTCGTTTCACGCATAAAAAAACGCCAGGCTTAAACCTGGCGTTTTTTTTATGCGTGGGTTTTGTTCACAGCTTGGCGGCATGCCGCTGGTGACGTTCCATGTAACGCTCCACGTAGGAGCACGATGGAATGACTGTGTAGCCCATTTCCTCAGCGTATTGCAGTGCCTGCTCGGTCAATGCCGCTGCGATACCGCGACCACGCAATGCGTTGGGCACAAAGGTGCGATAAATATCCAGGGTCTGTTTTCCCAGATCCATATAGGTCAGGTAGGCACGATAACCGTCCACAGTGGTCTCGAACTGATGACCAGCCTGGTCATGGTGGATGGACAACGCCTCGCTCATCACTACTCCTCGCGGGTCTTTAATTCTGACCCCTACCTTACCGATGTTTTTCCGGCGAAGGAACCTCTACGCCACCCCGTGCCTGAATGGACACCGAGAAGAGCTGCACCAATCTCGCGCAACCGAGCACGTATCAAATAGTAGGCACCATTGGCAGAAATGCTCAAGGGACGCTCGTCATTGTGTTGGCAGGCGGGTGCAGCTGCGGGTGAGCAGGGACGGCTCGACCGGGATCTTCCCGGGTCGAGCCTGAACATTGCCGGACATTGAGACATAAGACGAGCACCCTTTGTTAAAGTCACTCAACATGGATAAAGATATGAGAGCCGCTGCGCAAAAATCGAACAAAAGTATGGACGAATCCATCTAGACAGACTTTAGCCAAGACCGAAACACAGCGACCGACACGGGGAACTTTTCCCAGGCGGATCGCTCAGCTCGGGCCTTGCAGCTGGATATTTTTTATACAACGCAGTTAAAAGTTGCTCGAAAAAGAATCAACGCCTACAATTTTTTTTGCTTCTTGCGCTACGTCAGTTTACTTACTACAAGTAATGGGTAGTATGTACGCCGGCTATTTCCTCACTCTGAGGAGATAGCTACTTAATAGAAAGTCCTTGAAGGGGAACACGATGAACAACGTTCTGAAATTCTCTGCTCTGGCTCTGGCCGCAGTTCTGGCTACCGGTTGCAGCAGCGTATCGAAAGAAACCGAAGCACGTCTGACTGCTACTGAAGACGCAGCAGCTCGCTCCCAGGCTCGTGCAGACGAAGCTTACCGTAAAGCTGATGAAGCTCTGGCTGCTGCTCAAAAAGCACAACAGACTGCTGACGAAGCTAACGAGCGTGCTCTGCGCATGCTGGACAAAGCTAGCCGCAAGTAATAATCCTTCGGGATTGTTATCAAGCCGACCCATTTTTTGGGTCGGCTTTTTTATTGCCCGCCGTTTCTGCAGACAATAAAAAACCCGCCGACGTGACCTGCGTCGGCGGGCTCCTTTAAAGCATTACTGCTGCGGGTCGATCGGTGCACTCGAAACTATCGGTACCGAGGTATTCGGCACGGCGATTTCCACCGGCAGGCCATCTTCAGCGGCGACCACGTCACGCACCACATCCCAGTTCATGCGCAAGTTGTTGGTGATGTCCTCACGCTTGAGCATCGCATTGATCACTGCGGTGTGCTTGTCGACCACCGAAGGGTTGCCCTTGTCGTCCAGCGGCGTATGCGCTTCCAGATAAACCTTGCCGCCACTGAGGCCGAACTTGTACGGGTCGTTGAGGATCCGCACGGACGTCCCTACCGGCACCATGCTGGCCATCTCCAACACGTTGTTGTTGAACATGCGGAAGCAACCGTGGCTGGTGCGCATGCCGATACCGAACTTCTTGTTCGAACCGTGGATCAGGTAGCCCGGAGTGCCCAGCGTGAATTTGAACGGCCCCAGAGGGTTGTCCGGGCCGGCCGGCACCACGTTCGGCAGTGGATCGCCATCGGCGGCGTGCTCGGCCTTGATCGAGGCTGGAGGCGTCCAGGTCGGGTTCGGTGTCTTGGCGATGATGCTGGTGTGGGCGATCGGCGAGCCCCAGCCTTCACGACCGATACCCAGCGGGAAGGTGTACACCACGTTCCGCCCTTTCGGGTAGTAGTAGAGACGGTATTCAGCCAGGTTGATGACGATGCCTTCGCGCGGGCCCGGCGGCAGGATGAAGCGCGTCGGCAGCACGACTTCGGTACCTGCGCCCGGCAACCATGGATCGACACCAGGGTTGGCCGCGACCATTTCCAGATAGCCCAGATCGTAGGTGGTGCCAAGGTCGGCGAAGGTGTCTTCGTACTTGGCCTTGATCACTTGCACCTGGCCGACAATGTCTTCACCGGGTGGGGGCAGGGGCAACTCCAACGCTGCTACAGGACCCGCGACGCAGAGGGCGGCAAGAGACAGGCAGCGGGTGACGGCGGGAAAGCGCGGCAACATCCGGAAAATCCTTCGCATGATCGACAAGGGTATAAAAACGGGATTGTACACCGCCTCCCGTTATTTCGGGGAGACGTAAAGACCTGCGGTTGTGGGGCTTGCCTGTGGCGAGGGAGCCCCTCGCCACAGGGTCTTAAAGCTCGAACCGCAACTCAGGCCAGATCGGTGAGGTGCCGCGTTTTTGCGACTCCAGAATGGCCCGGCACAATGAGCACAGACGCTGGTCCTGGAACACTGTACGGTCAACGCTCGACCAGCGCGGTTGCGCCGGCAGCAGGCTGCCGCACAAGGTCCGGTCCGCCGAGCCGCCCAACTCCAGTTGACGGGTCACCAGATGCACCCGCACTTCCTGGCAGGCGAACAGATCCAGCTGTTCGTCAGGCTCGATCAGTTGGTAGGCAAAAAGGGACCAGGCAGGACGTGGCATCGGGGGCTCCAAATCGGGGGCGCCACCTTAGCCGAAACACCGCCACTAGAAAAGCGTCAAAGCAGCGGTTTCAGTGTCGGCCAGACATTTTCCAGCAACTTGTCCTGAGCCGCCGCAGCCGGGTGCAGACCGTCGCCTTGCATCAGGTCTGGATGACCGCCCACGCCTTCGAGAAAAAACGGCACCAGCGGGATCTTTTTCTCGTTGGCCACCCTGGTGAAAACCTCGGCAAATGCCTGGGAGTAGCGGACGCCGTAATTGGGCGGCAATTGCATGCCCAGCAGCAACACCTTGGCACCACTGACACGGGAGCTCTCGATCATCGACGCAAGATTTTGTTGCAATTGCGTTGGCAGCATTCCCCGCAACCCATCGTTGCCCCCCAACTCAAGGATAACGAGTTCCGGCTTATGCTCTGCAAGCAGCGCCGGCAGGCGCGCCCGGCCTCCGGCGCTGGTGTCGCCGCTGATGGACGCATTGACCACCTTATCGTCGAAACCTTCGCGCTTGAGCCGTTGCTCGAGCAGGGACACCCACCCCAAGCGGGTATCCAGGCCGAAACCGGCGCTGATACTATCGCCAACGATCAGGACTGTACCCGCCGCTGCGTTCTGGGCCATGCACATCAAGGCCAGGCCAGCACTCAAAAACCACACACGCATCGGATTCTCCATGGGCGCAAGCATTCTCACCGCGAAGAACCTCAGCAAAGTGGTTCCCAGCGCGGAAGGTGAACTGACTATCCTGCACGAACTCAGCCTGGAACTGAACAAGGGCGATAGCCTGGCCATCGTCGGCGCCTCCGGTTCCGGCAAATCCACCCTCCTCGGCCTGCTTGCCGGCCTCGACCTGCCGAGCAGCGGCGAAGTCACCCTGGCCGGGCAAGGCCTGAGCAATCTCGACGAAGATCAACGCGCGCGCATCCGCGCCGAGCATGTGGGGTTTGTCTTTCAATCATTCCAGCTGCTCGACAGTCTCAACGCTTTGGAAAACGTCATGCTGCCGCTGGAACTCGATGGCCGCAAAGACGCCCGCGAGCGCGCCACCGAACTGCTGCAACGGGTCGGTCTGGGCCAGCGCCTGACTCACTCGCCGCGCCAGCTCTCCGGCGGTGAGCAGCAGCGCGTGGCGATTGCCCGGGCGTTCGCCGCCGAGCCCGACGTGCTGTTCGCCGACGAACCCACCGGCAATCTCGACAGCCACACCGGCGAGCGCATCAGCGATCTGCTGTTCGAACTCAACAAGGAAAGCGGCACGACCCTGGTGCTGGTGACCCACGACGAACGCCTGGCACATCGCTGCCGGCGCCTGATCCGACTTGAAGCCGGCCTGTTGGTCGCCCCTCTGGAGCCTTGATGGCACGCCTGCCGCTGTTGCGCCTGTTCAGTCTCGCCATCCGCCAATTGCTGCGCGATGCCCGCGCCGGTGAGTTGCGGGTATTGTTTTTCGCCTTGCTGGTGGCTGTGGCGGCGAGTACCGCTATCGGTTACTTCGGCGCTCGCCTGAACGGCGCCATGATGCTGCGCGCCACCGAGTTTCTCGGGGCCGACCTGGTGCTCGAAGGCAGCTCACCGGCGCGCCCGGAACAAATAAGAAGCGGCACAGAACTGGGCCTGGTACACGCTCAGGTGGTGGAGTTTTCCAGCGTCATCGCCACCGACAATGGCATTCAGCTGTCCAGCATCAAAGCCGTCGATGACGTCTACCCGTTGCGCGGCGAACTGAAAAGCGCCCCCGCGCCCTTCGCGCCGGAACAACCCGGAGGCAGTCCGAAACCCGGCGAAGCCTGGGTCGAAGCGCGACTGCTGACCGCACTGGACTTGAAGATCGGCGACAGTATCGACGTCGGCATGAAAACCCTGACGCTGGCGCGGGTGCTGACCTACGAACCGGATCGCGCCGGCAACTTCTACAGCCTGACGCCGCGGGTACTGATCAACCTCAGCGACCTTGAGGCGACCGGCGTGGTGCAACCCGGCAGCCGGGTCAGTTACCGCGAACTCTGGCGCGGCAACGCCCAGGCGCTGGAAACCTATCGTCAGTTGACCAAACCCGGCCTGGCCGCCAATCAGCGCATCCAGGATGCTCGCGATGGCAATCGGCAGATCGGCGGTGCCCTGGGCAAAGCCGAACGTTATTTGAACATGGCCAGTCTGGTGGCGGTTCTGCTGTCCGGCGTGGCAGTGGCGTTGTCGGCGACGCGCTTCGCAACTCGCCGATTCGATGCCAGTGCATTGCTGCGCTGCCTGGGCCTGTCCCGTCGGGAAACCATGGTGCTGTTCAGTCTGCAACTGACCGTACTCGGATTGCTCGCCAGCATCAGCGGTGCCCTGCTCGGCTGGCTGGCACAGCTCGGGCTGTTTGCGCTGCTGCATGATTTACTGCCGACCGATGTCCCACCGGGCGGCCTGCTGCCGGCCATCGCCGGGATCGGCACAGGGTTGGTTGCGCTGGCCGGTTTCGCCCTGCCGCCGCTGGCTGCGTTGGGTCGAGTACCACCGCTGCGCGTGTTGCGTCGCGATATGCTGCCGATTCCGTCCAGCACCTGGATGGTCTATGGCGCAGCGTTGGGCGCACTCGGCCTGATCATGTGGCGCCTGAGCCTGGACCTGGTGCTGACCTTCGCCCTGCTCGGTGGTGGCGTGATCGCGGCGCTGGTGCTGGGCGGCTTGTTATTGCTGCTGCTCAAGAGCCTGCGTCGGATGCTGGCGCGCGCCGCATTGCCATGGCGCCTCGGGCTGGGCCAACTGTTGCGCCATCCACTGGCGGCAGCGGGCCAATCCCTGGCCTTTGGTTTGATTCTGCTGTCCATGGCGCTGATCGCTTTGCTGCGCGGCGAGCTGCTCGACACCTGGAAAAACCAGTTGCCGAAAAATGCCCCGAACTATTTCGCCCTGAACATTCTGCCCGCGGACAAACAGGCCTTTACCGATCGATTGATGGAATTGTCGGCACAGTCCGCGCCGCTGTACCCGGTGGTGCCGGGACGGCTGATCAGCATCAATGGCGAACCGGTGCAGGACATCGTCAGCAAGGATTCGGCCGGTGATCGAGCCATTCAACGCGACCTGAGCCTGACCTGGGCGGCAGACCTGCCGGCGGGCAATAAACTCACCGCCGGCAACTGGTGGGATCAGCAACCCGCGGATGAAATACCCGGTGTTTCGGTGGAAGGCAAAGTCGCCGAAAGCCTTAAACTCAAGCTCGGTGATCACTTGGTGTTTACCGTCGGCGGGGTCAATCGGGAGGCGAAAGTCACCAGCCTGCGGGAGATTAACTGGGATAACTTCCAACCGAATTTCTTCATGATTTTCCAGCCTGGCACCCTCAAAGACTTGCCGGCGACCTACCTGACCAGTTTCTATCTGGCGGCCGGTCACGATCAGCAGATCGTCGACCTGTCCCGCAGCTTTCCGGCAGTGACCATTCTGCAAGTCGAGGCTTTGCTGGAGCAACTGCGCAGCATCCTCGCTCAGGTCACCCTGGCGGTGGAATACGTGCTGTTGTTTGTGCTGGCGGCGGGGATGGCGGTGTTGTTTTCCGGTTTGCAGGCGACCCTCGATGAGCGCATTCGCCAAGGCGCGTTGCTGCGAGCGTTGGGTGCCGAGCGGCAGTTGCTGGTCAGGGCACGGCGGATCGAGTTCGGCCTGCTCGGCGCGGTCAGCGGATTGTTGGCGGCACTGGGGTCGGAACTGGTGAGCCTGGTGCTCTACCGCTACGCCTTCGACCTGCCCTGGCATCCGCATCCATGGCTGCTGGTGTTGCCGCTGATCGGCGCCGTGTTGATCGGTGGTGCCGGTGTGTTCGGTACGCGTCGCGCCTTGAACGCCAGCCCCCTGACAGTCTTGCGCGAGGGTTGATAAACTCAAGCGCTCTGCCCCCTGTCCTCAACCACAAGAAGTCGTCATGAGCCGCTATCGCCCTCCCCGCACCGCCGGCACCGCGCTGATCACCCCCGAAGGCGAAGCGCGGATGCGGGCCGAATTTCACGAACTCTGGCATGTGCGCCGACCGCAAGTGACGCAATCGGTCAGTGAGGCGGCGGCACAGGGTGATCGCTCGGAAAACGCTGAGTACACCTACGGCAAAAAAATGCTGCGCGAGATCGATAGCCGCGTGCGCTTTCTCACCAAACGCCTGGAAGCGCTCAAGGTTGTCAGTGAGAAACCCAGCGATCCGAACAAGGTTTACTTTGGCGCCTGGGTCACGATTGAAGATGAAGACGGCAAAGAGTCGCGCTATCGCATCGTCGGGCCGGATGAGCTGGACTTGAAACTGAACCTGATCAGCATTGACTCACCACTGGCCCGCGCCTTGATCGGCAAGGCACTGGACGCCGAAGTACGGGTCCAGACGCCAACGGGTGAACAATGCGTGTATATCGTGGCGATCGAATACCTTTGAGCCGCAGCGCTCTGAGCCTTAGCGGCGGGCAATCAGCCCTTGGCGCGCAACACGGGCCAGCTGTTTGATCATTTCAGGTGCATCCTCGGCGCTGGGCGCCTGAATGACCGCCAGATCGAAGCTGTCGTTGGCAAACCGTGCCAATGACTCGCCATCATCGACAAACTGAATCAGGAACGCTGCGGGGCCGCCGGTACGTCGTGGCCAGCCATCGAGATAACGCAACAGCGTTGGCTGATGTTTGCCGCCAAGCAGGATTTTTGGATTGCGCTGGGAGAGGTGTGCCGTGATCGGCGCGGGGCGTACAACTGGGCTTAATGCATTCATTGTGTCGTGTCTCTGCCTCAAAAGTCTGCATGGCAGGTGAGAGGCAACACCGAACCAGCGCTTTAGCGGTATTTCGAAGCCTGTTTCAAGCTTCTATCGGCAACTGGATGAGTCACCTGGCGCCCCGCAAGTAGCTGTTTAAATCGGCGCATGAGCAGCATCCTAGAGAAGCTGACCGGACAGTGTCAAGAATCACCAGCAACAAAAAGGCCCGCACAGTGAGCTCACCGTACGGGCCTTTTCGTTGAACCAGAGCAGTCAGCCGGTGATGGCGCGGTCTACCGACAGCTTGCCTGCACCTTCGATCAGCACCGCGAGGCTGCCACCGAGCAAGGCCAGGGCGAATTCATAACCGTTGTTGGCCATGAACAGGCCGTTGCCGATGTGCACCGTGAAAATAGCCACCAGCGAGAGGAAGGTCAGCCCCAGCGCTGCCGGGCGTGCCAGCAGGCCGATGATCAGCGCCAGACCACCAAAGAACTCGGTACCACCGGCCATGATCGCCATCAGGTGACCGGGTGCCAGCCCGATGCTTTCCATGTACTGCGCAGTGCCGGCAATTCCGTAGCCACCGAACGCGCCGAAGAGTTTCTGTGAGCCGTGGGCCGCGAAGATGATGCCGACGAAGATCCGCAAAATGGTCAGACCGTAGCCCGCGCGGGTGGACAGTACCTTGTTGATCAGTGTGCTCATGCTGTGTCATCCATTGTGAGTGTGTGTTGGTTGGCCGCTATATTAATCAATAAAACTCATGTTAAAAGCGCAAAAAACGCACCATAACAATCAGATTAATCGATTATTTCCGTGAGGCAACTTTTTGCCCCTGGGGCTCCAACGACTCCCGCTCCCGATCGAACGCCAGGTAATACTTGTTCACGCTATTAACATAGCTGACGGCGCCCATCCCCACCTGCTCCATGGCAATGCGCTCGACCTGGAAGAACCACTGATTAGGATTCAAGCCGCGCCGCCGGGCCTCGGCGCGCATGCCCTGAACCCGCTCCGGCCCCATGTTGTAAGCCGCCAGCACGAACGCCATGCGCTCGCGCTCGTTGAGTTTGGGGCTGGCAAAAAACTTGCGGCGGATCATCGCCAGGTACTTGGCACCGGCCTGCACATTGGCATCGAGGTTCTCAATGTTACTGACGCCAACCCGCTCGGCAGCGGACGGGGTGATTTGCATCAGGCCGGTGGGGCCATTGCCGCTTCTGGCATTGGGTTGCAGGGCCGACTCCTTGAAGGCCAGCGCCGCCAGGTTCAGCCAGTCCATGCCTTGGGCCTCGGCATGTTTTTGCAGCACCGGTCGAAGTTTTTCCAGGCGCTGCCGGTCAGCCTTGGCCAAGGGGTAATGCACTTGATACAAGCGCCGATAGATCCGCAGGAACGCCGCATCCTGATCCGACGGCGTCTTGTAGGTGGTCAGGAAGCGATCGATGCTTGCGCGAAGCATCGAGGCGTCGCGGCGCACGAACCAGTATTCCTCACCCGGCTCGCTGATGAGCACCTGGCGATCAAAGCGCAACTTGGGCAGGATCTTGCCCCAGCGCTCGGCAATCGGTTGCTCGACGATCGTCAGATGAAAGATTCCGCCCTGGACCATTTCCAGCACGTCCTCGACGGCCAGGCTTGGATCGACCCACTCGATCTTCACCGGGGGCAGTTTGTGCAGCGTGAGTTTCTGATTGATCTGACTGATTGCATCCCCGGCAGCACTGCCAGTGGGTAGCGCCAGGGTTTTACCCGAGAGTTGCTCGAGTCGGGTGTAACGTCGTTCGCCTTTGATCCCCACCAGTAGCATCGGCACGTTACTGGCGATTGGTTCACTGGTGCTGACGCCGTGGCCCGATTGCGGATCGAGCAGTTCCCCCGGCGCAACCAGATCCCCTTCCCCGCGCTGCAACGCGCCGAGCAGTTGATCCTTGGCCTTGGGGATGATTTTGAGGGTGACTTCCTGGCCATCACGGGCGTGGCCATTAAGGTATTGCTCGAAAGCGCGCAGACGGTGGTATTCGACGCCGATGGTCTGGCCCTGGACTTCGCCGGAGCTGTTGCGGCTCTGGTTGACCAGCACCCGCAACACGCGGCTGCTGCGAATGTCCGCAAGGTCGCGGACCTTGGCCGCGGGCACGGTTTGCAACGGCCCGGCCAGACGCGCAACCGCCGGCATCGGCAGCAGCAACGAACAACACAGCAGTAACAAAACCGAGGGACGAGTCATCCACTCTCCGGAAAGAATACTGGCCGACCTCATGGGTGATTTCATGACATCGGGCAACAGAAACAGAGCGCCTGAAGCGCTGGTAAAGTGCGAGAGAGTGGCACAGTGATGGCAATTCTACCAACCCGACCTGTCTCGCGGCCTCAACAGACAGCTTTAACTCGTTGTAGTTCTTGGCTTTTCTTATAAATCTACAGCTCTGATATGCTTTCCGGCCTTTGGTCTGAGGTAGCACCATGCAACTCATCGATATCGGCGTCAACCTGACCAACCCCAGTTTTGCCGACAAACACCAGGCTGTGCTCGACCGCGCGTATGCTGCCGGGGTCTGCCAACTGGTGCTCACCGGTACCAGCGTCGAGGGCAGTGAACAGGCGCTGGAGCTGTGCCAGCAACTGGACGAAAGCGCTCAACGGCTGTTCGCCACGGCCGGTATTCACCCGCACTCGGCCAGTGACTGGAACGCCGACAGCGCTCAGCGTCTGCGCGGTTTGCTCAAGGAGCCAAATGTGGTGGCCGTAGGCGAATGCGGTCTCGATTTCAATCGTGATTTCTCGCCCCGCCCGAAACAGGAAAAAGTCCTCGAAGAACATCTGGCGATGGCAGTCGAGCTGCAATTGCCGGTATTCCTGCATGAGCGCGACGCCAGTCAACGGTTGCTGGAGATCCTGCGCGATTATCGCGACCAGTTGCCGGCGGCCGTGGTGCACTGCTTCACCGGTGAAAAGAAGGCGCTGTTCAGCTATCTCGACCTGGATTTGCACATCGGCATCACCGGCTGGATCTGCGATGAACGCCGAGGCACGCACCTGCATCCGTTGGTCAAAGAAATTAAACCCGGGCGTTTGATGCTGGAGAGTGACGCGCCGTATCTGCTGCCGCGCAGTCTGCGTCCCAAGCCGAAGAATGGTCGCAACGAACCGGCGTATCTGACCGAAGTGTTGCGTGAGGTGGCGTTGCATCGTGGGGAAAGCCAAGAAGAGCTGGCCGCCCACAGCACCGCCTGTGCGCGGGCGTTCTTCGGGTTGCCTTCGATCCCCCAGTAACCACAAATCCCCTGTGGGAGCGAGCCTGCTCGCGATAGCGGTCCGTCAGCAACATAAATGCTGCAGGTGCCACCATCGCGAGCAGGCTCGCTCCCACATTGGGATAGGCTGTGCTCGTTGACCTGCATCAACATCTGAATCCCTGAATAGCGGCACAATGCTGGCACCTTGCCAAAACTGTTTCCGCTATCAGAGAAGACCTCCATGGGTGCCTGGCTTAGCAACATCTCGCTGAAATACAAATTCTGGGCGGTCAATGCGGTCGCCTTCGTCACCACCCTGTTGCTGGTGCTATACGCCGTACAGCTTGAACAGCAGGCTCGCAGCCACGCCGCCCAGGCTTCGGCCCAGGCCCAGGGGCGATTGCTCAATGCCTGGCCTGCCGGGCAACCGCTGCCCAAGGCCGATAACCTGCTGACCTTCAATCGCGGGCAGGCGCCGTTGCTGAATGGGCAACCGGTGCTGGAGCTGGCCGACACCAACGGTTGGGTCGAGATCAACGCCATGCCACTGTTCGGTGAAAACCCGTTGATGGGCGCCGAGGTGTTCACCCGCCCCGACGGTCAACAGGTCGCGGTGATTGCCTACGGCCCGAGCCTGAGTCAGGTGTTCGCCGAACGCTTCACCCATTACGCGGTAGCGGTATTTATCCTGATGCTGGCGATGCTCGGCGCGTCGCAACTGTTGATCCGTTTCCTGCTCAGCCAGCTCAATACCTTGAAAGACGTGATGCTCCACGTCGAGAAAACCGGTGACTTGTCGGCCCGTGTACCGCTGGCCTGCCAGGATGAAGTCGGACAGATGGCCAACGCGTTCAACGCCATGCAGGCCGGTTATCAACGGGTGGTCAACACCGTCGCCAGCACCGCCCGACAATTGGATGTCGGCGCTGCGCGGCTGGCCTCGAGCATGAACGAGGTGCGTCACGGCATGCTCGGTCAACAAAGCGAAACCGATCAGGCCGCCACGGCGATCAACGAAATGACCGCCACTGTCCATCACATCGCCCAGCACGCCGGCGCCACCCGCGACCTCTCGCAAACCGCCGACACCCTGGCCGGCAGCGGTCAGGAAGTGGTGACTCGGGTGCAAAAATCGATTGGCGGATTGTCCTCTGGCGTACAGCAAACGGCCGAGATGATTCAGCGTCTGGCCGAGGACAGCCAGAAGATCAACGGCGTGGTCAGCGTGATCCACAGCATCGCCGAACAGACCAACCTGCTGGCCCTTAACGCGGCCATCGAAGCGGCCCGGGCCGGTGAAATGGGCCGCGGGTTTGCGGTAGTCGCCGATGAGGTGCGCAACCTCGCCAAGCGAGTCCAGACGTCCACGGACGAAATCACCACCATGGTTTCAGCGCTGCAAGCCGGCACTCGGGACGCGGTGGACTTCATGCAGGAAAGCTCATACAAGGCGGACGACTGCATGCAGCAGGCTCAGGAAGCCAGCGTGGCCCTGGCCGAGATCACCGGCGCGGTGGCGCAGATGCGTGAAAGCAATACGCAGATCGCGGTGGCAGCCGAGCAGCAGAGCCATGTGGCGGAAGAAATGAATCGGGCGGTGGTGAGCATTCGCGATGTGACCGAAAACACCGTGCAGCAGACCGTGAATTCGGCGATCACCAGCAATGAGTTGGCGATGTTGGCCGGGGAATTGAGCAAGGCCATCGGGCAGCTCAAGCTTTGAGGGCCTCTTCGCGGGCAAGCCTCGCTCCTACACGAGATGGGTGCGTTCACAAATCCTCGTAGGAGCGAGGCTTGCCCGCGAAGGCGTCAGCCCGGTCAACATCAATATTGCCCATGACCCCTATCACTTCGATAGCCAGCCTTGATTCGCCGATGACTTGTGCCGGGCCTATTCTTTGTTCAAGAGCCTCAACGAACCAAGGATAAGCACCATGGGCAAACGTCACCCCAACCTTCCCGCCTGGCAATGGCGAGCGTACCCGCACAATCACCAGCACCCGACCAATCTGGTGCTGCACCTGATTGCCGTGCCGTTGTTCATCGTGGCGTTTTTGCTGATGGTCTCGGGTGTGTTCAGCCTGGACCTGGCGAGCATCGCGATCGGTGTCATCGGCCTGCTCGCCGCCCTGGGCTTGCAGCGCCACGGTCACAGCCTGGAAGCGCAAGCCTCCGAGCCGTTCAGTGATCGCAAAGATGCGGTATCACGCTTGCTGGTCGAGCAGTTCCTGACCTTCCCACGGTTTTTCCTCAGCGGCGGCTGGTGGCGCGCCTGGCGTGAGCGCCACCGTCGTCGTCATTGATCAGGCGAAAATCGTGACGGTCTGCCGGCTCATGGCGATCAACTGACCATCTTCGCTCCAGAGTTTTGCCGCGGCGTGCCCGTAGCCGTCAGCGGCATACTCGATTTCCACCAGGTACTTGCACCAATCCAGCGTGCTCAACGCAAGCAACGGCTGGACGAACTCGATGGTCCAGGTCAGCGTGCTGCCTGCCGCCGGCTTCTTCAGATGCGACAACAAGGACGGAGGCCAGGCGTCGACCAGCGCCAGAATATGCGCCTCGCTGACCGCCTCGTCCTCCCCACCCTCGCGCAAGCGTACCCAACCACCCATTTCCCGCGATTGGTTACCCGTGAACGGCAGGCCACCGACACTCCAGCGCATGGCCAGGTAACGCATGAATTCCGGGGTCACGCCTTTGATATAGGGCATTTCCTGGCAGTCGTCCCAGTGCTTCATCTCAGGCGCTACGTTGGCCGTAACCGCCACTTCGGATGGCCGCGAAGCGCCGAAGCTGCCCTGAATCAACGTCACCACTTGCCCCTTCTGCATCGCCCGACCCAGCACCTGGCTGACGGCTTTGCCTTCGCGCAGTACATCGACTTCAAAGCTGACCGGCACATCGGGCTCGACCGGGCCGACAAAGGTGATTGCCAGCGAACGCACCGGACGATCCGCCGGGACTTTTGCGCGCATGGCTTCGTATTGCAAAGCAGCTATCAGCCCGCCAAAACTCGCCCGCCCCTGACCCCATTCGGCCGGAATAGACAGCTCCAGCGGCTGGCTTCGAACAGCGTCGAGCAGATCGGAAAAGCGCATGGGAACCTCAGAGGCAGGAAATGGATGGAGCGATCTTAACCAGCCCGCAAAGCTGGCACAGCGCTTATTCCGGCCAAAGAGCCCGACAGATAGGCCGGATAACACCGCCGCCCCCGTAGGCGCTGCCGAAGGCTGCGATCTTTTGATCTTTAGCGTCATCACTTACGCTGAAAATCAAAAGATCGCAGCCTGCGGCAGCTCCTACGGGGGCGGTGGGGTTTTCAGGATTTGAAGCAGGCGGCGCTGAATTTTTCGAGGACGCGGTCGGCGCGCTCTTCGGCCGTGGCCAGGGTGGTTTTCCAGACCGCGACACACGGCTGTAAATCGGGTTCTTCTTTGGCCCGGTCCAGCCACTGCCAGCTGTCGTGCCAATCGCCCAAAGCAGCCTGGGCCGATTTCAGTCTGGGCAGGGCCGCCTTCGGCAAGCGGTCCAGTTCGGGGTAGGCTTCGATGCCATAGCGCACGCGCTTGATCAGCAAGCGCAAACGATGGCGGTCATGGGCGGGATCGTGCAGGGCCTGGTCGAGTTTCTTCCATTGTTTGGCCAGGCGTTTTTCGATGCGCTTGCGCAATCCCTTGAGCAAGCCCTGACGCTGGGAAGCCCGCAGAAAGCGCGGAAAGGCATCGAAAATCATCAGCAACTGCGCCAGCTCCGGGCTTGCCGCCACCGCCGGATAAGCCTCGGCCATCCGCGCCATGCGCCGGTGAGCGGCCTCAGGTTGATCGTGCTGGAGCAAGTACGCCGCCAGCACTTCGCGATCGCGCAATGGTGTGGTCAGGTCACCGACCCGGGACGCCGCTGCTTCCAGTTGCTCCACACCCGGCAAACCGCGCAAGGGCCGCACCAGGCTACGCAAACGCCGCACAGTGGTGCGCAGATCGTGCAACGCTTCCGGGTCGGTACGAGCACTCAAGCGCGCCTGACAAGCGAGCAGGCGAACGTCCAGGCTCAGAACCTGAGCCACCAACCGATCAACCAAGTCAGACATCGCTTGCTCCCTGAATCGAATGCCCTTTAGGGCCTATACCATGCCTCAACGGCCGGCGCGGGACTCACGAATATAGAAGCGTGCCTTCTCGGCCTTCCTGGTACACCCCTCGTATGCTTCGAATTGCTGCTGGGTTTTGGCACCGGTCAGTAACGAAAGCGCCTTGGAGTAGCTGACAGTCCCGGCGAAACCTTCGGCCTTGGCCAGGTCCAGCTCATGCCAGGCGGCGTCGAGCTGACTACCGCAGCTATCACGGTAAGCGGTTTTACCAGCACAACCGGCGAGCGCCAGGGCAATCAACGGCACACAAATCCAAGCTTTCATCACTCACACCTCAAAGGTAAATAAACAATCGTGCAGGTAAGACGGTACGGCGCATGAAAAGTGCCTTGCTCCGAAGTACAAACTATAGCGCTCGCGAGCGCTACCCATTGATCTTCTTGCAGTGTCGAAAAACGACGCCCAGCCCCCTCGAACGACCATAGTGATTGAAGCCTGTCCCTCGATGGGTGCATTGTTGAACCTTGTCAAAGAGGGCGATTCATGAAAAAGCGTGTCGCACTGGTACTGGGCTCAGGCGGAGCCCGGGGCTACGCTCACATTGGGGTCATTGAAGAAATAGAACGACGTGGCTACGACATCGCCTGCATCGCCGGTTGTTCCATGGGTGCGGTGGTCGGTGGGATTTATGCCGCCGGTAAACTCAACGATTATCGCGACTGGATCGAGAGCCTGGATTACCTCGACGTCTTGCGCCTGGTGGACGTCAGTTTTCGCCTGGGCGCGATTCGCGGGGAGAAGGTCTTCGGGCAGATCCGCAAGATCGTCGGCGAGGTCAACATCGAAGACTTGCGCATTCCCTACACGGCGGTGGCCACAGACCTGACCAACCAGCAGGAAATCTGGTTCCAGGAAGGCTGCCTGCACCAGGCCATGCGCGCTTCGGCGGCGATCCCCAGCCTGTTCACGCCGGTGATGCAGGGCAATCGGATGCTGGTGGACGGCGGCATTCTCAACCCTTTGCCGATCGTGCCAGTGGTGTCGAGCCATTGCGACCTGATCATCGCGGTCAACCTCAACTCCACCAACCAGCGTCACTATCAACTGCCGGTGATCCAGCGCCCGGCCGCGTTCAGGTCCCGCTTCGACAGCCTGATCAACTCGCTGGGTTCGAAGATGCCATTCCGCCGTAAACAGGCCGAACAATTGCTGCTGATTGAACAGGAAGCGCTGAAGGCCGACGCCGCGGACATTAACCCGTGGATCGAATCCGCCGAGCCCGAAGGCCAGCAACCGGCGGCGGCCCCGGAAAGTAATGGCGCACCGAAATCCGCCACCGGATCGTTCATTATCGACAACGTGGGGCCAGCGTCTTTGCTGGACTTGATCAACCAGAGCTTTGAGGTGATGCAGACGTCATTGGCGCAGTACAAGATTGCCGGGTATCCGCCGGATATCCTGATCAACGTGCCCAAGCGGGTGTGCCGGTTCTTCGAGTTCTACAAGGCACCGGAACTGATCGCGCTGGGGCGCGAAATTGCGCGCGATACGCTGGATCGGTATGAGAATGAACGGGAATCTTGAGGTTCTCGGGTGAATCAAAGGGCCTCATCGCGGGCAAGCCTCGCTCCTACAGGGTTTGAGTCGGTCATATGTGTTGTGACCGACATCAATCCGTAGGAGCGAGGCTTGCCCGCGAAAGCAATCGCCCGAACAACACAAAACTAAAGACTTCCCTCACTCAACAACCGATACCCCACCCCCGCTTCGGTGACGATGAACCGTGGCTGAGTCGGATCATCCGCCAGTTTCTGCCGCAGGTGCCCGACCACAATCCGCAGATAGTGGCTGTCCTCGGTGTGGGTCGGGCCCCAGATGTCCTTGAGCAATTGCTGCTGGGTGATGACCCGCCCCGGATGCCGCGCCAGTTGCGCCAGTACGGCGTATTCCTTACGCGTCAGCGCCACTTCGGCGCCGTCCAGTAGCACCCGGCGATAAGCCAGGTCCACGGTGAGCGGACCGAAACTGAGTGCCGCTTCCTGGGCTTCACCGGCCGGTGCCTGACGCAGCAAGGCGCGTACTCGGGCCAGAAACTCCTGGATGCCGAATGGCTTGGTCACGTAATCGTTGGCGCCGCCATCCAGGGCTTGTACTTTCTGCCCTTCGCTGGCGCGCACCGAGAGCACCAGGACCGGCACCGTCGACCACTCGCGAAACTCGCGCAACACCTGCTGGCCGTCCATGTCCGGCAGGCCGAGGTCAAGCACCAGCAGGTCGGGTTGGTTTAACGCGGCCTGGGCCAGGCCTTCCGTGCCGGTGCCGGCTTCCAGCACTTTGTAGCCCTGGGAGGCGAGACTGATGCGCAGGAACTTGCGGATCTGCGGTTCGTCGTCGATGACCAAAATGGTCGTGGTCTGGTTCATGAATTCACATCAACACAAAGAAGAGGCAAGAGAGTAGCGCAGACGAGTTCAGGCTTCACTGTCCAGCCCCGGTTGAGTCTGCAGCGGCAAGTGCAAGGTGATGCAGGTACCGCGCCCTTCGATGCCGTCGGCGATGCTGATCCGCCCGCCATGGGCACCAATCATACCCTGACAGATGGCCAGCCCCAGCCCGGTGCCCTGCCCGCCCCGATCACCGCGAGCGGCGGTGTAGAACATGTCGAAAACCTTCGCCCGTTCCTCCTCCGGAATGCCCGGCCCTTCATCGCTCACCGAGAAAAACAGCTCGCTGTCATTGACCCCGGCACGCAACTCAAGACGCCCGTGGGGCGGTGAGAAACGCGCGGCGTTTTCCAGCACATTGACCAGCGCTTGCTCGATCAACGCGGCATGCACATAGAGCAGCGGCAGTTCGCCCGGCACTTCGGTGCTGACCTGCAACGACGCCAGCACCGCGCGCAGACGATTGAGTGCACTGCCGACGATGTCTGCCGGCGACACCCAATCGCGCGCCAGCTTCAGGGCACCGTGACCGAGGCGAGTCATGTCCAGCAGGTTCTGTATGTAGCGATCCAGCCGCTCGGCTTCATCGCGAGTGCCTTCGAGCAGTTCGCGACGATCCTCCAGGGGAATGGCCTCACCAAGCGCCAACAGGCTGTCGATGCTGCCGCGCATGGACGTCAGCGGCGTGCGCAAATCGTGAGACACCGAGGCCAGCAGCGCACTGCGCAGTTGCTCGGTTTCGCCATGCAAACGCGCAGCTTCAAGGTCATCGGCCAGTTGCGCACGGGCCAACGCCTGGGCCAACGGTTGACTCAGCGCGGTCAGCAAGCGTCGACGCTGGCCACTCAGGGTCTGACCTTCCTTGGCGCACACGCCGAGCAGCGCCAGCGGCCCATCATCCACCGACAACGGCCACCACCACCAGCGGCCAAACGGCAAGGTACCGGTGCTCGCGCCGGCCGGTTGATCATGCTGCCAGGCCCAATCGGCGGCGGCGCGCTCGGTTTCGGAGAACTCCAGCGGCCCACCGGTTTCAACTTTCCAGCTATTTTGGCCATCGCGATTGAGCAGGCACACAGTCAGGTCGTTCCAGCCATTGAGGTGCTGCGCCGCGGCACTGACCACAGCCTGACGGTCGGTGGCGGCGGTGAGTTTGCGCGACAGGTCGAGCAGTTCACTGGTTTCTTCCTGGGTATCGCGCAAGGCCTGCAACTGCCGCCGTTGCCGGGCCGCAAGGTTGCCGGTGAGGGCCGCCATCAGCAGGAAGAACAGCAAGGTCAGCACGTCTTCTTCACGCTGGATGCTGAAGGAGAACGTGGGGGGGATGAACAGAAAGTCATAGGTCAGAAACGACAGCGCCGCGCAGGCCAGCGCCGGGCCGAGGCTGCTGCGCACCGCCACCAGCAACACCGCCGCGAGGAACACCAGCGAGATGTTCGGCAATGGCAGAACACTCGCCACCGCCCAGGCCAGGGCACTGGCGAGAACGGTCGCCAGCAGCGCCAACGCGTAGTCGAACCAGACCAGCGATAGCGCCGAGCGTTGGCGCGGTTGATGCTGTTCGTGATCGCTGTCGAGCACGTTGATTTCCAGCCCACGGGCATCGCGCAGTAAACGGGACGCCAGACCACCGCCGAACAACCGTCGACGCAACCGCTGGCGGGACTGCCCCACCAATATCAGACTGGCGCGACGTTCGGCGGCGTGCTGGATCAAGGTTTTCACCACTTCACCGGCGCGCAGCAACACCACTTCCCCGCCGAGGCGTTCGGCCAGTTGCTGAGCGTTTTGCAGGCGCAGGCGTGACTGCTCGTCGCGCACACGGCCGTTGTCCACATGCACCAGACTCCACGGCAGATGCCGGCGCTGGGCGACACGGCTGGCATGACGCACCAGACGCTCGGCCTGAGCATCGCCATCGACGCCCACCAGCAAGCGACCGCGCACGGTCGGCGCGGCCTGCCCCAACTGGCGATAACCCTGGGCCAGATCGTTATCCACCTGAGCGGCCGCGGTTTGCATCGCCAGTTCGCGCAGGGCAGTGAGGTTGGTCTGGGTGAAAAACGCATCGATGGCCGCCCGCGCCTGCTCCGGCACGTAGACCTTGCCGTCGCGCAGACGCTCCAGCAGTTCACGCGATGGCAGGTCGATCAACAGCAGTTCATCAGCTTCTTGCAGCACCCAGTCCGGCAGGGTTTCGCGCACCTGCACGCCGGTGATGCCGCGCACCTGATCGTTGAGGCTTTCCAGGTGCTGGACGTTGACCGTGGTGTACACGTTGATGCCGGCGGCCAGCAGTTCCTGGATGTCTTGCCAGCGTTTGGCGTGCCGACTGCCGGGGGCGTTGCTGTGGGCCAGCTCGTCCACCAGCACCAGTTTCGGTTTGGCGGCAAGCAGACCGTCGAGGTCCATTTCTTCGAGCATCACGCCGCGGTATTCCGAGCGCACCAACGGCTGCTGCGGCAAGCCAGCCAGTAGCGCTTCGGTTTCGGCGCGACCGTGGGTTTCGACCACCCCGGCCATGACTTTCACGCCTTGGCGCAGTTGAGTGTGGGCGGCTTGCAGCATGGCGTAAGTCTTGCCAACCCCCGGGGCTGCGCCAAGGAACACCTTGAGCCGGCCACGGCCATCGCGGGGCAGGTCTGCTAACAGCGCGTCGGCGCGGCCGGAGTCACTCATGCTTGGGGATCTCTTTTTTCATATGTTGGTGTAGTGATTGTTCAGCCGCCATCGCGAGCAGGCTCGCTCCCACAAGGGATCTTCAGTGTTCACAGATCCAATGTGGGAGCGAGCCTGCTCGCGATTGGCGGCGCCACCGACTTACAACTTTTCCAGCGCCATATTCAGCGCCAACACATTCACCACCGGCGGCCCCACCAAGGGCTTCTCGATGTGCGCGTTCAGCAGTTGCTCAAGCGTAGACACCGGTAGATTGCGCGCCGCCGCGACATGCGCCAGTTGATAGGCAATCGCGGCCGGTGGCAAGTGCGGATCGAGGCCGCTGCCGGAGGTGGTCAGCAGGGCCAACGGCACCGGGCCTTGCCCTGGCACCTGCAATTTATTGGCCTCCTCGATAACCCGAGTGGCCAACGCCGGATTGCTTGGCGAAAGGTTGCTGGCGCTACTCGACACGGTGGCAAACGCACCGGCCGACGGCCGTGGGTGGAACCAGGCGTCACCGACGAAATCCTGGGCAATCAGCGACGAGCCGCGGACCTTGCCGTCGGCATCACGCACCAGGCTGCCGTTGGCCTGATCCGGGAAGGCGACCTGGGCGACACCGGTGACCACCAAGGGGTAAGCGACGCCGGTGATCAGGGTCATCAGCACCAGCAGGCTCAGGGCCGGACGTATCAATGTGGACATTTCAAAATCCTCGGATTCGGATAACAAATACAGCATTCAGTCAGGTGCACCGTGGCGCATTCATCGCGAGCAGGCTCGCTCCCACAATTAGATAGCTGTCGTGCGCACAATTTGTGGTCAACGAAGATCCCCTGTGGGAGCGAGCCTGCTCGCGATGGCGGCGCAGCTGGCACACCGCTCGGGGTCAAACCAGATGCAACGCCGTCAACAGCATGTCGATCGCCTTGATGCCCACGAACGGCACCAGAATCCCGCCCAACCCGTAGATCAGTAGATTGCGCCGCAGCAACGCCGCCGCGCTCACCGCTTGCACCCGCACACCGCGCAATGCCAACGGAATCAGCACCACGATGATCAAGGCGTTGAACACGATCGCCGACAGAATCGCGCTCTGCGGACTGCTCAGGTGCATGACGTTGAGCACACCCAGTTGCGGGTAGATCGAGGCGAACAGCGCCGGCAGGATCGCAAAGTACTTGGCCACGTCGTTGGCGATGGAAAACGTGGTGAGCGCACCGCGGGTCACTAGCAATTCCTTGCCGATCTGCACCACGTCCAACAGCTTGGTCGGGTCGCTGTCGAGGTCGACCATGTTCGCCGCCTCCCGCGCCGCTTGCGTACCGTCGTTCATCGCCATGCCCACGTCTGCCTGGGCCAGGGCCGGGGCGTCGTTGGCGCCGTCGCCGCACATGGCGACCAGGCGACCGTCGTTCTGCTCGTGACGAATGCGCGCCAGTTTTTTCTCCGGTGTGGCTTCGGCCAGCACGTCATCCACGCCCGCTTCGGCGGCAATCGCGGCGGCGGTCAGCGGGTTGTCGCCCGTGACCATGACCGTACGAATCCCCAGTTTGCGCAGTTCAGCGAAACGCTCGCGGATGCCAGGCTTGACCACGTCCTTGAGGTGGATGACACCAAGCAATTTACCGTCGGCGCAGACCAGCAACGGCGTGCCGCCGCTCTGGGCGATTTTGTCGATTTCCCGGGACAGGGCCGGCGCCAGGTCGGCACGTTGCAGGCCGACGAAGGTCAGCAGCGAATCCACCGCGCCTTTGCGATAGACCCGGCCTTGATAGTCGACACCGGACAAGCGGGTTTCAGCGCTGAACGGGACCGCGGTCAGCACCTCGGCGGATGGCTCGGGTTGCGGGTGCAGACCACGCAGGTAGTCGACGATGGATTTGCCTTCAGCGGTGTCATCGGCCAGTGAGGCGAACAACGCGCCTTCGGCCAGTTCTTTGGCGCTGACGCCAGGGGCGGCATAGACCGCGGAGCAACGACGGTTGCCGAAAGTGATGGTGCCGGTCTTGTCCAGCAGCAGGACGTGCACGTCCCCCGCAGCCTCCACGGCGCGACCGGATTTGGCGATCACGTTCAGGCGCACCAGACGGTCCATCCCGGCGATACCGATGGCCGACAGCAAGCCACCGATGGTGGTTGGAATCAGCGTGACCAATAACGCCACCAGAAACACCAGCGGCAGGCTGCCGTTGGCGAAGTGGGCGAACGGTTGCAGGGTCACCACCACCAGCAGGAAGATCAGGGTCAGGCCGATCAGCAGGATATCCAGCGCCACTTCGTTGGGGGTTTTCTGGCGTTTGGCGCCTTCGACCAGCGCGATCATGCGGTCCAGGGTCGACTCGCCGGGGTTGGCGGTGATGCGCACCAGCAGCCAGTCAGACACCAGTCGAGTATTGCCGGTGACGGCCGAACGGTCGCCACCGGACTCGCGAATCACGGGGGCCGATTCACCGGTAATCGCCGCCTCATTGACCGCCGCGATGCCTTCGATCACCTCGCCGTCACCGGGAATCATCTCCCCCGCTTCGACGCGCACCACATCGTCCTTGCGCAGGCTGGTGGCGGGCACGATCTGAAAGCTGCCGTTGGCATTTTTGCGCCGGGCACTCAAGCCTTCGCTGCCGGCCTTGAGGCTGTCGGCGCGGGCCTTGCCGCGACCTTCGGCCAACGCTTCGGCGAAGTTGGCGAACAACACGGTGAACCACAGCCACAACGCGATTTGCGCGGCGACGAAGGTCGGCACGGCGCTGTCGGGAATGAAGCACAGCACGGTGGTCAGAATCGCGGTCAGTTCCACCACCAGCATCACCGGCGCACGCTGCAATTGCCGTGGATCAAGTTTGACGAAGGCTTGCACCAGCGCCGGGCGCCAAAGGGCCGAGATCGCGGTTTTCGGTTGTTCCGGCGCCTTGACGACGGCGGCTTTAGTTGCGGGCATATTCATCATTGACTCCTTAGAAGCCCAGGCTCAGGTGTTCAGCAATCGGACCCAGCGCCAGCGTCGGCAGGAAGGTCAAACCACCCACCAGCAAAATGGTCACGGTCAACAAGGTCACGAACAGCGGGCCGTGGGTCGGGAAGCTGTTCTGGCCGATCGGCGCGGTTTTCTTCATCGCCAGGCTGCCGGCCAGGGCCAGCACCGGGAGGATGTAGCCGAAGCGACCGATCAACATGCCCAGGCCCAGCATCAGGTTGTGGAACGCGGTGTTGGCACCGAAGCCGCCAAACGCCGAACCGTTGTTGGCACTGGCGGAGGTGTAGGCATAAAGCAACTGACTGAAACCGTGAGCACCAGGGTTACTCACCGCCGCGACCGGGCCTGGCAGGCTGGCGGCAATCGCACCCAGCACCAGCACGCCGACCGGCATCACCAGCAAGGTCACCACCAGCAACTGAACTTCCCGGGCCTGCAGTTTCTTGCCAAGGTATTCCGGGGTGCGGCCGATCATCAGGCCGGCGAGGAACACCGCGATCAGCACGTTGAGCAACATGCCATAGAGCCCGGCTCCGACGCCGCCGAAGATCACTTCGCCAACCATCATGTTGACCAACGCGACCATGCCGCTCAGTGGGTTGAGGCTGTCGTGCATGCCGTTGACCGAACCGTTCGACGCCGCAGTGGTGGTCACCGACCACAGCACGGTGGCGGTGGTGCCGAATCGCGCTTCCTTGCCTTCCAGTGGCGCGGTCTGCTCGACGGCGACGTTGGCCAGGGTCGGATTGGGTTGGTATTCAGCCCACAAGGAGGTCGCGCCGCCGATCAAGAACAGCGCCAGCATGCAGGCGATGATCGCGCGGCTCTGACGCAGGTCTTTCACGTAGTGGCCGAAGGTGAACACCAGTGCCACCGGAATCAGAATGATCGAGGCAACTTCGAACAGGTTGCTCCAGGCCGTCGGGTTCTCGAACGGGTGCGCCGAGTTGACGCCGAAGAAACCACCGCCATTGGTGCCCAGTTGCTTGATCGCAATCTGGCTGGCAGCCGGGCCGAGTGGAATCACTTGATCGACGCCCTGCATGGTCACGGCATTCACGTAATGAGCGAAGGTTTGTGGCACGCCCTGCCAGACCAGAAACAGCGCCAGCAACAGGCACAACGGCAACAGGCCGTAGAGGGTAGCGCGGGTCATGTCGACCCAGAAGTTGCCCAGGGTCTTGGTGGATTTGCGCCCGATGCCACGACACAGCGCAACCAACACGGCGAGCCCGGTGGCGGCGCTGACGAAGTTCTGCACGGTGAGTCCGACCATCTGACTCAGGTAGCTCAGGGTCGCTTCACCGCTGTAGGACTGCCAGTTGGTGTTGGTCATGAAGCTGACGGCGGTATTGAACGCTTGCGTCCATTCCTGACCCGGCAGGTTTTGCGGATTCAGCGGCAAGTAATCCTGGAACAGCAGAATCGCGAACAACAGCAAAAAACCCGCGAGGTTGAAGGCGAGCAAGGCCAGGGTGTATTTCTGCCAGCTCTGTTCGGCCTGCGGATCGACGCCGGCCACCCGATAGCAACCACGCTCCACCGGCCCGAGAATCGGTGAAAGCCAGGTGCGCTGACCTTCCATCACCTTGTAGTAGAAGCGCCCCAGGAACGGTGCCGGGATCAGCACCAGGGCGAAGAAGGCGAGGATCAGCCAATAGTCATAACTGTGCATAGCCGCTCCTAGTTCCGGTCCGCGCGCAACAGCGCAACCAACAGATAAATGAACAGCCCCACTGCCAATAGCAGTGACACCCCGTCCAGAACGCTCATGGAAGTTCTCCGTGTTACGGCGTATTGCCGTGTGTGGAGTGATTGTCTGCAGGGAGGCTGTAAAGGCGCGAGATCGAGGGAGGTGGCGGGGCATAAAGAATGCGTAAAGAGTGGGTTTATACCGGGCTTGCAGCGGTGTCAGGACGACCGCTATCGCGAGCAGGCTCGCTCCCACAGGGTATCTGCGGTGTGTCGGCAAACACTATTCCATGTGGGAGCGAGCCTGCTCGCGATAGGGTCAGAACAGGCAACACCGCCCTCAACTGGCGCACAAAAAGCGCCCATCCAGCCGCGAACATCCTCGATACGACAGCTTTCAGCGCTTTACGACGCCCACCTGCAAAATGGCACGCCCGCTGCACACGCCCTCCCCCGAGCTTTCCAAACCGTTCAGGGAGCAACGCATGAACACACAACTCAAACCCACGCTGGGCACGCTGCACCTGTGGGGTATCGCGGTCGGGCTGGTGATTTCCGGTGAGTACTTCGGCTGGAGTTACGGCTGGGGCGTGGCCGGCACCCTGGGTTTTCTGGTGACCTCCTTTATGGTCGCCACCATGTACACCTGCTTCATCTTCAGCTACACTGAACTGACCACGGCGATCCCCCATGCCGGCGGTCCCTTTGCCTACAGCCGCCGCGCCTTTGGCGAAAAAGGTGGATTGATTGCCGGGCTGGCAACCCTGATCGAATTCGTCTTCGCCCCACCGGCGATTGCCCTGGCGATCGGTGCCTACCTGAACGTGCAGTTTCCGGCCCTCGACCCGAAACATGCGGCGGTCGGTGCCTACATCGTGTTCATGGGCCTGAACATCCTCGGCGTGAAACTGGCCGCGACCTTCGAACTGGTGGTCTGCGTATTGGCGGTCGCCGAATTGCTGGTGTTCATGGGTGTGGTCGCCCCGGCGTTCAGCTTCAGTAACTTCGCCCTCAACGGCTGGGCCGGTTCTGATGTGTTCGGTGCGCCGGCGATTGCCGGTATGTTCGCGGCCATTCCGTTCGCCATCTGGTTCTTCCTGGCCATCGAAGGCGCGGCCATGGCCGCCGAAGAAGCCAAGGACCCGAAACGCACGATTCCCAAGGCCTATATCAGCGGCATCCTGACCCTGGTGCTGCTGGCCATGGGCGTGATGTTCTTTGCCGGCGGCGTTGGCGACTGGCGCACCCTGTCGAACATCAACGATCCGCTACCCCAAGCCATGAAAGCCGTGGTCGGCGAAAGCTCCGGCTGGTTGCACATGCTGGTGTGGATCGGTCTGTTCGGTCTGGTGGCGAGTTTCCACGGGATCATCCTCGGCTACTCGCGGCAGTTTTTCGCCCTCGCCCGGGCCGGTTATCTGCCGACATCCCTGGCCAAACTGTCGCGCTTCCAGACCCCGCACCGGGCGATTATCGCCGGTGGCGTGATCGGCATTGCGGCGATCTATAGCGACGGTTTGATCAACCTCGGTGGCATGACGCTGACGGCGGCGATGATCACCATGGCGGTATTCGGCGCGATCGTGATGTACATCATGAGCATGCTCAGCCTGTTCAAACTGCGCAAAACCGAACCGAACCTGGAACGCACCTTCCGCGCGCCTTGCTACCCATTGGTGCCATTCATTGCGCTGGTGCTGGCGGTGGTGTGCCTGGTGGCGATGGCCTGGTTCAACACCTTGATCGGGTTGATATTCCTCGGCTTCATGGCAGTGGGTTTCGTGTACTTCATGCTCACCGCGCAACTACGTGCCGATGCGCCGGCCGATGCGATGTTGACCGGGCTCTAACTTCACACACCGCTTCCGCGTAGGAGCTGCCGCAGGCTGCGATCTTTTGATCTTCGGTGCCAGATGTATCGCTGAAGATCAAAAGATCGCAGCCTGCGGCAGCTCCTACCCGGGAATGTGCAGGTTTCGAAGACGTGGCGCAGATGAACGGGGCATAACAGGCCTAGAATGGAACCACTGCGAAATTCCATCGCTCAAAAGTGGTATGCAGGATCGATCGGCGAACCTTCGCCCACCGGCCTGCCTTTAAGGAGAGCCGTTATGCCCTGGTATGCCTGGTTGATTCTGATCGTTGCCATTGGCTCGATCGTTGGCGGTTTGATGATGCTGCGCGATACCGCCAACAAGGTCGAATTGACTGAAGAGCAACGTAAACGCGTCGCCGAACGCAATGCGCAAGCGGATGCCAAGGATGCGCAGGACCGCTAGACCGCTAGACCGCTAGATCAAAAGATCGCAGCCTTCGGCAGCTCCTACATGGAATATGCGTTTCCCTGTAGGAGCTGCCGAAGGCTGCGATCTTTTTGCTTTTAAGGCTTACTTTTCCCAATCCGCCTTGGCAATGTGCAAGCCATGCATCCCTTTGTAAGCCGCACGCTCCGGCTGGCTCCAGCCCTCAAGCAACGAATCCTCCAACCGGTAAATTTCCACCCCCAGCGGACGACACACGCTCAACGGATCCTGCGCATCCGGCCCCCACATGGCGAGCGACAGATCGCCACCCGGGCAGGTCGACAGCGCGCACAGCAAATCAATCTCGGCAAAGAACTCCAGGTAATCGCCCTTTTGCGCCGGGCAGGCTTTCATGAAGTACATGTCGTCGTGATTCAAGCCGGTGCACTGAAAAATGTTCAGCACATCATGCACGTCAAACTCGGTCAGGCCATGGGGCAACACTGCGCGAGTCAGATTGGAGTGGCAGTGATGATGGAAATCCTCGCCCGTGAGCATTTTGTTCACATAGGGATCGCAGCGCGTCCCCAGCAAATCGTGCAAACGCCCACCATGTTCGTCGATGCCATAACCCGCCAGGCTGTCGTCGGTAATGGTCACCAGCGGCCGTAAAAAGGGCAGGTTCGACCAGAGCCGGTCATGGGTGCTGACATGCGCGCCCTGCAACTGCCGGGTCCGCGCGGCCCACAAGCGTTCGCGCGGGTCGTGGGCATTCCAGACATTGAAGTCCCCGACTTGCGGGCCGACAGGCGTCGTGACCCTGAACACATGCCCCGCCGGCACATTCCAGGCACGGCCGGTGCGGATCGGCACTTCAAACTGCTCGATCAGCGTGCGCCCCTCTTTTTTGTCGCGGATCCTTTCGTAGAAGGCTGTATCCACCTGCAAGGCCGAGCCTTTGCTGACTTGGTAGGCCGCCGGATAGTCTTTGTACATGGCACAAATCCTCGATCAGTGATGGGAAGAAGGGGCAAGCATCTGCAACAGGAGGTGTTCGGAGTCATCGAGATAAAGGCTCATGGCGTCCCCGGCCGCACGCTTATCGCCGTCGGCCAGCAAGTCATGTATTTGCCGATCGCGAGCCAGCCAGGGCGCCTGAAAACGTGATTCATCGGGAGCGGCGCAAAACACCAGGCGCAGTTGCGCGACGACGTTGGTGAAGAACTCATCGAACAACGGGCTGCGCAGCAACCCGACGATGTGTTGATGAAACGCCAGGCTGTGGGTGCCGACGGCGCGCCAGTCCTCACGCTCCCGGGCCAGCTCGGTGGCCTCCAGCGCTTCGAGCATCCGATCGGACTGATACTCACGCAATGGCTGACTGGTGCTGATGGCTTGCAGTTCCAGAGTGCGACGGACCTTGAACAGATCGCGCACATCATCGACTCCCAGCCTGCGCACCATCACGCCCTTGTTGCGGACATAACGGGTCAGCCCTTCCTGCCCCAGACGGTGCAACGCCTCGCGAATCGTGTTTCGCGAGGCGTTATAAGCCGACACCAGATCGTTTTCCACCAGCGCCATGCCAGGCAGCAAACGACCACCGATGATGTCAGCGCGTAACTCCAATGTGATGTGGTCGGCCAGGGACAGTCCGCTGCTCATACTCAATGCCTCGTGATTGTTCAACAATCGTCAGCGAATGAGTAATCACTATTCGTGCCATCCCTGCGAACTAGCCCTCCCAGCGCTTGAACAACACACTGGCGTTCACGCCACCAAATCCGAAGCCGTTGGACAACGCATACTCGATGGCCATCGGACGCGCCTGACCGTGAACGATGTCCACCCCTTGCGCCGCCGGATCCGGGTTATCGAAGTTGAGCGTCGCCGGCGCCACCTGATCGCGGATCGCCAACAGGGTAAAGATCGCCTCGATTCCGCCAGCAGCGCCGAGTAAATGCCCGGTCGCGGACTTGGTCGACGTCACGGCTATCTTGTTGTCCGAGCCGAACAACGACTTGATGGCCGCCAACTCGCCCAAATCCCCAATCGGTGTCGAGGTGGCATGAGCGTTGAGATGCTGCACCTGTGCCGGCGAAATGCCCGCCTGGGCCAACGCCAGTGACATCGCTCGTCGTGCACCGCTGCCATCTTCAGGACCCGCCGTCAGGTGATAGGCATCGGCAGTGGTGCCATAACCGACCAGCTCGGCCAAGGGTTGAGCGCCGCGCGCCAAGGCATGCTCCAGGGATTCGATCACCAGAAGGCCCGCGCCCTCGCCCATCACAAAGCCATCGCGGCCACTGTCGAACGGCCGCGAGGCGCGTTCCGGTGTGTCGTTGTAACCGCTGGACAAGGCTCGAGCCGCCGCAAACCCGGCGAGGCTGACACGATCGATCGCCGCCTCCGCACCGCCACACACCGCAATGTCCGCCTCGCCACATCGAATCAGCCGCGCCGCGTCACCAATCGCCTGAACCCCGGCCGCGCACGCTGTTACCGGAGCCCCCAAAGGCCCCTTGAAACCGTGCTGGATCGACACATGGCCCGCCGCAAGGTTGACCAGAAACGAAGGAATGGTGAACGGCGACAAACGTCGCGGGCCACGGCTATCGGTAGTGCGCACCGCGTCGGCAATCGCGCCAAAACCACCCACGCCCGAGCCAATAATGGTGGCGGTGCGCTCCTGGGCATTGGCGTCCAGCGCTTGCCAACCGGCCTGCTCCAGCGCCTGACGCGCCGCCTCCATGGCAAACATGATGAAGCGATCCATCTTCTTCTGCTCTTTGGGCGACGTCGCCCGATCCGGGTCAAAACCCGCCTCGGCGTCTTCCGCCAGCGTCTGCACCGCGCCACCGACCTTGGCCGGCAGATCGGCCACCACTTCGTCCGGCAACACCCGCAACCCCGAGCGCCCGGCCAACAGGCGTGCCCAAACCGCTTCGACACCGCTACCCAACGGCGACACGAGGCCCATACCCGTGACGACTACTCGACGATTACTCATAACGCAAATACCTCAAGCCGATTCATGGTGCCTCACTTGTAACGCGTGGCGGCCGTGCTTCTGGACAGATTCGGCGCCATCGCATGACGCGCCGCTACATAGGACTCCCACTCAGAGAGATTCGGCAAGGAAGGAATGGTGATCAACTCACCCTGATCCAGCCCCGACAACGCCGCATCGACCATCTCCTCTGCTTCCATGACCATCTCCGCCGGAATCTGGGTTGCATCGATACCGGAGCGCTCCCAGATTTCGGTGCGTGTTACGCCCGGCAACACCGCTTGAACCTGAACCCCGGTGCCGTCCAGCTCAGCGTTCAACGACTGGGTCAGACTCAACACATACGCCTTGCTCGCGCTGTACGTCGCGTTGAACCGCTCAGGAAACAACGCCACCACCGACGCGATATTAATGATCGTCCCGCGACCGGCCTTGGCAAAGCTGGCAGCCGCTGCCGAGGCCAGACGCGTCACCGTGGTGACGTTCAGCTGAATCAACCGTTCCAGTTGATCCATGTCGGCGTTGGCCAACAAACCGTCCGCTCCAACACCGGCATTGTTCAGTAACAGACTGATGCTCGAATCACTGCGCAGACGCTGCTCGACCTTCAACACATCATCCTTTTGCGTCAGGTCCGCCTTCAGCACCTCCACCTGAACACCATGCGCGGCGCGCAACTTGCTCGCCGCGGCCTCTAGCCGTTCCTGATCACGGGCCACCAACAATAAATCAAAACCACGCGCCGCCAACCGCTGCGCGTAAACCGCACCAATGCCGGAAGATGCGCCGGTGACAAGGGCCGTACCTTGGCTCTGGACAGAATTCATGACTGTGCTCCCGAGAGGAATGCTGGAGGGAAGGCAAGCGCCTGAGAATCAGGGCGTCTGCGCGAATTACGAATTTATTATAGGCATAATTTAATCACCGTATGATAGCCGTAATTTTTTTCATTCCGATGAAAGGAGCCAATCGCTCACTGCGGCAATATGCAAAAAAGGCCAGTCAATGACCGGCCTCTTGTGGTGGACTTACAAGCTTAGTTCACTTCCAGTTTCTCGCGATTCTTGTCCAGAATGGCTTTGCCGATCCCTTTCACTTCCAGCAATTCGTCGACGGACGAAAACGGCCCATTATTCTCACGATACGCAACAATCGCCTTGGCCTTCGCCTCACCAATCCCGGACAACTCGCGCTGCAGAGTCGGCGCATCGGCCCCATTGAGATCGACCTTACCGGTTTGAGCCTTGGCGGCAACGTCCAGCATCAAGGGTGCCTTGGCAGCCTCTGGCGCAGCCGTCGGCGCAGCAATGGCCGCAATAGAGGCGCTAGTGAGAAGGGCAAAAACCAGAGAGTAGAAATAGCCAGTACGCATAAATGAAGCTCCATGACATCGATTGGAAGAAGCAGCTTTTCCGAAGCTGCCTTCCAAACTTAGGCGATGTGGTGGAGCTGTCAAAAATGTGTCCGTTACAGGATGTGAAACAATCAGGGTTCGAGGCGACGTTGCTGGTGGATCCAGTCGACAATCTCGCCGTCGGGGGTATAGCCACTGACCGTTTCGCGCAAGAGCTGGCGCACGCGGGAGTAGTCGTCCTGCTCGACCGCCAATAACAGCTCAGTCAAACGCCCCTTGAGCACGTCCCAGGGAAGATGGTCTTCGTTGGCGGTCATGATCATCGGATGTGGCGTCGCTGCGACGTTATCCCCAATCAGCAACTCTTCGTAAAGCTTCTCGCCCGGACGCAGCCCCGTGAACTCGATCGAAATATCGCCCTGGGGATTTCGCTCGGAGCGAATGCTCAAACCGGACAGGTGAATCATCTTCTCCGCCAGCTCGACAATCCTCACCGGCTCGCCCATGTCCAGCACGAACACATCGCCCCCCTGCCCCATGGAACCGGCCTGAATCACCAGTTGCGCGGCTTCGGGAATCGTCATGAAGTAACGGGTGATCTTCGGGTGCGTGACCGTCAGCGGCCCACCGGACTTGATCTGGCTATGGAACAACGGAATCACCGAACCGGACGACCCCAACACATTGCCAAAACGCACCATGGTGAAACGGGTTTTGTTGACCCGAGATACATTGGCCTTGTCACCAAACAGCACAGGAGCAATTTCACGACTGAGGGCCTGAAGGGTCAACTCCGCCAAACGCTTGGTGCTGCCCATGATGTTGGTCGGACGAACGGCTTTATCGGTGGAGATCAACACAAAGTTGGCCACACCCGCCTGCAAGGCAGCCTGAGCGGTGTTCAATGTGCCGATGACATTGTTGAGCACGCCTTCGGCAATGTTGTGCTCGACCATCGGCACATGCTTATAAGCGGCCGCGTGATAAACGGTATCCACACGCCAGGTCTTCATCACATCAAGCAGCTTGTGCGGGTGACGGATGGAACCGAGGATAGGCAACAGCTTGACCGACACCGACTCACGGCAGCCGCGCTGCTCCAACTCCGACAGAATGCTGTAAAGGTTGAATTCACTGTGCTCGAACAACAGAAGCGTGGTTGGGCCGAGGGAGAAAATCTGCCGACACAACTCCGAACCGATCGAACCGCCCGCGCCAGTGACCATCACCGTTTTGCCTTTGATACAACGCTTGAGCAAATCGGCCTGGGCCGGCACGGCATCACGGCCCAGCAAATCGGCGATATCCACTTCCTGAATGTCTTCAACCTTGACCCGACCGCTGGCCAGATCGGTGAAGTTCGGGACGCTTCGTACGTGAAGCGGATAAGCTTCCAGCAGATTGAGAATTTCCCTGCGTCGTGCGCGGGTGGATGACGGTAGGGCCAAGAGGATTTCCTGGGCGCCGGTTTCGTCGATCATCTGTTGGATGTGTTTGGGTTTGTAGACTTGGAGACCTGCGATCGAACGATCCGCAATGCTCGGATCATCATCGATAAACGCCACGGGACGCATTACTCGACCCATCCGAAGTGCCGCTACAAGCTGGTTGCCGGCCACACCTGCACCGTAGATGGCGACTTTGGTAAGGCCATCATCTCGGTTGGTGAACGGTACATGTTGGGCGGCGGTGAACCAGTCGCCCATGAAGTATTGGCGCATGCATAGGCGTAGGCCGCCGATGATGACGAGGCTTAGCCACCAGTAGTTGAAGATGATGGAGCGTGGGACGACAGCTTCATGGTTGCTGTACCAGTAGACCACGACCGTCAGAATCAACGAAGACAGGCTGACTGCCTTGATAATGGCGATGAGAGCGTCATTACCGAAATAGCGCATGACGGCACGGTACATGCCAAAGCGCACAAACAAGGGAATTGCGATAACCGGAGCACAGACAAAGAGCCAAAAATGGACCTTCAAGGGGTTGTACATATCATCCAGGCCCAAGCGCACGATAAATGCTAACCACAGGGCAATCCAGACCAGCAGGATGTCTGTAGCAACCTGTATCAACCTTTTTCGACGCCGAGGGAGCCCTACCAGGTACGCTCTGATTTTATCCATAAACCCTTCAAACACCTTAGTCCCCTCCGCTCAGCAGCCCCGTCACCCGGAACCTCAAAGGCGCGCGCAATCACTCTAAACCTAATGACAGAGTAGTCGCTGCTTAGTTCTTTACCGCTGGATCTTCCAGATCTCCGGCGCGAAATATTATTGCCATCACGATTAGAGGCACATAAGCCAAAATGACTCCCAAAGCTCCGTCCAGACCAAAACGTGTCACGCACACGGCTATGGGCAACAGCCAGAACAGATTGATCATGCCAACAGCGATAGTTACCGGTAAATGTTTGCCGAAACGGCGTGAGGCAAATTGGTAGGCATGACTGCGATGCGCTTCATAGACTTTCTCCCCTCTAAACAAACGGCGAAACAGCGTAAATGTTGCATCGACGATGAATACCCCAAGCAAAATCATCCAGGCCCATAGCATGGGCGCACTCACCAACGCAGCCTGCAGAGAAAGACCACCCAGCATAATGCCAAGAAATCCGCTGCCGGCATCCCCCATGAAAATCCTCGCGGGCGGGAAATTCCAATAAAGGAAACCTGCCACAGAAGCGGCGAGCAGCAATGGCCCCCAAATCAGGCTGTCCAGACCTGCCAACCAATAAAGCAAACAGGCTCCCAGACAGGAACACATCGCTTCTACGCTGGCAATGCCATCGATTCCGTCCATGAAATTGTAGAGATTGAGTAGCCACACCAGATAAAAAGCGGCCAGCACATGACCCACCCAGCCCAGATCGACATGGATGCCAAACAATTTGATTGGAGGTAGACCACCCATCCAGCCCAGCAGCCACGCCGCTGCTGCAAAATGCCCCAACAAACGCCAACGTGCGGCGATATGTCCGTGATCGTCCATAAAGCCAATCAGTGCTATCGAGAGCCCTGCCCCTGCACTTGCAAAAAAGGCGGATGGCGTAATCAGGTCAGCGGCGGACAGGAATATCAACGAGGCAATAAAAGCCACGACAATTGCGACGCCACCGCCACGCGGTGTGGCTATCAAGTGAGAGCTACGGGCGTTCGGTACATCCATCAAACTTCGAGAAATCGCGTATTTGCGTAACGCCGCCGTCAGCAAAAAGGAAATACAGACAGCCACCGGAATGAACCACGCATAATTCATTTTTAGCGAGACTCCAGAAAATGCTGCGCCGTCAATTTCAATCCATCATCCAGACTTGTTGGTGGACGCCAGCCCAATAGTTCCTGGTTTTTCTTGATATCCACTTGCAACGAGCCAAAAAGCCGCTGTGCTGTTGCACGTCGTCCAAACAGACCGGCCAGGGGCATCAGTACCCAGACGGGAACAGGTACGAGTCGGCTTTTCACACCTAAACAGGCGATCAGGCGCTGCATTAGCTGAGTCGTTGAAATATCCTCATCATCGCTCACCAGAAATATCTGATTCACAGCCTTGGGATGATCGACGCATATATTGATCAGATCAACGACATTTTCCAGCGAAACGAGACTTCGTTGATTTGTCACCGCTCCGAACGGTAACGGAATGCCCTTCACAAGCCAGCGCATCATTTGCTGAAAATTCGCGCCTACACCCGCACCGTAAATCAGGACCGGACGGATAATGACAACTTCAATCGCTCCGGTATTGGCGAGTTGCATGAGTTGCTGTTCTGCTTCGTACTTGGAAATACCGTAAGGATCCAATGGGTGCGGAATGTCATCCGCCGAAAATGCGCTGCCTGACTCCGTCGCTTCCCCATTAACCTTGATTGAACTGATAAAGATAAATCTTTTAACACCCGCCTGTATGGCTTGGCGTGCAAGATTAAGTGTTCCTTCAACATTAATCGCGCGAAACTTTTCCAACGATTGCGTAGGATCTTCGTGCATGACATGCACCCGTGCTGCCGAATGCACCACTACATCTACACCAGAGAGGGATTGCGTCCAGTCGGTGGTTTTATCTATGTTTGATATATAAGTCTTTTCTACTACGTCAGGTAATTTGCTATTTATATTTCTAAGGGGCGCCACAACCGATGTTTCCGGCAAAGTGCAAAAACGCGTTACCAGAGCATTCCCCAGAAATCCCGTCGCACCGGTCACAAGTATTTTTTTCGACATTCCGAACCGATTCAAAAATAGATAGCAATGGAATAATCTATCACAAAAAGGCGTCATTTTGACCCCTGAATTTGGATGCTAGAGTCCCCCTCCTCACCCTGACTGTCCGGCAACTGGCTCGAAGATGAAAAATTCAACGCCTTTCGATCCAAGACCAGTTGTCATCACACAGGTTGGAGCAAACACCCAAGAGAGATAGAATCCCCCCAATTTTGACTAAACGCTCACTGAATAGAGCCCTAGACACCTCGCCAAGATGGGTGGCGTCAGCAAATTTTTCAAAATAAATACTAATTTCAGCAGGTTAGGCCTCGAAGGGAGCATATCGATGCAGCAAATCAATAATCTCAGCGCGAAAATCGCCAAATACCGAGATCAGATCGATGCATCCATCCAACGCGTGGTGTCCAGCGGATGGGTTGTGCTGGGTCCGGAGGTCAAACGTTTTGAAGCGTCCTTTGCCCAATACCTGGGCGCTGACCACTGCATAACCGTCGCCAATGGCACCGATGCAATTGAATTGGCCCTCAAGGCTCTGGGTGTTGAAAAAGGTGACGTGGTCGCTACTGTCGCCAACGCCGGCATGTATACCACCACTTCGGTCCTGGCCATTGGTGCCGTACCCACCTTCATGGATGTCGACTTCGATACCCAGGTCGTAACGCTTGCCCAAGTCAAACGTGCCGTTGAGGCAGGCGCCAAAGTCGTTGTCGTCACTCACCTTTATGGTTTGGCTATCCCGGAAATTCAGGAAATCGCCACTTTCTGCGCGGACAACGGCATTGCGCTCCTGGAAGATTGCGCACAAGCACACGGAGCCAGCCTGCATGGCAAACGTGTGGGGACGTTCGGTGACGCTGCCAGTTTTAGCTTCTACCCTACAAAAAACCTCGGCGCGCTTGGCGACGGCGGTGCAGTAGTCACCAACTCTGCTGAAATTGCGCAGCGCGTCGCACAATTGCGTCAATACGGCTGGTCCTCCAAATATTGCGTGGAGTTGGACGGTGCCAGAAACAGTCGCCTGGACGAAATGCAAGCTGCCATTCTCTCCGAGTTCCTGCCCCATCTTGATCAGGGCAATGCCCGACGCAACGAAATTGCCGAACGTTATCGCAATGAAATAAATCAACCCGACATTGTTCATCCGCAAGGGAAAAGCGATGCCTGGGTCGCTCACCTGTATGTCATCAAGAGCCCGAAACGGGACTCCTTGCAGCAACATCTGCGCGGCTTGCAAATCGCTTCCGAGGTCCACTACCCGATTCCTGACTACAAACAACCTGTATTCAAGAACGTGAACGTTGACTGCCACTTGGCCAACACCGAGCGTTTGGCAAAAGAGATTCTGACATTGCCATGCTATCCAGAAATGGAAGAGCATGAAGTCAGCGCAGTGATCAAAGCAGTCAATGGATGGGCTGCATGACGTACTCGATCATCATCCCGGTTTATAAAAACGCAGAATCCATTCCACGCTTGATTCAAGCACTCAGCGAAATCAACGAGAGCCTGAACAACGAGGTAGAAGCGGTTTTTGTCGTCGATGGCAGCCCGGATGCATCGTTTGAGTTGATTCAAAAAGAACTGCCAAACCTGCCGTTTGCCGCGCAGTTAATCGCTCATTCGAGGAATTTCGGCTCCTTCCCGGCCATTCGTACGGGCCTGATGGCAGCAACCGGGGAATATTTCGGCGTCATGGCGGCCGACTTGCAGGAACCACCGGAACTGTTGATCAGCTTCTTCCAGTCGCTGTCAAACGATGAGTGTGATGTGGCCATCGGGACACGTAACGCCCGTAAGGATCCGCTTTTCAGCCGACTGGCCTCTTCAATGTTCTGGGGCCTCTATAGAAAGCTGGTGGTCCACGACATGCCTAAAGGTGGCGTGGATATCTTTGGCTGCAACAACGTCTTCAAAGAGCAGCTTCTGAAGCTTGAAGAATCTCGTTCGTCTTTGATCGCATTAATATTCTGGCTCGGCTTCAGAAGAAAATTCGTCGACTACGATCGCCAGGTTCGCCAGGAAGGCAAGTCAGCCTGGACGTTCAAGAAGAAGCTGGAATACATGATGGACAGCGTCTTCGCTTTCACCGACTACCCTATACGTCTATTGATAAAAATGGGCGCGATAGGCTCATTGATATCAGCAGCAATAGGCCTGCTGGTCATCATTGCAAGAATTCACGGCACCATCGCAGTACCAGGGTATGCCGCCACCATGGTCGTGGTCCTGCTGCTGGGCACCTTGAATCTACTGGGCCTGGGACTTGTAGGCACTTATGCCTGGCGCGCTTACGAGAACACCAAACAACGACCGTTGGCAGTCGTAAGCATACAGTTGAACAACCGAGAGCAAATCAGCCATGTCTAATCCGACAATCCACCCTAGCGCAGATGTCAAAAGTACCAACATTGGCCAAAACACCCGTGTTTGGCAGTACGTTGTCATTTTTCCTGAAGCGGTGATCGGTTCGGATGTCAACATCTGCTCTCACTGCCTGATTGAAAATGATGTCGTGATCGGCGACCGAACGACGATCAAGTCGGGTGTATATGTTTGGGATGGCCTGAGAGTTGGCAATGATGTGTTCATTGGTCCAAATGTCACCTTTACCAATGACAAGTTTCCTCGCTCCAAGGTCTACCCGGAAACGTTTCTGCAAACCGTGATACACGACAAGGCTTCGATCGGCGGCGGTGCTGTGATCCTCCCTGGCGTTACTATCGGTATGGGGGCGATGGTTGGAGCGGGCGCAGTGGTCACCAAATCCGTGCCTCCGTATGCGATCGTGACAGGGTCACCGGCACGGATTACCGGATACGTAGAGAATTCAGCTGCAAGCGACAACAGCGAAAAACCGAAGCTCGTTGGAAATGCAGAGTCGCAAGAAGGGATTACAAGGGTTGGAGTGGGCGACGTCACCTCACACAACTTCAAATTCGTTGCGGACATGCGGGGCGACTTGTCAGTCGGGGAATTTGAAAAAGAAATACCATTTGTTCCGAAGCGCTATTTTCTGGTGTTTAACGTACCCAGCCAAAAAACCCGCGGCGAACATGCTCATCACAAATGCCATCAGTTCCTTATCTGCGTCAAAGGGAGTTGCGCTGTAGTGGTAGATGACGGTCAAAGCCGCGCAGAAGTAATGCTCGACGCTCCGAACAAAGGCATTTACTTGCCGCCCTTGATCTGGGGTATCCAGTATAAATACTCGGAAGATGCTGTCCTGCTGGTATTCACTTCCGACTACTATGACGCGGCAGATTACATTCGGGATTACTCTGACTTTTTAAAAATAACAGGCTCGAAAAACTAGTGCGCATTACCATTTCAAAAGAACATGTACGCCGATGGGTATCGTTCCTGGCAGGAGGTTTTTTAAACACCCTCCTGACCTATGGAATCTATTTATTGCTTAACATGTATATAAGCTATCAAAAATCTTATGTCATCGCTTATGTAACCGGAATCGTATTTTCGTATCTGTTTAATGCACAAATTGTTTTCAATGTAAAAAAATCATGGAAAGGCTTGATGGCCTACCCTTTAGTGTATTTGCTCCAGTATATATTGGCTGCCTTAATGCTTAGTCTTATGGTGGAGAGATTAGGCATACCTAAAGAAATAGCGCCGCTTTTGATCATTGTCCTGCTTCTGCCTGTAACTTACTTGCTGAGCAAAACAATACTTAAAGCTACACATCAGTCCAAGACAGAAATAGACCAGTAGGACTCAATGACAAATACAACTGAGCAAATCTTATCTCACAGGTATTCCTGGCTGCACCCGTCTGGCGTGACAAAATTCTGGATGGCACAAATTATCCCGGTTGCTTTTTTGGTCTTTGCGTTGTGGTTACCCTACGGTTTCTCGCTGATCGGCCTGATAGAAGAGTGGGGATTACTAGGGTTGTTCACAACTAGTGGATTATTCTTTTTTGCCGATACTTCTAGCCCTCTGGCCGCCCACGCACTTAGACCTTTAACGATTTTTCCTCAGGCACTTGCATACTTTCTTGACCCATACTCATTCAAGTATTGGAACTTATTGCTCGCATTATCGCTATGCGTAAAAGGCTCGAGTCTTAGCTATATAACAACTCACCTCACAGGCTCCTTGAAATGGGGAGTGATCGCGGGACTGTTAATCGTAATTTACCCAGCTGACACCATGCAGTTGTCGTTTAGAGCACTCCATATAAATTGGGCGCTTAGCTCGATTCTACTTGGAACCGCTGTATTCATAGCTGCTAAAAATTCGACAACGCCAATCGCGTCATATCTGATGGCAGGTCTGTCAGCCATACTACTGCTGACCGCCTGTGCAATGTATGAAGCGTCACTATTACTGACGGCACTACCATTCCTGATTATGTTTGCGAGATCAGGCATCAAACTGGCCATATCTCAACTACGTCAACAGATCTGGAAACACCTTATTTGGTTTACTGGCGCGCTCACTTATATTGTTTATGCAATCTATACCGCACCATTAATTAAGAGCTATCAAGGTGCTATAGCTGGCACGAACACAATCAGCACGATCAAACTCTCACTGCCAAACCTGTTCTCGATTGGATTACTGAGGACAACCTTGGGTGGTTGGTATGACGCGTTACAAATTACCACTATCGAATTCAATACGTACTGGTACGCGCTAAGTGTACTAGCAATAGCGACCATCATAACCCTTGCACTGCTACATAAACTTAAAAGAACAGATGTCTCAGCTTCACCCTCGCTAATGCTTTCCGCCCGCTTATTGATAGCTGGCATTATCCTGGTTCTTTTAGGCTACGCGCCTTTCTTACTATCTCCCGCTCACCAATCCATAAGCCAGCGTACATTCCTGTTCGCAACGCCTGGTGGTGTATTCGCGACTTTAGCCACACTCATAGCCATTAGCAAAATCAATAAACACCTCGCCACGTGCTGCATGGCCTTTTTGATTTTCATCGGATTTTCAACACAACTATATCAGTTCCACCACTATGTTAAGCTCTCAGATAGACAACGCAGCATTCTAAAAAATATCGTTGAACGATTTGATGGCGACATCAAGGACAAAACGCTAGTAATTATTGACAAAACAAACCAACTCAATCACACATGGATGTTTATCAATGGAAACCTCCAAGCCACCCTTAACTATATTTATGGCCATCCATTTAATAAAGTGGAGGTATGCCATGCGCTGGGTAACGAGTGGCAGCAAATCGACAGTCTTGCACGAAAGGGGACATGCGAAGAGACTGCTACCGAGTGGTTATTTCATTACCCAACGCCAGTTAGTGGTCCCGGGATAGAAAAAGGCCCGCAACTAGAAGCTAAAAAACTTGTAAAGTCACAGACTGCGACCATCCTAGTAAACCCAGATGAAGTTACAAAAGTTGATTCACTCCGTACGGACATGTTACGTAGTGACCAAGGCCATACAGGCTCGATCTATCGTGGATTCATCGACAAACCGGACTATCATAATTCGCTAGTAAACTTTACTGACCAGGGATCCAGCGACCATTACTTCTGGAGTTTCGGTGACTGGTGGAGCATGGAGTTACCAACAGCCGGTTCTGGATGGCGCGAAGCCGACTGGACTATCAATAAATTTCAGCACAAGTCTTTAGCTTGGAAGAGCAATAAAAACGCTTTCCTCGACTTTAAGTTCTCGCCTTCTGCGGATCGCTATTATTTACAAGGGCTGTTCGATGTAATGGCCAGTCCAGAAATAACAACCAGTATGAAAATCGAGTTAAACGGCGTTGACACCCCACTAAAATGGACGGACGGCAATAAATTCAAAGCTGAGCTTGTTAGAAGCCAACTTAGAAACGGAATGAACACTATTACATTTATTAGCGACACTGATGAGAAATACTACGGTCTTGCTGGAAAGTTAGATTGGATCGAGATAAAAAAATAAACCCACTCGAACCAATACATTATTCGTCAGTACTAATAGATGACTCTGGGCCTGCGACGCTGGCCCAGAGTAAAACAAAGGATCACCAATGGAAGTACTAGCAAAGCTAGAGAGCAAACCGAATATTTATTCGTTCTGCATAGTATTTTTAATATTACTGATTACCCACCAAACTCTTGGCATTAAAGAGTTTCCCTTTGACTCTAGTACTTATTGGACGCTGAGCACTCCCGCATCTGTAGCGAATTTCCCAGATATCGTTAGGGGTTACGTCTATGCCTACCTGCTATTTCCAATACATGCTTTAACTGATGCTATAAACGACTCAGGCCGTATTGTTTTCAGGGTCAGCACCTCTGCTATCTACGCCTACCTTTTGACAGGCCCTGTGGCAAATTTTTTCCTGCAGTGCTTCGGTGGCCGCCTTACCGTTTTACGCCGGATTTTATTTGCATTACTTACAATTGGCGTTTTTCCAGGACTGTTCCTGTATCCGCTTTCTGACATGCCCGCAGTATTAACCCTTATAATAGCGATTGCATTCGCGGAAAGGGCTAAAGGAAAGTACTGGTTAGCATTCCTGTTTTTTTCCGGCGCGGCAGCTAGCGCAGCTTACAATATCAGAACCATTTACATTTTTTCCTTAATCGCCTTGCTGTTTATCATTCCATTTGTATTCCTGCGTAGCAAACCATGGAGCGCTCGCAGACTTGGTATAATTTCGTTTATTTTGGGAGCTTTTATTGTAGCTTTGCCGCAAATGGCAATTAACAAACGCATCCATAACGTCGCGACCCCTTTAGTTTTCGCTACAGTACAAGGTAAATCCTTGATGGCGACACAATTGTATTGGGGAGTAACAATACAGCGTTATGAAACATATAATGGCGGCGACACTCCCGCACCTAGCCTGTACTATAAGGACTCCGCCGGAATTACCGTGCGCTCACTTTATGAGTCGCAATTCACCGACGATCCAACTATAGTCGGCTACATTTCATTGGTTGCCAAACACCCAGTACAGTTTATTGGAATCTACGGAAGGCACTTCATTAACGGTATTGATGTTCGTGACGGATTGGTTTACGCCACAAAACCATCAGCAAATAAAAGCATCGTCGCTTTCTTCTGCTTTAGTCTATTCTTTTTCGGCGCTTTGATTTTTTGTACAAGACCAAAACCTCGTTGGATGGAGATGGCTTATCTGGCCCCACTACTCATTCCTGTTCTGGCGATAATACCAGGTGCAGTTGAAACCCGATTCTTTATGCCTCTCTATCTGGTTTTGTTTGGATCCGTCGTTACACAGTTCGAATGGCCCGAATTTTCTAAACTGCTTAAAAGGCATTGTTTACCGATCCTTGCCTCTTATGCATTGCTCGCCGCTTCGTTCCTAGCTGTAACAACTGCTGCCATGGCTTGCGTATCATATACCCTACCCTAATCTTCCAAGCCAGTGGACTTCCGAAAATCTATCGACGGCCTAGCCACCATGAATCGGTAAAACCCTCTACTGAAAGCCCAACGGTGTCTGGTACCATGACGACCTTTTGCGCGCTCACAAGAGATTTCAGGGATGTCCGCACCGACTTCGAATAACGATGGTTGCCGCTCCGATATTGCGCTTCGCGCCGGAATGATTTTACTTGCGGTTGTCACATCCCTTTTGCTTTGCTATCGCATGACGATAGGCGTAGACCTCACGGACGAGTCCTACTACTTGTCTTTTTTGGATGGTTGGCTAAAGACCGGCTTTCGGCACAGCAACGCTCTGGGGCTACATCAGACCGCTGAATTGCTGGTCTTTCCTTTTGTCAAAGTCTTTGCCGCGGTGCTGCCAAACCAGGAGGGCTTAGCTCTTTTCAACAGATTTATATATCTGGTTGCGAGTCTTGTCTCAGGCTTTTGCTTTTTCCGCTTTGCTCGTACTCGCCAAACATTTCCGGTCGCAGTGCTTTGCGGCATCGCGGTGACGAGCTTCATCCCGTTCAGTCTTCCTTCTCCGTCGTACAACACCCTGGGTATGCTAGGCATGCTATGCGCGGTCGCAGCTTATGCATCCTTTGCAGAAACGCAGCAGCCTCGCTGGTTAATAACATCCGCAGCAGCGTGGATGGTGTCCGTGATCGCCTACCCCACGTTCGTGGTCGTTTTGGCAAGCTTTTTGATTGCCATTGCAGTCGTACCTGTGTTGCGGCCTAATTTTCGACGTTATGTTGTGTGGTGCCTTACATTTCAGATCGTCGGACTTGGCCTCTTATTGTCTGCGTACGGCGTGAACCGCTTTATGCAGATCATCGAGTTCACCAATTCATCACTTCAAGTTTCTACCGGGCTTGGAGGAAAATTATCGAAGGCAGCTACCTTACTTGGCGCGAGCAACATCTTCGTAACCTTGTGTCTGACATCAATCGCCATAGGTATCTTCGCGGGGAGAAGACCACATCGCGCGCTCCACGGGTGGATCACAGGTGCAGTCATTAGCGGAATTCTTGTAGCTGCCCGGCTCGCAGGTCCGTTCCTTTACGCTACATCGCATGATTACGTGTTCTTACTCGCGATCGCAGGGACTGCCTTCTTTCTTACTGAAGCGATCACGAAAGCTCGCAATGACCATGCAATGACTGCGTATTTTTTCGTAGGACTCTTCGCTGGCATTGTTACGTCGCTAACCGCCACAAATAGCATCGTTAACTTCGCTATTGGCGGGTTCATCTGTGTCTGCGTGTTTCTTCTCGCCATATTCCCGAAAAGAGAAGTTGAGCGTCATTCTCACATGGCGCTCCTCTGTGTCGTCGTCGCTCTTTTTTTCATGAGCAACTTCAACTTCATTTACGGGGAAGGTGTGAATCCGTTAGGTCCGGCACCTGCGACGCGAATCGAGAATGGGGTCTTTGCCGGTCTGCTTACTACCGAAGATAAAGCCCGGACTATTAGCCAGACCACTGAGTTTTTAGCAACAATTCCCGGCGATTCAGTCGCAGTGATCGGCCGATTTCCTAGCATCTATTTACTCACTCGAATGCGGCCCAAAACGCTGTCAACGTGGGATTTCAGTCAACAAAACGGGGCCACTCCCAAGATCGACAGTGCAATCTCTAGATTTTATGGACTCGACGCCAATTTGCCGTCAGTGGTATTGAACGTCACCGATCCCTGGACGGTTGCTCCGTCAGAGTCCGGCAAGCAGTTGCAGGCGCGTTATGTACAGAATTCCCACATTGATACTGGTCAATGGAAAATCGACGTACTTGTTCGGCCGTCTCTCATAAAATGACTCGGCGCGACGGGCTCCACAGCCGTTCGAAACCGCCTCGTGACACGGCGGCGATTGAGTGCGACAGTACCATTTACGAGCACCGCTTCCCCGCTTCGCCTGGAGTGATGGGTACCTCTACAGTTATTCGTGCATCCATTCCAACATGAGCAACCAGTTAGAAGCGGCTCCGTGCCGGTAGATATCGATCGACTGGAGCGGGTAATGCGATGCACCCGGCCAATCGGGCCCTGGCGCCTGACGAGGTTGTTGCTCTTGTTGCTCTCCCATCAATACATCAATCCAGAGCAGCTTCGTAGGTTGGAAGCGGATGGCGAGATATTTCTGCTGGGAAGGTTGTTGGAGCAGCAGGGCGTCAAGCGCCCTACGCATGGGACCTTGCTTAGGGATTACGAAGCCTTGCTGCCCTAGAACCGCGGAAAAAATGGCAACACGAGAAAAACTTCGTAATCTCACTTTCCATCAGCCTCAAGTACGTACAGCAATTGAGACCTTCATTTACCTAGCGGTCGTTTATACCTAGCTCAGGTGCAATTGCCTTCATTGCGAAATTTGCACCATGAGGAGTGAAATGAACAATATCTAAATAGAACGCCTCACCACTGGATGCAGACTCTCTCATGAGACAACCGTCTTCGTTGCACATCTTTTCAGCAACAGATATATAAAGCGCACCCGACTGTTGAGCCATAGATCGCAGATTTTGCTCCGCAATCTCTGTTCGGCTATCAAGCCCCTCCTGTACTTGACCGCCATGGCCCCTTCCATATTTGGCGTAATCCAATCGCTCCGAAGGAACCCGATGTAGAGGATCACTACTCCACAAATTGAAGGCTATGCGAGACGGCGTATCTTTCCATGCAGGGGACGGCCCCAGGATTATCACTCTGCGCACTCCCGTGCTCTGTATTTGTTTGATCGTAGAAGGCAGAAGCTCCTTGTTATACTCCCCCCACATCCCGGCTAGAATCACTGTATCGGGCACCAGTTCCCGAACTTTTTCGAGGGTCCACTGATTATTGCGGCTGCATGCCAAATTATCTCCCTCATAACCAATCATTGGGGGGCAGGCCGAGGAAGTAAATTGTGCGAGCCGGAATTGTCCGCTGCGATCTGCAAGACCACGCAGGCCCGAATAAATGGCAGCTGCCCCTGAGTCCCCCCACAACACCCACAACGGTGCAGTCCCTTTATCTATGCACTCTGGGGCGTACTGCGATGCATCCTGCCCCATATCCATAAAACAAACTCGATTACGCAACGCTGCGCGATAGCCATCGAGATTGTACTCAGTTGCCCGTTGAATAATTTCGGGATAACGGGATGCGAAACCACCTGACTTTAATATGCCCCCTGATATGACGGCTGCCACGCACATGGAAACGCATAGAACGGAGACTTTGAATCGTGTACGCAAGCCTGAACGAAATGGCCTTTCAATATAAAGATAGGTGAGGGTCGCCAGCACAGCACTCGCAACCAATACCCCCAAGCGGGCAGACCAAGGTAAACCTTCCGGGTAGGAGCTTCTTGCAAACGTCAACAACGGCCAATGCCAGAGATAAAGAGGAAAGCTGATCAACCCTACCGCAATCATCGGACGGCTACTGAGCAACACTCTGTTGACCCATGCACTTGATCCTGCGGCTATTAGCAGGATGGTACCCACGGTCGGCAACAGAGCCCACTTGCCAGGAAATGGAAGCGTGTCTTTAATCCGAAACATTGCATAAACAATGAACAGTAAGCCAATAATTGAAACAGCTGAGCGCACCTTTGCTGAGCCGAAAGTCGACGTAATAACCGCGAAGTACCTGTTGTGTGAAATAACTTTGGTACCGGAGTCGGACGTAAGGCATGCCAACGCAGCTCCGATGATCAGCTCCCAACCGCGAGAGAGCGGAGAGTAAAAGGTCGCGGTTGGGTTCTCATGAATCCCAACCATATTCATCGCAAAGGATGCCAAACCAATAAGCACTACAACCGGTAGGAGGGGGATCCGCAAACGCCATCCAGCCCACAACAATAGTGGCCAGACAACATAAAATTGCTCTTCAATTCCTAATGACCAGAGATGTAATAGAGGCTTCAACTCTGATGCTTTGTCGAAATATCCTGCCTCGCTCCACAATACAAAATTGGACACAAAGCTGGCCCCCCCCAAAACATGCTTTGCCAGAAGGGCCAAGTCATCAGCCAGCATCGTATTCCAGCCGAATACCAAGCAACTGGCTAATACGGTCACAAGAGCAGGAAGTATTCGACGTATGCGACGAGAATAAAAGTCAGCGATGGTGAAAGTATCCTGATACAACGTAGTCAGAATAACCTTGGATATGAGGTAACCAGAAATAACAAAGAAAATATCAACGCCTACAAAACCGCCGCGCAGCACCGCCGGGAATGCATGAAAAATTAAAACAGCCAGAACAGCAATAGCACGAAGACCATCGATATCAGGTCTGTACCCAATATGTCTTATTGAACCACTGGTGATTTTTGAAGGAGATATTGCGGTTTGAGCTTCACTAATGGTCATCGTTTTTTTCACCAAAGCACGATCTTGTTCGATTTTAAGTTGGGCCAACTTCATACTTTAAGTTCGGGCACCGTATAAGGCTCGGCGACGGCTGATCTCGCTCAAAACCATTGGAATAATATCATATGACGGCCTGGCTGCTCTGGTCGAACTGAATATAAAGCTAGCGGTATTCGACTCGACGCTTTTTGTTTTTCTAGATCGCCCCATAATCTAATGGAAGCTCTCTACTGAGAGCGCAAGGGCGTCTGGTAGCATAGCGTAATCATGCGATGTAGCGTTAAGGCAATGATCGGACGATTTCCTAGCATCTATTTACTCACTCGAATGCGGCCCAAAACGCTGTCAACGTGGGATTTCAGTGAACAAAACAGGGCCACTCCCAAGATCGACAGTGCAATCTCTAGATTTTATGGACTCGACGCCAATTTGCCGTCAGTGGTATTGAACGTCACCGATCCCTGGACGGTTGCTCCGTCAGAGCCCGGCAAGCAGTTGCAGACGCGTTATGTACAGACTTCCCACATCGATACTGGTCATTGGAAAATCGACGTACCTGTTCGGCCGCCTCCATGAAATGAGACTCGTGGCAATGGGATTCGGCAGCCATTCGAAACCGCCTCGTGGCGCCATAGCGATAATCGAGCGTGACAATATGAATGAGTGCCTTAATCACTTCAAAAGTGAATGATAAATTTCGCTGTACGACTTAACCATATCATCCGCCTTGAAATACTCCTCATAACGCTTCAGAGCATTCTCCCCCATTTTGGCAGCCCCCAATGGATCATCCCATAACTTCATCATAGCCCTTGCGAGAGACGCACTGTTGCCTGGGAGTGCCACACAGCCCGTTTCACCTTCGATATTGATGTACGTTGTACCCGTTCCAATTTCGCAGGAAATGAGTGGTTTTCCATACATCGCTCCTTCCAGTAGAGAAATCCCGAAGGCTTCAGATCTGAGGTGAGAGGGAAATACCAAAGCGAAACACAGGGTCATCAGTGCGGCCTTGTCACTGTCGGGCAAGGCACCGACAAAAAAGACATTATCCAGGCCCGCGTCTTTAGCCTTCTGTTTCAACGCCATTTCCATGGGGCCTTTGCCCATGATCACGATAGGCAGCTTTGTCTGCTGAGCCGCTTCCAGAAGAAAATCGAGGCCTTTGTAATAGCGAAGCGCCCCAACAAACAGGAAAAAACGCTCACCCACTACCTCACGCCAATGCGCCAATGATGTATCAGTCACCTCGGGGTATGTATTGCGATCTATTCCGATGGGGATGACTTTAACCTTATCTACATACTTGCCCAGTGTTTCGCTGCTTGCGACATAGTTAGGTGAGGAAGCAACGATCACATCCACATTTCGAAGAAATGCGTGCAAGAGCGGATTATAAAGCCGGAGCAATGACTGCTGTTTCACTATGTCCGAGTGATACGTAATAACGGTTGGCTTCTTGATTCTGGTTAGAAAATGCACAATATCCATAAACGGCCACGGGAAATGGTAATGGATAATATCGGCTTGCTTTGCGAGTTCGAAGAAGTCCTTGATCGCTCCGATTGAAAAGCCAGTAGAAGCGATCTGAAAATTCTCATATGACCGATGGGTAATATGGTGCCCGAGCCTTTCGTCACGCATTGCGCCACGGGGACTCAGGTAAAGGACTTCAGACTCGATACCGTGCTGTATCCCCCCCTCAGCGAGCTGAAAGATAACCTGTTCTACACCACCCATAGTGTCTGGGTAGTAAGTCTTGAAAAAATGCAGGATTTTCAATGCTTACGCCCCAAAACCTTCGCGGGAACTCCCACATAGGTACCCGTCTCTTCCAGATTGCGATGAGCACACGCACCGGCGCCCAGCATGACATCGTCTGTGACCTGCAGCCCGTCGATCACCGTTGAGCCAGCCCCCAGGAAGCAGCGATTACCAATACGGCTCCGGCCAGCAACTACAGCGCCGACGGAAATGTGGTTGTAGTCACCCACCATACACTCATGCTCTACAATTGCGCCGGTATTGATGATACAACCGCGTCCGATGGATGCCATCGGCCCAACATGTGCATGATGAGCAATAAAGGTCCCTTCACCGATTTGGGCTCCGACGCCTATGGTGGCACTGGGTGAGATGAGTGTCGCTAAACGCCATCCCTGCTGAATGACCCATTCGCACTGCTCTATTCTCTTTTTATTGTCACCAGCTGCGGGAATGACTAACCAGTCCTCGGACAGCTCAAAGTCCACGGACGCTTTCACTGGAAACGAACAAAACGATTCATCTGGTTTAGCGTTAGCGTCGATAAAACACAACTGCGTTATCCCCGATGCAAGTGCGACGTCAGCCACACTCCGGGCATGACCACCAAACCCCAAAATGAGCAACCCCGTGTCTGGACTCATCGCTGGACCTCCGAAGGGCTACCGTCGCCCGCAGAAATGGCTTCAAGAACAGTGATATGCTCATTCACCACATCTGTCCAAGTACGCTTAATCAGGCGCTGATAGATATTTTTCTGCAGAGTAAGAAGTTTTTCTCGGTGAGAAAGAGCCCATTCAATACGGAGCGCCATATCTTCCCAATCAAACGGGTCAAAAAAGGTCGTATCTTGCAGTTCCGGATGATCAAGTATTTCCTCAGTAACGGCGATTCGAGCCATGACTACAGGAGTGTCTACGGACAGAGCCTCGGTGAAGGTAAATGGGCAGCCCCCTTCGCTCAGACTAGGGTTTACTGCCAGATCTGCTAACTTGTAACAAGCTGCAAGCTCCTGCACCGTCAAACCGTGCAAGCATAAAACATCATTCTCCAAACCGTGTTCGGCAATAAATTTTTTGACCGTTGGATAACGCTCGGGATCACCGGTTAAAATCAGCTTGTGGCTGATATATTTCTTTCTTAAAAGAATTTCGTACGCTCGCAACAACATCAACAAGTTTTTGTTCGGCCTAAACTGGCTTGCATAAAATATAAACTTGAACGAGGCATTTGCGAAACCCACCGTATAGTTCTTATTAGAGGACTTACGCATCGCACTGGCGAGAAGTGTTTGTGAATAATGGAGCGAGGTGGCTTCCAGATCCGCAAACCCTCGAGTTGTCACCCATTGGTTTAACATATTCGGCGCATGATGAATCACCGATACATTAGAAGCGCGTATTGAATACTGATCGACCAATGTTTCCCACTTGATCGCATTACTATAGGTGACGTAATGCTGCCCCGTCTGGATCGATCTGCGGACATCCTCATAGGTCTGCAAAAAGCGTTCGCCTCCCACATTTGAGAACCCTACAGGGAAATCCGATAGAACTACATCCGGCACACACATCAGGCGAGGACGATCTATTTTGTTGAAGGCTGGCCAAAAAGCCGTAGGACTGTACCAGGCTTTTACATCAGCCAGATTATCAATCAAGTGAAGCATCCGCTCTGACTCAATTCGCTCCATACGCTTATAAAGTCGGAATATGAAGGCGTCGTCTTTCGGTTCCCCAGCAGCCCGTTGGACGCGAGATAAATAACGCCGAGCAGGTCGCGTCAGTCGTTTAAAAACAAACTTGAATTTTATGAAAGAAAGAGCGATCAACGCCAAAATAACGATTGGACTAAACAGAATCAGAAGGCTGGCAAGAAGAACACCTTCCATAAACAGCAACGTCAGCCCAGCATAAGAATTGGTCGTCACCAATTGTTGCTCAACGTGATCAATGGCAGCTCTTTTAATCGCTGAGAGACCATTGGAAATCCTTTTGAATATTCCTGGCTTTCGTTTTCGTTTCTTTCTAGCGATATAGGCTTCGTAGACGCGCAAGACCATCGGTTTTTTTGAGGGTGAAACTAATTCGAAGCGCTCTTTAGAAACACCTTCGCTGCGAAATAAATCTTCAAGCCCTTCTTTAGACCAACTTGGACAGACCAGTACAAAGCGCACATCTTCTCGGTCCCCTGCCCCCTTCAGAAAGGCAGCCAGATATCTACCCAATCCTTCATGACGAAGATCCAAGCCCGGCGCGTATGCCAGGTAGATACCGTATTTTTTTATAGACACTCTCGTATGACTCCCCAATATTGTGCCGCCAACTTCTCAACACCTTGTTCTGCCAAAACCTCAGGCGATGGAAGCAGGGCCTTCTTGGACAAGTAAGTCAATTCCATCTCTTTTAGCTTATGCGCCATCTCTTTATAGTCGGCGGCATTCATCCACGATAACTGCAGTGAAAACTGGTCGTCCATTTCTCGCATAGCTGGATAATTACTGCTCAGAGCCGGCACACCTAAACTAGCGGCTTCAACAACACTGAAGGAGCCGTTGTCGATCTTGCCTGCATGCCAAAGAAACTTCGCATTTGCCAAAGCACAGGTGTATTCAAAGTCAGGGAGTTCACCCAGCCATTTAACTTTTTCCTGCAGCGTACTGCTTGACTTAACAAGAGCAGACAGGGATTTAAGGTGAGGGGCATCATGGTCTAGCAGGTTTTCGGTATTCACACCCGTCACATGACAGGAAAACTGGCCATCCAGAGATTCATAGTAAAATTTCAGCGCTTTTAATGCATTCTCATGATTTTTGTGAGCGCCAGCATTAGTTGTCCATAAAAAATAGGCCTGGTCAGGTGCCGATAATATTCCAGTCTCAACTCTTGAGAACTCGGGAGCAAGCATAGGAACCTTAGCTACTCGGTTTACTTCTACGCCGGCATATTGAATGGCGTCCTGCTTCGTAAACTCAGTCGTGACAAGAATTTTCTGCGCTCTACGCACGGCACTAATAAAATTCTGATCTCCGCTTTTCGAAAGTACCTTTTCATACCGTTGAAGGTAATCATAGACCATGAATATGCAGGGGCGCAGAGGCAATAATGGTGCCTGTACCCGATCAGAAACTACAATCCATGCATCGCAGTCCAAAAGCTGTTTGATACCATCATCCGGGACTATATATTTTCCAGAATCCGGCTCCCAGCCCTCGTGACCTGCATAGCGCATTGCCCTACGTGCCGTCTGTGCGTCAAGGGTTTTCCACCGAAATGTGCGCTGCAGAATTCGCTCATCCTTCTCGGGGGAGTCTTCTGATTGATCGTCAGCAGACTTCAAATGCAAGAGGACTACGTCAACATCTTCTCCCCATTGCCTGCTCCCTTCATGCAAAGCCTCCGCTAATAGCTTGGCCCCCCGAAGGCTGCCCCCTCGATACTCGACGGGGACCACCACAGCAATTTTCTTTCGTTTGGCTGGCCGCTGGCTTTGTTCCAATCGGCTGACTTCCAACTCTTGCAGGATTTCCTTGAAACTACTTTTCCAGGCGGCTTCGCAGTTTTCTGCTCGCATGGGTTCCAACAGGACTGCCTGACTGCTGCGGACTTGTGCAATGAATTTCGTATCGTCATTCAAGATGCGACGAATTTTCTCTCGCGCTTCTTTGATAGACCCGCATCGGCCAGGAAGGGTCGTCCCACCCATGCGGTCGAGGATGCCACCCCCCATGAAGATCAACGGCATGCCGACGCGAATGGCTTCGAAGGGATGATAATGAATGTGATTAGGTTCGCTTGAATGATAAAACATCACTCGCGACTCTCTCATATTGCTTTCATGTTCTTCGTTCGTAACAAACCCCAATACATTTGGATCATCTACCTCTATCGGCTGAGATCCACCGATTTTGTATGGCAACCCTTGCATATCCGAAACAAAATCTTCATATACTTTTTTATAGTAACTACTAAAACCAATATCTGGACAGACGAAAAAAATATGTTTACGGCTGCCGTTCCAGATGTCATTGATCGTGCAATTACTCAGGCCCAACGGCAAGAATGCCTTTCGCTTCTGCAGGTACATGGATTCAGAGTCGGCAAGATGCTCGTACGCGATACCCAACCAAAGGCGTCGTCCAAGTTTCTTTACTGACTGCGTACCTAACGTCAAGACCTTCACGACTTCGGAGTAGCTTAGTGTTTTATCCAGCCCGTAAGCGCGCCAAATAGCCGCGCCGGTGAATGATCGTGAAACTTCATTCATGAAGCCTTTCGAGTGACAGATAAAAAAACAAACATCGAAATATTTATTGGCTATGTCCCAAGCTTCTTTCGACGGTGACACAAACCAGTTTTGCTGATTTAACACCTCTAGATCTTCAGCCGGAATAGTAAGATTCGCATCCTCCGAACAATCTATGCTTGCCGAACGAAAACCGATTTCCTGTGGAAATGACTTTGGTAGAAAAAATTCTTTAACACCCAAGGTCTTGAGCATTTGAAGCTCGAATTTACGAGCCGCGCCATGGTTCAGCAGCCACATCACACGAAACGGTTTAGTTTGCATCAGCAAGTCCATTTATCTTCTTGTATTCAGCTATCGCGTCCGTTATCTCACCGTCGAACAATAACTCGCCATGGTGAAATACCAAGCCCCGCGTGCATATAGATTGCAATGCTCCAAAATCATGAGAGGCCAGAACAAGTATTTCGGCCTTTTCGATCAGACTGGTAATGCGCAATTTAGCCTTTGCCATAAAATTGGCATCGCCCGCACCAATAACCTCATCCAGCAACAAAATATCACCACCAACGGTGGTTGAAATAGCAAAAGCGAGTCGTACTTGCATACCCGCAGAGTACGTTTTAATCGGATAATCAATAAACTCGCCCAGATCGGCAAACGCTACAATTTCATCGATCTTCTCTCGCATGAACTTGGGAGACAGACCAAGCAGCAGACCACGATAAAGAATATTCTCGCGTCCCGTCGCGTCTGGCTCGAAGCCCAAACTCAAGTCAAACAAGGAGCGAACCTGGCCTTGTACCACCAACTCACCGCTGGAAATTGGATAAAGGCCGGCAACAGTCTTGAGGAATGTACTCTTGCCCGCGCCATTGTGACCCAGAAGCCCCACACGTTCACCGCTGACAATTTGAACATTTATGTTCTTGAGCGCGTGAATATCAGCCACATGATTACTGGCATCTTTTTTTGAGAAGATGTTAGCCATCAATGATTTTAATGAACGTTCTTTATAAGCCGCGGCCGCGTAATGAAGATTTACGTTCTTTACACTGATCTGATTGATCTTATTCATTCTCATAGGTAAAAAATCACCTTACGCTCTGCTTTGTAACCCACATACATCGCGATTAGCCCAAAGACCAAGGCAGTGCCTAAACTGAAAGCGTAGTTTGCGAGCGTTGGCCATTCCCCATGCAGTAGTGGCGCTCTAAACAACTGTAGAATGTGATAAATCGGATTGTAATCAACCAGTGCGTGCAACCCACCGTTTTGAAACATTTTCGCTTCAAAGTAAACTGGAGATACAAACCACAATGACTGCATCACAAGCCCCAGCGCGTGGGGTACATCTCGAAAACGGGTACTGATATAAGATAGAAGTGTCGATACAGGCCAGGCTATCAACGCGACGACGGGGAATATCGTTAGCGTTGCCAACCAACTCCATCCAAAATTCTGAGGCATCATGATCGCCACCCATAGATAGAGTGAAACGCTGGCCAGCATGAGCACGATTGAACTACCGAGCACCGTTCGCAAGGTATAAATGGCGAGGGGATGATTACATTGTTTAATGTAGGCATCCGCCTGAACGAAAGACAATGAGCCACCGATTGTATTAGCGGAGATGAACTCCCACACGACTATCCCTGAGAGAACATAAGGGGCGTAGGTTAATACATCCGTATTGAACAGCTTGCTAAAAACCAGCGTCAGGAGCACGGTCATACCCAATGGCTGGATAATTGACCACGTTACGCCAAAAAAAGATCTCCGCCAGCGGGAGCGCAAATCAGCTAGAGCAAGATGCACCCAAAAGTATCGAGCAGCCCAAACGCGAGAAAAATACGAAAACATTACTTCCCCTGAATAATTAAATTCGAAAGCCTGGACATTATTCGTCCTCTTTGAATTTTATGAGAATTGAGGCCGTCGCCAGCCTCAATCCCAACGCAACATCAGCTGACAAAGTAAGATCGAATTTCTTCTACTACTTGCTGCACCTGTTCACGGCTCAGGGTCGGATAACTCGGAAGGTTCATCCCTCGCGAGCTAAGGTCCTGCGCTACCGGAAAGGTTTCATCCGTCTTGCAATGCGGCATGTTATGAGCAGGAGCGAACAGAGGGCGTGTCTCAATGCCCTTGTTCTTCAAATGATCACGCAATGCCTGACGCTGACTAGGATCATCCAACAGCACAGAGCACATCCAGTAGGAATGACGTGTACCTGGTTGCTCTGCATGCATCTGCAGCGGAAGCCCTTCGAGCGCTTCGCGATACCAGTCCGCAACCTGACGTTTAAGCGCGATGATCTCGTCTGCACGTTCCAACTGGGCAAGTCCAATGGCTGCGCAGATGTTGGTCATCCGATAGTTGAACGCCAACTCGTCATGCCAATACTCGCGGGTCTTGGATACGCCCTGGCTTTTAAGGTGACAGGCTTTCTCGTGGACGTCCTTGTTTTTGGAAACGACCATTCCCCCCTCACCGGTGGTAATGGTCTTGTTACCAAAAAAGCTGAACGTGGCGACATCGCCAAAAGTCCCTACATGCTGGCCTTTATACAGAGAGCCGAAAGCTTCTGCACAGTCTTCGATCAGCAGCAAATTATGCTCTTTACACAGAGCAACGACCTCATCCATGTCACACGCCAGACCGTACAAGTGCACGACCATGACGGCTTTGGTTTTAGACGTTATACGGCTTCGGATGTCTGGAACGCTGACGTTCCAGGTATCCGCCAGGGATTCAGCGTAAACAACGCTGGCCCCGGTTTGCATGATGGTGTTGACCGACGCCACGTAAGTAAGCGTTGGAACAATCACCTCATCGCCAGGCCCAAGTCCCAAAGCGGCCATTGCCAAGTGCAGGGCAACGGTGCCATTGCTCACCGTGGTCGCATGTTCGGCACCGATGTATTGGGCAAACTCGCTCTCAAAGCGGGAAATAAATTCTCCGCGAGAGGAAATCCAGGTCGAATCAAGACACTGGTTTACATATTCCTTTTCGCGTCCGCCCAGAAAGGGCTGATATACCGGTATCATCACAGCCCCCTTTTATTCCTGACCCTTGAAGTATTTAAAGCCATGTTCAGCGACCAGTTTGTCACGCTTGGCTTCATTCATGTCTTCACGCATCATTTCTTCTACCAACTCATTGAAGGAGGTAGTTGGTACCCAGCCTAACTTGGCTTTGGCTTTGCTTGGGTCACCCAACAGCGTCTCAACTTCGGCTGGACGGAAATAACGCGGATCGACGGCAACGATACATTTGTTGGTTGCGACGTCGTAACCTTTCTCGTCTACACCCGTACCCTCCCAACGAATCTTGATATCGATTTCCTTCGCTGCAACCTCAACAAACTCCCGAACCGAATGCTGCTCACCGGTCGCGATCACAAAGTCTTCCGGAGTTTCTTGTTGCAGCATAAGCCATTGCATTTCCACATAATCACGAGCATGACCCCAGTCACGCAGGGCGTCCATATTCCCGAGGTACAGGCAATCTTGCAGATCGACCTTGATACGTGCCAAGGCGCGAGTGATCTTGCGGGTTACGAAGGTTTCACCGCGGATGGGCGATTCGTGGTTAAAGAGAATACCGTTGCAGGCATACATGCCATATGACTCACGGTAGTTCACAGTGATCCAGTAGGCGTACATCTTGGCGACGGCATAAGGGGAACGCGGATAGAACGGCGTGGTTTCTTTCTGTGGAATTTCCTGAACCAGACCGTACAGCTCGGATGTGGATGCCTGATAGAACTTGGTCTTTTTCTCAAGACCAGCAATGCGGATTGCTTCAAGGATGCGCAATGTACCCATGGCATCAGTATCGGCAGTATATTCTGGCGATTCGAAGGAAACCGCAACGTGGCTTTGCGCCCCGAGGTTGTAGACTTCATCTGGTTGTACTTCTTGCACGATACGAATCAGGCTACTTGAATCGGTCAGGTCGCCGTAGTGCAGCTTGAGATCATAGCCTTGGTTGTGCGGGTCGTGGTAGAGATGGTCAATACGCTGAGTATTGAACAGGGAGCTACGGCGCTTGATGCCGTGTACCGAATAACCTTTTTTAAGCAGGAACTCAGCAAGGTAAGCACCATCCTGACCAGTAATACCCGTAATCAACGCTACTTTCTTGTCGCTCATTTTCTCACCAATTTAATTAATCAATCGAACAGTAATTCTCTACCAGAGAGACAACTTATTGCTGCCCCTCACCTTCCTTGTGGAAGTGAGAACCGTTTTGTCATTCCAGATATCTACTGTTCAGCAGTCCCTCAATTTCTTTGACTTTCAACGCCACCAGCGCTGGATCCCCTCTGCTTTCCACATTCAACCTCAACAGAGGTTCTGTGTTCGAACCTCGGAGATTAAATCGCCAGTAGGGAAACTCCAGACCAACGCCATCGGTTTGATCAAGGTGAGGCCCTTGAGGTAGATAATGTGCCAGGACCTCCTCCAGCGCCGCAGATACATCATTCACTCGATAGTTGATTTCACCGCTGCATGGATAGGCGGCAACGCGCTCATCAACAAGCTGGGCCAAGTTTTTTCCCGACGCTGACATCAATGCGGTCACCAGCAGCCAAGGGATCATACCGCTGTCACAATAGGCGAAATCCCGGAAGTAATGGTGAGCGCTCATCTCACCGCCGTAGATCGCATCCTCCAGACGCATGCGCTCTTTTATGAAAGCGTGGCCGGTCTTGCATTGTACTGAAACACCACCCGCCAATTGAACTTGATCGATCGTGTTCCAGGTCAACCTCGGGTCATGGATGATCCTGGAGCCGGGGTTTTTCTTGAGCAGCATTTCTGCCAGCAGGCCAACCAGGTAATAGCCCTCGATGAAGCGGCCTTCCTGGTCGAAAAAGAAGCAACGATCGAAGTCACCATCCCACGCAATCCCCAAATCGCAGCCGTTTGCCAACAACGCTTGGCGTGTCAGCGTGCGGTTCTCTGGAAGAAGCGGATTGGGTACACCGTTGGGGAAATGGCCATCAGGCTCGGCGTTAATGATCACCCATTCGAATGGCAACTTTTTGACCAACTCCTGCAACACGGGGCCGGCAGCGCCATTGCCCGGATCAGCAAGTATTTTTAACGGGTTGAGATCCGCCACATTGACGTAACTCAGAAGATGTTCGATGTAAGTCGTCTTATCCAGTTCGAATCGCACTTCGCCGGGGCTTTCAGCCAAGGCTCCCAAATCACCACTTTCCACACGGTCGCGTATGGCATTGAGTCCTGTGTCGCCGCTGATCGGTCGAGATTCAGACTTTACAAGCTTCATCCCGTTATAACCCTTGGGATTGTGGCTGGCAGTGATCATCACTCCGCCGTCCGCCTTGAATGCGCTGGTTGCAAAGTAGACTTCTTCGGTTCCGCATAAACCGATATCAATGACATTTGCGCCCGCCTCCAGCAATCCACGCGTCATCGCCTCTGCCAGCATCGGGCTTTCGAGCCGCATATCACGCCCCAGCACAATGCTTTTGCCTTGCAATTCGGTAACCATGGCCCGGCCGATCCGGTAAGCCACATCTGCATTGAGATCGGATGGCACCTGACCACGAATGTCATAGGCTTTGAAACACTGGGTATTGATCGGGGTATTCATACCGCTCTCTTGCTGAGGTATGTGGAGGCGAGGCCGATTTAACGGCGTCGTACGCTCGCCACGATGGAAATGAATCAGGACCAGGCCGAATGCAAAAAAGCCCGGCCGGTGGAAACCTCACCGACCTGACTTAGCAATGCCAAAGTACTGTTAATTATCGACGCGGCCGTAATTATCTTCGAAACGAACGATATCGTCCTCGCCAAGATAGTCGCCACTTTGCACTTCAATCATCACAAGGTCTATGACGCCCGGGTTCATCAAACGGTGCTGATGACCAGCACGAATAAAGGTGGACTCATTGGTGTTCAACATCAACTCCTGCTGGTCGTTGATAACCTTAGCCATCCCGCTGACGACGATCCAGTGTTCGCTTCTGTGATGGTGCATCTGCAAGGACAACGAAGCCTTGGGCTTCACCACAATGCGTTTGATCTTGAAGCGTTCGCCGTTTTCCAGGGTTGTGTAAGTCCCCCAAGGACGATGAACGGTACGATGAAGCAAATGCACCGTGTGGCTGGCCGCCTTGAGCTGATTGACGATATGTTTTACGTCTTGGGCGTGATCTTTGTGGGCGATCATCACCGCGTCCGGTGTATCGATGACCAGCAAGTCCTCAACCCCCACCAGCGCAGTCAGTCGATCCTCACTGTTAACGTAGTTGTTACGGGAGTTGTGGGACAACACCTCGCCCTCAAAACGGTTGCCGTTTTCATCAGGCTCGGTCAGCTCACTGACGGCGTTCCAGGAACCGATGTCACTCCAACCGATATCACAAGGGATAGTCGCTACTTTGGAGGAGCGCTCCATCAACGCGTAATCGATGGAGATGTCCGGAACCTCTGCGAATGCATCAGGGTCGAGTGCCAGGCAACGATATTTGTCAGAGGTAGTGAGGCGCGAACTTTCAATGGTTTTGCTGACAGCTTCGACTACGTCCGGGGCATGCTGGCGAAGTTCTTCCAGCACAGTGCCTACCCGGAAGCAGAACATCCCGGAATTCCAATAGTAGTTACCTGCACTGACGTAGCCTTCAGCGGTTTCAAGATTGGGCTTTTCGACGAAGCGCGCAACCTTCAGGCCACCCTTCAGGGGTGCATCTTTCTGCGCTTCGATGTACCCGAACCCCGTTTCAGGATAGGTCGGCTGAATACCAAAGGTTACCAGCCAGCCTTCAGTGGCAAGCGCTACCGCATCGGCTACTGCCGCAGCAAATGCTGTCTCGTCTTTTATCAGGTGGTCTGCCGCCAGCACCAGCATTTGGGCGTCGGGACCATGTGTGGCTTCCAGCTGAAGCGCAGCGGCGGCAACGGCGGCAGCCGTATTACGTCCGAAAGGCTCAAGGATGAAACCTTGCGAATGTTTGAGCGTGTTGACTGCGCCGTACTCGTCTTCGGTCTTGAACAGGAGTTCCCGGTTGGTCACCGTAAGAACCTCCACAACACCTTCCAGACGCGAAGCACGAAGGAAAGTTTTCTGGATTAGATTCTGGCCATCTGGCAGATCCATGAACGGCTTTGGATGGGCCTCTCGAGAAACGGGCCACAACCGGCTACCCACTCCGCCAGACAAAATTACGGGAATCAGTTCCATACTCTAAATCCTTAATCCCCATCTGGCAGACGTAACCAGAAAGCGGGGCTCAGTTATAATCCAGTCGTTCCTGCATCGTAATCAATGCAAAATATTGCTTGAAGCGAACGACAGGTGAAAGCTTAACTTCAATCCAACACCTATCGGCTCACCTGACCCGCTCAATCACTTTTCACACATCCACATCTGCTCTCTTATTCGAGGCAGTCACGGCAACGAATTAGTTCCCGAAAAATTGCTCAGTGAACGGAGCCGTAAATTCTGTCGGCCATTCTACAGGTAGCATCGCAAATTAATAACTCAGACGCCGACCGGTGAAATAAAATCACCTGAGATAATATGAATATGCCATCAAAACGGCATTACACTTCTGCATTGATCAACCTCAGCGGGAATGGGTTTCCAGTAGCCTTTCCAAGTATTGACCATAACCAGTCTTTCCGAGACGCTCTGCTTGAGCTGACAACTCGGCTGCGGAAATCCACCCGTTGTTATAGGCAATTTCTTCCAGACAAGCCACCTTCAAGCCTTGACGCTTCTCTATGGTATGCACGAAGTGGCTAGCTTCGAGCAGCGAATCGTGCGTACCAGTATCCAGCCAGGCGAAGCCGCGACGAAGCATTTCGACTTTTAGCGATTTCTGTTCAAGATAAACACGATTTATGTCAGTGATTTCCAGCTCACCACGGGCGGACGGCTTGATATTTTTGGCGATCTCGACAACTTGGTTGTCATAGAAATATAAGCCAGTCACCGCATAGCTGGACTTGGGATTCAGCGGCTTTTCTTCGATGCTCAACACCTGCCCACTTGCGTCGAACTCCACCACACCAAAGCGTTCCGGGTCAGACACGTGATAGCCGAAAATGGTCGCGCCGTGAACCTGACCGCTGGCGGCGCGCAGATGCTCCGCAAACTGACCATAAAAAATATTGTCACCCAGTATCAGACAGCAAGGATCTTGGCCAATGAACTCTTCGCCGATAATGAAGGCTTGCGCCAAACCGTCCGGGCTAGGTTGTTCGGCATAGGTCAGGTTGATACCGTAAAGAGAGCCATCTCCCAACAGCTTTCTGAAGTTAGGCAAATCATCGGGCGTGGAGATAATCAGAATTTCACGCATTCCAGCGAGCATCAGCACCGACAGCGGATAAAAGATCATCGGCTTGTCGTAGATCGGCAGCATCTGTTTGGACACGCCGAGGGTCAATGGGTGCAGACGAGTGCCCGAGCCGCCAGCGAGGATGATGCCTTTACGATTTGTCGTGGTCATTTATTCAGGACTTCCATAAGCATTCGGGTGACACCACTTTGCCAATCCGGCAAATATAGAGAAAAATTGTCACGCAGTTTCTGAGTGCTCAACCGGGAATTCAGAGGGCGGCGCGCCGGTGCTGCATAAGCGCTCGCATCTATCGAATTGATCACCATGACAGCAAGCTCTTCGCCATTGGCCTTGGCAAAATCGATCACATGGCTGGCGTAACCGTGCCAGGACACTTCGCCACTGGCCGCCAGATGATACAGGCCCGCCAGCTCAGGGCGCTGCAAGACCTGCCGAATGGCCAGCGCCGTCACATCGGCAATCAAATCTGCGCCGGTCGGGGCACCGATCTGATCAGCGATGACGCTCAGAGTGTCGCGATTCTTCGCCAGACGCAGCATGGTCTTGGCAAAATTATTGCCACGAGCGCTATAGACCCAACTGGTGCGGAAGATCAGGTGTTTGCAGCCCGAAGCAGCAATCGCCTGCTCGCCGGCAAGTTTGCTGGCGCCGTAGTGATTCAGCGGGGCAACGGCATCTGTCTCTTGCCATGGTGTCAGCCCTTCACCATTGAACACGTAGTCGGTCGAATAGTGGATCAGCCAGGCACCCAGGGATGCAGCCTCTTCAGCCATCACTTGGCTTGCCTGACCATTCACAAGGTCGGCCAGGTGAGTATCGGACTCAGCCTCATCCACAGCGTTGTAAGCGGCAGCGTTGACGATAATGTCAGGTCTCACCTGACGGATCGTCGTACGCAGTGCGTCAAGGTCGGACAAGTCACCGCTCAAACCATCAACTGGGTGACGATCCAGCGCAATCAACTCGCCAAGCGGCGCGAGAGAGCGTTGCAGCTCCCAGCCGACTTGACCGTTTTTTCCCAGCAGTAGGATTTTCATGCCTTGCTCGAGCGATCTGCGTAGTTCTGGTCAATCCATTGCTGGTAGCTGCCGCTCTTCACATGAGCAACCCATTCAGTATTGTTCAGGTACCACTCGACGGTTTTGCGAATACCGGTTTCAAATGTTTCTTCCGGCGTCCAACCCAGTTCGCGTTGAATTTTGCTGGCATCGATTGCGTAGCGCTGATCGTGGCCCGGGCGATCCTGAACGTAGGTGATCAGGCTGGCATGTGGACGATGAGCGGAGTCAGGACGCAGTTCGTCGAGCAATGCGCACAGGGTATGCACCACTTCGATGTTTTGCTTCTCGTTATGGCCGCCGATGTTGTAGGTCTCGCCGATCAAGCCTTCGGTCACGACTTTGTACAGTGCGCGAGCGTGGTCTTCGACGTAGAGCCAGTCACGGACCTGGTTGCCTTTGCCATAGACTGGCAGCGGCTTGCCTTCCAGTGCATTGAGAATGATCAGCGGGATCAACTTCTCGGGGAAGTGGCAAGGACCGTAGTTGTTCGAGCAATTGGTGACCAGGGTCGGCAGGCCGTAGGTACGGCTCCAGGCGCGAACCAGGTGATCGGAGCTGGCCTTGCTGGCCGAGTACGGCGAGCTTGGCTGATACGGCGTGGTTTCGGTGAAGAGGTCTTCCGGACCTTCTAGGTCTCCGTAGACTTCGTCGGTGGAAATATGGTGGAAACGGAAGTTGGCTTTACGCGCATCATCCAGTGCCGCCCAATAATGGCGCGCAGCTTCCAGCAAGGTGTAGGTGCCGATGATGTTGGTCTGGATGAACTCGGATGGACCGGAGATTGAGCGATCAACGTGGGACTCTGCGGCCAGGTGCATGATGGCATCCGGTTGGTGTTCACGCAGGACACGATCTACTTGGTCGCGGTCGCAGATGTCGACGCGTTCGAACACGTAACGCGAGTTCTGGCTGACTTCTGCCAACGATTCAAGATTACCGGCATAAGTCAGTTTATCGACGTTAACGACAGAGTCGGCAGTGTTGGAGATGATATGACGAATGACTGCCGAGCCGATAAACCCGGCGCCGCCGGTTACTAGAATTTTCACGCGAAACCACACCCTTGAGTTGCTGACAGGGCCGCCAACCGCGCACTGTCTAATCCATGAATGCAAAAGCCATCAAGTTCGCCGAGGCTTCTGACAGAGTCAGTCTGAACCGATTAGGGAATGCCCTATCGACCAAGCGCAGCATTTTACAGCTTAATGAAGGTTTTACTAATGGATATGGACAAGCTGTGACGCAATTCGGTGCATATAAAGGGTTTATCGCAATCAGACAAGACGCTTGCGTGAGGCTCTGGACATACGTCCCAGAAACCAGCCGAGAATCGGCCCGATCACCATGCCAATCAGCAGCGCGATCACCATGATCAGCGATACTGGTAACTGTGGGCCCGCCCAGCCCAGGAACAGCAGCGACACGCCTTGCTGGTTCTCCAGAACAAACGCCAGGATCACAAGAACAAGCAACAGGGCAAATACAGCGAGAAGTACGCGCTTGAGGTTATGCATCAGCGGTTCCTTGAAGTGCAGCAGCTGTCAAAGCCCTTCTTCCTCGTCCTCGTTCACACGATCGCGCAGTTCTTTGCCTGGCTTGAAATGCGGAACGAACTTGCCGTCGAGGCTGACGGACTGACCGGTTTTTGGATTGCGACCTACGCGCGGCGCGCGATAGTGCAGGGAGAAGCTGCCAAAACCACGGATCTCGATTCGATCACCGGTGGCCAGACATTGGGACATTTGCTCAAGCATGGTCTTGATGGCCAGCTCCACATCCTTGGATGAGAGCAGCCCTTGATGGGTGACAATTCGTTCGATCAACTCCGACTTCGTCATATTTTTCCCTTCTTTTTCAAGCAGCTAGATCAGCGCTTCAAAGGTTTTAGCATGCCCGGAGGAATTTGAACAGCCCGAGTGCTTGACATATCTTTCCTGGCAATACGATGCCCGATTTCAGAGCACCGCAAGCTTGCTCAAGCCCCGCATTCATCTACAGATAACCAGCATGGTCCGCGTCAGGTAACCCGCGGGATTGAAGCCGAAAGGGAATTCATCTTCTTCTTTCGCGTCATCGGACCTCACGACGACTTTATAGCCCGCGCCCTTGCACTCCCTGGCGGCTCGTTTGTGACACTTATCCCATCCTGAACCCAACCCTGAACAATCGATCTCTATGCCACTGACTCCGCGCACCGCATGAGTCTTGGCATTGGTGGTACAGCCAGCCAATGTCAGTACTGCTATCACGACAAAGAGCTTGTTCATTCATTTCCTTATGCCAGACGCATTGCCTGGCGGTCGTTCACTTCAGACTAAGCCTAGCCTTGAATAGACGATTGACCTGCATGAAGTAACAGACAGCTTATGTAGATCATTGGTTTCACGAAAGAAATAAGGCGGCGAGCAAATCTCTTTTCGCAGGAGCCAGGCTGCCGGCGAAGGAGCCCTTAAGAGCGCCTTCGCCGGCAAGCCTGACTCCTGCGAAAAGCGGTGGCGTCAGCCCTCCCCTCCCTGGGATTCACCAAATCGCAGACACAAAAAAGGGCGACCGAAGTCGCCCTTTTTCTATGGTCTGACAGAACTCAGTTCTGTTTTTCCATTTGTGCACGCAACAGGTCGCCCAGAGTGGTAGGACCAGCAGCGATGCTATCCGAAGGCTTGTCTTTCAAGCTCTGGATGGCCTCTTTCTCTTCAGCATCGTCTTTCGACTTGATGGAGAGCTGGATTACACGGCTCTTGCGGTCAACGCTGATGATCTTGGCTTCTACTTCCTGGCCTTCTTTCAGAACGTTGCGCGCGTCTTCAACGCGGTCACGGCTGATTTCGGAGGCTTTCAGAGTCGCTTCGATATCGTCGGCCAGAGTGATGATGGCGCCTTTAGCGTCAACTTCTTTCACGATGCCTTTAACGATGGCGCCTTTGTCGTTCTCTTGAACGTACTCGGAGAACGGATCGCTTTCCAGTTGCTTGATACCCAGGGAGATGCGCTCGCGCTCTGGGTCAACCGACAGGATAACGGTGTCCAGCTCGTCACCCTTCTTGAAGCGGCGAACGGCTTCTTCGCCCACTTCGTTCCAGGAGATGTCGGACAGGTGAACCAGACCGTCGATGCCGCCGTCCAGACCAATGAAGATACCGAAATCGGTGATCGACTTGATGGTGCCGGAGATTTTATCGCCCTTGTTGAACTGGCCAGAGAAATCTTCCCACGGGTTAGATTTGCACTGCTTGATGCCGAGGGAGATACGACGACGCTCTTCGTCGATGTCCAGAACCATGACTTCCACTTCGTCGCCGACTTGTACGACTTTCGAAGGGTGGATGTTCTTGTTGGTCCAGTCCATTTCGGAAACGTGTACCAGGCCTTCAACGCCTTCTTCCAGCTCAGCGAAGCAGCCGTAGTCGGTCAGGTTGGTTACACGAGCGGTAACGCGAGTGCTTTCTGGGTAACGGGCTTTGATAGCAACCCATGGATCTTCGCCCAGTTGCTTGAGGCCCAGGGAAACACGATTGCGTTCGCGATCGTACTTCAGAACCTTGACATCGATCTCGTCGCCAACGTTGACGATTTCGGAAGGATGCTTGATACGCTTCCAAGCCATGTCGGTAATGTGCAGCAGGCCATCGACGCCACCCAGATCGACGAATGCGCCGTAATCGGTGAGGTTCTTGACGATACCTTTGACTTGTTGGCCTTCCTGCAGGGATTCCAGCAGAGCTTCACGCTCGGCGGAGTTCTCGGCTTCGAGGACGCTGCGACGGGAAACGACAACGTTGTTGCGTTTCTGGTCGAGTTTGATGACCTTGAATTCCAGCTCTTTGCCTTCCAGGTGCGTGGTGTCGCGCACTGGACGGACGTCAACCAGAGAACCTGGCAGGAACGCACGGATGCCGTTAACGTCGACAGTGAAGCCGCCTTTAACCTTACCGTTGATAACGCCCTTGACCACTTCTTCGGCTGCGAAGGCTGCTTCCAGAACAATCCAGCATTCAGCGCGCTTGGCTTTTTCACGGGACAGCTTGGTTTCACCAAAGCCGTCTTCAACCGAGTCCAGAGCAACGTGAACTTCGTCACCGACGTTGATAGTCAGTTCGCCAGCATCGTTGTAGAACTGCTCAAGCGGGATGAGTGCTTCAGACTTCAGGCCAGCGTGAACGGTTACCCAGCGAGCTTGGTAATCGATATCAACGATAACACCGGTGATGATGGAGCCTGCCTGAAGGTTCAGGGTTTTTAGGCTTTCTTCAAAGAGTTCCGCAAAGCTTTCGCTCATTTTAATTCCTGTTGATGAGGGCGAAGAATACGCCCATCTCCACACCCCAGACGGTGTGGGTTAGTTTCATTTAAAAGAAGCCACCGCAGGACTATGACTGGTCCCCTGCGGCCTTCTTGGTCACCCGGCGATATCGCGAATGGCGATCTCACTCATGATGCGTTCCAGCACCTGGTCGATGGACAATTCCGTGGAATCCAGCTGTATGGCGTCAGCCGCCGGCTTGAGCGGGGCTACCGCTCGCTGGGTGTCACGCTCATCGCGCGCACGTATCTCATCTAGCAGACTCGACAGACTAACACCATCGACTTTGCCCTTCAACTGCAAGTATCGACGGCGCGCACGCTCCTCGGCACTGGCAGTGAGGAATATCTTCAACGGCGCGTCGGGAAATACCACCGTGCCCATGTCGCGACCATCGGCCACCAGACCCGGCGACTCCTGAAATGCCCGCTGGCGCTGCAGCAGTGCCTCACGCACGGCAGGCAATGCAGCGACCTGCGAGGCACCCGAACCGATACTTTCGGTGCGGATGACATCACTGACTTCATCCCCCTCCAGAATAATGCGCTGCAGCTGACCTTCGGTCGCCGCAATGAATTGCACATCCAGATGAGCGGCGAGCTTCTTGAGCAGCTCCTCATTGGTCAGATCGACGCCATGGTTATACGCCGCGAACGCCAGCAATCGATACAGCGCACCGGAGTCCAGCAGATTCCAGCCCAGACGCTTGGCCAGTATCCCGGCTACAGTGCCCTTGCCAGAGCCACTTGGCCCATCAATGGTGATGACCGGTGCGATGACTTTCACGACTGCGCCTCTTGTGCAACACGAATACCGACCTGCGCGCACAGCGCGAGGAAGTTCGGGAACGAGGTCGCAACGTTGGCGCAATCATGGATGCGGATCGGTGCGCTGGCGCGCAGCGAAGCCACGCTGAACGCCATGGCAATCCGGTGATCGCCGTGACCGTGCACTTCGCCGCCGCCGATCTGGCCGCCGTCGATGATGATGCCATCCGGGGTTGGCTCGCACTTGACGCCCAGCGCCAGCAAACCATCCGCCATCACCTGGATCCGGTCCGACTCCTTCACGCGCAGCTCTTCGGCGCCACGCAGCACGGTGCGCCCTTCGGCACACGCAGCGGCCACGAACAGCACCGGGAATTCGTCGATGGCCAGTGGCACCAGCGCCTCAGGGATCTCGATACCTTTGAGTTTAGCTGCCCGTACGCGCAGATCCGCTACCGGTTCGCCGCCCACTTCACGCTGGTTTTCCAGGGTGATGTCAGCACCCATCAGGCGCAGGATGTCGATCACGCCGGTACGGGTCGGGTTGATGCCGACGTGCTCGAGCACCAGCTCCGAACCTTCGGCAATCGACGCCGCCACCAGGAAGAACGCCGACGACGAGATATCGCCCGGTACTTCAATATGGGTCGCGGTCAATTTGTGGCCGGACTCGACCGAGGCGGTCGCGCCATTGACGGTCACCGGATAGCCGAAGCCGCGCAGCATGCGCTCGGTGTGGTCGCGAGTGGGTGCCGGCTCGGTGACGGTGGTCTTGCCTTCGGCATACAGACCCGCCAGCAGCAGGCAGGATTTAACCTGGGCGCTGGCCATCGGCATGGTGTAAGTCAGACCCTTGAGCTTGTTGCCACCACGAATGGTCATCGGTGGACGACCTTCAGCGGCGGTCTCGATCACGGCGCCCATCTCGCGCAGTGGATTGGCCACGCGATTCATCGGACGCTTTGACAGCGAAGCATCGCCGGTCAGCGTGCTATCGAAGTCCTGCGCAGCCAACAGGCCAGACAGCAGACGCATAGAGGTGCCGGAGTTGCCCAGATAGATCGGGCCTGGCGCAGGCTTCAGACCGTGCAGGCCAACACCATGAATGGTCACACGACCGTGGTGCGGGCCTTCGATGACGACGCCCATGTCACGGAAAGCTTGCAAGGTCGCCAGGGCGTCTTCGCCCTCGAGGAAACCTTCCACTTCGGTGACGCCTTCGGCCAGGGAACCGAGCATGATCGAACGGTGGGAAATCGATTTGTCGCCCGGTACGCGAATCCGCCCAGTCAGGCGGCCACCAGGTTGTGCCAGGAAAATCAGATCGTTGGAATTCATAGCGTCCACATAGGCCCGGCGGGCCAGGATTTTACTGAAATGCTCGCGGGCAACCCGGGCGCGTGTGAACACGCCCAATAATTGGTGCCCATCCCCTGCATCGACCGCGTCGCGCAAGGCGTCGAGGTCGCTGCGAAATGTATCGAGTGTGCGCAGGACAGCTTCGCGGTTGGCGAGGAAGATGTCGTGCCACATGACCGGGTCGCTACCGGCGATTCTTGTGAAATCGCGGAAACCGCCCGCAGCGTAACGGAAGATCTCAAGATTTTCATTGCGTTTGGCCAACGAATCGACCAAACCGAACGCCAGCAAGTGCGGCAAATGGCTGGTCGCCGCCAACACTTCGTCGTGACGCTCGACCTGCATGTGCTCGACGTCGGCGCCCAATTCGCGCCACAACCGGTCGACCACCGCCAGCGCGGCCGGGTCGGTCTGATCCAGCGGCGTCAGAATCACTTTATGGCGACGGAACAGCTCGGCATTGGAGGCTTCCACCCCGCTCTGCTCGGAACCGGCAATCGGATGCCCCGGCACGAAACGCGCCGGCATGCCGCCAAACGCCTCGGTCGCCGCGCGCACCACATTGCCCTTGGCGCTGCCAACGTCGGTCAGAATCGCTTGCCCCAGATCCATGCCCGCCAACTTGGCCAGCAGCTTCTCCATGGCCAGAATCGGCACCGCCAACTGAATCACATCAGCGCCCTGGCAAGCTGCGGCCAGGTCTTCTTCGCAGCGATCAACCACGCCCAACTCGACCGCCAACTTGCGCGACTGCGGGTCGAGATCGACCCCGACCACTTCGCGGCACAGACCGCTTTCACGCAAGCCTTTGGCAAACGAACCGCCGATCAACCCCAGACCGACCACCACCAGGCGACCGATCATAGGTTCAGCAGATTGCAGTGCAGTGACATCAACCACGAGCCATAACCTTGGTCAGCGCCTCGAGGAAGCGGCTGTTTTCCGCCGGCAAACCGATGGTGATACGCAGGTGGTTCGGCATGCCGTAGTTGGCCACCGGACGCACGATCACGCCTTCACGCAGCAGCCCCTCGAATACCGGAGCGGCAACGCGCCCCAGATCGACGCAGATGAAATTGCCTTTGGAGGGAATCCAGCTCAGCCCCAGTTCACGGAAACCCGCTTGCAACTGTTGCATGCCGGACTCGTTCAAGCGACGGCTTTCGGCCAGGTACTCGACGTCTTGCAACGCAGCACAAGCGGCGGCCAGTGCGAGGCTGTTGACGTTGAATGGCTGACGCACGCGATTCAGCACATCGGCGACGATGGCCGAGGACAAGCCGTAACCGACCCGCAACGACGCCAGACCATAGGCCTTGGAGAAGGTGCGCGAAACCAGCAGGTTCGGATAGGCCGCCAGATAGTCCAGGCCATCCGGCAAGTCGCTGCCTTCGGCGTATTCGATGTAGGCCTCGTCCAGCACCACCAGCACATGGGCCGGTACGTCCTGCAGGAAATCATCCAGCGCTTGGGCGTCGAACCAGGTCCCGGTCGGGTTGTTCGGGTTGGCGATGAATACCACACGAGTATTGGCATCTATCGCGGCCAGCATGGCCGGCAGATCATGACCCCAGTCTTTGGCCGGAATCACTTTTGCCTGAGCACCAACGGCTTGAGTCACGATCGGATAGACCGCAAACGCATGGGCGCTGAACACCGCGTTCAGGCCCGGCGCCAGGTAGGCGCGCGCCACCAGCTCCAGAATGTCGTTGGAGCCGTTGCCCAACGTCACCTGGTTCAGCTCGACGCGGCACTGATCGGCCAGCAGGGTCTTGAGCGCAAAACCGTTGCCGTCCGGATAGCGGGTCAGCTCGGTCAGCGCTTCGCGAATCGCTGCCAATGCCTTGGGGCTGGCGCCCAGCGGATTTTCGTTGCTCGCCAGTTTGACGATATTGGCCGGATCGAGGTTCAGCTCACGGGCCAGTTCGTCCACGGGCTTGCCCGGAACGTAAGGCGAAAGTTGTTGCACGCCCGGCTGTGCCAGAGCGAGGAAGTTGCCACTCATTTGCTACCGCCCTTAGAGAACTGCTTTCGGGTAGGAACCCAGCACTTTGAGTGCCACTGCTTCCTGACTGATCTTTTCCAGCACACCTTTGATCAGCGGATCGCGATGGTGGCCGACGAAGTCGATGAAGAACACGTAGGTCCATTTACCGCTGCGCGACGGACGGGTCTCGATGCGCGTCAGGTCGATGCCGTTGTCGTGGAACGGCACCAGCAGCTCGTGGAGCGCGCCGGGTTTGTTGCTCATGGAGACGATGATCGAGGTCTTGTCGTCGCCGGTCGGCGGTACTTCCTGGCTGCCGATCATCAGGAATCGCGTGGAGTTGTCCGGGCGATCCTCGATTTTCTCGGCCAGGCGAGTCAACCCGTACAGACCGGCGGCCATGTCGCCGGCGATCGCCGCCGAGTTCCACTCACCCTTGACCCGCTTGGCCGCTTCGGCGTTACTCGAAACCGCCACGCGCTCGACATTCGGGTAATGGGCGTCCAGCCACTTGCGGCATTGGGCCAGGGACTGGGCGTGGGAATAGATACGGCTGATGCTGTCGGTCTTGGTGTTTTCACCAACCAACAGATGATGGTGGATGCGCAGCTCGACTTCGCCACAGATCACCATGTCGTGCTCGAGGAAGCTGTCGAGGGTGTGGTTGACCGCGCCCTCGGTGGAGTTTTCCACCGGGACCACGCCAAAGTTCACCGCACCGGCCGCCACTTCACGGAACACTTCGTCGATCGCCGCCATCGGCTTGCTGATCACCGCATGGCCGAAGTGCTTCATGGCCGCTGCCTGAGTGAAGGTGCCTTCAGGGCCGAGGTAAGCCACTTTCAGTGGCTGCTCGAGGGCCAGGCACGAGGACATGATTTCGCGGAACAACCGCGCCATCTCTTCGTTGCCCAGCGGCCCCTGGTTACGCTCCATCACACGCTTGAGCACCTGAGCTTCACGCTCAGGACGATAGAACACCGGCACTTCGCCTTCGGCCAGCGAGGCCATCTTTACTCGCGCAACTTCCTGGGCGCAGCGTGCGCGCTCACTGATCAGCTCCAGGACTTTTTCGTCCAGAGCGTCAATGCGCAGGCGCAGTGCCTTGAGTTCTTGCTCAGACATTAACCGTGTTCCTTCTCGAACTCTGCCATGTACGAAATCAGTGCGTTGACCGCAACGATATCGACGGCGTTATAGATGGAGGCACGCATGCCGCCCACGGAACGGTGGCCCTTGAGATTCAGCAGGCCGCGTTCGTCGGCGCCAGCCAGGAACGGCTTGTCCAGACGGTCGTCAGCCAGACGGAACGGCACGTTCATCCACGAGCGGTCGGACTTGTTGATCGGGTTGCTGTACAAGCCACTGGCGTCGATGAAGTCATACAGCGTGCGCTGCTTCACTTCATTGAGTTTGCCGATGGCTTCGACACCACCCTGCTCTTTCAGCCACTCGAACACCAAGCCGGACAAGTACCAGGCCAGGGTTGGCGGCGTGTTGTACATCGAGCCGTTATCGGCCGCGACCTTGTAGTTGAGCATGGTCGGGCAAATGGAACGGGCGTGACCCAGCAGGTCTTCGCGAACGATGTTCACGACAACGCCACTCGGGCCGATGTTTTTCTGGGCGCCGGCGTAGATCATGCCGAAGCGCGAGATATCCACCGGACGCGAGAGAATGTCCGAGGACATGTCGGCCACCAGCGGCACATCACCGGTTTCCGGAATCCACTGGAATTCCAGGCCGCCAATGGTTTCGTTCGGTGCGTAGTGAACGTAGGCCGCGTCGGCAGACAGACTCCATTCGTTCTGACCGGGAATAGCGAAATAGTCGTAAGGCTTGGCGGTCCCGGCAACGTTGACGTGGCCGTAGCGCGAGGCTTCCTCGATGGCTTTCTGCGACCAGATACCGGTGTCGATATAGTCGGCGGTGCCGCCTTCCGGCAACAGGTTCAGAGGAATCTGAGCAAATTGCTGGCTGGCGCCACCTTGCAGAAACAGCACTTTATAGTTCGAGGGGATATTCAGCAGATCACGAAGATCCTGCTCGGCCTTGGTGGCAATGGACACGAACTCATCGCTGCGATGGCTCATTTCCATGACCGACAGGCCCTTGCCGTGCCAATCAAGGAGTTCACCCTGGGCGCGCTTCAGGACAGCTTCGGGAAGCGCCGCAGGACCGGCACAGAAGTTATAGGCTCTCTTGCTCACATCCAATCTCGCTCTGATTTGGTGGTATCACGCAATAAATCACAACATCAATCGACACGGGTCCCTGCTGAAGCAAATATTTGTGGGAGCGAGCCTGCTCGCGATTGCATCACCGCGGTGCTTCGGACGTATCGCGGCGCCTGCATCGCGAGCAGGCTCGCTCCCACAAGGGATCTCCAAAAGGTGTCGATATTTCATTATGGACAAACAACAAGGGGGCGAATCTTCATCCGCCCCCTGCTTGCCCGCTTACTCTTGCGGCTCTTCGTCAGCGGCGGCGTCGAGTTGCTGGTCTTCGGCAACGTCGTCGATCACGACTTCACCGTCAAACACGACACCCTCTTCACCTTCGAGCCCTTCGCCCTCCAGCTCTGCGCCTTCGACTTCCGACGGCTCCTGAACCCGCTCCAGGCCCACCAGCGTTTCATCGCTGGCCAGCTTGATGAGGGTCACGCCCTGGGTGTTACGACCCAGGCTGGACACTTCGTCGACACGGGTACGAACCAAAGTACCCTGGTCGGAAATCAGCATGATTTCCTCCCCATCGAGCACCTGGACCGCGCCGACCAGACGGCCGTTACGCTCGTTGCTGACCATGGCGATAACGCCCTGACCGCCACGCTTGTACTCGGGGAACTCGGTGATCGCCGTGCGTTTGCCGAAACCACGCGCCGAAGCGGTGAGGATCTGGCTGCCTTCTTCCGGGATCAACATGGAAATCAGCTTCTGGCCTTCCGGCAGACGCATACCGCGGACACCGCGAGCGGTACGGCCCATGGCGCGGACGTCGGTTTCCTTGAAGCGAGTGACCTTGCCACCGTCGGAGAACAGCATGACTTCGCGCTCGCCATCGGTAATGGCGGCAGAGATCAGTACGTCACCTTCGTCCAGCTCCAGCGCGATCAGACCGACGCTGCGTTGACGACTGAAGGATTCCAGCGGGGTCTTCTTCACGGTGCCTTTAGCAGTGGCCATGAAGATGAAGTGACCTTCGGTGTATTCGTCGACCGGCAGCATGGTGGTGATGTATTCATCACTGTCCAGCGGCAGCAGGTTGACCAACGGACGACCACGGGCAGCGCGGGACGCTTCCGGGATTTCGTAGGTTTTCAGCCAGTACACTTTGCCTTTGCTGGAGAACAGCAGCAGCGTGGTGTGGCTGTTGGCGACCAGCAGGTGAGCGATGTAGTCCTCATCCTTGACGCCGGTGGCCGATTTGCCTTTACCGCCACGACGCTGAGCCTGGTACGCAGCCAATGGCTGGGTCTTGGCGTAGCCACCGTGGGAAATGGTCACGACGCGCTCTTCTTCCGGGATCATGTCACCCAGGGTCAGGTCGAGACGGGCATCGAGAATCTCGGTGCGACGCACGTCGCCGTATTCGGCGCGAATCACTTCCAGCTCTTCGCGGATCACTTCCATCAGGCGCGTGGCGCTGTTGAGGATGCGGATCAGCTCGCCGATCTGGTTGAGGATCTCTTGATACTCGGCCAGCAGCTTTTCATGTTCCAGACCGGTCAGACGGTGCAGACGCAGTTCCAGAATGGCTTGCGCCTGTTCCGGCGACAGGAAGTACTTGCCGTCGCGCAGACCGTATTGCGGATCGAGGTTTTCCGGGCGGCACGAATCGGCGCCGGCACGTTCGACCATCGCGACCACGGCGGAGGATTCCCAAGGCGTGCTGATCAGCGCTTCCTTGGCTTCCGACGGCGTTGGCGAGGCCTTGATCAGGGCGATGACCGGGTCGATGTTCGACAGGGCAACCGCTTGACCTTCCAGAATGTGGCCACGTTCGCGCGCCTTGCGCAGTTCGAACACGGTACGCCGGGTCACCACTTCGCGACGGTGACGAACGAATGCTTCCAGCAGATCCTTGAGGTTCAGGATCCGTGGACGGCCGTCGATCAGCGCGACGATGTTGATGCCGAACACCGCTTGCAGCTGGGTCTGGGCGTAGAGGTTGTTGAGGATCACCTCAGGCACTTCGCCGCGACGCAGTTCGATCACGACGCGCATACCGTCCTTGTCGGACTCGTCGCGCAGCTCTGTGATGCCTTCGAGCTTCTTCTCTTTTACCAGCTCGGCGATCTTCTCGATCAGACGTGCCTTGTTCAGCTGGTAAGGGAGTTCGGTGATGACGATCTGCTGACGGCCACCGACCTTGTCGATGTCTTCGATCATCGAGCGGGCACGCATGTAAATGCGCCCGCGACCGGTGCGGTAGGCTTCGATGATGCCGGCGCGACCGTTGATGATCGCAGCGGTCGGGAAGTCCGGACCGGGGATGTATTGCATCAGTTCATCGACGGTCAGTTCCGGGTTGTCGATGAGTGCCAGGCAACCGTCGATGACTTCACCGAGGTTGTGCGGCGGGATGTTGGTCGCCATGCCCACGGCGATACCGCTGGAGCCGTTGACCAGCAGGTTGGGAATACGGGTCGGCATGACCGCCGGGATCATCTCGGTGCCGTCGTAGTTCGGCACCCAGTCCACGGTTTCTTTGTGCAGGTCAGCCAGCAGCTCGTGCGCCAGCTTGGTCATGCGCACTTCGGTGTATCGCATGGCCGCGGCGTTGTCGCCGTCCACCGAACCGAAGTTGCCCTGACCGTCCACCAGCAGGTAGCGCAGGGAGAATGGCTGCGCCATCCGAACGATGGTGTCGTACACCGCGGTATCACCGTGCGGGTGATACTTACCGATCACGTCACCGACAACACGGGCAGATTTCTTGTACGGCTTGTTGAAGTCGTTGCCCAGCTCGCTCATCGCGAACAGCACACGCCGGTGCACGGGCTTCAAGCCATCGCGCGCATCCGGCAGTGCCCGCCCGACAATTACGCTCATCGCGTAGTCGAGGTAGGACTGCTTCAGCTCGTCTTCGATATTGACCGGGAGGATTTCTTTGGCCAGTTCGCCCATGAGAAGCCTGATTCCTTTTTCTGGTGAAACTTCGTCACATCCATATGGGACGAACGAAGCTCGCCGATGCAGACTGAGTGCCATGCACCGACTTACGACAAATCAACGAGTTATGCCATGGATCTGCGCAGTAAAGGCAGCCACATCAGGCTACCCTGGAAACCGCCGGATGTTATCACAAGAGCCGCCACGCACCTATCCCCCAGATGCGCATGGAGCATAGTTAGTTGACCGGTGACAGGCTTAAAGGGGACGAGAGGGGCTTAGAGGAAAATTCCAGAGGGGATTGACGCGTATTTGTTGGCTGTCAGGGCCTCATCGCGAGCAGGCTCGCTCCCACATTGGATCTGCATCGTTAACAAATCCCCTGTGGGAGCGAGCCTGCTCGCGATGGCAATCTCTCAGGCGCCAAAAATCATTAATGCAGACGCTTACGGCACATCAACTGCGCCATTTTCGCCGTATCCGGACGCTCGACGATGCCCTTTTCGGTGACGATTGCATCGATGAGATCGGCCGGGGTCACGTCGAACACCGGGTTGAAGGCATCGACATCCGCCCCCAGCCGCTTGCCGCCAACCTCCAGCAACTCGCGACCATCGCGCTCTTCGATTGGAATTTCGTCGCCACTGGCCAGGTTCATGTCGATGGTCGAGCTCGGCGCCACCACCATGAAGCGCACACCGTGGTGCATGGCGTTGACCGCCAGTTGATAGGTGCCGATCTTGTTCGCCACATCGCCATTGGCGGTGATGCGGTCGGCGCCGACGATCACCCAGGTCACACCCTTGGTTTTCATGATGTGCGCGGCGGCGGAATCGACATTGAGGGTCACGGGGATGCCTTCATTGGCCAACTCCCATGCCGTCAATCGTGAGCCTTGCAGCCATGGCCGGGTTTCGTCGGCGTAGACGCGCTCGACCATCCCCTCGATGAAAGCGCCGCGAATCACCCCCAGCGCCGTGCCGAAACCACCGGTGGCCAGTGCGCCAGTGTTGCAGTGAGTGAGGATCGCCTGGGCATTGCCCTGATGCTTGCGGATCAGGTCGACACCCAGTTGGGCCATGGTCAGGTTGGCTTCGCGATCACTTTCATGAATGGCGATGGCTTCGGCTTCCAGCGCCGCCAGAGGGTCTGCGTCTTCCTTGAGGCGGTCCAGGCGGTCACGCATGCGATTCAAGGCCCAGAACAGATTGACCGCTGTTGGACGGGAATCAGCCAGCAACGCGTAATCCTCTTCCCATGCTGCCTGCCAATCACCGCCCTCGGCCATTCGGACGCGGGCTGACAGCACCATGGCATACGCCGCACTGATGCCAATGGCCGGCGCGCCGCGCACCACCATTGAGCGAATGGCCTCGGCCACACCCGCGGCGCTGGTGTAGGCGATCCAGGTTTCCTCGAATGGCAAAATACGCTGATCCAGCAGGTACAGGGCGCCATCTCGCCAATCGATGGCCTTCACCTTCTCCGCAGCCAACAGTCGATCGCGCATCCACTTACCCCGCACTCATGAACAAAAGCCGCCGATTATAGCGATCCCCCCGCGAAGACGCTCGGGTATACTTCGCCATCCTTTACAAAAGCTGGAACCGACTCTCGATGCCGACCCCCACCGCTGCGCTCGACCTATTATTGCTGCCGACCTGGCTGGTACCCGTCGAACCGGCTGGCGTGGTCCTTAAAGAGCACGCCCTGGGCATCCGCGACGGTCGCATCGTGTTTATCGGCCCACGCGCGGTAGCCTTGAAGCTTAACGCAACCGAAGTCCGCGAATTGCCGGACATGCTGCTCGCCCCCGGCCTGATCAATGCCCACGGGCATGCGGCAATGACGCTGTTCCGCGGCCTGGCCGACGATCTGCCGCTGATGACCTGGCTGGAAAAGCACATCTGGCCGGCCGAAGCCAAGTGGGTCGACGAGGCGTTCGTTCGCGACGGCACTGACCTGGCCATCGCCGAGCAGATCAAAGGCGGCATCACCTGTTTCTCCGACATGTATTTCTTCCCGAAGGTCGCCAGCGAACGCGTACATAACAGCGGTATTCGCGCCCAGATCGCCATTCCGATCCTCGATTTCCCGATTCCAGGCGCCGCTACGGCGGATGAAGCCATTCGTCAGGGCGTCGAATTATTTGGCGACCTCAAGCATCACGAACGGATCAAAGTCACCTTCGGCCCCCATGCACCCTACACTGTGGGCGACGAAACCCTGGAAAAAATCCGGGTCATCGCCGAAGAGCTGGACGCTTCGATTCACATGCACGTCCATGAAACCGCTTTCGAAGTGCAGCAGTCGGTCGAGCAGTATGGCGAACGCCCTTTGGCTCGCCTCGGCCGCCTGGGCCTGCTCGGCCCGCGCCTCCAGGCCGTTCACATGACCCAGATCAGCGATGAAGACCTGGCGCTGCTGGTAGAAAGTAACAGCAATGTGATTCATTGCCCGGAGTCGAACCTGAAGCTGGCCAGCGGTTTCTGCCCGGTCGAGCGTTTGTGGCAGGCCGGGGTCAACGTGGCGGTCGGCACCGATGGCTCGGCCAGCAATAATGACCTGGACCTGCTCGGCGAAACCCGCACCGCCGCGTTGCTGGCCAAGGCCGTTGCCGGCTCTGCCACCGCGCTGGACGCCCATCGCGCCCTGCGCATGGCCACGCTCAACGGCGCCCGCGCATTGGGGATCGAAGCTGAAACGGGTTCACTGGAAGTCGGCAAAGCGGCGGACATCGTCGCGTTCGACCTGTCGGGCCTGGCGCAACAACCGGTCTACGATCCGGTTTCGCAGCTGATCTACGCCAGCGGCCGCGATTGCGTGAAACACCTTTGGGTCGCCGGCAAACAACTGCTCGACGACCGCCGTCTGACTCGCCTGGATGAAGCGCAGTTGTGCGCCACCGCCAAGGCCTGGGGTCGGCGCATCAGCGGCCATACCGAATCGTAAGTCCCCCGGATCGAAACCGGGGCAACAGGATTTTTCAAGTTTTAGAGGACTTAACCATGAGCAACGTCGACTACGCCGAAATCGCCAAATTCGAAGCCCTGGCCCATCGCTGGTGGGACCGCGAAAGCGAGTTCAAGCCGCTGCACGATATCAACCCGCTACGGGTCAACTGGATTGACGAACGAGCCAGCCTGGCCGGCAAGAAAGTCCTCGACATCGGTTGCGGTGGCGGCATTCTGAGCGAAGCCATGGCCCAACGTGGCGCCACCGTCATGGGTATCGACATGGGCGAAGCGCCGCTGGCGGTCGCGCAGCTGCATCAGCTGGAATCGGGCGTAAACGTCGAGTACCGGCAGATCACCGCCGAAGCCCTGGCCGAAGAAATGCCTGAGCAGTTCGACGTGGTCACCTGCCTGGAAATGCTCGAGCACGTGCCGGATCCCTCTTCGGTGATCCGCGCCTGCTTCCGCATGGTCAAGCCTGGCGGCCAGGTGTTCTTCTCCACCATCAACCGCAACCCGAAGGCGTACTTGTTCGCCATCATCGGCGCCGAATACATCATGAAGCTGCTGCCGCGCGGCACCCACGACTTCAAGAAGTTCATCCGCCCTTCCGAGCTCGGTGCCTGGAGCCGCATGGCCGGCCTGACCGTCAAGGACATCATCGGCCTGACCTACAATCCGCTGACCAAGCACTACAAACTGGCGGCCGATGTCGACGTCAACTACATGATCCAGACCCTGCGCGAGGAGTAAGCCGATGCGTATCAGAGCAGTCCTTTTCGACATGGACGGCACCCTGCTCGACACCGCGCCGGACTTCATTGCCATCTGCCAGGCGATGCGCGCTGATCGTGGTTTGCCGCGGATCAACACTCAACACATTCGCGACGAAATTTCCGGCGGCGCCAAGGCGATGGTCGCCGCGAACTTTTCCATGGACCCGGAATCACCCGGGTTCGAGGAACTGCGTCAGGAGTTCCTCGAGCGCTACCTCAAGGGTTGCGCGGTTCACAGCCATCTGTTCGACGGCATGGCCGAGGTGTTGGAAAAAATCGAAAAGGCCAACCTGATCTGGGGCGTGGTCACCAACAAACCGGTGCGTTTCGCCGAGCCGATCATGCAGCAGCTGGGTCTGGCCGAACGTTCGAAAGTGCTGATTTGCCCCGATCACGTGAAGAACAGCAAACCGGACCCGGAGCCGTTGATCCTGGCGTGCAAGATGCTCGACCTGGACCCGGCCAGCGTGCTGTTTGTCGGCGATGATCTGCGGGACATCGAGTCCGGCCGCGATGCCGGCACCAAAACCTGCGCAGTAACCTATGGCTACATTCACCCGGATGACAACCCGAAACACTGGGGCGCGGACGTGGTGATCGATCATCCGCTGGCGCTGCTTGAGGTGTTGGATAACGCTTTGTGCAGTTGCTGATTCAGATCAAAAGATCGCAGCCTGCGGCAGCTCCTACAGGAGACCGCGATCGGCGTAGGAGCTGCCGAAGGCTCGGGCCGCGTTCGGACGATCTTTTTCGGCCCTGTTAACGGATTATATTGAGGTTTTTTTATGTTTGATTATTCCGCCCGCCCTGAATTGCTCAAAGACCGGGTCATCCTGGTCACCGGCGCTGGCCGTGGCATCGGTGCTGCCGCCGCGAAAACCTACGCCGCTCACGGTGCCACCGTGCTGTTGCTGGGCAAGACCGAAGCCAATCTGACTCAGGTCTACGACGAAATCGAAGCAGCCGGGCATCCACAACCGGTCGTGATCCCCTTCAACCTGGAAACCGCCCTGCCCCATCAATACGATGAGCTTGCAGCGATGATCGAAACCGAGTTCGGCCACCTCGACGGCTTGCTGCACAACGCATCGATCATCGGGCCGCGTACACCGATCGAGCAGTTGTCTGGCGAGAACTTCATGCGAGTCATGCACGTCAACGTCAACGCCATGTTCATGCTCACCAGCACCCTGCTGCCGCTGCTCAAGCTGTCTCAGGACGCCTCGGTCGTGTTCACCTCCAGCAGCGTCGGCCGCAAGGGTCGAGCGTATTGGGGCGCTTACGGCGTGTCGAAATTCGCGACCGAAGGCCTGATGCAGACCCTGGCCGACGAAGTGGACACAGTGGCGCCGGTGCGTTCCAACAGCATCAACCCCGGCGCTACCCGCACCAGCATGCGCGCTCAGGCCTACCCGGGTGAAAATCCGCTGAACAACCCGACTCCCGAGGAGATCATGCCGGTCTACCTTTACCTGATGGGTCCCGACAGTACCGGCATCAATGGCCAGGCGTTCAACGCCCAGTAACGCCCGTGCGTCGCTTTTCTGCCGCGACGGCTTCCCGCCGCGGCACTGAAACGCGCTAGTAACCGCCCTGTTTCAAGTCAAATAAATGTCATCACTCGCCGCGACCTCCCTCGTACGACGTTCCAGCTTTTTGATTTTTAACGCTTTTTATGCGAATGAACCGAATGGCATGACTTTCGCTCTAATTTTGTTCAGACACGCCGTGTGAAAGCAGACGGGGCAACGCTTGAGCCGGGAGGTTACTAATCTTCGGCAAAGCGGACTAAACTCGTGCCAAATGTCCTACGGGACTGATGGACCAGTATGACGCGCAGCCCAAAGCCGCTCTCACCCAGCCTGTAAGACAGCCTTACTGCTTAGGGGCTCACGCCATATGAAATCACTTTCCCAGACCAACGCAATTGACTTCGACAGTGCCAAATTGCAGCGCCTGGGCTTTGGTCAGCAGCCTTCCCTTCTGGAGCGGCCCGTCAGTCTTGCGCTGTTGCGCCAGGAGCTGGGCCTGCAATTGCAAACCAGTCTTGAGCCGCAACGCATCCTCGGACTTTTCTTCCGCGAAATTCAGCGTCTTGTCCCTCTGGATGCGTTGAATTATGAGCATCAGCCCAGTGACTTGCGCCTGCTGTTCGGCCTGCGGGGTCATCATTCCATCAGCTACAGCCTCAGTCATGAAGGCGAGCAATTGGGTGAACTGGTGTTCCGCCGCAATCAGCGCTTCAGCGACGAGGAACAGGGCAATCTGGAGTCACTGCTGTCCACCCTGCTCTTTCCCATGCGAAATGCCCTGCTCTATCGAGCCGCGACCCAAAGTGCATTGCGCGATCCGCTGACCGACACTGGCAACCGCATCGCCATGGATCAGACGCTGCAACGGGAAATCGAAATGTCGCGGCGACATTCGCAACCCCTGTCATTGCTGATGCTGGACATCGATCACTTCAAACACATCAACGATACGTACGGGCACAGTGCCGGCGATGAAGTGCTCAAGGCCGTTGCAGCCTCGATCAAAAACCAGTTGCGCAACGTGGACATGGTGTTCCGGTTTGGTGGCGAAGAATTCCTGATCCTGCTGTCCAACACCAGTCGGGACGCTGCCGCCATGATCGGCGAACGACTGCGCTTTGCGGCGCAGGCTCAGGAGTATACGGCCGACGGCAAGGCGATCGAATTGACGGTCAGCCTGGGTTGCTCGACCCTGCTGCCCGGCGAGTCTGCCGACAGTTTGTTGCGACGGGCTGACAGTGCGTTGTATGTGGCCAAGCGCGAGGGGCGTAACCGGTTGGCGATGGCGGGTTGAGTCATCAGCAGTCCCAGGAACCAATGTGGGAGCGAGCCTGCTCGCGAAAGCGTTTTAACATTCACTCTTTCAGTTGAATGTTAAGCAGCCTTCGCGAGCAGACTCGCTCCCACAGTTGTTTTACGACCCTTCCAATCAGCTTTCAGCCAACGCCATCCGCTCACGGACTACCGGAGTTTTCACTGCCTGTTCCAACTGCATGCAACGTTCCAGGAACAGATACATGTAGTCGTAACTTTTGCAGACCGCCTGACGCAATTCCACTTGCAGGGATTTGCTCGGGTTCATGCCTGCCAGGCTGCAGATGATTTCCAGTGCTTCCCATGGATGGGCATCGTCGTACTGAGCATGCATCTTCAACCACTTCATGGCTCGCTTGCGGTCTTCCTCGGGAAACGAGGCCGCATAGATGCCGCTGGAGCAGACCAGTGCCGACCACTCCCCGGTCGCACCTTCGATGGCGTAGTTGGTGGCGGCGATGGCCACGATCAGCGAGTCGGATGAACTGGTGTGCCAGCACCAATGGCTCAAGGCGTGAAGTTCGGGGGCAACCTGTTGCGCTTGCAGATCTTCCAGGCTGATGCCGTGAGCACGGCTCCAGTGCACCCAGTAATCGGCATGGTTCAATTCGACGCGTATGTTGCGCATCAGCCAGCGACGCGCCATGTCTTCGCCAGGGTGGCGCGCAAAACGGGTCTTTGTCAGATTCTGTGCCATGTATAACGCGAACTGCTCGACCACCGGCCAGCCACCAATAAGGTAGTGGCGCATGGTTTTTGCGCTGAGTTTGTTATCACGCATGCGTTGATACAGTTCGTGTCCGACTACCCGGCGCTTGCTCTCGCTGCAATCCTGGATCAGTTGCTGAGCCCAGGCGGGATAACTTGCAGCTTCCATGAGTGGTCCGGTTCTGTTGAATGTGTCGATCACTGTCGCGCTCCTTTTGATTGTGATTTTAAGATCAGCAAGAGATTTCAACGGAACGTGCCTGGCGCCTTGAATAACAAAGGCTGAGACCTGGCAGGACGACTCAACAAACTATCGCTGGTAAACAGATGCGGGCGTTCAATCACATACCCTTGAGCGTAATCTACCCCGATCTCAAGCAATGCCTGCTCGATCTGAGGTGTTTCAACGAACTCGGCAATCGTGCGCTTACCCATGACATGACCGATGTGATTGATCACTTCGACCATGGCGCGGTTAATCGGGTCGTCCAGCATATCCTTTACGAAACTCCCGTCGATCTTCAAGAAGTCTACAGGTAAATGTTTCAAGTAAGCGAACGAAGACATCCCGGCACAAAAGTCGTCCAGCGAAAAATGACAACCTAAGCCTTTGAGTTCATTGATAAATCTAATTGCACTTCCCAAATTGGAAATGGCACTGGTTTCCGTAATTTCAAAACAAATCATTTCAGGTGGAATTGAATATGCAACAAACTGTTCACGAAGGAAGTCCAGAAACGCGTCATCTCCGATAGTAATACCTGACAGATTTATCGCACACATGGCCAGCGGCTCTTTGCGCTCTTGCGCGATGCATTGGGCAATGACCTTGAAAACGTTCTCCACAACCCAGCGATCGAGCGTTGTCATCAAACCATAACGCTCGGCGGCCGGAATGAAACTGTCCGGCAGAATCATGCGCCCGGCTTCATCATGCAGGCGCAGCAGGATTTCGATATGCCCGCCGCCCTGTTCGGTACGGCCAAGGGGCGCGATTTCCTGGGCGTACAGGCAGAAGCGATCTTCCTCCAACGCCATGTGCAGGCGCTGTACCCAGGCCATCTCACCAAAGCGCAGGGACAGCTCCGAGTCATCGGCGTGATAGACCTGAACCCGATTGCGTCCCTTTTCCTTGGCCATATAACAGGCCATGTCAGCGGCGCGCAGCGACGCTTCGAGGGTGGCCGGGCTCTGCGTCACATGCACCAGACCGATGCTCACGGTGGTCACGAACGGCCGACCTTTCCAGACAAAGTGCAAATTCTGCACGGTCTGACGCAGGCCTTCGGCAATCTTCTCGGCCGCTTCCGGCGCACAGTTCTCCAGCAAAATGCCGAACTCATCGCCACCTAGCCGGGCCAGGGTGTCGCCTTCACGCAAACCTGATTGCAGCAACGCACAGATATGCCGCAACAATTCGTCGCCCGCGGCATGACCGCAGGTGTCGTTGACCAGTTTGAATTGATCCAGATCGAGGAACATCAAGGCGTGACGCCCCACCTGGCGCGTCAAGTTATGCAGAGCCTGCTCCAGGCGATATTCAAACTCGCGGCGGTTGGCCAGCCCGGTCAAGGCGTCATGGGTTGCCTGCCACGACAGATTAGCGATGTACTGCCGCTCCTGGGTCATATCATGCAGCACCAGCACGGTGCCACTGACCTTGCCCGCGTTGCGGATCGGCGCGCCGACCAGCGTGACCGAGACCGTGCTGCCATCCAGACGCTGGATCAGCTTCGAATGCTCGCTGCCACCGCCGAGTTGGCCGCTCAAAATGTGCTCGATCAAGGTAAACCCGTCGGCCTGAGCGTCCTCATCCAACAAATTGAACAACGCGGCCAGCGGCAACCCCGCCGCCTGTTCGGCTTTCCAGTGAGTCAAGGCCTCGGCGGCCGGATTCATATAAGCGATCGCACCCTCGACATTCGTGGTGATCACTCCATCGCCAATCGATTGCAGCGTGATTTGCGCCCGGTCTTTCTCCAACTGCAACGCATCGGCGAAGGCATGGCGCTGCTTGAGCAGCTTGTGAGTACGCAACAGGGCCAACACGATCAGACCCAGCGCGGTGGCGAGGTTCGTCATCAGCAACAGCCGCAGAATCATGCGCGAGCCTTCGCCCAAGGCATCGCTGAATGCTTTGGCAGCAGGCGTCACGCCATCGTTAATGGCAAGAATCTGTTCTTTCCAGCGCTTGATGTCGGCATCGTTGGCCTGGCTATCGGCAATGCGCTGATGCATCTCCCGCGCGACATCATCAAGTCGCACCAGGTACGCGTCACCGACCGTCCAGAGCTCGATGGCTTGTTCAAGGTAACTGAAGTGCCGGAAATTGAGGTACAGCCAAATCAAGCTGGGGACGTCGTCCGGATGGTTGCCGCCTTTGAGGATCGCCAACCGTGCCGCCTCGATATTCGGCGGTTGGTGATCCAGCGCCAGACGTAACTCATGGCCACCCTGAGGTACCGCAATCGCGCTCTGGTATTTGAGAAAAATCGTCTCGTCACGACTGTCGGCGTAAAGATTGAGGTAATAGATGGCGTCCTTCTGGCCCTTGGACCACAGGCTTTCACCGCCAACGTAGCCGCGAACCGCCGAAAGAACGTACAGACTGACGCCTCCCAAAAGCGCCTGAAATAACACGACGGCGATAAAGGGCCAGACAATCCCCAACAACCGTGGCGTTCCGAGAGTCCGCTTTTGCTTCATGAGGTCCCTTGCGTAAGCACTGCCCGATCGCTACAGCTAGACTAGGGTGCGTTTGTCATCCCGACAAGCTGACAAAGCTCGAACATATATATGTACCGCCAAGGCTGCCCCCGGATGCATCAATACTGACGTCTCCTTTGAAGAGCCGTCACTTTTATGAATACCACAAATGCTTCGACAACAACCCCACACCAACAATATCTGGGTCAACTCGCAGAATATGATGCGCTGTTAGACCATCTCCGTGATGCCAAGGCCAGGAACATTGCTTTGGCCGGCATTTATTTCACTCCCCAGCCCCATTCCCCCCTTGCCCAAGAGCACGACGTCGGGCAAATACACCTGCACAGCTTGCTCGGACACCCGGATTACCTGGCACTTTCCGAAAAATTGAACATCACGAACTTTCTATCCGTTTCTACGGCAGAAGGGCGCAGCGTATACGAGACGGCTGACCAGCACGGAACCGAAGTCATTCTATCCATGACTGAAAATCCAGGCTGGCGCGAACTGACCGGAAAAATCGAGCAGATAGCCCTCAGCATAGGCGGACAATTGCGTTCGGATAAGTTACTCAGCCTTCCTCAAGTTCTGGTGTATTACGGATTGCCGGCAGCACAACCTCAAAGCACCGCCGAAATGGATTCAGTAATCCGAAAACTGGAAGAAAGACGCGCCAATCACTCACTACAACTCGCCAATGGCGTTGATATCGACGCCCTGAATCGTGCGCCCACTGCTAAAGACCGGAAAATACTCAAGTCCATAAAGAGAGTCTTTCCAACATCCACTATGACCATGGACAGGTTGATCACTCAACGGACGAACAGAAATATCATTGATATTGTCAGGCGTTTTCTTCCCGAAACCGAAAACTCGTTATTCAGCCACTTGCTAAAAGAAGCACTGCCCAGCGCGACTTACGCACAAGTTGGTGCAACGCCAACGGTTGTGTTGGAAAAAATTCTGCGCTCCGCTGCGTCAGAGCGACTGGGAAAGGCGCTATTGGAAGGTTTGAACTGGTACGGCGGAAAAACTGACGAAGAGACCTCTTCAGGAGTACAAATCAAACTGGTCAGTAAAGCCATTCGCTTATGGACACATAGGGATGGCAAACCACGCGATATTGCTGGATACCCTTGGCATCGGCGCTCGAACTGGGGAAAGAGTTACCCGAGTATGTGGGCTGAGTTTGAACAGCATCTATTCGACTCACGGCGCGCATCATCAATGACTGAGGCGATCTTGCTCGCACGCTTGTTGCAACCCGAATTTCCACGAGAGTTTCAAGTCCCCGACATTCCACTTGATCTCCCCTATAGAAGCTCTGTGGTCTGGGTAAATTTTGTCCATGGCGTAACGCTGGCCGAAGCCATGGACTCAGACATGATCGAGCGAATGACCTTCCAACAATTAGTCGATTTCCCGCTTCGGCAGTCTATGCGAGCCAGTCCACAAGAGTTGGAGCTAATAGCGTTATGCAGGATACCCCCTACTGTCGAGTGGGCTATTACCAACGGCATCATAGCTGAGAGCGTCGACACGGATTACTCCCCGGAGGAAAAAAAAGAATCCATAAAGGCACTCGATGAACACACCGACGCTTTGAAAAAAGCAATTATTCAACTGGATGTCAGTCACCCAGAAAGATCGGCCATTGCCGAAAGGGAAATGAAAAAGTATTTCAAGGACCGCTGGGAAAAAGATCACAATGGGAGATATAGAAAAGTCTTTAACCCCAACCAAACCTACATCACGTTCATCTCCGACGGACGAAAGTTGATTGAAGACTTTGAAAGTGGTGGAGGTGGCGTAATACAAACACCACCACCAAGGGACAAAGCTTATTCCTTTCGAGATGTATACATGTCTGGGAGGCTGAATAAAAACTGGTTCATAACCCTCAGCGACGGGATACGCAGAAGCGAGTACTCACTTAGCATTAATGCTGATCGCACAATAAAAACCACTGCTCCCTGGCTTCCTGCCGAGCTGACTAAAAACCCCCTTCCCGATGCTGAAAAAATATTTGAGTCGGAATTCAAGGACTACCTTGAACTCAGTAAAAGCGCCTATCAAACACTGCTGAAATCTCTTTTTTTCTCACTCCCCTACGCTGATCGGCAAGCCATCGAACAAGGAGAGATAAAAATCCATACCTTGAGGAAATCCACCAGCGGGATAAAACACGAAGACGAGACACCGGAGATGAAGCTGCCGCTCCGGCTCCGAATGGGCTTCATCCTTCAGGTCACTTTCAATACCAAGACGTCTTACTATGAGTGTTTGCCTCGAGCCGGGATTATTCGAAACCGTGTGGACTTTTCATCAGCCATGCTTGATGGACACATCCAAGCCGAACAGATCAAAGGCTCGTTTCTTGGAGAAATGGAAGTCATTGCCGTAAGACGCGGCAAGAGGATTCCATGTGATTGGCGGGCCCATGAAAAGGGTAGCTTGCCGAGGGATGCCGCACGGTGCGATGCGATCATCGATCAATTTGGTGAAACATTTGCCCCCCCTTCCCGGGCTAACGAGGACGAGTTGTCTGCGCTTGCGACCGTAACGCTTTCGCGCACGACGGATCTTGCCAATTACATTGCCAACAATCTTTTCTATTATGACGAAAGACTGCTTCATGCCGCGGCCAGGGGCGAAACAGAGCTTGAACGTATCGCCGCTAACCCCCATTGGTTGGAGTCAGTTAAAGGGTTCATACCTTTTTGGGGCAGTATCAGCGACCTGGATTCAGACGATCCGAAAAAAAGAGGATGGGCCATTTTCGGCCTGATTGTGGATGTGGTTTCGTTCGCGTTTCCTCTGGGAAAGTTTGCATCCGGCTCGATGAAGCTGATCTCTACTGCCGTCCGATCAGGCGTACGCGTTGCACTTCCGAAATTTGGAGCCCTTTCTCAAAAACTACTTGTTTCATCCGTACAGAACATGATTCCTTTTTATGGCGCTCCGACCTTAGCCCTACGGCTCTCCCGAGGTGCCTTGGGTGGCATGTATGCAGGCATAAAATTCACGGTTAGAAAGTCATACAACAGTTTGATGCCTTCCCTCGGCAGAGCTGGCAAATACCATTTCATCGAGGGTTTACCTCAGGTCACTGATCCTGGCCGCTGGACTCCCCTCACATACGGCGACCAACTGGCGACCTTGCGGGGAGTCGAAGATGTCCCCGTACGCAGTATCGGATCAAGCACCAGATCGACCCACTATCTGATCGACCCTGTTTCTGCCAAACCTTACGGCCCTGCTCTGAAGGTTTCCGCAGACGAACTGTCCATCGGGCCATCGTTATACCCGACCGTTGGAAAGAACAGCGATAGCCTGCTGTTCAACATTCCAGAAGAAACCCGCGTACGAGAAATGCTTGAAGTCGATGGGCGAACCACTCTGTTTATCGACGACGTACCGTATCGACTGGATGGCGACACGCTGCGCCGCGCGGACATGCTTGATGTCAGTGATACGCTCAGACCGATACCGTGCCGACCACTGCGCGCCCCGGGGGCAGTATGCGAAACGCGCTACGTAACGCGCGACCCCGCTCCCACGCCAGCGACCGGTTCTTTCGACGAAAGCAAGGGTTGGGCCCCCTGGTTCGGAGACAGTATCTATACGAATGGCGCCAGGGGTGCACCGATGAAACGCGCATCGATTGCTACACACAGGACTCTTGGTGCAACCATGGAGTTTCGCAAGGGTATTTATGGACGCGTCAAAGTCAGCGTTCCCGATCGGGGAGTAATGGATACCCTCGAAGAGGGCGCCATCATTGTCGACGCGTCGGATGGGGCGAAACAGTATGTGTTCACACGCCTCAACGCCGGAGACTTTCTCGTTGCCGAACTCGCAACAGGACAAAGTCTGCGTGAGGCGCTGACATTCAAACAGGCATCTACGCTTCCCGCCGCCCTGAGGGAGGAACTGATGGTGGTGTACACAGGCTCGCTGAATGCCAACAACATGGTGCGAATCCATGGCCAGGAGTTGGTGGAGCGAGCATTGAGAACCATGGATGACATTGCCATTCCCATCGGTGGCCATGCCAATCCGCCTGACACGCTTAAACTGCTCAGAGTTGATACCAGCCCAGCGGAAGCAGTCCTGTTCGATCATTCAACACGAATGATCGTGTCCCGACTGCCAGAAGGCGCGAAAAGCTGGACACGAAGCAAGGACGCACCCAGAGCCCTGCGCCACAAAACAGTGGAAATTTTCAATACGTTATTCCTCGAACCGACCGTCGTACTGAGAAATCCGCGTAGTGCCTTGCAAATCAATAAAACGATGCAAAAGCTTCAAAACCTGATCCCGAAACGCGAGCGCTCAGTTAATGCAAGAAACATCGCCTACGCCGAAGTGACCACCACTGCAGGGACACGGGAAGTTTATATCAGCGTTTCGGGAGCACAGGGTACAACCGGGCATTTGCCATTATTCAAGCAGAATGGCGGACTGGATCATGTCAATGTGGGTGAAACGACGTACTTCAACATCGATTACAAACGGACATTTCCCAATACTTCGCTAAACGTAACCAGCGAAGGCAAGCTGCTGGCCGTGCCGCACACTATAAAAGACATCGACACCTACACACCGTCTTTTACCCGCAAACCCACCTCACTGGACAGCGAAAGCAAACTGATTAGTTTTATTCGCGAGAAATACCCGGATCCGCAGTCGATTAAATCGGTTGATGTTGCCACCACCATGCGATCTTGCGACTCATGCTCGGTGGTAATAAAAGAGTTTGGTTACGACGGTGGGGAAAATGCCCTGAACGTCCTGTGGAACTAATCTAGTGCTGCTGCAAATGCCCATAAAGCCTGGCATACAAACCACCATCAGCAATCAATTGCTGATGGTCGCCGTCCTCGGCAACCTGACCACCGTCGAACACTAGCACCCGGTCGGCCTGCTTCACGGCCGATAACCGGTGCGCAATGATCAACGTGGTACGGTTGCTCAAGAACCGCGCCAGTGCCTGATGCAAGTTGTATTCGGTGGCCGCGTCGAGGGCGGACGTGGCCTCGTCGAGGATGACGACCTTGGGTTCGGCCAACACCATCCGCGCTATCGCCAGGCGCTGACGCTGCCCGCCGGATAAACGCACACCGGAGCGCCCGACAATACTGTCCAGGCCGTTGGGCAATTCACGCACCGTGTTGTGCAGTTGAGCAATTTCCAAGGCTTGCCAGCAGGCCTCGTCGCTGCGTTCACGGCCCATGGTCAGGTTGGCGCGCACGGTGTCGTTGAACAGTGCCGGATGTTGCAAGACCACGGCGACATTTTCACGCACGGTCTCCAGGCCGATCTCTTCCTGAGTAGAACCGCCAAAACGGATGGTGCCGGCCAGCGGCGTGTACAAGCCCAGCAGCAACTGCACCAGCGTGCTTTTGCCACCCCCGCTGGCACCGACGATCGCGACTTTTTCCCCGGGGGCAATCGACAGGTTCATCTGGTTCAACACCAGCTCGTCACCGTAGCCAAAACTCAATCCCTGAACCTCGATGCCCACCGTGTCGCGTCCTTGAAACGGGTCGACGCTGCCGGTGTATTGCGGCTCGTCGCCGCGGGCCAGCAATTCGTTGATTCGCGACAGTGCACCGCCGGCGGCGTAAAAGGCATATTGCAGGTTGAGCAGTTGTTCCACCGGACCGATCATGAACCACAGGTAGCTGAACACCGCCAGCATCTGGCCGATGGACAGGTCGGAGAACAGCACGGTGAGCATGGCCGCGGCACGAAAAATATCGATGCCGAACTGGAACAGCAAACCACTGGCGCGGTTCGATGCATCGGTTTTCCATTGCGAATTCACCGCGTAATCGCGTACCTCACGCGCTCGCTGCCCCAGCCGTCCGAGGAAAAAACCCTGACGGTTACCGGCGCGCACTTCCTGGATGGCATCCAGGGTTTCGGTCAAGGCCTGGGTGAAGCGCGAGGTGCTGTCGTTCTCGAGTTTCTTCAGGTGTTTGACCCGCTTACCCAACTGCACCGTGGCATAGATCACCAACGGGTTGAACAGCAAAATCAGTAGCGCGAGTTTCCAGTGCATCCACATCAGGATCGAGGCGGTGCCCACCAGCGTCAGCATCGCTACGAGGAACCGGCTGAGGGTTTCGCCGACGAATTTGTCCAGCGTATCCAGGTCGGTGACCAGGTGCGTGGTCACCGTGCCGCTGCCCAGGCTTTCGTATTCGCCCAGCGAGATACGCTTGAGCCGTTCGATCAGCCGCACCCGAATCCGATACACGATGTCTTTGGCCAGCGCTGCAAACAATTTCGCCTGCACAACGTTGAATAACAACGCGGCGCAGCGCAGTGCCAGGGTCACCAGCAGCATCAGGCCGATGTAACCCGCGGCTTTCTGCCAGACGTCGGGCAGCGCGAGGTTCATGATTTTCAGCGCGGCGTCACCGTGGCCCAGCAGCACTTCATCCACCAGCAATGGCAACAGCAACGGGATCGGCACGCTGCACAGCGTTGCCAATACCGCGACGCCGTTGGCGATCCACAGGGATTTTTTATGGTGAAGGGCCAGACGACGGATTTCCGCCCAGCTCAGACGGTCGACACGTTTTGGAGCAGCTGCATCATCGGGCAGGTCATGCACAGGCAGCGCGCTCCAGCCAGCGGCCGAGCAACGGTGACAACACGTTCAGGGGCTGATACCCATTGGTCAGCAACGCCAATTGACCATCACGTTCTGCCAGCAAGGTCGGGAAACCGGCAATGCCCAGGTCCTGGACCCAGGTAAAATCGGCGGCGGTCGCCGCGTGCTGATCGGCGCGGTCGAACGCGGCGGCGAACTCGATGCGCGGCAAACCGGCCTGCTCCGCCAGCTCCACCAATACGCTGGCGTGGGTGACATCGCGGCCTTCGGCGTAGAACGCATGCTGAATCAACCCGAGCAGTTTCCAGGCGCAATCCGGTGCCAGGCTGCGCGCCGTGACCAGCGCCCGACACGCAGGTTCGGTGTCGTAGACAAACCCGTCAGGCAACGCGCCTTCAAATTTGAACGGCTGGCCAGTGGCCTCATGGACCGCCTGCCAGTGTTCAAGGATGTAGCGCCGAGTGGTCGGTTCCAGCGCCGAGCCGCTGCCAGTGCGCAAACCACCCACCACCAGATGCACGTCCACCCCCGCCGCCTGCGCCTGCTCGACCAGCGCGTTGGCCACTGGCGCAAAACCCCAGCACCAGGAACACATCGGATCCATCACATAGAGCAGGCGACGTGTGGACATGATTCAAGCCTCGGAAGGGGTTTGCTTGTAGTTGTAACCGATCGGGTGCGGCATGTTGCGCGCCTTGGCCAGTTCGATCTGCTTCTGCCGATCGATGGCACTGCGACGGGTTTTCTCGCTCAGCTTATCCCAGCAATGGGGGCAACTGATGCCGGCCACATAGTGCTCGGATGCACGGTCTTCCACGCTGACAGGTGTACGACAGGCATGACATTGATCGTAGTCGCCTTCGCTGAGATCGTGGCGCACAGTCACGCGGTTATCGAACACAAAGCAGTCGCCCTGCCATTTGGTTTCTTCCTGCGGCACCTCTTCGAGGTACTTCAGGATGCCGCCCTTGAGGTGATAGACCTCGTCGAAACCCTGACTGAGCATGTAGCTCGAAGCCTTCTCGCAACGAATGCCGCCGGTGCAGAACATCGCGACTTTCTTGTGCACGGCCGGGTCGAAATTGGCTTTGATGTAGTCGGGGAATTCGCGAAAACTGGTGGTCTTCGGATCGATGGCGCCTTCGAAGGTGCCGATCGAGACTTCATAGTCGTTGCGGGTGTCGATCAACAATACTTCCGGGTCGCTGATCAGGGCGTTCCAGTTTTCTGGATCGACGTAAGTGCCGACCTTTTTGTTCGGGTCCACGCCTTCGACGCCGAGGGTGACGATCTCTTTTTTGAGTTTGACTTTGGTGCGATAGAACGGCTGCTCGTCGCAGTACGATTCTTTGTGATCGATGTCGTCCATGCGCGGGTCGTTCTTGAGCCAGGCCATCAGCCCGTCAATGCCTTCGCGGCTGCCGGACACGGTGCCGTTGATGCCTTCTTCGGCGATCAGCAGGGTGCCTTTGATGCCGTTGTCGACCATCGCTTTGAGCAGTGGCTCGCGCAGGGCGACGTAATCTTCCAGGGTGACGAACTTATACAGTGCCGCCACGACAATCTGTTGTGTCATGGGTGATTCTCCAGGTGGCTACCCTCGTAAGGGGTGAACCGGATGCGAAAAAAAACGCGCCGGGTGAGCGGCGCGTTCGGATTCTAGCAAAAAACAGCGGCGATTGGCTTCAGATGGCCAAGATCGCAGCCTTCGGCGGCGCCCACAGGCGCGTAGGAGCTGCCGAAGGCTGCGATCTCTTGATCTTCTTAATGCTTACTGCCGCCAGCACAGGTCGGCGAGGCCGGAGCCGCGTCGATCTGTGCCCATTCTTCCGGCGTGTAGGTATGCAGCGCCAACGCATGGAACTCGCCCATCAGCTCGCCGAGCGTGCCATAGACTTTCTGGTGACGCTTGACGCGATTGAGCCCTTCGAACTGCTGGCTGACCACCACGGCCTTGAAGTGGGTTTGCAACCCACGGCTGTGCATGTGGCTTTCATCCAGCACTTGCAGGTGCTCGGGCTGCAACAGCCCCAGCGTCGATTCGATGCGTTGTTGCATGGTCATCCCGAACTCCGCTTATGGCTTTTTCTTGGCTGGAGCGGCCGCGTCTTTCGGCGTCAGCTCGGCCGTCATGTCAGCCAACAGCTTGTTGACCACAGGCACCGCGCTTTCCAGCTTGGCTTGAGTCATCTGGGCCGATTGCTGAGTCAGCTGCGGCATTTTTTCCAGGACTTTCTTGCCCAGTGGCGACTGGTAGAACGCAACCAGGTCTTTGAGCTCGGATTCGCTGAAGTTGGTGGTGTACAGCTTGACCATGTCCGGCTTCAGCTTGTTCCAGCCAATGGCTGCGTCCAGAGCGGCGTTGGCCTTGGCCTGGTAGGTTTCCAGCAGGGCCTTTTTCGATTCAGGGGCTTTGGTCTGTTCAAAGCGCTGAGCGAACATTTGCTGCACTTGCATGTACACCGGAGTGCCCAGTTTGTCAGCGTGCGCCAGAGTCAGGAAAGCTTCGGCACTGGCGTTGTGGCTGGCGGTATCGGCAAAAACCTGGCCGCTGGCGCAAACCAGTGCAACCGCGGTACAGATGGCACGAAGACGAGTCATCGAGTTTCCTTTTCTAGCAGGCGAGGTAAACCTCAAGGGCGACCATTCTGCACCTAAAAAAGTGTGTCGCTCAACCCCAAGCCTTGTCGCGCCTGATTTAGAGGGGTTGAACGGTCAAATTCCAGACTGATGGAACCACGAACGACGATCACGGCCTAAACTGCGCTATCAGACCTACAGGAGTGTGCATGATGAGCCGTATTGAAACCGACAGCCTGGGCCAAGTGGAAGTCCCGGATGACGCTTACTGGGGCGCTCAGACGCAACGCTCGCTGATCAACTTCGCCATCGGCAACGAGCGTATGCCACTGGCGGTGCTGCACGCCCTGGCGCTGATCAAGAAAGCCGCGGCGCGCGTCAATGATCGCAATGGCGACCTGCCCGCCGACATCGCGCGGCTCATCGAGCAGGCCGCCGATGAAGTGCTCGACGGCAACCACGACGACCAGTTCCCGCTGGTGGTCTGGCAAACCGGCAGCGGCACCCAGAGCAACATGAACGTCAACGAGGTGATCGCCGGTCGCGCCAACGAACTGGCCGGCAACCCGCGCGGCGGCAAGACGCCGGTGCACCCCAACGATCACGTCAACCGGTCCCAGAGTTCCAACGACTGCTTCCCCACGGCCATGCACATTGCAACGGTTCAGGCGGTGCAGCAGCAGTTGCTGCCGGCGATCAGCGAGTTATCTGGCGGGTTGGCGGAGCTGTCCGCGCGGCACATGAAACTGGTCAAGACCGGTCGTACCCATATGATGGACGCCACGCCGATTACCTTCGGCCAGGAACTCTCGGCGTTCATCGCGCAACTGGATTACGCCGAACGGGCGATCCGTAGTGCGTTGCCGGCCGTCTGTGAACTGGCTCAGGGCGGCACCGCAGTCGGCACCGGTCTGAATTCGCCCCACGGTTTTGGCGAAGCGATTGCCGCCGAACTGGCCGCCCTCTCCGGCCTGCCGTTCGTCACGGCCCACAATAAGTTTGCCGCCCTGGCCGGTCATGAGCCGCTGGTTACCCTCTCTGGCGCATTGAAAACCCTCGCCGTGACCCTGATGAAAATCTCCAACGACCTGCGCCTGCTGGGCTCCGGCCCGCGAGCAGGGTTTGCCGAAGTGAAACTGCCGGCCAACGAGCCTGGCAGCTCGATCATGCCCGGCAAGGTCAACCCGACCCAATGCGAAGCCCTGTCGATGCTGGCCTGTCAGGTATTGGGCAACGACGTCGCCATCGGTTTTGCCGCCAGTCAGGGGCACCTGCAGTTAAACGTGTTCAAACCGGTGATCATCCACAACCTGCTGCAATCGATCCGCTTGCTGGGCGACGGCTGCAGCAACTTCCAGCAGCATTGCATTGCCGGGCTGGAACCGGATGCCGAGAAAATGGCTGAGCATCTGGAACGAGGCTTGATGCTGGTGACGGCGCTGAATCCGCACATTGGCTACGACAAATCGGCGGAGATTGCCAAGAAGGCTTACAGCGAAGGGCTGACCCTGCGAGAGGCGGCGTTGCAGCTGGGCTATCTGACGAATGAACAGTTCGATGCGTGGGTGAGGCCGGAGAATATGCTGGAGGCTGGTAGCAAGGGTTGAGATGAAGTGAAGCAAAAAGATCGCAGCCTTCCAGACTGTGTGAAAACCTAGCCATTTGCGCAACGATTCAAGAAAATGCCCCGTATTGAAAGATACGGGGCATTTTTGCTGTGGCGTATATCCAAGGTGAACCACGAAACCAGACCAGCCTATTCCCG
>NZ_JAHBDQ010000001.1 GCF_019956555.1 Pseudomonas sp. A-RE-19 | reverse complement strand
CCCCGGCCCTCAACCCACCTCGGCCTACGAGTGATGTAGAGGTAAATACCCCACTCACTGGAGCCGGGCGGCTATCGCCTGTTACCATTCGCCTCTTGTTTGATTTTCGCTTTTATTCTTTTCGAGACATGCCATGACCACCGTCCGCACTCGCATCGCGCCATCGCCTACCGGGGACCCCCACGTAGGTACCGCTTACATCGCTTTGTTCAACTACTGCTTTGCCAAGCAGCATGGCGGTGAGTTCATCCTGCGGATCGAAGACACTGACCAACTGCGCTCGACCCGCGAGTCGGAACAGCAGATTTTCGACGCCCTGCGCTGGTTGGGTATCGACTGGAGCGAAGGCCCGGACGTCGGCGGCCCGCACGGTCCTTACCGTCAAAGCGAGCGTGGCGATATCTATCAGAAGTACTGCCAGCAACTGGTCGACATGGGCCATGCCTTCCCGTGCTTCTGCACGGCCGAAGAGTTGGACCAGATGCGCGCCGAACAAATGGCGCGTGGCGAAACCCCGCGTTACGACGGCCGTGCGCTGTTGCTGTCCAAGGAAGAAGTCGCGCGCCGCCTGGCCGCCGGCGAGCCACACGTCATCCGCATGAAAGTGCCGACCGAAGGCGTGTGCGTGGTGCCGGACATGCTGCGTGGCGACGTCGAGATCCCGTGGGATCGCATGGACATGCAAGTGCTGATGAAAACCGACGGCCTGCCAACGTACTTCCTGGCCAACGTGGTCGATGACCATCTGATGGGCATTACCCACGTTCTGCGCGGTGAAGAATGGCTGCCATCGGCGCCGAAACTGATCCTTTTGTACGAATACTTCGGCTGGGAACAACCGCAGCTGTGCTACATGCCGCTGCTGCGTAACCCGGACAAGAGCAAGCTGTCCAAGCGCAAGAACCCGACCTCGGTGACCTTCTACGAGCGCATGGGCTTCATGCCGGAAGCAATGCTCAACTACCTGGGCCGCATGGGCTGGTCGATGCCGGACGAGCGCGAGAAGTTCTCGCTGCAGGAAATGGTCGACAACTTCGACCTGAGCCGCGTCTCCCTCGGCGGGCCGATTTTCGACATCGAGAAGCTGTCGTGGCTCAACGGCCAATGGTTGCGTGACCTGCCGGTGGAAGAGTTCGCCGCTCGTCTGCAAAAGTGGGCACTGAACCCTGAATACATGATGAAGATCGCACCGCACGTGCAGGGCCGGGTTGAAACTTTCAGCCAGGTCGCACCGCTGGCCGGCTTCTTCTTCGCCGGTGGCGTGAACCCGGACGCCAAGCTGTTCGAATCCAAGAAGCTCTCGGGCGATCAGGTTCGTCAGTTGATGCAATTGATTCTGTGGAAGCTGGAAAGCCTGCGTCAGTGGGAGAAGGACAGCATCACTGCAACCATCCAGGCGGTGGTCGAATCCCTGGAATTGAAGCTGCGTGATGCCATGCCGCTGATGTTCGCCGCGATCACTGGCCAGGCCAGCTCGGTGTCGGTGCTCGACGCGATGGAAATCCTCGGTCCGGACCTGACGCGTTTCCGTCTGCGCCAGGCTATCGACCTGCTGGGCGGCGTGTCGAAGAAGGAAAACAAGGAGTGGGAAAAACTCCTGGGCAATATCGCCTGATTCCTCCAGTAGGAGCGAGGCTTGCCCGCGAAGAACGATAACGCGGTGTGCCAGACCAGACGCCTTCGCGGGCAAGCCTCGCTCCTACAGGGTCTGCACTCTCCCCGAAACCCTGAATTTACGGGGGGAGGGCGGTAAGTGATTGTTATGTGGGCAAAAAATTTTAATTTTTTTGAAAAATAAGTTTGACAGCCTTCCGATGCGCCATTAAGATTCGCCCCGTCCTCAGCGATGAGGGGCTATAGCTCAGCTGGGAGAGCGCTTGCATGGCATGCAAGAGGTCGACGGTTCGATCCCGTCTAGCTCCACCAATTTACACTTCAAGGCCTGGCCACACCGGCCTTGAAGCGATCAACACTCAGCGTTGATCTGATGTATAGAAGGGTTTGCGTCCCCTTCGTCTAGTGGCCTAGGACACCGCCCTTTCACGGCGGTAACAGGGGTTCGAGTCCCCTAGGGGACGCCAGTTTTACAGAAGCGATGTTGCAAGATGTCGCTCCGCCGCGAGGCGAAAAATCCGGGGCTATAGCTCAGCTGGGAGAGCGCTTGCATGGCATGCAAGAGGTCGACGGTTCGATCCCGTCTAGCTCCACCAATTTTACAGTTCAAGGTCTGGCCACACCGGCCTTGAATCGATCAGCTCTCAGCACTGATCAGTTGTATAGAAGGTTTTGCGTCCCCTTCGTCTAGTGGCCTAGGACACCGCCCTTTCACGGCGGTAACAGGGGTTCGAGTCCCCTAGGGGACGCCACGATTACCCGCTCTGCGGGATTTTATAAGGGTCATTCAATTATTGAATGGCCCTTTTGTTTGTCTGGCGTTTGGCCAAATCTCCTTTTCCTCAAAACTGTTCTTCAGACCAGCGGTCACATCCACGACTTGCGGAAAATTATTATGAGAATAATATTCTAGTCGTAATATTCGGAGGCAACGATGAACGATAAAAAAGCTCAAACCCGCGAACGCATCCTCAAGGCTGCCAGTGCAGCGCTGATCCAGCGCGGCCCGGCCGAGCCGAGCGTGGGTGAAGTGATGGGCGCGGCGGGCCTGACGGTCGGCGGCTTCTATGCGCACTTCGAAAGCAAGGACGCGTTGATGCTGGAGGCATTCAAACAGTTGCTCAGCCATCGTCGCGGCTTGATTGCCGACATGGACGCCGAATTGACCGGCGAAGAGCGTCGCGCGCTGGTCGCAGCGTTCTATTTGTCGCGCAAGCATCGTGATTCCACTGAGCAGGCATGCCCGATTCCAGCGTCGATCGGCGAACTGGGCCGTCTGCCGGAAGAATTCCGTGTGGCGTTGAATGAACATGTCGAGTTGATGGTCGCACAGTTGGCGGCCAGCCCTGAAGAGGCCGACAAAGCCTTGGCAGATTTGGCCTTGATGGTCGGTGGTTTGGCTCTGGCGCGGGCGTTGGGGCCAGGAGAGTTGTCCGATCGATTGCTGCGCGCCGCCAAGTCGGCGGTGCTATGACCTAAAGGCGTCAGCCTGAGGAGATGGGCGATGAACACGTTGAGCTGGGTTCGTGGGGTTAATGGCACCTTGGGCTGGTTCGCGCCGAAGCTGGTCGCGAGCAAGATGCGTCTGGCATTCATGACTCCGCGGCAATTGCTGCCACGTGACTGGGAACTGCCGCTGCTGGCGAAATCCGAGCGAATCACTTTGCGCTTCGGTCTCTCGGCGCTGCGCTGGGGCCAAGGTCCGGCAGTGTTGTTGATGCACGGCTGGGAAGGTCGGCCAACACAGTTTGCCGCGCTGATCACCGCGCTGGTCGATGCCGGTTACACCGTGGTTGCCCTGGACGGCCCGGCTCACGGTCGCTCGCCTGGCCGCGAGGCTAATGTGGTGCTGTTCGCTCGGGCGATGCTCGAAGCGGCCGCTGAGTTGCCGCCACTGCAAGCGGTGATCGGTCACTCCATGGGCGGCGCCAGTGCCATGCTCGCGGTTCAGTTGGGCTTGCGCACCGAAACCCTGGTCTCGATTGCCGCCCCGGCGCGAATTCTCGGGGTGCTGCGCGGTTTCGCCCGCTATGTTCGCCTGCCGCCAAAAGCCCGTTCGGCGTTCATTCGCCAGGTCGAGAAAGACGTCGGCATGCGCGCAGCCGCGCTGGATGTGGCGCATTATCAGCTCGATATGCCGGGGTTGATCGTCCATGCCGAGGACGACAGTTTTGTCTCGGTCAAGGAATCCCAATTGATCCACGAAGCCTGGTTCGACAGCCGTCTGTTGCGCCTGGAAGAGGGCGGGCATCAGCGGGTGTTGGCTGATCCGCGGGTGATCGACGGTGTTCTCTCGCTGCTGGCCGGTCGCAGCCTGCAATCGCGCCAATCGGCCTGAGCATCCGTTACACTGCCCCGGTCGAAATAATCTGACCGGGAGTGGGGCATGGGCTGGGATCGGGCAACGCCGTTTATCATTGATCTGGAAGTGGGCGCCGAGGACATCGACGGACTGGGCCACGCGAACAACGCGGTGTACGTGACCTGGCTCGAACGCTGCGCCTGGCGCCACTCGCAACGGCTGGGCCTGGACCTGGTCGAGTACCGGCGGCTGGATCGGGCGATGGCGGTGGTGCGGCACGAGATCGATTACCTGGCAGCAGCCTATGAGGGTGATGAGTTGCAGTTGGCGACCTGGATCGTCGATTGGGACCAGCGCCTGAAAATGACCCGACACTTTCAGTTGAAGCGCCCCAGCGACAACACCACGTTGCTGCGGGCGCAGACCACTTTCGTGTGTATCGAGCTGTCGACCGGCAAGCCCAAGCGCATGCCGGAGGAGTTCATCGAGGGCTATGGCCCGGCATTGCAGCCTGTGACCTGACACGGCCCTTGTAGGAGCTGCCGAAGGCTGCGATCTTTTGATCTTGCTCTTTCCTGGCTTGCTGAAAGATCGCAGCCTTCGGCTGCTCCTACGTGGGCGTGGGTTTAGCGGTCGAAACCCAGTAAACTGCCGCACGTTTTTCGTTGAGTGTGTTTTTCATGCAAATTGCTTTGGCGCCCATGGAGGGGTTGGTCGACAACATCCTGCGGGACGTGCTGACCCGTGTGGGCGGTATCGATTGGTGCGTGACCGAGTTCATTCGGATCAACGATCAGCTGCTCACGCCTGCCTATTACCACAAGTTCGGCCCGGAACTGTTGACCGGCGCGCGAACCGCGTCCGGCGTTCCGCTGCGGGTGCAACTGCTCGGCTCCGATCCGGTGTGCCTGGCGGAAAACGCTGCGCTGGCCTGCGAATTGGGTTCCGAGGTCATCGACCTGAACTTCGGCTGCCCTGCCAAGACCGTGAACAAGTCCCGTGGCGGCGCGGTGCTGCTCAAGGAACCTGAACTGCTCAACGAAATCGTCGAACACGTACGCCGTGCCGTCCCCGCGCACATTCCGGTGACCGCCAAGATGCGCCTGGGTTTCGACAGCCCGGACGGTGCGCTGGTTTGCGCCACGGCCCTGGCCGAAGGCGGCGCGGCGCACATCGTGGTTCACGCACGGACGAAGACTGATGGCTACAAGCCGCCGGCTCACTGGGAATGGATCCCGCGAGTGCAGGACGTGGTCAAGGTGCCGGTGTTTGCCAACGGCGACATCTGGAGCGTCGAGGACTGGCGCCGTTGCCGCGAGATCAGCGGCGTCGAGGACATCATGCTGGGTCGTGGTCTGGTATCGCGCCCGGATCTGGCCCGGCAGATCGCCGCCGCCCGCGCCGGTGAAGAGGTCGTCGAGATGACCTGGGCCGAGCTGCTGCCGCTGATTCAGGACTTCTGGCTGCAAGCCAAGGCGCAGATGACGCCACGCCAATCGCCGGGTCGCTTGAAGCAGTGGCTGGCGATGCTGACCCGCAATTATCCAGAAGCGGTAGAGCTGTTCACCGTTCTGCGTCGTGAGACGGAACTGGATAATGTCTCGCGTTTACTGGGTTTGCAGGTGTCTGAAGCGGCCTGAATCCACTTAAAAAAAACTGAAAAAAATCTCTTGAAAAGCAATCAGCGATCCTTATCTAAGGATTACGCGATGCCGAATTCGGGTCGCGGAGACAAAAAACTTGCTGATTATGTTCAGGAGATTTGAATCATGAGTACTGCATTTTCCCTGGCCCCACTGTTCCGTTCCTCGGTAGGTTTCGACCGTTTCAACGACCTGTTCGAAACCGCCCTGCGCAATGAGCCAGGCAGCACCTATCCACCCTACAACGTTGAAAAATACGGTGATGACCAATACCGCATTGTCGTAGCGGCCGCCGGTTTCCAGGAAGAAGACCTGGACCTGCAAGTGGAAAAAGGTGTGCTGACCATCAGTGGCGGCAAACGTGACGCGGACGAAAGCGTCACTTATCTGTACCAAGGCATCGCGCAGCGCGCCTTCAAACTGTCGTTCCGTCTGGCGGACCATATCGAAATCAAGGCCGCCGAACTGCGCAACGGTTTGTTGAGTATCGACCTGCTGCGCGTGATTCCGGAAGAAGCGAAAGCCAAACGCATCCCGATCAACGGGACGCAGAAGCCGGCTCTGCAGCATTAATCGCTCAGAGCAGTGAGAAGGGCGCCATTGGCGCCCTTCTTTGTACGTGTCACTTGAGCAGCTTCTGAAACTCCTCCACCGGCAGCGGCCGGCTGTGCAAATACCCCTGATACAAATGGCAGCCCAGCCCCTGCAAAAACTCCAGCTGCTCCAGGGTTTCCACCCCTTCGGCGATCACCTTCAACTCCAGGCTGCGGGCCATGGCGACAATGGCGCGAATGATTTCGGCATCGTTGGGGTCGGTGGTGGAGTCGCGGATGAATGACTGGTCGATTTTCAGCGTATCTACCGGCAGGCGCTTGAGGTAGGTCAGTGAGGAATAACCGGTACCGAAATCGTCCATGGCAAAGCTCACGCCGAGTTTTTTCAAGCGACGCATTTTGCTGATGGTGTCGTCCAGGTTCTGAATGACGATGCCTTCGGTGATTTCCAGTTTCAGCAACGAGCAGGGCAGGCCGTAGCTGCCGAGGCTGTGTTCGATGCGTTCGACGAAGTCGTTCTGACGGAATTGCCGTGGGCTGATGTTCACGCACAGACTGAAATCGAGCGGGTCGATCAGGCCTTTGGCGGTCAGTTGTTTGAAGGCCGCGCAGGCTTCGTCGAGGATCCACGTACCGACTTCCAGAATCAGCCCGCTGTCTTCCAGGACCTTGATGAACTCGGTGGGCGATTGCGCGCCAAATTCTGGATGCTGCCAGCGTACCAAGGCTTCGGCGCCGGTAATTCGGTTGTCTCGGGCATCCACCTGAGGTTGGTACTGCACGCTGAATTCACCTCGGGCAAGGGCCAGGCGCAGGTCGGTTTCCATGCGCAGCCGTTCGCTGGCGGCCTTCTGCATGGTGTTGTGATACATCTGCGTGGTGTTGCGCCCCGAGTCCTTGGCGCGATAGAGGGCGATATCGGCACGCTTGAGCAGGTCGGTCGGGGTGGAACCGTGGTCGGGAATCAGCGCGATGCCGATGCTTGGCGTCACTTGCAGACGCTGCCCGTCGAGGAACATCGGCTCGGACAGCAGTTCGCGCAAGGTGTCTGCCACTTCCCGAACCTGAATGCTGACGTCGCCGCGCGAGCCTTCCAGGCCGCTGAGCAGCACCACGAATTCGTCACCGCCCAGACGTGCCACGGTGTCTTCCATGCGCACGCTGGCTTCGAGGCGCGCAGTAATGATTTTCAGCACGGTGTCGCCCACCGGGTGACCGAGGGAGTCGTTGATGTGCTTGAAGTGATCGAGGTCGAGGAACATCAGGGCGCCGCGCAGGTTGTGGCGCTTGAGCAGGGCGATCTGCTGGCTCAGGCGATCCATCAACAGTGCGCGGTTGGGCAGGTTGGTCAACGGATCGTGGTAGGCCAGGTGGCGGATCTGCGCTTCAGCGTTTTTCAGCAGGCTGACATCCCGCGCGGTCAGCAGCAGGCAAGCGGTTTCGTTCAGGGTGATCGGTTCCACCGAGACTTCGACGGTCAGCAATTCGCCGCGTTTGTTGCGCCCAAGCATTTCCTGATGGTGAACCCGGCCCTTGATCTGCAGCTCCGCCAGCAGCGCCGAGCGTTGTTTTTCTTCGGCCCAGATACCGACCTGATACACCGTGCGACCGATTACTTCATCGGCGCGGAAACCGGTCAGACGGCAGAAACCATCGTTGACCTCCAGGTAGCGTCCGGTGTCGCGCTCGGTAATGCTGATGGCGTCGGGGCTTGAGTGGAAGGCCTTGGCGAACTTCTCCTCGCTGGCCTTGAGCGCCGCTTCCGAGCGTTGCTGCTGGGTGATGTCGCGCAGGGTGGTGACGATGCAGGGTTGGTCGCCGACGCTGATCTGCCGGCTCGATATCACGCAGGTCAGGGACTGCCCGTCCTTGTGCCGGACGACGATCGCCACATTGTTCAGGCCCTGTTCGCGGATAACCCGCTCGATCCTTTGCAGGCTTTTCGCCGAAGCGTCCCACAAGCCGATTTCGTCGGCGCTGCGGCCAATCACATCGGCGGTGCTCCAGCCGAACGTTTGAGTGAAACTGGAGTTGATCTCGATGAAATGGCCGGTGTCCTGGCGCGTGACACAGATCGGGTCCGGGCTGACCTGGAACAAGGTGGCGAATTTCTCTTCCGACGCCACCAGTTGCTGTTCGCGCTCCACCTGATCGGTAATGTCCAGCAGCGTGCCGGCCATGCGCAGCGGGTTGCCATGGTCGTCGCGGTAGAGTCTGGCGCGGCTTTCGAGGTAGCGCGAACTGCCGTCCGACAACTGCACGCGGTACGTCAGCTGATAATTGCCGGCCGGGCCTTCGCGCAAGCTGCGGTAGGCGTCGCGCATGGTGTCGCGTTCATCGCCGGGCACGCCTTCGAAAAACGCATCGAAGGATTCATGGAAGGGTTTGGGGTCCAGCCCGTGCAACTGAGCGGCCCGCGCAGAGCCGTAAAGCATGCCGCTGGGGATGTGCCAGTCCCAGGTGCCGAGTTGCGCCGAATCCAGGGCCAGGTCGAGGCGCTCCTGGCTGTCTTTGAGGGCGTGTTCGGCGATTTTGCGTTCGGTGGTGTCGAGGAACGTGCTCAGCAGATAAGGCTGGCCCTCGAGTTCGACCTTTTGCGCGCTGAGAATGCCGTCGTGAACCTGCCCGTTGCTGGCGCGAAATTGCACCTCCATGTTAATCAGCTCGCCTTTGGCCTTGGTGGCCTTGACCAGCAGCGCCCGTTGCTCCGGGTCGACCCAAAGGCCCAGCTCCAGCGTGGTTCGGCCAATAGCGTCTTGCACCGGCCAGCCGAACAGGCTTTCGAAATACTGATTGGCTTCGGTGATCAGGCCGTCTTCCTGGCGGGTCAGTAGCACCATGTTCGGGCACAGGTGGAACAGCGTGGCGAAGCGTTTTTCCGAGCTGCTCAGTGCCTGTTCGCGCTGGCGTTGATGGGTGATTTCACGAATCACCCCGATCATGCGTGGCCGGCCGTTTTTGTCCGGCAACAAGCTGCCGTTGATCTCCAGCCAATGCAGGCTGCCATCGGGCCAGCGAATGCGGTGGTGCATCGCCTGTTCCAGCGGGGCGCCGGCGATCACTGCATTGAAGGCGCGGATGGCTTTCGCCCGATCCTCCTGGGGCAGCAGGTCGAGGTATTCCAGGTCCTCGGGCAACGGTTGCCGGGGATCGAAGCCGAACAGCGCCTGAGTGCCCCGCGACCAACTGATTTGCCCCCGCTCGATGTCCCAATACCAGGCGCCCAGGCGGGCACCGTTGAGTGCGGCCAGCAACTGCGGGGCACTTTCCCAGCTCTGCTCGGACCGTTTTGGGTCAAGTGCCTGAATTCGCGGCATCGGCGGCATACGTTCAACAGATTTGGGCATGGATAACAGGCCTTGGGCTGAATTGGGCGTTTGGCACAGGGGGGTGGGGCTCTATAGGCGTAGCACAAAAGAAGTCGCACAGCTTAGCCGCGAGTCCCTGGTTGATCGATTTGTGCATCCAGCAGGGCCATAAAGGCCCGTGCCGCGTTCGACAGCGTCCGTTCGGTGTGCAGGATATAGCCTAGCTGGCGAGTGAGTTGTATGCCCGGCAAAGGTATGCGCGCCACTTGATCGTCCAGCATGGTGCGCGGCAAAACGCTCCAGGCCAGGCCGATCGAGACCATCATCTTTATGGTTTCCAGATAATTCGTGCTCATGGCGATGTTCGGCGTCAGGCCCTGGGCCTCGAACAAACGCTGCACGATGTGGTGGGTAAAGGTATTGCCGCCGGGGAAAACCGCAGGGTGCAGGGCAATATCCGCCAGGCTGACCGGACCGTTAGCGATCAGTGAATGCTCCGGGGCGACCACAAAATCCAGTGGGTCGTCCCACACCGGGGTGGCTTTGACCAGTGCGTGGGGCTCCGGTGCAAGGGTGATGACCGCCAGTTCGGCGCGGCCATGGAGGATTTCTTCGTAAGCCACTTCCGAATCGAGGAACTGAATATCCAGCGCCACTTGTGGGTAACGTCGAGTGAACTCCCTTAATAAGGGCGGCAAACGGTGCAGGCCAATGTGATGACTGGTGGCCAACGTCAGACGACCGGACACTTCGCCGGTCAGGTTGGTCAGGGCGCGGCGGGTGTCATCCAGCACATTGAGGATCTGATAGGCCCGAGGCAGCAGGGCGCGACCGGCTTCGGTCAGGCTGACTTCCCGGCCCAGTCGATCGAACAGCCGCACCTTCAATTGCTGCTCCAGCCCGGCGATGCGCTTGCTGATGGCCGGTTGTGTCAGGTGCAGCCGTTCGCCGGCGCCGGAGAAGCTTCCGGTCTCTGCAATGGCGATAAAAGCATTGAGGTTGGCGAGGTCCATGATGATGTCTCGGTTGTATTCCAGTTGGTTATGCAAAGCATAAAAAATATGAATTTGAGTTATTTAATGTAACCCCCTAGGATCGACCTCACAAGCCAAAGGGTTATTGAAACTTTCAAGATCCGGGGCATAGAAACAAGCTGATGAGGAAACCGTCTGATGGCCGGCAAAACGCTCTACGACAAGCTCTGGGATTCGCATTTGGTCAAGCAGCGCGACGATGGCTCTGCGCTGATCTACATCGATCGTCACATCATTCACGAAGTGACCTCGCCGCAAGCCTTCGAAGGCCTGCGTCTGGCCGGGCGCAAGCCTTGGCGCATCGATGCCAACATCGCGACCCCCGACCACAACGTTCCGACCACACCGGAGCGCAAGGGCGGCATCGAAGCGATTGTCGACCAGGTCTCGCGTTTGCAGGTCCAGACCCTCGACGATAACTGTGACGAATACGGCATCGTCGAATTCAAGATGAACGACGTCCGCCAAGGCATCGTCCACGTCATCGGCCCGGAGCAGGGCGCAACCTTGCCGGGCATGACCGTGGTCTGCGGCGACTCCCACACCTCGACCCACGGCGCATTCGGTGCTCTGGCTCACGGTATCGGCACTTCCGAGGTCGAGCACGTGCTCGCCACGCAGTGCCTGGTTGCGAAGAAGATGAAAAACATGCGGGTGTCCGTCGAAGGTCAATTGCCGTTCGGCGTGACCGCCAAGGACATCGTCCTCGCAGTGATCGGCAAGATCGGCACCGCCGGCGGTAATGGCCACGCCATCGAGTTCGCCGGTAGCGCGATTCGCGACTTGTCTGTCGAAGGTCGCATGACCATCTGCAACATGGCGATCGAGGCTGGCGCTCGCGTAGGGCTGGTGGCCGCCGACGAAAAAACCGTGGCTTACGTCAAGGGTCGTCCATTTGCTCCGAAAGGCGCGGAATGGGATTTGGCTGTCGAAGCCTGGAAAGACCTGGTTTCCGACGCGGATGCCAAGTTCGACACCATCGTCGAGCTCGATGCTACTCAGATCAAGCCGCAAGTCAGCTGGGGCACCTCGCCCGAAATGGTGTTGGCTGTGGATCAGAATGTTCCCGATCCTGCGAAGGAAATGGACCTGGTCAAGCGCGGCTCCATCGAACGTGCCTTGAAATACATGGGTTTGACCGCCAATCAGGCGATCACCGACATTCAGCTGGACCGCGTATTCATTGGCTCCTGCACCAACTCGCGGATCGAAGACCTGCGCGCCGCCGCCGTGATCGCCAAGGGTCGCAAAGTGGCTTCGACCATCAAACAGGCCATCGTGGTGCCGGGTTCGGGGCTGGTGAAGGCTCAGGCCGAATCCGAAGGCCTGGACAAGATTTTCCTTGAGGCCGGTTTCGAATGGCGCGAGCCGGGTTGCTCGATGTGCCTGGCGATGAACCCGGACCGTTTGGAGTCGGGCGAGCATTGCGCGTCGACCTCCAACCGTAACTTCGAAGGCCGTCAGGGCGCCGGTGGCCGTACGCACCTCGTCAGCCCGGCCATGGCCGCCGCCGCCGCGGTGAACGGTCGTTTCGTCGACGTCCGTGAATTGATCTAAAGGAGCGCAGCATGAAAGCTTTTACCCAGCACACTGGTCTTGTCGCGCCTCTGGATCGTGCCAACGTCGACACCGACCAGATCATTCCGAAGCAGTTCTTGAAGTCGATCAAGCGCACCGGTTTTGGTCCGAACCTGTTCGATGAATGGCGCTACCTGGATGTCGGGCAGCCGTATCAGGACAACTCCAAACGCCCGTTGAACAAGGACTTCGTCCTCAACGCCGAGCGTTATCAAGGTGCGAGCGTATTGCTGGCCCGTGAGAACTTCGGTTGCGGCTCCAGCCGCGAACACGCGCCGTGGGCGCTGGAAGAATACGGTTTCCGCAGCATCATCGCGCCGAGCTATGCCGACATCTTCTTCAACAACAGCTTCAAGAACGGCTTGCTGCCGATCATCCTGAGCGACGCTGAAGTCGATGAGCTGTTCCAGCAGGTTGAAGCGACTCCGGGCTATCAGTTGCAGGTTGATCTGCAAGCCCAGACCGTGACCCGTCCGGATGGCAAGGTGTTGAATTTTGAGATCGATGCCTTCCGCAAACACTGCCTGCTCAACGGCCTGGACGATATCGGCCTGACCTTGCAGGACGGCGAGGCGATTGCGGCGTTTGAAGCCAAACACCGCGCGACCCAGCCGTGGTTGTTTCGCGACGCGTGATTTTGCGTAAGGCGTGATGACGCCATCGCGAGCAGGCTCGCTCCCACATTTGAAATGCATTCCCCTGTGGGAGCGAGCCTGCTCGCGATGAGGTCCGAATAAACACCACAAGATTCACCCAAAAAGGAAGTCCCATGACCAGCACCGCCAAGCACAGCCAAGTCGTACAAAAGCAATTCGGTGAACAGGCCTCGGCCTACCTGAGCAGCGCCGTACACGCTCAAGGCACTGAATTCGCGCTGCTACAGGCTGAACTGGCGGGGCAGGGCGATGCCCGGGTGCTCGACCTCGGTTGCGGCGCCGGCCACGTGAGTTTTCACGTGGCCTCGCTGGTCAAGGAAGTGGTGGCTTACGATTTGTCTCAGCAGATGCTCGACGTGGTGGCCGCTGCTGCCGTCGATCGCGGCTTGAGCAACGTGTCCACGGTACTGGGTGCCGCCGAGCGCCTGCCGTTCGCCGATGGCGAGTTCGATTTCGTCTTCAGCCGTTATTCGGCGCACCATTGGAGCGATCTCGGGCTGGCCCTGCGCGAAGTTCGCCGGGTGCTGAAGCCGGGCGGGGTGGCGGCGTTCATCGATGTGTTGTCGCCGGGCAACCCGTTGTTCGACACTTACCTGCAAAGCGTCGAAGTGCTGCGCGACACCAGCCATGTACGCGATTATTCTGCCGGCGAGTGGTTGCGTCAGGTCAGCGAAGCGGGGTTGCATACCCGCAGCACCACGCGCCAACGGCTGCGCCTTGAATACACGTCCTGGGTCGAGCGCATGCGCACGCCGCAAGTGATGCGCGCGGCGATCCGCGAGTTGCAGCAGTCGATGGGCAATGAAGTTCGCGAATATTTTGAGATTGAGGCCGATGGCTCGTTCAGTACCGATGTGCTGGTGCTGATGGCTGAGCGATAAGTGCCAAGACTTTTTCCGGGTACGCCTGAGGGCGCACCGACTGACGACATGAGGAAAGCATGAGCAAGCAGATTCTGATTCTCCCGGGTGACGGTATTGGCCCGGAAATCATGGCCGAAGCGGTCAAGGTGCTGGAGCTGGCGAATGACAAGTACAGCCTGGGCTTCGAACTGAGTCACGACGTGATCGGTGGCGCCGCCATCGACAAGCACGGCGTGCCGCTGGCCGACGAAACCCTGGCCCGTGCCCGTGCCGCCGATGCGGTATTGCTGGGCGCGGTGGGCGGTCCGAAATGGGACACCATCGAACGCGACATCCGTCCTGAGCGCGGCCTGCTGAAAATCCGTGCGCAACTGGGCCTGTTCGGCAACCTGCGTCCGGCGATCCTGTACCCGCAACTGGCCGAGGCTTCCAGCCTGAAGGCGGAAATCGTGGCTGGCCTGGATATCCTGATCGTCCGTGAACTGACCGGCGGCATCTACTTCGGCGCGCCACGCGGTGTGCGTGAACTGGAAAACGGCGAGCGTCAGGCCTATGACACCCTGCCATACAGCGAAACCGAAATCCGCCGTATCGCCCGTGTCGGTTTCGACATGGCCCGCGTGCGTGGCAAGAAGCTGTGCTCGGTGGACAAGGCCAACGTACTGGCCTCCAGCCAACTGTGGCGTGAAATCGTCGAACAGGTGGCCAAGGACTACCCGGACGTCGAACTGAGCCACATGTACGTCGACAACGCCGCCATGCAACTGGTGCGTGCACCGAAGCAGTTCGACGTGATCGTCACCGACAACCTGTTCGGCGACATTCTTTCCGACGAAGCGTCGATGCTCACCGGTTCCATCGGCATGCTGCCGTCGGCGTCGCTGGATGCCAACAACAAAGGCATGTACGAGCCGTGCCACGGTTCGGCGCCGGACATCGCTGGCAAGGGCATTGCCAACCCGTTGGCGACCATTCTGTCGGTGTCGATGATGTTGCGTTACAGCTTCAATCTGCAGGATGCGGCCGATGCCATCGAGAAGGCCGTGAGCCTGGTATTGGATCAGGGCCTGCGCACGGGTGACATTTGGTCGGCCGGTTGCACCAAGGTCGGTACGCAGGAAATGGGCGACGCAGTAGTCGCCGCGCTGCGGAATCTGTAATCTCTTTGGCCCGCTGCAATTTTCAACCTTGAAAGCAGCGGCCCACTTTTAAGAAGGTGTAGTTGCGATGAAACGTGTAGGTCTGATCGGTTGGCGCGGTATGGTCGGTTCCGTGCTCATGCAGCGGATGCTGGAAGAGCAGGATTTCGATCTTATCGAGCCGGTGTTTTTCACCACTTCCAATGTCGGTGGCCAAGGCCCGTCCGTGGGCAAGGACATTGCTCCGCTCAAGGACGCTTACAGCATTGAAGAGCTGAAAACCCTCGACGTGATTCTGACCTGCCAGGGTGGCGACTACACCAGCGAAGTGTTCCCGAAACTGCGCGAAGCCGGCTGGCAGGGTTACTGGATCGACGCCGCTTCCAGCCTGCGCATGCAGGATGACGCCGTCATCGTGCTGGACCCGGTGAACCGCAAGGTCATCGACCAGCAGCTCGACGCGGGCACCAAGAACTACATCGGCGGCAACTGCACCGTCAGCCTGATGCTGATGGGCCTGGGCGGTCTGTTCGAAGCCGGTCTGGTCGAGTGGATGAGTGCCATGACCTATCAGGCGGCCTCCGGTGGCGGCGCGCAGCACATGCGTGAACTGATCAAGCAAATGGGTGTGACCCACGCCGCTGTCGCCGATCAACTGGCCGACCCGGCGAGTGCCATTCTGGACATCGACCGTCGTGTCGCCGAAGCGATGCGCAGCGACGCGTACCCGACCGAAAACTTCGGCGTACCGCTGGCCGGCAGCCTGATCCCGTGGATCGACAAGGAACTGCCGAACGGTCAGAGCCGCGAAGAGTGGAAGGCCCAGGCCGAGACCAACAAGATCCTCGGTCGCTTCAAGAGCCCGATCCCGGTGGACGGCATCTGCGTGCGCATCGGCGCCATGCGTTGCCACAGCCAGGCGCTGACCATCAAGCTGAACAAAGACGTGCCGATCGCCGACATCGAAGGGCTGATCAGCCAGCACAACCCGTGGGTCAAGCTGGTGCCTAACAACCGTGAGATCAGCATGCAGGAGCTGAGCCCGACGAAAGTCACCGGCACCCTGAACGTGCCGGTCGGCCGTCTGCGCAAGCTGAACATGGGTTCGCAGTTCGTCGGCGCGTTCACCGTCGGCGACCAACTGCTGTGGGGTGCGGCCGAACCGCTGCGTCGCATGCTGCGGATTCTGCTCGAGCGTTGATCGGTTGATGTAATGAAGAACCCGCGCCTTGAAAGAGGTGCGGGTTTTTTTATGGAGAGTGGCGGTCCGGGATTTATCGGGTGTCTATCAGGCCGCCTTCGCGAGCAAGCCCGCTCCCACATTGATCGTGTGAGCACTGGAGATCAAATGTGGGAGCGGGCTTGCTCGCGAAGAGGCCGGCACAACCACCACAAATCCCCAGCCCAATTGCCTCACTGCCACCCACCCGGTAAAGTGCCGCTCCCCCCGTTTCGCCAGAGGTAGAACCATGAGCCAGTCCTTCGATATTGCCGTGATCGGCGCCACCGGTACTGTCGGCGAAACGCTCGTCCAGATTCTCGAAGAGCGGGATTTTCCGGTCGGCAACTTGCACCTGCTGGCGAGCAGTGAGTCGGCCGGGCATTCAGTGCCGTTTCGCGGCAAGAACGTGCGGGTGCGGGAGGTCGATGAGTTCGATTTCAGCAAAGTCCAGTTGGTGTTCTTTGCCGCCGGCCCGGCGGTGACCCTCAGTTTCGCCCCGCGTGCCACGGCCGCCGGCTGCTCGCTGATCGACCTGTCCGGCGCCTTGCCGGCCGATCAGGCGCCGCAAGTGGTGCCCGAGGCCAACGCTGAAATTCTGGCCGGCCTGAAAAAGCCTTTCCAGGTCAGCAGCCCAAGCCCTTCGGCCGCGACGCTGGCGGTGGTGCTGGCGCCATTGCTCGATGTGCTTGACCTGCAACGCATCAGTCTGACGGCGTGTCTGGCGGTATCTGCCCAGGGTCGCGAAGCCGTCACCGAGCTGGCCCGACAAACCGCCGAGCTGCTCAATGTGCGTCCGCTGGAGCCGGCTTTCTTCGACCGGCAGATGGCCTTCAACCTGCTGGCGCAAGTCGGTACGCCTGATGCCCAGGGTCATACGCTGCTGGAAAAGCGTCTGGTGCGCGAGTTGCGTCAGGTCATGGCGCTACCTTTGTTAAAGATTTCCGTCACTTGTATTCAAGCTCCGGTGTTTTTCGGCGATAGCTTTAGTGTGACCTTGCAGTCATCGAGCGCTGTCGATCTGGCGAAAGTCAACGCAGCTCTGGAAGCCGCGCCCGGTATCGAACTGGTCGAGGCGGGCGATTACCCGACCCCGGTAGGTGATGCGGTAGGGCAGGATGTTGTTTACGTTGGTCGGGTTCGCAGCGGGATCGACGACCCGGCGGAACTTAATGTGTGGCTGACGTCAGATAACGTACGCAAAGGCGCCGCGCTCAATGCTGTGCAGGTGGCCGAATTGTTGATAAAAGACCTGCTGTAAAAGATACTTGGCAACAATTTTTCGAATGATTCCAGTCGAGCGCTATGCTGGCTCGAAATGCTTGAGGCGAGCCACCCCACAGGGCCTTGCATCGCATGAATGAAATGATCGCGCGCGACGACTCTTCGCCGCCGCGCGCAATGCCTTAGGGCAGCGACTATCAACACCTTCTCGCTGGCCGAGGAATGTTCAAACAAAGGATGAGGCTATGGTTCAAGTTCGCAAACTGGTGTTAGCAATGGCGGCCGCCTCGGCGCTGTCCTCCGGTATGGCGCATGCCCTCGGGCTGGGAGAGCTGACCCTGAAGTCGACGCTGAACCAGCCTTTGGTGGCGGAAATCGAGCTGCTTGATGTCAAGGATCTCACCGCAGGCGAAGTGGTGCCGAGCCTGGCCTCACCCGAAGACTTCGCCAAGGCGGGAGTCGATCGTCAGGCGTTTCTCAATGACCTGACCTTCACCCCGGTACTCAACGCCAGCGGCAAAAGCATCCTGCGTGTCACGTCCAGCAAACCGCTGTCCGAACCGATGGTGAAATTCCTGGTTCAGGTGATGTGGCCCAACGGTCGTCTGCTGCGCGATTACAGCGTGCTGCTCGATCCGTCCAAATTCTCGCCGCAAACCGCTGATGCCGCCGCGCAACCAGCGCCAGCCCAAACGGTGACCGCCCCAGTCACCGGCGCCACCAAGGCGTCGGAACACACCACCACGCCGCGCGATACCCTGTGGGAAATTGCCGCGAAGGCGCGTAACGGTGGCTCGATTCAGCAGACCATGCTGGCCATCCAGGCGTTGAACCCGGATGCGTTCATCGACGGCAACATCAACCGGCTGAAAACCGGTCAGGTGCTGCGCCTGCCTGATCAAACGCAGATCACCAACCTGCCGCAACCCAAGGCCATTGCCGAAGTTGCCGCGCAGAACACCGCGTGGCGTCAGGGCCGTCGCTATGTGGCGAAGCCGGGAACCGGTCAGCAGCAACTCGATGCCACCAAGCGCGCTCGCGGTGAAGGTGCTTCATCGCAACCTGCCGCAGACAAACTGAGCCTGGTCTCTGCCAACACTGGCAAGGGCCGTGGCAAAGGTGCCGCCGGTGATGCGAAAGCCTTGAGCGACAAGCTGGCCGTCACCCAGGAAAGCCTCGACGCGGCTCGTCGTGACAATGCTGAACAGAAAAGCCGCATGAACGATCTGCAGAGTCAGCTGGACAAGCTGCAACGCCTGATCGAACTGAAGAACAATCAGTTGGCCAAGCTGCAGGCCGAAGGTGGTGCGGGTGCGCCGGCTACCACTCCGGCGATGTCAGCTGAGCTGGCGACCAACCCTGCGCCAACGCCGGCGGACGCGGCTCCGGTCACACCTGCGCCAGAGGCTGCCGCGCCCGAAGCCGTTCCGGCGCCAGCCGCTGAGCCTGCGACGTCCGATGATCAGAAATTCAACGAGCTGCTGACCAACCCGATCCTGTTGGGGCTGGTGGGCGGCGGCGCGGTGGTTCTGCTGCTGTTGCTGCTGTTGCTGGCCCGTCGCCGCAAAGCTCAGCAAGAGGCCGAGAAGCATCTGCGCATGGCCCGTGCCTTGGAGGAGGAGCAAGAGTTCTCCGTCGACCAGGACTTGCCAGAAAGCAGCTTTGAAGGTCTTGAGGTGCCGCCGCCAAGCGTGAAGCTCGCGACCGCACCAACCCCTGCACCCGCACCGGCTCCGGTGATTGATCCGGTTGTGGTGACGCCCCCGATCGCGGCGCCACTGGTATCGCCCGCTGCCGAGCGTTCTGACGACGTACTGGCTCAGGTGCAGTCGCACATTATGGCCGGTCGCCTGAATCAGGCCGCCGCATTGCTGGAAGACGCTATCAAGCAAGAGCCGCAACGCAGTGACCTGCGCTTGAAGCTGATGGAGGTCTACGGTCAGCAGGGCGATCGCGACGCGTTTGTCGCTCAGGAGCGTCAACTGGTGGCCAACGGTGACAACTTCGCCCGGGTTGAACAGTTGAAAAGCCGCTTCCCGGCCATGGCCATCGCGGCAGCAGGTGGTCTGGCCGCCGCGGCGATCGCCGCCGAGCTGGATGCGCAGTACGTCAAGGAATTGCTGCTGGACGAACCGCAAGACCCGGAACCGGCATTGTCCGACTTCGACAGCGCTTTCGATCTGAGCCTGGACGATCTGGATGCGGCGGCTCCAATCTCGCCTGCCGTTGCCGCGGAACCAGAGCCAGCACCGGAGCTAACACCAGAGCCAGCACCAGCACCAGCACCAGCACCAGAAGCTGTGGCTGAGCTGGACGAATTCCCGCTGGACGACGACCTGAGCTTTGAGTCGGTATTGCAGCAACAAACTGAAATCAAGGAAAACCTCGACGATCTGTCGGACTTCGACCTGGACATGGACCTGGGCGGCAATGCCTCGCCTGCGACCCTGGCCGAAGATGACTTCCTGCTGAGTCTGGATGATGACCTCAAGGACTTGCCGGCCGCCGAAGCGCCGACCGTGACTGAGGCGGCGCTCGATGACCTGGAGTTGCCATCGGACTTCGATCTGTCGCTCGCCGATGAAATGGACGCCACCCCGGACCAGCCTGACGCCTTCGAAAACGAACTCAACGACGTCAACGCCGAGCTGGATCGTCTGTCCCAGAGCCTCGGTGAGCCGAGCTTCACCGAGCAAGACGCTTTGGCCTCCGCGGCCGATGAGCCGGACTTCGATTTCCTCTCCGGTACCGACGAAGTCGCCACCAAACTCGACCTGGCCCAGGCCTACATCGACATGGGCGACAACGACGGCGCTCGGGACATCCTCAACGAGGTGGTGACCGAAGGCGATGCCGGTCAGAAGAGCGAAGCCAAGGAAATGCTCTCGCGTCTGGCATGAGTCATCGGTAAGGCGTAAACAAGCGGCAGCCCATCGAGGCTGCCGTTTTTGTTTGGGTGGTGATCGTTGGTGTCTGTCGGATCGCCTTCGCGGGCAAGCCTCGCTCCTACATTTGATCGGGGTTGTTCGCATTATTTGCGCCAGGCACCAATCCCAGTGGGGTTGTCCGCATCGGCTCGCACCAATCCCCCTGTAGGAGCGAGGCTTGCCCGCGAAGAGGTCATCACATTCAACACAACTGTCGGCAGTTATACCGCTATCGCGAGCAGGCTCGCTCCCACAGGTTTGGTGCCAGGCACGCATGATGCGGGCAGCCCCGATCAAATGTGGGAGCGAGCCTGCTCGCGATGAGGGCATTCCGTCATATCAAAAACGTCAGTTGCGCCTGTTGGGTAGGGCTCGAAGATCACGCAGCTCTGGCGTCCCGGTCCGGCGGCCTTATAATGCTCGCCTTTGCGTAAATCAGCAGGCTGTCGCCCCTTGGCAAATATAGATAATCCGGCCGCCGAAATGGCGGCCGACGGCTTTTTCCGGATCGCGTTGGGCGTTGAATACAAAGGTTCGCGTTATCGCGGCTGGCAGCGTCAGGCCTCCGGCGTTGCCACAGTGCAGGAAACCCTCGAAAAGGCCTTGTCCAAAGTCGCCGACTCTCCTGTGTCGCTGCATTGCGCCGGACGCACCGACGCCGGTGTGCATGCCTGTGGCCAAGTGGTGCATTTCGACACCCAGGTCGAGCGTTCGATGAAGGCTTGGGTGATGGGCGCCAACATCAATTTGCCGCACGACGTCAGCGTCAGTTGGGCCAAGGTCATGCCGGCGGATTTTCATGCGCGGTTCAAGGCCATTGCCCGGCGCTATCGCTATGTGATCTACAACGATCAGATCCGCCCGGCGCACCTGAATGAAGAAATCACCTGGAATCATCGCCCGCTGGACGTCGAGCGCATGGCCGAGGCCGCTCAGTATCTGGTCGGCACTCATGACTTCAGCGCATTCCGTGCCGGCCAATGCCAGGCCAAATCGCCGATCAAGGAACTGCACCACCTGCGCGTCACCCGCCACGGCAAGATGATTGTGCTGGATATTCGCGCCAGCGCGTTCCTGCACCACATGGTGCGCAACATCGCCGGAGTTCTGATGACCATCGGTGCCGGCGAGCGTCCGGTGGAGTGGATGAAAGAAGTGCTGGAAAGTCGTATTCGCCGTTCCGGCGGGGTGACGGCTCATCCGTTTGGCCTGTATCTGGTACAGGTCGAGTACCGCGACGAGTTTGAACTGCCTGAGCGTTACATCGGCCCACACTTCCTTACCGGCTTCTCGGAACTTGACGGCTGACGCCCTCGAACGCTTTTGTTACCATCCGGGACTTTCCCGGATTTGTCCTGAGGTTCTATCGACATGTCAGCCGTTCGCAGCAAAATTTGTGGGATTACCCGCATAGAGGATGCGTTGGCGGCGGTCGAGGCCGGGGCCGATGCCATCGGGTTCGTGTTTTATGCCAAAAGCCCGCGGGCCGTGACGGTCGAGCAGGCGAGGGCGATCATCAAGGCTTTGCCGCCGTTCGTAACCACCGTGGGTTTGTTCGTCAACGCCAGTCGCTGCGAGTTGGGGGAAATTCTCGATGCCGTGCCGCTGGACCTGTTGCAGTTCCATGGCGACGAGACCGCGGCCGATTGCGAGGGCTGGCATCGACCGTACATCAAGGCGTTGCGGGTCAAGGCCGGTGATGACATCGCAGCCGCTTGCGATGCCTACGCCAGTGCCAGCGGGATCCTGCTCGACACGTACGTCGAAGGCGTTCCCGGTGGAACCGGAGAAGCCTTCGACTGGTCTCTGATACCGCAAGGCCTGAGCAAGCCGATCATCCTGGCGGGCGGCTTGACGCCAGACAACGTCGCCGAGGCGATTGCCCGGGTCCGGCCCTACGCGGTCGATGTCAGTGGTGGGGTGGAGGCGAGCAAGGGCATCAAGGATCACGCAAAGATTCAGGCATTCATCAAAGCGGTTGTAGGCGCGGTGTAGGAGCTGTCGAGTGAAACGAGGCTGCGATCTTTTGACTTTGTTTTTTACATGCAAGATTAAAAGATCGCAGCCTCGTTTCACTCGTCAACCCCTACCAGCTCCTACGTTGATGTGACGGCTGGCACACTGCCGCCGTCCACAGGCATGGCTGAGGATGTTTCGGGTTGTACGCAGGTCACGTTTCGCTGACCCGGCCACCCGATCAATCATCGCCACACACATGAATTTAGCTCAAGGGCATACACGGGGCTGCGAACCAGAGCGTTCGGGCCGCCGGTACTGGAGAAAGAAAGCATGAGCAACTGGTTAGTAGACAAACTGATCCCTTCGATCATGCGTTCCGAGGTCAAGAAGAGCTCGGTGCCTGAAGGTCTATGGCACAAATGCCCATCTTGCGAGGCGGTGCTGTATCGTCCGGAGCTGGAAAAGACCCTGGACGTTTGCCCCAAGTGCAACCACCACATGCGCATCGGCGCGCGGGCGCGCATCGACATCTTCCTCGACGCTGAAGGCCGTGCCGAGCTGGGCGCGGACCTGGAGCCGGTTGACCGTCTGAAATTCCGCGACGGCAAGAAGTACAAGGACCGCCTGACCGCTGCGCAAAAGCAGACCGGCGAAAAAGACGCGCTGATCTCCATGAGCGGCACCTTGCTGGGCATGCCGGTGGTGGTGTCGGCTTTCGAATTCTCCTTCATGGGTGGCTCGATGGGCGCTATCGTCGGTGAGCGCTTCGTGCGCGCCGCCAATTACGCCTTGGAAAACCGTTGCCCGATGATCTGCTTCGCCGCCTCCGGTGGTGCGCGGATGCAAGAAGCGCTGATCTCCCTGATGCAAATGGCCAAGACCTCTGCGGTGCTGGCGCGCCTGCGTGAAGAAGGGATTCCGTTCATCTCGGTACTGACCGACCCGGTCTACGGCGGTGTTTCCGCCAGTCTGGCGATGCTCGGCGACGTGATCGTTGGTGAGCCGAAAGCCTTGATCGGTTTCGCCGGTCCGCGCGTTATCGAACAAACCGTTCGCGAAAAATTGCCGGAAGGTTTCCAGCGCAGTGAGTTCCTGCTGGAGCACGGCGCGATCGACATGATCATTCACCGTCAGGAACTGCGTCCGCGTCTGGGCAACCTGCTGGCACAAATGATGGGCCTGCCGACGCCAAAATTCGTCGCCGCGCCGATCGAGCCGATCGTGGTTCCGCCGGTACCTGCGAACATATGACCGAGCGCACCCTTGGCGAGTGGCTCGCCTACCTTGAACGGTTGCATCCTTCAGCTATCGACATGGGGCTGGAGCGTTCGCAACAGGTAGCGTCCCGCATGGGGCTGGGCAAGCCGGCGCCTCGGGTGATTACGGTCACCGGCACCAACGGCAAGGGGTCTACCTGTGCGTTCGTGGCTTCATTGCTGCGGGCGCAGGGCCTGAACGTCGGTGTCTACAATTCTCCGCACCTGCTGCGTTACAACGAGCGGGTGCAGGTCAATGGCGTCGAAGCCACTGACGCCCAGCTGTGCGAAGCCTTCGCTGCGGTCGAGGCCGGTCGTGGCGACACTTCCCTGACTTATTTCGAGATGGGCACCCTGGCGGCGTTCTGGCTGTTTCAACAGGCAGGGCTTGATGCGGTGGTGCTGGAAGTCGGCCTGGGCGGGCGTCTGGACACGGTCAACGTGGTGGATGCCGATATTGCGCTGGTCACCAGCATCGGGGTCGATCATGCGGATTACCTGGGCGATACCCGCGAATCCGTGGCTTTCGAAAAGGCCGGCATCTTCCGCCAGGGCGCCCCTGCGCTCTGTGGCGATCTGAATCCTCCACAACCACTTCTGGATAAGGCGCGCGAGCTCAATTGCCCGTTTTTCCTGCGTGGGCGCGATTTCGACCTGGGTATCACCGATCACAACTGGCAATGGCGCGGCCTTGATGCTCAGGGGCGTGTAGTCGAGTTGCATGATCTGCCATTGCTCGATCTGCCGATGGAAAACGCCGCACTGGCGTTGCAGGCTTACCTGCTGCTCGGCTTGCCTTGGGTGGATGCGCAGATTATTGAAGCGCTGAAAGCGACGCGGGTGGTCGGTCGTCTCGATCGCCGTCAGTTCGACTGGCAGGGCAAACGCCTGAATATATTGCTGGACGTTGGGCACAACCCCCATGCGGCGGAATATCTGGCCCGGCGTCTGGCCAGCCAGCCACCAGCCGGCAGACGTCTGGCGGTGTTCGGGTTGTTGGCGGACAAGGATCTGGATGGTGTTGTCGGTGAATTGAATGCTAGTGTCCAGCATTGGGCTGTCGCCCCGCTGGATTCGCCGCGGGCGCGACCGGTTGAGCAGCTGCACGCGGCGCTGCAGAACCTTGGCGCCTCGGTAACGTCTTATGACAGCGTGGCCGCGGCTCTGGAAGGGCAGTGCGCGCAGGCGACGAGCGACGACGAAATTCTGTTGTTCGGATCATTTTATTGTGTCGCCGAGGCCCTTGAATGGCTGGCCCGGCGCTCCACGGAGGAAGCGGCAAATGGCTTTGCTGGATAAGGCGTACAAGCAGCGCATGGTCGGTGCCCTGGTGCTGGTGGCGCTGGCGGTGATTTTCCTGCCGATGCTGTTTTCCCGTCAGGACGAACAGCGCCAGGTGAGGGTCGACGCACCGGCTGCACCGCAAGCGCCGGCTATGCCACAAGTGCAGGTCGAGCCGGTGGCGGTGCCTGAACCGCAGGCATTGCCGCAGGAGCCTGTGCCAAGCGATGACGAAATTGCCGAGCAGCAAGCGCCGTCGGCACCGATTGCGCCAAGCGCTCCCGTGGCGCCAGCGTCGCCGGCTGCCAAGCCGGTCGCACCGCCTCCGGCGCCAGTCGCCAAGCCTGTGCCGGCGCCTGCCCAACCAATTACTGCCGCACCCACCAAGCCCGGCACCACCCCAAGCCGTGTCGATGCCAATGGCCTGTCGGTCAGCTGGTCGGTACAACTGGCGAGCCTGTCGAGCCGTGAAAGCGCTGAAAGCCTGCAGAAAACCCTGCGCAGCCAAGGTTATAACGCCTATATCCGCTCCGCGGATGGCAAAAATCGGGTGTTCGTTGGGCCGCTGATCGAGCGCGCGGAAGCCGATCGTCTGCGTGATTTGTTGAGTCGTCAGCAGAACCTCAAGGGTTTTGTTGTGCGTTTCCAGCCTGAGCGCGGTTAAATCTATCGCCCTGATTTGAAAAGCACTGACAATCGCAGCTTACCGATAAGCATGGGCTCTGCTAAAATGCGCCGCCTTATCCGTCTGTAGGCTGCACTGTGCCATTTACCTGGGTTGACTGGGCGATCGTTGCAATCGTCGCCATCTCCGCTTTGATCAGTCTGAGCCGCGGCTTCGTCAAGGAAGCACTCTCGCTGCTGACCTGGATCATCGCAGGAGCTGTTGCCTGGATGTTCGGTGGTTCATTGTCCGAGTACCTCGGCGGATACATTGAAACGCCATCGGCTCGTGTGATCACGGGCTGTGCCATCATGTTTGTCGCCACCTTAATCGTGGGCGCAATGATCAATTATCTTATCGGCGAATTGGTTCGCGTCACCGGGCTATCCGGGACCGATCGATTCCTCGGCATGGCCTTCGGCGCTGCGCGTGGCGTGTTGCTGGTGGTCGTGGCGGTCGGGCTGTTGAGCCTGGGGCCGGTACAGCAGGACGGCTGGTGGAAAGAATCACAGCTCGTGCCAAAATTTCTATTGGTCGCAGACTGGTCCAAAAACCTGATCCTCGGGTGGAGCAGTCAGTGGCTTGCCAGCGGAATCAGCGTACCCGCTGATATACCGTTCAAGGAGCACCTCTTGCCGATGGCCAAAACGCCTCAGTGAGTTGTGTTCAGTTCAGATCCATTAAGTAGGGGTTGCGTCGCATGTGTGGCATCGTCGGTATCGTCGGTAAGTCGAACGTCAATCAGGCGCTGTATGACGCGCTAACCGTCCTCCAGCACCGCGGCCAGGACGCTGCCGGTATCGTGACCAGCCATGATGGCCGGTTATTCCTGCGCAAGGACAACGGGCTGGTGCGTGACGTGTTCCATCAGCGTCATATGCAGCGCCTGGTCGGCCATATGGGCATTGGCCATGTGCGTTACCCGACCGCGGGTAGCTCGACTTCGGCCGAGGCCCAACCGTTTTACGTCAACTCGCCGTATGGCATCACCCTGGCGCACAACGGTAACCTGACCAACGTTGAACAGCTGGCCAAGGAGATTTACGAATCTGACCTGCGCCACGTCAACACCAACTCCGATTCGGAAGTGCTGCTCAACGTGTTCGCGCATGAGTTGGCCCAGCGCGGCAAGTTGCAGCCGACCGAAGAAGACGTGTTCGCTGCCGTCACCGACGTGCACAACCGTTGCGTCGGTGGTTATGCAGTCGTGGCGATGGTGACCGGTTACGGCATCGTCGGTTTCCGCGACCCGCACGGCATCCGCCCGATCGTCTTCGGTCAGCGTCACACCGACGAAGGTGTCGAGTACATGATCGCCTCCGAAAGTGTTTCGCTGGACGTGCTCGGTTTCACTCTGATTCGCGACCTGGCGCCGGGCGAAGCGGTCTACATCACTGAGGATGGCAAGTTGCACACCCGTCAGTGCGCAACCAACCCGTCGCTGACTCCGTGCATTTTCGAACACGTCTACCTGGCGCGTCCGGACTCGATCATCGACGGCGTCTCGGTTTACAAGGCCCGCCTGCGCATGGGTGAGAAGCTCGCCGAGAAGATCCTGCGCGAGCGTCCGGATCACGACATCGATGTGGTTATCCCTATTCCGGACACCAGCCGCACCGCGGCCCTGGAACTGGCGAACCACTTGGGCGTCAAGTTCCGCGAAGGCTTCGTGAAGAACCGCTACATCGGCCGGACCTTCATCATGCCGGGTCAGGCTGCACGGAAAAAATCCGTACGCCAGAAGCTCAATGCCATCGAGCTGGAATTCCGCGGCAAGAACGTGATGCTGGTGGATGACTCGATCGTTCGCGGCACCACCTGCAAGCAGATCATCCAGATGGCGCGTGAAGCTGGCGCCAAAAACGTTTACTTCTGCTCCGCAGCACCAGCCGTGCGCTACCCGAACGTCTACGGCATCGACATGCCGAGCGCTCACGAGCTGATCGCCCACAATCGTTCGACCCAGGACGTGGCCGACCTGATCGGCGCTGACTGGTTGATCTATCAGGACCTGCCTGACTTGATCGAAGCGGTCGGTGGCGGCAAGATCAAGATCGAGAAGTTCGATTGCGCGGTGTTCGATGGCCAGTACGTCACCGGTGACGTCGACGAGGCTTACCTGAACAAGATCGAGCAGGCGCGAAACGATGCCTCCAAGGTCAAGACCCAGGCAGTCAGTGCGATCATCGATCTGTACAACAACTGAGTTTCTACCGGCCCTGAGGGGCCGGTTTTGTATCTACTACCGAACAAGGCAAGGAGTGACAGCATGAGTCAGGATTGGGATGCCGGTCGGCTGGACAGCGACCTTGAAGGCGTAGCGTTCGATACCCTGGCCGTACGCGCCGGTCAGCACCGCACGCCGGAAGGCGAACACGGTGATCCGATGTTCTTCACTTCCAGCTATGTATTCCGTACTGCCGCCGACGCGGCCGCGCGCTTTGCTGGTGAAGTCCCGGGCAACGTTTACTCGCGCTACACCAACCCGACCGTGCGCGCGTTCGAAGAGCGCATTGCCGCGCTGGAAAGCGCTGAGCAGGCGGTGGCCACGGCGACCGGCATGGCGGCGATCATGGCGGTGGTGATGAGCCTGTGCAGCGCTGGCGATCATGTGCTGGTGTCGCGTAGCGTGTTCGGCTCGACCATCAGCCTGTTCGAGAAGTACTTCAAGCGCTTCGGCATCGAAGTCGATTACGTGCCCCTGGCGGACTTGTCCGGCTGGGATGCGGCGATCAAGGCCAACACCAGGTTGCTGTTCGTCGAGTCGCCTTCCAACCCGCTGGCCGAGTTGGTGGATATCACTGCGCTGTCGGAAATCGCGCACGCCAAAGGTGCGATGCTGGTGGTCGACAACTGCTTCTGCACGCCTGCGTTGCAGCAGCCGCTGAAGATGGGCGCGGACATCGTCGTGCACTCGGCGACCAAGTTCATCGACGGCCAGGGCCGTTGCATGGGTGGCGTCGTGGCCGGTCGTAGCGAGCAGATGAAAGAAGTCGTCGGTTTCCTGCGTACTGCCGGGCCGACCTTGAGTCCGTTCAACGCCTGGATTTTTCTCAAAGGGCTGGAAACACTGAGCCTGCGCATGAAGGCGCACTGCGCCAATGCCCAGCAACTGGCTGAATGGCTGGAGCAGCAGGACGGTATCGAGAAAGTCCATTACGCCGGCCTCAAGAGCCATCCGCAGCATGAACTGGCCCAGCGTCAGCAGAAGGGTTTCGGTGCGGTCGTGAGTTTCGAGGTCAAGGGCGGCAAAGAGGGCGCCTGGCGCTTTATCGATGCGACGCGCCTGATCTCCATCACCGCCAACCTGGGCGACAGCAAAACCACCATCACTCACCCGAGCACCACCTCTCACGGCCGTCTCGCGCCACAAGAGCGTGAGGCGGCGGGGATCCGTGACAGCCTGATCCGCATTGCGGTCGGTCTGGAAGACGTGGCAGACCTGCAAGCCGATCTGGCGCGCGGGTTGGCTGCCTTGTGATCGAGTTGTCCACGCCGACCACGGGCACCCATGGCCGCGTCGCACTGGTCACCGGTGCCGCGCGCGGCATTGGCCTGGGCATTGCGGCCTGGCTGATCAGCGAAGGCTGGCAGGTGGTGCTGACCGATCTGGATCGAGAGCGCGGTTCGAAAGTGGCGAAGGTGCTGGGTGAGAACGCCTGGTTCATCGCCATGGACGTCGCGAATGAAGCTCAGGTGACACTGGGCGTGGCTGAAGTGCTGGGGCAGTTCGGGCGTCTGGACGCGTTGGTGTGCAACGCGGCGGTGGCTGACCCGCACAACATCACCCTGGAAAGCCTCGATCTGGCCTACTGGAACCGGGTGTTGGCGGTGAACCTCAGCGGGCCGATGCTGCTGGCCAAGCACTGTGCGCCGTACCTGCGCGCTCACAGCGGTGCCATCGTTAATCTGGCCTCGACCCGTGCCGCGCAGTCGGAACCCGATACAGAGGCTTATGCGGCGAGCAAGGGCGGTCTATTGGCCCTGACTCACGCCTTGGCCATCAGCCTTGGGCCGGAGATTCGCGTCAATGCGGTCAGTCCGGGCTGGATCGACACGCGGGACCCGGCGGTGCGGCGTGCCGAGCCGCTGACTGACGCCGATCATGCACAGCATCCGGCGGGCAGGGTCGGGACGGTCGAGGACGTGGCGGCGATGGTGGCGTGGTTGCTGTCGAGGAACGCAGGGTTCGTCACGGGCCAGGAGTTCGTGGTCGATGGTGGCATGACCAAGAAGATGATCTACAGCGAGTAACGGGGCGTGGCGCTGTCGCCAGCATTGATGTTAAGTGTGCCGCCGTCTTCGTGAGCAAGCCCGCCCCCCACACTGAATTTATGTCGATCACAAACCAGTGGTCTGTCGCAGATCCAGTGTGGGAGCGGGCTTGCTCGCGAAAGCGGTCTGACTGTTAAGACACAATTTTGTCTTTTTCAGAAAAACTTCAAGCAGGGTATTGACTTAGCTTCGGTACCTGCGTAAATTTCGCGGCCTCGGAGATGCAAACGGGTGATTAGCTCAGCTGGGAGAGCGTCTGCCTTACAAGCAGAATGTCGGCGGTTCGATCCCGTCATCACCCACCACTTCCGAGAGTCTTGCGAAAGCAAGATGGAAGCTTTAAAAGCCTCCACCGACGCGCAGCGGTAGTTCAGTCGGTTAGAATACCGGCCTGTCACGCCGGGGGTCGCGGGTTCGAGTCCCGTCCGCTGCGCCATATTTTCCGAGTCAGGTTCGCCTGCCTCGAGATTGAAAAGCCTCGAAGCTTTCCAGTCAGACGAGTTACTTGGGCGAAAGTCCAAAGCGATACGCAGCGGTAGTTCAGTCGGTTAGAATACCGGCCTGTCACGCCGGGGGTCGCGGGTTCGAGTCCCGTCCGCTGCGCCATATCTGCCTCAAGGCCCGCTGAACGCCTTGGAGCTACGAAGCAAGCCGCTGGTAAAGCCAGTGTCTGTTTCGAGTCGATAGCAAAGACCCTGGTCGAAAGACCGGGGTTTTTTGTGTCTGCGATTTGGCATTTTCTCCTTTCGCGTCGCTGGCCCTGAACAAATGGTTGCTGAGCAGCTGCTAGCAGCGTCGTGGGGCGGAGGCCTCGTCAGACCCCGAGCTTGTCCCGTAATCCGTAATACCAGGCACCCAGCGCAGCGAACGGTGTACGCAGCAGTTGTCCGCCGGGGAAGGGGTAGTGGGGCAGGTCGGCAAACGCGTCGAAGCGCTCGGCCTGACCGCGCAATGCTTCGGCCAGCACCTTGCCTGCCAGGTGTGTGTATGTCACGCCATGACCGCTGCAGCCCTGGGAATAGTAGATGTTATCGCTCAGCCGTCCGACCTGGGGAAGGCGTGACAGGGTCAGCAGGAAATTGCCGGTCCAGGCGTAATCGATTTTCACGTCCTTGAGTTGCGGGAAGGCCTTGAGCATCTTCGGTCGAATGATCGCCTCGATGTTCGCCGGATCCCGTGCGCCATACACCACGCCGCCGCCGAAAATCAGACGTTTGTCCGCGCTCAGGCGGTAGTAATCAAGCAGGTAGTTACAATCTTCGACGCAGTAGTCCTGGGGCAGCAGGCGTTTGGCCAATTCATCGCCCAAGGGTTCGGTGGTGATCACTTGGGTCCCGCAGGGCATCGACTTGGCTGCCAGTTCCGGCACCAGATTGCCGATGTAAGCGTTGCCGGCAACGATAATGAATTTGGCCCTGACCTTGCCCTGAGGTGTATGCACCACCGGATTGGCGCCGCGCTCGATGCGCACCGCTGGCGACTGCTCGTAAATAGTGCCGCCCAGCGACTCCACGGCTGCTGCCTCGCCCAAGGCAAGGTTGAGTGGATGAATATGCCCGCCGCTCATGTCCAGCATGCCGCCGACGTATTGATCGCAAGCCACCACTTCGCGGATGCGTCGCTGATCCAGCAGCTCAAGTTGCGTGTGACCGAAACGCTCCCACAGGCGCTTCTGGGATTCCAGATGGCCCATCTGCTTGGCGGTGATGGCGGCGAACACGCCGCCGTCCTTCAGGTCGCACTGGATGTTGTATTTGGCCGCCCGCTCCCGAATGATTCGCGCGCCCTCGAATGCCATTTGCCCCAGTAGCTGAGCTTGCTTGGGGCCAACACTGCGCTCGATCACATCGATATCGCGGCTGTAGCTGTTAACGATCTGGCCACCGTTGCGCCCTGACGCGCCAAAACCCACCTTGGCCGCTTCCAGGACCGTTACCCGAAAACCGTTCTCCAGCAGAAACAGGGCTGAGGACAGACCGGTATAACCGGCGCCAATCACACAGACATCAGTTTCTACATCGTCCTGCAAAACCGGGCGCAGCGGCGCCGCATTGGCCGATGCGGCGTAATAGGATTCCGGGTAGGGGGTGTTCGCCATCCTGCAGCCTCTGTTTAATATATTTTACGAGTGCCTCGATCCTACCCGAGTTAAAAATCGACCGCCAGCCACCGGAAAATCTTCTTTGCCACAGCAAAATTAAATATTTTGCATATTCATAGGGTTAGGTGAAAAAAAGGTGTTGACACCCCTCCGGAATTCCGTAGAATGCCGCCTCACAGCAGGCACGTAGCTCAGTTGGTTAGAGCACCACCTTGACATGGTGGGGGTCGTTGGTTCGAGTCCAATCGCGCCTACCAAACAAAATCCGCTCTGCTGGGCGGTCTAGAAGGGCTCACCGAAAGGTGGGCCCTTTTTTGTTGTCTGTGTCCCGTCCTGAATAAGGTTTACACCTGTTTCAGGACTAGACACTGCGATTTGCATAACCTTCCCAAAGCCCCTTTCAACGCCCACCTCCAATGAACACACTTTCCGAACTAACACAGCCATAAGCGTCTACATTGCAAGATGCATCCCTTTTCTGAGAGAACGGATATGTTTAGATCTCGCTCGTTGATTGCCGCTGTGACCTGTCTTGCCCTGGTGTCCGGTTCCGCGACTGCATTGGCCGACCCGGGAAACGGTAAGGGTCAGGGAGGCGGCAAGGGAAATCCTCAATATGTTCAGGACCATGGCAACTCCGGCCATGGAAACAAGGGGAAAGGTTCAGGGGGTGACGATTGGAGTCACGGCCCGAGCATCAACCACGGTAGCGTCCTTGGAATCGTTGGCGGTTATCGTGACTACTGGAGTCCCGGGCCTGCCTTGCCGCCTGGCATTCAAAAGAACCTCGCCCGCGGAAAACCTCTACCGCCGGGTATCGCCAAAAAACTCGACGGCCGATTGCTCGGCAGGCTTCCGCACTACGATGGCTATGAGTGGCAGCAGGCTGGCACTGATTTGTTGCTGGTGGCCATCGCCACCGGGATTATTTATGAGGTTCTTGATGGCGCGTTCGATTGATGTGAAAGCGACAAATTCCTATCGCGTCTTTGCAGCATAACCATCAGCAAAATCACGGGAGGCAGTGTGCATGTTCGGTAGCAGCACATTGCCTGCCCGCTGGTCGTCGTTCTTTGAACTGTGGGGGAGCAAAGGGGTCAATTACTCCGTGCTATATCAACCCCATGGAAACCCATCATGTTATTAAAAAACAAGAATTTTATTGCGGTCATGTCATGCGTGATGATGCTTGCAGCTGCGCCATTGCTCCCTGCTGACCTATCCATCATGAGCTCCGCCTACGCGAAGGGTGGTGGTGGTGGTGGTGGTGGTGGTGGTAACGGTGGCGGCAATGGCGGCGGCAATGGTGGCGGAAACGGTGGCGGTAATGGCGGCAGCGGCGGCCAGGGTGGTTCCGGCCATTCCGGTGGTGTCAGCAATGGCCGAGGCGATGGTTTGAGCAGCGATCACGCTGGCAAGGCTGTTCGGGACCATGGCATCAGAGGCAACCACTACGGTAGCGATCGAAACGGTGACAGCGGTCATGGTTCGGTGACTTCGGGCATCGCGAACTCCCGGGATACACGAGGTATAACGAAGGCCTCTGCCATTTCGGCCACTACGCCTGGCGATCACAATGCGAAAGGATTAAGCAACGCTCGCACTTCGATTGGCCGCGGCGATGGTTTGAGCAGCGATCATGCAGGCAGGGCTGTTCGGGACCATGGCATCAGTGGCAACCACTACGGTAGCGATCGAAACGGTGACAGCGGTCATGGTTCGGTGACTTCGGGCATCGCGAATTCCCGGGATACACGAGGGATAACGAAGGCCTCTGCCATTTCGACCACTACGCCTGGCGATCACAATGCGAAAGGCTTAAGCAACGCTCGTACTTCGATTTCAAACAGAACGGATTGAGTCCAAGAATTCTCAAAGCCGGGTATCCATCAGGAGCCCGGCTTTTTTTTGCGTCCATTGTTTGCCAACAGAATCGGCTATTGAGATGCCCGGCACATTGGTCGCCCTGACGAAAAGCACCATGACACCCCCAATCAAGCTACTGATCACCGCCAGCAACAGATGTTGCTTGACCGTCGCCAGGGTGATCGAGCTGGTGCGTTGCCAGATCAGCCGATAGAAACTTACGCAGAGTGACCTCATGTCAGTGGCGGGCTAAGCCACGTGCGTGGGCAAATCGCGCACGATGGACTACTACTGTAGGGCTGATTCAACTTCATCCATAAGGAGTATGTCGATGGCTCAATGGTTTCTGGCGGCGATTCATCTCTTGGCCTTTGCGCTGGGCTTCTGGGCCGTATTGACCCGCGGCACGGCTTTACGTCGCCTGGTTGCTGGGGTGGGGGAAGCGCGCAGTGTTTTGATGGCGGACAATCTATGGGGTATCTCTGCCGTCATTCTATTGGTCACGGGTGGGATGCGAGCCTTTGGCGGGTACGAAAAAGGCACTGACTACTACCTTCACCAACCTCTGTTTCATCTCAAGATGACACTCTTTGTCTTCATCCTGTTGCTTGAAGTCGTGCCGATGGCGACGCTGATCAAATGGCGGCTTGCGCTGGGCCGTGGGGCGGCTATCGATACCGGGCGCGCAACGCTGTTTGCCCGTATCAGTCATATCGAAGCGCTGCTTCTGATGCTGATGGTCGTCGCTGCGACGGGAATGGCGCGAGGGGTCGCGTTCGGTTAGCCAGGAAGCAGGAAGCGCTTTCTTGCAGCAAATCCGAAACGTCTGACAGTCATAATGCGGGACGGGCGGTAGTATCGGCTCCACGTTGCGATGGCATCTCAAAGAGAGGCTAGTGGAGAGCGATGCGGCGCTTGAATCTTTAGCCAGCCATTATTCGAGACTGAACGGGCTGGCTACTGACTGCGGCAGGATTCAGGGGGTTTGCGGCTTGTCTGGAGCGGTCAGGCCAGCCTGAATGCGTTGGTAGATTTCTTCGCGATGCACCGCAACGTCTTTCGGGGCGTTGATGCCAATCCTGACTTGCTGGCCGCTTACGCCCAGAATGGTGATCGTAATGTCATCACCGATGTTTATGCTTTCACCGACTTTGCGGGTGAGTATCAGCATGGTTTTCTCCTTGATTGCTTTGTAGGGCACCTGATTGGGACAGTGCAGAGGTCGGTATTAGGTATAGATTAGTGCGAAGTCTCAGTTTGGGTGCCTCTTTCTGACGCGCAGATGCTGCATTAATTCCCAAGGCGTAACTATACAGAGGCGACAACCATCATTCTCGTTGTTTTGAGCCCATTTTGCGGCACTCGGGAGGGATCCATGGATGCTAAAATCGCCGCTTTAAGCATTCAGAGGGAAGTGTTGTGCGCAAAATGGCCTTGGTAATGGCAGTACTGACGTTGGCCGGGTGCGGTGAGAGTAAGAGCGTTGACGCTAAAAAGCCGCAACCGGCAGTCGCTTCAGCGCCCGCGGCGACAACCGGCCCTCAATGGGACGTCGAGGTGCGGGGCGAAACACCCCAGGCGGTCAGCGACCTGAGTGGCTGGTTGATCGAGCACAGCTTCGTTTCCAACGTCGTCAAGGAAAATGGAAAGGTTCGTATTCTGGTCGGGCCGTTCAGTTCAAAAGCCGAGGCCGAGGGCAGGCAGGCAGACTTGACGGCTGCGCTCGCCAGGGCAAAAAAAATGAACATCGAATCGCTGGTCGTCGAGCATCCGACGGCTCAGTAACCGTTCTGCGCAGGTTTGGCTGAGCATTGTAAAGGGCATCCACGGGGACGCTTCTCTTCGGGGGGGGCGTCGATTCCCGGGAGGGTCAATGCGCGGAGGGAATCGCTCACTTTGATGGGTTGCCGGCGCCACAACAAAAGCGGCGGTTAGAAGCGAACAAAGGCCTGGGGTGTAATGCCCCAGGCCTTTGTTGTTTCAGTGGCTGGTCAGCCGCAGGCTTTCATGTCTACCGGGCCGACAAACTCGTTGCCGCGCCCCATTACGCACGCCACGCTCTGGTTGCGCTGACGTTCCCAGGCCTGTACCGGATAAGTCTTGTTCCAGGCTTCGTACAGTTGCCGATCCTGTCTGGAAAGGCGCAAGCCGTACTGCTTGCTCATGTAAAAGTAAGTCCGGGCGATCATGCCGCGAATGGACGGGCGAGGCATGACCTTCTTCGCCTTGAAGTCGACCTGGGTCAGGCACGAGCCGTATTGACCCGATTGCACGGGTAGCCAGCCGAAACTGAAGTTGCTGCGATCGCCATTCACCTCGCCGATGCTTGGCACCAGATTGTGCAAGTCAGCCTCGGCCTTTTGATAGGTCGGATCGTACCGCGTGCAATTCTTGCGACCACCTTGTTGCCAGCATTCACGCTGATGACCGATCTGCCAGGCCGGGACAATGTGTTCCCACTCGATGCGCGAGGCGCGTTTGGCATTTTTGCGCGGTACATAACCGCAGGCAGCGAGGTTCACACGGTTGCCGGTGTATTTGCAGCCGCAATAAAACTCGGTGGATTGCGGGGCGTACAACGTCCACGCGACTTTCTTCGCTTCGTTGAAGGTGCGTGGGGCGCCAGCCTGGGCCCCGAGGGTGATGAGCAAAAACAGCAAAGCAAACCAGCGGACACTCATTGACTCAATCTTCCTTCGGCACAACCCAGAAAATCTGCACGCCGCCATCGTCGCGATGGGCGAGGGTGACGTTATCGTTCTCGTCGATTTCTTCGAGCAAGCGTTCCCACTCATCCACGGGTTCGTCCGGAAGTCGGAAGATCAGTGCCGCTTTGGCTTTCTGAGCGGTGGGGGAATTGATGACTTTCTGAACGCGCATGCCCAGGCGTTCATAGGCGTCAGGGGAGGCAGAGGAAGTGGCCACGGAATTATCCTTATTGAGCTGTACGTGCATACAGTATTTAACTGTAGGCATTTTCGCAACTGCTTAAAATTCAAGAAAATCCTCTGACAGTGGTTTTTTCCGTTTGGTGTAGGACAGTTGGAGTTTTTTATCGGAAGAGGTCGTGAACCACTCGCCAAGGCTGGCAAGTGGTTACGGCAGTGCCCGACCGGAAAAGGTCGGGCGAGGGCGAATCAGTATTCCCAGAACATCCGTTGCAGTTCTTTGCTGTCGTTGGTCTTGGTCAACGCGACCATGGCCAGGATGCGGGCTTTTTGCGGGTTCAAATCATGAGCCACAACCCAGTCGTACTTGTCGTCAGGCTGTTCGGCGTTACGCAGTACGAAACCACCGGCGTTGACGTGGGAAGAACGAATGATTTGCACGCCGTCCTTGCGTAGGGCTTGCAGGGCTGGAACCACGCGGGACGAGACCGAGCCATTGCCGGTACCGGCATGGATGATGGCTTTGGCGCCTGATTGAGCCAGGGCCTTGTAGGCGGTGTCGCTGACGTTGCCGTAGGAGTAGGCGATTTCGACGTCAGGCAGGCTCTTGATGGTTTTGATGTCGAATTCCGAGTCCATGGTGTGGCGCTTGGCCGGCAGACGGAACCAGTAGGACTTACCTTCGACCACCATGCCCAGTGGGCCCCAGGCACTTTTGAACGCCTCGGTCTTGATGTTGACCATTTTGCTGACGTCGCGACCCGACTGGATCTCATCGTTCATGGTCACCAGTACGCCTTTGCCGCGTGCGTCTTTGCTGCTGGCCACGGCGACGGCGTTGTACAGGTTCAGCATGCCGTCAGCCGACATGGCGGTACCAGGACGCATTGAGCCCACGACGATGATCGGTTTGTCGGTTTTCTCCACCAGGTTCAGGAAGTAAGCGGTTTCTTCCAGGGTGTCGGTGCCGTGGGTGATGACAATGCCATCGACGTCTTTGCTGTCGGCCAATTCAGCCACGCGACGACCCAGTTGCAGGAGGTTGTCGTTGGTGATGCTTTCGGATGCGATCTGCATGACCTGTTCGCCACGCACGTTAGCTAATTGGCTTAGCTGCGGAACGCCTGCGATCAATTGTTCGATGCCGACTTTTGCCGCTTGATAGGTGGCGCTTTTGGCGGCGCTGGCGCCCGCACCTGCAATGGTGCCGCCAGTGGCCAGGATCACCACATTCGCCAGTTTCTGTTGGGTTTCGACTTCTTTTGCCTGAAGGGCGGTGGGTAGAAGCAGCAGCAGGGCCAAAGTGCCCGGAATAAAAGTATTGAACACAGATTTCATTATTGTTTTCTCTAGTGGTGAGACGGTGCGGAATGCAGGTCATCCAGAAGCGCCCCAAGCAGATCTGAACGCCGGGGGTGTAGAAGAAGAGCAGGATCTGTACCAGCCAGACGTTGGAGAAGGTGATCTTTTAACATCATGATTTTTATAATTATTATCGCTAAGGCCGGCGATGCTTTCGTGCTTGCTCGTCCGGGTTTCCGAACATGTGGAGTTTTTTTGTTCGGCTCTCCGACCTCCATTGAGAAAGTCGACTTGCAAAATCGGAAATCAGTGCTAAAGAAACCCCCTCGCAGGTCGATGCTCCTTTAAAGAGATTTTTTTTCCAGGAGTTCAAATGTCGTTTACTGTCGGTTTTCCAAATGCAGGCGCAATCACTATCGCGGGCAAGTCCCCGGCGACCATCAATGCCTTGAGTGAAGCGACGTCCGACGCCTCGGGCCAAGCGCTGGGTGAAGAGGAGGGTAGCGACAACCAGGTCAGAACCGGTGGCGCTACGCAGACTCAGGGCGAAACCAAATCTGGAAAAAGCAGCAATCAAAGTATTGCGGTGCAGGTTTTGCTCAAGCGCATGCAGGAACTGCAGCAGCAATTGCGCGAACAGCAGCAACTGGCGGCGGCTCAGGCAGCGAGTTATCCGACTCCGGAGGCCAAAGCCACTGCTGTCATGTCGATCCAGGGGCAAATCGCCGATACCAGCGCTGCGCTCGCGCAAGTGACAGGCAATCTGGTCAAGGAACTGGCCAAGGATTCCAGCAGTGGCAGCCTGGTCAGCACCACGGCGTGATGTAAAAGGCTTGGCTTTTTGTTAACCCGAACGCAGAACACGGCGTTGACAAATCTCCACAGGGTTCGCATAGTTCGGTCTACGCAAACGTTTGCGCGGTCATCCCCGATGGCTTGATCCAGTAGAGATCAGAGTCCTGGCGTACTCCGGTGCAAGCGTTGCTCAGAATAATCATAAGATCGGAGTGAACCCATGAAGCTGCCATTCGCTGGACGTCTTCTCGCTGTCGCTATGCTGGCTGCCGCATCCGCCGCGTTGCCTGTTTCTTCGGCTTTCGCCGAAACCCCTGAAAAACCTAAAGTCGCACTGGTCATGAAATCTCTGGCCAACGAATTTTTCCTGACCATGGAAGACGGCGCCAAGGCCTACCAGAAAGACCACTCCGGCGACTTCGAACTGATCTCCAACGGCATCAAGGACGAAACGGATACGGCCGGCCAGACGCGCATCGTCGAGCAAATGATTCTGGCCAAGGTCAATGCGCTGGTCATCGCGCCGGCCGACTCCAAGGCCATGGTCCCGGTCATCAAGAAAGCAGTCGATGCCGGCATCACCGTGATCAACATCGATAACCAGCTGGACCCGGCCGTGGTCAAAAGCAAAAACATCACCGTTCCATTCGTAGGCCCGGATAACCGCAAAGGCGCGCGTCTGGTGGGCGAATACCTGGCCAAGCAACTGAAGGCTGGTGACGAAGTCGGCATTATCGAAGGCGTTTCCACCACCACCAACGCCCAGCAGCGTACGGCGGGCTTCAAGGATGCGATGGAAGCGGCGCAGATCAAGGTTGTGTCTCTGCAGTCCGGCGATTGGGAGATCGACAAAGGCAACAAGGTTGCCGCTTCGATTCTCAGCGAATATCCGGAAGTCAAAGCCCTGCTGGCCGGTAACGACAGCATGGCCGTCGGCGCCGTTTCCGCCGTGCGTGCAGCGGGCAAGGCCGGCAAGGTGCAAGTGGTCGGCTACGACAACATCAACGCGATCAAGCCGATGCTCAAGGATGGCCGCGTCCTGGCAACCGCCGACCAGTTTGCTGCCCGGCAAGCGGTGTTCGGCATCGAGACTGCGCTGAAAATCATCAAAGGCGAGACCGTCGATAGCGGCGCCAACGGCGTCATCGAAACTCCGGTAGAGCTGGTTACCAAGTAGTCCTTCTGGCGACACAACGGTGCTCGCCCGTTCGGGCGAGCACATGGAGAGTTTTTATGTCCGTTTGCGCCCCGAACGCTGTCCTCTCGGTCAGCGGTATCGGTAAGACCTACGCCCAACCCGTCCTGACTGGCATCGACCTGACGCTGATGCGCGGCGAAGTGCTGGCGCTGACCGGCGAGAATGGCGCGGGTAAAAGCACGCTGTCGAAAATCATTGGCGGACTGGTCACGCCGACCACCGGCCAGATGCAGTTCCAGGGGCAGGATTATCGTCCCGGCAGCCGGAGCCAGGCCGAAGAGCTGGGCATCCGCATGGTCATGCAGGAGCTCAATCTGTTGCCGACGTTGTCGGTGGCGGAAAACCTGTTTCTCGATAACCTGCCCAGCCACGGTGGCTGGATCAGCCGCAAGCAGCTGCGCAAGGCGGCGATCGAGGCCATGGCCCAGGTCGGCCTTGACGCTATCGACCCGGACACTCTGGTCGGCGAGTTGGGTATCGGCCACCAGCAAATGGTGGAAATCGCCCGCAACCTGATCGGCGATTGCCACGTGCTGATCCTCGACGAGCCGACTGCAATGCTGACGGCCCGTGAAGTCGAAATGCTGTTCGAGCAGATCACTCGCCTGCAAGCTCGCGGCGTATCGATCATCTACATTTCCCACCGTCTTGAAGAATTGGCGCGGGTGGCCCAGCGCATTGCGGTATTGCGCGACGGCAACCTGGTCTGTGTCGAGCCGATGGCCAATTACAACAGCGAGCAACTGGTTACCCTGATGGTCGGCCGTGAATTGGGCGAGCACATCGACATGGGCCCGCGCAACATCGGTGCGCCGGCCTTGACGGTCAAAGGGCTGACTCGTTCCGATAAGGTTCGCGATGTGTCCTTTGAGGTGCGCGCCGGTGAGATTTTCGGGATTTCCGGTTTGATTGGGGCAGGGCGCACCGAATTGCTGCGCCTGATCTTCGGTGCCGATGCAGCCGACAGCGGCACCGTCGCGCTGGGGGCGTCGGCTCAGGTGGTGAGTATTCGTTCGCCGGCCGATGCAGTCGGTCACGGCATCGCCCTGATCACCGAAGATCGCAAGGGCGAAGGCCTTCTGCTGACGCAATCAATCAGCGCCAACATTGCCTTGGGCAATATGCCGGTGATTTCCAGCGGCGGCTTTGTTAATAACAGTGACGAGATGTCGCTGGCTCAGCGTCAGATCAACGCCATGCGCATTCGCAGTTCCAGCCCGACGCAATTGGTCTCGGAACTGTCCGGCGGCAATCAGCAGAAAGTCGTGATCGGCCGCTGGCTGGAGCGCGACTGCACGGTGATGCTGTTCGACGAGCCGACCCGTGGCATCGACGTCGGTGCCAAGTTCGATATCTACGCATTACTCGGTGAATTGACCCGTCAGGGCAAGGCGCTGGTAGTGGTGTCCAGCGACCTGCGCGAACTGATGCTGATCTGCGACCGCATTGGTGTGCTCTCGGCAGGGCGCCTGATCGACACCTTCGAGCGTGACAGCTGGACCCAGGATGATTTGCTTGCCGCCGCTTTCGCCGGCTACCAAAAACGTGATGCGTTGCTCAACGAAGCAGCGCCTAGGAATCTTCCATGAATACTGCATCTTTGGCCGGCAAACGTAGTGGCAATTTTTACGGCCTCGGCACCTACCTGGGTCTGGCCGGTGCCTTGCTGGCGATGGTCGCGCTGTTTTCGATCCTGAGCAGCCATTTCCTGTCTTACGACACCTTCAGCACCCTGGCCAACCAGATACCCGATTTGATGGTGCTGGCGGTTGGCATGACCTTCGTGTTGATCATCGGCGGTATCGACCTGTCGGTGGGGTCGGTGCTGGCGCTCGCGGCGTCGACGGTCAGCGTGGCGATTCTCGGCTGGGGCTGGAGCGTGCTGCCAGCGGCGCTATTGGGAATGGGCGCGGCGGCATTGGCCGGCACCATCACCGGCTCGATCACCGTGGCGTGGCGGATTCCGTCGTTCATCGTGTCCCTCGGCGTGCTGGAAATGGCGCGAGGCCTGGCGTATCAGATGACCGGTTCGCGCACCGCCTACATCGGTGATGCTTTCGCCTGGCTGTCCAACCCGATCGCGTTCGGTATCTCGCCGTCATTCATCATTGCCTTGCTGATTATCTTCATCGCCCAAGCCGTGCTGACGCGTACCGTGTTCGGTCGTTACCTGATCGGCATCGGCACCAACGAAGAAGCGGTGCGTCTGGCGGGGATCAATCCCAAGCCCTACAAGATCCTGGTCTTCAGTCTGATGGGGCTGCTGGCCGGTATCGCTGCGTTGTTTCAGATATCTCGCCTGGAAGCAGCGGACCCGAATGCCGGCTCCGGTCTGGAGCTGCAAGTGATCGCCGCGGTCGTGATCGGCGGCACCAGCCTGATGGGCGGGCGCGGCTCGGTCATCAGCACGTTCTTCGGCGTCCTGATCATTTCGGTACTGGCGGCCGGTCTGGCGCAGATCGGCGCGACCGAGCCCACCAAACGCATCATCACCGGTGCGGTTATCGTGGTGGCGGTGGTGCTCGATACTTATCGCAGTCAGCGCGCAAGCCGGCGGACCTGAGTCATGGCAACAATCAAGGATGTAGCGGCACTCGCGGGCATTTCCTACACCACGGTTTCCCACGTGGTGAACAAGACGCGGCCGGTCAGTGAGGAAGTACGGGTCAAGGTCGAGGCGGCGATCAAAAGTCTCGACTACGTGCCCAGTGCCGTGGCCCGGTCATTGAAAGCGAAAACCACCGCGACCATCGGCCTGCTGGTGCCCAACAGTCTCAACCCGTACTTCGCCGAGTTGGCCCGTGGCATCGAGGACTACTGCGAGCGCAACGGCTATTGCGTCATCCTCTGCAACTCCGACGACAACCCGGACAAGCAGCGAAGCTACCTTCGTGTGCTGCTGGAAAAACGCATCGACGGCTTGATCGTTGCATCGGCCGGTGGTGACAGTGGGCTGGCGGAAGGGCTGGCAGGCGTGCGCACGCCGATGGTGATTGTCGACCGCGGGCTAGAAGGCGTCGATGCCGATCTGGTACGCATCGATCATGAGTACGGCGCTTATCTGGCGACCCGGCATCTGCTGGAGTTGGGGCACCGGGACATCGCCACGATTGGCGGGCCGGCAAGCACCAGCGTGGCGCAGATGCGTCTGGCCGGTTATTGCCGCGCCTTGAAAGAGGCGGGCGTCGAAGTGCCACGCGAGCGCATGCTGGAAAGCGACTTTACCAGCACCGGCGGTTACAACGCCGCCGCGATCCTGCTGGAAAAGAACCCGCCCAGCGCGATCTTCGCCGGCAACGACATGATCGGTATCGGTGTGTTACGTGCCGCTGCCGAGCGCAATATTCGCGTACCCACCGAACTGTCGGTGATTGGATTCGACGATATCCAGATGAGCCGTTACGTCTATCCGGCGCTGACCACCGTGGGCCAGTCGATCCTGCAGCTTGGCGAGATGGCGGCCGAGGTGCTGTTGCGCAGGATTGCCGCACCGGATCTGGCGACCGATCAGCGAATCGTGACACCCAGTATTGTCCTGCGAGAATCGACTGCGCCGCTGGCCAGTGTGTTCGCTGAGTATCGCTGAACAAAAAGCACTGCTGAACCGAAAGCGCCGCAGAAACAGAATTGACGAGTGATGTATGCCAGCAAAAGTAGTGGTAATAGGCAGCCTTAACATGGACCTGGTAACCCGGGCGCCACGGCTGCCCCGTGGTGGTGAAACGCTGATCGGCAAATCGTTTACCACGGTCGCGGGTGGCAAGGGCGCCAACCAGGCCGTGGCCGCATCGAGGCTGGGCGCACAAGTGTCGATGGTCGGTTGTGTAGGCAGCGACGCCTATGGCGAAGTGCTGCGCGATGGGTTGTTGGCCGAGCAGATCGATTGCCAGGCAGTCAGCACTGTCGAAGATTCCAGCGGTGTGGCGTTGATCGTGGTCGATGACAGCAGTCAGAACGCCATCGTCATCGTGGCGGGTGCAAACGGTGCGCTGACGCCCGAGGTGATTGACCGTTTCGACGCGGTATTGCAGGCGGCGGATGTCATCATCTGTCAGCTGGAAGTGCCGGATGCCACGGTCGGCCATGCCCTGAAGCGTGGTCGTAAGCTGGGTAAAACCGTGATCCTCAATCCGGCACCGGCCAGTCACCCGCTGCCTGCGGATTGGTATGCGGCCATCGATTACCTGATCCCCAATGAAAGCGAAGCCTCGGCCCTGAGTGGTTTGCCGGTGGATTCCCTGAGCACCGCCGAAACTGCCGCGACCCGCTTGATCGGCATGGGGGCCGGCAAAGTGATCATCACCCTGGGTGCCCAAGGATCACTGTTCGCCGATGGCAAACGCTTCGAGCATTTCCCGGCGCCGAAAGTGAAGGCGGTCGATACCACGGCGGCCGGCGATACCTTCGTTGGCGGTTTCGCCGCGGCCCTGGCGGCAGGCAAAAGCGAGGCCGAAGCCATCCGTTTCGGCCAGGTCGCCGCGGCGCTGTCGGTTACCCGTGCTGGCGCGCAGCCTTCGATTCCCACCTTGTCTGACGTACAGGCCTTTAAAACACCATGAAAAAGACCCCTTTGCTTAATGTCGCACTGTCACGGCTGATCGCGTCCCTGGGCCACGGCGACACCGTCGTGATCGGCGATGCCGGCCTGCCGGTGCCGCCCGGTGTCGAACTGATCGACTTGGCCTTGACCCACGGTATTCCGGATTTCGTCAGTACCTTGAAGGTCGTACTCAGTGAAATGCAGGTCGAAAGCCATGTGCTGGCCCATGAGATTCTGGACAAGAAACCCTCGGCCTTGCGCACGCTGGATGAACTGAATACCGAAGGTGCGCTGGGCCGGCGCGAACTGCTCAGTCATGACCAATTCAAAGTGCTCAGCCGACAGGCTCGGGCGATTATTCGTACAGGCGAATGTCAGCCGTACTGCAACATCGTCCTGGTGGCTGGCGTAACGTTCTAACTTCCGTTCTTCCCACGCACAAGGAGTGCGCTATGCACCGCTATGCCCAGAAACTGCACCACCTGCTCCGGAGTTTGCTGCTTTTGTCCCTGATTACCGCAACAAGCGCCCAAGCGGCGGAAAAGATCGATTTGATCATCGACACCGACCCGGGTGCCGATGATGTGGTCGCCTTGCTGTTTGCCCTGGCATCGCCGGAAGAACTGAATATTCGTGCGTTGACCACCGTCGCAGGCAATGTGCGTCTGGACAAGACCTCGCGTAATGCGCGCCTGGCTCGCGAATGGGCGGGGCGCGAAGAGGTGCCGGTGTATGCCGGTGCACCGAAACCGCTGATGCGCACGCCGATCTATGCCGAGAATATCCATGGCAAGGAAGGCCTGTCGGGTGTCACCGTGCATGAGCCGAAAAAAGGCCTGGCCAAAGGCAATGCGGTCAATTATCTGATCGATACCCTGAAGACCGCCAAACCCCACAGCATTACCATCGCCATGCTCGGTCCACAGACCAACCTGGCCCTGGCGCTGATTCAGGAGCCCGAAATCGTTCAGGGCATCAAGGAAGTGGTGATCATGGGTGGTGCGCACTTCAACGGCGGCAATATCACCCCGGTAGCTGAATTCAACCTGTTCGCCGACCCTCAGGCCGCGCAAGTGGTGCTGAGCAGTGGCGTCAAACTGACCTACCTGCCGCTGGACGTGACCCACAAGATCCTGACCAGTGAAGCGCGCCTGAAGCAGATCGCGGGTCTGAACAACAATGCCAGCAAGCTGGTGGGCGATATTCTCAATGAATACGTCAAAGGCGACATGGAGCACTACGGCATTCCGGGTGGCCCGGTGCATGACGCCACAGTCATCGCTTATCTGCTCAAGCCAGAGCTGTTCACCGGGCGTTCGGTCAACGTCGTGGTTGATAGCCGCGAAGGCCCGACCTTCGGCCAGACCATCGTCGACTGGTATGACGGCCTGAAGGCGCCGAAAAATGCCTTCTGGGTCGAAAATGGTGACGCTCAGGGCTTCTTCGACCTGCTGACCCAGCGTCTGGCGCGTCTGAAGTAAACCCTGCACCCGCAGGTGCCAACCTGCGGGTTTTTACACTCACTCGCTATCTGTCAGGCCCATATAGTCTGCGGGGTATTTCTCGAGTATCTGGGCGATGAATGTTTGGGCGGCTTGTGTCCCCAGTTCCTTGACCAGCAAATCGATACCAATGATTGCCAACTCTTCCGGGCTACCCGGGCTGTAAGAGCTGTGGCCCTGTGGCCACTTGATTGTGATGTTGGCGTCGATGCTTACGGTGGTCATGATGGCGCTCGTGAAGTCGGGAAAGGCTGAGTGTCGAGTTAACCATTTTGCGGAACGTTTGGCACTCCGACTTAGGCATGAGGGGAGGGCTATGCGACACTTGGTCTTTGACGATTTCTCAAGGACCGTGCTGTGCAGATCGATTTGAACACCCCTGACGGCTTGACCCTCGAAGCAGTGCGTCAGCTACTGGCCTCTGCCAGCGACGATGAACACACTCAGTTGCGGGTCACCAAGGGCGGCATCGCCTACATTTCGTCGGGCGTTGTGGGCGGCACAGACATCGACGGGCTGCGGTTTCGCCTGGAAACATGGGCCAAGGGTTCGGGTTATGTCGGGCGGGTCGCAGCCAGCGACGAGGTCTGGGTCATGCAGATTTTCAATGCGCTGAAAGAGAACTGGCCGAATCCGCCGTTCGACTACATCGACGTCTATTGAACGCTGTTCATATTCAGTCACGATTGCGGGATGAATGGTAGGGCGATGCTCAGGCAAACTCGCCGCTTGTCCGGACCGTGGGCAGGGTGATAGCGCCCGCCGTGAAACCAAACGCCAAAATGGCGGTCGCACGATCTCAGCTTAACTATTGAAAAAAGGAGGCTTCATGCCTTGGAAGCTCGCGTCATTGGGTACTTTGTTGGCCGCCACTCTGCTGGCTGGTTGCAGCAGTACGTCCACCGAGTCGGCAAAGGACCCTGTGGCGACCGATACCGGCCACAGCCGTTGTGAAGCAAAGGCTGCCGAATTCACCATTGGCAAAAAGGCTTCGCCCGAATTACTGGAGCAGGCACGTACCCGCGCAGGCGCGCAGAATGCCCGGTTCCTCAAGCCTGACGACATGGTGACCCTGGAGTACCGTTCCGATCGCCTGAACCTGAACACCGATAACAACCTGGTGGTCACCCGCGTCAATTGCGGCTGATTGCTTCAGGCTTTTGTTTCGCCCATAAAAAACCCCGTCACATGGACGGGGTTTTTTTAGTGCGCCAGAAAATTACTCTGGGCGGACTTGTGCAGCTTGCATACCCTTTTGGCCTTTCTCAGCCACGAAGGAAACGGTCTGGCCTTCTTTCAGGCTTTTGAAACCGTCGCTTTCGATAGCTTTGAAGTGTACGAACAGGTCGTCACCGCCACCTTGAGGAGTGATGAAGCCGAAGCCTTTTTCATCGTTGAACCATTTAACGGTGCCGGTTTGGCGATTAGACATGGTGTATCTCCAAGAAACATATATTTTCAGTAGTACTGTGCTGCTCAGGCCAACTGGGCACACCCGAGTATCATAGTCGAAATGTTCGGTTTGGGAGCCCCCCGGGTGTGCTGTTTGCCCTACAGTCGCGTTTGCTTTGTTGCTTCGTGTGGCTGAAAGCCCCGGTTTAAAAGGCTTACAGCCGAAAGTAAAGACAATAAAAAAAGCTGAAAAACCTGCAAAATTTGTACGAAAAAGCTGTTTTCAGACACTTTTCATCGGCTTTGAAGGCCTTCGAGGCGCTTCGTCGAGCTTATTTTTTTGCCTTGTTATCGACCTTGCAGGCGGCGATCTGGCCCAGTGCCTTCTGTTGCAACTCTGGTGTGGCCTTGTTATCCATCAGGGCCTGAATGTCGCTGGCCGGATACGATTTGATCGCGTCGGCACCACAGGCGCAGTGGGACTTCGCTGCCGCAGCACCGATCTGTGGAGTAGCGGCCTGGGTGCACTGAGCCATGTATTTCTCGCGCTCGCCCTTTGGCCAATCGGCGTGGGCAGCCAGCGGCAGCAACAGGACGACGGGTGCGACGATGGCGAATAAACGATTCAGACGCATGCTGAGATGCTCCTTTTGGGTCAATGTCTTGTTATCTGAGGGTTAAAGCGGGGTTCAAGTTCATCACTTTGGCATAAAAATGCCTGATTTGCCCCAGCAGAAAACCTCTGTGCGTCGACGACCGTTCATCTGTGCTAGCATGCCTCGCTCGGGCGTTTGCGGGCTCCGGATGACCTTCAGTCCCGGCAGCGGTAGATGTTCGAATAACCCTGATTTGAATCCCAGTCACTCTGGTTCGGTTTTCCGGTTGGCCGCAAGGCTCCTGCCGCTGTAAGGCAGGCGTTCGTCATTGAATGGCCTGGATCGGATCTTGTACTGGCTCATCCCAACCCACGTGACCTTTGGTAGGGGTCACCACTAGGAGAGGAGGCGCCATGCCAACTATTACTCTTCCCGACGGCAGTCAACGTTCATTCGATCACCCGGTTTCCGTAGCCGAGGTCGCCGCATCCATTGGTGCCGGTCTGGCCAAGGCCACCGTGGCCGGTAAGGTCAATGGCAAGCTGGTCGACGCCAGCGACATCATCGACAGCGATTCCACGCTGCAAATCATTACGCCAAAGGATGAAGAGGGGCTGGAGATCATTCGCCACTCTTGCGCCCACCTGGTTGGCCACGCGGTCAAGCAGTTGTACCCGACGGCCAAGATGGTCATCGGCCCGGTCATCGACGAAGGTTTCTATTACGACATCGCCTTCGAGCGTCCTTTCACGCCGGACGACCTGGCCGCTATCGAACAGCGCATGCAACAGCTGATCGAGAAAGATTACGACGTGATCAAGAAAGTCACTCCGCGCGCCGAAGTGATCGAAGTGTTCAAGGCCCGTGGCGAAGACTACAAGCTGCGTCTGGTCGAAGACATGCCGAACGAGCAGGCCATGGGCTTGTACTATCACGAAGAATACGTCGACATGTGCCGCGGTCCGCACGTGCCGAACACGCGCTTCCTGAAATCCTTCAAGCTGACCAAGCTGTCCGGCGCCTACTGGCGTGGCGATGCCAAGAACGAGCAATTGCAGCGCGTTTACGGCACCGCTTGGGCAGACAAGAAGCAACTGGCGGCTTACATCCAGCGCATCGAAGAAGCTGAAAAGCGCGATCATCGCAAGATCGGCAAGCGTCTGGGCCTGTTCCACACTCAGGAAGAGTCGCCGGGCATGGTGTTCTGGCACCCGAACGGCTGGACTTTGTACCAGGTGCTCGAGCAGTACATGCGCAAGGTTCAGCGCGACAACGGTTACCTGGAGATCAAAACTCCTCAGGTCGTTGACCGCAGCCTGTGGGAGAAATCCGGGCACTGGGCCAACTACGCCGACAACATGTTCACCACTCAGTCGGAAAACCGCGACTACGCCATCAAGCCGATGAACTGCCCTTGCCACGTGCAGGTGTTCAACCAGGGCCTGAAGAGCTACCGCGAGTTGCCGATGCGTCTGGCCGAGTTCGGCGCGTGCCACCGCAACGAGCCGTCGGGTGCACTGCACGGCATCATGCGTGTTCGCGCCTTCACTCAGGACGATGCTCACATCTTCTGTACTGAAGAGCAGATGCAGGCTGAATCCGCGGCGTTCATCAAGCTGACCATGGACGTCTATGCCGACTTCGGCTTTAAAGACGTCGAAATGAAGCTGTCCACTCGTCCGGAAAAACGCGTCGGTTCCGACGAGTTGTGGGATCGCGCAGAAGCGGCATTGGCTGCAGCCCTTGATAGCGCGGGCCTGCCGTACGATCTGCAGCCGGGTGAGGGTGCGTTCTACGGTCCGAAGATCGAGTTCTCGCTGAAAGATTGCCTCGGCCGCGTCTGGCAGTGTGGTACTCTGCAGCTCGATTTTAACCTGCCTGTCCGTCTGGGAGCCGAATACGTTTCCGAAGACAACAGTCGCAAGCACCCGGTGATGTTGCACCGGGCGATCCTCGGTTCCTTCGAACGTTTCGTCGGAATACTGATCGAGCACTACGAGGGTGCATTCCCCGCGTGGCTGGCGCCGACCCAGGCAGTGATCATGAACATCACTGACAAACAGGCCGATTTTGCCGCTGAGGTTGAAAAAACTCTCAATGAAAGCGGATTTCGTGCCAAGTCTGACTTGAGAAATGAAAAGATCGGCTTTAAAATCCGCGAGCATACTTTGCTCAAGGTTCCCTATCTCTTGGTTATCGGAGATCGGGAAGTCGAGATGCAGACTGTCGCTGTGCGTACTCGTGAAGGTGCTGACCTGGGCTCGATGCCCGTCGCCCAGTTCGCTGAGTTTCTCGCGCAAGCGGTTTCCCGGCGTGGTCGCCCAGATTCGGAGTAATTATTATTAAGCGTGAAATGAGACAAGATAAACGAGCTGCACCGAAAGCCCCGATCAACGAGAATATCTCGGCACGCGAGGTTCGGTTAATTGGGGCTGAAGGTGAACAGCTTGGGATTGTGTCAATTGAAGACGCGCTTCTTAAGGCTGAAGAGGCCAAACTGGATTTGGTGGAAATTTCCGCCGATGCAGTACCCCCTGTTTGCAAACTGATGGACTACGGCAAATCGATCTTCGAGAAGAAGAAGCAGATTGCCGCGGCCAAGAAGAACCAGAAGCAGATTCAGGTTAAAGAAATCAAGTTTCGTCCAGGGACGGAGGAAGGGGATTACCAGGTAAAACTGCGCAACCTGGTACGTTTCCTGAGTGATGGGGACAGGGCCAAGGTATCCTTGCGATTCCGCGGCCGTGAGATGGCCCACCAGGAGCTGGGGATGGAACTCCTCAAGCGAGTTGAAGGTGACTTGCTCGAGTACGGTTCGGTCGAACAGCATCCTAAGATGGAAGGACGCCAGCTGATCATGGTCATCGCCCCGAAAAAGAAGAAGTAATCAATAGGGCACGGCAGGCCTTCTGATTATGTTTATCAACTGAATGCGGAGTATCCGAACATGCCAAAAATGAAAACTAAAAGTGGTGCTGCTAAGCGGTTTCTGAAAACTGCTAACGGTATCAAGCACAAGCACGCTTTCAAGAGCCACATCCTGACTAAAATGTCGACCAAGCGTAAGCGTCAACTGCGCGGTAGCAGCTTGCTGCATCCGTCTGACGTGGCAAAAGTCGAGCGCATGCTGCGCCTTCGTTAATTTTAGTTAAGAATAGAGGAAGTAACTCATGGCTCGTGTAAAGCGTGGCGTCATTGCCCGTAAACGTCACAAAAAAATTCTGAAACTTGCTAAAGGCTACTACGGCGCTCGCTCGCGCGTATTCCGTGTTGCCAAGCAAGCGGTAATCAAGGCAGGCCAATACGCCTACCGTGACCGTCGTCAGAAAAAACGTCAGTTCCGCGCTCTGTGGATCGCTCGTATCAACGCTGGTGCACGTATCAACGGTCTGTCCTACAGCCGTTTCATCGCCGGCCTGAAAAAAGCGTCCATCGAGATCGACCGTAAGGTTCTGGCTGATCTGGCAGTGAACGAAAAAGCGGCGTTTGCTGCGATTGTCGAGAAAGCTAAAGCCACCTTGGCTTAAGTACCCCCGACAGTCACCCGGCCTCACCTCTGTGGGGCCAGGTGTTAAACGTCATAAATAGGGGAAGAGCCTTCAAGCTCTTCCCCTATTTTGTATCTGGAGTCTGTACATGGAAAACCTGGATGCGCTCGTCTCTCAAGCACTAGAGGCTGTGCAAAGCGCTGAAGATATCAATGCCCTGGAGCAAATCCGGGTTCACTACCTTGGCAAAAAGGGTGAATTGACTCAGGTGATGAAGACCCTGGGGAATTTGCCGGCAGAAGAGCGTCCGCAAGTCGGCGCGCTGATCAACGTTGCCAAGGAGCGTGTCACAGAGGTTCTCAATGCGCGCAAGGCACTGTTTGAAGAGGCCGATCTGGCCGCCAAACTGTCCGCCGAGTCCATTGACGTGACCCTGCCTGGCCGCGGTCAGACCTCCGGTGGTCTGCATCCGGTTACTCGCACTCTGGAACGTATCGAACAGTTCTTCACCCACATCGGCTACGGCATCGCCGAAGGCCCTGAGGTTGAAGACGATTATCACAACTTCGAAGCTCTCAACATCCCAGGCCATCACCCGGCCCGGTCGATGCATGACACCTTCTATTTCAATGCCAACATGTTGCTGCGCACTCATACCTCGCCGGTACAGGTCCGCACCATGGAATCGAAACAGCCGCCGATCCGCATCGTCTGCCCAGGCCGTGTGTACCGTAGCGACTCCGATATCACTCACTCCCCGATGTTCCACCAGGTCGAAGGCCTGCTGGTCGATCGCGATATCAACTTCGCCGACCTGAAAGGGACCATCGAGGAATTCCTGCGCGTGTTCTTCGAAAAAGAACTGGCCGTGCGTTTCCGTCCTTCGTACTTCCCGTTCACCGAGCCATCCGCTGAAGTCGACATGGAATGCGTGATGTGCAGCGGTAAAGGCTGCCGCGTCTGCAAACAGACTGGCTGGCTGGAAGTCATGGGCTGCGGCATGGTTCACCCGAACGTGCTGCGTATGTCCGGGATCGACCCGGAAGAGTTTTCGGGCTTTGCCTTCGGCATGGGCGTTGAGCGTCTGGCCATGCTGCGTTACGGCGTGAACGACTTGCGTCTGTTCTTCGACAACGACTTGCGGTTCCTCGCGCAATTTCGCTAGTCGTAACGAATTCTTAGGAGAGCAGGATGAAATTCAGTGAACAATGGCTGCGTGGCTGGGTAAACCCGCAGGTAAATCGCGACGAGCTGGTTGCTCGTCTGTCGATGGCCGGTCTTGAGGTCGATAGCGTTACGCCGGCCGCCGGTGAATTCAGTGGCGTGGTCGTGGGCGAGGTGCTCAGCACCGAGCAACACCCGGACGCCGACAAGCTGCGCGTTTGCCAGGTCAGCAATGGCTCGGAAACCTTTCAGGTGGTATGCGGTGCGCCAAACGTGCGCCCGGGCCTGAAGATCCCGTTTGCCATGATCGGTGCCGAACTGCCAGGCGACTTCAAAATCAAGAAAGCCAAGCTGCGTGGCGTTGAATCCAACGGCATGCTGTGCTCTCAGGCTGAGCTGCAAATTGGCGAAGGCAACGATGGTCTGATGGAGTTGCCGGCCGATGCGCCGGTCGGTCAGGACATTCGTGAGTACCTGAGCCTGGACGACGCGAGCATCGAGGTCGACCTGACCCCGAACCGCGGTGATTGCCTGTCGCTGGCCGGTCTGGCCCGCGAAGTCGGCGCGCTGTACGCCGCCCAAGTCACCCGCCCGGCAATTGCTACCGTTCCGGCCGCGCATGATGAAGTGCGTTCGATTGAAGTGCTGGCGCCGGCCGCTTGCCCACGTTACCTGGGTCGTGTGATCCGTAACGTCGATCTGTCCAAGCCTACGCCACTGTGGATGGTCGAGCGTCTGCGTCGTGCCGACGTACGCAGCATTGACGCTGCGGTCGACATCACCAACTACGTGATGCTGGAGCTGGGTCAACCGCTGCACGCGTTTGACCTCGCCGAGATCAATGGCGGCATCCGCGTGCGCATGGCCGAAGAAGGCGAGAAGCTGGTGCTGCTCGACGGTCAGGAAGTCAGCCTGCGTAGCGATACGCTGGTGATTGCAGACCACACCCGTGCCTTGGCTATCGCCGGCGTCATGGGTGGTGAGCACAGCGGCGTCAATACTGCGACCACTCGCGATATTTTCCTGGAAAGCGCGTTCTTCGATCAGATTGCCGTCGCTGGCAAGGCTCGTTCTTACGGCCTGCACACCGATGCCTCGCACCGCTACGAGCGTGGCGTGGACTGGCAACTGGCCCGTGAAGCCATGGAGCGGGCCACTGGCCTGCTGCTGGAAATCACCGGCGGCGAAGCGGGTCCGATCACCGAAACCGTCAGCGAACAGCACCTGCCGTCGATCGCACCGATCACCCTGCGGGCCCAGCGCATCACCCAGATGCTGGGCATGGAAATGGATTCGGCCGAAGTCGAGCGTCTGCTCAGCGCCTTGGGCCTGATCATTTCTGCCGATGGGGCAGGGCAGTGGCGCGTTGAAGTGCCAAGCTTCCGTTTCGATATCAGCCTGGAAGTCGACCTGATCGAAGAGCTGGCCCGTCTGTATGGTTACAACCGTCTGCCGGTTCGTTACCCGCAAGCGCGTCTGGCACCGCAAGCCAAGGCTGAAGCGCGTAGTGATCTGCCTGAACTGCGCCGTCTGCTGGTGGCTCGTGGTTATCAGGAAGCAATCACATACAGCTTCATCGATCCGAAACAGTTCGAGTTGTTTAATCCGGGTGTCGAGCCGCTGCTGCTGGCCAACCCGATTTCCAACGACATGGCGGCCATGCGTTCGTCCCTGTGGCCGGGTCTGGTCAAGGCGCTTCAGCACAACCTGAACCGTCAACAGGATCGCGTCCGTCTGTTCGAAAGCGGTCTGCGTTTCGTCGGTCAGCTGGAAGGCCTGAAGCAAGAGCCGATGCTGGCGGGTGTGGTGTGCGGTAGCCGTCTGCCGGAAGGCTGGGCACAAGGTCGCGATGTCGTGGATTTCTTCGACGTCAAAGCCGATGTGGAGGCAGTACTGGGTTTCGCCGGTGCACTGGATTCGTTTACGTTCGTGCCGGGTAAACACCCAGCATTGCACCCGGGTCAGACCGCGCGCATCGAACGTGAAGGCCGTTTGGTAGGTTTTGTTGGCGCGATTCACCCTGAATTGTCGAAAACCCTCGGTCTCGACCGTCCGGTCTTCGTATTCGAGCTGGTTCTGGCCGAAGTGGCGTTGGGCAAAATGCCTAAATTCCAAGAGTTATCGCGCTTTCCTGAAGTGCGTCGTGACCTTGCGCTGCTGGCGGATAAAGACGTTGCGGCCAGTGCCGTACTGGACGTAATCCGTGAAAATGCAGGTGAATGGCTGACGGACCTCAGGCTATTTGACGTGTATCAGGGTAAAGGTATTGATCCGCATAGAAAAAGCCTTGCAGTTGGCTTGACCTGGCAGCATCCATCGCGCACTCTTAATGACGATGAGGTGAATACCACGACGCAAAACATCCTCACCTCGCTCGAACAAAGGTTGAACGCCACGTTAAGGAAGTGACGTATGGGGGCTTTGACGAAAGCTGAGATGGCGGAACGTCTGTATGAAGAGCTGGGCCTGAACAAGCGGGAGGCCAAGGAATTGGTCGAACTGTTTTTTGAAGAAATCAGGCACGCTCTTGAAGACAACGAACAAGTCAAATTGTCCGGTTTCGGCAATTTCGACCTTCGGGACAAACGCCAGCGGCCTGGCCGCAATCCGAAAACGGGAGAAGAAATCCCGATCACGGCTCGCCGTGTGGTCACCTTTCGTCCAGGGCAGAAGTTGAAGGCCCGAGTTGAGGCTTATGCTGGAACCAAGTCATAACGACGAACTACCCGTCATCCCGGGCAAACGCTACTTCACCATTGGTGAAGTCAGCGAGCTGTGTGCCGTAAAACCGCACGTGCTGCGCTACTGGGAGCAGGAGTTTCCTCAACTCAACCCCGTCAAACGCCGCGGAAACCGCCGGTATTATCAGCGCCAGGACGTGCTGATGATCCGGCAGATCCGCGCGCTTCTTTACGATCAGGGGTTCACCATCGGCGGTGCACGCTTGCGTTTGTCCGGCGATGAAGCCAAAGACGACACCACCCAATACAAACAAATGATCCGCCAGATGATCGCCGAGCTGGAAGATGTTCTGGTGGTGCTAAAGAAATAAATTCCTGCTTTTAAATACTTCCAGTTTTCAAAAGCTTGCGATATATTCTTGAGCGTTCCTCGAGATGAGGAACAGATTTAACGCCTAGTCGGGGCGTAGCGCAGTCCGGTAGCGCACTAGCATGGGGTGCTAGGGGTCGAGTGTTCGAATCACTCCGTCCCGACCATATTTACTGAGTAAAATCAGGTACTTAAGCCGATCGGGTAGATCGGCTTTTTTGTGTCTGCGCAAAACCCGCGCAAAACTGGCGCAAAACTACCCGGTGATTTCGCTGATATTGAGGTCTGGAATTGCCTCTGACCAGACGATTTCTGCGTGGTCCTTCTGGTAGTTTTTGGTCATGCCCTCGCTCGCGTGCCCCGCGATTTTCTGCCCATCCTTTCCGGCTTTCTTGTACAGGTGCAGTGACAACGCTCGCACTTCGTGGAAGCCCGGCATCTCTTCTTCCTTCCATCCCGCGTAGCAGTTCGCCGCCTCCCTGGCCTCCTTGAATGCTCGCGTCAAATACCGCTCTTCAACCTTCGTCCAGTGATCTTTGGTCTGCGCCTGTTTCTGTTTCCGGCGATCGGGCTTCCGGTGCACCAGGTAGGGCGATACGACATCGTCACGGCACCGGCTGATGACCGCCTGCAACTCCGGCGTTATCAGAAATCGTATCCATGCCGCGTCACTGGCCTTGGCCGTCTTCTTCTGCACCACGTACAGGTAACCCTCCCGGCTGCCATCGAAGCGCATATCGAGGATGTCTGTCCGGCGTTGAGCCGTGATCAAGGCCAGGTCGATTGCGTTCTGCAGCCAGGCCGGCGACTTCTCCCGAATGGCTTTCAGTCCTTCAATCGTGTGGCGTTTGCGCTGTTTCTTCTCGATCCGGTTGATGGTGCTGGCCGCCGGGTTGTCCGGGCACAGGCCTTTGGCGGCGGCATGGTTGAAAATGTCGATCAGTAGCGCCCGGCACTGGTTCGCCGTGCGTGGTGTGAGCGCATCCAGCATTTCCGCGACCATGCGAATGGATATCTGGTCGACGGCCTTGCCATCGAACTGCTTACGGAAGCGTCTGAAGTGCACCGCGTACAAGCCAAGCGTGCCTTTGGCCAATTCGCGTGGCGGTAGGACGTCTCGTTCGTAGGTGTCGAGGAAAGTGGCGAACGACTCCGATGATGCGCTCATCACGACTCCGACCAGGTCAGCGCCGCGCATGAACTCCAGGTTCAACTGTTTCGCAGCGTCGATCGCTTTGATGCGGTCGGTGCCGAACTGAAACCACTTCCCGTCGGTTGGTCGCCGGTAGCGATAGGTCGAGCGCCGCGCATCGAAGTAAAGGTTCTGCGGAAGGCTTTTGTTCGCAGTGTTGCGCGGCCGTGGCGCCATCATGCAGCTCCTTTCAATACCATCGCCACAAGGTCGTTGCCGTCCGAGCGGGTGAATGCGGTCCAGTCAACGTACCAGAGTTTCCCTATCTGCTCGCCGGGGACAATACCGTTGCGGATGTGGTTGCGAATCGCCTGGGGGCATTGCGGGGTTCCGTTCTCGCCCCAGCGTCGGCGCTGAAACTCGCTGATCTTGATGAGTTCTTTTTTCATTGGATGCTCCATGCCGCGCTTGGCGGCAGAAGGTGTTTAGTCGGTGATGGGTACTGCCTGGGTAGAGCCATCAAGGTTGCGATAGGGGGCGTAGTTTTTGAGACGCGGCACATCTCGAACTTGGCGATACCCCTCAATATGCTTTCGAAGCCGCTGATTCTCGGTCGTCAGTCTGTTGATTTCGTCTGCTGACTGCTGGTGAAGCGTCACATCTGTGGCAAGCGGGTTGCTCCGAGGCGCCTGGTCGTTACCCCGCAGCCACTGTTCCAGATGCCGGTGTCGTCTTCCTGGCTCCACTCACAAGATCCATCGCGGTCATCAATCCGCTGATCCGCAGCGTTCAGGCGCTGTTGCAGGGCGTCACGCTCGGCTGTCACACGGTCGAAGTTGACGGCATAGACGTACTCGCCTGCTGCACCTTTGAATTGGTAACGCTTCACTACGAGGATGCAGTCACCTCAAAAGGATCACCACATGACCAAGCACGATATTTATGACGAGCACGAAGGATTTCGGCTCTGGAACTACATGGAGTACGAAACACTAGCGAGCGGCCAGGAGGTCTGGCGGATCAACATCGAGGTGAAACGCGTTGATGAGGTATTGATACCGGTTGTTGCAGGTGACCAGACTTACCCTGACCATGGGCTGGCGCAGGTTGCCGGCCGGGAGCTTGGGGTGAAGCTGGCGGAAGCGAAACGATAATGTGGAAAGGGCATACTTAGGTGCACCTGGGAGAAATAATGGAAGTTGTTTATGCGTTTGTTAATGATAATAGGGTTTTTGGAGCGTTTTGGGAGAGGGATGGAAAGGCATATATGTTTCTACCCCATTTAAAACGGTCTGCCATTGAAATGGACTGGCAGCACTGGTATGGCACAGGTGCGGAGAACAGTGAAGAGCTAAATGATAAAAAGTACTCAAGGCTTATTAATTTTGCTTGTATGTACTTTTCAATGAGTGGGATATATTTTGAAAGATCTTCTGTTTGTCAAATGACTACTCCAATGGGGTGCTATTATCCAAGAGTTTGGAGGGGTGTTCCATCGCTAGGCGTACTTGCCGGGTATCGCGCCATACCTCCCTCTCTAACCGAATTTTCAGCAGGGAAACAAGCTGTTGTGGCTGCCACAAGTTTGTTTGGTGGGCTGGTTGATCTATTTAGGTATGTCGAGCCAAATAAACTTAACGATAATGTATACGGTCATAGGATTCGTGAGCTTTTGATTCTTGCCTGTACAGAGGTAGAGTCTCACTGGAAGAGTGTTTTGTTGTTGAATATGAAAGTCGTGCCAAATAACTTTCACCCAAAGACTAGGGACTATGTAAAGCTGTGCCCCGTTCTGAAGCTTAAAGAGTGGAGTGTCACTCTTAATGACTATTTTGGGAGCGATCTAATATCACCATTTGATTCGTGGGATGAAAGTAAATCTACTCAGAGCCTTACGTGGTATGACGCTTACAATTTAGTAAAGCACGATAGGGAGGGAAAATTTTAGCAGGCCAAGCTGAGACACGTAATTGATGCTATGGCTGCAGTTCATATACTACTGGCCGCCCAATGGGGGCCGGAAATACATACCAATTCTTACGACGGCGGATTCTCACCTTTTCGAGTGGTCTCTACTCCGGTTCATACAGCTGCTGAGCAATACCTTTGCCCGACTCATGAGAGCATGACAGTTCTCAATAAGGCCATCCCATATGGTATCGGTTAGCCTGAGTTATGAATTATCAGGTTGGCCTGCTCTTGCTGCTTCGGCTTCTTGGCTTCGGGTTGATCATTGGCTCGCCCTTGGCGTGGACCAACACTGCTTTGCCCTGATGTGCATGTCCCGACACTTCAGGGTCTTGCGGGCCAGCTCAATGAACTGCTCGGCTTACTGCGCTGCGTCGAACATGGGAGATATCTGGTGAACCGTTCTCTCATGATCTTCTCGGTGCGCTTTTCGAAAAGGGCCAGCCACTCCGCTGTCGGGATCGGCTCGATGCCACCGGGGGGGCTTTGGATTCTTCCTGCTACCGATGGCTTTCTTGTTCGCCTCCACAACTGGGTGTTGAGGGGCTTTTTGGAGCAATGAAAATGAGATTGAATGGAGTCACTCACATCGTATATCGTTGCCAGTGTATATTTGGCCTAGGAAAAAATTATCTAAAAATTAAGCAGTTTTTGCGTCTTTGGTGATTTTTTTGAGGCGTGAGGATTACGTTGCTTTTTCTAGAGTTTAGCATTTTAGTATTGTGCGGGATTTTCGTCTGCATTTTACTATGTGTGATTAATTTATAATTGGAGTGTTTGCTGTGGCGGAACAAGTCGATGTTCGAATGTCCTCGAAGTATGAAGGGTTGCTTCGGGAGTTAGGTTACGAAATCACTGGGGTTCATGATGACCTTATATACTTCGGTCATGATGAAGGTTTTATTTATATTCTTTCGTTTGATGAGAAAACACCGAAATATCTCTCGGTAGGGTTTGGCATATCTGGGCCTTATGCGGATATTGACTTGAAAACGAAATATGATGCCATTCAGTACGTGAATGGAAATATTAAGTTTGTAAAGGTTTACATGGAAGAAAATTCGGCCCAGTTTTCATGTGAGCAAATAATCTATGATGTGAGTTATTTGGGTGATTTTATTGAGACTTCAATTGACTCTATGTATATTGCATATAAAGAGTTGAGTAAGAAGCTCCGGGAAGAGGAGTGAGGTGGTATCATGGAAGAGTTAGAAAAAAGCAAGAAGCCGGCACTTGCTCTATCGGATGCATCAGCGGGGTTTATAGCGGCAGTTTTGCTGTTTTTGGTTCAAAAGCTGCCAGATGGCAGCGATGCTAAGCAACTCTATATGTATGCCTCTCCGGTGCTGGCCATTGCTTTCAATAATATTATATCCATTTTTATACAGTATGGTAAGTATCTCTATCGTAGAAAGCTTCTCAGCTCCCGCTATAAGGATCTTTCATCTCAGCGTAGTGAGTATATGAAGGTTGGTCATGCAGATGCTGAAGTTGTAAATGAATATAATCAGGCTATTAAGAAAACGCAGATCGCTATTATTAATACTAGCTTAGTAGATTTGGGTAAGGATGCTGCTGCACAAAAGCCGAAAAGGACAGTCCCTCCGAGAAACAATTTGCCACCTTCGAAGTAGGAAGTGTGACTTTGCACCGCGTGCGACGTTTCGCATTCGGCATTAAAGTCGGTCTATCTCAGTAGGTTGCTTTAGTGTCGATGCGATTAAGTCTGATTAGGGGGGGCGGTGACTTATCCACGAGTCTTCGCGGACTTGTAATAGTGGGGATGCGGAGTTGCCAAGCGTCTATCAACTAAATATAAATTATACGTCGACATATTTAGCACCTTCGTTGCAGAATTAGGGACGCCATGACCCCGTTGCGCATCAGTCCCGCTTCGCCTTCTCTTCCTTTGTCTATCTCGTCGATTTCACCGGTGCCAAATCAGCCTGTCGGTACTGTTGGTGTGCCTGGTGGCTGATGCGCCTCATACGGTGTGGGCGACCCTGAACTTGTTTTCCTTGGTAGTCATTGAGCGCCTGTCGTAGATCTGTTTGCCTTTTCTTCGAGCTGAACAGCAAGGTTGACCGCTTCCTGGTAGTTGAATCGAAATCCCCTGGTCTTGCCGGTGGACTGATCCACGATGTGGTAGGCCTTCGGTCCGACCGTATTCACCTGGAAGCGAATTTTCTGCACCAAGCGCTGCTGCAGTAGTGTTTGCATGGCTGATCCCTCGGTGTGGGTTGCGTGTATTCGTCAGCACTCGGGGCACCTGCTGGTTGCCGTTGGGCGCAGGGGAGAGTGCAGACGGATAAAGGCAGGCGAAAAAAGCCCGATCGGAACCGGGCTATTGTTGGTTTCAATCGTCCAATGTGGGCGATATCAGACGTGGGTGATGGAAAGGTCGCTGATAATGCACACTGAACCGTCTTCCGGGTCGGTGGTGTCGGTGTAATCGATCTGGTTGTATACGCCGCCGTGGAAGGCGAGAGTCTTCGTATCCCAGGTGTTGTCGAGGCGCATGATTTCGGAAGTAGATCTGACGCCGTTACAGCTCGCCGATACGGAAACGGCACCGCTGGAGTTGGCGTGAATGTTGATTTTGAAAAGCGCACCGAGCGGTACGTTTTCCAGCACCGTCGAATTCACGGGATCGTCTTGCAGGTAGCTCGATCGGAACCCCATAGTGATTTTTCCCTTGTTCCAGAACACCTTCACAGGCGGTCGTTCTGAGTCCTTTACATGAATTTGAGCGATCACAACTTTCTGCAGCGAGTTGACCTTCGTTACTCGCATCTCTTGTCGGTTCCAGTGGTCTGCGGCGCTGGAGAACAACCAGTAACCTGGCTCCTTCCATTCGCAGCGAGTTCGCTTCGTACTCTTACTTGAAGCTCCGAGCGTTGGCGCCGTCATCTGCAGCGAACCATCGGGAAGCATCGCGATTATGTCTGGGCACTCGAGTAGTGCACGCCAACCGATCAATTCCAGCGCGATCGGGTTGGTCTCGGAAATTGGAAGCGGGGTGGCGATGGTGTAGTTGCTGATGTCTACGGTCATGGTCATTTCCCTATTTCATTTGATGTCACCCTTTGCTCAGTTGAGCCTTACGTTTGATGTAGGCCTACATCCCACTGCCCACTCAGTGAATGGGCAGAAGTGATGCTTTGTTGTTGCTCGCGCCGCTTACCGGGTCATTCGCCAGTTCGGTCAACACCTCGACAGCCGTATGGGGTATCCATCGTGGGCAGGCTTTCGTGCCTGTCTGTCGCCGGTCGCCAGTAGTGGCAGCGCGATTTTGTTCACCTGACTTTCTCTCGCCCCACAGGTGTGGCCGGGGCTGACCTCCCAGTGAATCGCCGGGTAATCGTGTATGGCGCAGGTTGTTAAAGAGCGGCGCGGCTTTCGCTGCTGGGCCGGTGATGTCTTGGCTTGAACATAATTTAGCTTCATGCTAAGCATTTCGTCAATAGCTTTATGCTAAATAATTTAGCTTGTGCATATTTGCGTTTAGCGCTTTGTTTCGGTTGGGGGTGAGGGTGCAGAATTTCAGGTGCAAAAAAGCCCGCAGTTGGCGGGCTTTCGAATTGGAGTCTGGCTAACTGATAGAATCGCGCGACTGGACCATGGAGGTATGGATGCGCGGATTAATGGTGGGTACCCTGGCTTTAGCCTTGGCTGGATGCGGGGTCAATGATATTGACCGGGCTCGAACGGCGGTCGCTGATCAATTTTATTGCGTGTACTAGGAGGAGGTTACCTCGATCAGTCCGGTCCCTGAGCCTTCAACCTAGCCAGCCCCTGATTGATATGCCCGGCATTCTCACGGATCGTATCCAGCGCTCCGCGGACATTACCGCCGATCTCGATCGCACCTTGGCTCTCAACCAGCAGCGTCAGCTCCATAATGGCAGCCTCTAGGGCGTTTTGATTTTCATGCATGCGCTCAAGGACATCGGGGAGAGAGTATTCGGTGGTGGGCATCGCTTCGACTCCGTTCGAGGGAGCTGAAAGCGTAGCAGCAGAGGAGGGGAATGAGAAAGCTCAGCGTGGCTCGGGCTCATGTAACTTTCAGTGCAAGCTCTCATCCGTCTTGAACAGCTCAATAATCGCTCTATCCATGGTTTCCGCATTGAATCTCAGATCGCCAACACGAACCCTCAGCTTCTGCGCAGTCTCAGTCGCGCCTTCCTTTTCCAGCCAGGCCGCTATCTCCTCGAAGGCTTCGCCGATCATCATCTGATTCAATTGAAGGCTGGCCAGCACAGCTGGAAATAGTTTTGGGTGGGCCATGGCTCATTCCTCTATCTAGGCATTGGGCGCAGACGACAAAAAGCCCACACGGGGCGGGCTCTTTGTCGAAGGAGTGCTGATCCGTCAGCTGGCCAGAGTGTAGGTGTGGTTCTGGTAGATCGCCAGAAACGAAAAACCCGGCATCAGGCCGGGTTCTTTGTAGGCGGGGCCAAATCCCTTTGGCCTGATAGATTCTGCTCGGAAGGTGTGACGGAGGCATGACAGGGCAGGTATGAAAAAGCTCGGCGTTAGGCCGAGCTAGAGTTAGGAGATAATCTGCATGCCAGATGGAGCTTCCATGATCTCTAAGCCAGCACAGTCTATAGGTTCGCCATCCGCCTCGATCAGGATTTTTAGGCTGCACGGCTTTTCAAATGTGATCGGAGTTAAAAGGCCAATCGCTTGAATTTGCTTTGTCTGAATATTTGGCAAGTCGACAGCCATTTCGGCTCCTGCTTGGAGCTGCGCCTCATCCAAAGTTATGGCGAATATCTCTGAATCGTCAAGAATGCCCTTGAACGTGATGTTCTTGACTAGGTTATCTCGGTGAGAGACCACATGCATGACAACACACAACTTTGGAAGCATTGCTGGAAATTCTTGGAGCAGCAAGCTCCCTTGGTAGACACCCATCAGAGAGGTCTTACCATTGACCTCATGTCTGATGTCATCGCAAAAAATGCTGTAAGCAAAGCGGCTCATTTTCTCTCCTTTTGTGCCTGAATCTCACGCTGGCGTTCAATCATTTTGGGCAGGTCGCCAAATTGAATATCAAGCGCTTCGCAAAGTTTTTGAGCGGTGGAGAGCATCACGTCTCCGCCTCCTTTCTCAAGGTTAGCTATATGAGGCTGGCTAGTACCCAGGCGCTCAGCGAGCTGCTTTTGAGAGTATCCCTTGCGTAAGCGAGCTGTGCGCAAGGTCTCGCCATCTTCCTTGAAAAAGGTATCTGCAACCCAGGCTCCAGCTTCCGCCAATTCGACAGCATTGTTCGGATCGCTCTCCAATTCGGCCATCAAAACATCAAAGTCCTGATGCTTGCTTGCCAGGGCTGAAGCAGATGGACTGAATTGAGCCGTGACTACCGCACCAGAGCTTGATCCGGCGGTAGCCGGAGCGGCGATCTGATCACCATGATTGGTCAACCAGATCTCTGTAAGATTTGACAATACGGATCGCGATTGGGTGGGAGAGCTCATAATTGAACCTGTCATCATTGATTGCGTTGAATTCTGCTTTTTCTACTATAGCAAGCAGTTGGTACTGGTTCTCTTTAGGGAAGAAGGCATAGATCAGTCTATAGCCAAGCAGGTCCTCATCAAAAAAGCGCACCCGCCATAAATTCATCCGAACCACCTGCGCTGCTCCCCAGGGGCCGGTATTGAACTTCGCAGTCTTTGGCCTTGGCCATGCGGGACTGCCGCCAAAATCCGATGAAGTAAGCCTATCAAGCATGTCTTGGTCAGCTCTTAGCTGCCCAATTGCCTGGTACAGCTTGAGGCCTACAGGCCTGTTTGCTGCGATGATTGCCCTTAGGTCAGCAGAGGCGTCATCGTGGATGATGAATTCGTACAATATATCTTCCTAAGTATATTTCTTCAAGGTCGCCTGAGCCATTCAGGCTCACATCCACGTCAAAATATCTTTCCTATTCCTACAGCTTCGGCACATTAAGCACAAGGAGGCGCAGCACTACAAATCCCCGGCGTGCCATCTAATCAGCTTTGCCGCGCACAATCCCTCCAGCCTTTACCTCATCAGCGTAAGCAGTCAGTCGATCCCACCGCTTCAACCTGCCATCGCAATTCTCAGCGCTACCGCAGCCTCAAGAAGCTTATTCGCCTGGTTCGAGACAGCCCTCGCCAAGACATCATTTCCAGCGTCTTTCAGCATTGCTGCCAAATCGAGCAGCTTTCCCACCTCGACCTCAACGACGCGTACGGATTCGGTAATCTGGTATTGAAGCGAGTGCGCCATGCCATCAACCCTCGGTCCAGATCGGCTAGGGACTCCCTATGTGTCAGGTGGTCCGCTGCACCTCTAATGGTTCTCCGGAGAACAGTTAACTGGGATATCAATGAATGACAAATATTGGCTGAGGACTATCTGGCGTACATGCCCCACCAGAAGACGTGCCCGAGGATGCTGATCTGCTCCTCCTGAATATCCTGGAACGTGTAGTCCTCATCCGGGTGCTCTTCACGGTTGAAACTGCGCAGGCGAACACCTGACGGGAGTCTATAGAGCTGCTTCACGCGAAGCTGGCCATTGTGAATTAACGCGTACAGGTCGCCATCAGTGACATCGGAAATCGAGGTGATACCGGTGTTGATTCCCACCGTAGCCCCATCCCTCAAAATGGGAAGCATGCTGTTTCCACGAATGGTCACGCATTTTGCGTTCGAGAACTGAACACCATTCTGGCGAAGGCTTCGCTTTCCGAACCGCAGGAACGAATTCGAGCTTTCCTCAATGACGAAGCGACCTGAGCCAGCGGCAAGCTCAACTTCGCGAAGGAAGGGCACAGAAACTTCGTCGTCATCGATGGGCGTCGAGTCATCCCAGAGGGCGATGTCCTTTAGTTCGGTGTGCTGAGATTCAGGCGCCAGCTCTGCGGTCAATGACATATCCCGGACATTGTCCAAGTAGCCCTTCGGCAGATCTTCGGCCGCCTCAATTCTGCGCGCGAGCTCGTCCCCCAAGTTCCTGACCGGGTTTTTGGAGAGGATCTGGCTCAACACCGAAGGCGATGTTCCCCATTTCTCTGCACATTCTTTTCGCTTTCTGTTGCCTGCAAGGGCTTCCAGGTTGCGCTTTCTGATCGCGTAAATATCCATGCGCTAATGATTGCAGCTCTTAGCTAAATGATAAATATTCTCCGAGCTAAACTCATTCTTGCTAAATAATTTATCTAGAAGCTAAACTATGTGCGAGACAAACGGAGAATACCCATGACCACGCAAATGCAAGAGTGGCTCAAGAAGGCGACCGCACCTGAGCGCGATCGAGTTGCGGCAGCGGCAGGCACCAGCGTTGGCTATCTCTACCAAATTGCGGGCGGTCATCGGAAGCCTTCCCTGGAGCTTTCGAAAAAGCTTCAAGCCGCAACAAGTGGAGATCTGACCATGTCCGGCCTTCGGCCTGATCTGTACGAGCTTCTCACTGAATCAAAACCCCAAGAAGCCGCCTGACAGTCAGCGCCGTCGCTGATCCGTTGAAGCCAGATTAGAAGAGAGCAGTCCCCATGGAAACGTCCAGTTCCAGACACAGCGCGCAAACCCGTGACCAGGTGCTGGTTGCGCACACGGCAAACCAGATTGCTCGCACCAGCCTGAGTCAGGACGACTTTGCTCAGGCGCTAAGCCGTGAACTGCATCTGTCGTGCCCAGAAAAAGCGGCGGCCAAAGAGGTGCCGGACTTCGCTGCGCTCACTAAGCAGAGCGATGTTGGTGAGTTTGTGAAGGCGACCGGCCGCTGGCTGAAGCGGGTACAGCGCTGGCTATCTGGCGATCAAGACATGCCGTCGTGGCTGGAAGAGGCATGGGTGAAGGCGCTGGAGCCAGAGTTCCGTGATCACTGCATCAACGAACTGGCCAGCCGTCACGGTTTGATCGGAGCACGCCAAATGGCGACCGAGCAGTGCGCGAACAAAAGCTTTGGCGCACTGATCCGTGCCTTGGGTGATGTGATTGACACCGGTAGCGAAGTATTCGACGACCAAGTGATGAGTGAAGAGGACATGCCGCATCTACCGGCGTTCGCAAAGCAATGCCGGCAGGTTGAAGCGAGGGCAGGGGAGCTTGGCCGGAAAGCTGAAGAGCTGATCGAAAAATCTCGCCCGGTACTGAAGTCGATCGCTTGAATCGCGGGCACAAAAAAGCCGGGCTGCAACCCGGCTCTTTCAACAACGATAAAACACTGAGTGGCCATTATGAACACGATCGCTACCCCCGGCAATACCCACCATGTCGCGACACTTTTGGGTCAATCGAAAAACGTGTCGTGTCATACCATGTCGTCACGCGAAGTTGCCGAGCTGATTGGCAGTAAGCATGACAATGTTCTGAAGACGGTGCGGGCGCTGGTGGCCAAGGGTGTCGTTTCTGCAAACGACACCGCCTACATCCACCCACAAAACGGCCAGGTCTATCGCGAGTTCCTGTTGTCTCAGCGTGACACCCTAGTGGTGGTCTCGGGGTACAGCGTCGAGTTGCGTGCGCGGATCATTGATCGCTGGCAGGAGCTAGAAGCTCAGGTAGGACAGTTCCAGATTCCAGCGACCTACGCTGAAGCATTGCAGGCTGCCGCCGATCAGGCCAAGGACAACCAGTCGCTACGTCTGGTCATTCTCGATCAGGCGCCAAAAGTGGCGGCCATCAAGCGCCTGGCAGCAGCAAGCGGTGCGATATGCATTACCGGCGCGGCCAAGCATCTGCAACTCCAACCATCCAAGCTGTTCAATTGGATGGAACAGCACCGCTGGATTTTTCGGCGCCAAGGATCGGGCCGCTGGACCGCCTATCAGCCGCGCATTACGTCCGGCTACATGATCCACAAAGTCACTTCCTTGAAGGCTGATCCTGCAACCGGCGCTGAGCGCGCGGCCTTCGATCCGTTGGTCACCCCGAAGGGGCTTGTCCGTTTGGCTGAATTCAATATCGGAGCCTCGCTGTGAGTGTTCAAGCAATGTCCTGGGCACTCTCTCTGCCCACCGAATCCCTGAAAGACTCAAGCGCGCGTCACGTGCTGTTGTGTCTTGCCAACTACGCCGGTTCCAATGGTGCAGGCGCCTTTCCATCTGCATTAACTCTGGCGCAGGACACTGGCCTGTCCGAGCGTACCGTTCGCTACAAGTTGGACGACCTGGAAAAGACCGGTTTGATCCAGAAGGGCAATCAAGCCATTGCCGCCGTGCACATTGATCGCCATGACCGCCGTCCAGTCGTCTACGACCTTCAACTATCGCGGGGTGCAAATCCTGCACCCCGTACAAAACGGGGTGCAGATGACGCAACGGGGTGCAACTCACAACAGAGCGGGGTGCAGTCTGAGACAGAACGGGGTGCAGCAGCTGCACCCAATACGTCAATTAACCATCAAGGAACCGAACAGCAGCTGCAGCGCGAGATTTCCGATGTGATCGCCGAGCAGGACCAAGCCGCCATCGATGCGCTGGATGAACGCGAACGCTTCGCCATGTTCGCCACCTGGGTACCGAGCGAGAAGGGATTGGCTGATCAACTCGTAATCGCCGGGCTGCCGGCTGAGTCGGTGACTGATGAGTGTTTCGCTGATTTCAAGGGCTTCTTCGTTGCCAAGCCTGTGACCGTCGACAGCCCGTCTGGCTGGTGCTTTCGACTGGTCAAGTGGATCAAGCGTGAGCAGGTGAAGCGTGCCGGAGGCCAATCTGCGCCGCCTGACTTCGACGACTCCAGCTGGGCTGATGATCTGGGGGATTTGTGATGGAGATGAAAGCGCCGCGTAGTGCTACTCAACTGCTCAGCAAGATGGGAAACCTGCCACCCGTTGCGCTGGTTCAACCGAAGCAACTGCCGCCCGGCACCACCGATGTCGTTAACGCATTGTTCAAAGAGCTACAGGCGATTTTTCCGGCCTGGAAACAGGCCTGGCCCGACGACGATGCCTTACGAGCTGCCAAGCGCAGTTGGATCAAGGCGTTCATCGTCGCCGGAATCAATACCCTTGAGCAGATCCGGTACGGGCTGCAGAACTGCCGACAGTACGGCGGCGATTTCGCGCCGAGCGTTGGTAAGTTCGTGAAGTGGTGCCAGCCAACGTCTGAGATGTTGGGCGTCCCTTCACACGATAAGGCTTTCCGCGAAGCCCTGGTCAATTTGGACCCGAGCCGCGCCTCTTCCCGTGTGTGGTCGCACCCAGCGGTGCGTCATGCCGCGCTCCAGTGCGAGATGCATAACCTGAACAGCTTGGTCTCGGAGAAAGCCAGCAAGGTTTTCGATCGGGCCTACGACATCACGATCCGGATGCTGGTCCAGGGCAAGCCCCTTGAGGATATCGCTGTCGGCATCGGCCACGACTCCCAGAAGCCCGAAGTGCAGTTGGCCCAGGAATACGGTGAGGCACGACTGCTGGCAACCATGGCTCGCCAATCAATTCCACTCGACGGCCAGACCGCCCGTGCCCTGTTGCTGTCTCGTTTCGGTACCCGAAAACACACAAACATCGAGGGCTGCTCCAATGCCTGATCGCCTGCTGGCTGTTCCTGACTCGAAGAACTACCGATTCGCCGTGTTCTGCTGCTCTTTCAAGTGGGATCTGGGGAGCACTCCCGATCACGCATTGGCGTTGTTCGTTGATCAGGCGATGGCCGAGCGTTATGGCGCATCGATGTGGCCGAACACCTTTCAAGTCGTCGATCTTCTGGCTCTAGGTAACCCGCAATGACCGCCCAAGTGAAAACCCTGGCCGTGAAGCTGTCGGATGCCGAAATCGAGCGCAACGCCAAGAAGCCGCATGTCCGCGATCTGCGCGATGCGAGTCACCCCGCGTTGCACTTTCGCTTTTCGAAGAATCGAGCCCGCGGTTCTTGGTATTTGCTCAGCAAGCGCACCTGGCATCGGATCGGCGGATTTCCAGACCTGAGCACAAAACAGGTGGTCGCGGCGCTGCCGGCGGTCCGTCTGCGGGTCGCTGCTGATGAAGGGGCGAACCTTTCCAAATGGAGTACCACTGGCGAGCTGCTGGCCTGGTATGCCGAGCGGATGGCACGTGATCGCAACCTATCCGAGAAGCGCAAGAAGACTGGCGCCTCGATGATCAAATGTCACCTGTTGCCGCGTCTCGGCGATTTGCCGCTGACCGGCATCGACAAGGCCGTTCTCGACAGCCAACTGATGTGGCCATTGCAGGAAAGCATTTCCATCGACTACGTGCGCTCGGTGTTCCAACTGTTGGCCTTGGCTTTCCGTCAGGCGTTCAAGTTGGGCCTGATTTCGTCCAACCCGATGGCGAGCATCAAGTTCAACGATTTCTCCAAGGCGAAGGTTGGCATCAAGCCTTCTCGGCTGCGCGGCACTCAGGTGCAAGACCTTATCTCGCGTTTGCTCGGCGCCATGGCGAACAATCCTTCGGACGGCCTGTTGGCTCTGCTGATGCTTTGCCATGGCACGCGCATCGGTGAAACCCGGCAGGCGCGCTGGTCGCACATCAGCCTGGCCGAACGTGAGTGGTTCATTCCGGCCGAGCACACCAAGACCGGTGTCGAGCATCGCCTGCCGCTGACCGATCAGGTGCGCAAGGTATTGATCAGCTATCGCGAGATTCAGCAGTCCAAAGGGTATGACGGTCAATTCCTGTTCCCGTCCCGTAACGGCAAGGCACTCAGCGAAGGGCAGGCGAGCGCCGTGTTCGTACGGCTGGGGGAGGGCGAGTGGACCAGTCACGACCTGCGCAAGTTGGCGCGTACCGGCTGGGCCGACCTCGGCATTGACCACCTGATTGGTGAACTGCTGATTAATCACGCGATGGGTCACAACGTGAAGGTTTACATCCAGTCGGACGTCATGAGCCGTAAACGCGATGCCCTGCAGCAGTGGCACGCGCATCTAGATAAGAAGGGTTTTGATCAGATTCACATGTTGACCGGCGTTAGATTCGGAGATTCCGGTAATGCGCTGGAAGTCACGGAACATAAGGCCTGCGAGGCTAATCAAGAATCAACCATAGGCGAGGTTTCAAAACATGCAGAAAGGGCTAGTGCCTGGCTTTAAACGGGAACGGATCGAGCTGGAGCCTTGCCCGATCTGCAAGGGGAAAGCGGTAGTAAAAGGGCTGTTTTATGAGCTGGTTTGTACTGATTGCAACGGCTCAGGTTGGGTTGTTAGGGGTAGCAAGTTGGTGCTTTCTTCTGACGAGTTAGTCACCCAGTTGAGTTTCAAATTGCAGCACGCTCAGCGTGAAATTACGGCGCTGAAAGGTTCGCCACTGACGAGCGGACCACAGAGCCAATACGAACGATCGAACCGCCTGGGGGCGGGCGGCACAAATTACACAGGGGATTGAAGGAATGATGATTCGCAAGCCGGCAGGCCGGCCATTGGGAGACACCGAATATCTGCTTGAGCAGTGGGGCTGGTGGAGAATGGATGGAGTGGCGGTGCCTGGTTACACGTCACCAACGTTAGCGCTTATGCGTCAAGCAGTGGCTCAACCAGCAGCAAGTAAGAGTTACTGCATTACTGATGACTGGGCTATTGCTATCGACAACGCGGTAGCCAAGCTCGCACTTCGAGACCAACAGATGGGCGACATTATCTGGCTTTATTACGGTTGCAAGTGGCCCATGGTGAGAGTCGGCAAGCATTACGGAGTCAGTGAAGGGAAGACTAGGGAGTTGGCTAGAGCGGGCGCTGCTTGGATCGATTGTGTAGTTTGCCCTTTATACGATGCAGCATAAACTTGGTGTTAATTCGGTTTAGCGTTCCAGCCATATCTGCCGAAAAAAAAGCACGGCAGATATTTGGCTGTAGTGCTGAATTTGTATTATTGTCAATAGCCGGCAAAGGCTGGGTAAGAAAATCGTAGACCTGATCTAGCATCATCGAGCCAGCGGAGCGAGTTTTCCAGTTCGTGCTTTTTAATAATGGCTTCTGCTAGATTAGCGTGCCCTAAAGCATAGAGTGAGATGAGAATATTATGTAGTGCGCTGGTTTTTTTGAATATGTGCATGAAGTAGATTTTAAGGTTGTCATTGAACTTCAAAGCGTTGTTTGCCTCTCTGGTATGGATTTCATAAATTGTATTGTAGTATTCTGCGAAGGTTGTATCTCTAGCGAAGTAGAATAAAGATTTGATGCCGGAAATGTAAGTCGCACAGGCTTCGTCAGCTACGACGTCCCATATGTTTTCTTTTTGATTTGCTCTAGAAAGAATTCTGGCAAGCATACTCTCTTTGTCGAATTTTATTTCCGTATAATCATCGTCAGGTGCTTTTTTAAAGTCCGGATTTTTTTTGATCCACTCATCGATAAAGAATAAAAGCTGCTGCTCGGTTATTCCCTTTAGCGGGAGAGGGGTACTTATAATTGGAGCTAGGCTGTAATGGCATTTAATTACATCAATCGCTTTTGAAAAATCTCTGTTTCCTAAGTTGTATTCAGCTTTAATCTGCTCTTTGATTTCTGTAAATTCCGCTTCTCGCCACTTTTCTGTGCGAGGTAATTTCTTTGCAATCTTAAAAATTTGTGGTCTTGAAAGTTTGGTGGTGAAAGTTCCTTGGTGATATTCAGTGCGCAGCCATCTACTTAGGTCGTGCAGCGTTTCTAGATTTTTTTCAAGCTCGTTGAATTTTTGCTTTAGAACTACAAAGTTTATAAGCGCTACGTCGGTCAGATGCTTTTGTGATGTGTTGCTAAATGGGTAGCGGAAAGTTTGGCCGGTTGGATCGACTTGTGCAATATCTAAGATTGTGGGTTCGATTTTTTTGTTGATGTCTGAGTACCTGCTGTCAACGATTTCGGACTGCGTTTGGAAGAAACTCCATATTATGCCGATGTCGTGTGAGCCAGACGAGTTGAATTGCAATGTCGTATTTTTTAATCCGGCAATTTCTATCAGCTCGTCTATTGCTCCTTTTAGTCTTAGTTCGACAGAGTGTCGCATGTTGAAGCAGACTGGGTATACAAACTCATCTACACTTAAAACGTTGCTCTCATCATTAAGTACTAGGTCTATCAAAATATTTGCAGCTTTGGAAAAGCCGATTGAATATTCTACGTAACTAGGGTTTCCGTTATCCCCTACGCAAGCGTTTGCCCAAATTGGGTCTGCTCCGCGAAAGGTCGGGTTTGTCTCAGTCATTAGCCTAGGGGTGTCCATTTTTAGGGAAGGGGGTCGAATCTCGACGTTATTCTAGTGTAGTGGCGTTAGGGTGGCATTTCTTGCGTTTGAGCGATTCAGGATGAAAAAAGCCTTTTCCGCGCGGAATAGATTTGTTTTTATACCAGCGTGAACTGCTGTGAACGCAGCGAGACGCTTTCAAAAAACCCGGCCATCGAGTCGGGTTTTTTGTACTTACTTACAAGCCCTGCCATTGAGCGGGGCTTTTTCGTTTTCGGCCCCATGCCTGGCTCTTTGCTCTGCGCGGATGACAGTGACATGGAGGCCGAACCTATTTGAGGACTACAGATGAGTACGGAGCATCAAGCTCTCGCCGATGTACCCCTTTGGCTGTTGATACTGTTAAGCATGGCGGGTTTGTCTGGGGAGATGCTGAGGGCATCAGGTAGCGATCTTGGACTGCGTCAGATCCTGCAGCGCGTGGCTTTGCGCTTTCTGGCATCTGGTCTTTTGGGTATGGCCACTTTGCTGCTCGCAATGGCCCTTTGGAACAACCTGTACCTGGCAGCCGGACTCGGCATAGTCATCGCGGTTATTGGTGCTGATGTTGCGGGCGGCCTCTACACGCAGTTTTTGGCAAGGAAGGCAGGTGTTAGCAGCCCATCGACAACGAACAATGTGCGCGATCAGTAAGGCCTTGAATGAGGGGAGGGCGATCCAGTGTTCAAAGTAGGCTTTGGATTGGATTCAGCTCCGCTTCTTTGGGAACTGGATGATATCGAGCAGCGACAGTTGCCGTATGTGCAGATGCTTGCAGCGACCCGACTGGCTCAGCGCGTCAAGAAAGGCATGCTGCCGGTGATGAAAGCTCGGCTTGATCGGCCGACCCCGACCACGATGAATAGCCTGTTTGTGAAGATGGCTCGCAAGGGCAAACCTGCCGAGGTGTACTTCAAGGACTCTTGGGCTTCAGGTGTTCCGGCGGACGCCTACCTGCAACAGGCCGTCAGTGGAGGCCTCCGCCCCCACAAGCGTTTCGAAAAGGCATTGATCGCTCGCGGCATCATGCAGGCCACCGAGTACGCGGTGCCCACTGCACCATTCATGAATCAATACGGCAACGTGTCACGCGGCACCATGACCAAGATCCTGTCGGGCTTGGGCGCGGCCGAGACGCGATCGGGCTATCAGGCCAATGCCAGTGGCAGCGCCCGAAGTAAGCGCAAGGGCAATGCTCATCGGTTCTTCTCCAGTGAGGTCGACGGCACGCGTGCGGTGTGGGAGCGCAAAACCAAGGGCGATGAAGTCCGTCCGGTCTTTGTCTTCAGTGCCTCGGCACCTCGTTACCGCACCATTTTCCCGTTCTTCAAGATCGCCGAGAACATCGTAAAGGCCCATCACTCGGCCGAGGTTGCGCAGGCATTCGCCGATGCTCGGGCGACGGCGCGGTGACTGGACGTCGAGGCCGCGAAATGTAGAAAAAAGGACCGCTTTTCGTGCGATTTCCGCTTGACAGGGGGGCCGGGGGGTAAACACAAAGGTACTCCCAGACCCCACCCCCATAGGGGGTAATTCGGGCCCCGCTTCTTCGCTATGTATGACCCATTTTCAGAGGTTGGTTGTTGTGTAGTTATGGCTAATCCATCGATCACTCGTAAGCCTGAATGGCTAAACAAATCCCGCATGGCTGAAAGCCTGGGTATCACGACTCAAGCCTTCGATAAATGGGGGGTCGTGGCGGTTGCCAAGATCGGTCGAGAGTCCTTTTATGACGTCCGGTCAGTGGTCGACAACCGCCTTCAACACCAAACCGGAAAGCAACAACCTGGCTCCGAAGAAGTCGATCCGCTGATTGGTTACAAGATCGATTGCGAGCGACTGCGGCTGACCCGTGAGCAGGCCGACGCCCAAGCACGCAAAAACAAGGTCGGCGACAAGGAGCTTGTCCCGGTCGGTTTCATGATCTTTGCACTGTCCAGCCTGTCGGCGCAGTTGGCATCAACCCTTAACACCATCCCCAAAAGCGTAAAGCGCAAGCACCCCGATATCGCCGTGCGTCACCTTGATGCTGTCGAGAACGAGATTGCCGTTACGCGTAACGCTGCTGTCGGGTTGGCTGACCGCATACCGGAGCTTTTGGATGAGTACATCGCCTCCTTGGATGAGGCCACTGGTTGACGCTGTCCGGCGCGGGCTGAAAAGCCTTCACAAAGATGCCCCGATGACGGCGGTCGAGTGGGCGGACGAATATTTTTACATGTCGTCGGAGTCCTCCTACGGGGAGGGCAAGTGGACGACCGAGGCCTTTCAGGTGCCCTTGCTTAACGCCATGGGCAATGACCTGATCGAAGAACTGAACCTGCTGAAGTCGGCGCGGGTTGGCTACACCAAGATGTTGGTGGCGAACATCGCCTACAAGATCGAACACAAGAAACGCAGCGTCTGCATGTGGAGTCCGACCGACGACGACGCCAAAGACATCATGAAAAAGCACGTCGACCCGATGATTCGCGACGTGCCGGTGATCAAGGCTCTGGCGCCCTGGTGCGGAAAGAAACACGGCGACAACACCCAAGAATCCAAGGTCTTTGAAAACCGCAAGGTGCTGTGGTGGCTGGGCGGTACCGCCGGCGGTAACTACCGGGAGAAAAGCCCGGATGAAGTCGGCTATGACGAACTGTCGAACTTTGATGAGGATATCGACGGCGAGGGGTCGCCGACCTTCTTGGGTGACAAACGTTTAGAGGGGGCGACTTACCCGAAGTCAATTCGCGGTTCCACGCCTAAGCTGGCTGGCACCTGCCAGATCACCCGGGCGGCCGAGGAATCGGCCTACCTGATGCGCTTTCACATTCGCTGTCCGCACTGCCGCACTGAGCAGACGCTGAAGTGGGGCGGGCCGGATGAGCCGTTAGGCATCAAGTGGCTGAAGGATGAGCGCGGCGAGGTCGTCAAGGCCTGGTATCTGTGCGAGTCCGGTCACGGCTGCACATTCGAACATCACGAGATGATCGAGGCGTCACGGTCAGGTCGTTACATCTGCGAGAAAACCGGTATCTGGACGCGCGACAGCATGGAGTGGTTCGAGGCGGACGACACGCCGATGCGCACCCCGCGCCGTCTCACGTTCCATATCTGGACGGTGTATTCGACCTTCACCACTTGGGTAAAGATCGCCGACGAGCGGGTCAAGGCCGGCAAGGATCGGGGCAAGCTCAAGACGTTTACCAACACCACGCTGGGCGAGACGTGGGAAGAAGACCAGACCGAGAAAGTCGATTGGGAATTGCTGCACGCCCGGCGTGAGGTTTACGCCGCCCAGGTGCCGCCGCGTGTTGTCGTGCTGACTGGCTCGATTGACACCCAAGACGACCGTTACGAATTGCGTGTATGGGGCTGGGGTGCTGGCGAAGAAGCGTGGCTGATTTATCGCAAGATTCTGTACGGCGATCCGTCGAGCGCGGTTCTCAAGCGCAAGGTTGGGCTTGAGCTGCACCGAATGTTCACCCGTGTTGACGGTGCCGTGATGCGGGTTGAGCGTTGGTGCTGGGACTCCGGCGGCCACCACTCGGACGCTGTGCGGGCCGAAAGCCGCAAGCATGGCGTTCATTGGGTGATCCCGATTTTCGGGGCAAGCACCTACGGCAAGGCGATTGCGAGCTTCCCGCGTCGCAAGGAAAAAAAGTCGAAAACCTACCTTACGGAAATTGGTACCGACAACGCCAAAGAGGTGATCTACAACCGCCTCAAGCTACAGCCGGACGGCAATCGACCGGTGCCGGGTCTGGTGCATTTTCCTGCCGACGACCAGATCTGCGACGGCGACGAGCTGAAGCAGCTCACCAGTGAAACCAAGAAATGGATCATGGCCCGAGGGCGCCGCGTGCTTCGCTGGGATGCCAGCAAGAAGCGCAACGAGGCGCTCGACTGCTTTGTGTACGCCTTGGCGGCGCTGCGGATCAGTCAGGAGAAATTCGGCCTCGATCTGGAGTATCTGGCGCGGCAGAACTCGGCAGCGAGTGATGAGGGCGAGCTGGACGAACCAGACGAGCCAGACGAATCGATCGACCTTGACGAGCCACAAGCACCGGCCCCCGCGCCGGAGCCTGAGCCAGCCCCGATCAAATCTCAACCAGACCACCAGCCTGCCGCCGGCGGCTGGATTGATACAGGAGCGAGCGCATGGCTGCGTTAACACCTCAGGAAATGCTTGATAAGTACATGCAAGCCGAGGCGGACGTGCTGGCCGGCAAGGACGTGCAGTTCAACGGCCGGCGTGTCGTCATGGCGGATCTGCCGCAAATCAGACAGGGCAGGGCGGAATGGGAACGCCGCGTGGCCCAGGCACAGCGCGGAGGCCGCCCGGCGTATTCCCTGGCGTCGTTTGAATGAACCTGCTGGATAAGGCCCTTGCGCCGCTGTTCCCGGGTTTTGTCGCTGAGCGGTTGCGTGCGCGTAACGTGATCATGGCGTTTGAAGCCGCCACGGTGACACGCACGCACAGGGCCAAGAAGCAAACCAAAAGCGCTGATGCCTCACTGAACAAAACGCTGAAATCGTTGCGTGAGCAGTGCCGCAAGCTTGACGAAGACCACGACATTGTCACGGGGCTTTTTGATCGTCTGGAAGAACGGGTGGTGGGTGGTCCGGGTATTGCGGTGGAGCCGATTCCGCTGGGGTACGACGGCACGATCCACGCCGCGTTTGCGGCGGCGATCAAGGCGCTGTGGGGGGAATGGTCGCTCACGCCTGAGACGTCCGGGGAGCTGACCCGGCCGCAAATGGAACGGCTGATGTGTCGCACCTGGCTGCGTGATGGCGAGGGATTGGCCCAGATGCTGATGGGCAAGGTGCCCGGTTACGACCATCTGCACGGCGTGCCGTTTGCGCTGGAGCTGCTGGAGCCGGATTACCTGCCGATTGACTACACCGACCTGTCCAAGGGCATCGTCCAAGGCGTCGAGCGCAATGCATGGCGTCGCAAGCGGGCTTACCACCTGTTTAAGGGCCATCCCGGGGATCAGCGCGGCATCTTCGCGCAGAACACCAAGCGCGTACCGGCCGAGCAGATGATTCACATTGCGCACCGTAAACGCATTGGTCAGAACCGTGGCCAGCCGCTGCTCCACGCGGTGTTGATCCGCTTGGCGGATATCAAGGATTACGAGGAAAGCGAGCGGGTCGCGGCGCGGATCAGCGCGGCGTTGGCCATGTACATCAAGAAGGGGCTTCCTGACGATTACATTCCGCCGGCCGAAGGTCAGGTGCGCGCAGAGCGAACCTTTCCGATCGCGCCGGGCATCGTGATCGACACGCTGCTGCCCGGCGAAGACGTCGGGATGATCGAGAGCAACCGCCCAAATCCCTTCCTTGAAGGATTCCGCAATGGCCAGCTCAAGGCCGTCGCGGCGGGTACTCGCGGTACGTATTCCAGTGTGGCGCGCAGCTACGACGGCACTTACTCGGCTCAGCGTCAGGAACTGGTCGAGGGCCAGCTGGGTTACGACCTGCTGCAGCACGAATTCATCGACTACTGGTGCCGTCCGGTTTATCGCAAATGGCTCGAAATGGCGATTCTGAGCGGTCAACTGGTTGTGCCTGTCGATGTTGATCCGCGCACGATTTACGGCGCGTTTTATCAAGGCCCGGTAATGCCCTGGATCAATCCGGTGCATGAGGCTACGGCGTGGAAACTTCTGGTTGAGGCCGGCTTTGCAGATGAGGCCGAGGTGGCCCGATCGCGGCAGCGCAACCCTTCAGAACTCAAGGCGTCGCGCAAGGCGGAAATCGCCGCGAACCGCGAGAGCGGGCTGGTGTTTAGCTCGGACTACTACCACCAAATCTACGGGAAGAATCAGCCCAATGATGACGAAAAACAACGGGCCGCTGATGCGGCCACGGGCATCGATAAGCCCGACGAATAAGCCAGAGGAAAGCTGGTACTCCATTCGCGCCGCGTCGCGGGGCGTGGCGGAAGTCATGCTCTATGACGATATCGGCGCCTGGGGAATCTCGGCTCGCCAGTTCGCTCGCGATCTGGCAGCGCTCGGTGACGTGTCACAGATCAACCTGCGGATTCATTCCGGCGGCGGTGACGTGATGGATGGCACGGCCATGTACAACATTTTGCGCGGCCATTCGGCCCGCGTAGAGGTGTACATCGACGGTATGGCTGCTTCGATGGCCAGCGTGGTCGCGATGGCGGGTGATGTGATCTACATGCCGGCCAACTCCATGATGATGATCCACAAGCCCTGGGGTGGGCAGATTGGGGATGCCGATGACCTGCGCGAATACGCCGATTTGCTCGACAAGGTCGAGGGCACGTTGGTGCAGGCGTATGCGCGCAAGACGGGCAAGTCTGCCGAGGAAATCGCAGCAATGCTCAAGGTAACAACGTGGATGGACGGAAACGAAGCGGTGGCGGCCGGCTTCGCGGATCAGGTGTTAGAGCCTATCAAGGCCGCCGCACAACTCAATTCGAAACGCCTGGAGGAATACACCAGCATGCCTCAACAAATGCACACCTTGATGAATCCGCGCGGTTCGATTCCTGCACCTGCACCTGCACCTGCACCTGCACCTGCACCTGCACCTGCCCCGGCGCCCGTTAACCTGACGGCTGACCAGATCCGCGCTCAGGCGCTGGCGGATGATGTGGCCCGTCGTGGCAGCATCGTGGCGGCCTTCGGCGCTTTCGGCGAGGCCCATGCGCAGTTGCTGCGCACTTGCCAGGATGACGTCAGTTGCACGGTCGCACAGGCTCGCGAGCAACTGCTGGCCGCCATGGGCGCGGCTACCACTCCGACCGCCGGCATTCGTCACCCGGGCCACGTCGGCAACGGCAATCTGGTGGGTGATTCGGTGCGGGCTTCCCTGCTGGGCCGCCTCGGCATCGAAGAAAACCAAGCGGATAACGCTTACAACCACATGACCCTACGCGAGCTGGCCCGTGCATCCTTGGCCGATCGCGGCATTGGTGTCGCGAGCCTGCGCCCGATGGACATGGTCGGTCTGGCGTTTACCCACGATACCAGCGACTTCGGCAATATCCTGCTGGATGCCTCGCACCGCTCGTTGCTGGCAGGCTGGGAAGATGCCGAGGAAACCTATCACCTTTGGACTCGCCAAGGCCGTTTGAGCGACTTTAAGGTGGCCAACCGCGTCGGCCTCGGTTCCATGTCGACTCTGCGTGAAGTTCGCCCAGGTGCTGAATACAAGTACATCACCCTCGGCGACACCGGCGAGACGATCCGTCTGGCCACCTACGGCGAGATTTTCAGCATCAACCGTCAGGCCATCATCAACGACGACCTCGACGCCCTGAGCGCAATCCCGCGTCTGATGGGGGCCGCGGCTCGCGCAACGATCGGTGATCTGGTGTATGACACCCTGATCAACAACGGCAAGATGAAGGACGGCAAGCCGCTGTTCGACGCCTCGCGCAAAAACCTGTTCACCGGTGCCGGTTCGGCGCTGTCGATCGCGGCGATGAGCGCGGCAAAAACCGCCATGGCGTTGTAGAAGGGCAAGCCCGCCAAAGAAGGCGAGAAGACCCGCACGCTGAATGTGCGTCCCGCCTATCTGCTGTGCCCGGTCGCGCTGGAAGATCAGGCCAATCAGTTGATCCGCTCGACGTCGGTACCGACCGCGCAAGTCAACGCCGGTGTGGTCAACCCGATTCAGAACTTTGCCCAGGTAATCGGCGAGCCGCGTCTGGACGACAATTCGTCGTCGGCCTGGTATCTGGCTGCGAAGCAAGGCAGCGACACCATCGAAGTGGCCTATCTGGATGGCGTTGATACGCCGTACATCGACCAGATGGAAGGCTTCACCAGCGACGGTATCGCGACCAAGGTGCGCATCGATGCCGGCGTGTCCGCGCTCGATGCGCGCGGCCTGAACAAGTCTGCCGGCGCGTAATTTGCGACCACCCCATGACCCCGCCCAGTGCGGGGTTTGTTGTTTCTGGACAGGAGAAAATAGGCTATGGCCACGAACTATGTAAGTACCGGTGAAACCACTACGTTGCCGGCTCCCACCGGTGGCTCTGCCGCCGGCGTACCGCAGGTGATCAATGATCTGGCGGTGATGCCGATGGGCACCGGCCCCAAGGGCACCATGATTGTGTACCGCACTTCTGGCAACTGGAGTGTTCCGGCGGATGCCGCGCTGAAAGCCGGCATGAATGCCAGCGTCAAGGCGGGTGCCCTGGTGCCGGCCGGCACTGCTGATTCGGCGCCCTACGGCAAGCTGTTGGCCGATACGGTCGGCGGCTATGCCGAAGTGCTGATTGTTCAGTAATGCCGGGCGCTCGTTTTCGGGCCTTGGCTGATCGTACCGATGCGCTGTTGGTGGCGCGTCTGGGCGATCCGGCGATTCTGGCCGACGGTCGCACGGTTTACGGCGACTTCACCTCGCCTTTTGTCGGCGCCGAAATCGGCGGCGGCAAGGCCGGATCTGCGCGCTTGGGCTCGGCCATCAACGCCGATGCGGTGCTTGAGCCGAATCTGAATGCGCGGACGGTCGACGTGCAGGACGTCAAAAAGGGCGACTTTCTTACCATCGACTTGCCGGCCCATTTGGGCGGTGGCCGCTACAAGGTCAGCCGCGTGAAGCCTGACGGTACGGGCATGGTCGATCTGGTGTTGAGTGTGGGCAATGAGCGAACTGACGACATTACATGAGGCCATCACCCGCACGATCAGCGCGGCCATGCCGAGGTTCCTGCACGTCGAGCAATTCCCCGAGCTGGGTTCCGAGGTACGGACCCCGGCGCTGTTGTACGGGCTGACGGACATGACCCTTGGTACCGATCGCGGCGAAGGTAAAACGGCGCTGATCGGCCGTTTTCAGTCGTGCATTCTGGTCGATGCGACGCGCAAAAAGGCCTCGCTACAGGCGGCCATTCTGGCGTCTCAAATGGCCGCGATTCTGAATTACCAGATGTGGGATCTGGATTTTGTCACCGGCCCGCCGGAGAACATCCACGCCCAGCCCGAGGCGCCGACGCAAGACCTTGAACAGTTCGTCATGTGGTCGGTGCAGTGGACGCAAAACTTCGAAGTCGGAGAGCTTGAGTGGCCGTGGCCGGACGAGCCGCCGGGATCGATGATGTTTGGCCTCAGTGGCGATTCGGAAGGCGAGTTTTTCCCGCCGGAGACGCCGCCATGAGTTTCGCCCTAGGTGAGCATGACCGCATGATCGCGGCCATGTTGATGCCGTGCGTGGTAGTGGGGGTGGATCTGGCGGCGGGGGCTGTGCGGGTGTCGAATGGTGAGTGGACCAGTGCCTGGGTGCGCTGGCACAGCCTCGCGGCTGGTAAGGCGCGGCACTGGCGATCGCCGAGCCTGAGCGAGCAGGGGGTGCTGTTCAACCCCAGCGGTCAGGCTGGCATGGGCACCTTCATTCCGGGGCTGTACGGGAACGCCGGCGCCCAGCCGGACAACCGCGACCACGTTGAGGTCTGGCGTTTTGATGATGGTGGTTCGCTGGTCTACGACTGGCAGGCCAAGAGTTACACCATCACCCTGCCGACCGGCACGGTGACGATCAAGGTAGGTAGCACGGAGGTCGTCGTTACGGATAACGCGGTGACGGTGAAGTCTGGAACGATCGACCTTGAGGGGGCAGTGAACATCAAAGGCCCGTTACGCGTAACAGGCAACATCGACGGAGCTGCGAACATCCTGGCCGCCGGCAATAGCGACAACCACCACACGCATTAATCAATCATTCATCCGGCCCGCCAAGTGCGGGCTTTTTTTGTGCCCGGAGGAAACCCATGGCCAAGACCGCTGCAACACCCGTCGACGATCAAGCGCCGGCGGCGGATCTGCTGCTGAAGTTCCGCGACAAGCTCTTTACCTCGCGCACCCTGTGCATCCCCGGAACAGAGCGCACGCTGCCGGTGGCCAAGACCATTGTCGAGGTGTCGGCATCCGATGAGCAGGCTGTCAGCTACCTGAAAACCCATCCCGAACTTGAAGCCCTGGAGTGACATAGATGATCGGAATGGATCGCCACACCGGCCAACCCATTTCCGGCATCGCGCATGTGCTTCAGGCCATCCCCGACATTCTCGGCACGCCGCTGGGTAGTCGTCGGGAGCGCCCGGACTACGGCAGCAAGCTGCGCACCTACGTGGATTTGCCGGTAAACGCCGGCTGGAAAAGCTCGGTGCAGGCAGAGGCGGCGCGCGCGATCGGCATGTGGGAGCCGCGTGTGAAGCTGGAAAGTGTCCGCGTGGTGGCCGTGCTGGGCGGGAGAATTGATTTGGTTGTTGCCGGCGAGTACCTGGGCGACAGCTTTATGGTCGAGGTGAGCGCATGAGTATCTTGGATCTGTCAGCGCTGCCGGCGCCGGACGTGCTGGAGCCGCTGGATTATGAGCTGACCTATGACGACTGCCTGAGCATCTTTCGCGGGCACATGGGCGACAACTGGACGGCCAACCTGGAGTCCGATCCGGTGGTCAAGCTGCTGGAGGTCGGAGCCTATATCAAGCTCGGCAACCGTGCCCGGGTCAACGACGCGGCCAAGGCGCAACTGTTGGCCTATGCGACCGGGAGTGACCTCGATCAGCTTGGGGCCAACGTCAATCTGCCGCGCCTGGTGATTCAGGCCGAGGATCTGACGGCTGTGCCGCCAGTGCCCGAGGTCATGGAAGAACATGACCCCTACCGCGAGCGCATCCAGTTGGCCTACGAGGGGCTGACCACGGCCGGGCCGCGTAACAGCTACATCCTGCACACGCGCAACGCCTCGGGGTTGGTGGCCGACGCCACCGCCGAAAGTCCGGCGCCGTGCAACGTTACGGTAACGGTGCTGAGTACCGAGGGTAAGGGTGAGGCCAGCGCCGAGCTGCTGGCCATCGTCGCGGCGGCATTGGACGACGAAGACACCCGCCCGGTCGGTGATCGGGTCAAGGTGCAAAGTGCGGAAATCCTCGACTACCGCATTGACGCGATTCTGCATATGAGCAGCGCCGGCCCGGAAGGTGATGCCAGTCTGGCGGAAGCCACCCGGCGCCTCGCGGCGTGGATCAATCCGCGTAAACGGCTGGGGGTCGAGGTGGCGCGGTCGGCCGTGGACGCCCAGTTGCACGTTGCCGGCGTTTCGCGGGTCGAGCTGCCCGGATGGGTTGATCTGGCACCTACGAAGGCGCAGGCGGCTTATTGCACGGGTTACGGCGTGACGATGGCGGGGGCGACATGAGAAGCCTGCTGCCGAGCAATAGCACGCCACTGGAGCGGGCAATTGAGGCGGCTTTCTATGAGCGCACCATTGTCCCGCTGCGCACGCTGTACAACCCCGACACCTGTCCGGTTCATCTACTGCCGCATCTGGCGTGGGCCTGGTCGGTCGACCGCTGGGATTACCGGTGGTCTGAGGTGACCAAGCGCGCCGCGATCAAGGCATCGTTCTACATCCACAAGCACAAGGGCACGATCGGCGCGCTGCGTCGGGTGGTCGAGCCGCTGGGTTATCTGATCGAGATTGTCGAGTGGTTCAAGACCGTGCCCGAAGGCGTGCCGGGCACCTTCGCGCTGAAGGTCGGGGTTCTGGACACCGGGATTACCGAAGAAATGTATCAGGAGCTGGAGCGCCTGATTGACGACGCCAAGCCGGTCACCCGGCACCTGACCGGGCTGGCAATCAGCCTCGAAACTCAAGGCAATCTGAACATCAGTGTTGCCCTGTACGAAGGCGACGAAATCGACGTCTACCCGCCGGTGATGCGTGACATCGAGGTCACGGGCCGCTTTGGCGTGGTGGGGCGCGAACACTCCATAGACACCCTGGACGTTTACCATGATTGATGCGAACTCGCAGTTTTTCGCCATCCTCACGAACCTGGGCATGGCCAAACAGGCGAACGCCGATGCGCTCGGCATTCCCTGGAAGATCACCGAAATGGGCGTGGGCGATGCCAATAACACCGACCCGATCCCCAATGCCTCGCAAACCACGCTGATCAACGAATGGCGACGCCGGCCGCTGAATCAACTCAAGATCGACCCAATCAACCCGGCAGTACTGATCGCCGAGCAGATTATCCCGGCGGATGAGGGCGGGAAGTGGATTCGCGAAATCGGCCTGTACGACGCGGACGGCGATCTGGTGGCGGTGGCCAACTGCGCGCCGAGCTTCAAACCGATCCTGTCGCAAGGCTCGGGCCGCACGCAGATTGTGCGGATGAACTTCATCGTCACCAGCACCGGCAACATCACGCTCAAGATCGATCCGGCGATTGTGCTGGCCTCGCGGGCCTACGTCGACGCGGCCATTCTGGAGGTGCTGCCGAAAAACAAGACTCCCGGGGAATGGACTCGGGTCAAGACCAACGATCGCGGGATTGTGGTGTCGGGTGACAACCCGAGCACGTTGGCCGGGATGGGGATCACGGACAGCTACACCAAGGCCCAAATCGAGGCGATGATTGCGCAGGCTTCGGCGCTGCCGGTGGGCAACATTACCGCGTTTCCGTTGAACAAGATCGCGCCCGGGTTTCTTGAGCTGGATGGCAGCGTCAAAAGCATTGCGGTTTATCCCGATCTGGCGGCCTATCTCGGGACGGCCTTCAACAAGGGTGACGAGGGCGCCGGTAACTTCCGCCTGCCGGAATCGCGTGGTGAGTTCCTGCGCGGCTGGGATCATGGTCGCGGTGTTGATGTGGGGCGTGTGTTGGGCAGTTGGCAGGCCGATGAAAACAAGGCGCATGCTCATGCCACCGATTACGAGTTGGTGAATGACACATTCGCACCGGGAGCGACTTCAAGGTTTTTTGTTCAAGACTTTAACGCCTTGAATAACGTTCAAACAAAAGCCTCTGGCGGTGTCGAGTCGCGCCCGCGCAACTTGGCAGTCATGTGGTGCATCAAGGCCTGGAACGCGCCAATCAATCAGGGAAACATTGATATCGCTGCGCTGGAGCAGTTGGTTATCAGCAATGCCCCCGGTCGCTTACTCGGTATTCGTCGCATCCGCACTACTCAGGTTTATAACGCGACGCTCGGCACCAACAAGATCCGGGTTCGCGGCGAGGGTGCTGGCGGCGCGGGCGGTGGAGCCTACTCGACGGCGGCGGGGCAACTTTCGGCAGGCACTGGTGGGGGCGCTGGGGCTTATTTCGATACTTGGATCACCGGCGGTTTCGACGGTGCGCTGGTGACGATTGGTAAGGGCGGAGTAGGCGCCTTGCTTAGCAGGGGCGGCAATGGTGGCGCTACATCATTCGGTTCCTTCGCGACTGCGCCCGGCGGATATGGGGGCGGCTTGACCACCAACACGGCGCCGCCCATCTACTTGGGGCGCTCGCCAAACTCTGAGTTCGCGACCGGGGGCACACTTTCAAACGCCTGGGGGCAGGGTGGCGGCGGCGTTATTGGCCCTAGCCTTAGCTTTGCGGTGTCCGGGGAGGGTGGCGCCAGTCGTTGGGGGGCTGGTGGGAACTCTATCGGTGCGAGCTCCAGTGGTGTTCCTGCGGGTATGCCGGGCGCTGGCGGCGGCGGTGCGCTCGCGCTGCAATCCTATCCGGCGCATTTGAAAGGCGGTGACGGTGGCGATGGTTGGGTAGAAATTGAGGAGTGGACATGAGTGCTTATGTACTGCTGATAGGCGGCGAAGTGTTCGAGCAGATTGAGACGGACGGGGATATCTCGAAAATGTATCACTCGTCCATGGTCTGGGTATGTACCGACGGCATTGAGCCGCCACCTTCGGTTGGCTGGAAGACTGAAAAGGTCGACGGAGAGTGGCAATTCTCGGCACCTGATGCAGTTAACGTGACACCTGAGCAGCTGGCCGAAACTGTCGCCGCCGAGCGCTTCGCGCGCGAGGGGACCGGCGTGACCGTCAGGGGATTGGCTGTCGAAACAACTCGCGACAGCCAGGCGCTAATCGCAAGTACCGGACTATCTGCTGTCCTTGATCCTGAATACCGCTGCAACTTCAAGACGATGACGGGCTTTGTCGAGATTGGATCTGCGCAAATCATCGCGATCGCCAAGGCGGTTCGGGCGCACGTCCAGGCCTGCTTTGATCGCGAGCTGACATTGCTGCGTGCGATCGAGGCGGGCGAGTATCACGAAGACATGCTATCCGAAGGCTGGCCGAATTCATCGCCGCCAGATCCTGCGGATCTGCAATAAGCGCCCTGCACTGACGGGGCGTTTTCTTTTCCGTTACGCGTAACACGAACACCCTCACAGCCTCGCTTATGCGGGGCTTTTTCGTTTCTGGAGATTGCCTTATGAGTTTCTTTCACGGCGTTACGACCACGCTGCTCGACACCGGGACGCGGACTATCTCGCTGCCGTCGTCGTCGATCATCGGTCTGTGCGACACCTTCACCCCGGGCCTCCTTGGCGGCGGTACGGCCAAGGCTGGCGAGCTGAAGTTGATCACCTCCGAGCGCGAAGCCATCGCGGCGTTCGGCGCGGGGTCGGCCATCGCCAAGGCGGCGGCCGCGATCTATGTGCGGGCCAAGGCGGTGATCGTCGCTGTCGGCGTGCCCAAGCTCGAGGACGCTGCGCTGCAAACGTCCGCCATCATTGGTGGCGTGCTTGCCGATGGTCAGCGTACCGGCCTGCAGGCGCTGCTGGACGGCAAGAGCAAGCACAATGCCCAGCCCAAGCTGCTGATTGCCCCGGGGCATTCGGCGACGCAGGCCGTGGCCACCGCCATGGATGCCTTGGCCGGCAAGTTGCGCGCGATCGCCATCATCGACGGGCCGAACACCACCGATGAGGCCGCCATGGCCTATGCCTTGAACTTCGGCAGCAAGCGGCTGTTTCTGGTCGATCCGGGTGTGCAGTTCTGGGACACGATCGAGAGCGCGACGATCGATGCCCCAGGCTCGGCCTGGACGGCGGGCCTGTTTGCCTGGACGGATGCGACTTACGGCTATTGGGCGTCGCCTTCGAACAAGGAGTTTGTCGGCATCACCGGTACGAGTCGCCCGGTCGAGTACCTGGACGGCGACGCCACCTGCCGGGCCAACCTGCTGAACAACGCGAATATCACCACGATCATTCGCGACGGCGGTTTCCGTCTGTGGGGCAACCGCACGCTGTCCAGCGATCCGAAATGGGCGTTCGTCACCCGCGTGCGCACCTGCGACATCCTCATGGATGCGATTCAGGCGGGCCACAAGTGGGCGGTCGACCGTTCGATCACCAAGACCTACGTCAAGGACGTGACCGAGGGTCTACAGGCGTTCATGCGCGACCAGAAGAACGCCGGCGCGATCATCAACTTCGAAGTCTACCCAGACACCGAAATGAACACGGCCAGCCAGATCGAGCAGGGCAAGGTGTATTGGCGTATCCGCTTCACCGATGTGCCGCCGGCCGAAAACCCGAATTTCCTGATCGAGGTCACCAACGAGTGGCTGACCGAAGTGCTTGAGGCCTAAGGGGGCTAACCGATGATTCCTCAAGTTCTTAAGAACATGAACCTGTTTGTGGACGGCGTCAGTTTCTCCGGCGACGTGCCGACCCTGTCGCTGCCCAAGCTGACTCAAAAAGTCGAGGACTATCAGGGCGGCGGCATGTTCGCCCCGATCGAATTCGCCGTGGGAATGGAAAAGCTGGAGTCAGCATTTACCACCAACGGCGTGCGCCGCGAGTCGCTGAAGTTCTTTGGTCTGGCTGACCAGACGGCGACCAGTCTGGTGTTCCGTGGCGCGTTTGCGGATCTGAAAGGCCGCGTGGTGCCGGTGATTGTCACCCTGCACGGTGGCGTGAAAGAGGTGGACATGGGCGACTGGAAGCCGTCCACCGTGGGTGAAATCAAGCATGGCGTGAAGATCACCTACTACAAGCTCGAAATCGATGGTCGCCTGATGTTCGAGATCGATCCGCTCAACATGATCATGGTTGTCGATGGCGTTGACCAGTTGGCCGCCGAACGTTCGGCCCTCGGCCTGTAAGGACTTAGAAAATGACTCAAGCAAGTGCAAACAAAGTGGTGCCGTCGTGGCTGAAAGTGAGCGATGACAGCGTGATCGTCACCATGAAAGGCGCTGTCAATATCGGCGGCCTTCTGGTGGACAAGCTGACCATGCGCGCGCCGACGGTGCGCGATCAGCGCGCCGCCACGGCGACCGCAAACAACGATTACGAACAGATCGAAATCAACATGCTGTGCAGCCTGTTGACGGCCACCGAGCCGGAGATTGCGGCCCTCAGTGTGCGCAACTACAACCGCTTGCAGGCAGGCTATTTTCGCCTGGTCGAAGAGGATGAACTTTAACGCCGAGACCCAAAGGATCGCGGCCAAGCGCTTGGCGAGAGAGACCGGTTTCTCTGCCGCCGAGATCGAGGCCATGACTTTTGACCGGATGCTGTGGTGGCTCACGGATTGAGCCGCTTTCGACTCGACGACGAATAGGGCACGCACATGAGCAATAAACTCGCGCTCGGCTTGGTCATTGGCGGCGCCGTCAGCTCCACGGTGGGGGCGGCGTTCAAGGACGTCACCAGTCGCATCAAGAAGCTGGAGGACACCGGCAAAAAAGCCCGGGTGCTGGAAAAGACCATTGGCGACACCATGCGTCTGCGTGACGAATGGACTAAGGCGCACAGGGCAGGCGAGAAGGGCGCCGATGCGCTGCGCAAGAAGCTGGAAAACAACCTCGCGGCCCTGAAGAAACAGGGCGTCGAGGTTCGCAATCTGGGCAAGGCTTACACCCAGATGGGCAAAACGGCGCGGGCCGCCGAGATGAAGGCCAAGGGACACGCCCAGCTCGATGCCGGCAAGCAGCAGATGAAGAGCAGCATCGGGCAAGCCACGGCGGCCTCGGCCGCGATGATCATTCCGGCGAAGATCAGTGCGGACTATGGCGCGATCATTCGTGACATTGCGATCAAGGCCAACATTGCCAACACGCCCGAAGAGGCGACGCTCTCCAAGACCGTGATCGACACGTCACGCGACACCGGCATGGCGCGCAATCAGGTGGCCGAGGTGGTCAACGCCCTGGTGGGCGCCGGCATGGAGCTGGACAAGGCACTGGCGTATGCCCCGACGGCGGCCAAGTTCTCCGTGGGCCAGGGCTCGGATGGCGGCGAAACCGCACGCATGATCAACGCCCTGGGGCAGAACGCCAAGATCACCGACCCCGAGGTGATGCAAAAGGCGCTGGAGGCGATCGCCTACCAAGGGCAGGCGGGCAGCTTTGAGGCGGCCGACATGGCGCGCTGGTTCCCTGAATTGCTCGCGGGTATGGGCAAGCTGGGCATTACCGGGATGGACTCGGTGACGCAACTGGGCTCGATGCTTCAGGTGCAGATGAAGACGGCCGGCGGTTCGGACGAAGCGGCCAACAACCTCAAGAACTGGATGGAGAAAATCGGCTCCGGTGACACCGTCGAGGCGTACAAGAAGGCCGGCATCGACTATCAGGGGTCGATGAACACCGGCCTGCAGAATGGCAAGTCCACCTTGGAATCCAGCTTTGCGCTGGCCCAAAAGTACATCGAGGCGACCGACCCGAAGAAGGCCGCCGAAATGGCGAAAGCCACGGCCGCGATCAGCAAGGAGTCTGATCCCGAGAAAGCCAAGGCCATGATCGCCTCCCTTGAGTCGGCACTGCGTACCGGCGACCTGTTCGCCGACATGCAGGTCAAGGGCGCCTTGACCGCGTACATGCAGAACAAGGATCTGTACGACAAGCTGAAAAAGGAGTCGGCCAGCGCGACCGGGATTCTGGACAAGAACCTGGCTGAGCGTCGGGAATCGTCGGCGCAGAAACAGGCCGAGATGGTGCAAGGGCTCGATGAGTCCATGCGTGCCATTGGCGATGCCATGCGCCCGGTGACGGATGCGGTGGTTGGCGGCATCACGTCCGTGGCTGGCGGGTTGGCCAAGCTGGCGGACGAATCCCCCCGGCTGGTGACAGGCATCGGTCTGGCCACTGCCGGCTTGATCGGTCTGTCGGCGGCGGTGAGCGGCTTCAAGATGGCCAAGGGGCTGATGAACATCGGCCGCGGCTCACTGATGGGCAATCCGAACATTCCGCAAAAAGTGATTGTGACCAACCTGCCGGCCGGTGGTGTCGGTGATGGGCTGGACGTTGGCGACGTAGATGCCGGCGACGACAAGAAGGGCAGGAAAGGCAAGGGTGGTGGCAAGGGAGGTCGGGGTGGCGGCATGGGTCGCGGGGTCGGCAACGTCGTGAAGGGTGCGGCGGTGCTCGCTGTCGCTGACGCCGGGTTCAAGGCCTATGACACCTATCAGAACGCCGAAACGCAGGACGAGAAGGCCGTGGGTTACGGCGCGGCCGCCGGTGGTTTGGCCGGGTCGCTCTCCGGTGCAGCGGCAGGTGCGGCCCTGGGTACGCTGATCCTGCCGGTGATCGGTACGGCGATCGGCGGGCTGATCGGGGGGGTGATCGGCAACATGGGCGGCGACGCCCTGGGCGGCTACGTGGGCAAAGCGCTGTTCGGCGCGGACGATGCCACGAAGAAGATGCCCGACGCCGGTCCGCTGATTATGACCAACGCCGGCAAGGACATTGCGCCGGTGATGGGCGACATCGCCAAATCGTTCACCAAGCCGCCGGGGTCGGCACCGCTGATGATGGCGCCGCCGGGTCATTCGCCAGCACCGGCCGTGTCGGCGCAGATCGGCGATGCCGGGCGTTCGATGATGCTGCCGGAGGCCAGTGCCGACGCCAAGGCCGGGCCGTTGGCCAAGCCAGCGCCGACCGCTACGCCGCCGGCCAACATCGAAGCCCGGGTGGACATTCAGGCGCCGTTTTCGTTGACCGTGCAGGGCGACGTGCAGGACGCCAATGCGCTCTACAACAAGCTCAAGCCGATGCTCGATCAGCACTACCGCGACCTCGCCAAGCAGCAGGAAAACCGCAAGCTGTTCGATGCGCCGCACGTTTAATCAGGGGGACTCATGGAAGCATTGGGGCAGTTGCAGTCGGGGATGAAGTACTTGGCCACGGCCGGCGAGACGGGCCGGCGCAGCCTTGACGGGATGATGGCGCCGGTGAATGGCGCGATCGGAGAAATCACCGGCGCCGCGTCCGAACTGGAGGGGTTGCCCTTTGTCGGGCCGGCGATCGGGGCCAAGCTTCAGCGCGTCATGCGTGGGGTCAATGCGGCACAGGCGCAGGTCGGGCGGGTGGTGGCCATGTACGGCACGGCCACCCGCGCGGCCGCACAGATTGACGAGCGCCTGGGGGTGCTGAAGGAGCAGGCCGGCCGGGCTGCCACGGCCATCAACAAGATTGCCGGCAAGGCCAGCCCGGCGCTGGCCAACATCGTGCCCACCGGGGCCTTTGCCACGGATCAGACGCCGGCGCCGGAAGCGGTGAAGCCGTTCCCGCACCTGCTGATCATCCAGCCGCAAGACCCGAAGGCGTCGCAGTACACCTTCAATCTGGACACGGCCGCCTTTGACGAACTGCGCCGGTCAACCGAATTCCGCTGGGCCTCGCAGGAGCGCCTGTCGCGGCGTCCGGCGCAGCAGGCAGTGGGCATAGGCGACGAAAAAATCACCCTCAAGGGGGCGATCTTCCCGGGCTTCAAGGGCGGGCTAAAGCAGCTCGACACCCTGCGCGCACTCGGCGCCCAGCTTCAGCCGCTGACCCTGACCACGGGTTATGGCGACGTGCTGGGAACGTGGTGCCTGAAGAGCGTGGACGAGGAACAGAGTTCGTTGATGGCCGGCGGCATTCCGCGCAAGCAGGCCTTTACCTTGGAGTTTGTGCGCTATGGCGATGACATGCAGAACGTCTGACGGGGATCTGCTGGATACCATCTGTCACAACTTTTACGGGCACCTGAATGGCTGCGTCGAGGCGGTGCTAGATGCCAATCAGGGGCTGGCGGACGAGGAACAGCCCTACCGTGCCGGCGTGGTGATCGTCCTGCCGGATCTGGCGCACCCGGTGGCCGAGGCGATTACCTTGTGGGACTGATCCCGTCCGCCGGCGGCGCCGGCGACTTCTCGCGTTACGCGTAACGCTCCGCTTACTTGGCCCGCCCTGCGCGGGCTTTCTTTTGGAAAAAATCCATGACCCCCCGATTCTGTATTGTTGCCGACGGCAACGACATCACGGCGCTGTTGAATGACCGGCTGATTCAGTTGAGTGTCACCGACAAGACCGGCATGGAGTCCGACGAATTCGAACTGCGCATTGACGATCGCGATGGGCTGGTGACGTTGCCGCGCAAGGGCGTGGGGATTGAGGTCTATCTGGGCTACCTTGAGACGTCGCTGGCGCGGCTGGGCCGCTACGTGGTCGACGAAGTCACGGTGTCCGGCCCGCCGGATACCATCGTGATCAAGGGCAAGGCCAGCGACATGCGCGGTAGTGGCAAGACCACCCGTAGCGGGAGCTGGGAAGACGTGCCGCTGTCGAAGATTGTGGCCGACGTCGCTGCGCGCAATGGCTGGGCGCCAGTGTGCCCGGTCAGCACGAAGGTGGCGCGGGCCGATCAGCTCAATGAATCCGACTTCAATTTCATCACGCGCCTGGCCAAACAGTACGACTGTACGGCGAAGGTCGCCGACGGCAAGTTGCTGGTGATGCCGCGTCAGGGCGGGCAGAGCGCAAGCGGCAAGGCCTTCGCACCGATCGTTATCACGCGCCGCGACGTCAGCCGCTGGCAGTTCCACCTGGGCGATCGCGACTCGCACAAGGCGGTCGGGGCCAAGCATCAGGACAAGAAGACCGGCAAGCTCGCCGTGGTGTCGCTGGAGAACGACGACGCTCCGGCCGGCCTGCCGGCGGTGCATACCGATCGGCACATTCACCCGAACAAGACGGCGGCGGAAGCAGCGGCCAAGGCACGCTTGGCGGCGTTCAACCGTTCCACCGCCGGCGTGCGAATGGAAATGCCCGGCCGTACAGACCTGTTTGCCGAGCGGCCAATCATTGCCCAGGGTTTCAAGGTCGGACTCGATGGCGACTATCTGGCCGAATCGGTGGAGCAGACCTACACCCAAGCCGGCTGGTCGACCACCGTTGAATGCAACGGTGGCAAGAACGGCAAGGCCAACGCCAAGGGCAAGAAGAAGAAAAAGGAGGCCAAGCCGGTCAAGGTCGTCAACCTCAAATAGCGCCCAAGCGCATCCCATCCGCCGCCTTGTGCGGCTTTTTTATGCATGGAGTTTTTATGTCTCTTACACAACAACAGTTATTGCAGATCCTTCCGAAGGCCGGCGCCAAAGCCTGCGTTTTTGTACCCGTCCTAAATACGGCCATGCAGCGCTACCAGATCGTCGGTAGCAAGCGCATCGCCGCATTCATTGCCCAGATCGGCCACGAGTCTGGTCAACTGCGCAACGTTCGCGAAATCTGGGGGCCAACCCCAGCCCAGTCTGGTTACGAAGGCCGGAAAGACTTGGGCAACACCAAGCCCGGTGACGGCTCAAAATACCGAGGGCGTGGCCTGATTCAGGTTACTGGTCGAGCGAATTACGCGGCATGCGGTGAGGCGCTGGGTTTGGACTTGATTGCGCAGCCCGAACTGCTGGAAATGCCACAGAACGCTGCGATGTCCGCGGCGTGGTTCTGGAAACAGAACGGATTGAACGACTTAGCCGACCGGGACCAATTCAACAGCATCACCCGACGCATCAACGGCGGATTGAACGGTTTGCAGGATCGGCTGGAAATCTGGTCGCGGGCTCAGGCGGTGCTGTTGTGATTGCGGTCCCGTGGAAGGCGGTCGGCGCGCTGGTGCTGGTTCTGATTGGAGCCGGAAGTACTTGGCATTTACAAGACTGGCGCTATGGGAAGCAACTGGCCGAGCAGGCGCGGTTGCAAGCCGAAACCCTCAATCAACTGACCCTGATGGCCGCCACCGCGCAGCAGGCCGAGCAGGACAAGCGTCTGGCTCTCGAGGAGCGCCTGTCGGTCAGCGAACAAACCCACTACAGGAAATTGAGCGATGCACAAAAAGACCAGAACCGCCTGCGCGATCGTCTTGCCACTTCTGATCTGCGGCTGTCAGTCCTCCTCGACGCGGATTCAGCCGCTGGCTGTGACGTGCCAAAAGCCACCGGCGCCGGCGGCGTGGATCATGCAACCGTACGAGCCCAACTTGACCCAGCGCATGCTCAAAGAATTATCGCCATCACCGATGAAGGCGACCGGGGAATGATTGCCCTGGCTGCGTGCCAAGCGTATGTGAGGGGGGTATCACACTGAGGTTGAATGACTGCAATTTTCGGCGCGGGGCCAGGTACTGGCAAATGTCGCCCCATTCAAAATGGTCGGTTGCTATCCCGCGCCGCGCTTACTTGGCGTCAGGACACTCATCGGCCCATCGCGTAACCGCCATGTCATTGAATTGCTCCCCAATGGTGTCGACGCGCAGGCAAGTGCCGTTCTTTGAGTAGAACAAGATGCAACGCGAGCTATCAAAAGAGCAGACATCGAGCTCGAAGAACTTGCGTGCAGCCAGCTCCCGCTCCACGCCACTATATTCATAGCCATCGGTGGTATGCATCCGCGTCGGCTTCCATCCTTGTTTGACGAGCTTGGCCCTGGCCGTGACTAGGGGCTCACCGACGGCAATGCCTGCTGGCCCGCGCCTGTCGTTTGTCGTCTGCGAGTCATCCGCAAACGCTACGCTGGTGCCAATGCAATAAAGTGCGACGAGCGCGGGGATCGAAGCCTTCATTTGACAATCCCTCCAGCCGATTTGTAGCTCGCCAAAAACTCTGAATACACAGACTCCACCCTTAGCAAGGCCCGAAAGTGGCGGACTGATATTGATGCCCCTAATCTGTCTCGGGACACTTGAAACCCCAGCCATCAATTATCATGTCTTTTACTTCTTCACCAGTAGTGCTGACGACTAGACAAACTTTGTTTTTTTTGTAATTGAACTCGCAGTATTGAACTCCCTCGGTGCATCTTTCGACTTCACTAACACCCATATTTCTAAGTGTTTTCATAGCTCCGCCAGGCTCCATTTCATTTGTTAAATTTGGTTTCCAGCCATGTTTAATCAATTCTTTTCGTGCACTTAAAAATGACATTCCTTTTTTAATTGGCACATCTGTTGCGTTCGCAAAAAAGCTAACGCAACAAAGCAGAATGCAAGCAATCGAGTGTAGTTTCATTTTGTAGTACCGCCAAATTTCTTGTAGGTGGTTATGACATCGTCATATGGCATATACGGTTGACCGGACGGATGTCCACCCAATGGGCGATTAGCTTGACCGGGGCCCATCGGTAAAGATTCCCATTGTCTAGATGCTTTTTGTACTGCATCTTTAACGTCGCCATTTACGAGTGAATCAATTGCACGCACTCTGCGAAGAATTTCGATTGCGGTCAAATCCTGCGTATGTGGTGTGAAGTCAGATAGCCCCATTGCTGCAATGCAATAGTCTCTCCATGAGCCGATCGTAATTTGATACCTGCCTGATGCCGTAGTTGATCCGCCGTAACCTGCCCCCGGATGGGTGGACTCATCACTGAAAGTCCATTTCCCAGTTTTAAAACCCGGTGCCCAGCCATAACCAAATTTCGCGTGGTAGTTACCGCCTTCGGATTCGGCAATGGTATCCAAAAATGCCTTCACATTCTTATTCTTCAAATACTCCTCATTCTCGGCCCGTCTTACCTGCTGCTTGGCGTCCAGCGATACAGTTTTTGGGGTGGAGTCTTTGACGGGCGTCACCGTTCTTGTGGCTACGGGAGACATTTTTCTGCCATTTTTGCTAACCACTTCAGCCATGATGGAAGTCACCAATATAGATTTTGACGCGCTCTGTCTGCCCCTCTGGGAAAACGGAAATAATGAAATTTGTTCTTTGGCCTTGGGAGTATTGTGTGCGGTCGGTTGTATGAAGGGTATCTGCTGCCATGCCTTAGTCCTCCAGAAACAGTTTGATTGTTTCGGGCAGGTGCGAGCTCACGACATGCGTATACCCCATCGGATCACTTACGCCGTGTTCCATGCTGCCGTCAGCGCGCTGGATGGCGTAATCAAGATTGGGTAGAGGCTCGCCCGAGTCTTGGTCAACTAGTCTGAACTTGTCGCTGAAGTGCACTGGCATTGGCAGCAGGCCGCTGAAGGGGGCTGGTACGAAGGTATCGCCAATAATGACCGTGCCGGATCCAGCCATAACCACGTTGCCGTGGCCACCTGTACTGCCTTGAGTAGCGGCATTTAGCCCATTGATGAGAACCGTAGCGCTAACGGCACCGGTGATCGGGCTACCACATGCGGATTTATCGGTCATACGAGCTGCGGCAAGGCCATCGAAGTTCACATTGGGAGAGCCGCTGGCAATCGGATTCGTACCATGTCCTGGAAGCGGACAATTGGTGGGGTCTGTCACTCGGGCAGCAGGTTTGCCACTCATGGGAAGTTCCTTTTCAAGGTTTCAAATGGAGTAATAGGGGTCGATGGGCGAGTCGGAAAATCGCCAGCACTCATCCATAGGGTTGAACAGTGCTCGGTGGTTTTCGCGCATGGGACGGCAGGCCAACAACGCCTGCCAGGCGATTTCGATGTAGTCGTCCATAGCCTGCGTGGAATAGCCATCAAGCTGGTTGAGCCAGGCGTTGTAATTGGGCATGCCGACGCTGCGGTAGGCACTGAGCAATATCTCGGCGACTTCTTCGCCCCAATGGATAAAGCGCCCCGGACTCCAGGGACCTGTCTGGGCATAAATAAACCAGCCCAAGCTTGGCAAGTCACCATCTGCAAGTCGTAACGTGTCGCGCTGCGAGGAAAAACCACAGGTGATATGGACGGTCAGCCAACCCTGGTGTTGCTGGATAAATCCAGTGGGGTCGAATTGTGCCAGCGGTACGACACGATAGCCTGAGTCAGGCATTGACCTGGCAACCAACTCAGCGTCCAGCCTTGAAACGAAGGCCCTAATCGCCTTGCCTTCGCCGGACGCCGTGCAAAGAATTTCAACCGGCGTGCTCGCAGGTATGTCGCTGAAACCGACGATGCGAACTAGCCCATAAAGGCGTAATGAGGTTTTCAGGCCGCTGGGATGAAGCGAGGTATCAAGTATGCAGGCGCAGGGGATGGGCACATCCATAGGTGCAGGGCGCATCAAATATTACCGTCCATGTAAATGTGCGTCGCGAAGCATGCCCCAGGCGGAAGTTGCGTACAACAATATTTACAATGTTTAGGTTGACAGTTGATTGCGTGGACCGTGCCGCCTTGGTTTTCGCGCCTCGTGCGGAGCGTCTGGTGTGGTTGCCCCATTCGTGACGCAGGTTCATCCGCGGGTGGTGCGGGGAGGTGTGATTGTGTTCGGTCGGCAGGACGCCGGGGGAGGGGTGCGCGCAAAACCACCGCTGGAGGCCACGGTTTCTCGTTTGCATAAGCACAAAACTACGGATATTTTGCCCGACTGAATAAGGCATGTATCCCTTTAAAAACAATAGGTTAGGTGTTTTATGCCCCCAACATGGGGTGCTAGGGGTCGAGTGTTCGAATCACTCCGTCCCGACCATATTTACTGAGTAAAATCAGGCAGTTAAGCCGATCAGATAGATCGGCTTTTTTGTGCCTGCGCAAAACTACCCGGTGATTTCACTAATATTCAGGTCGGGAATTGCCTCCGACCAGACGATTTCTGCGTGGTCTTTCTGGTAGTTTTTGGTCATGCTCTCGCTCGAATGGCCAGCGATTTTCTGTCCGTCCTTTCCGGCTTTTTTTGGTACAGGTGCAGCGATAGCGCTCGCATTTCGTGGAAGCCCGGCATTTCCTCTTCCTTCCATCCGTTGTAACAACCCGCCAACTCCCGAGCCTCCTTGAAGGCCCGCGTCAAATACCGCTCTTCAACCTGCGTCCAGTGATCCTTCGTCTGCGCCTGTTTCTGTTTCAGGCGATCGGGACGGCAATGGACCAGGTAAGGGGAGGCGATATCATCCCGGCATCGGCTGATCACGGCCTGAAGTTCTTCGGTCACTTTGAACCGGATCCACGCCGCGTCACTGGCCTTGGCCGTCTTCTGTTGCATCACATACAAATATCCTTCCCGAACACCATCGAATCGCATGTTGAGGATGTCGGTGTGGCGTTGAGCGGTGATCAGTGCAAGGTCGATTGCGTTCTGCAGTCAGACCGACGATTTCTCCCACTGAAACTACTTACCGTCGGTAGGCCGCCGGTAGCGATAGGTCGAGCGCCGCGAATCGAAGTACAGGTTCTGCGGGAGGCTCTTGTTCGCCTTGTTGCGCGTCCGTGGGACCATCATGCAGCTCCTTTGAATACCATCGCTACTAGATCATTTCCGTCCGAGCGGTTGAATGCAGTCCAGTCAACGTACCAGAGTTTGCCGATCTGCTCGCCGGGTACCACGCCGTTGCGGATGTGATTGCGGATCGCCTGGGGGCATTGCGGGGTGCCGTTTTCGCCCCAGCGCCCGACGCTGGAACTCACTGATCTTGATCAGCTCTCGTTTCATTGGATGCTCCATGCCGCTCGTGGCAGTGAACCAGAGGGCTGATTTGGTCGTACACATTTTCTTTGGTCATGGGGATTCCTCGCCCGCCGTTCACCGGCACGCTGTGTGTGGATTTATGGGTTACGCTGGAATGCAAGCAACGTGAGAACGCAAACGGTCTCTCATCACGGATGGATCAAAATGAAACTGATTTTGGTTGTGCTTGTTGTTGGTCTGTTGGTTTGGAAGCTTTTTCCTGAATTACATCCTTGGGCTGAGGTTCAGCTCTCGAATCCACAAGGAATTTCTGCAGTCGCGACTGCGCCAAAGCCTGTTTCGGCTCCTTTCAAATGTGATGGACGCAAATATTGTTCGCAGATGACCTCGTGCGCAGAGGCCAAAAACTTTCTGCAAAATTGTCCAGGAATGGCAATGGACGGCGACAACGACGGAATACCCTGTGAGGCGCAGTGGTGCCGGTGACTATCCGCCGTTCACCGGCAGGCTGGTGCGGTTATCAAATTCATATAAGCGGGAGGTATCTTTGCACGCACAATCTTTGGAGGTGCGATGTGGTCGTACACGGAGTTGAATATCGATTTTGCTGTTCTTCAAGCGTTGTCGAAGGTCAGATGGTGCCGTATCCATGACCAAGTGAAGATACAGGGTTAGCGCCAGTTGACTTCGAACTCTGAGATTTCGTACTCCAACTGTTCTAGGGTTTCAAACCAAGCATCGAAGCCGTGAAGTTGGTCACGTATCAAGTAAAGGAAATATCCCCCTGTTTCACCCGAGCGATCATCCCTTATTCTGATTGTCCAGCCAGCATGGTCACCAGTTAAAATTGTTCCTGTGCGAATAACTGTCATGTGCGGGCTCGTATCGAAGGTCGGCACATCTTATACCGACTGCATCTTCTGTTGGGACGGTTGGGTGTCTAGTAGTGGAGGTCCTGCTGCGGCGTACGGCTCTACTTCGCTCATTCTGCAATCTCCATCGAGACCAGATCATGGGCATTTACCACCGTCATGTCGGCGCCTGTTCGGGCTGACGGAAAACTGGAAGGGTGCCAGCCTGTTCGCGTACAGCCTGCATCCCTGCTTGGTCGTAACCCCAGATGTTGCTTTTGTCGAACGACCGCTCAGGGCCCAAATAGAAAGGGCTCAATGGCGTGCCGGTGCGGATGTAATCACGGAACTCCTCGACCAGACGGCGCAGCGTCCCGCCATGAGTGAAGCCGCGCCACCGATGATGATGCACACCGAGCCGTCTTCGAGGGCGGCGCCTGTCTGCCAGCGATCAAACCCATTACAAGGAGCTGAGCGATGCTCAAACCAATCAGGCTCGCCTGCGCGATCGCCTTGCCACTTCTGATTTGCGGCTGTCAGTCCTCCTTGCCGAGGATCCAGCCAGTGGCTGCTCAGTGTCAGCCGGTACCGAAACCGGCGGCGTGGTTCATGGAGGAGCGCGTGCCCGATTTGACCCGGCGCATGTTCAACGAATTGTCGCCATCACCGACACCGGTGACCAAGGATTGATTGCGCTGGCTGCTTGTCAGGCGTACGTCCGGGAGGTCACCGCTGGAAGATAAGTTGATAGTTCTGCGATTGAGCAGAAATCGGATGGCGGGTCAATGAACTGCCGAGGATCTAGGAACTGGAACGTGATCAAATTTGGAAATCTCTTTGATCCAGAAGCGACGATATTTAGTTTGGTCTGGCGGCAGCGGTTTGTGATTTGACCAAGGGTGCTCAGTTTTCAAGCTGGCGCGGTATACCTCCCACTCCTTCTCCTCAGCCACTTCCTTGGCCCTTTTCTCATCATCGAACCAGCCAAGCACATAAACTTCGCCCTGATCCGTACCATGTTCGATCAGTAGATAGATATCTTTCATAAGCTTGAGCCCGCTACTCCACGTTCTAAAATCCCCTAATGCTGGGGCATCATTTTGACTATCGGCAGACACTTTCGATTATTGAGTTTTATTGTTCAAAGGAGAGATTAGCTTCTGCCCCTTGATTGCGCACGTTATCCAGGGTCAGGTCCTCCCTACCGTGCTTTCAGCGTAGAGCAGCCTCCACTGCATCAAGGCGAAACGTTACCGATCGTCAGCGACCAATTGAGCAATCAGCATATCGCTTGGATGCTGTATCTTTGTCCAGTATTGGGTAAGCAATGCAGTTCCTGATCGTACCCATGAGAGAGCGCGGCGTCGCCAGATCCAAAAGGGATATCGCCAGCGCTGAGCCAGTGAAGGGCGATATCATTTTCTCCAGCGCGCCGTCTGACATCCTCAAAAGAACGTCCAGCACCGCATCTCTGCGGTACGGTGCGTGGCCGGGTGATGCGCTACTGCTTCGCCCTCTTCTTGATGCTCGCCTGACCAGCATGGCAACGCTCGGCTTCACGCTGAGTGGTCTGGAAGAAGTCGACGGTGTTCTGTACGCGCAGTCTTGGTATTGCAGGGAGGTTTGAGTTTTTTTGGTCGACAGGACGCCGGAGGAGGGAAATGCTTTGACGCAGCTAATCAGAGCATCTACTCAAGACTGTTACTCAGGTGTAGATCGTCTTGGCCAGATGCGCCATCAGCCACTGGCGGAAGCGGTTGACGCTTTGTCTGTTCGGGGCCCGGCCTTGGGGTTCCAGCAGGCAGAACTGCACGTCGGCGCGCAGGATGGTTTGCGTCGGCCGCACCAGATTGCCGGTTTGCAAATGATTGCTGAGCAGGCCCGACCAGGCCAGGGCGTTGGAACCATGCCCTCCAGCCAATCCAGTCCCGGTGCTGGTCTTCCAGACACAACCAGGTGCATCCACCCAACAGCTCCAGCGTCTCAATCCCTGGGGGCTGCGCCAGATAGGCGGGGCTGCATACCGGGAAAATCTCTTCGTTGAACAACGGTGTGACCTTCATGTTTTTCGAAGCAGCCGGTCAAATTGGTGCTCGCCGATATTGGCATTCAGTTCCAGGCCTTGGCTAACGGCAATATCGACCTGATCCCGATGGTCTGGCTGTCGAGCACTCACAAGTCGTTCTATGACAAACACAAAGACAAAGACAAACTCGAAGACCTCGGTGTGCTGTATGAGCTGACCAGGACAGCGCCTTCGTGGAGCGGCATCGCCGACGCACGCTCCACTTCTTGCGTTATGGGGCTTGATTCATTCGGAGGCAGCGATATGTCGGTAACAACACTGGGTATCAAATTGGATGAGGAAACGCGCGCCAGGCTGAAGGCTGTGTCGGCAAAGTTGGATCGCACCGCACACTGGTTCATGAAAAAGGCAATTTTGAATTTCATTGAAAAAGTAGAAGCAGGGGCCGGTGTTGAAGCGCTTGTGGCGGTCGAGGCGCTGGAAAGAGATACGTTGCGCCATAGCATCGCACGACGGCGCCAAAGATAACGGCCCGTTTTAAGATACAGCCCCGATGGCATGCCAAGGTTGATGACTATCCGCCGTTCAGGCTGGTAGGTGGGAGAGGGGTTATGCGCGCTTGAACGGGACGACGTTTTCGAGTGCTTGCTTGGGCATTTTAGGGTTCGAAAGGTTGGTCGCCTGAAGCGATGCAGTTCCTGATTGTGTCCATATGGTTGGCCCGATGGTTTTCCATTGATTGGCCGATTCGCCAAGCCCAGGGTGCCTAAGCACCCTGGATCCAGTCGATTCCGGAAATGGTGCAGGCTGCGGCACCGCTCTCGAGTTTGGCCTGCGACGCCTTTGTTTTGCCTGCATTGATCTTTGAGTTGCCCACAACGTTGGAGATGGCACAACTCTTACACGGTAGACAGCAGCAGGCTCTGATCTTCTTGCCAGTATCGGCTAAATGGTCAGTTGATTTGATCCGGACGCTGAGGGGGAACAGATAATCGCACGGCTTGAACCTTCTCAGTTGAGGCGCTATCAAACGAATACAGCGTCAGGTTTTGCCTGTCTGGAGATAATCAAATGAAACGCACATCTGCATTAATTCTGGTGGTAATAGCAACCCTGCTGCTCGGTGGCTGCTGGCCGTATTGGCATGACCGTGATGGTCGACATGATTATGGTCGCCACCATGGTGACCGCGGAGGTCAGGAATATCACCGGTATTAGCGTGCAGTAAAGAAAGTGGATTCGATCGAGGTGAAGGGCTACTACGGAGGGTGGCGACGCGTTACCGGGGACTCATCCAGGAAATAAAAAGCCCGGGCGTCACCGGGCTCCTCGATCGAGACATTCAACACGCAGGTGTATCAGTCGCAGATTCGCTTGCTCTGTATGAACGACTGCGAGATTGATCACGCATGCCCTTTTGGCGGTATTGCCAGTGAGTATGAACAACATGAGCGATCACAATTAAAGCGATCAATGCCATGACGATGTAAAGGGTAATCAGGCCAGCACCTTCGTGTGAGAACATTGTGGGTTACTCCTGTATTCACTATGTCGGAAACTTGAGGGTAGACATCTGCGGCTGCGCTTGTATGAAGGTATGTTCATCTTTCCAGGCTTGTATTGCTCTAGGTCAGCTGTTAGCCCACAACTCGTTGCCAAGTGTGGAGCAAGCAATCGCGCCGTAGATTTCAGGCTCTGCCCGGTCGAGCCGGGAGCGGGCTTACTGGTCCAGTATGAATGTCGTCAGGGTGTGCAGATCGTCGGGGTTTAACTGCGCGAAAGGCGGCATTGGGATATCCCCCCATTTGCCGGTACCGCCATGCTGAATGCTGGCCGTCACCTTGGCCTGTGCCTGCGGGTCATTGGCGTACCGAGTGGCCACATCGTGATAGGCCGGGCCTACGACTTTATGATCGATCGCGTGGCAGGACAGGCAAGAGTTGCTCTGGAGCAACGCCATGACGTCGACTTTTGCGACAGGTGTCGCCGAGGGCTGGCCCGCCGACGGGTTCGAGGCCGCCTGCACATCGGCATCGCTCGCCTGGGCACTGCCGTAGGTCACCGCAAGGTAGGCGCCGATGATGCTCACATCCTGATCGCTGATTGGAGCGCCCGCAACGTGATCGATAGGGGTGCTGCGCTAGCCATGGCCGTCAATGAAAAAGGCCAATGCTCACCGCATTGGCCTTTTTCATGAGCGTGACTTTTCCAGAAAGAAAGCACTACGCAGTGCTGCTCCTGATTGCAGGACAATGCTCAGGCGTTCGCAGCGCTGATCCCGCTGGTTGCCGTGGATTTATTCCGAACAGTCTTGTACAGCAGGCTGGACACCATGAAGCCAAGCATGGCCAACACGCTCATCAGGCTGAAGACGTAGTTGTAGCCTTGCTGACCCGGGAAATGGTCGAGGATTGCGCCGTAGATGACGTAAGCGAACATGCCCGGTGCGTAGCCGATCAGGCAGCCGATACCGAAGGCTGAACCGGTGATGTGTTGAGGGATGCCGACTTCACCCATGGGCGCCCAGAACACGCCGCGCATGGAAAACACAATCAGGGCGAAGGACAGCGTGGCTGCCATGCCCGCATAGATAAAACCCGGGCTTTTCGGGATCAGCAGAATGACGCCCATCAGCGGCAGCAAGGCCAGGAATGCCCACTTCAAATAGCGGCTGGTGCTCTTGAACTGCTTGTCGGCAATGAAGCCACCGGCAGGGCCGCCCAGGATCTTGAGGAAGTACTGATTGATGATGCCGTAGGCGCCCACCAATGCCACGGGCAGCCCGTACATTTCCTTGAGGTAGGGAATGAAATAGGTCAGACCACAGTAGACGATGTAGACCATGAATACGTTGAGGCTGACCAGCCAGATCCCCGGCACCTTGATGGCTTCGAGCAGATTCGCCAAACCGTTCTTCGGCTTGGCGATCGACTGTGTGGTGCCGCCCTTGAGCAGGAACCAGGTCAGGGTTCCGGCAAGAATGTCGATCACCGAGTAGAAGAGGATTGCCGACTTCAGCCCGGCCTCGCCGGAGCCCATGGCCACGAAGACGCCCAGCGCCGAAAAGGCGACCAGGGTGTCAATGACGCCACGCCCACCTTCCAACAGTCCAAACAACCGCCCCTGTTCCTGATCGTCACCCAGATTGCGGATGGCTTTGAGCAGCGAGGGCCAGAAGATGCAATCGGCGCAGACGGCCAGCAGGCTGAACACGATCAGCAGATTGCTGAACGGTGGAAAGGTCGCCAGATACAGCCCCAGGCCACCGGTACCGATCAGGCCGACGGGGATCAGTTTGCGCGTGTCGTAGCGGTCCGCCAGAAGACCGCCGACGACAAACAGTGCGGTGGCGATGATGGCGTTGGCGCTCAGCAGCATGCCGATTTCAGTGTGGCTCAAGCCCATGAATTCTTGCATGGGGATATAGAAGGCGTCCTTGAGGTTCGCCAGCTTGTAGATGGTGCCACCGCCGAGGATGAGAATCAGGAATCTGAGCCATTTGGCCTTGTCACGAGTTGTCATTATTGTTCTCCAGGCTTGGATAAGCAGTGCCGGTTGTCACGTCAGGTTCAGTCGTTTTCGCGGTTGTCCAGGGTCAACTCGGCCAGGGTTCGGAACTCGGCCAGCAGGCCTCGCACATACGCGACCTGGTTGTTCGCCCAGCGGTGTTCGTCGGCGAGCATTCGTTCGAGCGAGTAGCCGTGCGGGAGTGGCGTGTCACTCATTTCCCGGTACGCAATGAACGGATCGGCAGCCTCAAAGGTCTGGCGGAACGCCGGGGCCACGTAGTGATTTTCCTGCTCAAGGATGAAGGCGATTACTTGCGCGGTTGAGTCGCCGAGCATCAACAGTTCGAACAGCATGCGGGCGCTTGGCAGGTCATCATCGTCGCTGCCCTGCAGCACGCCGTAATGGCCGAATCCGTTTTGCTCGGGGACGATGCGCACACCTTTGAGATGGGTTTGGCGTATGTGCGGCGCCAGAGTGCGCAGCGCCTGCAGAGGTTGTTCGCAGGCGTTGATCATGTTGCCAAAGTCGAACAAGGCGTGCAGGCGAGGGTGATTCAGCCGGTTCAGCAGTTGCGCGATCTCGGCGCTCTTGAGTTCTTCATGCTGCTCGAAGTCGAAGTACAGGTCGTGCTCGTCTGCCTGCTGCGCGAGGTAATGCAGGTCGGATTCGATGACGTCCATGACCTGTGACAGTGTTCCCTCGTAGCGTGAGTAAACGCGAATGTTGCGAACCCTAAGCGCCTTGGCGATGGCAATCACGTGATCGACATCTTTTTTCAGCGTGCTGCTGATTTCCAGGTGCACATCCAGTTCGAGCGCAGTGGCCTTGTCGGCAAACGCTTGCAACTGCGCGGGCGTCATTTGGCTCAGGCTGTTTTCTTCGCCATCGAGCAAGTGCAGGCTCAGACCCTGCAGCTCGTGGCGATAGGCGAAATCCAGCAGGTCGGCAGGCGTGACACGGCCATGGGTGAGGTTGGTCAGCAAGGGATAAGCGTGGGCAAACAAGCGCATCTGCCCAAGACGGTCGAGCAGCTGGCGGGCCAGTGCTTCAGTCAGCAGGGGAGGTGTTCCGGCCTCGGCCGCCTTGCGGTTGAGCAAGGCATTGAATCGCTCTTGGATCTTATTGTTCATTCGAGTCGTTCCTGGTTCAGACGCCGGGTCTACCGGCGCAGCCTTTATCGCGCCAGTCAGGAACTCTCGATAGATCCACTTTCAGTTAAATCATAAGACCACTTGTCTTGCTTCAAGTGGCCGGCTGCAGGTACCCCATTTTGCTCAAGGCCCGGGCCAGTGCTTCGACGCGCTCCTGCGCCAGGCCCTCAGGCGTACCGGCGAAACCGATGAGCAGGGCAGGTGGCAGGACATGCTCAAGGCAGTAGTCGCTCAGGGCATAGGTGTGGATGTTGTGCCGGGCCAGTTCCCTGGCGATGGCATCGTCATCAAGCGTGGGCGGCAGCCACGCGATCAGGTGCATGCCGGCTTCCACCGGGGTGATGTTGAAGAAGCCGCCCAGCTGTTGCTGAAGTTGCTCAACCAGTGCTTGCTGGCGAGCCTGGTACAGCGCACGCATGCGACGAATATGGCCGAGGAAGTGGCCTTCGCGCATGAAGTCCGCCGTCGTCGCCTGGAGAAGCGTGGGTGGGCTGCGATCCATCACCGCGCGCAGGGTGCAGAAGGGTTCGACCAACGCTTGCGGCAATATCACATAGCCCAGTCTTAGCGAAGGGAAGAGGACTTTGCTGAAGGTGCCGACGTAGATCACACGTGCCATCTGGTCCATGGCATAGAGCGCGGGGAGGAGGCGGCCGCTGTAGCGAAATTCACTGTCGCAATCGTCCTCGATGATCCAGCTCTGATACTGTGCAGCCCAGTCGATGAGTGCCTGGCGCCGCGCATAACTCATGGTCACGCCCAAGGGGTGCTGGCGAGAAGGTGTGGTAAACACCAGGCGGGCGTCCGGGCACTCGGCCAGGCCTTGCTGAATATCAATCCCTTGTTCGTCGATCCGCAACGGCACCACCTGAGCCCCCTGGGCCTGCAACGCAATGCGCGCCGCGATGTGTCCCGGGTCCTCCATCCATACGCTGTCCTGCGGATTGAGCAACAGCATGCCCAACAGGTTGAAGGCTTGCTGGGCGCCGGACACGATCACTACCTGTTCGGCACTGCAGTCGATGCCACGGGCATCAAAGACGTACTCGGCAATCGCCGCGCGCAAGGCCTGTAACCCTTGCAGTTCGCCATAGCCGAGCATGGCCTTGGTCGGCTTGAGCAGGTGGCGGTTCATCAAGCGCCGCCACACCGCGAGCGGAAATGCGTCGTAGGTACTGTGGCTGGGCAGGAATGAGGTGGGGGTCGCGGGGTCCCAATCGGTATAGGAAACCCCGCGAAAGTGACTGCTGCGCAACGACAGCATGGACTGGCTCAGGTCGGACAGGCGCGGTGGCTGGCGCTGTTCTTCGTCGGCCGTCCCTCGACCCTCCCACTCATCGCCGACATAGGTGCCCGCCCCGGTGCGCGAGGCCAGGAAACCCTCGGCAATCAGCTGATCGAATGCGTTGAGGATGGTGATCCGCGACAGCGCCAATTCTTTGCTCAGAGTCCGCGTCGACGGCAGGCGCACGCCTCCTTGCATTTTTCCGCTGAGAATCTGTTTGCGAATCTGCAAATAGAGTTGGCGGTACAGGGGGATGGCGCTGGCACGGTCCAGCTCAATAGCCGACAGCAGCAAACCTGCAGGGGATTTCATTACATGCTCGTCTGGAGAAGGTGGTTTGACCTGGAACACCATCAGGTACCGAGGTGCGCAGGGTATCGAGAGGCACTGGATAAGTCATCCACCGCCGGCGTTGAGGCAAAGCGCACTGTCATGAAATGAAAAGCCATTGTCGTCTGATGAGAAGCGACTCGCCAGACGGCGTCCTACAGTCCAATCAGCGCAATTCGACGCAGCACGTCCAACTTGAGACTGGAGAATAAGAAAAAATGGCCAAAGCCGTACGCTTCTACGAAACCGGTGGTCCCGAAGTCCTTCGTTATGAAGAGGTCGAAGTCGGCGATCCCGGTCCAGGCCAGGTTCGTCTTCGTCATGTGGCGGTGGGTCTGAATTATGCCGACACCTACTTTCGCAATGGCACTTACCCGATCCCGATGCCCAACGGCATGGGGGTTGAAGCCTCCGGTGTGGTCCAGGCCATCGGCGAAGGGGTGACCAACGTACACGTCGGTGATCGCGTCACCTACACCGGTTTTCTCAATACCCTGGGTGCCTACAGCACCGAGCGTCTGATCCCGGCTGCACCGCTGATCAAACTGCCGGAAACCATCAGTTTCGAGACCGCCGCGGCCATGACCATGCGCGGCTTGACGTCCTCTTACCTGATGCGGCGCATTTACGACTTCAAGGCCGGCGACAGTATTCTGCTGCATGCCGCTGCCGGTGGTGTGGGCCTGATCGTTTCGCAGTGGGCCAAGTTGCTTGGTCTGAACGTCATTGGCACCGTGTCCACCGAGGCAAAGGGTGAAATTGCCCGGGCCCATGGTTGCGAACATGTCATCAACTACAGCCATGAAGACGTCGCCCAACGCGTTCGCGAGCTGACGGACGGCGTGGGGGTCAACGTGGTGTTCGACAGTGTTGGCAAGAATACTTTCATGGGCTCCCTGGATTCGCTCAAGCGCCGCGGCCTGATGGTGTGCGTGGGCACGGCATCCGGTCCGATCCCGGCCTTCGATCCGGTATTGCTGGCGATGAAAGGCTCGCTGTTCCTGACCCGTCCGGCCCTGGCCGATTACATCGCCGACCCGGCGGAAAAAGCCGCGTTGGCGGGCGAGTTGTTCGATCATGTTGGCAGCGGTCGGATCAAGATCGAGATCAACCAGCACTATGCCTTGCAGGATGCCGTCCAGGCCCATCGCGACCTGGAATCACGCAAGACCACGGGCTCATCGATTTTCGTCATTTAAGGGAGTCGTCTGCCATGAAAGTCGAACAATTGACCTGCAGCATTGGCGCGGAGCTGGTGGGCGTCAACCTCGCCGACGCGGTGCATGACGACGGTCTTTTTGCCGAGATTCGTGCTCAGTTGCTCAAGCACCGGGTGGTGTTCCTGCGTGATCAGGACATCACACGCGCCGAGCATGTGGCCTTCGCCCGGCGCTTTGGCGAACTGGAGGATCATCCGGTGGCCGACAGTGATCCGGATCATCCTGGGCTGGTGCGCATCTACAAGCGGCCGGACCAGCCGGCTGACCGCTATGAAAACTCCTGGCACAGCGACGCGACCTGGCGCGAGGCGCCGCCGATGGGCTGCGTGCTGCGCTGCGTAGAGTGCCCGCCGGTGGGCGGTGACACCATGTGGGGCAACATGGTCGAGGCCTATGCACGCTTGCCGGAAGACGTGAAAGTGAAGATCGCCGACCTGCGCGCGCGCCACAGCATCGAAGCGAGTTTCGGCGCCGCCATGCCGATCGAAAAGCGTCTGGCGCTCAGGGCGATGTACCCGGATGCCGAGCACCCGGTGGTGCGCACCCACCCGGAAACCGGCGAAAAGGTGCTGTTCGTCAACGCCTTCACCACGCACTTGAGCAACTACCACACCCCCGAGCGGGTGCGCTTCGGCCAGGACGCCAACCCGGGCGCGAGTGAGCTGCTGCGCTACCTGATCAGCCAGGCGTACATCCCCGAGTATCAAGTGCGCTGGCGCTGGAAACCCAACAGCATCGCCATCTGGGACAACCGCAGTACCCAGCACTACGCCGTCATGGATTACCCGCCGTGTCATCGCAAGATGGAACGTGCCGGCATCATCGGCGACAAGACGTACTGATCGACCCTTTTTGCATTCGCACTCGTAAACACGTCTGCCCGGCACGATCCCGGGTGGGCGGGACAATCATAAAAACAGGAGTAACTCATGCAATTCTTCGACGATTCCCTGCACCCGGAAAACATGGATAAGGTGGTCATCACCGTGGCCCCGTATGGCCCCGAGTGGATGCCGGAAGACTTTCCCGAGGACATCCCGCTGACCATGGCCGAGCAGGTGCAGAAGGCGGTGGATTGTTATGAGGCGGGTGCAACGGTATTGCACCTGCACGTGCGTGAGTTGGACGGCAAGGGTTCCAAGCGTCTGTCCAAGTTCAACGAACTGATCGCCGGTGTGCGTGAAGCCGTGCCGGACATGATCATCCAGGTCGGTGGTTCGATTTCCTTCGCCCCCGAAAGCGATGGTGAAGCCGCCAAGTGGCTGTCTGACGATACTCGCCACATGTTGGCCGAGCTGACGCCAAAACCGGATCAGGTCACGGTGGCCATCAACACCACCCAGATGAACATCATGGAACTGCTGTATCCGGAATACCTGGAGGGCACGTCCCTGGCCAATCCTGCCTATCAGGCAGCCTACAGCGAAATGACCGTGCCGGCCGGTCCGGCCTGGGTCGCCGAGCACCTCAAGCGTCTGATGGACAACGGCATCCAGCCGCACTTCCAGCTGACCGGCATGCATGCCATGGAAACCCTTGAGCGGCTGGTGCGCAAGGGCGTCTACAAGGGTCCGTTGAACCTGACCTGGATCGGTATCGGTGGCGGTTTCGATGGCCCCAATCCATTCAACTTCTTCAACTTCATCCACCGCGCGCCGGACGGGTGCACCCTGACCTCCGAGTCGCTGCTCAAGAACGTCATGCCGTTCAACACCATGTCGATGGCCATGGGTATGCACCCGCGTGTGGGCAATGAAGACACTATCATTGATCACAAGGGCGATCGTTTCGGTTCAGTTGCGCAGATCAAGCAGACCGTGCGCATCGCTCATGAACTGGGTCGCGAAATCGCCACGGGCAAAGAAGCCCGCGAGATCTATCGCATCGGTGTGCAGTACCCAAGCATCGAAGAAACCCTGTTGGCCAACGGCATGGCCCCCAACCGCAAGGCTGGGCAGAAAGGTGTGCCGCAACGCGGCTGATCGGCAGACGATGCGGGCGGTCAATGGCCACCCGCTCGCTACACTGCAACACGCTTGATAACAACAATAAAACAAAGCTTTGAGGAGGCTGCATGGCCTTTCACCCAATCGCCGCAGACGATGATGACTGCAGTGGCGTCGGCGTTGCGCGCAAGTATGCCTGGATCGTCTTTGCACTGACGTTCGGCCTGTTGATTTCCGATTACATGTCGCGTCAGGTATTGAACGCGGTGTTCCCGATGCTCAAGGGCGAATGGGCCCTGAGCGACGGCCAGCTCGGCCTGCTCAGTGGCATTGTCGCCCTGATGGTGGGGCTGCTGACCTTTCCCCTGTCGTTGCTGGCGGATCGCTTCGGCCGGGTCAAGAGCCTGGCGCTGATGGCTTTGCTGTGGAGCCTGGCAACGCTGGGTTGTGCGTTGGCGCAGGACTATCAGCAGATGTTCATTGCACGGTTCATGGTCGGCGTCGGCGAAGCGGCGTACGGCAGCGTCGGCATCGCGGTGGTAATTTCGGTGTTTCCCAAACACATGCGTGCAACCCTGACCAGTGCGTTCATGGCGGGCGGCATGTTCGGTTCGGTATTGGGTATGGCGTTGGGCGGAGCAATCGCCGCCAAACTGGGCTGGCGCTGGTCGTTCGCCGGCATGTCGCTGTTCGGCCTGCTGCTGGCGGTGCTTTACCCGATCATCGTCAAGGAAGCACGCATTGCGCCGCAACGTGCCGCCCAGGTGGCGAACAAGACGGCTGCCGCGGTCAAGCGCCCCTTGCGTACGCTGTTTTCCAGCCGCTCGGTGATCGCTGCCTACATCGGCAGTGGCTTGCAACTGTTCGTCGGCGGCACCGTCATTGTGTGGATGCCCAGTTACCTCAATCGCTATTACGACATGGCCACGGACAAGGCGGGCGGCGTCGCGGCGATCATCGTGCTGTGCAGCGGTGCGGGGATGATCCTGTGCGGCATGCTCAGCGATCGACTGTGTCGCCATTCGCCGGAGCGCAAAGTCGCTTTGGCTATCGCCTATTGCCTGGGCAGTTGCCTGCTGTTGTCGGCGGCGTTCGCCCTGCCGGCAGGGCCTGTGCAACTGGTGCTGATCTGCCTGGGCATGTTGATTGCCGCCGGCACGACCGGCCCTTGCGGAGCCATGGTTGCCAACCTGACCCATTACTCGGTCCACGGCACGGCGTTCGCCACGCTGACCCTGGCCAACAACATGCTGGGGCTGGCGCCTGGGCCGTTCATCACCGGCAGGGTGTCCGACCTCATCGGCTTGCATGCAGCTTTTCAAATGGTGCCACTGGTCAGCATCGCGGCAGCGGCCGTGTTGTTTTATGCCAAGTGTCATTACCACAAGGACATTGCCCGTCTTCGAGGCGAGCACGTTCACGATTCGATTAGCAAAGCGGTGTTAGAGGTGAAGGTGTGAGTGGTCGTTTACGTATTGATGTGTTCTTCGATTTCATCTGCCCGTGGTGCCTGATCGGCAAGCGTCAACTGGAGCGCGCGCAAGCGCTGCTGCGTGTCCGGCAACCCGGCGTGGAAATCACTACGGTGTGGCACGGGGTGCAATTGCTGCCGCAGCTGCCGGCACAGGGTGAACCCTTCGCCGAGTTTTATCGCAAGCGTCTGGGCAGCCCTGAAGTTGTAGCGATGCGTCAGGCCCAGGTGCAGCAGGCTGCGATGGACGTCGGGCTGGCCATCGACTTGAGCCGCATCACGACGATGCCCAACACTGCGGACGCCCATCGTCTGCTGGAGCGTGTCAGCGTGTTGGGCAATGTTGAACTGCGTGATGACGTGCTTGAGCGTTTGTTCGCGGCGTATTTCCAGAACGGCGAAGACCTGGGTTGCCGTGAGACCTTGATCGCCATCGCCCGGTCGTGCGGCGTTGAGGCGGACACCGTGTCTGACTGCTTGCTGGGCGACGCCAGTCCCTTTGATGGATTCCCCGGGGCCACCAACGGCGTGCCCAGTTTTCGGTTCGACAATCGCCTGACGGTGGTGGGCGCAGAGCCTGCCGAAGCGTTGCTTGACGCCATGTGCGAAGCCTTGCTCAAAAGTGCTCATGAGCGGCAGCCAGTATGAGTCTACGTATCCCCGTGCCTGCCGGAAAACTCCCGCAGGCGGGTGGTCGTGCGCTGTTCGAATTCGATGGCAAAAGCCTGGCGTTATTCAACGTCGGAGGTGACCTGTTCGCCATCGACGACAGTTGCCCGCACCAGGGCGCGTCGCTGTGTGGCGGGCGCCTTGATGGGCGGGTGATTCAGTGCTGCGCCCATGGTCTGCGCTTCGATCTGCAAAGCGGCTACTTGCTCAACTCAACCCAGCTCAAAGTCGCCAACTACCCGGTCGAGATCATTGACGGCCAGGCATTCATCGTCATCGTTCCCGAGGAGTCCGTGCCATGAGCACTATCGCTCTTACCCGTATCCACAGCCGAACGCGCGAACTGGCGCCAGGTTTTGTCGTCAGTCTGATCGTCGCGGCCGCCGCGTCCTTTTTATCCGAGCACTACAGTGCACCGGTGATGTTGTTTGCCTTGCTGTTGGGCATGGCGCTCAACTTTCTGGCCGGTGACAGCGCCTGCAAGGCCGGCATCGAGTTCACGGCGCGCACGGTGTTACGCATTGGCGTGGCCTTGCTGGGCATGCGCATCACCCTCGAACAGATAGCCGCGCTGGGCTGGAAGCCTGTGGCCCTGGTGGTGATTCTGGTGGTGGTGACGATCGGCGTTTCGGTGATCGCGGCCAAGGCCATGGGGTTTCAGCGCTTGTTTGGCATGCTCACCGGCGGAGCCACCGCGATTTGTGGCGCGTCCGCCGCGCTGGCGCTGGCGGCGGCGTTGCCGAACCATCCGCAGAAAGAACGTGCGACGTTATTCACGGTGATCGGGGTGTCGGCGCTGTCGACCCTGGCGATGATCGTGTACCCGATGATCGCCAACTGGTTGTCATTGTCGCCGCAAGTGGCGGGCGTGTTTCTCGGCGCCACCATCCACGATGTGGCCCAGGTGGTCGGTGCCGGTTACAGCATGTCGACCGAGACCGGCGATACGGCCACGGTGATCAAGTTGATGCGGGTTGCCATGCTGCTGCCGGTGATCGTCACCGCGGCCATGATCACTCGGATGCAGGGTGCCGACCCGACCGGCAAACGACCGCCGCTGCTGCCATGGTTCGCCGTCGGGTTTCTGATTCTGGCCTGTATCAACAGCACCGGCTGGGTGGCCCCGGTGGTGCAGGGATCGGTCAACGAGCTATCGCGCTGGTGCCTGGTGGTTTCCATCAGTGCCCTGGGTATGAAGACCCAGCTCAAGGAGTTGGCTGCTGTCGGCATCAAGCCCATTTTGCTGATGGTGGGGGAGACGGTGTTCCTTGTCGTGCTGGTGTTGTTGTTGCTGCGCTGGGGACTGTAGGCGCACAAAACAGTGGCGAGGGAGCAAGCTCCCTCGCCACAGGACTCCTCGGCCGGTGTCATAGACACCGGTTTTTTTGCGGCGACTGTACCAGCAGTCGCCGCTTTTTTATTAGCTCGAAGCTGCATCATCACCAACTGCCATAGGGAATGCCAAAACGTTCGATGTAGCGCTTTGAAGAGTCTTTGATCTTGCCGTAGAAACCGTTGTACTTGCCTTGATCGGGGCCTAACGGCTCGATGCCGACTTGCCCTCGGTCGACTTTGTGGGCGCGGAAACAGTCGTCGCGGGTCCATACCTGGATGATCCCTCCCGGTGCCAACCCCAGGTTGAGTGAAGCAGCGGAATTGGCGGAGTACTCAGGTGTTTTATAGCAACGTCGGGCTGTCGAATTGCGCATGATGTCGCGGGTGGATTCGGAAATATCAATCCAGCCCGCGTAGGTCTTGCGCTCGACAATCGATTGCCAGCGCACAAAGAGGCGTTTCGGTAAGTCGGCACCGGTGACTGGCATGCCTTCACCACCGATGCCCACCCAGCCCCGTGCGTTTTCAGTTCCATTCTCATAATCGCTACGGGCTGCTGCTCCTGCTGCGACATGGTGAATTATCCGCCCCTTTACATCCTCGACGGCGGAGGTCTCGACCCAAACCGTCATGTGAGCGGGTTCGGTAAAACCGATGTACCACCAGCGTGTTTTAAAATCATTTTTGGCGGAAAGCGGATCGACGGCCTGACACGCGCTTATCGAAAATATGGCTAAAAGTGCGATCAGGTTTTTCATGGTTACAGCATCCATTCCGGTACATGTGGGTGATGTACCCGTACGGCATCCGCCGTCGGGACATGGGCATAGGCCAGTTCGAATCGGGTGGTACGAGGGCCCGAAAGAAAGGTCGGGTTCCAGTGTGCTGACTGGTGGATGTAGTGCAGCTTCAGCAGTTGGTCTTCAGCCGGTGAAATGCTGTAGTCGCCTGCGACAAACCGCTCGCACATTGGCTGAAGATCGGTAGGTGGTGCAAATGCGGCGCGTTGCTGAATATCGTCAAACTCAACCCCATGCTTCTTGGCTGCCTCATACATCACCCGCAGATACACTCGCGACAGCCCGGCACCGATCTTACGTCGTAGCTGCAAGCCGACAAATACCCGCTTTTGTTTCGGCGCATTTTGCTCCCTGGGTTCAGGCCGCAGCTTTATCGGGTCAGGGGTGACCAGTTCCAGCATCTCCAGTGGCCAGCCCTTGGCGTGCCATTTCGCCCGTTCCCGTTGGGCGTCGCGGTAGATCGAGGTGGTTTTTACGTCGGTGAGCTCGCCAACATCCAAGGCTTGCAGGGGGCTGAGTATTACGCGCTCTTCGATTTCATCGCGGTAACCGCCGCCGATATCCGAGTGAGCCCCCGGCAGACTGATTTCCGGATGATCCGGGCCGACGCGATTGAGAGCGAAATTGGCCCGGTATTCGTCCCGTGCCACCAGTTGCAAAACATTGGGGAAGAAGCGCGGCATCAAATACAACTTGACCCCAGGGGTTGCCGGACTGCGCACATACCCCAGGTTACTCAGGCCGCCCACGGAAGCAACGGTGTCGAGCAGGCCGATAAACCCAATGTTGACCCCTTCACCAAACACCTTGCTGAAGTCCCGGGTGAATAGTCTATCCGGCAGGGCCAGGGTTTCCCGGAGCGGGCTGTTGGTTCTGTTCAGGCACAAGCAGGCGAAATGTCGGGCGGCGGCCGCGCCACGACTGAAACCGAAGACATCCAGGGTTAGGGACTGAATCTGGATGTCCGGATAGTCATTGTGAAAGCTGCGTAACCGGCGTTTGGTCAGATCGAACGCGAGATGTACCCGCGCTTCGATGCCTGTCTCACCTCGACCCAACGCCGTGCCCAACAGACTGTCTCGCTCGCCCGCCGATGTTCCAATGCCATCAACGTAGACCTTGTCGTATGCCAGTTTCCTCTGAACGATTTCTTCCGAGCCGGTCGACTCCATGTACAACTCATACAACCGCTTAACATTCGTCACTTCCCCCCCATAACTACTATCAGGATCCTGCATGTACGGCTCGCAACTCCCATCCATATCCTCCGCCGACACCGGATGATGAGCCCCGCACTTTCGCCCCATATCCACATTGAACGGGTTATTGCCGGTGCCATCAAAAAACACCCCAATACGCAGAGTGATCTTCACTTGGTTGGCTTCTTCGCGCGTTTCCTTGGCTTCCCGGGCAGCGTTACGTTGGTCTTCCAGTGCCCGTTGTCTGGCCAACATTTCGTTGTATTTGCGTTGCTCTTCCGCCGGGTCTGGTCGAAGCCCGGGTTTTCGCGCCCGTTCTGCCAGAGCGCGGTCGCGGCAGACGGCGCAGTGGTGACCCCCAAAGTCCTTTTCCATGAATGCATCCCTTTTGCGCAAAGCCCGTCCCTGGGCGCCAAATCAGTGATTGGTTTCTGGGGATAACGGTGCGCGTTGGGGGATAGGTGACGCTGCCAGTCGCGACTTAATCGCTTGTAGGATCGGGATGGGATGCTTGAAGCCTGAGGCTGTCAGAAAAGCCTTCAGGTAATGAATGCGGGGAAGAAGGGGGGCAACGTGGAGACGCATCGGCTAATCCGCTGCGGACTTTTTGCCCGTGCCAGCGACAGATTATTCAGAGGTCGGCTGGCTCAGGACTCTTTGGGGCCAGAGAGAGATTTAGAGGTGGTTTGCTTTTGTGCGCTGCGCCATGCGGCGGGCGGCATGCCGAACTGGGTGATGAACCAGCGTGTGAAGGAACTCGCCATGGAGTAGCCGAGCATGTCGGCAATGCGCCCCAACGAATAATTCGGGTTGTCCAGGTAGCGCAACACCAGGTCGCGACGCACGTCGTTGATCAGGTCGTTGAAGGCGCAGCCGTCGTCTTTCAGGCGGCGCTGCAGAGTCCGAACGTTCATGCCCTGGGTCTGGGCGATCTGCTCGATGGTGGCGCGTCCCATTGGCAGCAGCAGGTAGATGGCTTTGCGCACCTCGAACAGCATCGAGGGTCCTTCGTGGCTCAGCAGCGAGTCGAGGTAGCTCTGGGCGTAGCGCGCCATGGCCGGGTCGGCATGGGGGTTGGTCATGTCGAGGCTGGCGTCGGAACAGACAATGCCGTTGAACTCACTGCCGAATTCCAGCGTGCAGCCAAACAGGCGGCGATGCAGTTGCAGGTTGTCGGGAGGCTGGTGCGTGAAGTTGACACTGTAGGGATGCCAGTGAGAGCCGAGCAGGGCGGCGCACAGGCGGAACATCACCCCGATGGCCAGTTCATTGGCTTGTCGGCAGGGCATCGGCGATTCGGTGACCACCTCCTCGCGAATGATCACCATCTTGCCAGCCTCCTCAATGAAGAGGGCCAGCGAGTCGTTCATCAGATGCCGGTAATGCACCAACACATGCAACGCATCTCGCAGCGTTCGCTGATGGCTGAGCAGCAGGCTGACCACACCGAAGTCCGAGAGATGGCGCGACTCGGCCATGCTCAGGCCGAAGCTCTGACAGCCACTGGCGACGGCCGAATCTTCCAGCAGGCGTACGGCGGCATCAATGGGGATGCGGTGCTCGGGCGCTTGCAGCAGCGCTTTGCTCAAGCCGACGCCGGCCAGCACATCGCGCGGGTTGAACCCCAGGTACTGGGTGACCTCCAGGTAGTTGGTCAAAACAGCGGCGCGAACAAGCTTGGGCATGCGAAGGTCTTTCCTGGGCCGGTTGCGATTCAAATGAGCGTGGCGACTATATCCAGCACATCAGCAATTGAACAGTTGTGGTGTCGTCGATGGCGCTCGGCCAATGCTGTCCAGAATCACCTCCGTTGTCGTCGAGCAATCGAGGCTCACCCATTGATTACAGTGACCCACAGAGAAGCTGCGGTGTTTTTCGACCAATGGTCGGGGCACGCCAACACCTGGAAATTTGTCATGAAAAGAAAAGTGCCTGACGTCCAATGAAAAGCGCCTCGGGTGGGTGCTCTTTAATGTCAGTCCTACAAAAAGCCCCTGGCGATAGAGCCAGTCGAGTCATCGAGAAAGCGAAGGTGTTGAAGTGGACAAACTGCAAACTGTCGCAACCGTTCTGATCGTACCGGGCCTGCGCGAGCACGTTGCCGAGCATTGGCAAACGCTGCTTGAGGCAAGGCTGTGCAAGGTGCGCAGTGTGCCACCGCTGGAAACCGACAAGCTCGATTGCGTCAAGCGGGTCGAAGCGATCCAGCACGCGCTGGAGCAGATCGACGGGCCGGTGATTCTGGTCGCTCACAGCGCTGGCGTGTTGATGGTCGCGCACTGGGCTGCGCAGCACAGTCGACCGATCAAGGGTGCGCTGCTGGCCACTCCTCCGGATCTCGATGCTCATTGGCCACAAGGCTACCCATCCGCTGAAACCCTGCGCACCCAGGGTTGGAATCCGCTACCAAAAGGACCACTGCCGTTCCGCAGCCTGGTGGCCGCCAGTACCAACGACCACCTGGCCAGCCTGGACGCCGTCACCTGCCTGGCTGATGGCTGGGGCAGCGAACTGCTGAACGTGGGCGAGGTGGGTCATCTCAATCCGGCTGCAGGTTTCGGCCACTGGCCTCAAGCCGAAGCACTCATCCTGGCGCTGGATAGCTAGTTCAGGCGCCGGTTGGCCCCGGCCATCCGGCATTTGCCCTCACTCCTGAAAAACGCAAACCCCTGGAACAAGGGGTTGCGCGAGGGCGGCTGCGCTTAAAACAAATACAAAAAGGCGGAGACAACGCAATGCATAACAATAAGAGTCACGGGTTCGCACCCTCGCGATACACCTTGTTGGCCTCGGCCATTCTGGCTGCCGCCGTGCCGGTCGCGCAGGCGGTCGAACTCGATACAGGTAACCCGGACTGGACCGCGCGGCTGGATAACACCGTGAAGTACAACTACGGCGTACGCACCGAAAGCGCCGACAAGCGCATGTTGGCGACACCGAACAACAACGATGGCGACTACAACTTCCGCAAGGCCGGAACCAACATCACCAACCGCGTTGACCTGTTGACCGAGATGGATGTGGTTTACCAAAACCACATGGGCTTTCGCGTCAGCGCCGCCAGTTGGTACGACAAGGCCTACGAGAACACCGGCTCCAATTCCAACCCGTTCGTCAACGGCAATGACGCAAGGTCGGGTCTGGTCGCCAACGATCCGCGCCTGGCCGGGGTCACCAATGACAACGTCGGCAATGGCAGCCCGCACCTGAGCAACTACGCCCAGCGTTACTACACCGGTCCTTCCGGCGAAATCCTCGATGCCTTCGTGTTCTACAGCACCGACGTGGGCGAGGAGTCGCTGTTGAGCATCAAGGCCGGTCAGCACAACGTGTTCTGGGGTGAAACCATCCTCAACCCGGTGCACTCGATCAGCTACGGCCAGTCCGGCCTGGACCTGGCCAAACTGGCCGCCTCGCCGGGAACTGAAGCCAAGGAGCTTTTCGTTCCGCGTAACCAGTTGTCGATGTCGTTCACCGTCAACCCGGAATTGACCGTGGGTGCCCAGTACTTCCTCGATTGGGATGCGGCGCGTCTGTCGGAAGCGGGCACCTACTACGGCGGTTCCGACCTGGTCGGCTTCGGTGCGCAGTCATTCCTGCTGGGCAACACCAATGGCGTGGTGCCGGGCAGCCCGCTGGGCTGTGGCCTGGCGCCGTGCAACGGCTTGACCAACGTACGTCGCGGCCATGACCTGACGCCGGACAAGCGCGGCGACTGGGGCATCATGGCCAAGTGGTCGCCGGCCTGGCTGGATGGCACCCTCGGCGTTTACTACCGCGAAACCTCGGAGATCCTGCCGCAAGCCTGGCTGGATGCCCGTGGCCTGACCTCGGCCAACCCCAACGGCACCCGGCCGGCAGGGCAAGTGCCTGCGGTGGTCAACACCCTCAACTCGCTGAGTACCAGCACCTATCAACTGGCCTATGCCGACAACATCAAGATCGTCGGCCTGAGCCTGTCCAAGGATGTGGGCGGTATCAGTGTGGGTTCGGACCTGAACATTCGACACAACATGCCGCTGGCCAGTATTCCGGCGATTGTCAGCTCGACCAGCCCTCTGGGTTTGGGCGCCGGCCTCGGTCTGTTGCCGGCCCGCACGGCGGCCACCGGTGTGATCTACGACACGCCGGAAAAGGGCGACAGCATGAGTGCCACCGGTGACACGTTGCACTGGACGCTCAACGGCCTGATGACCTTCCCGAAAACACCGGTGTTCGATTCGGCCAGCCTGCTCGCCGAGTTGTACTACAGCAACTTGCTCAAGCTCGATAGCAAGAACGAAGCGCTCTACAAGGGCAAGGACACCTATCGCTGCATCGACCAGCCGACCCGGGACAACTGGGGCGTCGCGGTCAACTTCACCCCGACCTGGTACCAGGTATTCCCGGGGGTCGATCTCAATGCACCGATGTCCGTCAACGTGGGCCTCGCCGGCGTGTCGCCAGTGTCCGGTGGCGGCGCCAAAGACACCGGCAACTATGCCGTGGGCGTGGGCGCCGTTGTGTACAACAAATACTTCGTCGACCTGAAGTACGTGGACTCCTTCGGCAAGACCGACAAGTGCGACACCAGCGGTCTGAGCACCGGCGCGGCCAATGCCGGCAGCGGCGACGGCTCCACCCCCAATGCCTTTAGCGGCAATGAAAACTACGCGTGCTACGGCGGTGGCTACTCGGCCTTCTCCGGTGGGGGGGCCACGACTGAGGACCGTGGCGCCGTTTACCTGACGATGAAAACCACTTTTTGATTCACCACTGATTTGCTCAATGCAAGCAGGAGAATAACAAGATGAAATTCGCAAAAACCGTGTTGGCCGCTTCGCTGGCGATGGTCCTTACTGCTCAGGCACAGGCTGCTGTTTCAACTCAGGACGCTGCCAGGTTGGGCAGCAGCCTGACCCTGGTGGGCGCCGAAAAGGCCGGGAACGCTGATGGTTCCATCCCCGCTTATGACGGTGGCCTGACCACGCCACCGGCCAGTTTCAAATCCGGTGACAGCATGCGTCCGGATCCCTTCGTCAACGAAAAACCGTTGCTGGTGATCGACGGCAAAAACGTCGATCAGTACAAGGGCTTGCTCAGTGCAACCACGACGGAACTGGCCAAGCGTTTCCCAAGCTTTCACATCAATGTCTACCCGACCCACCGCACCGTCACACTGCCCAAGGCCGTGCTGGACAACGGCGTGAAAAATGCCACCGGCGCCAAGTCCCTCGAAGGCGGCCTGGCCATCGACAACGTACTGCCGGGCGTACCGTTCCCGATTCCGCAATCGGGTAACGAGGCGATGTGGAATTTCCTGCTGCGCTATCAGGGGGTCAACATCAGTTCCAAGTACGACTCCTGGAACGTCGATTCCGCAGGCGTGCCGAGCCTGGCGATCACCGGGCAGGCGTTCATTTCCTACCCGATCTACGAGAACCTGACGCAGCCGATCAGCAGCGCCGACGTGTACTACCAGATGAAGCTGTCCTACACCGGCCCTGCGCGCCGGGCCGGTGAAGCAGTGATGCTCAAGGACGCCGCCAATCCGTTGCAGCAACCGCGCCGCGCCTGGCAATACTTGCCTGGCCAGCGTCGGGTCAAGCTGGCACCGAACCTGGCCTACGACACGCCAAACCCCGGCACTGCCGGCGCGGGCACCTATGACGATGTCTTCGTGTTCAACGGTGCACTGGACCGCTACGACTGGAAGCTTACGGGCAAGCAGGAAATGATCGTGCCCTACAACACTTACAAGCTGACCTACGCCCAAGACCCCAAGGCGCTGACCATGGCCAATCACCTGGCACCGGATTACGTGCGTTGGGAAAAACACCGGGTCTGGGTGGTGGAGGGCAACCTCAAGGCCGGCGCCCGTCACATCTACCAGAAGCGTCGCTTCTACCTCGACGAAGACAGCTGGACCGCTCTGGCCTCTGACCAGTACGACGCCCGTGGTCAGCTGTACCGTGGCTCCTTCGCGTTCCTCAGCCAGAGCTATGACAAGCAGATCCCGGACTCCACGCCCTTCATGATCTACGACCTGGTGGGTGGTTCCTACAACATCAACGGTGTGGTGGGCCCTTACGGCGGCATCAAGTACATCGATCCGCTCTCCAAGGCGCAGTGGTCGCCGGAGTCGCTGGCAGGTAGCGGGATTCGCTAAGCAAACCGTGACAAAGCGTCCGTTCGGTCCACTGCCCGCCAGGCAGGGGACCCCACGACGGTCGGTGCATGCCGATCGTTTCGGGCGCCAGGTTTGAACGTCAGGCACACGGACGTGTGCCCCGGCGCGGTTTTCCGAAGAGGACGCGGTATGTGTTCGAACAAAAATTACCTGCAGCTGGCGCTCGGCGCTCTGCTTGCACTGTTGCAAGGCCTCAGCCAGGCCTCCGGTTATGTCGACGTGCTGGATCTGCCGGCCAGGGTCAGCGCTCTGGCCGTCAACAGCCCGTTATCCGGCATGGCCCGCGCTGGCGAGCGTCTGGTCGCCGTCGGGCAGCGTGGCCACATTCTGTATTCCGATGATGCCGGCAAACACTGGCAGCAGGCCGCTGTGCCGGTCAGTGCCGACCTCAACGCCGTGAGTTTTCCTTCCGCCACCCAGGGCTGGGCAGTGGGCGGCGACGGTGTGGTGTTGCACAGCAGTGACGCGGGTGCGACCTGGCGTAAACAACTGGACGGCCGCGAGATCGGTGCCTTGCTGGTCAAGCATTACCAGGCGTTGGCCAGTGCAGAACCTGGCAATGAACAATGGCCACTGCTGGTCGCCGAAGGTGAGCGCCTGGTGGCGCAGGGCGCCGACAAACCCTTGCTCGATGTCTGGTTCGCCAACGACCACCTCGGCTATGTGGTCGGAGTGTTCAACCTGATCCTGCGCACCGAGGATGGCGGCCAGAGCTGGACACCGTTCCAGGACCGCACCGACAACCCGCAGGGCTTTCACCTCAACGCTATCGCCTTCACCGGCGACGCGCTGTACATCGCCGGAGAGCAAGGCCTGTTGCTCAAGTGGGATGACACCCAACAGCGGTTCGCCGCCGTGCAGACACCCTATCAGGGCAGTTTTTTCGGTGTGCTCGGCAAGCCCGGCGAAGCGCTCGTCTATGGCTTGCGCGGCAATGTGCTGCGCAGCACCGATGGCGGTCTCAGCTGGACCCCGCTGGACAGTGGCCTGCACGTCAGCATCACCGCCGGCATCGTCGATGCCCACGGTCATTACCGCTTGTTTACCCAGGGCGGGCAGATGCTGGTGAGCCAGGACATCGGTGCGCAAATGCACTGGGTGCAGCAAGCCGAGCCGGTCCCGGTGACGGGCGTCACGCGCGCCGCCGACGGTGCGTTGGTGGTGGTCGGCAGCCGTGGTGCACGGACGCTGTCCGTTGAATAAGCCCTCGAACCCTTAGAGCGAGAACCCAGACATGGGCCATACCAAACAAGAAACCATGCCGGTGATCCGCGATTTGCGGGATTTCGACCGCCAGTCCGGCAATCGGCTGGAGCGGCTGGTGTTCAACTACCGTCCACTGTTCATGCTGCTGATGGCGCTGGCCACCGTGGTGTTGGGCTACATGGCCGCGACTCGCCTGGAGCTGCGTCCAAGCTTCGAAAAAATGATTCCGCAGAGCCAGCCGTACATCCAGAATTTCCTGGAAAACCGCCAGTCGCTGCGCGGTCTGGGTAACTCGGTGCGGGTGGTGGTGGAGAACACTCAGGGCGATATCTTCGACCCCGCTTATCTTGATGTACTCAAACAGGTCAACGATCAGCTGTTCGTCACCGAAGGCGTCGACCGCGCCTGGATGAAGTCGTTGTGGAGCCCGGCGGTGCGCTGGACCGAAGTCACCGAGCAAGGTTTCCAGGGCGGCCCGGTGATGCCCGATACCTACCAGGGCAAGCCTGCAGAAATAGAACAGTTGCGCCAGAACATTTCCCGCGCCGGTATCGTCGGCAGTCTGGTGGCCAGCGACTACAAATCGAGCATGTTGATCGTGCCGCTGCTGGACAAGGCCACGGCCAGCGGTCAGCGCATCGACTACCACGTTTTTTCGCAGATGCTCGAGGAGCAGTTGCGCGACAAGATCGAATTTGCAGGTGACAGCGCTGCGCGCAAAGCCGGGGAGGAGGGCAAGGGCCAGTACAAAGTCCGGGTGATCGGTTTCGCCAAACTGATGGGCGACCTGATCGACGGGCTGATTCAGGTGATGATGTTCTTCGGCCTGGCCGTCGTCACGTCGCTGATCATCATTTACGCCTACACCCGTTGCGTGCGCAGCACCTTGCTGGTGGTCGGCTGCTCGCTGATCGCAGTGGTCTGGCAACTGGGCATCGTCGCCTGGCTCGGTTATGCCATCGACCCGTACTCGGTGCTCGTGCCTTTTCTGATCTTCGCCATCGGTGTGTCCCACGCGGCGCAGAAAATGAACGGCATCATGCAAGACATTGCCCGTGGCACCCACAGACTGATCGCCGCACGCTACACCTTCCGCCGCCTGTTCATTGCTGGCGTCACCGCGTTGCTGGCCGACGCCGTCGGGTTTGCGGTGCTGATGCTGATCGATATTCCTGTGATCCGGGATTTGGCGATCACCGCCAGTATCGGTGTGGCGGTGCTGATCTTCACCTCGCTGTTGCTGATGCCGGTGGCGCTGTCTTATGTCGGCGTCGGCACCAAGGCTGCCGAGCGAGCACTGAAAATCGACACGCGCGCAGAAGGGCACAAAGGCTTCGGCAAGCTGTGGGACTTGCTCGACCGTTTCACCACGGCCAGATGGGCCGCGGGGGCGGTATTGGTCGCAGTACTGATGGGCATCGGCGGCTTCATGGTCAGCCTGCATTTGAAGATCGGCGATCTGGAAAGTGGCGCACCGGAGCTGCGCGCCGACTCTCGCTATAACCGTGACAACGCCTACATCACCAGCCACTACGCGCTGTCCAGCGACCTGTTCGCGGTGATGATCAAGACCGCGCCGGAAGGCTGCCTGAACTACAAGACGCTGATTCTCGCCGACCGTCTGGCCTGGGAGCTGCAGCAATATCCGGGGGTGCAGGCGACAGCCTCGCTGGTCAATGCCGTGCGCCAGATCACCGCCGGGTCCTACGAGGGCAACCCCAAGCTCAACAGCATCCAGCGCAATCAGGACGTGCTGAACTACGCCGCGCAGCAAGCCTCGGTCAACTCCCCGGAGTTGTTCAACACCGATTGTTCGCTGATGCCGGTGATTACCTTCCTCAAGGATCACAAGGCCGAGACCCTGGATGCCGTGGTGGGCATTGCCGAAAAATTCGCCCGGGAGAACAACAGCGATGATCGCCAGTTCCTGCTGGCGGCCGGGTCGGCCGGGATTGAAGCGGCGACCAATATTGTGGTGCGCGAAGCCAATCGCACCATGCTGCTTTACGTCTATGCGGCGGTGACGCTGTTCTGTCTGATCACCTTCCGCAGCTGGCGCGCGACCCTGGTCGCGCTGTTGCCACTGGTCCTGACCTCGATCCTTTGCGAGGCGTTGATGGTGGCCATGGGCATTGGCGTGAAGGTCGCGACCCTGCCGGTGATCGCCCTCGGCGTGGGCATCGGCGTCGATTACGCCTTGTACCTGCTCAGCGTGCAACTGCACTTCCAGCGCCAGGGCCTGCCGCTGTCCCAGGCCTACCGCAACGCCGTGTCGTTCACCGGCCGGGTAGTCGGCCTGGTGGGCATCACCCTGGCGGCGGGCGTGGTGTGCTGGGTGTGGTCGCCGATCAAGTTCCAGGCCGACATGGGCATCCTGCTGACCTTCATGTTCCTGTGGAACATGCTCGGCGCGCTGATCCTGATTCCAGCCCTGTCGTACTTCCTGCTGCGTCACCCCGTTGCGCAAGCCCACGTGGCGCAAACCAGTGAAACCGGTACATCCCAACGTCAGGACATGCCCCATGCCCTGACCACTTCCGAGTAAGCCAACGATGTCTGATTACAAAGCTCCTTTGCGCGACATGCGCTTCGTACTCAACGAGGTTTTCCAGGTGTCCCGGCTATGGGCCAAATTGCCTGGCCTGGCCGAGGTGATCGATGAAGAAACCGCCGCCGCCATTCTTGAAGAGGCCGGCAAGATCAGCGGCGAAGTCGTCGCGCCATTGAACCGCGCCAGCGACGAACAGGGCTGCACCTGGAACAACGGCGCGGTCCAGGCTCCGGACGGTTTTGTTGCGGCCTACCAGGCATTCGCCGAAGGCGGTTGGGTGGGTGTTGGCGGCGATCCGCAGTTCGGTGGCATGGGCATGCCCAAGGCGATTTCGGCTCAGGTCGAAGAGATGGTCAACTCGGCGAGTCTGTCGTTCGGCCTGTACCCGATGCTGACCGCCGGGGCGTGCCTGTCGATCAATGCCCACGCCAGTCAGGAGCTCAAGGAACGCTATCTGCCGAACATGTACGCCGGCACCTGGACCGGTTCGATGTGCCTGACCGAGGCGCATGCCGGCACTGACCTGGGCCTGATTCGCACCCGAGCCGAACCCCAGGCTGACGGCAGTTTCAAGATCAGCGGCAGCAAGATTTTCATCACCGGCGGCGAGCACGACCTGACCGAAAACATCATTCATCTGGTACTGGCGCGGTTACCCGATGCACCGGCCGGCCCCAAAGGCATTTCGCTGTTTCTGGTGCCCAAGGTGCTGGTCAATGCCGATGGCTCGCTGGGCGATCACAACGCGCTGTCCTGCGGTTCCATCGAGCACAAGATGGGCATCAAGGCTTCTGCCACCTGTGTGATGAACTTCGACGGGGCGACCGGCTGGATCGTCGATGCGCCGAACAAGGGCCTGGCGGCCATGTTCACCATGATGAATTACGAACGCCTTGGCGTGGGCATCCAGGGCCTGGCGTTGGGTGAGCGCTCGTATCAGAACGCAGTCGAATACGCCCGTGACCGTCTGCAAAGTCGTTCGCCGACGGGCGCGCAGAACAAGGACAAGGCCGCCGACCCGATCATCGTGCACCCGGATGTACGACGCATGCTGTTGACCATGAAAGCCTTGAACGAGGGCGGGCGTGCGTTCTCCAGCTACGTGGCGCTGCAACTGGATACCGCCAAGTACAGCGATGACGTGGCAAGCCGCACCCGCGCCGAGGAACTGGTGTCGCTGCTGACCCCGGTGGCCAAGGCGTTTCTCACCGACATGGGGCTGGAAACCACGGTGCATGGCCAGCAGATATTCGGCGGCCACGGCTATATCCGCGAGTGGGGTCAGGAGCAACTGGTTCGCGATGTGCGTATCACCCAGATCTACGAAGGCACCAACGGTATCCAGTCACTGGACCTGGCCGGGCGCAAGATCGTCGGCAGCGGCGGGGCGCTGTACCGGCTGTTCGCTTCGGAAATCCGCAAATTTACCGCCAATGCCTGCGCTGACCTTGGTGAGTTCACCAAACCGTTGAACGCCGCTGTCGACACCCTCGACGAACTGACCGCATGGCTGCTGGACCGAGCCCAGAGCAACCCGAATGAAATCGGCGCGGCTTCGGTCGAGTACCTGCACGTGTTCGGCTACACCGCGTACGCCTACATGTGGGCGCGAATGGCCAAAACCGCCATGAGCACCCATTCCAAGGATGCTTTCTATGCCAGCAAACTGGCCACCGCGCGCTTCTACTTCGCCCGTCTGCTGCCACGCATCCACTCGTTGAGCGCGTCGGCCAAGGCTGGCAGCGAATGCCTCTATCAACTGGATGCAGAGCAGTTCTGAGCCCACGTAAAAAGGACCGGGAACCCCAACCATGATGGCGACAAAAATAATTCCGCCCGCCGATGGCGCCTACGCCTATCCCTTGCTGATCAAGCAATTATTGCTGTCTGGCGTGCGCTACGAACCGGGCCGGGAAATCGTCTACGCCGACAAACTGCGCTACAGCTACCAGACCCTCAACCAGCGGATCCGCAAACTGGCCAACGCCTTGACCGCCGCCGGCGTCAAGGCCGGTGATACCGTGGCCCTGCTCGACTGGGACAGCCATCGCTACCTGGAATGCTTCTTTGCGGTACCGATGATCGGCGCGGTGCTGCATACCGTGAACATTCGTCTTTCGCCGGAGCAGGTGCTCTTCACCATGAACCACGCCGAGGACGACCTGGTGCTGGTGCATGATGATTTCCTGCCTCTGATTGAACAGATTCAGGGGCGGCTTGAAACCGTCAAAGGTTACCTGCAGCTCACGGACGACACAGCAATCGATACGTCGTTACCGGTGCTGGGGGAGTATGAAAACCTGTTGTCCAGGGCCGCGGACCAGTACAACTTTCCCGACTTCGATGAACACTCGGTGGCGACACTTTTCTACACCACGGGCACCACTGGCGACCCTAAAGGCGTGTATTTCACCCACCGCCAATTGGTCCTGCACACCTTGAATGCCGTGGGCACTTTGGGCGTCTATCAAGGCCTGCCGTTGCTGCGCTCCGATGATGTGTACATGCCGATCACCCCGATGTTTCACGTGCATGCCTGGGGGGTGCCTTATGTCGCCACCCTGATGGGGCTCAAACAGGTGTACCCCGGCCGCTACGAACCCAACAGCCTGGTCAGGCTGTATCGTGAGGAGAAGGTCACTTTTTCTCACTGCGTGCCGACCATTCTGCAAATGATCCTGAGCTGCGAGGAAGCGGCACAGACCCGTTTCGATGGCTGGAAAATGCTTCTGGGCGGCAGCGCGCTGACACTGGGCATTGCCAGCGAAGCGAGCGCCAAAGGTATTCAGGTGCACAGCGGTTACGGCATGTCGGAAACCTGCCCATTGCTGTGCCTGACGTATCTGCGTGATGAAGACCTCGAACAATCCACGCAAGCCCAACTGGCCACCCGCATCAAGACTGGCACGCCGGTGCCGATGGTCGACCTGAAAATCATTGATGCCAGTGGCAATGACGTTGCCCATGATGGCGAGTCTCTGGGCGAGATCGTGGTGCGCGCACCCTGGCTGACCCAAGGCTATTTGAAGGAACCCGAAAAGGGCGCCGAGTTGTGGCACAACGGTTGGATGCACACCGGCGACATGGCCTCCATCGACGCCCTGGGCGGGGTGGAAATCAAGGACCGGATCAAGGATGTCATCAAGACGGGCGGGGAGTGGATCAGCTCCCTGGAACTGGAAAGCCTGATCAGCGAACACTCAGCCGTTATGTCGGTCGCGGTCGTGGGCATTGCGGACGAGCAATGGGGCGAACGGCCGATGGCGCTGGTGGTGTGCGAGCCTGGGCAGTATCTCGACCGCAAGATGCTGGAGGTGCATCTGCAAGGGTTTGTCGAGCGTGGCCGCATCAATAAATGGGCGATCCCCAAGCAGTTCAAATTCGTCGCGGAGATCCCTAAAACCAGTGTCGGGAAGATTGACAAGAAGCTGATCCGGGAAAGCGAATCGGGCTGAAAGGCGCGGCGGATGCTACGTCAACCCTGACCACTTGTACTATCGATTCGATCAGTAAAGCTCGCCAGGGTTGGCGCTTTCTCATACCTTCACTTACCTGATCAAAACGTCTGCCCCATAGAGAACTGAAACACTTGCGTGTCCGCGTTATCAGGCGTTCGAACCGGAAAGGCCAGGTTGGCGCTCAAGGGGCCCAGTGGGCTGTACCAAGTGACGCCAACACCCACGGAACTGGCCATCTGGTTGAGGTCGACACCGTCGCAAGCCTGGGTGGTGCTCAGGTAGCACTTGTTTGAGTAGACGCTGCCGACGTCCCAGAAAATTGAGGTGCGCAGGGATTTATTGTCTTTGATAAAGGGCAGCGGAAACAGGTATTCCACGCCGCCGGTGATGAGGATATTGCCGCCCAGTGCATCGGTGCCCCGATCGGAATAATACGACTGTCCGGCACTGGCATACGTGCCAGTGGCCGGAGTGTTCTGCGGGCCGAGGGTGCCGCTTTCAAAGCCGCGCACCGAACCCTCGCCACCCGCGGTGTAGTTTTCATAGAACGGCAGGCCGTCTGTTGAGCCGTAGCTATTGCCATAGCCGAGCTTGGTATGGAACCGCAACGAGGTGGCGTCGCTGACCGGCAGGAAGGCCTGCCCGGTGTAATCGATCTTGTAGAAACTCAAGTCACTGCCGGGCACTGTCACCGTCAGGTTCAGGTTTTGTGAATGTCCGCGGCTGGCCAGCACGCTGCGGTTCAGGGTCGATTCCGACCAGCCGAGATTGGCCTTGAAGTTGGTGAACGCCTTGCCCTCACGTTCGATAAAGTCGTAGATCTCATCGGCGCTGTAGGTGCCTGGATCGATGTTGTCATGTTGCACCGTCAGGCCGAACGTCAGCCGTGAGGTTTCATTGATCGGGTAACCGATGCTGGTGCCGGCGCCATAGCTATTGATGGAATAGTACGAAACACCGTCATCGTAATAATCGTTGTAGTCGGTGGCGTTGTAGAACAGGTTGTAGCCCAGGCTCACGCCGTCCGGCGTGAAGTAGGGGTTGGTAAAACCGAAATTGTACTTGCTTTGATATCCCGAGCGGGTAAGGCCCAGACTGGCGTAATTACCCGTGCCCAGGAAGTTGTTCTGGGTGATCGAACCACCGAGGATAAGACCGGAGCTCTGGGAGAAACCGACGCTGGCGGTGATCGAGCCGGACGCCTGCTCTTCAACGCTGTAGTTCACGTCTACCTGGTCATCCAGACCCGCTACCGCCGGGGTTTCGACGTTGACTTCCTTGAAGAAACCCAGACGTTCCAGGCGAGTCTTGGACTGGTCGATCAGGTAGGTCGAAGCCCAGCCACCTTCCATCTGACGCATCTCACGGCGCAGTACCTTGTCGTCGGTCTTGGTGTTGCCCCGGAAGTTGATGCGGTTCACGTAGGCACGCTTGCCCGGATCCACGGCGAACGTGATGTCGACGGTGTTGTCATCATTGTGCGGGGTCGGCACGCCGTTGACGTTGGCGAAGGTGTAACCCTCGTTACCCAGACGACGGGTGATCAGTTCGGACGTGGTGGTCATCAGCTTGCGCGAGAACACCTGGCCCTTCTGAACCAGCAGCAGGGATTTGATCTGGTCTTCAGGCACTTTCAGGTCACCGCTGAGCTTGACGTCACGAACGGTGTACTTCTCGCCTTCATTGATGTTGACGGTGATATAGACGTGTTTCTTGTCCGGGGTGATGGACACCTGGGTCGACGTGATATCCATACTTATATAGCCGCGATCCAGATAGTAGGAACGCAGACGCTCCAGGTCGCCGGAGAGTTTTTCTCGGGCGTACTTGTCATCGTTCTTGAAGAACGACAGCCAGTTGCTGGTCTTGAGGGTGAATTGGTCGGTCAATTGCCCTTCGGTGAAAACGGTATTGCCCACCACGTTGATGTGCTGGATGGCCGCAACGGTGCCTTCGTCTATCTTGATTTTCAGGCCTACACGATTGCGCGGTTGCGCGATCACCTCGGCATCGACCGACGCCGAGTAGCGACCCTGGGCGACGTATTGCCGCTGCAGCTCATTGCGCACACCTTCGAGGGTGGCGCGCTGGAAGATCTCGCCTTCGGCCAGGCCGGATTGCTTGAGGCCCTTCATCAGGTCTTCAGTGGAGATCGCCTTGTTGCCTTCGATCTCGATACTGGCGACCGAGGGACGCTCGACTACAGTGATGACCAGGACATCACCCTCATGCCCCAGTTGGATATCTTGAAAGAAACCGGTCTTGAACAGCGCACGGGTGGACTCCACCAAGCGGCGCTCATCCGCATCATCACCGACGTTCAACGGCAAGGCTCCGAACACACTCCCGGCGGAAACCCGCTGAAGGCCATTGATGCGAATATCGGAAATTTTGAAGCCTTGGGCATGCACAAATGTGGCATTGAGCAGCAGTGCAGCCGAGCAGAGCAGGCGCGAAAAATTCATCAAGATCTTATCCAGAACACATCGACAAGCAGCGTAGGCGGGCGCGGATATCTCACAGCAAGACGAGTCCGCGGAGCGAGCAGGCTGGTGGAGGTGAAGCATAAAAGCTCGGTGCGTTTGGTGCGGTTAACCAAGTGTCAAGTTAGGTAAAGGTTGGCCCCGGGGCGATGACGGTATGCAGTGCAAGGGCGATAATGCGCGGACACACACTCAAGAGCTCCCCATGATCTCCGTATTGCTAGTCGACGATGACCAGGAACTGACTGGAATGCTCAGCCAATACCTGGAGCGTGAAGGCTTTGAGGTGACAGCAGTGCACACGGGCGAGGAGGGTGAGGTCCAGGCGCTGTCCGGTCGCTACAGCATCGTGGTGCTGGACGTGATGCTGCCGCGGCTGTCGGGTATCGAGGTGCTCAGGCGCATTCGGGCCGTGAGCCAGGTGCCGGTCGTGTTGCTCACCGCCCGAGGCGACAACATAGACAAGATCACCGGCCTGGAACTGGGCGCCGATGATTATGTGCCCAAACCCAGCTCTCCGGGGGAATTGGTGGCGCGTTTGCGGGCAATCATGCGCCGGACACAGCCGGTGGATCAGCCAACCACCGAAGTGATCAGGACCGGCCCGCTGGTGTTGTGGCCCGGCAAGCGCCAGGCCCTCTGGCAGGGGCGCGAGCTGGGGGTGACCAGTACCGAGTTCAGCTTGCTCGAAGAACTGGCCCGTTGTGCCGGGCAGGTGGTGAGCAAACAGGATCTGTCGCTCAATGCCTTGGGGTGTCCCTTGACTCGCTACGACCGGCGTATTGACGTGCACATCAGCAGCATTCGCCAGAAGCTGGGTCCGCGCCCCGACGCCAAAGCCTGGATTCAGAGCGTGCGTGGCCTCGGTTACCTGTTGATCGCCGAATGACCAGGCCCAGCCGGCTGTTCTGGAAGCTGTTCCTGGCGTTTTGGCTGGCCACCAGCCTGACGTTTCTGGTAGGGCTGGGCTTTCTGGTGCTGGGCAGTTCCAGGCCCGGAGACCCTCATCTGGCAACGATCCTTGCCAGCGAAGAACAGTTGCTGCGACAGTTTGGTGTCGAGTCGGGCCGTCAGCTACTGACCGTGTGGGAGCATCCCGATGACCAGGCCATTGGCGTGTATGACAGTGCCGGCCAACTGCTGGCGGGGGCGCCGGTTCCGCAACCGGCCTATGAGCTGTCAATCACCAGCAAGGAGGGTGTTGCGCTGTCGCTCAGGTCTACACATTCCCTTGGTAAAAAAGGTGACAGAGGGCCGAGCCACTGGACGCCGTTGATCATCGGCACGGTGATGAGTGCGCTGTTCAGCGGGTATCTGGCGTACTACCTGGCATGGCCGTTGGCCTATCTTCGGCGGGCAATGAGCGACGTGGCTCAAGGGCGCTTCGAAACCCGGGTCAAGCCGATGATGGGGGGGCGCCGCGATGAAATCGTCGATCTGGCCGAGGACTGCGACCGAATGGCCAACCAGCTGAAACTGCTGGTGGAGGCTCAGCAGCATCTGTTGCACGACATCTCTCACGAACTGCGTTCACCGTTGACGCGCATGCAAGCGGCCATCGGGCTGTTGCAGCAGGATCCTGCGCGCCTGGAAATGGTGGAGCGCATCGATCGCGAGTCGGTGCGCATGGACACGCTGATCGAGGTGTTGCTGACCCTGGCGCGCATGCAGGGTCGACCCGAGAGTATCGAGCGCGAGCCAATCGATATCGTCGAGTTGCTGTCGGTGATCGTCGAGGACGCTCAATTCGAGGCGCAAATGAAAGGTTGCCGGGTGAGCCTGCAGGCGTGTCCGGCCTTTGTCAGTCGTGCCAGCGGCGAACTGCTGTATCGGTGTTTCGAGAACGTCATTCGAAACGCGGTGCGCTATACCAGGCCGAACACGGCTGTTGTTGTCGTGGCGCAGGTCAATCTCGGCGCAGACTGCCTGACGGTGCAGATTACCGATCGGGGGCCGGGTGTTGAAAATGAGCGACTGCAGGACATTTTCCACCCGTTCGAGCGCGGCCTGAACGAGACCAGTGCCGGTTTCGGGCTGGGCCTGGCGATCGCTTCAAGGGCTGTGGAAATACACGGCGGCACGATTATGGCGCGCAACGAGTCGGCCGGTGGGTTGACCGTGGAAATCGGCTTGCCCCGTCGGGCGTGATCTTTACACGATATTACATTGGCTTGACGGCCCTGTACGCCCCGCCTCAGTAGACTTTCCGCTCAAATTTACTCAGCGTTTGCTGATGTTTTAGCGTGGAGGTGGTCATGTTTCTGGTTCATAAAAAGGGTTTCGTTCCCGGCAAGAAAATGGTCGACGGGCTTGTGCCCTATGACTTCTTTTGCGAAGACAATCCGGCCATCAATCTGTTTGTATTCACGGGTTCCACCGCCCAAGGCAAAGCGGTCGAGGAACAGACACTCTGGGGCTTTACCCGTCTGGAGCGCTTTGAGGCGCTGACCGGCACCCTCGTGTCGAACAAAAAGAATGAAGGCTGGTTTCAAACGGTCAATGTACTGACGGGGCCGGCCCATAACGGTACTCAGAGCGTGAAGTTTCAGCGGGTGCTGAAAATCATCAAGCATGCCGATGCATCGGGCCGTGTCGCCAGCAAGGTCGACTACGAGATCCAGACAGATGAAGGCGACACCTACTTCACTCGCCGCCTTGCTGCATCCGACAGCGCGCAAACCGTCATCTATGCGGCGGATCAATAACGGCCATCTCGACGACGCTCAGGCGTCGGCGAGCTGAAACCGATAGCCTACGCCATACAACGACTCGATCGGATGCTCGCCCGGGCAGGCCTGTTCGAGCTTGCGTCGCAGATTACGGATATGGCTGTCGACCGTGCGGTCGGTGACCACCCGGTGATCAGAATAGATCCTGTCGAGCAACTGATCCCGGGAAAACACGCGTCCCGGAGAGCGGGCGAGGGTGCTGAGCAGGCGCAGTTCCAAGGGGGTCAGGTCCAGTGCGACACCGTCGAGGGACGCCAGGTACTGCTCTTCGTCAATGTGCAGACGCGCAGCTGCAGACGACAGAAGATGCGGGCTGCGCCGCAGGATGGCTTTGACCCTGGCCACCACTTCGCGGGGGCTGAAGGGTTTGCAGATATAGTCGTCGGCGCCCAGATCCAGCCCAAGCAGGCGATCCACTTCCTCGACGCGTGCGGTAATCATGATGATGGGCACCGCACTGAAGCTGCGCAGTTCCTTGCACACTTGCAGGCCATCACACCCAGGCAGCATAAGGTCGAGAAGGATCAGTCGCGGCTCACTGGCCCGTACTGCCGGCACCACCGCCAGCCCGTTGTCCAGGCACTGGGTCGTAAAGCCCGCGGCGATCAAGTAGTCGCGCATCAACGCGGCCAGTTTGGGTTCGTCTTCGACGATCAGAATCGGGCTGTCGTTGACCATGGTTCAGGCGTTCCGTGGCAGGCGCAGGGTCAGCCAAAGGCCACCCAAAGGAGAGTGATCGGCACTGAGGCTGCCGCCGTGGGCCAGGGCGATGCTGTGACAGATGGCCAACCCCAGGCCAGCGCCACCACTGGCGCGATTGCGTGAAGTTTCGCCGCGGTAAAAACGCTCGAACAGCCGCGGCAACTGATCCGCGTTGACCCCGGGGCCGGAATCCTGGAAATCGATGCGTACGACGTCGCCATCGCTGGCCACACGAATGCGCAGCATGCCGCCTTCATCGGTATAGCGCACGGCGTTTTCCAGCAGATTGGCGAACAGTTGCTGCAAGCGTTTGGGGTCGGCCTCCACCCTTGGCGGCGGGGTGGGCAGCTCCAGCTCCAGGCGCAGATGCCGCGCATTGCAGCGTTCGTGGAACATCGCCACGCAACCGTCCAGCAGCTCGTTGAGATCGCATTCGCTCTTGCGGTAAGTCAGTGCGCCCACATCGGCCAGGGACAGTTCATACAGATCATCCACCAGTTTGCTGAGCATGCTGACTTCGCCTTGCAGCGATTTCATTGAGGATTGGTCGAGGGTGCGCACGCCGTCCTCGATGGCCTCCAGTTCACCCCGCAACACCGACAGCGGGGTGCGTAGTTCATGGGAAACATCGGCCATGAACTCCCGGCGCATTTTTTCGTTTCGTTCCAGCGTATACGCCAGCTGATTGAAGTCACGGGCCAGTTGACCGACTTCGTCATTGGAGGACACCGACACCCGGTTGCTGTATTCCCCTGCGGCCAATCGGTGCGTGGCGGCGGCCACCCGCTTGACCGGGTCAAGCAGGGTGCGGGCGATCCACCAGGCGATCAGCATCGCCAGCAGCAACGAGAGCACGCCCACGGCCAGACTGGTGCGCAACAGGTACAGACGAAAGCGTTCGCCACCGGCTTCGGTCACGTTCTGGAACGGCGTCACCGCCAGCCAGCCGACGGTTTTACCGGCGACCTCGACAGGGCGCATCAGGGCGTCGTCGGCAATCGCCGAGTAGCCCATGACCAACTGCTTTTGCCGGTCCAGCAGGGCGATGCGAAACACCGCGCCGGTCAGGTCGGACATGGGCAGGGTAGGCGGCTGTGAGCCGGTAGGGTTTTCGCCTGGCTCCGGACGCATGAGCTCGAACCAGCGATCCGGCTGGTTGCGCAGGAATTCCCAGCTGCCTTCGCGTTCGTAGGCGCTGGCCAGGCGCGGCAGCACCGGCGTCATGCGCACCAGGGCCTGTTCGTTGAGGTAGTCGAGAAAACCTTTGCCAAAGCTCCAGCCGTTGGCCACCCCCATGCTCAAAATGACAAACAGCACGCTGGCCAGTACGGCAATAAACAGCTTGGTGGAAATGCTTAGTTTCATGGGCTCGGGCAGGTCGGTGAATGGCCCGCCCATTTAGGCCCTGACGCGACGAAGATTCAAGCTCGCGGGGCAATCTTCAATTTTCCTGCACATTTGCCTCGCAGTATGGCGCCTGACTTGCTCCATCCCGTCTTGCAGAGGCATTTATGTCGACCAAAATTTTCGCCAAATCCCTGGTGACCGCCGCGGTTCTATTTTCCGTGATCGTGCTGTTCGTGTTGAGCGGGTGCTCCCCGGGCCAATCCGCGCCAGTGATCGAACCGCCCAAGGTGTCAGTGATTACGGTGCAGCCTAAAAGCCAGGCGCTGACCACGGAGCTGGCCGGGCGCACTCAAGCGTTCATGGTCGCCGAGATCCGCCCGCAGGTCGGCGGTATCGTCCAGCAGCGGCTGTTTGTCGAAGGTGCCGAGGTCAAGGCCGGGCAGGCGCTGTATCAGCTCGACGCGTCCTCTTACAAGGCCGCGTTGGCTGAAGCACAGGCGACCCTGGCCAAGGCGCGCGCCACGTTGAAGTCGGCCCAGGCCACGGCCAAGCGCGATGCTCAGTTGGCGAAGATCGATGCCATCAGCCAGCAGGATAACGAGGATGCTCAGGCCAGTCTGCTGACCGCCGAAGCCGAACTGCAAGTGGCGCAGGCCGGCGTGGATACCGCGCGCATCAACCTGGCGTACACCCGCATCAGCTCACCCGTCAGCGGTCGCATCGAAACCTCGACGGTCACCCCCGGTGCACTGGTGGTGGCCAATCAGGACAGCGCGTTGACCACGGTGCAGCAGTTGGACCCGATCTACGTTGACGTCACCCAATCGACCACCGAGCTGTTGCGCCTCAAGCGTGACCTGGCCAGCGGCGTGCTGCAAAGCAACGGCGAGGGTGAAGCGCGGATCAGCCTCAAGCTCGATGACGGCAGCACTTACGCCCATGAAGGGCGTTTGAAGTTCAGCGGGGTCAGCGTCAACGAGGGCACCGGTACCGTGACCCTGCGGGCACAAATCGCCAACCCGGACCGGCTATTGCTGCCGGGCATGTATGTGCGGGCGGTGCTGGAACAGGCTCGGGACGATCAGGCGATATTGATTCCGCAACAGGCGGTGAACCGCAGTGCCAGTGGCGTGACCTCGGTGCTGGTGGTGGTCAATGGCAAGGTCGAGCAGCGCGTGCTGACCATTGACCGCGCCGTGGACAATCAGTGGTGGGTCACGGCGGGCCTGCAGGCGGGTGACCAGGTGATTGTCGAGGGCGGGCAGAAAGTCCGAGTCGGTGAATCAGTGGTGGCACAGAACCCCGGCACTCGCAGCCGCACGCCGAAATCGGCGCCTGTCGCCATTGCGCAGGAGGGCTGAGCATGGCGCGTTTCTTTATCGATCGGCCGATTTTTGCCTGGGTCATCGCCATTGTCATCATGCTCGCCGGGGCCTTGTCGATCAGTCAGTTGCCGCTGGAACAGTACCCGGACATCGCGCCGCCGACGGTTCGTATTTCCGCCACCTACACCGGCGCCTCGGCCAAGACCGTGGAAGACTCGGTGACCCAGGTCATCGAACAGCAGATGAAAGGCCTGGATAACCTCACCTACATGTCGGCCTCCAGCAGCTCGGCGGGCAGTGCCAGCATCAACCTGACCTTCACCGCCGGCACAAACCCGGATGTGGCGCAGATGCAGGTGCAGAACAAGCTGCAACAGGCCGAGTCGCGACTGCCTCAATCGGTACAGAGCGAAGGCTTGACGGTGACCAAGGGCGGTTCGGACTTCCTGATGATTGTCGCCCTGGCTTCCGACAACCCGAGCGTCACCGGCACCCAGATCGGTGACTACATTTCCAGCACCTTGCTCGACGCCATCAGCCGTATCGACGGTGTAGGCGATGTGCAGACATTGGGCTCAGGCTATGCCATGCGCATCTGGCTGGACCCGGCCCTGCTGGAAAAATACGCGTTGATGCCCTCGGACATCAGCAGCGCCCTGGAAGCACAAAACACCGAAGTCTCCGCCGGCCAGCTCGGTGCATTGCCAGCGGTGGCCGGGCAGCAACTGAATGCCACCATCAGTGCCCGCAGCAAACTGCAAACCGCCGAAGAGTTTCGCAATGTCGTGGTCAAGTCCACGAGTGATGGCGCCGTGGTGCTGTTGGGGGATGTGGCGCGAGTCGAGCTGGGCAGTGAAAGCTACGACGTCAGTTCAGCCCTCAACGGCAAGCCCGCCGCCGCCATGGGCGTGCAGTTGGCCGCTGGCGCCAATGCCCTGGAAGTCGGCGAAGCGGTGAAGGCCAAACTCAAGGCGTTGGAGCCGTTCTATCCGACGCAAATGCAGCTGAAGAATGTGATTGCCTACGACACCACGCCCTTTGTCAGCCTGTCCATCGAGGAGGTGGTCAAGTCCTTGGGCGAAGCCATCGTCCTGGTGGTGCTGATCATGTTCCTCTTCTTGCAGAACCTGCGGGCCACGCTGATCCCGGCGATCACCGTGCCGGTGGTGCTGCTCGGTACGTTCGGCGTACTGGCGCTGTTTGGCTACTCGATCAACACCCTGACCATGTTCGCCATGGTCCTGGCCATCGGCCTGCTGGTGGACGACGCGATTGTGGTGGTGGAGAACGTCGAGCGGGTGATGGGCGAACAGGGGCTGTCGGCCCTGGCCGCCACGCGTCAGTCGATGGATGAGATCACCAGCGCCCTGGTCGGCATTGCCCTGGTGCTCAGTGCCGTGTTCATTCCCATGGCGTTTTTTGGCGGCTCTACGGGGATCATCTACCGGCAATTTTCGGTGACCATCGTTTCGGCCATGGTGCTCTCGGTGCTGGTGGCCATGACGCTGACGCCGGCGTTATGCGCGACCCTGCTCAAGCCGTCCGATGCGCTGGGTCACGGTGCTCAAGGCGGGTTCTTCGGTGGGTTCAACCGCACCTTCGAACGCGGCGCCGAGGCCTATAAAGGATGGGTGGGGGCCATTTTTCAGCATGGACGCACAAGTCTGCTGGTCTATGGGCTGGTGGTGCTGGCAATGGCGGCCGGCTATTTCAGCCTGCCGACTTCGTTCCTGCCTGATGAAGACCAGGGCATTCTCATGGCTCAGGTGCAGTTGCCGGTGGGGGCCACGGACAGCCGCACTCAAGCAGTGGTGAAGCAGTTCGAAAGCTACATCCTCGAACAACCGGAAGTCGAGGCGCTGATCAGCATCTCTGGCTTGGGCATGAACGGCAACAGCCAGAACACCGCCCGCGCCTTTATCCGGCTCAAGGACTGGAGCGAGCGGTCGGGGGCAGGGCAGGATTCGGCGTCCATCGCCCAGAGGGCGACCATGGCGCTGTCGAGCATTGGCGATGCCAATGTGTTCGTCATGCAACCCCCGGCTGTGCGGGGCCTGGGACAGTCTTCCGGCTTCGACCTGCAACTCAAGGATCTCGGTGGCCTGGGGCATGATGCGCTGGTGGCGGCGCGGGAGAAGTTTATCGAACTGGCCAACAAAGACCCTCGACTGCTGGGGGTACGCAGCAATGGCCTGGACGACTCACCGCAGCTCAAGGTCAGCATCGACGATCGCAAGGCCGGGGCCTTGAACCTGAGCACCAGCGACATCAATGCCACTTTGTCCACGGCGTTGGGCGGCACTTACGTCAATGACTTCCTCAACCAGGGCCGGGTGAAGAAGGTCTACGTTCAGGGCCAGGCTTCGTCGCGGATGCAGGCGGTCGACCTGGAGCACTGGTTCGTGCGCAACAGCAACAATGAGATGGTGCCTTTTTCCTCATTCGCCAGCAGTTCGTGGAGCTATGGCTCGCCGTTGCTGGAACGCTACAACGGCAACGCGTCGCTGGAGGTGGTCGGCGATCCTGCTCCGGGGGTAAGTTCCGGGGTCGCCATGGATGCGGTGGAAGCGATTATCAAGCAATTGCCGGAAGGCATCGGTTACGAGTGGACCGGGCAGTCCTATCAGTTGCGCCTTTCCGGTTCGCAAGCGCCGTTGCTTTACGGGATATCAGTGCTGTTTGTCTTCCTCTGCCTGGCCGCGCTTTATGAGAGTTGGTCGGTGCCATTCTCGGTGATGCTGGTGGTGCCGTTGGGTGTGGTCGGCGCGGTGCTGGCGACCCGTTTCAGTGGTTTGAGCAACGATGTGTACTTCCAGGTCGGGCTGTTGACCACCGTGGGGTTGGCGGCCAAAAACGCGATTCTGATCGTCGAGTTCGCCAAGCATCTGCAAGAGCAGGGCAACAGCTTGCGGGAGGCGACTCTGATCGCCGTGCGGCAACGCCTGCGGCCCATTCTCATGACGTCCCTGGCGTTCATGTTCGGCGTGCTGCCACTGGCATTGAGTTCCGGTGCCGGCTCCGCCGGTCGCCAGGCCATCGGTACCGGCGTACTGGGCGGCATGTTCAGCGCCACGGTGCTGGGGATCTTCTTCGTACCGCTGTTCTTCGTGCAGATCCGTCGCCGGTTTGGCCGCGTTTCCACGACTTCGACCTCCATCCAATCCACCCAGTCAGGTGATGCATGATCAAGTTTCGCTGGCCACTGCTGGCCGTCTTCGCGCTGCTCGGTGGCTGTATCAATCTGGCGCCGCAGTATGAGCGCCCGCAAGCGCCAGTCTCTGAACAATGGCTGCCGCCCGCCAGCACGCCCAAGGGGGAAGTAAGCGCCGATATCGAGTGGAAGCAGTTCTTCACTGACAGCCGTCTGGCGCGCTTGCAGTCCCTGGCCCTGGCCAACAATCGCGACCTGCGTCTGGCCAGCCTCAACATCGAAAAGGCGCAGGCTCAGTACCGCATCCAGCGAGCCGAGTCTTTGCCTTCGATCGATGCCAGCGTCAGCGGCACTCACAGCCGCACGCCCGGCTCGTTGTCCAACACTGGCTCGGCGGCCACCACTCATGACTACAGTGCGCAACTGGGCCTGAGCAGTTATGAAGTGGATGTGTTCGGGCGGGTACAGAACCTTCAGGACGAAGCGCTGGAAGACTATCTGGCACTGACCGAAACCCGGCGTAGCACGCAGATCAGCCTGGTGGCCGAAGTGGCCACGGCGTGGTTGACCCTGGCGGCTGACAATGAACGCCTGCACCTGGCCCAGGAGACCTTGCGCAGTCAGCAGGCGACCTACGAACTAACCCAGCGCAGCCACGCACTGGGTGGTTCTTCCGGTCTGTCTGTGGCGCAGGCGCAAACCACCGTGGAGTCGGCCCGGGGTGACGCGGCGGTCTATGAAAGCCAGATTCTTCAGGACCGCAATGCCTTGCGCCTGCTGGTCGGCAGCGATATTCCCGAGGAGCTGTTGCCAGGCGCGAACCTGGAATCGGCTGCGGCGCTGGTTCAGGTGCCGGCCGAGCTTCCGTCCAGCCTGTTGCAACGGCGTCCGGATGTGCTGGCCGCCGAACACACGCTCAAGTCGGCCAATATCGACATCGGTGCGGCCCGTGCGGCGTTCTTTCCGAGCATCAGTCTGACGGCCAATGCCGGTTCCTCAAGCTCGGCCTTGTCCGGTCTGTTCAAGTCCGGCAGCGGCGCCTGGACATTCGCCCCGAGCGTCAGCCTGCCGATCTTCGATGGCGGCAGTAACCGCGCGACGCTGGACTCGGCCAAGACCGAGCGCGAGATCCAGGTGCAGACCTACCAGCAAACGCTGCAAAGCGCCTTCAAGGAAGTGGCCGATGCCTTGGCGGTGCGCAGCACACTGGATCGACGCATCGCGGCCCAGCAAGCGTTGACCGACGCCAGCTGCAAAAGCTTCGAACTGTCCGACGCCCTGTACCGTGGCGGTTCGCAAAGTTATCTCGAAGCCCTGGACGCCCAGCGTTCACTCTACAGCGCGCAGCAGGACCTGATCACCCTGCGTCTGACCGAGCAGAGCAACCGGGTGACGTTGTACAAGGTGATGGGCGGCGGGTGGAATTGATTATGCGGCAGTCGATTTCACTCTGATGTCGTTCGCGGTATCACGGAATAGCCGAGGTGACATGCCGAACGTCGATTTGAAGTGCCTGCTGAAATGGGAACTGCTGCCGTAGCCCCAGGCATAGGCAATTTCGGTGAGCGAGCGATGGGCATGTTCCCGGTTGCGCAGATCTTCGGCGCAGCGCGACAAACGCCGTTGCCAGATGTATTCGCTGACGCTGCAACCCAGTTCATCCTGGAACGCTCGATGCAAGCTGCGCACCGAGCACTGTTCGGCGTTGGCGATGCGTTCGATGGTCAGGTCGCGGTCGGCCAGGTGACGCTCGATATAGGCCTTGAGGCGGTTCTGCTTGAAGAAGCGGAAGTCGTGTTCGAGTTGCTTTTCTTCCTGTTTGTTCTTCAGAACGTTATCCAGAAGCCCGGCGATGCTGTCGCCGATCAGCCCGGCCGAGTTGCTGTTGAGCAAGGGGTATTGGTTGTAGGCATCGCTGATCAAATGCATCAGCATGCGGCCCAGTCCATTACGACCGTTAAGGTGCACATCGCCTGTTCGCGCGGGCTGTCCGGGCGTCCCCTGGAACAGCAGGATGAAGTGTTCGCAGCCTTGAGTGCTGGTAACGCTGAAAGGTTTGCCACAGTCGACCAATAGCATTTCGTCAGGTGCCAATACGCTGCTTTGTTGACTTTGCTCGAAATGACTGACGCCAGCAATCTGCAGTATCAACATGCGTGGGGTGTCGAGCGAGTCGACCGCTTTGCTCAGATGGCGTGAATATCGATGGGCACTGGCGGTCATTCGACAGAAGCGCAACTGACCCAAATCTCCATACTCCAGTCGTCCCTGAAAGTTGCTGTCATGCAACGGGTCGATGACCGTCGACTCCAGGCGTTTTATATACTCCGGCGTGCGGCCCAGGTGATCACTCATGAACTCTTTCCACTTCATCAGTCGGTCGGAGCGAACGATCTGATCGGTAGACACACAGGCTAAGTTGTTCATTTTTCGCCTCTTTTTTATTGTTATTTGCTGACTGGGCAAAGGGTCAAAACTTGCCCAATCCTGGCAGGGTCAATGTTGGCAAATGATCAGAAAGGGTAGTGATGGCCTCCAGGCTGCCAGGTGACCCAATGGGCACGGGTGAACTCATCCAGGGCGTAATGACCATTGAAGCGTCCGAGGCCGGAGTTCTTTTCACCACCGAAGGGTGCATTGGGCTGATCATCGACGGTGATGTCGTTGATATGAGTCATTCCCGCCACAATGCCACGGGCAAAGTTCAAGCCGCGGGCCATGTCCCGGGTGAACACTGCGCTGGACAGGCCGTACTCGCTGGCGTTAGCCAACGCCAGGGCATGGGTTTCGTTTTCTGCGATCAGCAGCGGCAGCAATGGCCCGAACGTTTCATCGCGCGCCAATTCCTGATCGGCTCCCACTTCACCGAATACATGGGCGGGCAGCACCAGCCCGGATGCCTGACCGCCACAAAGCCGTTTCAGGCCAGCGCTCTGGGCCGTATCGATCTTACGCAGCAAGCCATCGAGCTGGTTCTGATTGACCACCGGCCCGATCACGGTATCTGCCTTGGCGGGGTCGCCAGTCTTGAGGTTGCGCACGCGCTCCACCACCAGCGCCGAAAAGTCTGCATAAAGCGAGCGGTCGACGATCACTCGGTTGACGCTCATGCAGATCTGGCCTTGGTGCAGGAAGCGCCCGACCACTGCGGCGTGGGCCGCTATCTCAATGTCCGCATCATCCAGGACCACCAGGGGAGCGTTGCCGCCCAGTTCCAGCGCCACGCGTTTGATGTGTTTGCCACCGGTTGCAATGCGGCCGACATTGCGACCGACATCGGTTGAGCCGGTAAACGAGATCAGGCTCGGCACTGGATGTCCGACGAAAGCGTCGCCAATCTCCGAACCCGCGCCGACCACGACATTGAGCGAACCATTCGGGAAGCCTGCTTCTTCGAACAGATGGGCAATCAGCAGGCCGCCGGTCACCGCCGTGTCGCTGGCGGGTTTGAGCACGATCGTATTGCCCAGCGCGAGTGCAGGCACCACCGAACGCATACTCAGGTACAAGGGAAAGTTCCACGGGCTGATCACACCGACCACACCCAGGGGTTCACGAAAGACAAAGCTCTGTTCGCCGGGCTTGTAGCTCGTCAGGATCCGTCCTTCAACCTGCATCGGCAACGCTGCGCACTCACGAACAAGGTTCAGCGTGAACTGCCATTCCATGCTCGCCTTGATACGGGTGCTACCGGACTCACGAATGAGCCAGTCGATGATTTCTTCGCTGCGGTTCTGGATGACGTGCGCCAGTTTTTCAAGTTGTGCGCTGCGCTGTGTCGGGTGCAGCTGTGCCCACGCCGTTTGCGCACGATGTGCAGCCTGATAGGCATCATCGAGATCGGCAATCGATGCCAGCGGCATCTCCAGCAGCTGTTCGCCATTGAAGGGGTTACGGTCATCCAGGCGTCGAGAGGAGCGACCTGCGCACCAGGTGCCGTTGATGTATTGGTCGCCATTGATGGCGTAGGGGGCGAGCTGTTGAGTCGTCATAGTCTTACCTTCGCAGGCAGGTGGCCGCGTCGTTCAAGGAAGTTGAGGGTGCAAACGCTGTAGGTGAAAAGTGCTCAACTCCTGATCCAGGCGCGTCCCCAGGAGTTGAGCGTGTATTCCTCCTGTGGCCAGACACCGGGTTGGCGGGAGGCATCGGTTACTTCGAGCTCGGCCGAGAACTCCAGGCGGTTGCGATCGGCATCGACCACCATGAAAAAAAGATTGTTGCCCGGCCCATGTCGGCCAGGGCCGAAGAAGAGGGTGATACGTTCCTTGGCGAAGCGATCACCCCAGTCACGGATGTCATTCCATTCGTTGGTTTCGTAACAATGGTGATCCCATTCGTTTTTCGAGCCGCGGAAAAACGCCAACGTATGATGCTCATCGTCCGAGCGCAGGAAACACGTCATGAGCTGGCCGGTCTGCTCATCGACGACATTGTCCGAGACGGTAAACCCCACCGTATTGACGTAGAAATCGATCATGGCTTCCAGTTCAGTGGTCTGGAATACCACGTGCTGCAGGCGGCCGGGCATGCCTGATCGATCGGCCCGGGTATCGTCGCGAGCCACGCCAAATAGTGTTTCCCGGCCCTGAGGGTCACGAATCAGAAAGGCCCCCGGATCGAGCAACGGCGAGTCAATGTCTTCGACAGCACAGCCGTTCTCGATCAGGCGAACGCGCAGCTCTCCCAGTCGAGCCTGATTACCCAGGTCAAAAGCTGCCGCGAGCAGACCACAGTGGTCGGCAGGAGACACGAGCATGGCGCGTTGCGGGCCGCTGAGTATCCAGCTGCCGTCGGCCTGCGCCAGGCTGTCCATATCCAGCATCCGCCGATAGAAATCGATTTGCCGTTGCGGCTCTTTGCTCGCCAGGTGCAGGTAGCACAGGCGTGCGGGTGTGGAAGTCTGGAGTGTTTGCATAAACACCTCTGTGGCTGGGTTCAATGAAAGACGGGGGCGATGCCCGGCTCGATTTCGCTGCTTCTCGCCATGGCGATGCCCAACAGCGACTGCAACGATTCGGCCGCCGTTGTTTCCGTGGCCCTGTCGAAGATGGCGGCGATATAGCGATCAGGGCGCAGCAGTAAAAACTTGTTTGAATCGCCCAGTATTCCTTTGAGCAAACCCTCACGGTCCTGGAGCACCGTGCAGCCAGGAATCGAAGGCATGGTGTTGACGTGCTCGGGAAGGATCAGGATGCGTTTGGCTTCAAGATGGTCCCAGAGGTCATGCTTGAGTTCATCGATACGTTGGCCGGTAGGCTCACCGTATTGAATCAAGGCGAAGCCGGCGCCGATGGCTTCGTCGAGAAGACGTTCGTGGCCATGGGAATCGGTGAGCATCGGTTGAGGGAACATCTGCCCGCAAGACAGTTTCCCAGCTTCACCTTTGGTGAGTACCAACCCTTTGGTGAACCGGGGTTTAGGCTTGAAGCGCATTTGCAGGAAATAGTCCCGCAACGGTGGCAGCAAGCCGATCAGGGCGAATGCAGCGCTTATCAGACGAGCGCGCAGGATGGTCGCCGGTGCCATGACCACACCGAGGTTCAAGGCCAGTTTGATCAGCGCCCACGCATGATCGCGACGCTCGCTTTCATAAGACAGCAGGGCGGTTTCAGCCATTTTTCCCTTCAGCACGCCGATCAGCTTCCAGCCCAGATTGTGCGCATCGCGAACACCGCTGTTCATGCCCTGTCCGGCATAGGGCGGGGTCAGATGCGCGGCATCGCCGGCGAGAAACACGCGGTCGACCTGCCACCGCTCGGCGACCCGGGCGTGAAAGGTGTAAACAGTCTTGCGCACGATGGAAACCGGGGCATCACCCTTGAATGGGCGAAGTAACGCCTGCAGGCGAGTATCGCTGAGCACCTGCTCATCCGTTTCATCCGGCTTGAGCAGGAACTCGAATCGGCGAGTACGGTGGGGGCCTGGCACTTCGACGACGGGACGTCTTGCATCGCAATACACGCGTGTTTGCCAGAACGGGTCGTCATCCTGATCGGTATCGACCACCAGCCAGCGCGAGGAGAAGCTCGACCCGACCATCTCAATCCCGAGTTGCTTGCGCACCGGGCTACGGCCGCCGTCGCAGGCAACCAGATAGGCAGCGCTGACGTCTATCATCTCGCCATCGGCGTTACGGATCAGTGCGCGTACGCCGTGCTGGTCTTGACTGAATTCCAGCAGCTCATGGCCGAACCATGCCTTCAGACTGGCAAAGCGTTCGAGGCCTGTCTTGAGAGTCCGCTCGAACAGCGGTTGGCGAAATGCATTGCGCTTGGGGAACCCATACAACTTGCCGGTAGGCTCGACTTTGCCGAAGCAGCGGCCGCCGGGGCGAGTGAAATAATGCACGCCGTAGCCAGGAACCACATCACGCAACACGGCTTCATCCAGCCCGATGGCCTGCATGGTGCGCAAGGACTCGTCATCGATCGAAACGGCCCGGGGCTCGGTCACGGTGCCGGGCTTGCGATCAATGATCAGGGTGTCCACAGCGGCCTGGCCAAGCAGGTTAGCGAGGGTCAGTCCGGTAGGACCGGCACCGATGATCAGTACCTGGGTGGTGAAACTTTTGAGGGTTGTCATTGTTATTCCCTTCCAGATGGCTCAGTCCAGTTGCCTGGGACGGTTGGCGAGCGCAGCCATGCGCTGCGACAGGTCCTGCGCCAGGGCGAGAATCTGCTGTCCTTGTCCCTCTTCCTGAGCACTGTCACGTTCTTGAATCGGGCGAACGCAGCTGATGCTGCCGACGACCTTGCCATCGCCGTCGAAGATCGGTGCCGCGAGGCCATAGACCCCAGCGTCGACCTCGCCTGCACTGGCGACATAACCCTGACGACGCAATTGCTGCAGCGAACGGCGAAACTGTTCCCAGGTCTGGCCAAGGTTGCTGGCGCGCACCTCGTCGGGTTTCTCCAGAAATAGCTGACTGTGTTGACGCGAGGTCATGTTGGCGAGGATCGCCTTGGAGGTCGCACCCAGAAGCAAGGGTCTGGGTGAACCGCGGGAATAGCTGACCTCACTGAACAAGTCGCCGTGCTGATGAATACAGACGACCTGGTCCTTGAACAGCCGGCAGATCAGCCAGACTTGTTGCTCGCTCCACCGTGGGAAGCTCGGCTCCAGTGACTGTGCGGCGCGCACCAAAGGGTCGCTTAGCCGCAATTGACGGTCCCAGGTAATGATCCGGGCACCGAGCGCGTAACGCCCGGCTTCGACCTGGAACAACAAGTTCGCCTCGGCCAGTTCGCGCACGTAGCGGTAAATAGTCGAACGGGTGAATCCCAATGCACCGCCCATGTCGTCGACAGCCCAGATAGGGCTCTCTTCGGTGAACAGGTCGAGTACCCGCAGCATGCGCTCCAGGCTTGAACCTTTGGTGTCGGCATCCTGTTCTGGCAGTTGTTCCGATGGGTGTAGTTTGGCCATGGTTTACTGCTCGTCACATATGCTGTTGCGCAGGATGCCGATTCGAGAGATTTCGATCTCGACTTCATCGCCTGGCTTCATCCACACCGGCGGCTCACGGAACGCGCCGACGCCACCGGTGGTGCCACTGACAATGACGTCGCCGGGGGCCAGCTCGGTGAAGGTGGAGCAGTATTCAATCAGCTTGCGTACATCGAAAATCATGTCGCTGGTGCTGGTGTGCTGCATCACTTCGCCATTCAGGCGAGTGGTCAATTCCAGGTCCTGTGGGTCACCGATCTCATCGCTGGTGACTAACCAAGGGCCGAAACCGCCGGTGTTAGGGAAGTTCTTGCCCGGTACGAACTGAATGGTGTGCTTCTGCCAGTCGCGGACACTGCCGTCGTTGTAGCAGGCGTAACCGGCTACATAGTCCAGCGCGTCGGCTTGCTTGACGTGACGTGCCGTTTTACCGATCACCACGGCCAGCTCGCCCTCAAAATCAAGCTTGTGCGAGGCCTTTGGGCGAATGATGGGTTGCAGGTGGGCGGTCTGGCTGTCGGCGAAGCGGGTAAAAATCATCGGGTAGGTCGGCATCTCACGACCGGTTTCGCGCACATGAGTGGCGTAGTTGATGCCAATGCACAGCACCTTGCCCGGGTTCTGGATGACGGGCAGGAAAGTCACTTCAGTCAGAGGGATGCGCGGCAGGTTCGCCAGGGCGACGCTGGTCAGCTCGCCCAGGCGATTGTTGGCAATGGCTTGCTTGAGATCGGTGCCGAAGGTTGGCTTGAGCGATTCCAGATCAATGACCTGATCGCCTTCGACGACGCCGTAGGTGCTACGACCTTGCACAATAAAGCTCGCGAGTTTCATGGAGTCTCCTTAGAGAGTGGTGCATGCGCACGGGATGCAATGAGGGTTAATCTAGTCTTGCAGATAAATCCTGTAAAGTAGGATTTGTGCATAAATCCTAAAATATGAAATTTTTGTAAAGTTGGCAGTTTTTTGCGGACCGAAGGATCGAGGGAAAAAGGGAGATGAGGAAGGTGTGCCACCCGTACGGTATGCGGATGGCAACGATGTTGTGCGAGGTTGGAAACGGGACGAGGGCTTAATACCCGTCAGCGATCCGTAGCAGCGGGCGGGACCTGCATTCGGCAACACGACACAGAATGCGTCAGCTCGGTGCCCAGCACCCGTGCAGCGACATGCGCATCCGGAACGGGATTTTGATTCGCGCAATCGGGCCACTTTCCATGTCACGAGAGTCCAGAACGACGAGCTCGCTACGGCCCTCTGCGATGAGATTGAGCAGGGAAACGACATAGCCATCGGCTTCCTCTGCATCTGGGGAGCGCGGAATGAAAATGGGCTCCTGGAAGCATCCGCTGTCACCGGGAAACCAGGCGTCGGTGGTTCCTGTTTTCAGGTTCACGTGAGCCAGCAAGTTGAAAAACTGAAACGGTATCGGTCCATTCTCGGGGTTGTAGGGGCGCTGCGGATCAAAGGCGAGCAGGAAGCCGTGCCCGTACTTTCGACCGATGTAGCGGTCATCACACCTTGGAAACTCGCAGGGGTAGTCAGTCAGTGGCTGCGGTTGAATGTCGTCCTGCGAACCGTTCAGGTCAAAGGTCCAGCGCATCAGGCTGGCAGCCAGCGTTTCAGGCGGTGGGACATAACCGTCCGCCTGGGGGAAGAAGTAGAAGATGTTCCCGCCGGTGACCGGCATATCGACGTAAACCTTGTCATCCTCATCGAACGCATTGAGCGTATGCCCCTGGAAACCTTCCTTGGGGCCCTTGAACCAACGAACGTCCTGCGTGCTCCCGTTGCGTGGCACGACAGCGAAAAGTTGAGGTAAATCGGGTTGCCATTGAAAGTGCGGCCCCCCGTTTTTCATGCGTTCGATGTCCACTGTTAACGGAATGAGTGGGAACACGACGTAGCGTTCGGTTACCGCGAAATCATGAACCATGGCTGCATAAGGTGCCTGGAACCAGATCTCATGCAGCAGCTTTCCGTCCGGCGAGAGTTCGAAATAGGCCAGGTCAGGCGTGCCTTCTCCTTTGGCTTCATAGCTGAATGCCAGGAGGTTTCCTGTTGCCGGGTCGAGCTTGGGGTGTGCGGTGAACGTCGCTGATTTGATCTGCCCGTCAAAATTCCATTCGCCGAGGGTCTCCAGCGTTTCGAGATCCATTGCCCAAGGCATGGCATCTTCCTTGAGTGCAAGCAGGACGCCGTTGTGTGGTACGACGGTTGTGTTCGCGGTGGTGTTGTTCTTCGCCGCAAGCGGATCATTGGTGTAGGCGTTTCGATAGAGACCATTGAGCGAACGACCTTCACGACGCTGGGCCAGCAACCGATCCGTCTTCACGTAGCGACGTCGCAGCGAAACCTTGCCGTTTGCGAAGTAGAACCCGCTGACCATTCCGTCACCGTTGAAAAAGATATCGGTGCCCAGCATCGGTGGGTACTGCGGGTCTGGCGCGACCTGATAAAAAGTCCCACGGATCGAGGCGGGAAGGGCACCTTCAATCTCGAGATCGAACACTTCTGCTTCTACGCGGCTGGGCGTATAGAGCGCACCGGAAAACTCAGGGGTTTGAGGGAATGGAATAGTCATCAGGTCATCTCATTAATAGGCGGTTTCGTTCAGGTTCAGGGTGAGCGTTCAGACCGATTGGGGGGACATTGCCGGCTCGGCCGGCTTCACGCCTCGACGAAAGCGTGCAACGACCAGACACGAGATAATCAAGGCTGCCAAATAGGCTGAGGCGGCCAGCCATCCGACGGCCCGGAAGTGTCCCTCACCGACGACAAGTGCTGCACCAAACGGGCCGAGCCCCTGGCCGATAAAAATGGCGGCGTTACCCAAACCCGCCAGTCGACCGGAAGGGTCCAGTTCTGCCGCCATGGACAGCAGGTAAGGCAGGCTGAAAAACCACACCATATGGATCAGGCAGGCAGTGGCGGCAAAAGCAACGGCACTATCGCCATAGACCATGACCAGGGTCGCCAGCAACGCTGTGCCGAAGCTCAATAGTTGTGGAAACAGCAAGCCCAGGCGACGTCCGATCAGCCCGGCAAGACCTGCTCCAAGGGCGCCGGCAAGGATGCTGCCTCCGAGAATGCCACCAATCTGCTGCGGCTCCAGGCCAATGCTTTTGCCGATGCGCTCCTGGTAAACCCACAGGGCGGAATGTCCGAAAAACAGCAGCGCAAACAGCATGATCAACAGGATGGACGTGAGACCAAATGGCGGAGTCGAGAGGTTGGCCGAACGGTGTGTTTCCGGGTAGCGCTTGGGCACCCTCCGGCAACCCAACGCCGCTAGCACGCTGGTGATGGCCAATAGGGAAAACGCACCATTCACGCCGAATGTTTGCACGATCATGGGCATGGAGGTCACCAGCAGCATGCCCCAGAGCAGATTGCCGATATTGATGACGGCGAACGTTGCATCTTTAGACGTGCGCAGTGCTGCTGTAGCGTAGACAACCGCCATAACAGCGCCGCCGCTTGCGCCGCAGATCATTCTGCAAATGAGTAGCCAAGTCTGACTGTGCAGTTGAGTGCTGGCCAGATTGCCTGACGCCAGGATCAACAATGCAACCAGGGCGAAGCGGCGCCGGTCGATGCTCGCCATGAACAGGGCGCAAACACCGCACGCGATGGCCATCGCAATAAGCTCTGTTGCGAAAATGGCGCCTATTGCATTGAGCGGCAAGCCGAGTTGATCGATCAACGCGCCACCCAGAATAGGCTGGATTTGCAGCGTCCCTAGGGAAATGACCATCATCAGGCAAATAGCGCCCAATGATTTTTTGCTGTCGATGGAGTCGAGCGCGTTCATGAAGCATCACCTCGGGTCAGAAGGCCCGCTCCTCATGCAGGAGCGGGCGCACACGTCAGTCAGAACTTGTGAACGTAACGAACCTGCACCTGGTAATCCGCTCGGGAGCGGTTTTCGACGCCGGTCTCTTTATAGGTGTTCAGCCAAAAGGCTTTGTCTTCGGTGATTTTCCAGAACAGGCCCGGGCCAATGCCCAATACCTTTTCCCGAGAATTGCTCAGCCTGCCTCCGTTGACCTCGTCATCCGATATCTGCCTGAAGTAGTACCCGTTGATGCCGACCGAGACCTTTGGGATCACTTCATACGAGGCCGTGAAGTTGGCCCACGCCGACTGTCCTGCCTGGGTGTCACGTACGGATTGCCCTTCGAAATATTGCGCCGAGCTGCTGGCGGGGTCGTCGTTCTTGAAGTTGTACAGGTACTGCAACCTCCAGCTCACCTCCCAGCGCGGTGCGGGCATCCAGGTCGCTGCCCAGTAGGGGTTCAGAGAGAAGTAGTTGGAGCCTGGGTTCAGGTCTTTATGTTTGTCGTATTTACCCGTTGGCAGGATGGTATCGAAGGCCACACGCTGCACAAAAACCGGCCTGCCGTGGGCGTCGACGATCGGATCGAACTGGACCTGAGGCCCAACCGTGATGTCACCAAGGCCGGTGGCGTTATCCTGGAGCTTGGCACCGTTGTCTCCGAAGTCGCCGTCCAGCGAGACGATGGGCACCAACAAACTCCAGCCCAGGTGCGCACCGCCCCCGATGGTGTCGGGTGAGTAATAGCTCAGCTGATTGATCAGCGTGATGACGTTGATCTTCGGATTATCAAAGGCGCCATTATCCTTGCCTGCATTGTCCCTGATGCTGCTTGCGGTGCTGAATTTCAGATAGGTCTGATGCGTCAACCCGGGTGGTCCCGCAAAACCATCGTAAAAACTGGTGCCGCCCAGGTTGATGCCGCTGGGCTGGTTCACCGAGGGGGGTGGAGGGCCATCTGCTGCATGTGCGGCAAATGATGCGAAGGTGAGTGCCAGGCAGGCTGGCAGGGATTTTGTCAGGCTCATCGCAGTGGCTCTATTCTTGGAATTGTGAGCGGGGTAACTTCCCCTGGCGCTTCGACTTTAATTCCTGGGTATACGTGATGCTTGAGCATAACGGCCAGAGTTGACTGAGCGTGCCATGATGCAAGACGACCGCAGCCCGCCCCTTCACCACCCCTGTGCCAATATCGTCACCCCCCGCGCCAAAACCCATCAAGCCACCTTCTTGCAAATAGACCACCCTGACCGGTCTGTCCAAGGAGATGAGCATGATCCGACTGACCCTGATCGAAGCCTGTGAACTGGCCGAATCGATCCTGTTGCACAACGGTTTTAATCTGGCCCATGCGCAAGCGGTGGCGGCGACGGTGATCGCCGGCGAGCGCGATGGCTGTGCCTCTCACGGGTTGTACCGGATTCTGGGCTGCGTGAATTCCCTGCGGGCCGGCAAGGTGTCGGCCGATGCCGAGCCGCAGGTGATCGACCAGGCGCCGTCGATCGTGCGGGTGGATGCCGGTGGTGGTTTTTCGCAGTTGGCGTTTCAGGCGGGGCTTGGGTTGCTGGCGGAGAAAACCCGGGCCAACGGGATTGCGGCGTTGGCGATCAATCGCTGTGTGCATTTCTCGGCGCTGTGGGTGGAGATCGAGCAGTTGACCGCCGCCGGGTTGGTGGCGCTGGCGTGCAATCCGAGTCATGCCTGGGTGGCACCCGCCGGGGGACGTGTGCCGGTGTTCGGCACCAATCCCATTGCCTTTGGCTGGCCGCGTGCAGGTCAGGATCCGTTTGTATTCGACTTTGCCACCAGTGCGATTGCCCGGGGTGATATCGAGTTGCATCGGCGTGCCGGCAAGGCGATTCCCGAGGGTTGGGGCGTGGACGCTGAGGGCCGACCGAGCACCGATGCCAACGTCGTGCTCGACAGCGGCGCGATGCTCACGTTCGGCGGGCACAAGGGCTCGGCGCTGGCGGCAATGGTGGAGTTGATCGCCGGGCCTTTGATCGGTGATTTGACCAGTGCCGAGTCGCTGGCCTATGACGCGGGCAGCAAGTCGTCGCCGTACCATGGCGAGTTGATCATCGCGCTGGATCCGCGCCGTTTTCTGGGGGCGGCCACCGAGGAACATTTGGCCCGGGCCGAAGTGTTGTTTCAGGGCATTGAAGGGCAGGGTGCACGCTTGCCGTCGCAACGGCGTTATGCGGCGCGGGCACGCAGTGTGGTGGAGGGGGTGCAGATTCCCGAGGCGCTGTACAAAGACCTGAAAGCGTTGCTGGCTTGAATGAAACGGGCGCCCACTCCTGTGGGAGCGAGCCTGCTCGCGATGAGGGTATCGGATTCAACATTTTCGTTGACTGACACACCGCTATCGCGAGCAGGCTCGCTCCCACAGGAGGTCGTGTTGTTAAACCGGTTCGCGGTGGCTGTTGCCATCAACCAGTCGCGCAATGCCCAACGGGTTGGCGTTTTTCAGGGCGTCGGGCAACAAGGCGTCGGGGCAGTTCTGGTAGCACACCGGGCGCAGGAAGCGCTCGATAGCCAGGCTGCCGACCGACGTGCCACGGGCGTCGGAGGTTGCCGGGTAGGGGCCGCCATGCACCATGGCATCGCAGACTTCGACGCCGGTGGGGTAGCCGTTGAACAGCACGCGGCCGACCTTTTGTTCCAGCAGTACCAGCAGATCGGCGTGTTCCTTCAAGTCCTGTGCTTCGCCAATCAACGTGGCGGTGAGCTGACCGTGCAAACTGTTCAGCGCTTGTCGCAACTCGGCCTTGTCGGCCACTTCGACGACGAGGGTGGTCGGGCCGAACACTTCTTCCTGCAACAGCGGATCACCTTTGAACAGCAGACTGACATCGGCCTTGAACAGTTGCGGCCGCGCTTGATTGCCGTGTTGGTCCTGGCCTGCCAGGCGGGTTATTCCCGGATGGTCGAGCAAGGCCTGCACGCCTTTTTCGTAACTGCCGAGGGTGCCGGCATTGAGCATGGTTTGCGCCGGTTGTTCGGCCATCAAAGTACTGAGCGATGTGATGAAAGCGCTGAAGTGGGGTGAGCGCATACCGATCACCAACCCCGGATTGGTGCAGAACTGACCGCAACCCTGGACCACCGACGCCACCAGTTCACCGGCAATTTTCTCGCCACGCGCGAGCAAGGCTTCAGGCAATACCAGCACCGGGTTGATGCTGCTCATTTCGGCGAACACCGGGATCGGTTGTGGCCGGGCGGCGGCCATGTCACAGAGGGCGCGACCACCTTTTAACGAGCCGGTAAAACCGACAGCCTGAATCGCCGGATGCTTGACCAGCGCTTCGCCGACGCCCGCGCCGTAGATCATGTTGAACACACCTTTGGGCATGTCGGTTTGCTCGGCGGCGCGGATGATTGCGTCGGCCACGCGTTCGGCGGTCGCCATGTGTCCGCTGTGGGCCTTGAACACCACCGGGCAACCGGCGGCCAGGGCGGCAGCGGTGTCGCCGCCAGCGGTGGAAAAGGCCAGCGGGAAATTACTGGCGCCGAACACGGCCACCGGACCGACGCCGATCCGGTATTGGCGCAGGTCGACCCGTGGCAGTGGCTGACGTTCGGGCAAGGCACGGTCGATGCGCGCACCATAGAAATTGCCCCGGCGCAGAACCTGGGCGAACAGGCGCATTTGGCCGCTGGTACGGTTGCGTTCACCTTGAATGCGCCCGGTCGGCAGCGCCGTTTCGCGGGTGACCAGAGCGACGAATTCATCATCCAGCGCATCCAGTTGCGCGGCGATGGCCTCAAGAAACTCTGCACGGCGAGTCGCCGGCAGATTGCGGAAGGCCGGGTAGGCCGCCGCCGCAGCTTGGGCGGCGGCGTCCACTTCCTCGGCGGTGGCTTGCATGAACGAGTAGGCCAGCGCTTCGCCGGTGCTGGCGTCGTGGCTGCGCAGGGTGATGCTGCCAGCGGCGCTGCGGGCGCCGCCGATGTAGTTGTGGCCAATGATCTGGGGCATGGAAAACTCCTATCAAAAAAGATGACCGGGATCTGTAGGAGCGAGCGGTGCGGCGATCCGACTTGCCCGCGAAGACGGTGTGTCAGACAACATCAATGGTGAATGTCGGACCGTCTTCGCGGGCAAGCCTCGCTCCTACAGGGTTCAGGCCAATGAATCACCCCGGCGTGTGGCCGGCGCGGCGCTATCGAGGGCAGCAATGCGCGCAGCGGATTCGGCATCCACCTGGTGCAACGACTTGCCACGGGTTTCCCGGGTCAGGCCGACGGCGACGATGGAGATCAACGCGGCGCCCACCAGGTACCAGGCGATGGGTGTCGAGCTGTGATATTTGTTGAGCAAGGTGATGGCGATCAGCGGTGCCAGGGAACCGGCGAAGATCGGCGCCACCTGATAACACAGTGAAAGGGCGGTGTAGCGCACATGGGTCGGGAACATCTCGGCCATCAGCGCCGAGTAAGGCGCGTAGGTCATCGACTCGATGCCCAGGCCCAGAATGATCGCCGCCATGATCAGCCAGTTGTTGCCAGTCTCCATCATCGGAAAACCGATAAAGCCCCAGAATGCGGTGAGCACTGCGCCGGTCAGGTAGATCGGTTTGCGCCCGACGATATCCGACAAATACCCCATCAACGGAATCAGGAAAAAGTGCACCAGGTGCGCACCGAACATCAGCAGCAGAATTTCCGAGGTGTCCTTGTGCACCACCAGTTTCAGGTAGGTGATTGAAAAGGTGACTACGGTGTAATAGAGGATGTTCTCGGCAAAGCGTGCGCCAATCCCGACCAGCACGGCGCGCCAGTGATGACGCAGCACTTCGACCACGCCCAGCTGTTGCTGCTTGGTCTGCGCTTGACGGGCCTGGGCTTGTTTGAAGATCGGCGCGTCATCGACGCTGGTGCGAATCCAGTAGCCGATCAGCACCACCACCGCCGAGAACCAGAACGCCACGCGCCAGCCCCAGGCGAGGAATTGTTCCTCCGACAGGTTCGACGACAACAGCAACAGCGCGACGGTGGCCACCAGGTTACCGGCCGGCACCCCGGCTTGCGGCCAACTGGCCCAGAAGCCTCGGCGATTGTCCGGGCAGTGTTCGGACACCAGCAGAATTGCACCGCCCCATTCACCGCCAAAGGCAAAGCCCTGGATCAGCCGCAGCAACACCAATAACACTGGCGCGGCATAGCCGATGCTGTCGAAACCGGGCAGGCAACCCATCAGAAAAGTCGTGATGCCGACCACCACCAGGCTCAGTTGCAGCAGACGCTTGCGACCGAACTTGTCACCGTAGTGACCGAACACCAGACCGCCCAATGGGCGGGCGAGAAAGCCGACCGCGTACAGGGCGAAGGCGGCGATGATGCCGTCAATCGGGCTGTCGGTCTGGCGGAAGAACAACTGGCCGAAGACCAGCGCCGAGGCGGTGCCGTAGAGAAAGAATTCGTACCACTCGGCGACAGTGCCGGCCATGGCAGCGGCCACTACGCGTTTGAGTCCCGAGGGGGTGGTTGCGCTTTGCGTGTGTAGAGGATTGGACATGCTGGCGTTTCCTGTAGAGGCGCAAAAACAGGCAGCCGGGCCGGGTCCGCAAAGACCCGCCCGGCAATCACTCAGAGACCGACGTCTGGCAACTCCGGACGATTGGCCAGGGCCTTGGCCATGATCTGCTCGACGAACACCCGATCGGCTTCCGGCAGTGCCAGGCGTGGCGGACGGGTCAGCGCGCTGCCGCGACCGGCAATGGCTTCGCAGAGCTTGATGCACTGCACCAGGTCGGCACGGGCGTCGAGGTGCAGGATCGGCATCAGCCATTCGTAGATCGGCATGGCTTCGGCGAAGCGACCGGCCTTGGCCAGGCGGAAGATGGTCTCGCCTTCTTTCGGGAACACGTTCGACATGCCCGAGACCCAGCCTTCGGCACCCACCGCGATGCTTTCCAGCACCACGTCGTCCAAACCTGCGAACAGTACGAAACGGTCGCCGACTTCATTGCGCACGTCGATGAAACGACGGGTGTCGCCGGACGAATCCTTGAAGCACACCACGTTGTCGCAGTCGGCCAGGGAAATCAGGATGTCCGGGGTGACGTCGTTTTTGTAGATCGGCGGGTTGTTGTAGACCATCAGCGGTACGTCGGCGTTTTTCGCCACGTAGCGGTAATGCTCGGCGGTCTCGAACGGTTTGGAGCCGTAGACCAGCGCCGGCATCAGCATCACGCCGTCGACACCGACCCGGCGCACAGCATTGGCGACCTTGGCCGCTTGCACGCTGGTGAACTCGGCCACACCACAGATCACTGGCACGCGGCCCCGGGAGGCGTCGACCGCGACTTCGGTCACGGCGATTTTTTCTTCGGCGGTCAATGAGGTGTTTTCCCCCACCGAACCGCACACCACCAGGCCCGATACGCCGTCACGGATCACGTTGGAAATCACCTGATGGGTTTTTTCCAGGTTGATGGTGAAGTCATCGTTGAATTGAGTGGTCACCGCGGGGAAGACGCCACTCCAGTTAATACGCTTGCTCATTGTTGCCTCCGGTTCGTTAATTGTATTTCGTATACGATATTTTAAATGCTAAGGATTCTGCTAGTGTTTTTTTCAATTAGTCAGGGTTTTTGGTAGCCGTTGGTCTGGGGGAGTTTCAGGCACCCGGCCAGGTGTCTGACAGGCGATAGCCCTGTGGCCACGGATCGCTCGGGTCGAGCAGCAATTGGTGGGTGCCGGTGATCCAGGCCCGGCCGGAAATGCACGGGTAAATCGCCGGGCGTCCGGCCACTTCGGTCAGGGAATCGATGCGGCAGTGGAATTCGGAACCGATGATCGAACGCCCAATAAAACGCTCGCCCACTTGCATCAAGCCCTTGGCCTGCAGCACCGCCATGCGCGCCGAGCAGCCGGTGCCGGTGGGCGAGCGGTCGATCTTGCCGGGTTGAATCACCACCGCATTGGAGCCAGTAGCGATGCCATTTTCAACGACGATGGGCGCGGCAATCTGGCAGAAGGAAATATGTGACCACTCGGGGTTCAGCGGATGGACGAAGCCCAGTTGTTCATTGGCCGCGCGAGTGATTTTCAACCCGACCGCCACCAGGTCGGCAGCCTCATCAGGACGAATGGAAAAGCCCAGGCGTTCGGCGTCGGCGATCACAAAACTGTCGCCGCCATACGCGGTGTCGACCTGCAATGAGCCGAGGCCTTCGACTTCGATCCAGGCGTCGAGGCGGTCAGCGAAGGAGGGCACGTTCTTGATTTCAACCCGCTCGACCTTGCCATCACGGCAGTCGGCCACGGCCTCGATCAGGCCGCCGGGGGCTTCGAGCACCAGCCGGGTTTGCGGTTCGGTCATCGGCAGGATGCCGCTGTCCAGCAGCACCGTGGCGACGCACAGCGAGTTGGAGCCGGACATCGGTGGCGTGTCCGCCGGTTCCATGATGATCCAGGCCATCTGCGCCCGAGGGGCCTTGGCCGGCACCAGCAGGTTGACGTGGCGGAATACACCGCCGCGAGGTTCGTTGAGCACGAAGTTGCGCAGTGTCTGATCCTTGGCGATCCAGCGCGATTGTTCCCACACAGTGGCGCCCGGTGGTGGGGCGACGCCGCCGACGATCACATCGCCGACTTCGCCTTCGGCGTGGCAGCTGACTACATGAATGACTTTTGATGAGCGCATTGCCTGCTCCTTGTTTTGTCTGTTAGGGCCCCATCGCGGGCAAGCCCGCTCCCACAGGGTTTGGCGGTGTACCTAAAATCGGTGACCGACGCAGGCCACTGTGGGAGCGAGCCTGCTCGCGATGAGGTCAGTTGCTATTTCACCGATTTCAGAAAAGCCGCCGTTTCCGCATGCACCGGGTTACCGATCACCTGATCCGGCGAGCCGATCTCGTGCACCAGGCCATTGCGAAAGAACGCCACGCGGTCGGAGACATCGCGGGCAAAGCGGATTTCGTGGGTCACCAGCACCATGGTCATGCCGTCTTCGGCGAGCATGCGCATGGTGTCCAATACCTCGCCGACCAATTGCGGGTCGAGGGCCGACGTGGCTTCGTCGAACAGCATGTAATCCGGCGACATCGCCAAGGCGCGGGCGATGGCCATGCGTTGCTGCTGACCGCCGGACAACTTGCCGGGGAAGGTCTTGAGCTTGTCGGCAAGGCCCACGTGGGTCAGTTGCTGCACCGCCAATTCCTCGGCTTCGGTCTTGCTTTTGCCCAAGACTTTGCGCGGTGCCAGCATCACGTTTTCCAGCACGGTGAGGTGGGGGAAGGCATTCCATTGCTGGAACACGATGCCGATTTTCTGCCGCAGGCGATTGAGGTCGGTGGCGCTGTGATGGACCTCGACGCCGTCGACGCGGATGTTGCCTTTCTGGATCGGTTCCAGGCCGTTGATGCACATCAGCAGGGTCGATTTGCCGGAGCCCGAGCCGCCGATGATCGACACCACCTCGCCCTTGTTCACCGTCAGGCTGACACCCTTGACCACGGCGAGGTCGCCGAAGGATTTATGTACGTTGTCGATCTCAATCATTTTCTTGCCACCTTCTTTCCAGACGAGCGCCCAGGCGTGCGACCACCAGGCTCATGACGTAGTAAATAAGGCCCGCGATGCACAGCACCAGCAACGGTTCCTGGATGCGGGTGACGATGGTTTGCGAGGCGCGCAGCAGTTCGACGATGCCGATCCACATCACCAACGCGGTGTCTTTCATCACGCCGAGCACCAGGTTCAGCCAGCCGGGGAAAGCCACCCGGGTAGCCATCGGCAGGACGATCCAGCGCAGGTCCTGCAGGAAGCTCAGGCCCAGCGAGCGACTGGCCCGGCGCAGGGTGAACGGCACCGAAAGCACACCTGCGCGCACGATCTCGGTGAAGTACGCGGCGGCGTAAACCCCCAGCACGATGCAGCCGACGCTGAAGGCGCTGATGTTCAAGCCGACGATGCTTTTGAGCGAATTGAACAGCACGAACTGGATCAACAGCGGCACGCTGCGAAACACGTCCAGCACCCAGGCCAGGGGCAGACTGGCCCGCGGCAACAAGGCCCGCAGCAGGCCGAAGATCAAACCGGCCAAGGAGCCGAGGATGATCGACCAGAACGTCAGTTGCAGCGTGACCCAGGCGCCATTGAGCAGGAACAACAGGTCATTGGAGGAAAAACCGGTGGAGAACATGCACAGCTCCTCAGTAACGGAACAACCGCCAGGCCATCAGCCGGGCTGTCGCGACGATCGCCTTGGCAATCAGGTAATACAGCGCTGCTGCGATGGCGAAGTACTCGAAGGTGCGGAACGTCTTGACGTTGTAATCCTGGGTCACGCCGGTCAGGTCATTGTTCAGCCCGACGATCACCCCCAGCGACGTCATCAGCACCGCCCAGACCATTTGATTGGTCAGCGGGTAGAAGACGATCCGCAGCAACTGCGGGACGATGATCATGCGATAGGCCTGAAAGGCACTCATGCCCAGCGAACGTGCGGCGCGCACTTGCGTGTCCGGGACGGCCTTGAGGCCACCGCGAAAGTTCTCCGCCAGGTACCCGGCATTGTTGAAGGTGATCCCGGCCAGCAGGGCGAACCATGAGCTGACGTGCATGCCCAGCGAGCCGAGGCCGAAGTAGAGGATGTAGATCTGGAACAGCGACGGGGTGTTGCGCGCGATCGATACCCAGCCGTTGCCGATGCCGCGCAGCAGCGGTTTTTTGCTTTCGCGCATCACGGTCAGGGCCAGGGCAATCAGTACGCCGAAGATCATCGACAGCGCCGCGGTCTCGAAGGTGACCAGGGCACCGGCGAGCATGTCCGGCAGGGCGCGCAGCGCTGAGCGCCATTGGAAGCTGTAGTCAAACATGCGCAGGGTTCTCCATCAGGGCGGCAGGTTGTAGCCACGCCGGCAGGCGCCCGCTGGCGGTGGCATTGCAGGCGGCATCGACGCATTCTTTGAGGCTGGCGAAATGCACCTTGCGGCCCACCAGACCGGGTGCGTAATGGGCGTATTTGCCGGAGTTGGTCATCAGGGTTTTTGCGGCCGGCGGGATCACCGGTTCGCCGAGCATGCACCAGCAGGTATCGGTGACCAGGGTGGCGCCGAACGCTTCGATCACGGCGATATGCCCGGCTTCGCGAGCCTGTTCCAGCACGGCGCGGCCGCAGGTAATGGCGAGGACCACGTCAGGATGTTTGTGCCGACCGAGGCACAGCCGCGCGAGGTGGGCGAACTCGCCGAGGGAGAAATGCGGATTGCCCAGCGAGACCACATCCACTCGGTTGTCGCGGGCACTGTTGAGTTCGCGCCAGCTGACCAGCAGGTCCTTCAAGAGGATGTGTTCCACCGGCACCGGGTTATCCGTATCCAACACCTGATACGGGTCGAGTGCTTCCGGCGTTACCCCGGCGATATGGAACAGTGGTGCGGCGGACGTGGTGGCAAATGCCGCGCCGAAAGCTTTGAGGTCGTCCAGGCTTGGCTTGCGGGTTTCCAACCCGCGCACCAGCGGAATCCGGCTGCCCGCCAGTGCGCCGATGTGGTAACCGAGCAGCGGGTAGAAAGCATCGTCCAGTTCACTCAAGGCGGGCAACTCGATCTGCAGTCGGGCCTTGCGTTGCGCGTCCAGGTGGCAACCGATCAATGGTGCGCGACCGGTCAGCGCGATGCAGATGTCCAGGTAGTCCGGGTATTTCAAGGTGTGTGCGCCGAGCACGCTGTTGGCGTAAACCACCGCATTGGATTCGGCCCAGACGATCTGCTCGCCAGCCTTCGGCGCGCTGTCGAGCAGGTAGGGCGCGCAGGTGAAACTGAGCTGTGCACCCATCGCCATATAGGCATCGCCCAAGGCACTGGCCGGTTCACCGAGGGCCGGGTCGATGCCCAGCTCGCGCCAGCGGCGCTGGTCCACGGAAATCGAATTGAGGGTGGTGGGCACCCGCACTGTGGCGCCCCATTGCACCAACTGTCGGGCAAAACGCAGGCTCGCCGGTCCCGTGTAGATGCAGCCGTCGATGTGCGCCTGGGTGACGTCCACCAGACTGAGCGCACCTTGCAGTTCGGCCATGCGCAGGACGATCTGCATGGCCACCTGCGCGGCCTTGCCATGCTGGCCGTTGAGCAGCGCCTGGTCGTGTTCGGTGAGTTCGATCGCGGTGGCGATATCGGTGCTCGGCAATGGGCTGTCGAGTGCCTGCCAGGCATCGCCCGGCAGGTGCTCGAACAGGCTCAGCGTTGTGTCCTCGACCCGAGCGAAAGCCTTGCCGCGCAGGGCGGCGAAGGCCTCCCGGCCGATGCACAGCACCGGCAGGGAACGCTCGAAAATGGTCTGTGCCACGAGCACGCCCAGGGTCAGGATCTCATCGGGCTCGGCCAGCACCAGTGCGGCCGGTGCGTGACCGTTGCTGATCAGTTCCATCAACACGCTACTGCCGGTGCACGAGCCGCGACCGCTGGGGATGGCCAGCACGCGGCCGGCCAGGTATTCGCCGCTGAGAGGGTGGTGACGGTCAATGATCTCGCCGCTATACGGATCGACCCCGCCCCAGAAACTCAGGCCCATATCGGCGAACAGCAGGGCGCCCTGGGCGGCGCCCGTGACCAGGCTGCGACCGGTCAGAGAAGTGGGCCTAGGCATGCCGGACATCTCAGTAGTAGACCTGTGGCACGGTCAGGTTGGTCGGCGCAATGTCGGTGCCGACCCATTTGACGAACAGCTCCTTGTAACGACCGGTACGCACCTGCTGGTTGACGAACAGGTTGAGGTAGTTGAGCAGCCCATACTCGTTGCGTTTGGCCCCGAGTGACACATAGTCGATCACGTACGGCGCGTTACCGGCGACTTTCAGGTTTTTGTATTTGCCCGACTTGAGGGTGGCGGCGGCCACGGTGTTGGTGACCACGGTGGCGTCGATATGGCCCTGGGCGACGGCCAGCAGGGTGTCGTTCTGCGACTGATAGGCGCGGAAGGTGCCGGTGCCCCAGTTCTTCACATCTTTCTCCAGGGCGATGGCTTCATAGGTGCCACTGGTGTTGCCCACGGGTTTGCCCTTGATGTCATCGAAGCTGTTGATGCCGGTGTCATCGCGGGTCAGCACGACCATCTGGAAGGCGAAGTAGGGCACCGTGAGGCCGACGGTCTTCGCTCGTTCGAGAGTGTCGGAGGTGGAGGCGACGATCACGTCGGCCCGCCCGGAGACCAGCGCCGGAATGCGGTCCGGGAATGGCGTCTCGACCACCTCGGCCTCAACCCCGAGGATTTTCGCCAGGTCATGGCAGTAGTCCACGTCGAAACCGGCCGGGTTGTTGCCCGCATCGCGAAAACCCATGGGCGGGAAGTCCAGGGTCACGGCGCAGCGCAGCTTGCCCGAACCGATGATGTCGTCGAGCTTGTCGGCCTGGGCGGTGGCGATAAAGGAGGTACTGAGAACAGCGCTGAGGGCTACGGCAAATGCGGGGTTTTTCATAGAGGCCTCGTTGATGTGAAGTGCTGTTGGATATCGTATTGGGGATTTCGTATACGATATTAAATATAGCAATCAACGTGCCCGTTTCCAGGTAGGGGCGTGAATTTATTATCAGGCCTTGAAGTAGAGGTGTTGCGGTGCGTCAGAGTGATGCCGTGAGGGGCGAGGTCCGCAATGGCGGGTGTTACAGATGGGAGCAATGGTTGTGCGGGGCGCCCCTTTAAGGAACACCGGTTCTACGCTCCTTTCATCTTTGGCATTTTTGAAACCGCTGAAAATCAAAAGATCGCAGCCTGCGGCAGCTCCTACGGGGGATTGTGTTCGACCGCGGTATGGCGGAGAACACCGAATCTGTAGGAGCTGCCGAAGGCTGCGATCTTTTGACTTTGCTTTTGCTGGCTAGCCTTGTGGATCGAGGTTATCCAGCACTCGGTTGACGGCCAGCTCACCCAGCATGACCACCGATTGAATCCCCAACATCACGTTGCGATGTGGCATGTCCATCAACCCGGCGAACTCACTGAGCATCATGCTCGCTGACGCCAGGGATTCGCAGGCGTTGACCAGCAGGGTTTCGTTATCGACCTTCGCACCGACGTGGTAAATGGTGCTGGGTTTGCGCTGGGTGTCTTTGGGGATGGGCGGTTTGAGGTAGTGATCGAGGGCGCGGTCGGCGGCTTCGTTGAGTTTTTTGGAATCGAGGGATTCGTAGGGGGAGGTTGGATCGGTTTCCGGCGGGTTAGGTGTTGGTTTGAACATGGTGAAGCTCCTTGATGAGTGGCGCTACCGCCGTTCGCGGTCAAACGAACAAGGTGGCAGCTGTACGCGGGTTGACCGACCGGACATCAAGGAATCCGGCACACCCGAAGGTGTCCCACGCACAGCCACCGCGACACGATATTTCAGACATGCCTGAAACAGGTCTTGGACGCTGGCGCGCCTTGATTGATTCGGACGGTCAAATCCGATCGCTGATTCGTCAGCGACCCGGAAACGATAGAACCCGGCCTCAAGGCGCACAAGCCGGCGGATTCTGGCGTAGTCGTAGGCAACGGCGCAAGGATGTGTAGCCTGGGTGAGTGTCTGGAAGTGTCGTTTAAACAGTGCTTGTTTAGCCGTCTGACACTGAGCCTTATGGTGGCTGCACCGGCCTCATCGCGAGCAGGCTCGCTCCCACATTGGATCTGCGGCGTTCGCAAAAAATGGATTCACTGCAAATCCCCTGTGGGAGCGAGCCTGCTCGCGATGAGACCCGAAAGAACACCACATTCCCTAACGCTGATTATCCCGAAACTGGCTCGGCGAAAGACTGGTCAACGCCCGAAACTGCCGGCTAAACGCACTGTGGTCGGTGTAACCGCAGCGCAGGGCGATTTCGGTGATCGGCAGTTCGGTGTGCAGTAACAGCCGCGAACCTTCTTCCAGGCGCGCCTTGTGAATCATCTGCCGTGGGGTGAGCTGGAATACCCGTTTGCAGTGACGTTCCAGTTGCGCCACGGAATAGCCGGCGATGGCGGTCAGTTCGGCGAGGCTGATGGCGCGGGCGAAGTGGCTGCGGATGTGCGCATCCACGGCGGCGAGTTTCTGGAACGCGGGATGGTTGGACTGCGGCGATTGCAGGTCACGGGAGATTCCGGCCAGGCCCACGATGTGACCCTGTTCATCTTGCAAGGCGAGTTTGTGGGTCAGGCACCAGATCGGCTGATTACCGTAATACAAGTGCAGTTCCAGTTGGTCGGACAGTTCGCGGCCGCTGGACAGTACCCGTCGATCCTGTTCGGTGTACAACGGGCCGAAGCGTTCCGGGAAGACCATTTCGGCGGTGAGCCCCAGCAGTTCTTCGCGATGTTTGAAACCGCAACGTCGGGCCAGGGTCTGGTTGACGAAGGCGTAGCGGGCTTCGCGGTCCTTGATGAAAAACACCACGTCCGCCAGGGTATCGAGCAGCGGCGCAATCGGCTGCAGACTGTTGAGCAGCGTTGGCAGGTCGCAGGGTTTGAAGGTGCTGAGCGAGGGATACATGGCGCTGGGGTCCGATGGCGACCCCGGGATCATAGAGGCTCGGCAGCGTGGCTGAAACCCCCGAGGGGGTTTCAGGTCGGCGGGGTGTCGTCCAGGCACATCAAGGTCTCGATTCGCGCCGGGCTGAAGGGTGGGCGGGGCGCTGAAGGTTGCCAGCCGAACAGATGCTGCACCGCACCGCCACACACCCGGCCCTGACAGGCGCCCATGCCGCAGCGGCTGGCCAGCTTGGCTTCGCGCCAGTCAGTGTGCCCGGCCAATGCGGCGTAGGGCACGTCTTCGCAGCGACAGACCAGGGTGTCGGGGCGGGCCAGGGATTTGAGCTGCGGGTCGAGGGCGAAGGCCTGATTCAGTGCCTTGGCGAAACCCTGCCAGCGTGCCCGACGTGGCCACAACTGGCGTGCCGCTTCAAGGTCACCGACCGCCGCGTGGCCAGCAATTGCACCTTCGACCAACGCCAGTTCACTGCCACCAAACCCGGTGCATTCGCCTGCCGCATAATGATCGGCACGGCTGCTGGCTTGCCAGGCATCCACCGCCAACGCCTGATCTTCGATGGCATAACCCAGTGCCTGGCCCAATTGAATGTTCGGGATCAAACCGAAACCACAGGCCAGCCGATCACATTCCAGTTCGATGATTTTGCCTTGCTGTTGCAGGCGCACGCCTTCCAGTCGGTCAGTGCCAAGGGCGGCCAGCACATGAGTCGCGGTGCGGTAACGGCGGTCGAACAAGCTGAACGATTGCAACCATTTGGCGGGCCAGCGCGGCAGTTGCGCGGCGAAACCGGCGACGGCGGTGCGCGAGGCTTGCTCGGCGATACGTTGTACCTGCGCGCCATGCTTTTTCGCGGTGGCGGCACTCGCCAGCAATAGCGGGCCGCTGCCGGCGATCACCACGCGTTCACCTTGCACAGGCACACCCGCCTTGATCAGCGCTTGTAAGCCACCGGCCCCGGTCACGCCAGGCAATGTCCAGCCGGGGAAGGGCAGCAGCAACTCGCGGGCGCCAGTACAAAGAATCAGTTTGTCGTAACTGATCAGCCAGCCGTCGTCATCATCTTCGACCAACAGTTGTTTCGGACCGGGGCTGGCGATCACCCGCGTACCGGCGTGATGACGGATGTTGCTGCACGACGCCAGACGCTCACGCAGTCGACGGGCCTGATCAGGCACGTTGGCTTGAGGGCCGTCACGCCAGATTTGCCCGCCCGGCAGCGGATTGTCGTCGAGCATGACGATGCGTGCGCCGCCGGGTGCGGCAGCAAGGGCGGCGGCCATGCCAGCGGGGCCGGCACCGATGATCAGCAGATCGGCGTATTCGTTCATGGGCGTGTCTCCACCTGCATGCCGTCCCGGCACAGGGTCTGGCAGGCCAGGCGTCGGCGGCCGTCGATGGTCACCCGGCATTCCTGGCAGATGCCCATGCCGCACAGCGGTGCGCGACGGTGGCCACTGACCGACGTGCGCGTGCAGCCGTCACTGCCTAACGCCAAGGCAGCGGCGACGCTGGTGCCCTCGGCCACCTTCAAGGCGCGGCCGTCCAGCAGCAATTCAGGCATAGGCAGGTTCTCCGAGGAAACGCTGGGGCAGATAGGGTTGTGCGGTCAGTGGCGGGGATTCGTTGAACAGTTGCGCCACCAGCAAGTCGGCCGTGCCGGGGGCCGTGGTGACGCCCAACCCTTCGTGACCGACGGCCAGCCACAAGCCCTGACGCTGCGGATGTTGGCCCACCAGTGGCAGGCCATCGGGGCTGGCGGCGCGAAAGCCGGTCCAGGCGCGGATGCCGTTGAGTCGGGCCAGCCCCGGCATGTACTCGGCGGCGCGCTTGAGCATTTTCGCCAGCATCCAGCCTTCGACTTGTGGGTCGGTGGTACCGAATTGTCGCGAGGCACCGATGAACAATTGCCCGGTGGGGCGCGGCTGGATATTGCAGGCGGTCGATGGCCCCGTGGCGTTGTGAGCGCTGGTGACGTAACCCAGTTCCACCAGGGTGTGGGTGACGGTGCGGGGGTAGCGGTCGGTAATCAGCAGGTGACCTTTTTTCGGCTCGATGGGCAACTCCGGGCACAGTTCACTGGCCTGAATACCGTTGGCCAACACCACCGCTTCGGCACTCAACCAATGGCCGTCATCGAGGCATACGCGGTTGCCATCGACCGCGCTGACCCGCGCCCGGCGTTGACGGATGTTCGGCGTGTCGAGCATCCAGCTGGCCGTTGCCGGCGCATAAAGAATGCCGTCGCCATTGATCAACAAACCGCCTTCCAGACCTTCGCGCAGTTCCGGTTCACGCTGGTGCAAAGCACTGGCACTAATCAACTCGCACGCCACGCCCTGGGCTTGCAGGTTCAAGTATTTGCCATGGGCGACCGCCATTTCCTCGGCGTTGGCCGCCAGCCACAGCGTGCCATTGTTGCGGTAGGCGCAGCCGTCGGGCAGGTCCGGCGCCAATTCGCGCCAGCGTTGCAGGGAATATTGACTCAGGGCCAGCTCGGCCGGGTTGTCGTCGAGCACCAGCAGATGGCCCATTCCCGCCGCCGTCGCACCGTGCAGGCCGGCGTCCAGCACCAGCACCTGCAAGCCGCGACGGGCCAACGCCTGGGCACAGGCGGCGCCGATGATGCCGGCGCCGATCACGATCACATCGGCCACAAGGCCCTCGTTCACGGACGAATGCCCCAGGCGAACGGGTCGTCCTGTTCGATGATCAAACTGGCTTCGGCGCTGATGAAGGCACGACCGCGAATGGTCGGCACAACGCGCTCGCCCTGCCATTCATAAGAGCCTTCGAACTCGCTGCCGATGACACTGGCCTGGCGCCAGATCTGCCCCGGTTGCAATTTGTCGTCCGCGGCCAGGCACGCCAGTTTGGCACTGGTGCCAGTGCCGCACGGTGAGCGGTCATAGGCCCTGCCGGGGCAGAGGACAAAGTTGCGGCTGTCGGCATGATCATCATCGGCGAACAGCTCGACATGGTCGATCAGCCCGCCGTCTTCGCCACGAATACCCTGGGTTTCCAGCGCCTGCTGCACGGCGTAGGTATAAGCGGTCAGCGCTTCGAGATTGTCGCCAGCCACCCGCAGGCCATGCTCGGCGATCAGGAAAAACCAGTTGCCGCCCCAGGCGATATCGCCGACCACCTGACCGACATCTGGCACCTGCAACACCAGCGCCTTGCGGTAACGGTAGGCCGGTACATTGCGCACGCTCACCGAATGATCTTCGTGCAGGGTCGCCTGCACCGTACCCACCGGCGTCTCGATGCGATGCACGCCAGGGCTGATCTTGCCCAGATGCGCCAACGACGCCACCAGGCCAATAGTGCCGTGGCCGCACATGCCCAGGTAACCGGTGTTGTTGAAGAAAATCACCCCGGCACAGGCGCTCGGGTCGACGGGCTCGCAGAGCAGGGCGCCCACCAGCACGTCGCTGCCACGAGGTTCCAGCACACAGGCGGCGCGCCATTGATCGTGATGTTCGGCGAGCAGCTTGCGGCGTTCAGCCATGCTGCCGGTGCCCAGGTCGGGGAAGCCGGCGGTCACCAAGCGGGTCGGTTCGCCGCCGGTGTGGGAGTCGATCACGGTGATGCGTTTCATGGGAAGGCCACGTCCGTTCAGATGAGTGAACGAAAGAGTGGCCTGTGCAGCGGGGTGCCGGCTTGATGGATTTATCCTGTGCCAGTGACGAAATCAGCACAGCATCCTAGTGCGCGTGAGGCAGGTGCTCGAACAGGGTTTTGCAGACCCCGGCAATGTGCTCGTCCAGCAGCTTCACCGCCAGATCCACATTCCCGGCACGACAGGCTTTGATGATCTCACGGTGCTCGTGATCAGCCCGATCCTTGCCGGCCGACAGGCTCATCTGCATGCGCAGGTAGCGCTCCAGCTTGTCGTTGACCGAACGAATCAGGCTGACCAGAAACGGCCGTTGCGCCGGTTCGTATAGACAGGCGTGCAGCTCCCAATTGAGCTCGGCCCAGCGGCCCACGTCGTCCTCGCCAATGAACTCCTGACAGATGCGCTCGGCACGGGCGAAGGTTTCTTCGGTCATGTTGGGAATGGCCAGGCGCAGTATTTTGTCCTCCAGCAACATCCGCACTTCGAACATCTGCGCCAGTTCCGCATCGGAAACCCGCGTGACCATCGCCCCGCGATTGCGCTGGAACATCACCAGCCCTTCGGCCTCCAGCCGCTTGAGGGCCTCGCGCACCGGAATCTTGCTGACGTTGAACTGGCGGGCAATGTCGTCCTGGCGAATCGGCTCATCTTCGGCGAAATGCCCGGCGACAATCGCGTCCCGCAGATGACGGGTGATGATTTCCGAGGTCGACGGCGTATTGCCAAGGTCGGGAGCGTTGAGTTTGGGTAGGTTCACGGCGGCGGTCGTTTGGAGTGAGATAGCGATAGGGTATACGAAATTCTTTTGCTGATCTTCCTTGGTCCGCGCTGGTTGGATGCAGAGTCGCTACATTTACCGCTTTACCGTACATGCGGGAAAACATATATTCGGAAATTCGCATATGGGCGGGTTCCCTATGTCCCAAAAGCCCGTGTTCATTCGCGCGCCTTTGATGCGTGAAACCTAACGCCGAGAACCGAAATGGCTGACCCTCTGACGCCGACCACTGTTTTTAAATGCCTGGCTGACGACAACCGGGTCCGCATGATGCTGCTCATCGCCCGTGAGGGAGAGCTGTGCGTCTGCGAGCTGACCTGTGCGTTGAACGAGAGTCAGCCCAAGGTTTCCCGCCACCTGGCGCAGTTACGCACGTGCGGATTGCTGTCGGACCGTCGACAAGGCCAATGGGTTTACTACCGACTGCACCCCACGCTTCCGGATTGGGTGCATCAGGTTCTGACTGTCGCGTTAGAAGCCAACCAGCATTGGTTGAGCCCCGATGCCAAACGCCTTGAAGACATGGGTGACCGCCCTGAACGGGCAGCCGCCTGCTGTCCGGTTCGATGATTCCAAGAGCGCTATTGCGCAGGACAATGACCATGCACGATGAAACGTGTCAATCAGCGCTCCATTTGAAGGGGGAAAACATGACTATCAAAGTGGGCATTAACGGTTTTGGCCGGATCGGTCGCCTCGCTCTGCGCGCAGCCTGGAGCTGGCCAGCGTTTGAATTTGTGCAGATCAACGATCCGGCCGGTGACGCGGCGACCCATGCGCACCTGCTGAACTTTGACTCGGTGCATGGCCGTTGGAATCACCAGGCCGATTCCGAGGGCAACAGCATCATCATCGACGGCAAACGGATCAAGGTGACGGCCAACAAGGCGATTGCCGACACCGACTGGTCGGGCTGCGATCTGGTGATTGAAGCCAGCGGCAAGATGAAGACCGTCGCGGTGCTTCAGGCTTACCTCGACCAGGGTGTGAAACGCGTGGTGGTCAGCGCCCCGGTGAAGGAGACGGGCGCGCTGAACATCGTCATGGGCGTCAACCATCAGCTGTTCAACCCGGCGGAACATCGCATCGTCACTGCCGCGTCGTGCACCACCAACTGTCTGGCGCCGGTGGTCAAAGTGATCCACGAGAAACTGGGCATTCGCCACGGTTCGATCACCACTATTCACGACTTGACCAACACCCAAAGCATCCTCGACCAGCCCCACAAGGATCTGCGCCGTGCCCGTGCGTCGGGCATGAGCCTGATTCCAACCAGTACCGGCTCGGCCACCGCCATTGCCGAAATCTTCCCGGAGCTGCGCGGGCGTCTGAATGGCCACGCCGTGCGTGTACCGTTGGCCAACGCTTCGCTGACGGACTGTGTTTTTGAAGTCGAGCGCGTCACCACTGTCGAAGAGGTGAATCAACTCCTTAAATCGGCTGCTGAAAACGAGCTGAAAGACATCCTCGGTTTCGAGGAGCGTCCGCTGGTGTCCATCGACTACCGAACCGACCCGCGCTCATCGATCATCGATGCGCTGTCGACCATGGTCATCAACGGCACCCAGGTCAAAATCTATGCCTGGTACGACAACGAATGGGCTTATGCGAACCGCACCGTCGAACTGGCCAGAATGGTCGGCCTGGCCGTTTAAGGAGCGGTGATGAAAGCGTTGTCAGCCCTCGCTCCGCCAGTGCGGCAGTACTTGCTCGTGACGGGCAATTACTGGACCTTCACCCTCACTGACGGTGCCTTGCGCATGTTGGTGGTGCTGCACTTTCACGGGTTGGGCTACAGCCCGTTGCAAATCGCGGCGTTGTTTCTGTTCTACGAACTTTTTGGCGTGATCACCAACCTGGTGGGCGGTTATCTCGGCGCTCGGCTGGGCCTGAACCGAACCATGAACATCGGGCTGGGGATGCAGGTTGTGGCGCTGTTGATGCTGACGGTGCCAGTGGCCTGGCTGACAATCCCCTGGGTGATGGGCGCTCAGGCGTTGTCGGGGATCGCCAAAGACCTGAACAAGATGAGCGCCAAAAGCTCGATCAAATTGTTAGTGCCTGATGGGCAGCAAGGCACGCTTTATCGATGGATAGCACTGCTTACCGGTTCGAAGAATGCACTTAAAGGTGTTGGTTTCTTTCTCGGCGGGGCATTGCTCGCCCTGATCGGGTTCAAAGGGGCATTGCTGTCCATGGCAGGTGTTCTGGCATTGATCTGGGTCAGCAGCTTGATTCTGTTGAAAAAGGATCTGGGCAAGGCGAAGGCCAAGCCCAGGTTTCGCGACATCCTGTCCAAGAGCCGCGCCATCAACATTCTGTCCGCGGCCCGAATGTTCCTGTTCGGCGCACGCGATGTCTGGTTTGTGGTGGCCTTGCCCGTTTACCTGAGTAGCGTCTTTGGCTGGGATTTCTGGAAGGTCGGTGGATTCCTGGCGACCTGGGTGATCGGCTATGGCATCGTGCAATCGTTCGCGCCGCGAATCACCGGCAAGCAGCGAGGACATGTCCCTGATGGTCGCGCAGCGTTTCTGTGGGCGCTTGCGCTGGCAGGCCTGCCCGCGGCAATTGCTCTGGGGCTGAACACCGGGTTGTCGCAACAGGTGGTGCTGCTAGGCGGATTGATGGTCTTTGGTGCGTTGTTCGCGGTGAACTCCTCGCTGCACAGCTACCTGATCGTCTCCTACGCCAAGGAAGATGGCGTATCGTTGGATGTGGGCTTCTACTACATGTCCAACGCCATGGGGCGGCTGATCGGTACCGTGCTCTCTGGCTGGATTTATCAGGCTTTCGGGCTGGGGGCCTGTTTATGGATATCCAGCACATTTGTTATTTTCGCAGCACTGATCTCCATTGCGTTACCGAGGCATGCCGAAGTGATTTGAAAGACTCAAAGTGCCTGTTTTACTGAGCTTTATTTGCACTATTGGAACTTCCATTTCTATTGTTTACTTAGCCTGATGTCATTTTTCAGGCGCCAAATATTTCACTTTTTTATATGGGTCTAAAAGCACTAGGACTTAGCGCAATTCGTTCATACCCATTATTAAAAACTTCAGCCATAAATAACCAACCCAACCCCAAGGAGGCCACAAGAACCTGACAACTAAAGATTCGCCCACAACAAAAACTCAATTCTCCTAATAAGTCGGTGATCCATCATGATTAAATTCATGGCCTGCTTTTTTATAGGAGCTGTTCTTGCAGGATGCAACGGTATGGTTAAGCCCGACTTGTCGGGGCCTACCAACGATTCATATTTTTCCGTCTTCTCGGGCTTTCCTTTGCCTTATCTGTACACGGCCTCGGCCGTGCAATGGAACGAAGACTATGCCGTCACTACCCGCCACACCCCGCTCATACCCAACGTGATATACAGCTGCAGTACCGGCTGTGATCTCGTCTTCATCCAGCACAAGGCCAACGGTCACTATCCGTCATGGCGCGCCCCACGCATGGGTGAGCACATCACTGCCGCGGGGACGAGCCCGTATATGACGACTGTCAGCGGGCAAGGCAAGATATATCCCGCGCCTTTCATCAATAGTGATGAAGGCAGCGGCGAACGCTATGCCATCCATGATGCCCCGATGATCAAGGGGATGTCGGGTGGCCCCGTTATCGCCAATGACGGCAGCATTGTCGGTATCAATGTCGGCTTTTTCTCCACCACCCTTAATGATGTGAGTTTTCACCCCGGGTTAAAGGGGGCTCAGAGGGTCAGTATCTTTATCCCTTACTCGATCATTGAACGTGAATGGGAACTGATGCAGGTGAAACTTAACGATCCGCACGGCGCGAAATATGCGAATAAGTAACTCGCCACGGAGCCTGTTCTGTATCGAGAGCCCTGCAACATGTTCACAGTCACCGGGCAAGCGGATCAAAGAATGGATCCGCTGCCAAGTGACCTGGAAAGGGGGGCTCGGCGGCCGGGGCGGTTTTTTTTGAGGGCGCGCGCCGAGATATCCCGATAGGTATCACTATCGGTCGCCGCAAGCAGCTTTCCACCGTCCTTTAGTGTCGCCATAAATGTCACCTCGGTGTTATTGCCAGCGAGTAGGTAGCCGGCGATGGCGCCAACGGGACCGAGCAACATGGCGCCCGCGATACCCAAGCCTATGGCAGTCTTTATATTCTTGTTCGAATCGGTGTTCTGGACGGTCAGATCTTTAAATTCCGAGACCGAGAGACTTTTTCCAAGCCGCGGTTTGAGGGACGTTTTGAGGGTGATGGTTCCAAGGTGATATTCCCCGTCGCCCTGCGGGAAGTCACCGGCGAGTACTATGATCTTTGCCATTTGGAGTGTTCTCTTGGGCGATCATTTTGGGGGAGACATTGCGCGCGCCCGACGTCAAAACGTCAATGACCCGACGATGAGTGGCATCGATAGATAGGTCACACACAAGTATCAGTCCTGTAAAACAATTTCATTCTCAGGCGTCCCTCTGCAATCAGGTCGCTCAGCGCTTCATCCATGAATGAATGCGCCGCCCCAGAGTGCGCACAGCAGCAGTATCTGGCCCGGTATCACATGCCTGGAAAATTGCGCTCCACCGCTGGTCCAGGCGACGAAACACTTAGTGCAGGCATTGGTACTCATGGCCGCGACAATCGGTAAAACTGCGCTGGCCGCCGGTAGCTGGCCGGACGCGACCAATGAGGCGGCAGAGGCCGAAGCCGCGTGAGCATCGGCAAAACCACCCAGAACGGTCGCAATAAACACGCCTCGCGGACCGAGCCAGGCCAAGAGTGCAGCCGATAATAACGAGATGCCCGCAATACTCACCGCGACCAACAGCGCCAGCTTGATGTTAAAAGCGCCACCGACATCAGTGGCCGGGTTGCTCTTGGTATTTCTGCCCAGATAAACGAATACCAAAGCATAGATCAGGGTCGTCGCAAACCCCAGGGAGAGGGGCAGCCACATCAACTCAAGCGTCGGAAGGCTGACGGCGCCCAGGACGATGCTCATTTGAACCGGGGTTGCGAGCGAGGACAAAATCGCGGCGGTACTGGCCGGCAACATGAGCGCCGGCTCTGCGCGAACACGACTGCCCATGACCGCGATGGTTGCAGTGCTGGATGCGAAGCCCGAAGCGATGCCGGTAATGGCAAGTCCATAACGTGTACCGACCAGACGCATGGCGACATGCCCGGCAGCGCCGATCGCCATTATCAAGACCGTCAGGGTCCAGACCGTGCGCAAATTGATCGCCGCGAACGGGCCGATAAAACGGTCCGGCACCAGTGGCATGATGACCAGTGCGGCGGTGGCCAGGATCAGGCCATCACGGATCTCGCGCTCGGACAGCTGCGTGCGGACAAAACGATGCAGGCTTTGGCGATAGGTGAGCAGCAGGGACAGGACGACGCCGAAGGCAATGGCCAGGGTCGGGTCGTATGAGCACAGTCCACCCAGCATCAGGACCAGTAGCAAGGCGATCTCGGTGGTCAAGCCACGGTCTCGGCTCCGGGTCCTGAAATAGGCCGCGGCCACCAGCGCGGTCACGCCAAGCAGTGTGATGGCAAACAATAGCTCCCCACCCAATAGCATGGCGACATAGCCCAGCAATGAGGTAATGGCGAACGTGCGCAGGCCGGCAAAACTGCGTTCCTTGCCTTCGCCTTTCCTGCGCTCGCGCTCCAGCCCGACCCATAAGCCGATGCCCAGGGCGGCGGCGAAATTGGCGATGCTGTCGAAATTATCCACGGTATGTTCTTCCGGTCCGCTGGGCGCAGTGCTCGGGCTTTGGCCATGCAGGTTAGAGCGTAGGTCATTTGCAGGAGGCCGGACCTGGTGCTGCGACATGGACGTTTTATAACGTTTGGCTCAAGCGCGCAGATAATGCGTTTTAATTCTCCGTTGGTCCGACAGGTTTAATCGCGATCAGGATTTAGAGGCTCGGCATCATCAACAGACCTTTCAGTTGAGAGGCACTAACGGGGGATTAATGGACTTCTGGACCACCACACAAGTATCGATTCTAGGGTTGGTTGAAGGGCTCACAGAGTTTTTGCCGATCTCCAGTACAGGGCACCAGATTATCGCCGCGGACTTGCTCGACTTTGGCGGTGAGCGAGCGATGGCGTTCAATATCATTATTCAATTGGGGGCTATTCTGGCGGTCGTCTGGGAGTTTCGTCGCAAGATTCTGGAGATCACCACCGGCTTGCCGACCCAGCGCAATGCACAACGTTTCAGTCTGAATTTGTTGATCGGTTTTTTGCCGGCGGTTGTCTTGGGCGTGATGTTCGCCGACAAGATTCATGAGTATCTTTTCAACCCGATTACTGTGGCCGTGGCGCTGGTGATCGGTGGAATCATCATGTTGTGGGCGGAGCAACGTGAGCATGTGGTGGTTATCGATCACGTTGACGAGATGCGCTGGACCGATGCCTTGAAAGTCGGTTTTGCGCAGTGCCTGGCAATGATCCCCGGCACCTCGCGCTCAGGGTCGACGATTATCGGCGGCTTGCTGTTTGGCCTGTCGCGCAAGACCGCGACCGAGTTTTCGTTCTTCCTGGCGATGCCGACGATGGTGGGGGCTGCGGTGTACTCGGGCTATAAGTACCGCGACCTGTTCCAGGCCGACGACTTGCCGGTGTTTGCCTTGGGTTTTGTGGTCGCGTTTTTCTTTGCAATGGTTGCCGTGCGCGGTTTGCTCAAATTCATCGTCAACCATAGTTATGCCGCGTTTGCCTGGTATCGGATCGCGTTCGGTTTGCTGATCCTGGCGACGTGGTTTTTGGGTTGGGTCGACTGGAATCACCTTTCAGAGGGGGCGTAGGTTTTCCTGCGAACATAAAAACGCCGCTTATTACTGAGCGGCGTTTTTGTGTGGGTAGCCAAGGGAATCTAAAGCTTGTTAACCCCTGCCAATGGCAGGCTGATGCGCTGTTCACGCTGCAGGAAGTTCATCATCAACAGCACCCGTTCATCGCCGTCCATGGCCAGGAACACCGCTTCGAGATCGGAGAACGGGCCTTCAGTGATGCGCACCGTGTCTCCCTGCCTCAAAAGCGTTTTCACGATCGCCTGGCTGTCCCGTTCCTGGAGCTCGTCAATCAGCTCATCGCGGATCGGCAGTGGCTGGCCGCCAAACCCGACGACGCGCGAAACGCCACGGGTCGAGCGCAGCGGGCCCCAACTGTCCTGAAGGCTCAGTTGAATGAACAGATAGCCCGGAAACAGCGACTCGCTGATCACCCGGCGCTGGCCGCGCAAAACGCGCTCACGCCGGTAGGTGGAGCGAAAACAGGCATAACCCTGGCGCTGCAAATGTTCTTCGGCGCGCTCATCTTGCTTGGGTTTGCACTGGAGCAGATACCAGGCTTTGTCAGCGTGTTCGGCAATCGCGTTCATTTAAAGGCCCCCCTGCATCGATTTGCTCAAGCAGTTCGGCGGTTTTGCGCTGCATTAATGAGCGGTCGCCGCGGCTTTCCACGGTCAGGCAAATCACGCAACCATCGTCCAAAAGACGCAAGCTCAGACGCCAGTCGGCAAAGACCAGGTTCAGCCCATCGTTCTCGTCGATGTCGAGGGCGTCGGCGGCATAGTGCCGCTTGATGCTCGCCAACAGCGCCGGACCCTCCTTGACTTGACGGCGGATCTCCCCGGAGGAGGGGAAGGCGCCGATGCGTTCCACCAGCAGCACCGGCGGTTTCCGCACGCGGGGAAAGATCAGCTCCGACGCATAGGCGCGCACGATGAGGTACGCGAGGTTGTTTTTAAGGTCAGCGCCATACGGGCGGCGACTGTCATCTGCCTTGAAACCGCTCAATGTCTTCATAGAGGCTTCGTCCATAGGGTAGTAAAGACCGAAAAATCGATTCGATAACGCACACGTTTGTCAGGGTTCAGCGCTGTCACAAGGTGTTCTGATGAAGGTGCTCAAAACAGAAGTTGGTGGCTTCGATGTAACCTTCGGCGCCGCCACAATCGAAGCGTTGGCCCTTGAACTTGTAAGCCAGCACGCAGCCGTTCTGGGCCTGTTTCATCAGTGCATCAGTGATCTGGATTTCACCACCCTTGCCAGGTTCGGTGTCGGCGATCAGGTCGAAGATATCGGGGGTCAGAATGTACCGACCGATAATGGCCAGATTGGACGGGGCGTCTTCCGGGCGGGGCTTTTCGACCATGCTGTTGACCCGATAAATACCCTCGCGAATCAGCTCGCCGGCAATCACGCCGTACTTCTGTGTTTGCTCACGGGGAACTTCCTGAATGGCCACGATTGAGCAACGGAACTGCTGATAGAGCTTGATCATTTGCGCCAGTACGCCATCACCCTCAAGGTTCAGGCACAGGTCATCGGCCAGCACCACGGCGAAGGGTTCATCACCGATCAACGACCGGCCGCTGAGAATCGCGTGCCCCAGGCCCTTCATTTCCACCTGACGGGTATAGGAAAAAGTGCAGGTGTCGATCAGCTCTCGAGTGCCTTCCAGGAATCGCTCCTTATCGGTGCCGCGAATCTGGTGTTCCAGCTCGAAGCTGACATCGAAATGATCTTCCAGCGCTCGCTTGCCCCGGCCGGTGACGATGGCCATGTGTTGCAGACCGGCATCGCGCGCTTCCTCGACGGCGTACTGAATCAGCGGCTTGTTGACGATCGGCAGCATCTCCTTCGGCATGGCCTTGGTGGCAGGCAAAAAGCGGGTCCCATAGCCGGCAGCGGGGAATAGGCATTTACGAATCATGGAAGCGTCCTTGAAAGTAGACAGATGGAATGGCTAATGGCAGTAGGAAAGGTCCGGCTCATGTTGTCGGAACCGGCAACGCTGGAGAGTGCGGGCTCTAAATGGCCCGATCACTCGATAAAACGTTCGCAAGCCTCAGTCGGCAGCGAAAAGGCCTCTACGCTATGTTTCGCGCCAGGCGCAGGCAGAGGAAAGATCGGGCGGTCGGTTGGCCGGCGAGCATGCCTGGTTGTTCCATGGCATCCTCCTGACGCAACCCGCTGTAAACAAAGTTATTGCCCAAGGCATCTTTTACCCAACTTCTAACCGAATGTCTGACGCCCTGGCAATGCACTAGCGGAACGACTATATATTAGCCGTTCGCTATTTTGGTGTAATTTAGATTGAATGGTCGCGGGAAAACGGCAATTGTTAGAAATTGTCTGGATAAATTCTTTAACTGTTATTTTCAGTATTAAAGAGCGAAATGTTATTTATTGTCTGAAAAAAAAGTTGGGGGCTGTTCAAACGTCATGGTAATAAATACGCACTGATTGTTTGAAAGTCTCAGCTGTAGTTGCCGGGGTTACAAATACCCGGACTCATTCGTAGTTTAAAGCTCTTATGTTCGGCAAGTGCTATGTCACCGCCAATGTTGACAAGACGGGGAATGTTATCTTGCTTAAAAGGGTTTTGATTGTCTGCGTCGGCAATATTTGCCGCAGTCCCACCGCGGAGCATCTGTTGCGCGGGGCACTCGTCCATTCCGATATCGAGGTCAGCTCCGCTGGCCTTGCCGCCTTGGTAGGCAAGCCCATCGAGCCGACGGCACACGCTGTACTCAAGGAGCACGGTCATTTGCCCCATGAGCACCAGGCCATTCAACTCACGCCCCAAACCGTCAGCGAGGCGGACTTGATTCTGGTGATGGAGCGGCGGCATGTCGGCGGCGTGCTCAACATTGCCCCCGAAGCGCGAGGCAAGGTGTTGCTGCTGGGCAAATGGCAAGACGATCGCGAAATCAGCGACCCCTACCGCCAAGGCAAACCTGCTTTTGTGCACGCTTATGCGTTGATCGAAGAAGCCGTACTCGCATGGGCACAGCGCCTGGCGCGCTGATGGCCACTCCTTTTGAATCGTAATACAGGCAAAGAATACGACTTATGCAGCAAGCACCGGTAGTCAACGTGCGGGACGACGACAATGACGAGATTGATCTTCTCGGCCTGTTTGGAACACTCATCGACCATAAATGGCTGATAGCCGCGGTTACCGGTGCCTTTATGGTGGCGGGTGCCGCGTACGCGGTGCTGGCGACCCCGGTGTACCAAGCGAATGCGCTGTTGCAGGTTGAAGCGAAGAAGAATGATTTGTTGGGCTTCTCGGATATCGGCAGCATGCTGGGCAAGGAGTCTCCTTCGGCCACCGAGATCGAATTGATCCAGTCCCGCTCCGTGATTGGCAAAACCGTCGACAACTTGAAGCTTGATATTGTCATACAACCGAAGTACTTCCCGGTGGTCGGTGAGTTCCTGGCGCGTCGATTCCAGAATAAAAACCCCGGTGAAATAGCCGACCCATTATTGGGGTTGAACAGTTTCGCCTGGGGAGGGGAGTCGCTGAAGATATTCAAACTGGATCTTCCCGACTCGCAACTGGGCAAAAAGTTGACCCTGACCGCGGGTGAGAGTGGTCATTACACCTTGGTGGACGAAGACGACAACCTATTGGCAGCCAGCCAGGCGGGACAACTTTTCGAACAAAATGGCGTTACGTTTCAGATAGAGGAAATGCACGCCAATCCTGGAACACGCTTTCGCATTATCCGTAATTCCCGCCTGACCAGTATCCTCGACTATCAAGAGGCTCTTGATGTAGTCGAGCGCGGAAAAGAGTCGGGCATGATCGGGTTAGCGCTGGAAAGCACAGACCCGGACCAAGCTATTAAAATACTCAATGAAATTGCCGCTATTTATGTGCGGCAAAACGTAGAGCGCACTTCAGCTGAGGCAGCGCAGAGTCTGGCATTTCTCAAAGAGCAACTTCCGGTGGTCAAGAGGGACCTGGAAAAAGCCGGAGATGCCTTGAATGAATACCAGACTCGCAGAAAGTCCGTGGACATCACGCTCGAAACCAAAGCCATTCTCGATCAGATTGTCGGGCTCGATACCAGCATCTCCGAATTGAAGTTGCAGCAAGCCGAGATGGACCGCAAGTTCACCCGTCAACATCCCGCCTACCGCGCATTGTTGAGCCAGATCGGTGAGTTGAGCAGCAAGCAGAAAAGTTTGGCGTCCAAGGTGGAGAGTCTTCCCTCTACCCAGCAAGAACTGCTGAGCCTTACCCGGGATGTAGAGGTCGGTACGGCCATTTATACCCAGTTACTGAACAAGTCTCAGGAACTGGATGTAATGCGTGCGGGTACCGTCGGTAACGTGCGTCTGATCGACACTGCGGACGTCAATTTCCTCAAACCAGTCAAACCGAAAAAAGCCTTGATTGTGCTGGTAGCCACGATTCTTGGCGGTTTCCTGGCGGTGGCCTTGGTGCTGGTACGCAAAGCGCTGAACCGGGGGCTGGAAAGTCCGGAAGCCATCGAGCAACTTGGGTTGCCGGTCTACGCGTCGATTCCTTACAGCATTCTGCAGAAAACCGAAGACGATAAAGTCTCCCGCGGACGAGGGCGTTCCGGTGCAGGTTCTACTTTGCTGGCTGTCAGTCACCCCACCGATCTGGCAGTCGAGGCATTGCGCAGTTTGCGTACAAGCCTGCACTTCGCCATGCATGAGGCTGACAATAACCGCCTGATGATTTCCGGGCCCAGCCCGCAGGTGGGTAAAACCTTCGTGTCGGTCAACCTCGCGGTGGTGATAGCACAAACCGGGCTGCGGGTATTGTTGGTCGACGTCGACATGCGTAAAGGCTATCTGCACAAAGTGCTAGGTGTTTCTTCAGACAATGGGCTCTCCGATGTCCTGGCCCGACGCTGCGACATCACCACAGCTATCCATAAGACCGGAATCGACAACTTCGATTTTGTCAGTCGAGGCCAGATCCCGCCCAATCCTTCCGAGTTACTGATGCACGCCAATTTCAGCGCGCTATTGGAGCAGGCGAGCGAGCTATACGATCTGGTGATTCTCGATACGCCGCCACTACTGGCGGTGACAGACGCGGCGATCGTCGGGCGTTTGTCCGGGACCAACCTGATTGTGACGCGCTATGGCCTGAACCCGGCGAAAGAAATCGAGTTGACGGTCCGCCGGTTCTCGCAGAATGGTGTTGTTATCAAAGGTGCGATTTTCAATGGCGTGGAGAGAAAAGCCTCCAATAAATATGGCTACAGTGATTATGGCTATTACCACTATGCCTACGCCTCCGATAAAAATTGATGAGTATTAAACTGGTTGCGTCATAAGTTCGGGTTTTTGACGGTATTGCTGTTGTTCTTGAGTTCTTATCGTTATTGCTGCACCGGATCATTAGCCAGCAGGCATGATCAAACCGATATTTCATAGAAACACTACGTCCTGAGGAAGATGACGAAAAATCCTGGGGCGGTAGCGTGCCTTATGCCGCCCCCTTTCTAATCGGCCATCCTTGCCGCCGAACGTGAAGGCTATTAAGGAACCTGGGATTTCTTAGGTTTTCAAGTGGACGGTGTGAGCCGAAAACCAACATTGGTATCGCAGGTAATCATCATGAAAGTCACTGTATTCGGAATTGGCTACGTAGGCCTTGTTCAAGGGGCGGTGCTAGCCGAGATTGGACACGATGTAATTTGTGTGGACGTAGATGAGCAAAAAGTAAGAAACCTGGAGCAGGGAATTATCCCAATCTATGAGCCTGGACTGGAGGTCTTGGTTAAAGAAAACTACACCGCCGGAAGATTGAAATTCACGACGGATGCTGCATCAGCAGTGAAGCATGGAGAGGTTCAATTCATTGCGGTAGGCACGCCCCCTGATGAGGACGGATCTGCGGACCTGAAATATGTACTGGCCGTTGCTGAAACGATAGCAAGTAACATTGAAAAAAATTGTATTATCATAAACAAATCTACCGTTCCTGTTGGGACGGCTGATAAAGTGAAAGATCGAGTTGCGAGCGTACTTTCTCAACGCGGCCGCACTGATCTTTCATTTGACGTTGCATCGAATCCAGAATTTTTAAAAGAAGGTTCCGCAGTATCGGACTGCTTGCGTCCGGATCGGATAATTGTCGGAACGGAGCAGGCTAGCACAGAAGAAGTCATACGTGACCTTTATGCTCCGTTCAACCGAAATCACGAAAAAATAATTGTCATGGATGTTCGCAGTGCTGAGCTGACGAAATATGCAGCCAACTGCATGCTCGCAACAAAAATCAGCTTCATGAATGAGATTTCTAACTTGTCAGAAATGCTCGGAGCTGATATCGAAATGGTACGAAAAGGTATAGGTTCAGATCCAAGAATTGGCTACCACTTCATCTATGCAGGATCCGGCTATGGTGGATCTTGTTTTCCTAAAGATGTACAAGCCCTCATTAAAACATCTGAGCAACTGGACTTTGATGCAGTAATTCTGAAATCCGTAGAAGCAAGAAACAATGAGCAGAAGAGTGTGATTTTCAGGAAAATATTTAACCACTATGATGGAAATATTGCAGGAAAAACATTCGCTCTCTGGGGCTTAAGTTTTAAACCGAATACGGATGATATGCGTGAAGCACCCAGTCGCGTACTGATGGAGGCTCTTTGGAAAAACGGCGCCAAGGTGAGAGCGTATGATCCGGAGGCGATGGAAGAAACTCAGCGAATTTACAACAATCGTGAAGACCTGAGTCTATGCGGAACCAAAGAAGAGACGTTAAAAGAAAGCGATGCTTTAATTATCATAACTGAATGGCAGGCCTTCAAAGCCCCCGACCTGGATCAAATTAAAAGCCAACTTCGCGAGCCTATAATATTTGACGGAAGGAATCTTTACAGTCCTCAAAAGCTTAAGGATAAGGGCATCAAATATTACTCTATAGGCCGTCAGTAGCTTTACAAGTTGAAGCGGGGGCTTTAGCCCCCACTTCAAACAAGCTCTAGAGGTTATGTTTCAGCATCTGTCCGGATCCCTATGCTGCAATATGATATGGATCTTGCTGGTCGTCTCAGCCAACTTGGTCAGACACAAAAGCGATCAGGCTATTGAAGTCAACTACTCAAACAATTGGCTACCAAGACCACAATGAACATGCTCAAATCAAAATCATTTCACTTGCTATGCGTTCGAATTGTCGGCGCCATAGCAGTGCTGCTTGCAAATATTGTCATTCTGAAAATAGAAAGCAGTGATTTGGCGGGCCTGTTTCTTGTTGCTTACACTATATTTCAGATTTCCGCGGTTATCGCACGCTTCGGATCGGACATCCACCTGGTAAGAAATTACTATAAACAATCAAGCGAGGCAGTGCAGGACTGCTTCAATCAATCTGTAGTCGTTAGCCTTTTGATGGGTTCAATACTGATCCCGATTACTTACTTCCTTGGAGATTTCTACGTCCAACACTGGAGTAGCATCTCGAGTGCTAGCAATGATCACTCATCAATACTTCTTATCTTTATATTGATTCCTGTGTTTTCCGCTGCCAATACTGTTTTTTTTATATATCAAGCCAGGCATAAGACTGTCATTCAAATCTTGGGTATAAATGTCATTCAGCCTTGGGTTTTTTTGGTTATCTATCTAGCGATTAAGTTCGCCACTCACCTTGATTTTCTATCGTTAACTCCCGATACAACCATTGTAACCTCCTTCTACACCTCCATTTTAATTTACCTAATTGTTTCTGCTGTGTTTGCAAAGAAAGCAAACATGACTTGGGCTCCGATAGCAGCGTTGTCTAAAAAGCCACTCAATAAAATTCTAGCCTCACAGCTAAAGTATGCATCCGCAACAATAGGAACTCAGCTAGTTGGTTGGTTGCCCTATTTGTTAGCGTCCCTGCTTTTAGGGGCTTCATTTGCTTCAGTCTTTAACATACTCCAGAGACTGGCAATGCTTTCAACTTTTATATCGGTATCAATAAATTCTATATCCGCGCCTCAGTTTTCAGAGCTTTCCAGCCGGTTAGACTATCGCGCAATAAAAAAAATATTTTGGTCCAATACGAAAAAGTTAACTTCTTTCTCTTGTGTTTATCTAGTTGCCCTACTGGTATTAGTCAGGTTTAGCGGGCAAATACCGGAAAGCTTTCACGTCGCATGCTACATCGTATTATTAGGGTTTTTTGTAAATTGCTCTACGTCAGTGTGCGGATATTATTATCAGAATGCTTCAAATATTCACCATCTTAACGTAGCGCTGTATCTGACCATTGCACTATCTCCGTTCGTGACTTATTGGCTTTTAGGGGGCTGGGGCACATTGGGTGCAGCAGTTGCCATAGGGGGTACCATTGCATGTGTTAATGTAATCTTATTCCCGCTAGCCACACTAGATCTTAATCGACGCACGTCGGCAAAGGTTATTAGTTCAATTCAATCGTAGCTAAACTTTCAGGTTTGTCATGACGCGCACACAGAGCCAACGTGTACAAGTTAACTTCCTTGTTGTGGTTTACTCTACCAATCCTGGCTTAACCACTACACTCAAGTCGCTAGCTACCCTGGATTTTCAGTCGGCAAAAATTCTTCCAAAGTTTTCAATTTGGGATAATTCTGAGCGGGGATTCGGGGAGGCATCAATCCCAACATTGCCTGGTGAAATAACGTATCACCACAGTGGAAAAAACGAGCGCCTTTCAACGGTATACAACACCCTGATCTCCAACAGTGCAGGCTCGGACTATTTTATAGTTTTGGACGACGACTCCAGCATTACTAATGATTATATATCCAGTTTGGATTTGTTTTTCAGAAGCCGTGTGCCAGTGGCTGTACCTCAAATTTTGTTCAACAACAACCTTATATCACCTGGAACAGTAAAGGGTGTTCGCGGCAGGGCTTTGAACCTGCAGAGTTTGGTGACAGGCCCCGTCCCGTCCAAAAACATAGTGGCCATGATGAGTGGGACCGTCATATCTAAAGAAGCATTGTTGCGGGGCCTGAAGTTTGATGAGCGCTTGAGTTTCTATGGGGTCGATACACGATTTTTCATCGACTATGCAAACGACTATAGCGAAATATTCATTCTCAAAACATCAATTCCCCATAGTTCGGCACTCAGAGAGAGCGGACAAGCTTATACCAAAAAAGTTCAGCGATTCCGGAACCTCATACTGTCGAGGCCACTGGTTTTCGATTACGTCAAGCATCACAGATTAAAAATATCATTATATGTGCTTTTTTTTAGTCTAAACACATGCCTTAAAGAAAGAAATATCAGATATTTATCCCTGATGCTGCTTGCACTAGACATACTGAATCCAAGGAAATCATATGCGAGATGAAATACTTTGCCTTCATCAAAGCTCCGAGTTGTACGGTTCAGATCGAAGTTTCCTTACGGCAATTGAGTCAATTTCCGCAAAAAAGAAAATCCACTGCATTCTACCTTTTCGTGGGGAGCTCTCTCCGTTAGTTAAAAATATCGGTGCCGAAGTCGAGTATTATCCCTACGGAATATTGAGAAAGCAGAAGCTGAAAAACCCAGTCAGCTATAGCGTGGAACTCATTAAGGCGACCTTGTATTACGCAAGGAAGTATAAGGCCTTTAATGCAATATACATAAACACGACTGTCATGTTGTCAGCGTTGCTCGCTGCAGGATTCTATAGACTTTCCAAGAAGAGTTTCTTTTGCCACATTCGAGAAATTCCAGATAAAAAACTCATTGTGATCTTCCGTTTGCTCCTACGGTTTTCAGGTGCAAAATTAATATTCAATTCAGAGGCTACGAAGGCCGCTTTCAACCTTCCGGGAACTGTAATTTATAATGGTGTAGCTCCCCTTTACAGCGTTCCGTCGGTGCGTACTGAAAGAGACTGTAAGAATCTACTTCTGATCGGCAGGATAAACACCTGGAAAGGGCAAGATTTCTTAATTGATGTCATTGGGAAGTTAGCCAGTAACGCTAGAGATGACCTTCAAATAAGGATAGTGGGTAGCCCTTTTGAGGGATACGAATACCTGGAAAAGGATTTAATCGAAAAAGTAAACTCATACGGGATTTCCGACAATGTCGAATTCTTCCCTTTTTGCTCGGATCCAACCGAGCATTTTCAATGGGCAAACTATGTTGTTGTCCCCTCCACGAAGCCGGAGCCGTTCGGTCGAGTAGCGATCGAAGCCTACTCTGTCGGAAAACCGGTGATAGCTGCAGGCCATGGTGGCTTGGTAGAGATCGTTAACCACGAAAAAGACGGTTTCCTTTTCATCCCTGCCAATCAAAGCAGTCTTGAGGATGTCCTGCTAAAACTTCCTCTGCCTGGCAGTCCGGCGTACGAAAAGCTGAGCAAGTGTGCACTGGATACTTATTACAAAAAGTTCTCAATAAAAAGCTATAAAAAGAACATAAATTCAACGCTAGAAAATTCCTATTAAAAGCAAAGCAATTGTTGTTGAAGCGAACACGGCAAGGGTTAATAAATTGAGCAATCAAAAAAGTACAAATTTCAATGTTTAGATCAGATTAAAGCATTTTCAAAACTTCAGATAACTCTGAAAGCCCATCACATTGAAAGAACCAAAAGCCTCTATGAAAAGCCTCTATATCCTCGGCATCCGCGGCGTCCCCGCCAAACACGGCGGTTTTGAAACCTTCGCCGAAAAGCTCTCCCTCTATTTGGTCAAGCAGGGCTGGAAAGTCACTGTCTACTGCCAGGAAGAAGGTTCCGGCGGTATATCGACCAGTGTATGGAAGGGTATTCATCGGATTCATATCCCGATCGCCAACACCGGCGTGGCGGGCACAGTGTTTTTCGATTGGAAGGCCACGGTCCATGCGCTGGGCCAGAAGGGATTGTTTCTGACCCTCGGCTACAACACGGCGGCATTCGGTATTCTGCAGCGGATCAAGGGCCAGACCAATGTCATCAATATGGATGGCATTGAATGGCGGCGGGAGAAGTGGGGGCTGGTGGCGAAAACCTGGTTCTGGCTGAACGAGCGGGCGGGTTGCTGGATCGGCAACCACCTGGTGGCCGACCACCCGAAAATCAGGGATCACCTGGCCACCCGGGTCAAGGATTCGAAGGTCACCATGATCCCCTATGGCGGGGACCGGGTGCACGAGGCAGACCCGGTCGCGCTGGCCGGTTATGGCCTGGAGCCCCATGGTTTCTCGGTGGTTATCGCCCGGCCGGAGCCAGAGAACTCCTTTCTGCAGGTCGTCAAGGCCTTCAGCAGCAAGCGCCGTAACCATAAGTTGGTGGTGCTGGGCAACTTCACGCCAGAGAAGAACGAGTACCACAAGCGAGTGATGGACGCAGCCGGCGAGGAAGTGATCTTCCCCGGCGCTATCTATGAGGCGGCGGTGGTCCGGGCCCTGCGGTTTTTCAGTCGCTTTTACATCCATGGCCATCAGGTAGGGGGCACCAACCCTTCGCTGGTGGAGGCATTGGGCGCCGGCTGTTCGGTGATTGCCCATAACAACCATTTCAACCGTTGGGTCGCCGGTGATGCGGCGGTGTACTTCGATGACGAGCACGACTGTGCCGAGTTGTTCGAGAAGTACCTGCGCGACGACCACAACCATTTGATCACGGCGATGAAGGCTGAAGGCACCCGCCGCTTCAACGAAAAGTTCACTTGGGAAACCATCCTTTCCCAATATGAAAAATTACTGATCCAGTGGTACCCCAGGGAGTACAGCAAGTGACCCAACGAATTATCGTCACCGGCGGTGCCGGTTTTATCGGCTCCGCCGTCGTTCGCCATCTGATCGACAACACGGATGTGAGCGTGCTCAATATCGACAAGCTCACCTACGCCGGCAATACCGAGTCCCTGGCGTCGGTGGCGGATAGCGCCCGGTATGAATTCCAGCAGGTGGATATCTGCGACACGGCGGCGCTGCACGAGCTGTTCGCGCGTTTCCAACCCGATGCGGTGATGCACCTTGCGGCCGAGTCCCATGTGGACCGTTCCATCGACAGCCCGTCGGATTTCATCCAGACCAATATCGTCGGCACTTACAGCATGCTGGAGGCCAGCCGCCGCTATTGGTCGGGGCTGGCGGCGGGGCAGAAGCAGAGCTTTCGCTTCCACCATATCTCCACCGATGAAGTCTATGGCGACCTGGTAGGTACCGACGACCTGTTCACCGAGACCACACCCTACGAGCCGAGCTCGCCTTACTCGGCGTCCAAGGCCGGCTCCGACCACTTGGTGCGCGCCTGGCACCGCACGTATGGTCTGCCGGTGCTGGTCACCAACTGTTCGAACAACTACGGGCCCTTCCACTTCCCCGAGAAGCTGATCCCCCATGTGATTCTCAATGCCATCCACGGCAAGCCGCTGCCGGTGTATGGCGATGGCTCGCAGATCCGCGATTGGCTGTTTGTCGAAGACCATGCCCGAGCGCTGTTCGAAGTAGTGTCGCGCGGCACCGTGGGCGAAACCTACAACATCGGCGGGCACAATGAGAAGCGCAACCTGCAAGTGGTGGAAACCATCTGCGAACTGCTCGATGAGCTGCGCCCCCGAGATGAAGAGCTGGGCTCATACAAGGAACTGATCACCTTCGTCACCGACCGACCCGGGCATGATCGTCGTTACGCCATTGATGCGAGCAAGATCGAGCGTGAGCTCGGCTGGCGACCACAGGAAACCTTTGAAAGCGGCCTACTCAAAACGGTTCAGTGGTACCTGGATAATCAAGGGTGGTGGCAACGAGTCCTTAACGGTGAGTACCGCCCGGAGCGTCTTGGCCATATCGGTTGAACAATTCAAACCCTGCCTCTTTAAACTTTGAAGGGAATCCTCATATGAAAGGCATCATTTTGGCGGGCGGCTCCGGCACTCGCTTGCATCCTATTACCCGTGGTGTATCCAAACAGCTGCTGCCGGTCTATGACAAGCCGATGATTTATTATCCGCTGTCGGTATTAATGCTGGCGGGCATTCGCGAGATATTGATTATTTCCACGCCGCAGGACTTGCCCAACTTCCAGAACCTGTTGGGTGATGGCTCTTCTTTCGGCATTGAACTCAGTTATGCCGAACAACCTTCTCCCGATGGTCTGGCCCAGGCCTTTCTGATCGGCGAGGATTTTATCGGCGACAGTAATGTGGCGCTGATTCTGGGCGACAACATCTTCTACGGTTATGGCTTCAGCGCCTTGTTGCGCGAAGCGTCACAACGACAGACCGGTGCCACCGTCTTCGGTTATCGAGTGAGCGATCCGGAGCGTTTTGGCGTTGTCGAGTTCGACGATAACGGCAAGGCGATTTCGATCGAAGAGAAGCCTAAACATCCGAAGTCCGACCATGCTGTTACCGGCTTGTATTTCTACGATAAAGACGTGGTGAGCATTGCAAAGCAAGTTAAACCTTCGATCCGCGGCGAGCTCGAAATCACGGATGTGAACAACGCCTATCTGGAGCGCGGGGACCTGCACGTAAGCGTACTCGGGCGTGGTTTTGCCTGGCTGGACACCGGGACCCATGATTCGTTGATGGAGGCCGGGCATTTCGTCCAGACCATCGAAGCGCGACAGGGCTTGAAAGTGGCCTGTCTTGAAGAAGTGGCCTATCACCAGGGTTGGTTGTCGGCTGCGGAGCTAGATAGACAAGCCACCGCGTTACACAAAACCGGTTACGGCCAATACCTGGCACGGGTGCTGACCACGGAGCCTGCGAAATGAATGTCATCAACACCCGGCTGCCTGGCGTACTGATTATCGAGCCTAAAATCTTCGGCGATGCCCGCGGGTTCTTTCTCGAGAGCTATCACCAGCAGCGTTATCGCGATGCCGGCATCGAATTGCCTTTCGTTCAGGACAATCACTCGCGCTCGCAATATGGCGTGCTACGTGGTTTGCACTTCCAGCGGACTCGGCCTCAGGGCAAGTTGGTGCGGGTCACCCAAGGTGCGGTGTACGACGTGGTGGTGGACATCAATCCAGAATCCCCCACTTGTGGTGAACATGTGGGCGTCAAGTTGACGGCTGACAACCACCTTCAGCTATGGGTGCCGCCGGGTTATGCCCACGGTTTCTGTGTGCTCAGTGATATCGCCGATTTTCAATACAAATGCACCGATCTGTATTACCCCGAGGACGAGGGTGGTCTGCTCTGGAATGACCCGGAGCTGGACATTGCCTGGCCGTTGGAGTCGCCTCAACTCTCGGAGAAAGACATGCGCAACCCGCGCTTGCGTGCGGTGTTGAATGGAGAATGACCATGCGAGTTCTAGTGACTGGGGCACAAGGGCAGGTCGGGTATGAGTTGCTGCAGAGGGTTCCGCGCGGGTTTAACGTCATAGGCTACAACTCGAGGGAGCTGGATATCAGCGATCGGGCACAGGTCCAGGAAGTCTTGTCCCGGGTCAAGCCGCAGTTGTTGATCAATGCGGCGGCCTATACCGCAGTGGACAAGGCTGAAAGCGAAGTCGATCGCGCTTATAAGGTGAATCGCGACGGTGTTGCGCACCTTGCACTGGCGGCCGAAGAGTTGGGGGTTCCTCTGCTGCATATTTCTACTGACTATGTGTTCAGTGGTGACAATGACAGCGCTTATAAACCCGATGATGAGACCGCACCTTCCGGCGTGTATGGATTGAGCAAACTGGCTGGCGAGCAGCAACTGCAGCAACACTGTTCGCGTCATGTGATTTTGCGAACAAGTTGGGTTTTTGGCGCCCATGGCAATAACTTCGTTAAAACCATGCTTCGCCTTGGACGTGATCGGGATGAGCTGGCTGTGGTGGCGGATCAACGCGGTTGTCCAACTTCGGCCGGCAGCATTGCCGATGCATTGTGGACCCTCGCGGCGATTTTTCAGCGCGACGGCGCGCTCAAGTGGGGCCTGTACCATTACTGCGGCGCTCCAGCCAGCACTTGGCACGACTTCGCCGATGAGATTTTCAGCCGGGCACTGGTGTTGGGCTTACTTGAAAAACGCCCACGCTTGAAGGCCATCACCACCGCTGAGTATCCAACTCCGGCCAAACGCCCGGCCTCGTCAGTGCTGGATTGCCAAACCCTTGAGCAGGCTCATGGATTGGTGCCGCGAAGCTGGGCAGGGGAGTTGCAACGGGTGCTTAAACAACTGGAAAAAGTAGCCTCTGATGCCTGACTCCTCACAGCCCCGATACGTGTGCCGTTACTCAGTCTTTTTTTATTAGCGGTCTATACTTGATATTGAAATACAGTCCGCGGTCCTTTTTGGCTGGAACTTCCAATCACAATAAGCCCTCAAGACTCCAATGCCGGGAAAATCCTGACTAATAATAACAATAAGCCTGTTCGGCGAATGACCCGCGCTCAAAAGTCTGTGTTGAAAATGCCTTGTTGTGCCGCCAAAATCGTAAAAAACGTCCGCAATCTCCCGTCCGACGCAAATGCTTTGCCCGAGGTGTGGGGAGGAGAGGTCTATGGCGTGCAACACCTATAAATGACATGCTCCAAAGGAGGCAATGCGCATGAACTGCTCGTTCAATCGGTCAGTTTCATTCGTTCTGCTGTTCCATTCCTGGTCCTTAGTATCAAATCTTATAGAGAGTTGATGTCGAGAAGGAGTCTGATATGAAGAAACTACTTACGGCCGGCTTGCTGGCTGTCATGAGTACCGCGGCATTGGCAGCGGGTGAACCAGTGAGCCAGACGGCGAGTGAAAGCGAGCCACTGTCGTTGAACACCCCGCTGGTTGGGGGCGTGACGGTCGCCGAAACTGTGGTGCTCGGCGCGGCTATTGTCGGTGCAGCAGCGGCCGCTTCAAACTCCGGTGGCAGTTCCAATGGTGGTACCTCTGGAACGGGCGGCACCACCGGTACAGGTGGTACGACGGGCACCAACTAATACCCCGCGATATATGTTGTTCAAGATCACTCAGAACTTTCTGGGTGATCTTGTTTTAGCCTTGCCCTCGACTAGCGTAGTGCCATTATGATCCGTAGATTATCTGTTGTTATGCTGGCAAGTATCAGCTTGCACGGCTGTATGTTTTCGCCTGGTCAACACATGGACACCAGTCAAATGGTCGGTGACGGCTCTCCGGAAAGTAACCGGGTGGAGCTTATTCCCATCACGCCTAAATTGATTGCCATGGATGCTGCCACGCAAGTTCGTGAATCGGTCCCTCCGGCATTGTCATCCTATGTTCCGGGCGGTTATCGCGTGGGCGCCAATGACCTGTTGTTTATCACGGTTTGGGATCACCCTGAGTTGACGGCGCCTTCCGGTCCGCAGCAGCAGATTGATGCCAACGGTCGTCTGGTTCGTCCGGACGGCACGCTGTTTTATCCCTACATCGGTAATGTTCCGGCGGCCGGTAAAACCATCGAAGAGTTGCGAGCCTTTATTGCCGAACGCTTGTCGCAATTTGTCGAAAGCCCTCAGGTCGACGTCAGCGTATTACGCTTCGCCAGCCAGACCGTGGTGATTTCCGGTGCGGTGCTCAAAGCCGGCCTGCAGCCAATCACCACCACCCCGCTGGGCGTAGTGGAGGCCATTGGCGCGGCAGGTGTGGACCCGTTGAACGCAGACCTGTCAGGCCTGACGCTGACCCGGGACGGACGCGAATACAAGCTTGATCTCGACACCCTCAATCGCCAGGACTCACAGCTACAAAGTGTTTATCTCAAGGGCGGTGACCGGCTGTACTTGCCTTATAACGACCAAAAGCGAATCTATGTCATGGGTGAGGTCAACCAGCCTCGCGCGCTGAGCTTCAAGAGCAAATCGATCAACCTGACCGATGCCCTGGGCACGGTGGGGGGCTTGAACCAGACCACCTCCAACGGCAACGCGGTGTACGTGATTCGCGGCGCGGATCACCTGGAAACGGAACCGGCCAAGGTGTTCCAACTCGATGCCGAATCCCCTTCGGCGCTGGTGCTGGCCACCCGTTTCGACTTGCAGCCGCAAGATATCGTCTATGTCGGCCCGGCCGGCGTGACGCGTTGGAACCGTTTGATCAGCCAGCTTCTGCCTACAGCCACCGTCCTTGGGACTGGCGCCAGCTCCCTCAATGACCTCAGCGAAGCCAACAGCAGATAAGGCTCTATCCCGCCGTGAAAACTTTGCCTACCTGTGCCTTTCTGACGATGGCTCTCTCGCTGTGCGGGTGTAATCCGTTGACGAAGGCCTCCTGGGACACCCTTGAAGCGTCCGTCGCGGGGCCTGCCTCCATCAACTTGACCCGCGCTCAAGTCGACGCCGTGCCGTACCCACAGATCCTGGTCACCACCGTTTCCAGCGAGGGGGTGATGGCCATGGCCCGTCGGCGGGGTGACCTGCAGTTCTGGGTCGCTTCCGGCAAACAAGTACTGATGATGCGCGACGGGTTGGTGGTGCGCACGGTTGGGCTGGGCGTTTCACTGGATGGCACTCGCTTCAATGATGAGTCACCTTTCAAGCGCGGCCTTCAGCATTTGCCAGAGGGTTACACCAGCACGCGCTGGGTCGACATCTACGACGGCAACCGAATCGGTATCGCGGTCAACAGCCGTTTCAGCCTTCACGGCATCGAGACCATCAGCATTCTGGACAAGGATTACGCCTTGCTGCGCATCGACGAGCAGGTGGATGCACCCACCCTGAATTTCCGCGCCACCAACCGCTACTGGGTCGACCCCCAGGACGGTTTCATCCTGCGTAGCGAGCAGCATCTGACGCCGCAGCTGTTTCTGAAAATCGTGCAGTTACGCCCTGATCGGGGAGCTGCCCGGTGAAGTGCTCAATTCTTTTAATACTGGGCCTGCTGATGATTGGCCCTGGTGTCGGCCAAGCGGCCGTCACGGTCAGCGGTGACGTGCGCAGCCCCGGCCACTTCGATATCAAACCCGGTGCACGCTTGATGGACGTCATTCGCGACGCCCAACCCAATGCCGAAAGTTACTGGCTGGGCGCGGCCTGGCTGCACCGCTCATTGGAGGATCGGCAAGCACGTTTGAAGGCCGGGGTCCTGTTCGATCTGAAACTGCTGCAACGGGGTGCCTTGCTGGATGGCAGGAACTCGCGAGCAGACTTGAGCGCGCGAATGTATGAACAGGTCGAGCGGCTGCCGGTCACCGGGCGTCAGATCGCCGTGCTCGACCCGATCGCTGTGGAAGTGGGCTTCGCCCGCAACGCTTTGCTGGATGATGGCGACCGTCTTATTTATCCCGCGCGGCCCTCCACGGTTGAAGTCCTGGGGGCGGTCGCGCAGGTCTGTCATGTGCCTTACCGCGCCCTGCAGGAAGTCCGTGTTTATGCTCGGGACTGCACCATTCTTGACGATGCCGAACGCGATTATCTGTGGCTGATCCAGCCCGACGGTCAGGTGCGGCGCGTGGGCGTGGCAGCATGGAATCGTGAGGACGGCGTCGTGGCGGCTCCAGGCAGCAGGATTCTGGTACCGATCAGGAACGACGATCTCGAAACGCCGACCCCTGAGCTCAATCAACAGCTTGCTGAGTTTCTCGCCACTCAACCCCTGGCTGAGGTGGCCCCTTGAAGTTACATTTTGCTGCTGTTTTGCTTCTACCCTGCGGATTGGTTCATGGCGAACCGCGTTACACCCAAAGTGATTTTGGTGGTGTCGGTCTGTTACAGACCCCCACCGCGCGTATGGCCCCCGTGGGGGAGCTAAGCGCCACGGCCAGTCGTACCGACCCTTACTCGCGCTACAGTTTTTCCTTGCAGCCGCTGGATTGGCTAGAGGGCTCGTTTCGTTATACCGCGATCACCAACCGCAAGTACGGCCCCGAGGATTTTAGCGGCGACCAGAGCTTCAAAGACAAGGCCATCGACATCAAGGCGCGGCTTTGGGAAGAAAGTCACTGGGCACCGCAGGTCGCCGTCGGTGCCCGGGATATCGGCGGTACCGGGCTGTTTTCCAGCGAATATTTCGTCGCCAACAAGCGCTATGGAGACCTCGATTTCAGCTTCGGCATTGCCTGGGGTTATTTGGGTAATCGAGGGGATTTCAGTAACCCGTTGGCGGTCTTCGGCAGCAGTTTCAACGACCGGCCAGAGAGCACGGCGGCTGTCGCCAGGGCAGGGGACGTGAACACCAACGCTTACTTCAGGGGCCACCCTTCGCTGTTTGGCGGGGTTGCCTATCAAACGCCGTGGGCACCGCTGAGCCTGAAGCTCGAGTACGAGGGCAACGACTACGAGAATGAGCCGCTGGACAACCCGCTCAAGCAAGACCTGCCGATCAACATCGGCGTGGTCTACAAACTGGCCGATAGTGTTGATTTGAGCGCTGGCTGGGAGCGGGGCAACACCGCGATGTTCGGCATCACGCTGCACACCAACTTTGTCAGCCGCAAGGCACCGGTCAAGACGTATGACCCTCCCGCCGAGCCGCTGCCGGCGCGAGCACCGTCGACCCCGGCCGACCAGGTCAACTGGGCCAATGTCTCCGACCGGCTGCAGCAGAATGCCGGCTACAAGGTGAAACGCATCACCCAGCGCGGTTCGGAACTGATGGTGTATGGCGAGCAGTCCCGCTATTTTTATTCGGCCAAGGCCGTCGGGCGGGCTAGCCGGATTCTCGATAACAGCGTCAATCAGGACATTGACTGGTTCACCCTGGTCAACCAGCGTTATGACATGTCCATCGAGGAAACCAGCGTGCCGCGGGAAACGTTCCGCGCGGTCGTGAACAACGACCAGCCGCTGAAGGATCTGCACCGTACGACTGAGGTCAATCCGGCGACTGCGCACCGGGAGACTACGCTTTACACCCAGGCGCTGGAACCGTTCAGCTACGGCTTGGGCCTGGGCTACAAACAGAACATCGGCGGCCCCGACGGATTGCTCTATCAGTTCACCGCCGATGCCGACGCGGAGTACCGTTTCACCCGCAATACCTGGTGGAGCGGCTTGCTCAGTGCAAACTTGGTCAACAACTACGACAAGTTCACCTACGACGCGCCGAGCGGTTTACCGCGAGTGCGCACCGATCTGCGCAAGTACCTGACCACCTCCGATGTGACGATGCCGACGTTCCAGTTCAACCATGCGGCGCAATTGGATCGTGATTTGTACGGCATGGTCTATGGCGGCTACCTGGAATCCATGTTCGCCGGGGTTGGCAGCGAAGTGCTGTATCGACCCACGGGGAAACGCTGGTCGGTGGGTGCTGATCTGAACTTCGTGCGTCAGCGCGATTTTGATCAGGGCTTTGGCCTGCGTGATTACCAGACCGTGACGGGCCATGTCACCAGCTATACTGAGCTGCCCGATGACATGCTTGCGGCGGTCAGTGTCGGGCGTTATCTGGCGCGAGACTGGGGCACTACTGTCGACGTGTCGCGGGTGTTCAAGAACGGCGTGAAGTTTGGTGCCTGGGTCACTCTGACCAGCGCGTCGAAGGAGGAGTATGGCGAGGGCAGCTTCGACAAAGGGATCTATGTTTCCATCCCGTTCGACGAGTTGATGAGTACCTCCACCATGCGCCGAGCCAATATCGTCTGGGCGCCACTGACGCGCGATGGTGGTGCGCGCCTGAGCCGTGCCTACTCGCTACAGACCATGACCGACGGACGCGACAGCGACCTGTTCTACAACAACTTCGAGAAAATTACCGAATGATTACATGGTTCAAGGGTTTGGTTGAGTTACCGTTCTGGCTCCGGGGTCTGATCTTTGCCGCGGTGACCGTGATTCTGCTGTTCGCCGGATTGCGCTCTCAGCCGATCCCGGAACTGTTCGTCGAAGAGGACAAGCTTCATCACTGGATCGGCTTTCTGGTTTTTGCGTGCAGTTGTCGCTTGGCCTTTCCCAATGTGAGATTTTGCTGGATCGCCGTGGGGTGTTTGCTCACCGGCGTACTCATCGAGGCCGCGCAAGGTTTAATGCCGTTACGTACGGCTTCGCCCTACGACATGCTGGCAAATAGCATCGGCGTGTTGATGGGGTTATTGATTTCAAGGTACTGGGTGCGTTGAAAAGGCACGAAATACCAATCAGCCATGCTTGCATGTTGTAACCGTAGATCCTCTCTCTATCCCCCTCCAGCAACACCTCTCTTGTCGATGGCGTGAACACCATCGCCCCATGTAATCGGCGTCGAGGACCCCGTCCGGCCTTTCAATTTCATACCCATGGTTTATCTTGCCGTCAGCGAGCCCAGCGCTGGCGGCAGCGTATAACCGAGCCGGAGTAGCCGGCCTGGCCTGTGAAAGACCGTATAAATAACTGCGAAATAACAGCTTGCTTTAAACACTATTGGGTTTTGAGGATCTTATGTATTTGCTCAAGATAGTCGAAACCAAATTTTTTAGTTGGTTCAATATAAGACCCTTCCCCGAACTCGTTCCAGCAGCAAATAATTATGGTGTTTAGCGTTTTTTTCGGATTGTCAAGAAGTTCTTTCTTTGCCCGGGATAAATGCTCTGAAAACTCCTCTGGAGTGCTGTAGGAATTATCGTGCGCTGGATCGCTGCTTCCACCCCAAGGCGTTCTATCCCACCCTGAGGTCACTGGGATGACGTAAGGCAAGGGGCTTGTTCTCAACGTAAAGTCCCAAGTTTTGGAGTAGCCATCCATCAGCTCCGAATAGCTTTTGGATAGAGTACGAATATTTGGGGTTTTTGACGGTCCGTACTGATAGTTGTAGGCGCTCACTGCATCATACGTTTGGTTTGGTAGTCCAAGTGTTAGTGAGTCATTTTTTGAACCTGACGTCCCAATGAAAAAGATTCCGTTAAGTCCAGAATTTTTTGCTAGTTTACGTGCTCTCGTTAGTAGTTTCTTGGGGGATGATCCAAATTTCTCTGAGTCTTTGCTTAGCATGTCTGAAGAAAATATATACACTACAGGCTTGCCGTCGATTTTTTTATATTTTGGGTTTTTGAAATAGTTGGAAATCCAGTAATTAACTATTTCATCAAACTGTGACAGGCTTTCCGGAGTGTTCGTATGGTTTGCCCATAATAGAGCAAACTCTACGTTGAAGTTCTTGGCATTTTTTATGTATGAGTCTATAGCATAGGTGCGGTTTTTTACACCTGTTCCTGGATCCCAATACCAATCATAGGCAATGAAGTTTATCCCGTATTTTTCCATCCATTGTAGGTGCCTTCTCGTCACCTCATCCGATCCCTCTGTGTACCATCCTAGAAGCGGCTCTCGTTCGGGGTGCGCTTTGATTTTCGCCCAGCCATCTACATCTGGCCTTTTCCAGCCGGGGTAATAGTAGACTCCGACGTCAATGGCATAGGTGGTGGAAGTTATCAGGGATAGAAATGAAGCAACTAGTAGCTTTTTCAAAATGGCACCGTAAGTCCTAAGTGTTAGTGGGTTCAGCAGTGCTTAGTGATTGGGGGGTGGGCTTTGTCTTGTTTTTGTTGGGTGCTATAAATGGCTTTTCGATGAATAGGTAGGTGACGACAGATGTGCCTGACACTACGATTAGTACGATAGGGAGCAATGCGATAAAAGTCAAAATTCCGGTTTTGGAAAAATCAAAAATGTTGAATGTCGAGAATGCCCAATAAAGTATTAGTCCGTGAGTAAGGTAAATGCTATAGCTTACTTCCCCGAGAGATTTAAGTCCGTGATTTTTCAGTAAGCCAAATATGTCGTTTCCAAGGCTAATAATAGCGAATGGAACTGCGAGCAACAGCATTTGGAGTGTTGAGTACTCTTGATGTTGAAAGAGTGCGGCTGCAATTAATATTGTGGCAATAAATGCCGCGCTTTTTCCTTGCAGTAGGGGGACTGCGTGAGGTAGATGATTTTTGATTAAGACCGGAATGAACCCGAAAAAAAATAGCTGGAAAAGACCAGGTTTAATAAGGTTGTTATGAAGCCCTGACGTCACTAGTGCTAGGGTGGACAATGACAGAATTAGGTAGGCTCTTGGGGGGGTTTTTCGGAATAAGATAGCTATTAGTGGAAGTGTCAGATAGAAAATCCACTCGTAGCCTAAGGTCCAATGAGCTCCAGCAGTCATTCGGATGCTATCCTGGAACCCATTAAATGATGCCCCGAAGAAGATTAGCCATTTTAGTGCCTCTTTTGCTAATACGCTGAGGTGAACCAGTTTGAACTCTGTTTTGATCAGGCTGGTAATAACAAGTGCCGCAAGCACAAATAAATAAAGCGGCATGATGCGGCGTACGCGCGAACTGAGTAATTTGGTCCAGTTTGGCGATGACTCATAAGTTTTTCCCAGAAAAAGAAATCCGGTAATCATAAAAAATAATGAAACCGGGACGGCGCCTAAGTTGTTTAATAGGTCGCTGTCAGGGCGCGTCCAAACCCCAGTGGTTTTCCAATAGTAGGTGGTGATGAAGTGATGGCACACTACTGATGTCGCAAGGATCCCTCGAAGCGCATCTAATGGTGAGGAGCGATCTAAGGATTGTTGAGTTAGCAATGTGGAGTGGCTGAATAGCTTGTTTAATAATGCTATTGATAGTGTGTATAGCAGTAGTAGCGCTGCGATAACTGTCATTTTGAAAGCCTATTAGGAAGCTATTGCGTGATTTTTTGGTGGCATTGTTCCAGGGTAGTTGCCCTGGAACAGGGTAGGTCTCGGTGTGATAGAGCGATTTTCATTGGCTTCAAATTTAAATATATAGTAGAGGGCGCAAATCATGAATAGGGTATTCTGTAGTGTGTCAATGAGGCCGGTGGATATTGTAAAGGTAATGTAGCCAATCATCATTCCCAGATACATGCGTCGAGCAGACTCTCGTTGGATGGTTCGAGCGACTTTGATATAAAGTAAAAAGAAGAATGCAGCATAACTAATGAGGCCAAGAGTGCCTTGGTCAATCATCAAGCGAAATACGATACTTTCAGTATTGAAAAGGTCTGGGTCGAGGCCTGAGGATACAATGTTGCGAGTTGCATCAAGGCCGCCTCCGACAAGCGGAGAGTTAAAGAAATGACGGGCGGAAGCTGCAAATTGTGCGCCGCGCATGGCTAAGTCGGAGCCATTCATGTCTTCGCCGAGGTTGGAATCAAATATGTTAGCAACGGATAGTACTTTATCTCTAAATAGCTCGGAAGTGGAAAAGAGCGTAACAAAAATCAAGGAAAAGGTTAGTGTGTATTTTAAGGATTTTGCTGCGCTTTGGCTAAATGCAAGTATTATAAGCGGAATCGCGAATAAAATAAGTGGGGTTCTAGAGTTTGTGAATAGCGCTCCTCCAATAATTATCGTCGTGGCCAAGCCGATTTTTAGATAATCTTTGAGGTTGAGCTTCGCTTTTTTTAGCTTCACTGTGTAGTAAGTGAGTAACATCATAACAATAAGTGCACCATAAGTGATGGGGTGCGAAATTGTGCCTTGTGCCCGGGTGCCGCGTAAGGTTTCCGCATAGGTTTGAGCAATGATGCGGCCTGTATGAGTGGTAGAGTTAATGAATTCAATGTAAGGATTATAGTTTATTAAGTAGCAGAGGGTGCCGTATGCTGCCAAGGCGCAGTAGCATATTATATATTTGCTCATAAGTGCATTGAGCTTTTGAGGGGTTTGTCTGCCAAGGTATTCGCAGTAGATAGTCACGGGCATGATCACTTCAATGACCAAGCTTGTTAGTGTTAGTAATCCAGAATTACTAGAGCTTATGTTTGATATGGCTGAAACTGCCGAGGAGATAAGGATTAGATAAAATGCACGACTGAAAGGCTTTTGAGGAGTGCGCTGTCTTTTTTTGAATAGGTTCTTTGTCAGGTACATACCTATCATTACAAGGCAAAGATATTTGTAAAGACTGAAGGCGGGCAGTGAGGGTGTATCAAGCAGGAGCAAAGCTTTAGGCGTTAGTACCGTCCAGACTGGGATGAGCAGTACGCTCCTGCGAAATGACAAAGTCATAGCCAGTGTGCCGAGGGCGGCCAGGATAAAAATCATATGTTGGGGCCTTAGGTCGAGTGCTTGCGGTGCATTGGTCTCCCGAGTGGGAGTAGTGCTTAGGCTCTAGTGGGCGAGGAATTGTAAAATATTTGATTTTCTAACATGTTTTTATCATGTTCTACATTGTTTTATTTGGACGAAAAATAACAAGCCATTTACACGCTCCTGCCGTTAAAAATTGTCGGGTATCAGGTGGCGACAAGAAAACTTCCTGAATTTATACTGCTTGTTTCGGCCAAGATTTTATTGGGCCTGCAGCACTTTGGCCATTAATACTTGGAGGTTATAGAATTATGTTGGTAGCAAAAAAGCATGCGGGGAGTGCAGCGGCGGGTAAGTTCGAGTTAATTCAGGTGTTGCGATTCATTGCTGCATTGGCTGTAGTTATCTGCCACTCTGCGTTTTACTCAAAGGAAAGGCTGGATTCAGGGACTATTAGTTATAGCCTTGGTGCTAATGGGGTCCCTCTATTTTTTGTCATTAGCGGTTTTGTGATGATGATAGCTGCTGAAAAAATGCACAGTGTGGAAGGGGCTTGGAAGCTTTTTGCTATACGCAGAATTGTCAGGATTGTTCCGCTTTACTGGTTTGCTACTTCGGTGAAGCTATTCACCCTGCTGGCAGCTGCCGGCCTGGTATTGCATGCGCAAGTTGATTGGTTGTACATAGTGAAGTCCTATTTTTTTGTGCCAGCTATCAATGTGGATAACGAAACCAAGCCACTGTTGGCAGTCGGTTGGACGTTGCTATTTGAAATGTTCTTCTATGCTGTTTTTACACTGGCATTGTTGGTTCGGGTAGATGCGGTAAAATTTACAGCACCGATATTGGTTGCTCTTGCAGTTGCGTCAGTTTTTAAAACGGATGCATGGAATGTGGCTTTGGCTTTTTATGCCGATCCAATAGTTCTGAATTTTTTGTGGGGAATGTTGACGGCTAGGCTAATGCAGCGAAGTGTGCTCATTGAGCGAAATACTGCTGTTATTATTCTGCTGTTTTCCCTTGGCTACTTGTTTTTTCCGCGCTTCCCTGAATATGGAAATACCTTAACGTATGGCTTGGCTTCTTTTTTAGTGGTTTATTGCTGTGCTAGCCTTGAAAAGACGGTAAAGTTTACAGTGCCTCGGGGTTTGGTGTTTTTGGGGGCGGCGTCTTACTCCATTTATTTATTTCATCCTTTAACTGCCCCTGTGGTACCTGAGGTGTTCAAGAGACTTGGCATGATCTATTCTGTTCCGTCGGTGATTGGCAGTATCTTTGTCGCCCTTTGCGTCGGGGGGTTCATTTATCGTTTTGTTGAGTGTCCACTGACGGACAAGCTCAATCGTTATGTTAAACAATACTTTAGTAGTTCAGCTGATTTTAGAAAGCGGGTGAAAAGTTTTGAATGAAAGGTCTAATGAGGGTGTGGGTAGGGAGTGTGTTTGCTCTTGGTTGCTCCTTTTTGGCTGCTGCGCCGCTGTCACAACTAGACGCGGTGATGCCATGTGATACTGAAAACGTCAAGGCTTACCGGATATTGTTTGTCGGTGACAGCATTACTTTGCATGGCTTCGATGAGACGACAAGGAAGAATCTAGGATGGAGTCATACAAGCGGTATGGCCGCGTCCTCCAGGCAGTCCGATTATGTAAGTATTTTAAGTCGAGAAATTAGTGATGCCCGCGAGCAGTCGGCGGTGGTCTGTTATCACACCGCAGGAGGAAGTGGCACAATTGACCAGCGACTCCGAGCGTTGGGCTCTGTAATTAATACGCACCCAAATCTTGTGGTCATTCAGCTAGGTGAGCACGAAGATATTAAAAGCGGAATCGGTATTGTAGAAGAAAATTACAGAAAGCTAATTATTGCTCTACGGCAACTAGACAGTCGTCCGAGTATCATTGCCGTGGGCCCATGGTCCTTGTCTCGTCAGGATGGCCTTGGGCGTTACAGTGGTTGGTCCGGGGAGGTCGATAGAGTGATGGCGTCGGTCTCCTCTAAAGAGCATGTGCCTTACTCTTCAGTAGCTGATATCGCGGCTCTTCCACTAGCCCATGGTGACGGTTCATCTGACGGGGTGCGCTGGCATCCGAATGATTACGGACATGGCTTGTATGCTAAACGTTTATTTTTTTTGTATCAGCAGGCAGCTTCCTCCGTGCGTGATTAATTTTGCGTTTGGGGATGGTTGGTAGTCACTTCATTGTCAATCTGGTTTGTGTGACGAGGTGGGGGTGATGCCTAAAAGGCCTCCCCCGATGACGATGTCCCGCGCCAGAGCTCGGCCCGCTGGGTCATCCAGTGCGGTGAGCACTTTCAGCCACTGCTTAATTTGATGTAACTGCATCGTCCACTACGATGAAATGCGCGTGGAGGTGCTTAAAGAGCCAGATCGGGAGCCAGGCAACCAGTCCTGGATGTGGGTGCAGGCCGGTGGCCCGTCTGACAGGCCGATGATCCTTTTTGACTACTTCACCAGCCGGGCGCAGGAGGTGGCGACGCGCTTGCTCGATGGCTATGCGGCTACGATTACGCCGTGTACCGCGCTGGACGCACAGGCAGGCGTTGAACGTTTGCGCTGTTGGGCGCCGCACGGCGTAAGTTCGTCGAAGCGCAAAAAGTGCAACCCCAAGGGCAAGACGGGACGTGCGGATATCGCGCTGAACCTCATCAACAAGCTTTACGGCATCGAGCGTGACCTGAAGGACAGCTGCGATGAAGATCGCAAGGCCGATCGCTGTAGAAAAAACTGGTTGTTCAGCGACACGCCCAAGGGGCAACGGCCAGCGCTCAACTTCACACCCTGGTCGACACGGTAAAAGCCAACGGCGAAGAATCCTATGCATAGCTGCGCCACGCATAGGAACGTTTGCCACTGGCGTCCTCGGTTGAGGATTACAAAGCCCTGTTACCGTGGAACTGCTCGCCGGTATCACCTGGCTGAACACTTGCCCTATCCTGAAATTGGTGGGGCTGATGGGGCGAGGACAGCCTTTCCTGGAGTAGCGCTTCCCACCACTCTCCCAGGTAACCTCACAAAGAATTTGAATTTGGTTATGTTCCCCCACGGGGAATGGAATGAGGTGTAGAGGGCGGGGGGCTGTCTCTTAT
>NZ_JAHBDQ010000011.1 GCF_019956555.1 Pseudomonas sp. A-RE-19 | reverse complement strand
CGCGCATTCTACAGCAGCCTCTGTTGCTGTCAAGCGGTTATTTTCAGAAGTTTTCAAAGTTTCGCTTGGAAATCTTTAACAACTTCAACCACTTGCGCTTCCGATCTCTCGTTAGCGGGAGGCGAATTCTACAGCGTTACTCGCTGCTGTCAAGACCTCTTTTTCTCCGCTTTCGACCGAGAAGATCGAACCGTCAAAAGAGCCAAACAACACCGCTCTTTCAACTCCTTCTGGCTTCGATGAACTGAAGCGTAACCGCTGCCGAAAACTGCGTAACTCTTTGTTTACCAAGGAGTTTTCCGTTTCGACTGCGCCGGAAGTGGGGCGAATTATAGACTTCCAGAATCTGCCGTCAACCTCTAATTACGCTTTTCTGGCAGAAGGTGCCTTTCTGGCGATTAAACGTGGAATCCGGCGGGTTACAGGCGGCAATCTCAAGACCAATAACAACGCACCTATAGAAGCATAGATCGCCCACTCCTTCAGGTCGGCACGAACGATCCACAACATATGCAGTAATCCGAGCCCGAGAATCACATAGACCAACCGATGCAACTTCTTCCAGCGAGAACCCAAACGCCGCTGACTGTAGCGATTGGAGGTAACCGCCAATGCCAACAAACACAGAAACCCTAGCGTTCCGACAATAATGTACGGCCGCTTGGCCAACTCAACCCCCAGCTGCGACCAATCAAAGCCAAGAATGAACGCCGTATAACCGCTCAAATGCAGAACCACATAAGCGAAACACCACAAACCCAATTGCCGCCTGACAGCAATCCACCCCGCCCAACCGGTGAGCTTCTGCAAAGGCGTCATGCTTAACGTGATAAGCAGCAGGACCAGCGTCCCCAGCCCCAAGCGGTCAACCAGCACTTTGCCCGGATCAGGCCCCAGTACATCCGCCCAGGCTTGATACAACCAAAGCAGCGGCCAAATCGATGCAGCGATGAAGACACCAATACGCCAGAAGGGATATCGCATCAGTAATTCTTCCGCAAATCGAGCCCTGCATATAAAGAAGCCACTTCATCCGAATAGCCGTTGAACATTTGAGTGTCACGGACATTTGGCTTGAACAGACCGCTCGGCAAACGCCGCTCACGCGCCTGGGTCCAACGCGGGTGATCGACTGTCGGGTTCACGTTCGCATAAAAGCCATACTCATCCGAGGCGATACTCTGCCAGGTAGTTTTCGGCTGCTCGCTGACCAGGCTGATCCGCACGATGGATTTAATGCTCTTGAAGCCGTACTTCCAAGGCACCACCAGACGCAGTGGCGCACCGTTCTGATTCGGCAACTCACGTCCATACATGCCTACAGCAAGAATCGCCAACGGATTCATTGCCTCATCCAGACGCAGCCCTTCTACATAAGGCCAGTCGATCAGGGCAAAACCGGAACGCTGCCCGGGCATGGTTTTGGGATCCTGCAAGGTTTCGAAGCGAATGAACTTGGCCTTGGACGTAGGCTCGACTTCTTTGAGCAAGGCAGAAATGGGGAAACCGATCCACGGAATGACCATCGACCAGGCCTCCACGCAGCGAAGACGATAAATGCGTTCCTCCAACTGATAAGGCTTCATGAAGTCTTCCAGCGCATACCGCCCTGGTTTACCCACCTCCCCGTCCACCACCACGCTCCAGGGTTCGGTTTTCAGCGCACCGGCGTTGGCCGCGGGATCACCTTTATCGGTACCGAACTCATAGAAGTTGTTGTAGTGGGTAGCGTCCTTGAAAGGTGTGATCGCCTCGTCTTTGACGTTGACCGCCCCCCATTGGGTAGAAGGAAGCTTTTCGGCAAACCAGGACGGTGCCTTGCCAGGCAAGACATCAGCATAACGCGCAACATCGTCGGCACTGGCCCAACGCGGCAGACTGCTTACAGCCAGACCGGCAACGGCGGCACCTAATACACTGCGACGAGAAAGGTAGAGGGATTCAGGCGTGACGTCCGACTCATGACAGTCAGACGCTTTGGGGACTTTGATCAGCATGGCAACTCCGCAGCTTTGGAGGACAGATGCACCCATAGACTGCGGAGTATGAGGGAAATTACATCACTCGGCTTTTTTGTGCCGACGAAGACGTAACAGGTACTGCACCGGCCCAGAAGCCGCATAGCCGAGGAAAACCAGCAGCAGGATGCGCGGCGGATCACTGAAGACCACGGCGAATACCAGCACCACCGCGAGAATCGCAACAAAGGGAACGCGCCCTTTCAAGTCCAGCTCCTTGAAGCTGTTGTACTTGATGTTACTGACCATCAACATGCCAGCGGCGGCGACCATCAGTGCAACCAGGAACGACATCTTGGAACCCTGAATGCCGTAATCGCTGAATGCCCAGACGATGCCCGCGACCACACCGGCGGCGGCCGGGCTGGCCAGACCGATGAAATAGCGTTTATCCGCAGTGCCGACCTGAGTGTTGAAACGCGCCAGACGCAATGCCGCCCCCGCCACATAGATGAAGGCGACCATCCAGCCGACCTTGCCCATATCGCCCAGGGCCCAGCCGAATGCCAGCAAGGCCGGCGCCACCCCAAAGGCGACCATGTCCGACAGCGAGTCGTACTCGGCACCGAAGGCGCTTTGGGTATTGGTCATACGGGCAACGCGACCGTCGAGGCCGTCGAGCACCATGGCAACGAAAATCGCGATCGCGGCAAACGCAAAATATTTGCTCGCGCCAATGGTATCACCAGCACTCAAGGCACTCTGGGCGCTCATCGAGTTGATGATGGAATAGAACCCTGCGAAGAGGTTCGCAGTGGTGAACAGATTCGGCAGAAGATAGATACCACGATGCCGGACTTTACGGCCTTCAGCGTCATGCCCTTCTTCGATGTGTTCATCGATGGGCAGAAGGCTTTCGGCGTCAGAAGCCTGCTTTGGCTCTTCGGGACGTTCGCTCATGGACATTTACCTTGCAACGGGGTGGAAAGTTTCGACAGGTGTCTGGGACGACGGTTCGGCCGCAAACAATGCAGCTTTATACCAGAACCGGCGGATCCAAACGAAAAAACGCGGCCTAGGCCGCGTTTTCCGTTCAAGCTCGGGACTTAGTTCTTGGCTTTGTCGACGATCTTGTTGGCACCGATCCACGGCATCATGGAGCGCAGTTGCTCGCCGATGATTTCGATACCGTGAGCGGCGTTGTTACGACGCTTGGCGGTCATCGAAGGGTAGCCGGTAGCGCCTTCGCTGATGAACATTTTGGCGTATTCGCCGTCCTGAATACGTTTCAGGGCGTTGCGCATGGCCTGACGGGATTCGGCGTTGATTACTTCAGGACCCGTCACGTACTCGCCGTACTCGGCGTTGTTGGAGATCGAGTAGTTCATGTTGGCGATACCGCCTTCGTACATGAGGTCAACGATCAGCTTCAGTTCGTGCAGGCATTCGAAGTAGGCCATTTCCGGCGCGTAGCCAGCTTCAACCAGGGTTTCGAAACCGGCTTTTACCAGCTCAACTGTACCGCCGCACAGAACGGCTTGTTCGCCGAACAGGTCGGTTTCGGTTTCGTCCTTGAAAGTGGTTTCGATGATGCCGGTACGGCCGCCACCAACGCCAGCAGCGTAGGACAGTGCAACGTTTTTGGCGTTGCCGGAAGCATCCTGATAGATAGCGATCAGGTCAGGGATACCGCCGCCTTTGACGAATTCGGAACGTACAGTGTGGCCCGGAGCTTTCGGCGCGATCATGATCACGTCGAGGTCAGCACGTGGCACAACCTGGTTGTAGTGAATCGCGAAACCGTGGGAGAAGGCCAGGGTGGCGCCTTTCTTGATGTTCGGCTCGATTTCGTTCTTGTACAGGGCAGACTGGAACTCGTCCGGGGTCAGGATCATGACCAGGTCGGCAGCCGCTACGGCGGAAGCAACGTCAGTCACTTTCAGGCCATGGGCTTCGGCTTTGGCAACGGTGGCCGAACCTTTACGCAGGCCAACGGTAACGTCAACGCCGGAGTCTTTCAGGTTGCACGCTTGAGCGTGGCCCTGGGAGCCGTAACCGATGATGGCAACTTTCTTGCCCTGGATGATCGACAGGTCGCAGTCTTTATCGTAGAAAACTTTCATGAATTTCCCCTCTATATCCTGGCCGTTCAGGCCATTCGCTAATTTGGTTTAGATGCTCAGTACTTTGTCGCCGCGGGCAATCCCGGTGACGCCACTGCGTACGGTTTCCAGAATCGAGGCAGTGCCGATCGATTGAATGAAGCTGTCGAGCTTGTCGCTGGTACCGGTCAATTGAACGGTATACACGCTGGCGCTGACATCAACGATCTGCCCACGATAAATATCGGTGGTGCGCTTGATCTCGGCGCGCTGGGCGCCGGTGGCCTTGACCTTGACCAGCATCAGTTCGCGCTCGATGTGAGCACTCTCCGACAGGTCGACCAGTTTTACCACTTCGATCAGCTTGTTCAGGTTCTTGGTGATCTGCTCGATGACTTCATCGTGGCCGACCGTGGTCAACGTCAGACGCGACAGGGTCGGGTCTTCGGTGGGTGCCACGGTCAGGCTTTCGATGTTGTAGTTGCGCTGCGAGAACAGACCCACTACACGAGACAGAGCGCCCGGTTCGTTTTCCAGAAGCAAGGAAATAATGTGCCGCATGATTAAGTACGCTCCGTCTTGCTCAGCCACATATCGCGCATGGAGCCGTCTTTGATCTGCATCGGGTAGACGTGCTCGCTGGTGTCAACCGAGATATCGATAACCACCAGGCGATCTTTCATGGCGAACGCCTCCTCCATCTTCGACTTCAAATCCTTCGAGTCGGTGATGCGCACGCCAACGTGACCATAGGCCTCTGCCAGTTTGACGAAGTCAGGCAGCGATTCCATGTAGGAGTGCGAGTGACGGCTGCCATAACTCATGTCCTGCCACTGGCGAACCATACCCAGCACGCCATTGTTCAGGATGACGATTTTTACCGGCAAACCGTATTGCAGGCAGGTCGACAGTTCCTGAATGTTCATCTGGATGCTGCCCTCGCCTGTTACGCAGGCGACGTCGTCATCCGGGAAGCTCAGCTTGATGCCCATGGCCGCCGGAAAACCGAAGCCCATGGTGCCCAGGCCACCGGAGTTGATCCAGCGGTTCGGTTTGTTGAACTTGTAGTACTGCGCCGCGAACATCTGATGCTGACCCACGTCGGAGGTCACAAAGGCGTCGCCCTTGGTCACTTCGCACAGGGTTTCGATCACGGTCTGAGGCTTGATCACGCTGCCGTCGCCCTTGTCGTAAGGGAACAGACCGCGGTCACCGCGCCACTCATCAACTTGCTTCCACCAGCTGGCAACGGACTCCTTGTTCGGGGTCTCGCCGATTTCCTTGAGGATCGCGACCATTTCGGTCAGGACGCTCTCGACCGGGCCAACGATAGGCACGTCTGCCTTGATGGTCTTGGAGATCGAAGCAGGGTCGATGTCGATGTGGATGATCTTGGCATTCGGACAGAATTTGGCCGGGCCGTTGATCACACGATCGTCAAAACGCGCACCGACCGCAAGAATCACGTCGGCATGGTGCATCGTCAGGTTGGCGGTGTAGCTGCCATGCATGCCGAGCATGCCGATGAACTGACGGTCAGTGCCAGGGTAGGCACCCAGGCCCATCAGGGTATTGGTCACTGGCAGGTTGAGCATCTTCGCCAGCTCGGTCAGCGGCGCGGAGCCACCACCGAGAATCACGCCGCCGCCTGCATAAAGCACAGGACGCTTGGCCGCCAGGAGCATTTCTGCCGCCTTGCGGATTTGCCCGGAGTGACCGCGAACGGCCGGGCTGTAGGAACGCAGCTTGGCTTTTTTCGGGAAGATGTATTCGAACTTCTCGGCCGGGTTGGTCATGTCTTTCGGGATATCGACAACGACCGGACCAGGACGACCGGATTGCGCCAGGTAGAACGCTTTCTTCATGACTTCCGGGATTTCCGACGCATGCTTGATCATGAAGCTGTGCTTCACGATTGGCCGGGAGATACCGATCATGTCGGTTTCCTGGAATGCATCGGTGCCTACCATGGTGCTGGGCACCTGGCCAGAAATGACCACCATCGGAATGGAGTCCATGTAGGCCGTGGCAATACCGGTGATGGCGTTGGTTGCGCCCGGGCCGGAGGTCACCAGTACCACGCCGGCTTTACCGGTGGCACGGGCATAGCCGTCAGCCATATGGGTCGCAGCCTGCTCGTGACGAACCAGGATGTGGGTCACTTCCGGTTCTTTGAACAAGGCATCATAGACATGAAGAAGAGCACCACCCGGGTACCCGTAGATATATTTGACGCCTTCGTCACGCAAAAAGCGGACGAGCATCTCACCGCCAGATAAAAGCTCCACGTTGTTCACCTCTAAAACGCCAGAATACCGCCCACATTCAAAGAGGACGGGTCTTAATAGGTTTACTTCTCGGCAGAGCATGAGCGACGGTGGTCGCCGACTACGTCAGCACTGACTGAGCAAGTATTGGGATCGTCCCAAGTGTTGCGGGCCTTTCCCACCCAGCGCGAGGTAACGCGTTGCGGGTGTAACAGGTCGGCGCGGGTGTGCGCCTCATGATCTACCGAGTGGGTCTGCTTCTGGCAGTCCCTCTACAGCGGACTTTGGATTCTTCTGTTTCGCCCATCGCAAGTCAAGCCGTCAATGTGCTTTATTCGAACTAAGCGCATGAGAACGCAAGAAAAAACCTTTAAACCGCAACTGTGTTAGCTTCAATTGCGCACCCATGACAAGGAAATGGCATGCGAACCATCCTCTCCACCGCTGTCCTGCTGATTGGCCTGAGCCCTTTGTGCATGGCAGGTCAGATCTACAAATGGGTCGATGCCCAGGGCGTTACCCATTTCGATGCACAGCCGCCTCAAGGCCGCGAAGCCACGCTCATGGTGACGCCCGCCCCGCCCGTCGGCAAACCGAGCGTGCCAACGCGCAGCAACGTCATAGGCGATCAACGAGCCATCGACAACAAAGTGAAAAAGCAGGTCGCCGAGCAGCAAGCCCAGTTGAAGGCGTTCTGCGAACAGGCCCGAACGAATCTGGCGCAACTGCAAAATAATCCGCGATTACGGGAAGAGGTCGACGGCGAGACGCGCCGCCTGAATGATCAACAACGTCAGGAGCGCATTAGCGAGACACAAAAACAGATTGCGAAAAACTGCATGTAGGAGCTGTCGAGTGAAACGAGGCTGCGATCTTTTGACGTTGCATTTAAAAACAAAATCAAAAGATCGCAGCCTCGTTTCACTCGACAGCTCCTACAACAACGGATCGACGTTAGCGGGAGGCGGTGATCAACAGGTCGAATTCTTTGAGCAAGATCTGAAGCTGCCGATCCTTGCCCTGGACGTTGCGGGCGGCGAAGACCATTTCGGCCATCTCCTGAATCCCCGACGCGTTGGGTAATGGCAGGTTTTGCTCCAGGATCGACTTCATTCTTGGCAGGAAGATCCATTGCAGCCATTGCTCGAAATCCAGCGTATCCACCGAGAACGGCTCGACGCTGGAAAGCGCTTCTGCGGATGGCGGGACGTCGTCCCACCAGCCCTGAACACGCAATTCGCGCTCGATCAACAGCAACTGCTCGGCAATTTTCGGGAAGCGTGCATCCATCACAGCGAAACCTTGGCCTTCTGACGGGCCAACGCTGCACCGGCGGAGTCACCTTGCTTCTCACGAGCCTGGGCGATCAATTCCCACAGACTGGCCTGAAGCGCCGGACGACCAGTGGCGAACGTCAGGCCACGACGAGCGAATTGCTCGGCCTGTGCCGCATCGCCTTGAGCCATACGCACCTGCGCCAGACGATAAAGCACTTGCGGCTCACGCGGCGCGACACGCTGGGCGCGTTCGAGACTGGAAGACGCACCATTGAGGTCGCCACTGGCCTGTTGCTGCTGGGCGGTGGTCAACAACGCCAGGACCGGGCCGTCCAGTTGCTCATCGGCAGACAGGCCACCGGCATTCGCCGAAGGAATCCCGCTCGGCGTCGACGGCATGCTGTAACTGCCCTGATTGATCGGTGCCGACTGGACTGGTGAGGTATCAATCGGCCCCGGAGTGATCGGGCCTGGGGTAATCGGCGAAGTGCTGATCGGTGCCGAGGAGACGGCACCACCACCCGGCACCATCACAACGACGCCAGTGTCACCTTGCGGGATTGCCTGAGTCTGGGCTTGTACAGGACGTTTTACCGTCGTCTGACGGTAACCGCCATTCGTCTGTATCCGCTCACTGTTCGAAACGGCGCTGCCGGAATCCACAACCGGAATCGAACCGCGCTGTACGGTGGAGCAACCGCTGAGCAAAGCCACGGCGGTAACCGCTGGAATCAACCACTTGTTCACTTGAAACCCTCTTTGCTTAATTCATCCAGCCCTTGACCCAATCCATCACCGACTCAGCAGGGCTTTCACCACCGCAAGCGGCGCCAGGAGGCGGTTCGCTGCCGCGAATATACGGCATCTGCACCGCGCCTGGGCAACCGGCATCAGAACCTTGCCCAGTTCGCGAATCGACCCAGGCCTGAACAATGTTGTCCGGCTGCGGCATGTCCAGCGGCAGCGGATCGGCCTTGCGCATGAAGCTGGTCCAGACCTGCAACGCACCGGTGGCACCGGTGAACGGCGTCTTGCCGTTATCATCGCGCCCCAGCCAGACCACGGCCAGCAGATCCTGACTGAAACCGGCGAACCAGCTGTCCCGCGAATCGTTACTGGTACCCGTCTTGCCGGCCAGGGTCAGGGTTTTCGGCAACACGTTATAAACCGAACTGCCGGTGCCTTCACGCATGACCCGTTGCATGGCGCTCTGGATCAGGTAAATGGACGCCGGATCGAATTGCTGCTGAATCTGGAACGGATAACGCTTGAGCGGCTCGCCCTCGGCCGTCAGCACGCTGCGAATCCCGCGCATCGGCGTGTTGAACCCGCCGTTGGCCAGCGTCTGGTACATGGTCGCCACTTCGATCGGGGTCATACCGCCGGCACCCAGCAACATCGACGGGAACGCCGGGAATTCGCGACTCACCCCCAGTCGTGCCAGGGTCTTCAAGACATTCGGCACGCCCACCGCCAACCCGAGACGCGCGGTCGACAGGTTGTAGGAATGCGCCAACCCTTGATACAGGAACACCGTGCCGTGGGAACGGCGATCATAGTTCTGTGGTTTCCAGACCTGACCGTCCGCACCTTTGACCGAGAAGTAGTCGTCCGACAGCCAACTGGTCAGCGTGTACTGGCTCGGCTTCTCAAGCGCTGTCAGATAAACCGCCGGCTTGATCAACGAGCCGATCGGTCGTACCGCGTCCAGCGCACGGTTGAAACCGGCAAAACTCGCCTGACGGCTACCGATCATGGCCTGGACTTCGCCGGTTTCCGGGTTGGTTACGACCATGGCCGCTTCGACATCATCCGAGCCTTTGCGCCCGGCCAGGCGTTTAAAGGTGTCGTTGACCGACGCTTCGGCTTTCATCTGCAGGATCGGGTCGAAACTGGTGAAGATCCGCAGCCCCTCTTCGGTCAAGTCTTCGTCGCGGTAGTCTTCGCGCAACTGACGTTTAACCAGGTCCAGGAAGCCCGGGAACGAACTGTCGGCCAACTTGCCGCGAGTGGTCACACCCAGTGGCATTTTCTTCGCCGTCTCAACCTGCTCGGCGGTGGCAACGCCTTGTTGCTCCAGAACATCGAGCACCAGATTGCGCCGCTCCAGCGCCCGCTCAGGGTTGCGACGCGGGTTGTAATAGGACGGCCCCTTGACCATGCCCACCAACAAAGCGACTTGATGCAGTTTCAGCTCGGACAATGGCTGCCCGAAGAAGAACTGGCTGGCCAGGCCGAAGCCGTGCACCGCGCGCTGACCATCCTGGCCGACGAACACTTCATTGAGGTAAGCCTCGAGAATTTCGCGCTTGTCGTAATGCAGCTCAAGCAACATCGCCATCATGGCTTCGGTGAGCTTACGGGTCAGGCTGCGTTCGCTGGTGAGGTAGAAATTCTTGACCAGCTGTTGCGTCAGCGTACTGCCGCCCTGGGTCATCTTGCCGCCCGAGGTGTTGACGTAGATGGCTCGGGCAATCGACTTCGGCGACACGCCCCAGTGGCTGTAGAAATCCCGGTCTTCTACAGCAACCAGGGTTTCGAGCAGGTACGGCGGAACCTGATCGATCTTGATCAGGATGCGGTCTTCAAGGTTTTTCGGGTAAATCCCGCCGATCAGCAGCGGTTCCAGTCGCACCACAGAAAGCTTCGAACCGTCGGTCGCCGAGAGCTCGGCCACGTAATCGCCGGAGAACCGCACGCGCACGGGCTGGGCCTTCTCCATGCCTTCATAGAACTGGAAGCCTCGGGTATTCAAGTCGACGGTATTGCCGTTGACCGCCGCCGCGCCGGGACCATTGCTGACGGCTTCGCGTCGGTAACCCAAGGCATCAAGCTCGGTGAGGAAGTCATCCTTGCTCAGCTTCTGGCCAGAGAACAGCTCCAGCGGGCGTGCATACACCTTGGCCGGAATGGTCCAGCGCTTGCCGGAGAACTTCTCCTGGACCACAGCGTCGAGGTAAACCGCAAACCCGGCGAGCACAACAAGGCCGACCAGACTGAGTTTAAGGGCCCAACCCAGCCAGGGGCGCAGGCCGCTGGACGGTGGTTTTTTTTTGCTGCGAGGGGATCGAGTACGAGTCATGGCGGCGGATTATACGCACTTTATTCATCCTCAACAGGAGCCCTCCGAGGTTTGCGTCAGACGGACTTGCGGCCATAATGGCGGCCTTGAATTTTCCCCAGACTTTAAAGGATCGCCTGTGAGCCAGTCCCTGATCGCTGCCCTGAAAAACCCGGCCCTCTACCCGCATCCCGTAGAAGGGTTCCAGGTCATCGAGACCCATATTTCCTGGGTACTGCTCACCGGCCCCTACGCCTATAAAGTGAAGAAACCGGTGAATTTCGGTTTCCTGGACTTCACCAGCCTTGAGGCGCGCAAGCATTTCTGTGGTGAAGAGCTGCGCCTGAACCAGCGCCTGACCCATGATTTGTATCTTGAAGTGTTGCCGATCACGGGCAGCGTCGAGGCGCCACAACTGGGCGGCGAAGGTCCGGTCGTCGATTACGCCCTGAAAATGCGTCAGTTCCCGCAAAGCCAATTGCTCAGCACTCTGCAAGCCAATGGTGAACTGACCACTACGCACATCGACGAGATGGCAGTGCAGATCGCTCAATTCCACCTCAACGCGCCGAAAGTGCCTGCCGAACACGAAGCCGGCACACCGGACAGCGTGATGGCGCCGGTACGGCAGAACTTCGAACAGATCCGTCCGTTCCTCAGCGACAAGGCCGATCTGCTGCAACTCGATGCGCTGCAAGCCTGGGCCGAAAGCAGCTTCGAACGCCTCAAGCCGCTGTTCGCCCAGCGCAAGGCCGAGGGCTTCATCCGTGAATGCCACGGTGACATTCACCTGGGCAACGCCACCGTGATCGACGGCAAGGTCGTGATCTTCGACTGCATCGAGTTCAACGAACCGTTCCGCTTCACCGACGTATACGCCGATACCGGCTTCCTGGCCATGGACCTGGAAGACCGTGGCTTGAAGAGCCTGGCGCGCCGTTTCATCAGCCAATACCTGGAACTGACCGGCGACTATCAGGGCCTTGAGCTGCTGAACTTCTACAAAGCCTACCGCGCACTGGTTCGCGCCAAGGTCAGCCTGTTCAGCATGCCGGCCGAGGCCGATCCGGTGCAGCGCGCGACTACCCTGCGTCAGTACCGCAACTACGCCAACCTGGCGGAAAGCTATAGCACCATTCCTTCACGCTTCCTGGCGATTACTCACGGTGTTTCCGCTGTCGGTAAAAGCCATGTGGCCATGCGTCTGGTGGAAGCACTGGGCGCCATCCGCCTGCGTTCGGATGTCGAGCGCAAGCGCCTGTTCGGCGAGCAAACCGTACCGAACGATCCACAGGCCGGCATTTATAGCGCCGACGCAAGTGTTGCCACCTATAAGCGCCTGCACGAAGTTGCCGGTGTAATCCTGCGTGCCGGTTTTCCGGTTGTGGTCGATGCCACTTACCTCAAGCGTGACCAACGCGACAGCGCGGCAAAAATCGCCGAGGCCACCGGTGCGCCGTTCCTGATCTTGGATTGCGATGCGCCGCAAGCGGTGATCGAGAGCTGGTTGAAGCAACGCCAGGCGGACAAGAAAGACCCGTCCGACGCCAACCTGGCCGTTATCGCCGCCCAGCAAGCCAGTCGCGAGGCCCTGACACCAGCAGAGATCCTCTACAGCAAACGCGTCCAGACCAATGAAAGTGGCACCCTCGATACAGTGGTTGCGCAGATTCGCCAGCGCCTGCCAGGTCTGTAAGAAACTATTTCAGCCGTGAAGCCCTCACTGGCTTCACGGCCGCCAAATAGTGGCACTATACTGGCGTCATAAAACCATCAGGTGATGCGACATGAGCCAGCCGAAACTTCTCGACACCCCGCTTTATGCCTTGCTGCACAAAGATGACATCACAGGCTTTAACAACGAACGCCCGAAGGATGGCCCCATCGACATGGTCGGTGGCGATTTCCGTGGCCTCGATCTGCGTGAACTGAACGCCGATGGCGTCGACTTCAGCGATGCCTATTTCCGCTCCGCCGACTTGCGCGGTATCGACTTTCGCAACGCCTCCCTGGAAGGCGCGAGCCTGGCCCACGCGCAAATCTCCGGCGCTTACTTCCCGCCAGAGCTGAGTGCCGATGAGATTCTGATGTCGATGAATTTCGGTACGCGCTTGCGTTATCGCACCCGCTAAAAGCGACCTCTGACCAAGTCCGGCGCCCCCGCCTTGCGCTGGACTTTGCACTTTTTTTTCCTCGGTTTTTTGTATCTTTTTCCACTGCGCTCGTGGCCTTTCCTGTCGCGTCTTGAGTTTGTCGCTTAGACGCTTTTGCGTCGAAACCGACCAAACAATCACGCTTTTCCTACTGATGGCTACACTCCTGAGAGGCTCGCCCACGCACCGTTCGGCTGTCGCAAGGAGGCTTGATGAATGATGAACTGCAACACCTGAAAAATCTTGGCAAGACGTCGGCGCAATGGCTGCATGCCGTGGGCATCCACAGTGCCTCGGACTTGCGTCGACTGGGAGCTGTGGATGCTTATCGGGCCGTGCGCACGCGCGGTTTTCGGGCGTCCAAGGTGTTGTTGTATGCGATTGAAGGCGCGCTGATGGATGTTCACTGGAACGACATTCCCGCCGAACGCAAGGAAGCCTTGAATAGGCAGCTGGACGCCATCTCCTCACGCCACAAGATTTGAACAGGTGATTTCGCTTGAGCACACCGCCCGAAGACCAATGATTGCAGGGCTTTCACCCAAGGAATGGGTGAGTAGCACAGAAACTGAAAATCAGCGGTTGACTTGATAATGAGAATCGATATTATTACCGCATCCGGTCGCGAGACTGGTCGATATTCTGAAAAGCCCTTGGTTCGGACTCTCAGATTATCTCCTCATCAGGCTAATCACGGTTATTTGACCCGGCTCTTGCCGGGTCTTTTTTTGCCTGTGGAAAACTCGCCCGGCTTTATTGATCTGACTGTTTGCCGAACTGTTTACGCATTTGCGCGCAGTAATCCTGCGCCGGCGTAGCAGGTGCATACCAGACGTAATCAGCCATGGCCGACGTGACCTCAGCGCCCTGCTCTGCCAGCATCAATACCGTGGGTGCCTCGGGCTCCCCCAAGTCCTGCACATGAATCGGCACCCCGACATCCTTGCGCGCGTGGTACACGCCGGCAAACAGCAGTGAAGGTGTCGGTGCGGCCAGTAATTGCTCGGCCATCCGCCGATCACGTTGCTGCTGGACGGCCAGCATCGCGGGCATCTGCGACTTAGGCAGCAAGCCGCAGTGGGAGTCGCTGATCTGGGCCAGCAACTCATCCCTGACTGATGAAGCGTTGGAGCGCGAACCGTTCAATGTCGGTGGTTTGGCATAGACCATACGGATTTCAGACGCGTCCATATTGGCCGCCAGCAACGGGTACGGCTGGGTCAGGGCAAAACGAACGATTGGCCCGTACAGACTCCAGTCCCAACCCGGTTGCCAGGCCAACGCACCGGACAAGTCGGTCGGCAGCGGTGAAGAATGCCGAACGTCATCGACACGATGTTGTTGATCCGGCGTGAGCATTTCCAACAACAGACTGCCTTGGGGCCGCCGCTCACCCAGCGCCTGCAATAACCACAATTGCAGTTGATGATGATCGCGATTGTCATGCTGTTCGCCGACGATCAACCGCGAAGGCTTGGCTAACCGTGCAAGCAGTTCCTGCGCCGTCAAGGTTTGACCGCTGCGCAGGTCCCGGATTTCACCGCTGACCGGCGGTGGCACCGACACATGCTGGCAGGCGCTCAATAACAGCGCAGCCAGAATCACCCTCACACGCATATTCTCACCTCAATGAAATGCTCAGCGGGCGATGATCAGCGGATGCCCACGCTCCGGGTGCGGCTGCACCAATACTTCCAGCCCGAACACGGCCTTGAGCGGCTCCGGGCGCAATACCTGCTCCGGCGTATCCAGCGCCACGGGATGCCCGCCTTCGAGCAGCAACAGACGATCACAATAACGTGCCGCCAAATTCAGATCATGCAGAATCACCAGCACTGCCGCGCCGCGATCGGCAAACTCACGCACCGCTTGCAGCGTGGTGTGCTGATGCAGCGGGTCGAGCATCGATGTTGGCTCATCGAGCAACAGCGTTTGCCCCGCCTCCCCCGGCCACAGCTGCGCCAGAACTCGTGCCAGATGCACCCGCTGACGCTCGCCGCCGGACAGTGCCAGATAGCTGCGACCACTCAGGTGCCGCGCATCGGCCGCGTGCAGCGCGGCGGCGACAATTTCGTCATCGCGGACCCGGCCGCTTTGAAAAGGCAGACGGCCCATGCCGACCACTTCTTCGACGCGAAAGGCAAAGTCCAGGGTCGACACCTGCGGCAACACCGCCAAACGTTGGGCTCGCTGCGCCCCGGCCCAATGCCTCAGCTCGCGCTCATCGAGCCAGACACTGCCGTGGTCCGCGTGCAATTCGCCGCAGAGGGCGCCAAGCAATGTGCTTTTGCCGGCACCGTTGGGGCCCAGCACGCCGAGGACTTCGCCCGGTTTGAGTTCAAGGGTGATGTGGGTGAGAACAATCTTTCGACCGCGCCGGATTTGCAGGTCCTGTGTTCGCAACATCAGGCGCGCCCTCTGAGCAGTAGATACAGAAAGAACGGTGCGCCGATGAAAGCCGTGACGATCCCGATCGGCAACTCGGCCGGCGCCAGGGCCAGTCGCGCCACCAGATCGGCAAACAACAAGAGACTGGCCCCCGACAATACCGACGCCGGCAACAGCACACGATGATCGGGGCCGGCCAGCAACCGCACCAGATGCGGCACCACCAGACCGACAAACCCGATCATCCCCGCCGCCGCGACCGCCGCGCCGACACCAAGGGCTGTGCAGAACACCAATTCGCGCTTGAGGCCTTCGACGTCGATCCCCAGATGACCAGCCTCCGACTCCCCCAGCAACAATGCATTCAAGGCCTTGGCCCGACGCGGCAACCACAGCGCCACACCGGCGCTCACCAGCAGTAACGGCCAAAGTCGCGAATAACTGGCGCCGTTAAGGCTGCCCAGGTTCCAGAACGTCAGGGTGCGCAGGGTCGCGTCATCCGCCAGATAGGTGAATAGCCCTACCGTCGAACCGGCCAGGGCAGTCAATGCGATACCCGCCAGCAGCATGGTGGCGACGTTGGTCTGGCCATTGCGCCGCCCCAGTCGATAGACCAGTGCTGTCACACCCAACCCGCCGAGAAACGCGCACACCGACAACAGATAAGGGCCGAAGGATTCTGGCAGACCGCCGAACACCGAACCGCCGACAATCGCGATGGCTGCGCCCAATGCCGCGCCACTGGACACCCCCACCAACCCCGGATCGGCCAGAGGGTTGCGAAACAAGCCCTGCATCGCCACGCCGGATAGCGCCAAAACGCCGCCCACCGCCAGGCCCAGCAAGGTTCGCGGCAAGCGGATCTGCCCGAGGATCAGCTCGGCCTGCTCCAGCCCGTCGGGCGCGATGGGCAACCCGATCAGCCGCAACGCCGCGCGCAATGTGTCGAGCAACGGCAAACTCACCGGCCCCAGCGCCAGCGACAGCCAGATCGCCAGCAAACACAACAGGCTCAGGCCAATGAACAACGCACGGGGTTTAACCAGAAGGATCATTGGCCGGTGGTACCGGGATAGAACCCACAGAGCGCGGCAACGCAGGTATTCAGGCGCATAAACAGCTTCCTTTAAAGGTTTCCCGGGCATCGAGAGGACAGGCCAAGTATCCTCGGCATCCGGCAATCGCCCTGTGGGCGAGCAGCCATTTGATGATTGCTTGCATTTGAACGTCAAGCTCGGACATATCGGGTCACGAGCCGTGGGACTTGAGGATAGACATGAAGTTTCTTTGCGCGGGTGCCGAATTGGCCGATGCCAGCAGTCGCGGTTTCGACGTCGACGGCCAGAAGCTCCTGGCCGTGCGCCGGGGCGGTCGAGTGTATGTGTATGAAAATCGCTGCCCGCACCGTGGCGTCGGACTGGAATGGAAGCCCGACCAGTTTCTCGACCCCAGCAACAGCCTGATCCAGTGCGCCACCCATGGCGCACTGTTTCTGATCGAAGACGGCGAATGCGTGGCCGGCCCTTGCGCCGGGCAATCCCTCACGACCATCCCCTGCCGCGAAGACGAGCAAGGGATCTGGGTCACGCTCTAGGGGGCGCTCAACAGCACATCCAGCCGCCGATCGACCACCATCTCTTCGTGGGTCAAGTGCACGCCATACGCCAGCACTTCGACCCCACACGCCACTGCCTCGCGTAACGCAGCCGCGTAGGCCGGGTCGATTTCTTCGGCAGGACGCACCGAGTCGATGCCGGTCAGGTTCACGCAATACAGCTGCACGGCACGAATCCCGTCCCGGGCCAGATGAGCCAACTCCCGCAAATGCTTGGCCCCGCGCTGAGTCACCGCATCGGGAAACGCCGCCACCAACGAGCCATCGAAGCCCAGGGTGACGCTTTTGACTTCCACATAGGCGGGCCCACTCGGGTAATCGAGACGGAAATCGATGCGGCTGCTTTCCTGACCGTAGGCCACTTCGCGCTTCAGTTCGGTAAAGCCGTTCAGCTCAGTGATGACATTGGCCCGCAACGCCTCCTCGATCAAACCGTTGGCGCGCCCGGTGTTTACACAAAACAGTCGCCCCTGCGGGGTTTCGCCGACTTCCCAGGTGCCGGGCAACTTGCGTTTGGGGTCATTGGAACGGCTGAACCAGACCTGCCCGCCTTCGACCTGGCAATTAAGCATGGAGCCGGTATTGGGGCAGTGAATGGTCAGCAACTCGCCGCCAACGGTTTCGATATCGGCGAGAAAACGTTTGTAGCGACGAATCAAGCGACCTTCTTCGAGGGGAGGATGAAAACGCATCAGCCTTGCCAGCTCCGCAAACCACGAGCGATGCGCTCAACCGCTTCCTGCAAGCGTGGAAGACTTTGGGTGTAGGCAAACCGCACATGATGCCCGGCCAGATGGCGCCCGAAATCCAGACCCGGCGTGATCGCAACGTGCTCGGTTTCGAGAAAATGCTGGCAAAAAGCGAAGGCATCACCGCCGAACTTGCTGATATTGGCGTATAGGTAGAACGCGCCTTCCGGCTCCACGGCGATATCGAAGCCCAATTCCCGCAGGGCTGGCAGCAGGAAATCCCGACGTCGACCGAACTCGGCGCGGCGCTCTTCGAAAATGCGGATGGTGGCGGGTTCGAAGCAGGCCAACGCGGCGTGCTGAGCCATGCTTGGCGCGCTGATGTAGAGGTTCTGGGCGAGTTTTTCCAGCTCACCCACCGCCGCTTCAGGCGCGACCAGCCAACCCAGGCGCCAGCCCGTCATGCCGAAATACTTGGAAAAACTATTGAGCACAAATGCGCTGTCATCGATTTCCAGCACGCTGGCCGCGTCCGTGCCGTAAGTCAGGCCGTGGTAGATCTCGTCGACCACCAAATGACCGTCGCGAGCCTTGATTGCGGCAGAAAGTCCGGCCAATTCGTCGCGGGTCAGGATGGTTCCGGTCGGGTTCGCCGGCGATGCCACCAGGGCGCCGACGCTGTCATTATTCCAGTGACGCGCAATCAGCTCCGGGGTCAGCTGATAACGCACGTCCGGCCCCACCGGCACCAGTTGTCCCGCGCCTTCCACCAGCCGCAGGAAATGCCGGTTGCACGGGTAACCCGGGTCTGCCAGCAGCCAGTGTTTGCCCGGGTCCACCAGCAAGGCGGTGACCAACAGCAACGCACCTGAACCGCCGGGCGTGATGAGGATGCGCCGCGGATCGATGTTCAGCCCATAACGCTGCTGATAAAAGCCGGAAATGGCTTCACGCAGCTCGGGAATGCCACGGGCGGCGGTGTAACGGGTCTTCCCCGCTGTCAGCGCAGCCTGACCGGCCTGGATGATCGGTTCGGCCGTGATGAAGTCCGGCTCGCCGATTTCCAGATGAATCACGTCATGACCGGCCGCTTGCAGCTCGTTGGCCCGCGCCAGCAGGGCCATGACGTGAAAAGGTTCGATAGCGCGACTGCGCGCACTGTAGGACAGAGCCATTAGCCTTCCTTACAACGAGGAAAAGAATCGATTCTACTCAAGCACAGGAACGAGCGAGAACCTGATACGGTCATAGGCCTTATAACACTGGTTTCAAACGGTTCAAGCGTATGTCCCAGGTTTGACTAAAATCAATAATTGATCAGGTCTCCGGAGCCACCAGACAAGGCTTTGCAAACTTTTGCAAGCACCGCAGATCGCGGGCTCGACATCCGGGAGTAGCGCGGTCCGATTTGATCTGGTAAGTTCGCCCGCTTGCAGCCGCAGGGCCGGCAGGTGTCGGTGATGGAGCAATCCTGCGCAATGGATTACAAGAGTAGAGGCGGTCCATTTCATGCCCACCCAAGCAAAGCAACAACAGAACCAGTCGATCAGCGGCTTCGAACCCTACAAAGAAGTGAAGGGCGAAGAGTACATGGGCAAGCCCATGCGCGCTCACTTCACCAAGATCCTGAACAAGTGGAAACAGGACTTGATGCAGGAAGTCGACCGTACTGTTGATCACATGAAAGACGAAGCGGCCAACTTCCCCGACCCGGCAGACCGTGCCAGCCAGGAAGAAGAATTCAGCCTCGAATTGCGCGCCCGCGACCGCGAGCGCAAGCTGATCAAGAAAATCGACAAGACCCTGCAATTGATCGAAGACGAAGAATACGGCTGGTGCGAGTCCTGCGGCGTCGAAATCGGCGTCAAGCGACTGGAAGCCCGCCCTACCGCCGACATGTGCGTCGACTGCAAGACCCTGGCGGAAATCAAGGAAAAGCAAGTCGGCAAGTAATCCTGGCGACTTGAACGAAAAACGGAGCGTGCGAACGCTCCGTTTTTTGTTTCTGAATTTCACCTCGGCAGAAAACCTGTGGGAGCGAGCCTGCTCGCGAATGCGGTGTGTCAGGCAACGCTAATGTTGGAGCTGATGGCCCCTTCGCGAGCAGGCTCGCTCCCACAGGGACTTGCGCACGACCAGAGAAAGTAACATTCGTCCATGACTGCCACGACTTCCCCTCTCTACATCGGGCGTTTCGCTCCCACACCCAGCGGGCATCTGCACTTCGGTTCGCTCGTCGCAGCGTTGGCCTCCTACCTCGACGCCCGTTCGGTCGGCGGCCGCTGGCTGGTGCGCATGGAAGATCTCGATCCGCCACGAGAAGAGCCCGGTGCTCAGGTGGCGATTCTCAAGGCGCTGGAAAGCTACGGGTTCGAGTGGGATGGCGATATGGTCCGACAGAGTGACCGGCACGCTGCCTATGATGAAGTCATCAATCGCCTGTTCAATCAGGGGCTGGCCTACGCGTGTACCTGTTCGCGCAAGCAACTGGAGCCGTATCACGGCATCTACCCCGGGTTCTGCCGCAACGCGGGGCACGGCACCGAGAACGCGGCGATCCGCCTGCGTGTACCGGAGCTGGAATACCACTTCATCGATCGGGTGCAGGGCGAGTTCCGTCAACACCTGGGCCGGGAGGTCGGCGATTTCGTGATCCGCCGCCGCGACGGGCTCTACGCCTATCAACTGGCGGTGGTGCTGGACGACGCCTGGCAAGGCATCACCGATATCGTGCGCGGCGCCGACCTGCTGGATTCCACGCCGCGCCAACTCTATCTTCAAGAACTGCTTGGCCTGCCGCAACCGCGTTACCTGCACATCCCGCTGATTACCCAGCCGGACGGCCACAAACTCGGCAAATCCTACCGTTCGCCGCCGTTGACCGAAGATCAGGCCACGCCGCTGTTACTGCGCGCACTGCGGGCGCTGGGGCACAATCCTGTTACCGAACTGAATGACGCTACACCACGGGAAGTGCTCGATTGGGGCATCGCCCACTGGGATGCATCGCTGATCCCGCGCACACTGACACTGCCCGAAGCACAACTGCAGTGATGCCACTTGCAGTGGCGCGCCCATCCGTTACCATCGCCGCACGTTTTCGGGCACACGCATAAAAAAGAGAGGCCGGGATGTACATCTATCGCTTGGTCCTGCTCCTGGTAGTGGGGATTTATCTGTTCTCCCCAGCCATCATGGATTGGTGGATCGACGCCACTGGCGCCTGGTATCGCCCATATTTGCTCTGGCTGATTCTGATCGTCGTGACCTTCATCCTGCAGAGCCAAAAAGATGCCGATGAGCTTTAGCCTGACCCAGATGATCCTGATCAGCGCCGCGTACCTGGCGGTGCTGTTCGGTGTGGCCTGGATCAGTGAACGGGGCATGATCCCCCGGGCGATCATCCGCCACCCACTGACGTACACCCTGTCGCTGGGCGTTTACGCCAGTGCCTGGGCGTTTTACGGCACGGTGGGCCTGGCCTATCAGTACGGCTACGGTTTTCTGTCCAGCTACCTCGGGGTTTCCGGGGCGTTTCTGCTGGCACCGGTGCTTTTGTACCCGATCCTGAAAATCACCCGCACCTATCAACTCTCGTCCCTGGCCGACTTGTTTGCGTTCCGTTTCCGCAGTACCTGGGCCGGTGCGCTGACGACGATTTTCATGCTGATCGGCGTGCTGCCATTGCTGGCGTTGCAGATTCAGGCAGTGGCCGATTCCATCGGCATCCTCACCCACGAACCGGTGCAGCATCGCGTGGCCCTGAGCTTCTGCGCGCTGATTACGCTGTTCACGATTTTCTTCGGCTCGCGCCACATCGCCACCCGCGAGAAACATGAAGGCCTGGTGTTTGCGATTGCCTTCGAGTCGGTCATCAAGCTGATCGCGATTGGCGGCGTCGGCCTGTATGCGCTGTATGGCGTGTTCGACGGTCCGCAACAGCTGGAACTGTGGCTGCTGCAAAACCAGACCGCCCTCGCCGCCCTGCACACGCCCTTGCAGGAAGGCCCGTGGCGCACGCTGCTGCTGGTGTTCTTCGCCTCGGCGATCGTGATGCCGCACATGTACCACATGACCTTTACCGAAAATCTCAACCCGCGCTCGCTGGTCAGTGCGAGCTGGGGCTTGCCGCTGTTCCTGCTGCTGATGAGCCTGGCGGTGCCGCTGATTCTCTGGGCCGGGCTGAAACTCGGCGCCACGACCAATCCGGAATATTTCACGCTGGGCATCGGCATCGCCGCCAACAACAAAGCCCTGGCGCTATTGGCCTATGTCGGCGGGTTGTCGGCGGCCAGCGGCCTGATCATCGTCACCACGCTGGCGCTGTCGGGGATGGCGCTGAACCATCTGGTGCTGCCGCTCTATCAGCCGCCGGCCGAAGGCAATATCTACCGTTGGCTGAAGTGGACCCGCCGGGCGCTGATCGTCGCCATCATCATGGCCGGTTACGGTTTCTACCTGATGCTGGGCGCCGAGCAAGACCTGGCCAACCTCGGCATCGTCGCTTTTGTCGCCACGTTGCAGTTCCTGCCGGGTGTGTTGTCGGTGCTGTACTGGCCGACCGCCAACCGTCGCGGCTTCATCGCAGGTCTGCTGGCGGGAATTCTGGTGTGGCTGGTGACCATGCTGCTGCCGCTGGTGGGCAATCTGCAAGGCTTCTACATTCCGCTGCTGAACATGATCTACGTGCTGGACGACACCAGTTGGCACATGGCAGCAATTGCCTCGCTGGCCGCCAACGTGCTGATGTTCACCCTGATCTCACTGTTCACCAACGCCAGCCCCGAAGAGGCCAGCGCCGCCGAAGCCTGCGCCGTGGACAACGTGCGACGTCCGCAACGCCGCGAATTGCATGCCGCCTCGCCGCAGGAATTCGCCACGCAGCTTGCAAAACCATTGGGCGCCAAGGCTGCACAGAAAGAAGTCGAACAGGCGCTGCGCGATCTTTATCTGCCGTTCGATGAACGCCGCCCATATGCCTTGCGTCGTTTGCGTGACCGTATCGAAGCCAACCTGTCCGGCCTGATGGGGCCGAGCGTGGCGCAGGACATGGTGGAAACCTTCCTGCCCTACAAGGCCGGCGGCGAAAACTACGTCACCGAAGACATTCACTTCATCGAAAGTCGGCTTGAGGATTACCATTCGCGCCTGACCGGTCTTGCCGCCGAACTCGATGCCTTGCGCCGCTACCACCGCCAGACCCTGCAGGAATTGCCGATGGGCGTGTGCTCGCTGGCCAAGGATCAGGAAATCCTCATGTGGAACAAAGCCATGGAGGAGCTGACCGGGATTGCCGCGCAGCGGGTGGTCGGTTCGCGCCTGAGCACCATTGCCGATCCGTGGAAAGAGCTGCTGCAAGGCTTCATCAATCTGCCCGACGAGCACCTGCACAAACAGCACCTGGCCCTCGACGGCCAGACCCGCTGGCTGAACCTGCACAAAGCGGCGATCGACGAACCGCTGGCGCCGGGCAACAGCGGTTTGGTATTGCTGGTCGAAGATTTGACCGAAACCCAGATGCTCGAAGACAAACTGGTGCACTCCGAACGCCTGGCCAGCATCGGCCGACTGGCGGCCGGCGTGGCCCATGAAATCGGCAACCCGATTACCGGCATTGCCTGCCTCGCGCAAAACTTGCGTGAAGAGCGTGAGGAAGACGCCGAACTCAAGGAGATCAGCGGGCAGATTCTCGAGCAGACCAAGCGCGTGTCACGCATCGTTCAGTCGCTGATGAGCTTCGCCCACGCCGGCAGTCATCAGCACAGCGACGAGCCCGTCTGTCTGGCGGAAGTGGCCCAGGATGCCATCGGCCTGCTGGCCCTGAACCGGCGCAATTTCGAAGTACAGTTCTACAACCTGTGCGACCCCGATCACTGGGTCGAAGGCGACCCGCAGCGGCTCGCTCAGGTATTGATCAATCTGCTCTCTAACGCCCGCGACGCCTCGCCTCCAGGCAGCGCGGTGCGCGTCAAGAGCGAAGCCGGCGAACACACGGTCGATCTGATCGTCGAAGACGAAGGCAGCGGTATTCCCTCGAACATCATGGACCGACTGTTCGAACCTTTCTTCACCACCAAGGATCCTGGTGAAGGCACCGGTCTGGGCCTTGCACTGGTCTATTCCATCGTTGAAGAGCATTATGGACAAATCACCATCGACAGCCCGGCTGATGTTCAAAGCCAACGCGGCACCCGTATCCGGGTGACTTTACCGCGTCATGTCGAAGCGACGTCCGCTGTGAACTGAGACCGTCGAGAGTATCGAATCAATGCCGCACATTTTGATCGTCGAAGACGAAACAATTATCCGCTCCGCCTTGCGCCGCTTGCTGGAACGTAACCAGTACCAGGTCAGCGAAGCCGGATCCGTGCAGGAAGCACAAGAGCGTTTCAGCATCCCCACATTTGACCTGATCGTCAGCGACCTGCGCCTGCCGGGCGCGCCTGGCACCGAGTTGATCAAACTGGGCCAGGGCACTCCGGTGCTGATCATGACCAGTTACGCCAGCCTGCGTTCGGCCGTCGACTCAATGAAGATGGGCGCGGTGGATTACATCGCCAAGCCTTTCGATCACGACGAAATGCTCCAGGCCGTCGCGCGAATCCTGCGGGACCGGCAATCGGCGCAAGTCAGCGGTGAGCCGGTCGTCGGTAAAGCGACCAATGGCGCCGCGAAAAACGGTGTCGACAATAGCAATGGCGAAATCGGCATCATCGGCTCCTGCCCGCCGATGCAAGACCTGTACAGCAAGATCCGCAAAGTCGCGCCGACCGATTCCAATGTCCTGATCCAGGGCGAATCCGGTACCGGTAAAGAACTGGTAGCACGCGCCCTGCACAATCTCTCCAAGCGCGCCAAGGCACCGATGATTTCGGTGAACTGCGCGGCCATCCCGGAAAGCCTGATCGAGTCCGAACTGTTCGGCCACGAAAAAGGCGCGTTCACCGGTGCCAGCGCCGGGCGTGCCGGCCTGGTGGAAGCGGCGGATGGCGGCACCTTGTTCCTCGATGAAATCGGTGAACTGCCACTGGAAGCCCAGGCCCGCCTGTTGCGGGTGTTGCAGGAAGGTGAAATCCGCCGGGTCGGCTCGGTGCAGTCGCAGAAGGTCGATGTACGCCTGATCGCCGCGACCCACCGGGACCTCAAGAGCCTGGCGAAGATCGGCCAGTTCCGTGAAGACTTGTATTACCGCCTCCACGTAATCGCCCTGAAACTGCCGGCCCTGCGCGAACGCGGCGCGGACGTCAATGAAATAGCCAATGCATTCCTCGCGAGGCAGAGCGCTCGGGTCGGTCGCACCGATCTGAAATTCGCCGCCGATGCCGAGCAGGCGATTCGGCATTATTCGTGGCCCGGTAACGTTCGCGAACTGGAAAATGCGGTCGAGCGCGCAGTGATCCTGTGCGAAAGCCCGGAAATTTCCGCCGAGCTATTGGGCATCGACATCGAACTCAGCGATCTGGAAGACGATGACTTCATCGGCCTGGCACCGCAACAAGGCAACGGTGCCGGTAACAACAGCCATGAACCGACCGAAGACCTGTCCCTGGAAGACTACTTCCAGCATTTCGTTCTCGAGCATCAGGACCACATGACCGAAACCGAACTGGCCCGCAAACTCGGGGTCAGCCGCAAATGCTTGTGGGAACGTCGTCAGCGCCTGGGCATCCCGCGACGCAAGACCGGGGTGGCCAGCGAAAGCTGAACCGCGCCTGTCGGATGTGCGGGTAACACATGACATTGTGAAAAAACTGTTACCTCAATCTTTTCACGTAACAGAAGCCGGGGCTTACGGTAACGAAGCCCCGGTTTTTTTGGGCCTCGAAAAACACCATCAGCCTGCCTAACCCCTTGTTTTACTAGGCCTCACAAAAGTTGGCACGCACCCTGCTATATGTTTAGTACAAGAACAATAACAAGCAATGCACAAGACAATAAAAATAAGACGAATCGACTCACGCACAATAAAAACAAGACGGCGAGAGGCGTAGCTAACTGATTCTTTTGGAGAGGCGTTGTATTTGGGGCGTGCCCCACGACCAGGCCGAGAATAATAAAAACTGTCCTAAGACAGTGCCTGAACTGGTTGGATCGCAAGATCATTGCAGCACAGCGACCAAAGCAATCCGTTTGCTCTTGGCTCCCGATTGGGAGGGTCATGAAGGAAAACTTCATGACGAGGGCGCTCAACAAAAACAAGAAGCCCGAAACCAATAATAAAAATAGAGCATGCAACTACTTCTTGGGGAGCTTCGGCTCCCCTTGTGGTTTCTGCGATTCGAAAAACCTCTCAAATCTGCCCACTTTGTGGCTTGAAGCTTGCGCCTTACAGCTCATATCTGCTGTGTCCTACACCATCCCCTGACTAAATGCTAGAATCCCGGCCCATCATGCGGTCATTCTTCGTTATGGCCGAACATTCCTTCAAACAGTGCATCCCATGCTGAAGAAGCTGTTCCAGTCATTCCGTTCTCCCAAGCGTCATACGCAACACATCCGCAGCACGCCTGAAGTGCTCAACAGCGGCCAACATTCGCTGCAAAAGGCGCAATTCAGCCGTTACGCGGTCAACATCGTCGAACGCCTGCAGAACGCCGGTTACCAGGCTTACCTGGTCGGCGGCTGTGTGCGCGACATGCTGCTCGGCATCACGCCGAAAGATTTCGACGTCGCCACCAGCGCCACGCCTGAACAAGTACGCGCCGAATTCCGCAACGCGCGGATCATCGGTCGTCGCTTCAAGCTGGTGCATATCCACTTTGGTCGCGAAATCATTGAAGTCGCGACCTTTCGCGCCAATCACCCGCAAAATGACGAAGAGGAAGACAGCAACCAGTCTTCCCGCAACGAAAGCGGGCGCATCTTGCGCGATAACGTCTACGGCACCCTGGAAGAAGACGCGCAACGCCGCGACTTCACCATCAACGCCCTGTATTACGACCCGGTCAGCGAGCGCATCCTCGACTACGCCAATGGCGTACACGACATCCGTAATCACCTGATCCGCCTGATCGGCGATCCGAAGCAACGCTACCAGGAAGACCCGGTGCGGATGCTGCGGGCCGTGCGGTTCGCTGCCAAGCTGAATTTCGGCATCGAAAAACACAGCGCCGTGCCGATCCGCGAACTGGCGCCGATGCTGCGCGAGATCCCGTCGGCCCGTCTGTTCGAGGAAGTGCTCAAGCTGTTCCTCTCCGGCCATGCCGCGGACACCTTCGAGATGCTGGTCGACCTGCAGTTGTTCGACCCGTTGTTCCCGGCCAGTGCGGCAGCGCTGGAGTACAACCCGACCTACACCCACACGCTGATCAGCGAAGCGTTGATCAACACGGACCTGCGGATCAAGCAGAACAAACCGGTCACCCCGGCGTTCCTGTTTGCCGCCCTGCTCTGGCCTGCCCTGCCGGCTCGCGTGTTGCGCCTGCAAGAGCGCGGCATGCCGCCGATTCCGGCGATGCAGGAAGCCGCTCATGAGCTGATCGCCGAACAGTGTCAGCGCATCGCCATTCCGAAACGCTTCACCATGCCGATTCGCGAGATCTGGGACATGCAGGAGCGCCTGCCACGGCGCAGCGGCAAACGCGCCGACCTGTTGCTCGACAACCCGCGATTCCGTGCCGGTTATGACTTCCTGCTGCTGCGTGAAAGCGCAGGCGAACAGACCGATGGCCTGGGCGAATGGTGGACCGATTATCAGGACGCCAACGACAGCGAACGCCGGGACATGATCCGCGACCTCAGCGGCAAGGACGACGGTACCGGCGCTCCGCGCAAACGTCGCCGCAGCGGCGGTGCCAAGCGCAAACGCGCGGCCGGCGCACCGAGCGCCACGGGCGAGTAAGCCATGGAACGCATCTACATCGGCATGGGCAGCAATCTGGCTGACCCCGCCGAACAGTTGCGCAGCGCTATCGAGGCGTTGTCGCAGTTGCCGCAGACCCAACTGGTCGGCGTTTCAGCGTTTTATCAAAGCGACTCGCTGCTGCCCGGCCAACCGCGTTACACCAACGCGGTCGCCGCCCTCGACAGCAGCCTCGCACCGCTGGACCTGCTTGATGCACTGCAAGCCATCGAGAACGGGCAAGGCCGTGAGCGCCTTGAACGCTGGGGCCCACGCACACTGGATCTGGACATCGTGCTGTTCGGTGATCGCCTGATCGACGAGCCGCGCCTCAAAGTCCCCCACTACCACCTGCAGGAACGGGCCTTTGTGCTGTATCCGCTGGCCGAGCTGGCACCGGCGGATCTGCGCCTGGCCGATGGCCGCACCCTCACAGCATTACTCGCCGCCTGCCCGTTCGTCGGGTTGGAACGCATTTCTCACGCCTGACAAATACTCCTTGTGGGAGCGAGCCTGCTCGCGATAACGGACTGGTATTCAACAATGATGTTGACTGAATGACCGCTATCGCGAGCAGGCTCGCTCCCACATTGGTTTTTTGTCGGACAACAATCTGCAAATCATCCTTGCCAACCTGCTGAATCGCATCAGTAACGTCGGTAACACCCCACACGTAACAATGCGGTAACACACGCAATTGACTTCCCGGGTTCTCCTCACGACTATAGGCGTCCCGCTGCCGCCAACGCGGCGCCAAAGGGCGCAATCCAGGCCTTACAAGCACCACGAAAGAAGGTGCGCCTGTATAAATGACGAATCACGCGCGTTACTCGCAGTAGTTTCCACAGCGCCTGTAATGAGGATTTTTTTCATGCCAGCCATCACCCTGACCACGCTCCAGAGCCTCAAGCAGAAAGGTGAAAAGATCACCATGCTGACCTGCTATGACGCGACCTTCGCCCACGCCTGCAATGAGGCCGGGGTCGAAGTGCTGCTGGTGGGCGACTCCCTCGGCATGGTTTTGCAAGGTCACGACAGCACCCTGCCGGTGACCACAGCTGAAATGGCCTACCACGTGGCAGCCGTCAAACGCGGCAACGCCGATGCCCTGATCCTCGCCGACCTGCCCTTCATGGCCTACGCCACCCTCGAACAAACCATGACCAACAGCGCCCTGTTGATGCAGGCCGGTGCGCACATGGTCAAGGTTGAAGGCGCATTGTGGCTCGCGGACTCGATCCGTCTGCTGGCCGAACGTGGCATCCCGGTGTGCGCGCACATGGGGCTGACACCGCAATCGGTCAACATCCTCGGTGGCTATAAAGTCCAGGGCCGCAACGAAAACCAGGCGCGGCAGATGCGTGCCGACGCGATTGCCCTGGAACAGGCCGGTGCGGCGATGTTGCTGCTCGAATGCGTGCCTAGCGAGCTGGCCGAAGAAATCACTCAGGCAGTGAAGATCCCGGTGATCGGTATTGGCGCCGGCAATGGCACCGACGGCCAGGTGCTGGTACTGCACGACATGCTGGGCTTGTCCATTACCGGCCGCGTGCCAAAATTCGTAAAAAACTTCATGACTGGCCAACCCAGCATCCAGGCTGCCCTGAGCGCTTACGTCACTGAAGTCAAAGCGGCGACTTTCCCAGGTATCGAACACGGATTCTCTGCATGAACACCGTAAAAACCGTACGCGAACTGCGGGCCGCCGTGGCCCGTGCCCGTAGCGAAGGCAAGCGCATCGGCTTCGTGCCGACCATGGGCAACCTGCACAGCGGGCATATCGCGCTGATTACCAAAGCCACCCAACGGGTGGATTTCGTGGTCGCGAGCATTTTCGTCAACCCGCTGCAATTCGGCGCCGGCGAAGACCTCGACAAGTACCCGCGGACCCTGGCCGCCGATCAGGAGAAACTGCTCCAGGCCGGGTGCCATCTGCTGTTCGCGCCAACCGTCGAAGAAATGTACCCCGACGGCATGGCCGGTCAGACCCGCGTCAGTGTTCCGCAACTGTCCGAAGGCCTGTGCGGCGCCAGCCGTCCGGGGCATTTCGAAGGAGTGGCGACCGTAGTCAGCAAGCTGTTCAACATGGTCCAGCCGGACCTGGCGATCTTCGGCCAGAAAGACTTCCAGCAACTGGCGGTAATTCGCGCCCTGGTGCACGACTTGAACATGCCGATCCAGATCATCGGCGAACCCACCGTGCGTGCCGCCGACGGCTTGGCGCTGTCGTCGCGTAATGGTTTCCTCAGCGAAGAACAGCGGGCCATCGCGCCAGTGGTCTATCGCACCCTGACCCATATTGCCGATGCGATCAAACAGGGTGAGCGGGATTACCCGACGCTGCTCAACGAGCAGATCAAGCAACTCGAAGCCGCCGGTCTGCGGGCGGATTATCTGGAAATTCGCCATGCGCTGACGTTGCGTCCGGCGACGGCGGAAGATCGGGATCTGGTGATTCTGGTGGCGGCGTTCCTGGGCACGACGCGGTTGATTGACAACCTGCATCTGAATCTCGACGCCTCCGCCTGAACACCGCAAAACAAATGTGGGAGCGAGCCTGCTCGCGATAAGGGAATGACATTCAACATCTGAGTTGGCTGGCAGTCCGCCATCGCGAGCAGGCTCGCTCCCACATTGGATCTGCGACAGCTCTTACATCGTATTGCTGCCACTAAAGCCTTCGGGCAAACTGCCCGCCGTTCGATTCCGACCTGGGGAAACACTCATGCACGCCATCATGCTCAAGGCCAAACTGCATCGCGCCGAAGTCACCCATGCTGTACTCGATTACGAAGGCTCCTGCGCCATCGACGGCGAATGGCTGGACCTGTCCGGCATCCGTGAGTACGAACAGATCCAGATCTATAACGTCGACAACGGCGAACGCTTCACCACCTACGCAATTCGTGGCGAAGAAGGTTCGCGCATGATTTCGGTCAACGGTGCCGCGGCGCACAAGGCCAAGGTCGGTGACCGTGTGATCATCTGCGCTTACGCTCATTACAGCGAAGCCGAACTGCTCAATTTCAAGCCACGCATGCTCTACATGGCACCGGGTAACGAGCTGAGCCACACCAGTAATGCCATTCCGGTTCAGGTCGCCTGATCGAGTCGCCCCCCCCTCAGCCTTCCGTTTGTCGGACCGCTCCCTGTTTAAATGTTAAAAAAGTACCGGGAGCAGGTCAGACAAAGTCAAGACAGATTGCAGCGCGAGGTTTACTGTATTCGCCCTGCGCCAAAAATCGTGTCGACGCAGTTGACCGGACGCCCACCCGCGGCTCTCCGGGATTTTTCGTGTTAAAAAGGCCGTTCAAGTAAAAAGGAAAACCGCAGCGATGGCGTACTACCGCACCCCTCACGACGTTACCGCTCTGCCCGCCTGGCAAGCGCTGAATGACCACCGCCAAGCCATGCAGGATTTCAGCATGCGCGAAGCCTTTAATGCCGATCCGCAGCGCTTTACCCAATTCACCCTCAGCAGCTGCGGCCTGTTTCTCGACTACTCCAAGAACCTGATCAACGCCGAGACCCGCAATCTGCTGGTGGGCCTGGCCAACGAAGTCGACCTCAAGGGCGCGATCAAAGCGCTGTTCGAGGGCGAAATCGTCAACTCTTCCGAAGGCCGTCCCGCCCTGCACACCGCACTGCGCCGCCCGGTGGGCGACAAGCTGTCGGTCAACGGCGTCAACGTGATGCCCGACGTGCACAAGGTGCTGAACCAGATCACCGACCTCGTGGGCCGCATCCACGACGGTTTGTGGCGCGGTTACACCGAGAAGCCGATCACCGACGTGGTGAACATCGGCATCGGTGGTTCGTTCCTCGGCCCCGAGCTGGTGTCCGAAGCGCTGCTGTCCTACGCCCAGAAAGGCGTGCGCTGCCATTACCTGGCGAACATCGACGGCAGTGAGTTCCACGAACTGACCATGAAGCTGCGCGCCGAGACCACGCTGTTCATCGTCTCGTCGAAATCCTTCAACACCCTCGAAACCCTGAAAAACGCTCAGGCCGCACGCGCCTGGTACCTGGCGCAGGGCGGTTCGGAAGCCGAGCTGTATCGTCACTTCATCGCCGTTTCCAGCAACAACGCGGCAGCGGTGGCGTTCGGTATTCGCGAAGAAAACATCTTCCCGATGTGGGACTGGGTCGGCGGGCGTTACTCGCTGTGGTCGGCTATCGGTCTGCCGATTGCCCTGGCCATCGGCATGTCGAACTTCAAGGAACTGCTGTCCGGTGCCTACACCATGGACCAGCATTTCCAGAGCGCGCCATTCGAACAGAACATGCCGGTGCTGCTGGCGCTGCTCGGTGTCTGGTACGGCAACTTCTGGGGTGCGCAAAGCCACGCGATCCTGCCGTACGACCACTACCTGCGCAACATCACCAAGCACTTGCAACAGCTGGACATGGAATCCAACGGCAAGAGCGTGCGTCAGGACGGCACGCCAGTGTCCACCGATACCGGCCCGGTCATCTGGGGCGGCGTCGGCTGCAACGGTCAGCACGCTTACCACCAGTTGTTGCACCAGGGCACCCAACTGATCCCGGCCGACTTTATCGTGCCGATCGTCAGCTTCAACCCGGTGTCCGACCACCACCAGTGGCTGTACGCCAACTGCCTGTCCCAAAGCCAGGCACTGATGCTCGGCAAGACCCGCACCGAGGCCGAAGCCGAGCTGCGTGACAAGGGCATGAGCGAGGACGAAGTGCAGAAGCTGGCGGCACACAAGGTGATCCCGGGCAACCGTCCGAGCAACACCCTGGTGGTCGAACGCATCAGCCCGCGTCGTCTTGGCGCGCTGGTGGCGCTGTACGAACACAAAGTCTTCGTGCAAAGCGTGGTCTGGGGCATCAATGCCTTCGACCAGTGGGGCGTGGAATTGGGTAAAGAGCTGGGCAAAGGCGTCTATAACCGTCTGGTCGGCAGCGAAGAAGCCCCGGCCGATGATGCCTCCACCCAAGGCCTGATCAACTACTTCCGCGGTCGTCACCGCGGTTGATTTGACGCCACACCCTTGTGGGAGCGAGCCTGCTCGCGATAGCGGTCTGACATTCAAATTAATGTTGAATGTTTTGCCGCCATCGCGAGCAGGCTCGCTCCCACATTGGTTTGCGTTGGTCACAAACTTTTCGGCCGGCACCTTCCACACCGATCGGCAGCTGACTTGAACCCTTCCCCCACTCGGCGCATCTTTATTACTTGTCGCAACAAGAATAAGGAACCGTCATGTTCGATATCAGCACGTTCCCCAAAGCCGATGCCGTCCGCCGGGCCGCACAGTTAAGTCAAGACGACTATCAACGCCTGTACCGCCAATCCATCGAGCACCCCAGCACCTTCTGGGCCGAACAGGCCACACGCTTTCTTGATTGGAGCGCGCCGTGGCAAACCGTCCAGCGTTACGACCTGAAAACCGGTGAGGCGAGCTGGTTCGCCGGCGGGAAGTTAAACGTCAGTTACAACTGTATCGATCGTCACCTGGAAAAACGCGGCGATCAAACCGCGATCATCTGGGAAGGCGATGACCCCGCCGAATCTGCCCGGATCACCTACAAAAAACTCCATCACAACGTCTGTCGACTGGCCAACGTGCTTAAAAGCCGTGGCGTGAAAAAAGGCGACCGCGTGTGCATCTACATGCCGATGATCCCCGAAGCCGCCTACGCCATGCTCGCTTGTGCGCGGATAGGCGCGATTCATTCGGTGGTATTCGGCGGATTCTCCCCGGATTCGCTGCGTGACCGGATCCTCGATGCCGATTGCCGCACCGTGATCACCGCCGACGAAGGCGTGCGTGGCGGTAAATTCGTGCCACTCAAAAAGAACGTCGACACAGCACTGCAAAGCTGTCCCAACGTGAACACCGTGATCGTGGTCGAACGTACCCAAGGCCAGATTAACTGGGTCGACGATCGGGACATCTGGTACCACCAGGCCTTGCGCGACGTCAGCGACGACTGCCCGCCGGAGCCGATGGACGCCGAAGACCCGCTGTTCATCCTCTACACCTCCGGCAGCACCGGCAAACCCAAAGGCGTGCTGCACACCACCGGCGGCTATCTGTTGCAAGCGGCCATGACCTTCAAGTACGTGCTCGACTACCGCGACGGTGAGGTTTTCTGGTGCACCGCCGATGTCGGCTGGGTCACCGGCCACAGCTACATCGTCTATGGCCCGTTGGCCAACGGGGCGACCACGCTGATCTTCGAAGGCGTGCCGAACTACCCCAGTACCTCGCGCTTCTGGCAGGTGATCGACAAGCACCATGTGAATATTTTCTACACCGCACCAACCGCGCTGCGTGCACTTATGCGTGAAGGCCCCGAGCCCTTGAAGGAAACGTCCCGCGAGAGCCTGCGCTTACTCGGCACCGTCGGTGAGCCGATCAACCCGGAAGCCTGGGAATGGTATTTCAATACGGTCGGCGAGCAGCGCTGCCCGATTGTCGATACCTGGTGGCAGACCGAAACCGGCGGCATCATGATCAGCCCGCTGGTCAGCACTCAACGGCTCAAACCCGGTTGCGCCACCCAACCCATGTTCGGTGTGCAACCGGTATTGCTCGATGAACATGGCAAGGAAATCAAAGGCGCCGGCAGCGGCATACTGGCCATCAAGTCCAGTTGGCCGGCGCAGATCCGCAGCGTCTACAGCGACCCGAAACGGATGATCGAAACCTACTTCAAGCCCTACCCCGGCTACTACTTCACCGGCGACGGCGCACGCCGTGACGAAGACGGCGACTACTGGATCACCGGGCGCATCGACGACGTGATCAACGTCTCCGGGCACCGTATCGGCACGGCCGAAGTGGAAAGCGCGCTGGTGCTGCACGACAGCATCGCCGAAGCCGCCGTGGTCGGTTACCCCCACGACGTCAAAGGCCAGGGCATCTATGCCTTCGTCACCCCCATGAATGGCACCGAACCCAACGACGAACTGAAGAAACAATTGCTGGCGCATGTCAGCAAGGAAATCGGCAGCTTCGCCAAACCGGACTTGATCCATTGGGCCCCGGCCCTGCCGAAAACCCGTTCGGGCAAGATCATGCGACGGATCTTGCGCAAGATCGCCTGCAACGAACTGGACAGCCTGGGCGACACCTCCACCCTCGCCGACCCGAGCGTGGTGCAAGGGCTGATCGATCAACGCCTGAACCAATGAGCTCGTGTTGTGCATCCCTTGTAGGAGCGAGGCTTGCCCGCGAAGACGGCGGCACAGTTAACATTAATGTCGCCTGACACACCGCTTTCGCGGGCAAGCCTCGCTCCTACAGGTTCTTCATCGTCCAAGCTGTTAAACTCCCGCGCCCCCCATTCCCTCCTGCAAGGCGCCCAGCATGTCTTCCTTGAATCAGGCGCTGCGCGCCGCCCTCGATCATCGTCAGGACCTGCTCGCCGAGCTGCATCAGCAAGGCACCGATTGCTATCGCCTGTTCCACGGCAGCCAGGAAGGCGCCGGCGGCCTGACCATCGATCGCTACGGCCCGCAACTGCTGGTGCAGAGTTTTCACCAGGCACTGGAGCGTGACGCCCTGCTGCAACTGCACGAGACCGTCAATCAACACCTGGGCCTCGACACCCTGCTGGTCTACAACGACCGCTCCCGCGGCAACTCACGCATCGACCGCGAAGACACCGTCTACCGCGCCGACGAGGCCGCCCTGCAAGATTTGATCGGCCACGAATGGGGTCTGAACTATCGGGTTCGCGGGCGCCACGCCGGCCAGGACCCGTTGCTGTTTCTCGACCTGCGCAACGCTCGCGGCTGGGTCAAGACGCACAGCAAAAACAAAAGTGTGCTGAACCTGTTTGCCTACACCTGCGGTGTCGGCCTCAGTGCCGCGGCCGGTGGGGCGAGCGAGGTGTGCAACCTGGATTTTGCCGAAGGCAATCTGGCGGTCGGTCGTGAGAACGGTCTGCTCAATCCGCAATTGCCGACGATGCAATTCATCCAGTCCGATTATTTCCCGGCGATTCGTCAATTGGCCGGTCTGCCGATCAGCCAGCGCCGCGGGCAGAAACTGCCGAGCTATCAACGTCTGGACCCGCGTCAGTACGATCTGGTGCTGCTTGACCCTCCGGCCTGGGCCAAGAGTGCGTTCGGCACGGTCGACCTGTTGCGCGACTATCAGAGCCTGCTCAAACCAGCGCTGCTGACCACCGCCGACGATGGCGTGCTGATCTGCTGCAACAACCTGGCGAAGGTCAGCATGGACGATTGGCGCGAGCAGGTTTTGCGCTGTGCGGAGAAGGCCGGGCGCCCGGTGCGTGAGTGGAGCGTGCTGACGCCGGGCAGCGATTTCCCGTCGATGGATCAGCAGCCGCCACTGAAAACGCTGATCCTGCAGCTCTGAAAATCCGCACCGATAATCAGACAAGTCCTATAAAGCGTGGTTGCTTCGGAACCGTAAACGCATGCCATACTCCAAGGCACTCCGATTACGACAGATGAAGCCGCACATGCCCAAAGGATTGATTCGCGCTATCGGCGCCTTGTTGACTGCCCTGGCTCTTTACAGCCTGTTGGGTTTTCTGATTTTGCCGGGCATCGCATTGCGGGTTGCCAATCAACAATTGGCCAACTACGCCACGACGCCCGCCACGATCCAGCGCATCGAACTCAACCCGTTCAGCCTCGAAGTCACCCTTTGGGGCCTGGTCATCGGCGAGCCGGGCAAGGAACAAGTGGGCTTCGAACGCCTCTACGCGAATCTGCAGATCGACAGCCTGTGGACCAAGGCGCTGCACCTGTCCGATATCGAACTGGACAAACCCAAGACTGAAATCCTCTTCGGCAAGGACGGCAAACTCAACCTGCTCGGGCTGTTCAAAATCCCCGCCAGCGAGCCGACCCCGACCGACCCGAACGCCAAACCGTTCCCGCTGCGCGTGGAGCGGATCAAACTGGCCAGTGGCTCCGTACATTTCGAGGATGCACGGCCCAGCGAACCCATCGAATTTCTCTACGACAAACTCGATTTCGAACTGAAGAACCTCAGCACCCTGCCCGAAGACAGTGCCGACATGACGTTGGTGGCCGTCGGCCCGGGAGGTGGGCAGCTCAACTGGACCGGTAACTTCAGCCTGATACCGATCGCCTCCGAAGGTAAGCTGAAAATCACCGATGGCAAGATGAAGTCCTTTTGGCCCTACGTGCGCGATGCTGTGCCACTCGTGCTCGAAGACGGCGTCGTCAACCTCAGCACCGACTACAAACTCAACCTGGACAAGCAAACCGAACTGCTGCTGAACAATGTCGCCGTCAGCGTCGCGCCTTTCGCCATCAAGGCTCCGGACGGTCGACCACTGGCGAAGCTCGAACGGCTGGACATCAGCGACACCACCGTGGATCTGGCCAAACAGCAAGTGGTGGTTGGCAAGATCCGCAGCCAGAAACTGGAAACCTGGGCCGCCCTCGAAGCCGATGGGCAACTCGATTGGCAAAAACTGTTCGCCAGCCAGCCATCCAAAGCGACCGCAAAAGCCAATGCCGAGCCGACCAGCGCACCAGCGGCGGCCGATTCGCCGAAGCCTGAACCGACTGCGCCAGGCAAGCCCTGGCAGGTGCTGCTCAAAGACGTGCAACTGCGCAATTATCAAGTGCACCTGGCCGACCGCAAGGCACAACCGGAGGTGGCGCTGGAGCTGGGCCCGCTGAACCTCGACCTGCAAAATTTCGACAGCCTCAATGGCTCGCCTTTCAACCTCAAGCTCGACACCGGCGTGGGCAAGCAAGGCAAGATCACAGCGGACGGCGTGGTCAATCTGGCCCCGATCAGCGCCAAACTGAATGTGCAGACCAGGGACATCGACCTGCGCGTCGCCCAGTCCTACATCAACCCGTTCATTCGCCTTGAACTGCGCAGCGGCATGCTGGGCAGTGATCTGGCGGTCGACCTGAAAAGCACCGATCCGTTGGCGTTCAGCGTCACCGGCCGCGCCCAGGTCGATCAACTGCACACCCTCGACACCCTGAAAACCCGCGACTTCCTCAAGTGGCAACAGTTGGTGCTCGAAGGCCTGAACTATCAGCACGGCGACAGCCTGTCGATCGACAAGGTCAACCTGTTCCAGCCCTATGCGCGCTTCATGATCAACGATGACCGCACCACCAACATCGATGATCTGCTGATCCCGCAACCGGCCGACTCCGGCGCCACAACCGCCCCGGCCAAACCGGCAGCCGGAAAAGCAAAACCGCTGGGCATCCACATTGGCGGTATTGCCATCAATGACGGTTCGGCAAACTTCGCCGACTTCAGCCTGACCCCGAACTTCGCCACGGCCATTCAACAGCTCAACGGACAGATCGGCCCCATCGACAGCCGGCAGGCAAAACCGGCCGGTGTCGACGTCAAAGGCAAGGTTGACCGTTATGCACCGGTGACTATCAAGGGTACGGTCAACCCGTTCGACCCGATGGCCAGCCTGGACATCGCCACCAGTTTCAAACGCGTGGAACTGACCACCCTGACACCTTATTCCGGCAAATTCGCCGGTTACCGTATCCGCAAGGGCCGGCTCAATCTCGACCTGCATTACAAGATCACCAACGGCCAGCTCCTGGCCGAAAACAAAGTGGTGGTCGAGCAGTTGCAACTGGGTGAAAAGGTCGACAGCCCGGACGCCGTGAGCCTGCCGCTGAAACTGGCGATTGCCTTGCTCAAGGATGTCGACGGCAAGATCTCCATCGAGCTGCCCGTGAGCGGCGACCTGAACAACCCGCAGTTCAGCGTCATGCCGATTATCTGGCAGACCCTGCGCAACCTGATCGTGAAAGCCGCCGCAGCGCCATTCAAAATGATTGGCGGTCTGGTCAGCGGCGGTGGTTCGGAAGATCTGGGCAGTGTGGCGTTCGCACCGGGTTCAAGTGACCTGAGCAAAGACGCCGAAGCGGCGCTGGACAAACTCTCCCAAGCGCTCAAGGAACGTCCGGCCCTGCGCCTGGAAATCGAAGGCACCGCCGCCAAGAGCAGCGATGGCCCACTGATTGCCGAGCAACGCCTGGAGCGGGAATACCAGTACAACTACTACAAAATGCTCCAGCGCCGTGGTGACAAGGTGCCGGCCCAGGCCTCATTGCTGCAAGTGCCGGACAGCGAAAAAGGCCCGCTGCTTGAAGGGATCTACCGCACACGCCTGAAGACCCAGCCTCCAGCCGAATGGAAAGATCTGGGCAAGGAAGAACGCAGCAAAAAAATGCGCGAAGGCGTGATCGAGTTCTGGAGTTCCAGCGAAGTACTGTTGCGTCAACTGGGCCAGGAACGGGCCAGTAGCATCAAGGATTATCTGGTGGACAAGGGTCAATTGGCCGATGACCGCGTGTACTTCGTCGACGCCAGCCTCGGTGAGGCAGAAAGCGATGGCCGCGTTATTACCCCCTTGCATCTGGATGCCGAGTGATGGGCGCGCGCTGGCTTCTGAATCTGGCCCTGATGCTGGCTGCCGGTCAGGCAGCGGCGGCCGATACCTTACGCTGTGGCAGTCAATTGATCAGCGTAGGGGACAGGTCCGGCGAAGTGCTGCAGAAATGCGGAGAGCCCATTGCCCGCGACGTGTTGGGCTACAAGCGTAGCGCCAATCGGCGCGAAGAGTTTCAGGTCGAGGAATGGACCTACGGGCCCAACAGCGGGATGTACCAGTACCTGCGCTTTGAGGGGAATCGGTTGGTTCAAATCACCAGCAAGCGTGGGAATTGAATCCACCACAATCCAATGTGGGAGCGAGCCTGCTCGCGATAGCGGTCTTATATTCGACGTGTGTGTCGAATGGAAGTCAGCAATCGCGAGCAGGCTCGCTCCCACAGTTGTTTTTGCGTTGTTCCCAATAGAACAGGCCCCGACACGAATGCCGGGGCCTGTTATGGCCACGTCCTTGTGGACTTTCGCATGAACTCTCAAGTCGCGGCAGACGTATGACTCGGCCCGCCTACCGCGCCTTCTCCCGGTCCAGGCGAGAAGCCTTGCCTTACTCGGCTTTCAGGCCGTCAGCGGATACCGCTTTGACGCCTTTGATTTTCTTGGCGATAGCCACCGCGATTGCTTTTTGAGCGTCAGTCACCGCAACGGTGGACGACAGCGATACTACGCCTTTGTTGGTTTCGACTTTGATGTCGGTGCCTGGAATGCCTTTTTCGGTCACCAGGTCTGCTTTGACTTTGGTCGTGATCCAGGTATCGGAAGTAGCCTCTTTGGCTTTGGTCACTTCACCGGAGGCCAGCACCATAGGGGACTGGGTGGTTTGGGTGGTCTGCGCCATTGCAGCGTTGGCCATGGTCAGGGTCAGCGCGGTAGCAGTAGCAGCAGCAATAGCGAACTTCTTCATACGAGTAACTCCTGTTTTTCTGGAAAGTCTGCTGCGTGTCTTGTCAGCAGGGTTATCAGGGATAGTGCGAACGCTGTGCCAACTGCCAGTCAAAAATTAAATCCTTGTAAATCAATTACTTAATCAAAAACGTAATTTTCGGAATCATGCAAAATGCATGACTTCGAAATTATCTACATGCAACTTGCGGGTTTTAACACAGGCCTAAGGCCATGAATTGTCGGGGGTTTTCTTGATTATTGAGTCGCGCCCCAAATGACGAGCAAAAAAATGCCCCGCGTCGTGAAACGCGGGGCATTGGCAGAATGACAATGGATCAGGCGCCAGAAGCGCCGGTGCAGCCTTTAGGCGCGTATTCCTGATCGACCGTCGTTGCACACGTCCAGCCACCGGCGAGTGTGCGTGTAAGCGTAATGGTTTTGCTCAGCACCGGCCCCGGTGCGTTGAGAATCGTGCAGCCGATAGTGCCCGCACCGGAAGAGGCGGTACCCGATGCCGTAATTGTGCAATTACCCGTGGTCGCCGTACCACCAATCAGATCAAGAGTAGGGTTGGTGCCTTGGTTGATGATGTCTTCGAAAGGCACCTTCAGTGCCGATATTTCCGCAAGGCCGGCGGTAACCTTCGCCCGCGCCTGGTACTTCGAATACTGCGGCAACGCAAACGTCGCCAGAATCCCGATGATCGCCACCACGATCAGCAACTCGATCAAGGTAAAACCTTTTTGATTGTTCATAGACAGGCTCCATGCATGAGTCGGAATCTCATGATCTGAATAAGGCACAGCACAGGTCATGCCAAGCCGCGCGCGCCCTTGCCTGCTGGGCGCGAGATCACGGTAAAGACCTTTCCTACTCCAAGGATCCGCACTATCTGACACTTTTTGTCACCTCATGCAGGCTGGTTTGGTTCCGCTGCTTGACTAGGCTATAAGTCATTAACTGTCCGCGTCCGGTAACCCAATGAATGACATTGCCCTTAGCGGTCTCGCCAAGCAATTGGTACTGGCCGAGCTGATCACCGACCAAGGTGCGCAACAGGCGTATCAGCAAGCCCAACGCAATCGAATCTCGCTGGTCAGCTATCTGGTGCAGAACAAATTGCTGAAGAGCTGGCAGATCGCTGAAGTGGCCTCGGAGCATTTCGGCATGGCCTTGCTGGACCTCAACTGCCTGGACAAGGAAACCCAACCTCGTGGGCTGGTCAGTGAGAAGCTGATCCGTCAGCACCACGCCCTGCCCCTCTGGCGGCGTGGCAACAAGCTGTTCGTGGGGATTTCCGACCCGACCAATCATCAAGCCATCAATGACATCCAGTTCAGTACCGGGCTGAGCACCGAAGCCATTCTGGTGGAAGAAGACAAGCTCAACGACGCCATCGAGAAATTCTTCGACCACCACTCCACCGGCCTGGAAGACATGGCCGATGTCGACCTCGACGGGCTGGACATCGAGTCGGTCGATGAGCAGAAACAGGATTCCATCGCAGGCCAGGATGCCGATGACGCACCCGTGGTGCGCTTCGTCCATAAGATGTTGCTCGATGCGATCAAGAGCGGCTCTTCCGACTTGCATTTCGAGCCCTACGAGAAAAGCTACCGGGTGCGGATGCGCACCGATGGCATGCTGCGGGAGGTCGCCAAGCCGCCGACGCAACTGGCCAATCGCATTGCTTCGCGGCTGAAGGTCATGGCCAGCCTCGATATTTCCGAACGACGCAAACCCCAGGACGGGCGAATCAAGATGCGTCTGTCCAAGACCAAGTCCATCGACTTTCGGGTCAACACCCTGCCCACGCTGTGGGGGGAGAAGGTGGTGATCCGGATCCTCGATCCGTCCAGCGCACAAATGGGCATCGACGCCCTCGGCTACGAGCCCGAGCAGAAAGACCTGTACATGGCCGCCCTCAAGCAGCCACAGGGGATGATCCTGGTGACCGGTCCCACCGGCTCAGGCAAGACCGTGTCGCTCTACACCGGTCTGAACATCCTCAATACCGTCGACATCAACATCTCCACTGCCGAAGACCCGGTAGAAATCAACATGGAAGGCATCAATCAGGTCAACGTCAATCCCAGGCAGGGAATGGATTTCGCCCAGGCGTTGCGCTCGTTTCTGCGTCAGGACCCGGACGTGATCATGGTCGGCGAAATCCGCGACCTCGAAACCGCCGAAATCGCCATCAAGGCTGCCCAGACCGGGCACATGGTGCTTTCCACCCTGCACACCAACAGCGCCGCGCAAACCCTGACCCGCCTGCACAACATGGGGATTCAGGGGTTCAACATCGCGACCTCGGTCAGCCTGATCATCGCCCAGCGCCTGGCGCGCAAACTGTGCCACTGCAAGAAACCCATCGACATCCCCCGCGAGGCACTGCTCAAGGAAGGTTTCCCCGAGGAACGGATCGGCTCATTCACGATCTATGAACCGGTCGGTTGTGATCAGTGCAACGGCGGTTACAAAGGGCGAGTAGGGATTTATGAAGTGGTAAAGAACACCCCAGACCTGCAACGGCTGATCATGGCCGAAGGCAATTCACTGGAAATCGACATCCAGATGCGTAAGGACGGCTTCAACGACCTGCGTACTTCGGGCCTGCTCAAGGCCATGCAAGGCATCACCAGCCTTGAAGAAATCAACCGGGTCACCAAGGACTGAACATGGCGGTCAAAGCAGCGAAAATCAGCGTGTATGCCTGGGAGGGTACGGACCGCAAGGGCACGAAAGTGAACGGTGAGTTGACCGGGCAAACCCCCGCGCTGATCAAGGCCCAGTTGCGCAAACAAGGCATCAACCCGGGCAAGGTGCGGAAAAAATCCACGTCCATTTTCAGCATGGGCAAACGCATCAAGGCCCTGGACATTGCCCTGTTTACCCGGCAAATGGCGACGATGATGAAAGCTGGCGTGCCGTTGCTGCAATCGTTCGAAATTATCGGTGAAGGCTTTGATAACCCGAACATGCGCAAGCTGGTGGACGAAGTGAAACAGGAAGTCGCGTCCGGTAACAGCTTCGCCGCTTCCCTGCGCAAAAAGCCCCAGTATTTCGATGAACTGTACTGCAACCTGGTGGATGCCGGCGAGCAGGCCGGCGCCCTGGATACCCTGCTGGAACGGGTGGCGACCTATAAGGAAAAGAGCGAAAGCCTCAAGGCCAAGATCAAGAAAGCCATGACCTACCCGCTGGCCGTGGTGTTTGTCGCGATCATTGTGACCGGGATTCTGCTGGTCAAGGTTGTGCCGCAATTCGAGTCGGTGTTCTCGGGATTCGGCGCCGAACTGCCGGCATTTACCGTGATGGTGATCGGCTTGTCGGAATTCCTGCAGGCCTGGTGGTGGATGATACTCGGTGCCCTGGTTGCGGCGATCTTCGGCGTACGCCAAGCCTTTAAAAAGTCGCAAGGCTTTCGGGACAAGATGGACACCTGGCTGCTGAAACTGCCGTTGGTGGGTTCGCTGATGTACAAGTCCGCCGTCGCTCGTTACGCCCGCACGCTGTCGACAACATTCGCTGCCGGGGTGCCACTGGTCGAAGCCCTGGATTCAGTGGCTGGCGCCACCGGCAACATCGTTTTCAAGCGTGCGGTCCTGCGTATCAAGCAAGACGTTTCGACCGGCATGCAGCTGAATTTTTCCATGCGCACCTCCGGCATCTTTCCGAACATGGCGATCCAGATGACCGCCATTGGCGAAGAGTCCGGTGCACTGGACGACATGCTCGACAAGGTCGCAAGCTTCTACGAGGCCGAGGTGGACAACATGGTCGATAACCTGACCAGTCTGATGGAGCCGTTCATTATGGTGGTGCTCGGGGTTATCGTCGGCGGCCTGGTGGTTGCGATGTACCTGCCTATCTTTCAACTCGGCTCAGCGATCTGATATGTCCTTGAACGAATTTCTGAGCCTCAACCCGCGGGCCTTCGTGATCACAGCATTGGTGATCGGCTTGCTGATCGGCAGTTTTCTCAACGTGGTGGTCTGGCGCCTCCCGAAAATGCTTGAGCGCGAGTGGCGCCTGCAGGCCCATGACGTACTGGACTTGCCACCCGAAGCGCCTGGCCCGGCTTACAACCTGATACTGCCCCACTCCGAGTGTCCCCACTGTGGCCATCGGATTCGCGCATGGGAAAACATTCCCGTGCTCAGTTATCTGTTTTTACGCGGGCGGTGCTCGAACTGCACGGCGCCGATCAGCAAACGTTACCCACTGACCGAACTGGCCTGCGGCTTGCTGTCGGCGCTCATTGCCTGGCATTTCGGTTTCGGCTGGCAAGCCTGCATGGTACTGGTGCTGAGTTGGGGGCTGTTGGCCATGAGCCTGATCGACGCCGAACATCAGCTGTTGCCGGATATGCTGGTGCTGCCGTTAATGTGGCTGGGGTTGATCGTCAACAGCTTCGGGCTTTTCGTATCGCTGCATGACGCGCTCTGGGGCGCAGTAGCTGGCTATATGGCGCTGTGGACGGTGTTCTGGCTGTTCAAGCTGATCACCGGCAAGGACGGCATCGGCTACGGTGACTTCAAGTTATTGGCGATGCTCGGCGCCTGGGGCGGCTGGCAGATCCTGCCGCAGACCATCCTGCTCTCATCGTTGCTGGGCGCCGTTATCGGGGTGATTTTGCTGCGCCTGCGGGATGCAAAAACCTCGACACCGCTGCCCTTTGGTCCCTATCTGGCCATTGCCGGCTGGATTGCCTTGCTCTGGGGTGGTCAAATAACCGGCTTCTATTGGCAGTTTGTCGGTTTGAAATGAATACCCCTGTGGAAAAACCCTGGATTCTCGGCCTGACCGGCGGCATCGGCAGCGGCAAAAGCGCGGCCGCCCAACACTTCATCGACCTGGGCGTGCACGTGGTGGACGCCGATCATGCGGCGCGCTGGGTGGTGGAACCCGGTCGCCCGGCACTGGCGAAAATCGCCGAGCACTTTGGCCCCGGCGTGTTGCAAGCCGACGGCCAACTGGATCGTGCGGCCCTGCGCAAGCTGATCTTCGAGGTGCCGGAGGAACGCCGCTGGCTCGAAGCGCTGTTGCATCCGCTGATCGCCGAAGAAATCGCCCACCATCTGGCCAAGGCACAATCGCCTTACGCGATTCTGGTTTCGCCGCTGCTGATCGAATCCGGGCAGTACGCCATGACCCAACGGGTCCTGGTGATCGACGCCCCGGAACAGCTACAGATCGAACGCACCCTGCAGCGTGACCAGACCAGCGAACAACAGGTCCAGGCGATCCTCAAGGCCCAGTCCAGCCGACAGGACCGCGTGAGCCATGCCGACGATGTGGTGGTCAACGACCGCGACCTCGCCTGGCTGCACAGCGAGGTCGAACGCCTGCATCACTTTTACCTTACTTTGCGTGGAGGCCAGTCATGAGCCAAACCCCAACCGTCGAATGCCCAACCTGCGGCGCCCCTGTCGAATGGAGCCCCGAGAGCAAGTTCCGGCCATTCTGCTCGGACCGGTGCAAACTGATCGACCTGGGCGCCTGGGCGTCGGAAGAACACAAGATCCCGGTGAGCCCGGATGCCGAAGACGAACTGTTCAGCGAAGACTTCGACCCGCGTCACTGATCCCGACCATCAAGGCCGCATAAAGCCGTAGTCCTGGCCCTCGTCGAGGTTCTCGGCGAGAAACCGCAACTCATCGGCCAGGTCTTCGACATTGCGTACCGCCTTGCTCTGCTGCACCACCGCACTGAGCAAGGCGCGCAGGCTGAGTCCTGGATCAAAACCCACCTCTTGCGCCACATCCAGACTCTGACGCAACTCCTGCCTTGCCCACTCGTAGACACTCATTTCGATGCTCCTGAAGGTTTTCCGGAGCATGGATTCGTCAACGATTTTTGGATTTGATGTGGATCAAGATTTGGGATCGTCGTCTTTCCAGGGCGCCGAAAGATAGCGCGTGCGATTGAACGTCTCCAGCCACTCTGGGCAAAACACCACCAAAGCGCTGACCACCATGCCATTGATAAAAGCTTCCGGAAAAATCAGCAGCCATAGATAACCGACAAAGTCCTCCAGCCAATACGGCATCGCAAAACGCTCATCGAACCATAGCAACCACAGCGCAAGCAGCAGGCACAGCAACGCCGACAGCGCTGCCGCAAAGAAACCGGAAACGAAGATATACACAAAGGGATTACGTGGTTGCGCGCGTTCCACCAGCATCGCGCAACACTCGGTGACCAGCACCGGCAGCAGAATCAGTAGTGCGCCGTTGACCCCGACAGCGGCCAGATCCTGACGTCCGAGCAGCACCAGCCCGAGCTGCGCCACCAGCCCACCGACAATCGCCAGGGGCCAATCCAGCAATAACGTCACCGCCGTCATGCCGATGAAGTGATAGGACACGCCGGTATCGAAATCCCGTCGCACCAACCACAACATGAACAGCGCGAACACCGTGCCGAACAACAGATGCTGGCGGCGGCTGTCGCTGAACAACTCGACCCAGGGCGCCCGACAGACTGCCCAGATCATCACCGGCACGTAAATCAGCCAACCCACGGTGAGGCTTTGCGGTGACAACAGTTCGGCACCGATCATGGGCGAACCTTCTCCGGCATCCGGCCCCCTATAAGCGCGAGACTGAGTGACCATACTGTTCTATATTTCACGCCTTTCTCCCCTCGTGACTGCCCTCAGTCTACACCGGCGATTCTGACTGCCCGTGTCGCGTTTCTACACTGGCATGGCGATACCAATGCTCACGCTGGTGATCTATGAACGCAAAGAGGGTAGCCGGGGCGTCAGGCCCAATGCCGTGGATCGTTCATCACCGCGTCATGTTCGGCGAACAGCTTGGGCAGTTCGACCTTGAGAAAGGCCACCCAGGTCCGAACCTTGGCATCGAGAAAACGCCGCGACGGATACAACGCATAGACATTGCGTTGACGGGGGCGCCACGCTGGCAGCAGGCGCAGTAACGTGCCGTCGCTCAACGGGCGCGTTGCGGCATAGAACGGAATCAGGCTGATGCCCATGCCGGCCTCTGACGCCTTGACCATTGATTCGGCGACGTTGCACTGAAAGGTCTTGGCCGGGCGGACGGCATACTCCTCATGGTCGTCCTTGAACACCCATTGATCGCTGTACAACGGGTCGAGCATGCGCAAGCACTGATGATCGTTCAGCGCCTGCGGTGTGTCCGGCACGCCCCGGCGCTGCAGATAATCCGGGGAGGCACAAGGCACGCTGTAAATCTGCCCGATGGCCTGGGCGACCAATTGCGAATCGGCCAGTTCGTGGGCAATCGAAATCACCACGTCATGCCCGTCCTCCATTGGATCGGGATTGCGCTGCGACAGGGTCAGCTCGAACACCACATCGGGGTACAGCTCGCTGTAGCGGGCGATCAACGGCGTGATCAGCACGCCCAGGCCATTCATGCTGTGCACCCGCAACCGTCCACTGGGTTTGAGATGGGCGCCGCGCGCTTCTGCCGTTGCCTCCTCCATGTCTTCGAGTATATGCCGGCTGCGCAGCAAGAATCGCTCACCGGCCTCGGTCAGGCTCAACCTGCGGGTGGTGCGTTGCAGCAGGCGTGCTTGCACATACTGCTCCAGGTCCGCCACCAATCGCGACACTTGCGCGGTCGACAAATCCAACGCATCGGCGGCGGCGGTAAAACTTGCGCTGTCCACCACGCGGACGAACACCCGCAAGTTATTGAGCAGATCCATAAGCCCTCCAGGGGCGGTGACTGTTACGTTTCATGTAAGGCTGCATCTGGCGCTGGCCCCTTTATCGGTCGCGGGCAAAGCCTAGAATTGAGCCATCGGAATCAACACGGAGTAGGGAAAAATGAAAACCTTGATCAGCCTGTTTCTGACCCTCGCCGCCACCTCGGCCATGGCCGCCGGTAACGAGCCAACCGCTGCCACCTCGTACAACCCGGCGCAGCCGCTGGACATCGCCAAGGTGGTTTCAGTGACGAACACCGCCACCGCCTGCGGGGTCGTGCCAGCGACCATGGAGTACGTCGATCATCAGGGCCAGAGCCATCGCGTGACGTATGAGGTCATGGGTAATTGCACCACTGATCTGTGATCGCGGGCTCATAACAGCTTCCACGTGTAGCTGAGGATCAGGCGGTTTTCGTCGATATCACTGCGGTAGTTGGAGCGCGCCATGACGTTGCGCACGCGGATCCCGAGGCCTTTGAGGCTGCCGCTTTGTAATACGTAGCCAAGATCGAGATCGCGTTCGCGGTCCTTGCCTTCAAACCCTTTGCCGGTATCGACGTTATTGCCAGTGATGTAACGCACGGTACTGGTCAGCCCCGGCATACCGAGGGCCGCGAAATCGTAGTCATAGCGCGCCTGCCAGGAACGTTCATCGGTGTAGGCGAACTCGTAGGTTGGCACCTCGTTGCCCAGCGGTGAGATGTTGGCAAACACCCGCGGGAAGGGGCTGTCGCCGAACATGCCCTGATAGCCGACATAAAACGTGTGGCCGCCGCGCTTGGCCGACAGCAAGGAGAAGAACGCCTGGTTGTCGATGTTGCCCAGTAATTTTTTGCCGTCTTCGCGCGAGTCGTAATAGCCAAGGTTGGCGCCCAGGATCCAGTCGCCCAACGGCTCGCTGTGCTTGAAGCCGAGAAAGCGCTGGTTGTAGATATCTTCCAGTTGTCCGAACCAGGCGCTGACCGAACTGCGCTTGTCATTGAAGGCGTAGTCGGCGCCGGCGAAGTTGAAGCCATCGCTGCTGACCTGACGCTGCGGTACATGACCGAGCATGGCTTGCATCTTTTCGTCGCCAGCCTCGTTGCGCAGGCTGGTCGAACTCAAGTGGCCACCCTGCAAGGTCAGGCCATCGATCTCACTGGAACTGATACTTGCACCCTGATAACTGGGCGGCAGCAGACGGATATCGCTGAAGGCCAGCACCGGCAGGTTGGGTTGCAACTCACCCACTTTCAACTCGGTCCTGGAGTAACGCACCTTCAGCGCACCTTCCAGACGGCTGTAATCATTCGCCGCACGTCCGTCATCGCGCACCGGCAGCAAACCGGTATTGACCCGATCCGGGCTGCTGTCCAGCTTGAGGCCAAGCAAGCCAATGACATCCACACCAAAACCGACCGGGCCCTGGGTATAACCGGATTTGACGTTGAGGATAAAGCCCTGCGCCCACTCTTCGGCCTTCGACTGCTTATTGGCCCCGACGATGTCGGAAAAGTCCCGGCTGAAGTAGTAATTGCGCGCTTGCAAGGTGGCGGTGGTGTCTTCGATGAAGCCGCCCTCGGCGGCCATCACGCCGCCGGAAAAACCCGAAGCGACAGCCAGGGACAACACTGAACCGGTTGCTGGAAGAATCTGTTTCATCGCTGTTCTCTTATTGTTATTGATTGGCAGATTGAAGTGCTCCACCCGCAGCGGATTCGCCGCGACACGGCATGACGCCGCGCCGTCTCCTGCCCGGTTCAAGCGCTGGTCGGCGCCAACGTCCGGGCAACACCTTTGGCGCTGCGCTGATTGCTGATGGCGAACACGGTCATGGCGAGAGCCGCCACCGCACCGGGCAAGGCAAAGGCCATGAAGTTCAGTTGCAGCGGCAGGCTGATCCCCAGCAAGGCGCCGCCCAGCAGTGGGCCGACGATGGCGCCGTTGCGACCGATACCCGACGCCCAGCCCAAACCGGTGGAGCGAATGGTCATGGAGTAGAACTGCGCGGCGCAGGCGTACAACAGAATCTGCGAGCCGATAGTAGTGGCGCCGGCAAGGGCGATCAGCAGGTACAACACCGGCATCGGACTGTTGAAGCCCAGCAAGGTGATCGATACCGCAGCAATCACGAAGAACACCGCCAACACACGCGGCAGGTTGAGCCTGTCACCCAGTACGCCACCGCCGACCGCGCCGAAAATGGCGCCGAAATTAAGCACCAGCAGGAACGACAGACTCGAGCCCAGGCTGTAACCGGCGTTGGCCATCAGTTTCGGTAGCCAGGAACTCAAGGCGTAAACCATCAGCAAGCAGCAGAAAAACGCCAGCCACAGCATCAGCGTGCGCAACGCACGACCTTCGCGGAACAGCTGCAGCACCGGGGTGCCGGTGCCCTTCACTTCACTCATGTGCAATTGATCACTGGCGTGCGCAACATAAGCCGGGTCAACCCGTTCCAGAATGTTGCGCGCCTCTTGATTGCGCCCCTGACGCAGCATGAAACCCACCGACTCGGGCAGGAAGTACATGATCAACGGCAATAACAGCAACGGCAGCAATGCCACGTAAAACACTGACTGCCAGCCGAAACTCGGGATCAGCACGATACCGAGCCCCGCCGAGAGCATGCCGCCCACCGAATAGCCGCTGAACATGATCGCCACCAGCGTGCTGCGGATTTTCTTCGGCGCGTACTCGTTCATCAATGCCACGACGTTGGGCATCACTCCGCCAATGCCCAGACCGGCAATGAACCGGCAGAGGCCAAACTCGGTGGGGTTACGGGCAAATCCATTGAGCACGGTAAAACCGCTGAAAAGCATCACGCACAGGGTGATGGCTTTTTTGCGGCCGATCTTGTCCGACAGTGGGCCGAAAAACAGCGCGCCGAACATCATCCCGAACAGTGCATAACTTCCCAGCGCGCCGGCTTGCAGGGGACTGAGCCCCCAGTCTTTCATCAGCATCGGCAACACCACGCCGTAGATCACCAAATCGTAACCGTCGAAAATGATGATCAGGGCACACCAGAACAACACCATCCAGTGAAAGCGGTTGAATCGTGCGTTGTCGATAACCTCATGTACGTCAATCTTGCGCATGGCATCTGTCTCTTGTTGTTGTTTTTTTAAGAGTCGGTAAAGCGGCTAACGTCCGTACAGCCGAGGGTAGAGAGGCCGGGTACGGGGCAATATCCGCTTTGCGCAGATCGTTATCCGTTTTGTGCAAGGCCCTGAACCGGGCGCTGGGAGGGGGGCGGCGAACATGCGTTCGTCCTGGTGCTCGCCGACGAGGTCTGCGGCGCAGACTGCATGGCGAACGGATCACGCTGCAGGCGTGTGTCACGCAAATGACACAGTTCCATTGCGGGCAGTCACGAGAAGCGGCAAACGGCCAACGCACGTCTATGCTGGACATACCGAACGCGCGCATTGGCCACTATCGACAGGAGATCATCAATGGATCCCACGCCCATTCTCGAAAAGGTTTTTTCCCGAAACCTGCTCGATGTGCTGATTCGTGCAGGACTGATTGCCGTTCTGGTGATGTTCTGCTTTCGGATATTCAGCCCGTTCCTTGATCTGATGCTCTGGTCGGTGATCCTGGCGATCACCCTCTACCCATTGCAAGTCAAGTTCAAAAGCACGCTGGCAAATAAAGACGGGTTCACCGCGACGCTGATTGTATTGATCGCCATCATTATTCTTATGGTGCCTGTTTATCTGTTGGGAGCCTCGATTGCGGAATCGGTGGACAGGGTCATAACCATGGTCAAAACCGACAGCTTCCAAATTCCGCCGCCCTCCGATACGGTAGCCAGTTGGCCACTCGTGGGAAAACCTCTTTATAACTTATGGGCGCAAGCCATCGCTGACCTGCCCCAACTGATACAGAGATTCATACCGCAGATCAAAGGCGTCAGCCTCTCCCTGCTAAGCAAACTTGCAGGTGTCGCCATGGGGCTCCTTTTATTCGTCTTCGCCCTGATTATTGCCGGTATTTTTTTAGCGTATGGTGAAAGCGGCCACCGCAGCGCGGTGCACATCGTTTCGCGCTTCTGCGGTCCGGCCAAGGGGCCGAAAATCGCCGATCTGTGCACCGCCACCATTCGGGCAGTGGCGTTGGGGGTAGTCGGCATCGCCCTCATCCAGATGCTGTTGGTGGGCATCGGCTTTGTGTTCATGGGCATCCCCGGTGCCGGGCTTCTCGCCTTGGCGGTGCTGCTGCTTGGCATCATGCAATTACCGGCGACCCTGATTACCATTCCGGTCATCGTCTTTGTGTTCGTGAACCAAGGTGCCAGTACGGCGACCATTGTGTTTGCCATCTATGTCTTCGTCGCAGGATTGGTCGATAACGTCCTCAAACCGCTGTTACTGGGTCGGGGTGTCGATGTACCGATGCCTGTGGTGCTGATCGGTGCCTTGGGCGGCATGGTCACGGGCGGTATCCTCGGTCTGTTTATCGGCCCTGTGATACTCGCAGTCGGCTATCAGCTGTTCTGGGAATGGGTCGATCAAGTGCAAGATCCCGGGCCGGACAACCAGGGACAGACCTGACACGACGGCAGAGGATATTCCCATGCTGTTGAATCTACTGGCCGGTCTTCCCGTGATGGTGTTCTGCCTGATAATGCAGGCCATTTTCGTGACTATATGCCTGCGTCAATACGTGTATTTCAGGCATTCCCGACCACCTGAAACGCAATGGCTGAATATCCTGTTGTTGTCGATGGTCATGCTGCTGATGCTGTTCAGTAATTTCGTGCAGATCGCCATCTGGGCCGCGCTGTTCATGCTGCTCAACGAATTCGACGAGTTCACCACCGCGCTGTATCACTCGGCGGTCAATTTCGCCACGCTCGGCTACGGCGACATCGTCATGTCCGCTCGCTGGCGTCTGCTTGGCCCATTGGAGGCCGCCAACGGAATTCTGATGTTTGGTGTCTCCACCTCGGTGATGACTGCGGCGGTGATGGATGTCATAAAGCTCAACGTGGACAGGCTACAAAAACGTGAACGTCCATAGGCATGCGCCGATCATGGCAGGGCCTTCTCCAGCGCCTCACGCAATTGTGCCGCCGTGGCGTATTCGTACTCACCCACCAATTGACCGTTCCTGAGCTGCAGCCACAGCACTTTATCCACGGGCCCGGGGTAGCGCGGCGCCACGCGACCATCACGGTCAAGCATCACTCGGTAGGAATAATCGCGCATGGCCGGTACAGCGAACATTTTCGCGATCAGTCGAGGCATGCGCTGGATGTCCGCGACAAATACCGCGTGCCGAGCCTCCAGGTAGCCCTTGGGCTGGCCCTGCAGCGCCGCGTCGACCAGTTTGGCGGCGTCCATGCTGCGCGCCACCAGCAGCGTCTGAGTCTGATTATCGAGCGTGAAGGCCTGATCGAACTGATCAAGTAAGGTCCACGGCGCCAGGTGCTCGCCAACCTCCAGCGCCTGGGCCCAAAGAGGCAGAAGACTGAGCAATAACACCGGCCAATATTTCACGTTCTACTCCTCATGCGAGCGCAAATGCGTAATGGCCATCAGTCTACACCGCCCGTTCCGAGTGCCCAGTGCTCCTGTTTACCGTTTCACGCTTTCTGCTTGTCGCAAATGAACGCTAAGCTTGGGCCTATGGATGACTCAGATTATTTACGCCTGCTGACCATTGCGGCCGAGCAAGCCAACACGTTCCTTTCCAATGCCCGCAAATGGGAGCGTGAGCGTTGGGTTTGCCAGCGCCTGCTGCAAGGTCTGAACATTCCCTATCGCGTCGACGAATTTGCCCCCGCCGGAGAACCGCCGGACGTGCTGTTTCGCGACGCGAATTTCGAGGTGTTTTTCGTGCTCGACGAGGGCAGGCGCCTCAACGACGAATGGCGCGATGAGCTGCAACGCCGACGCAGTGCGTTTTCCTTGAGCCAGCTGGTGCGTCGCGAGGCCAAACCCCGGCGCATTCCGGCCAATGAGTTTCTGCTGAGACTGGCACCGACCTTGCGCAAAAAAGCCCACAACTACAAAGAACGCGGCATGGACCTGGGGGACCTGGACATCATCGCCTTCGCCAGCCTCAAACGCGAAGTGCTGGACCTCAACAGTCACTTTCCACCGCCCACCGAATATTTGCGTCAAGGCTGGCGCTCCTTGTCGCTGGTCGGCCCGACTTTCGCCCGAGTGCTATTCGCCCACCCGGACGCCCCGGATTTTCTGCGCGGTAACCTGGGTCGCAGTATTGTTTTCGACGTCGGGATCAGCCTGTGAGTCCATTGCGGGAGCTGATCGCCGAGTGTTACAACGTGGAATCATTCACCTGGACGATCCGGTGAGCGTCGAGCCCCTGCCGGCCAGCGTTTATGCTCTGTTCAATGCGGGCCAGCTCGTGACATCGCGCCATTCTGTAGCTTCTACACATTCAGTAACGTCTACCTGACGAGGCCCAATATGACCAGCCGCCTGAACCCGGACGACCAGAAGCATGTCGAAGAGTACCTGCAACTGTCCCAGCACCAAGTCGAGCGCCGGCCTTTCCGGCCGTGGATGCTCCTGGTGGTGGTGTTGGCAGTGACCATTGGTCTCGGTCTGTTGAGCCGACTGATCAGTTACCTGACGCTATGAGCTGCATCGCGCTCGCTCGGGTAACTGCACCGATTTCTTTTAGCCTTGCGAGATATCCCCATGACTCATCGTATTGTCATCGTTGGCGGCGGCGCCGGCGGTCTGGAGTTGGCTACCCGTCTGGGTAAGACTCTGGGCAAGCGCGGCACGGCCAGTGTAATGCTGGTCGACGCGAACCTGACCCACATCTGGAAACCGCTGTTGCACGAAGTGGCGGCAGGTTCCCTGAACTCTTCCGAAGACGAACTCAACTATGTTGCCCAGGCGAAATGGAACCACTTCGAGTTCCAGCTGGGGCGCATGAGCGGACTCGATCGCACACAGAAAAAAATCCAGTTGGCCGCCACCTATGATGAGGCCGGTCTGGAACTGGTGCCGGCGCGCGAAGTGTCTTACGACTCGCTGGTGATTTCCGTCGGCAGCACCACCAACGATTTCGGCACGCAAGGCGCGGCGCAGCACTGCCTGTTCCTCGATACCCGCAAACAGGCCGAGCGCTTCCATCAGCAACTGCTCAATCACTATCTGCGCGCCCACGCCGGGCAGACCGACAAGGTCGAACAGATCAGCGTAGCCATCGTCGGCGCCGGGGCCACCGGGGTCGAACTGGCGGCAGAACTGCACAACGCCGCCCATGAACTCGCGGCCTATGGCCTGGACCGAATCAAACCGGAAAACATGCACATCACCCTGATCGAAGCCGGACCACGGGTGTTGCCAGCCCTGCCGGAACGGATCGGCGGGCCTGTGCATAAAACCCTGGAGAAACTCGGGGTCAACGTCATGACCAATGCCGTAGTCAGCGAGGTGACGGCAGACAGCTTGATAACCGCCGATGGCAAAGTGATCAGTGCAAGCCTGAAAGTCTGGGCCGCCGGGATTCGTGCACCGGGTTTCCTCAAGGACATCGATGGTCTGGAAACCAACCGCATCAACCAGCTGCAAGTGTTGCCGACCCTGCAAACAACCCGCGACGAGAACATCTTCGCCTTCGGTGACTGTGCGGCTTGCCCACAGCCGGGCACTGATCGCAATGTGCCGCCGCGCGCTCAGGCAGCGCACCAGCAGGCATCGTTGCTGGCCAAATCGCTGAAACTGCGGATCGAAGGCAAAACCCTGCCGGAGTACAAGTACACCGACTACGGCTCGCTGATCTCGCTGTCGCGTTTTTCGGCTGTGGGTAACTTGATGGGCAACCTCACCGGTAGCGTGATGCTCGAGGGCTGGCTGGCACGGATGTTTTACGTGTCGCTGTACCGCATGCACCAGATGGCGCTATACGGCGCGTTCCGCACGGCAATGCTGATGCTGGGCAGCAAGATTGGGCGCGGGACTGAGCCGCGACTGAAGCTGCACTAAGATTTTCGGCGTTATTCAGGGCCTCTTCGCGGGCAAGCCTCGCTCCTACAGCGGATCTGTGGGAGCGAGGCTTGCCCGCTAAGCCCGCCTCGGTCCAACTTCCAGACACTTCTGTGTCTCACTGTATCTCCCCACTGATTCCATCCCTTCACTTACAAAGCCCCCCTTGCGCGACACAGTAGCGATACACCATGCCCGCTAAATGGCCACACCCGAGCAAGGCACTGCCTGCTTCGGTCATCGCCGCACTTGCGTGGCGTCCTTCATCGAGCGGTTGTGTCGTGCAACCCAGGAGATTTGTAATGTCCCGTACCACTACTCTCAGCAAAAACACCGTTGGCCTGCTCGGCGCTGTCCTGGCCGGTGGCATGATGTTGTCCGGTTCCGTATTCGCTTCGCAGCCTCTGACTCAGGGCTACCTGCTGGCCTCGGCTGAACAGGCCGTGAAGACGCCTGAAGGTAAATGTGGCGAAGGCAAATGCGGTGATGCCTCAATGGCCAAAACCGATACCGATGGGGACGGCAAAGTATCCCGCGCGGAATTCCTGAAAGTGGCCCCCAAGGCCGACTTCGACAAGATCGACACCAACCATGACGGTCAAATCGACGAACAAGAGGCTTTCAATAACGTGAAAGCGAACTACGAAGCCAATGGCAAAAAAATGCCGAAGGGCTTGTTCGAGCACCTGAAAGACAATAGCTAAGTCTCTCAAGACCAGGCCCTGCTTCTCCATCGAGAAGCGGGGCTTATTGCATTTACGGCGGACAAAAAAAATCCCCGTATCTTTCGATACGAGGATTTTTAATATGGTCGGGGTAAGGGGATTCGAACTCCTGACATCCTGCTCCCAAAGCAGGCGCGCTACCGGACTGCGCTATACCCCGGTAAAAAAAAGGCACCCTTTGAAAGGCGCCTTCTTCGATCAGCGCTTTTGGCCTCTGATCTTAAGATTCGATTCCAGCGTTAACTGGTTTCAAAAATGGTGGGTCGTGTGGGATTCGAACCTACGACCAATTGGTTAAAAGCCAACTGCTCTACCAACTGAGCTAACGACCCAAAAATGGTCGGGGTAAGGGGATTCGAACTCCTGACATCCTGCTCCCAAAGCAGGCGCGCTACCGGACTGCGCTATACCCCGGTTTGAAATTGGCTCCGTGACCAGGACTCGAACCTGGGACCCAATGATTAACAGTCATTTGCTCTACCGACTGAGCTATCACGGAACTACATATTTCAATTTACAACAGTGAAGCTTTACTGCGTTCTCTTCGACTCGTTCGCATCGCTGCGTTCGTGTGTCTGAGGCGCGCTATTCTACAATCTTCAACACCTCTGTCAACCCCCTAAATTGCTTTCAAGACAATGATTTGCAACTTATTTTCAGATTCCTGCTTGGGGAGCGGAAACCCTTGGGGTGACTTACTGCGGGGCGCACTTTACAAGCCTTTTCCTTTGAGTTCAACAGCCTGGCGAAAAAAAGGCCTCGCGATGCGAGGCCCTCTTTTATTGCACTGCCGCCTAGCGTCAGACGAAAACGATTTCGTCGTTTTCCACGACACCTTTGGCGGTATCGCCGGGCATGAACCGACCCGACAGAATCAGCTGCGCCAGCGGGTTCTCGATCCAGCGCTGGATCGCTCGTTTGAGCGGCCGTGCGCCGTATACCGGGTCGTAACCGACAGCGATCAGCTTATCCATCGCCTCCGGACTCAGCTCAAGCTTCAGCTCGCGCTCTGTCAGGCGGCTACGCAGGCGACCCAACTGGATCTCGGTAATGCCGGCGATCTGATCCCGAGCCAACGGCTCAAAGATCACCACTTCATCGACCCGGTTGATGAACTCCGGCCGGAAGTGCGTGGAAATCGCATCCATCACCGCCGCGCGTTGCGCCTCACGATCACCGACCAGTTCCTGGATCTGCACCGACCCCAGGTTGGAAGTCATGACGATCACGGTATTTTTGAAATCCACCGTACGGCCATGGCTGTCGGTCAAGCGGCCATCTTCAAGCACTTGCAGCAAGATGTTGAAGACGTCCGGGTGGGCCTTCTCGACCTCGTCCAGGAGGATTACCGAGTAAGGCTTGCGACGCACTGCCTCGGTCAGGTAACCGCCCTCTTCATACCCTACATAGCCTGGTGGCGCGCCGATCAAGCGAGCAACGGAATGTTTCTCCATGAACTCGGACATGTCGATCCGCACCATCGCCTCTTCGGTATCGAACAGGAACTCGGCCAGCGCCTTGCACAACTCGGTTTTACCGACACCGGTCGGGCCGAGGAACATGAACGAGCCGCTCGGGCGATTCGGGTCGGACAACCCGGCGCGGGAACGCCGCACCGCGTTGGAGACCGCGATCACCGCTTCGTCCTGGCCGATCACACGTTGGTGTAACAGGCTTTCCATCTTCATCAGCTTTTCGCGCTCGCCTTCGAGCATTTTCGACACCGGAATGCCGGTCCACTTCGACACGACCTCAGCGATCTCTTCTTCAGTCACCTTGCTGCGCAGCAACTGGTTTTCGCTTTTGCCGTGCTGGTCGACCATTTGCAGGCTGCGCTCCAGGTCCGGGATCACCCCGTATTGCAGCTCGGCCATGCGATTCAGGTCGCCTTTACGGCGCGCGGCTTCCAGTTCCTGACGAGACTGTTCGATTTTCTGCTGGATCTGCGCAGAACCCTGTACTTCGGCTTTCTCCGAGTTCCAGATTTCTTCGAGGTCCGAATATTCACGCTCGTGACGAGCGATTTCTTCCTGCAGTTTTTCCAGACGTTTCTTCGCCGCGTCGTCGCTTTCTTTCTTCAGCGCCTGGGATTCCACCTTCAGCTGAATCAGACGACGCTCCAGACGGTCCAGCACTTCCGGCTTGGAGTCGATCTCCATGCGGATGCGGCTGGCGGCTTCGTCGATCAGGTCGATGGCCTTGTCCGGCAACTGACGGTCGGTGATGTAGCGATGACTGAGCTTGGCCGCGGCGATGATTGCGCCGTCGGTGATCGCCACCTTGTGGTGAACCTCGTAACGTTCTTTCAAGCCACGCAGGATGGCGATGGTGTCTTCTTCACTCGGCTCATCCACCAGGACTTTCTGGAAGCGCCGCTCGAGGGCCGCGTCCTTCTCTATATATTGGCGATACTCGTTAAGCGTGGTCGCGCCGACGCAGTGCAGCTCACCGCGGGCCAATGCCGGTTTGAGCATGTTGCCAGCGTCCATCGAGCCTTCGCCTTTACCGGCGCCGACCATGGTGTGCAGTTCGTCGATGAACAGAATGATCTGCCCTTCCTGCTTGGACAGTTCGTTGAGCAGAGACTTGAGGCGTTCTTCAAACTCGCCGCGGTATTTGGCGCCGGCAATCAGCGCCCCCATGTCCAGAGACAGCAGGCGCTTGCCTCTCAGGCCATCCGGCACTTCGCCGTTGATGATGCGCTGGGCCAGACCTTCGGCGATGGCGGTTTTACCCACCCCAGGTTCACCGATCAGCACCGGGTTGTTCTTGGTGCGGCGTTGCAGGACCTGAATGGTGCGGCGAATTTCGTCGTCACGGCCAATCACCGGATCGAGCTTGCCCTCTTCGGCGCGCTTGGTCAGGTCGATGGTGTACTTGTCCAGTGCCTGGCGTGATTCTTCGTGGTTGGCATCATTGACTGCCTCACCGCCACGCAGGTTGTTGATCGCGTTTTCCAGGGCTTTCTTGCTCACGCCCTGGCCCAGCAACAATTTGCCGAGCTTGCTGTTCTCGTCCATCGCGGCGAGCAGCACCAGTTCGCTGGAGATGAACTGGTCGCCCTTCTGCTGGGCCAGACGATCGGCCTGATTGAGCAGGCGCGCCAGATCCTGCGACATGTTCACATCGCCGGTGGGATTCTGGATTTTCGGTAGCTGATCGAGTGCTTTGGTCAGCTCTTTACGCAGGCTGTTGACGTCGAAACCCACCTGCATCAGCAGGGGTTTGATCGAACCACCCTGTTGCTCAAGCATGGCCTGCATCAAATGCGCCGGTTCAATGGCCGGATGATCGAGGCCGACGGCCAGGGATTGGGCGTCGGACAAGGCTAACTGCAACTTGCTGGTTAAACGGTCTATACGCATGGGTCACCTTCCTTTTGAGCAGGCCGGACCTATAAACATCCTGAATGAAGAAGCCTGCCAGATACCTCACTAGATGTGGTCGATTCTGGAAGATTCAAGCGTCGTACAGTTGATGTAGATCAGAGAAGTCTAGCGTTCGATCCAGACTAAAGAGGCAAACCGGCCGGTGCGTGGACTGCGGCGGTAAGAAAAGAAACGTGGATCGTTCACGGTGCAGAACCCGCCGCCGTAGACAGCCGTTACACCGCGAGCGGCCAGACGCAAACGCGCCAGCTCATAGATGTCGGCCATGAACTTGCCGGCATTCTGGCTCGGCACAAAGGCTTTGGCGGCTTCAGGCAATTGCTGGACGAAGGTTTCGCGCACTTCCGGGCCGACTTCAAAGGCTTGTGGGCCAATGGCCGGGCCGAGCCAGACCAGCACTTCGGCAGGTGGCACGGCCAGACTGTCGAGGGTTGCTTCGAGCACACCCGCTGCCAATCCGCGCCAACCGGCATGGGCTGCCGCAACGCGGGTGCCGGCACGGTCGCAAAACAGCGCGGGCAAACAATCGGCGGTCATCGCCGCGCAGGCGATTCCGGGTGTTGTCGTCCAGCTGGCGTCAGCGGTGGCCGTAATGCCTGGGTCAGCATGGGCCACGACAATGCCGTGAACCTGCTTTAACCAGGCGGGCTGAATAGCGAAGTGATCGGTGAGGCGACGGCGGTTTTCGGCGACAGCTTCGGGGCTGTCGTCGACATGATCGCCCAGGTTGAGGCTGTCGAACGGCGCCAGACTGACGCCGCCCGCACGGGTGGTGACGCAGGCTTTCACCCCGGCAGGCGCAGGCCAGTCGGGAATCAGCCAGTCACTCATCCGATGAACGCCTCGCGGTCTTGCTTGAGCAGCGACAGCAACCAGACGAAGTCGTCGGGCAGTGGCGATTCCCAGCTCATGCGTTTACCGGTGGTCGGATGGTCCAGCTCCAGGAACCGCGCATGCAGCGCCTGACGCGGGAAATTCTTCAGGGACTCGACCATGGTCACACTGGCGGCCGGCGGAATACGGAAACGACCGCCGTAGGCAGGATCTCCGACCAACGGGTAGTTGATGTGCGCCATGTGCACGCGAATCTGGTGAGTACGACCGGTTTCCAGCTTCACCCGCACATGAGTGTGGGAGCGGAAACGCTCGAGCACGCGGTAATGGCTGACGGCTTGCTTGCCACCTTCCATCACGGCCATGCGCTGGCGTTGCTGGCCGTGACGACCGATCGGCGCGTTGATCTTGCCGCCGGCCGTCACCACCCCGATCACGATGCATTCGTAGATCCGGCTGACGCTACGGCTCTGCAATTGCGTGACAAGCTGTGTCTGCGCCTGAATGGTCTTGGCCACCACCATCAGACCAGTGGTGTCCTTGTCGAGGCGATGAACGATACCGGCGCGGGGCACATTGATGATGTCCGGCACGTGGTGCAGCAAGGCGTTGAGCAAGGTGCCATCGGCGTGACCGGCGGCAGGATGCACCACCAGGCCCGCAGGCTTGTTGATCACCAGGATGTCGTCGTCTTCATAGACGATGTCCAGGGCAATGTCTTGAGCGATCCATTCGCCCTGAGCTTCCTGCTCGGCGGTAAGCTCAAGAATGGCGCCACCATGAACGATGTCTCGCGGGCGGATAACCGCCCCATCCACAGTCAGGCGGCCGTCTTTGATCCAGGCGGAAAGGCGCGAGCGCGAGTGCTCAGCGAATAATTGTGCGGCGACTTGATCGAGGCGTTGGCCGCCCAATTCGGACGGCACCTCTGCGCGAAGTTCAATTTTATCGGACATGCTCAGACTAGGCGTCGGCACAGCCTTTGGTTTCGGCTGCGCGCTTGTGGTTAAATACGGCGTCTTTTGCCCCGAGGCTTTTCAACGGGGCGCTCATCATAACAGGACGGCCCCGCCCAAGACAGCGGCCGTCATAGGGACGCAAGCCGCCATGCAAGTGAAACACCTGCTGCTGATCGCCATCCTCGCATTGACCGCTGCTTGCTCATCGAAGGAAGTCGTAGACGAAAACCTGAGCGAAGTCGAGCTGTACCAGCAGGCTCAGCACGATCTGGACAACAATAGCTACACCAGCGCCACAGCCAAGCTGAAGGCCCTGGAGTCGCGTTATCCGTTCGGTCGCTATGCCGATCAGGCTCAACTCGAGCTCATCTACGCCAACTACAAGAACTCCGAGCCTGAGGCTGCCAAGTCCGCGGCCGAGCGTTTCATTCGTCTGCACCCGCAGCACCCGAACGTCGATTACGCCTACTACCTCAAGGGCCTGACCTCCTTCGACCAGGACGTCGGCCTGCTGGCGCGCTTCCTGCCGCTGGACATGACCAAGCGTGACCCGGGTGCCGCTCGCGACTCCTACAACGAGTTCGCCCAGCTGACCAGCCGCTTCCCGAACAGCCGTTACTCGCCGGATGCCAAGCAGCGCATGATCTACCTGCGCAACCTGCTGGCTTCCTACGAGATTCACGTTGCCGACTATTACCTGACCCGTCAGGCCTATGTCGCCGCCGCGAACCGTGGTCGTTACGTGGTGGAAAACTTCCAGGAAACCCCATCGGTCGGTGACGGCCTGGCGGTGATGACTGAAGCCTACCAGCGTCTGCACCTGGACGAACTGGCCGCGACCAGTCTCGAAACCCTGAAGCTCAACTACCCGAACCACCCAAGCCTGGTGGACGGTCAGTTCGTGCCATCGGTGGCCGAAGCCGACAACCGTTCGTGGCTGAGCAAGGCCACCCTGGGCCTGATCGAATCCCGTCCGCCGCTGCCGCCAGGCGAAACCCGCGCCAACCAGGACGTGCAGAAGCAGTTCCAGGATGCCAAGGACGCGATTCCGAGCGAGCTCAAGCCTAAAGATGAAAACGGCGATACGATCAAAGAAGAGGAACATGATTCCGAAGCCAACAACACCGACCGCTCGTGGTTCAGCTACATGACCTTCGGCGTGTTCGACTGACGCTGACGTGTTGTGCCGAAAAGGCGCCTTTCGAGGCGCCTTTTTTATTACCGGATTTCAGGGCTGAACGTATTGCGCTGTGCGCCCGACCCGTCCTTGGCTAAACTGCCAATTCATTCGTCAAAAAGCAGCTCACCATGCTTCGTTTATTGTTCTGGATCGCCCTGATTGCCGCTGCGGTATGGTTCTGGCGCAAGTTCAAGGGTTCGGCTTCGGTCGCCAACACGCCGCGCGAGCAAGACGCTGCGCCCATGGTTCGCTGTGCTCATTGCGGCGTACACCTGCCCCGCGACCGCGCGCTGAGCCTTCAACAACAGTGGTATTGCAGCCAGGCTCACCTTGAGCAAGGCCCCGGCTCCAGTGATCGCTGAGACGCCCAGTCCCGGCCACAAACAGGCCCAGCGACTGCTGCGCCTCTATCACCTCTACCGCTTAAGCATCGGCATCACCCTGGTTCTGTTGATCTCCAGCAACATGGACAACCAATTGCTGAAGTTCGCCGATGACGATCTGCTGCGCAACGGCAGTTGGTTGTACCTGGTGCTGAATATCTTGCTGGTGGTCTTTCTGGAGAACACCTGGCGCCCGGCGCAGTTATTCAGCCTGGCGCTGGTCGATGTCCTGCTGTTATGCGGCCTGTTCTATGCCGCTGGCGGCATGCCCAGCGCCATCGGCAACCTGTTGATCGTGTCGGTGGTCATCAGCAACACCCTGCTGCGCGGGCGCATCGGCCTGCTGATTGCGGCAGTGGGTGCCCTCGGCATCGTGGGTTTGAGCTTCCTTCTGAGCTTCAGCCACCCCATCAGCCCTAACGATTACCTGCAAATCGGCACCCTCGGCGCCCTGTGTTTTGCCGCGGCATTGCTGGTACAAGGCTTGATCCGAAGACTGGAAGTCAGCGAAACCCTGGCCGAGCAGCGGGCCAGCGAAGTGCTCGGCCTCGAAGCCCTCAACGCACTGATCCTGCAACGCATGCGAACGGGCATTCTGGTGCTCGACGACCAACGGCGCGTGCAACTGGCCAATCACAGCGCCTTGACCTTGCTGGGGCAGGAAAACCTGGATGGCCAGTTGATCGACGATCATTCGATGCCGTTGGTCAAGCGGCTCCAATTATGGTTCAACAATCCGACTTTGCGCCCGCAAAGCCTGAAAATCGCCAGCAATGGCCTGGAACTGCAACCGAGCTTCATTGCCCTGAACCAAAGCCCGCATCACCAGACGCTGGTTTTTCTTGAAGACCTCGCCCAAATCGCTCAACAGGCCCAGCAACTGAAACTCGCCGCCCTCGGTCGCCTGACGGCCGGTATTGCCCATGAGATCCGCAATCCACTGGGCGCCATTAGTCATGCCGCCCAGTTACTGCAGGAATCCGAGGAACTGAACGGCGCGGATCGGCGTCTGACACAGATTATTCAAGACCACTCTCAGCGAATGAATCGGGTAATTGAAAACGTCCTGCAACTGTCCCGCCGCCAGCAAACCGTGCCGCAACGGCTTGATTTGAAGCCGTGGCTGGAGCACTTCGTCGCCGAAACCCGCGAAGAGGCGACCGAGCATCAGCAGATTCACCTGCGCATCGGCTCGGGAAACTTCAAAACCCTGATGGACCCGAATCAGCTGACCCAGATTCTCGACAATCTGTTACACAATGCCTGGCGCCACAGCGCCCTGAACCACGATCGGGCGCAGGTCTGGCTCGAGTTGTTTATTGACCCGACCAGCCAGTTGCCGACCCTTGAAGTCCTGGACGACGGCCCTGGCGTGGCGCCGGAGCAGCGCGCGCACTTGTTCGAACCGTTCTTCACCACCAGTAGCCAGGGCACTGGCCTGGGGCTTTATCTGTCCCGTGAGCTGTGCGAAAGCAATCAAGCCCGCCTAGACTTCAAACCACGCCAAGGCGGCGGCTGCTTTCGCATCACCTTTGCTCACGGACGGAAACAAAGTTGAACATGAGCCCACGGCAAAAAATCCTGATCGTCGACGACGAACCGGATATCCGCGAACTCCTGGAAATCACCCTGGGACGGATGAAACTCGACACCTTCAGCGCCCGCAACCTCGCAGAAGCGCAAGCACTGCTGGCACGGGAGACATTCGACCTGTGCCTGACCGACATGCGCCTGCCCGACGGCACCGGTCTGGCGCTGGTGCAGCACATCCAGCAATGCTATGCACAAGTGCCGGTAGCAATGATTACGGCCTACGGTAGCCTGGAGACAGCCATCAACGCGCTCAAGGCTGGCGCCTTCGACTTTCTGACCAAACCGGTCGACCTCACCCGCCTGCGCGAACTGGTGATCAGCGCACTGAGTTTACCTGCGCCAGGCGGCGCCAGCAGCACCATCGACCGTCGGCTGCTGGGTGATTCATTGCCCATGCGCAGCCTGCGCAAACAAATTGACAAGCTGGCCCGCAGCCAGGCCCCGGTGTACATCAGCGGCGAGTCCGGCAGCGGCAAAGAGTTGGTCGCCCGACTGATCCATGACCAAGGCCCACGCGCCACTCGACCATTCGTACCGGTGAACTGTGGGGCGATTCCGTCTGAATTGATGGAAAGCGAATTTTTCGGCTATCGCAAAGGCAGTTTCACCGGCGCCATCGAAGACAAACCCGGGCTGTTCCAGGCCGCTCAGGGCGGCACTTTGTTCCTTGATGAAGTGGCTGACTTGCCGCTGGCGATGCAGGTCAAACTGCTACGGGCGATTCAGGAGAAAGCCGTTCGCAGCATTGGCGGTCAGCAGGAAACCGTGGTTGATGTGCGCATTCTCTGCGCGACGCACAAGGACCTCAATGCCGAAGTCGCCGCCGAACGCTTTCGACAGGATTTGTACTACCGCCTCAATGTGATCGAGTTACGGGTGCCGCCCTTGCGCGAACGCCGCGACGACATTGAGCTTCTGGCCAACAATATGCTCAAGCGACTGGCGACCGGTACTGGCCAACCCGCAGCAAAACTCCACCCGCAAGCCCTCGATGCACTGAAAAATTATCGGTTTCCAGGGAACGTGCGGGAATTGGAGAACATGCTCGAACGAGCCCACACCTTGTGCGAGAACAAACAGATCGAAGCCAGCGACCTGCGCCTGGCTGAAGGTAACTGCAACCCGGACGGCGACGTGCCGGACCTGACGCAGATCGACAACCTGGAAGCCTACCTGGAAAACGTCGAACGCAAACTCATCCTCCAGGCCCTGGAAGAAACCCGCTGGAACCGCACGGCGGCGGCTCAGCGGTTGAATCTGTCGTTTCGGTCGATGCGTTACAGGCTCAAGAAACTGGGTTTGGATTGAGGGCCTCTTCGCGGGCAAGCCTCGCTCCTACAGGTTTTATGTGTGCCGCATGATTTGCGGCACGACACATACTTGCAGGAGCGAGGCTTGCCCGCGAAGGCGATCTGACCGACAACAAAGATAGTTCGGTCAGAACCGCCCGACTGGCGCATACGGCGCAGGGTCGATAATCGGCGCCCGCCCCAGCATCACATCCGCAAACAACTGACACGACGCAGGTGCCAGCACCAACCCGTTGCGGTAATGCCCGCAGTTGAGCCAGAGCCCGTCAAAGCCCGGCACCCGACCGATATAGGGAATCCCTTCCGGCGACCCCGGTCGCAACCCGGCCCAATGCCCGACCACTTCGGCATCCGCCAGCGCCGGAATCAATTCCACCGCCGACGCCTTCAGGCTTTCCAGCGCAGTGTCGGTCGGTGTCTTGTCGAAGCCTTCATGCTCCAGCGTACTGCCGATCAGAATGTGCCCATCGCGCCGAGGAATGGCATAACGCCCTTTGGCCAGAACCATGCTTGGGAGGAAATCCGCCGCGCACTTGTAGAGAATCATCTGGCCTTTGACCGGCTCGACCGGCAGGTCCAGGCCCAGGCTTTTCAGCAACTCTCCACTCCAGGCCCCCGCGGTCAAAACCACCTCATCCCCCGTGATCGCCCCCATCGAGGTCTGTACCCCGACCACCGCAGCGCCTTCACGGATAAACCCGCTGACCTCGCACTGCTCGTGAATCGTCACGTTCGGCAGCGCCAGTAACGCGGCCTTCAGGGATTTCACCAGCCGTGGATTACGCACGTTGGCCACATCGGCCATGTAGATCGCCCGCGAAAAACCGGCACCCAGTACCGGCACCGCATTGTGTGCCGCAGAGATATCCACAGCCCGCAAAGGACGATTTTCCCGTTTGGCCCAGGCGAGCGCCTCGGCCTCGTCATCCAGGTCCAGCCAGTACAACCCGGTGGTATGAACTTCAGGATCGACACCGGTGCTCGCGAACAAGCGCTCCGCCAGTTGTGGATAAAAATCCTGGGACCAATGAGCCAGTGCAGTGACCGCCGGGCTGTAGCGCCAAGGGTAGAGCGGCGAAACGATCCCGCCACCGGCCCATGACGACTCTTGACCGACATTCGAGCGATCCAGCAGCACAACGCTCTGTACTTCGGACGCGAGATTGAAGGCCGTGAGCAGGCCAATCACCCCGCCGCCGACAATCACTATTTGCTGTTGACTGCTCATGTTCTGATCCAAATGTTAAAGAGACAGAGGGCGCAAAAGGCACCCGAAAAAGAAACTCAGCGACCCCAGCAACTCTTGGTGGTCTGGCCAGCCGTCGCATTGACCATGCTTCTGACGCCCGTGTTGGTAAGCGTGAAATCACCGCACTTGTCACTCGCCATGCTCGATCCGGCCTTGCGTGTAGCCGTCAGCAGGAAGGTCTGATCGGTCAGGGTCGGGGTGATGGTGTAGAAGTCATTGCCCGCACTCAGGCCGGTAGCGTTGGTGTAGACGTTATTCTTCGAATAGAAACGCTCCAGAATCTGCGCCTGCTCGGAAAGCAGCCCGGCCACTTCGGTGCGGCGGCCCTTATTTACGTACTCGGTGAGACTCGGGTAGCCAATGGTGATGACGATCCCGATGATCGCAATCACGATCATGATTTCGATCAGGGTAAAACCTCGGTTGGATCTGCGCATGCCTCACTCTCACTTACTGTATTTGTCGCCACATGATGCGACGGCTGCCGCCGCCGGATTTTTCCACCAGCGTGCTGACGCTGCCGCTGGAGTCATTCACAACCTTGCGAGTCGCGCCGTTGACGATGGCATTCAAGGTCGGAATGCCGCCGGTAAAGACCACCCCGCTGGACACCGTATCGGTGCTGTCGACCACTCCGTCGGCATTGGTGTCGAGCACTGCATAATTGAGCATCTTACCGCTGAATGCGTCGAGTTCGACCAGTTTGCCAGTGCCGAAGCCGGCGCAGGGGTCCGTGGTATCCAGACTGGCCGTGGTGAAAATGATCCTCCCGAGTACCAGATTGGCCTGGTTGATCACCCGCTCCCCCGTCAGCACGTTGTTGTAGACCAGCGGCAAGTACCAGCCTTTCACTGCCGGGTAAGTCACTTCGTTCTGGCTGGTGGTGATGAATTGCCCGGTGCTGCCCGAGAACACGCCGGTCACCGCCTGCGCCTGCAAACTGGAAGTAGTGATTTGCCCGGTGCCCCCCTCCGCATCCCATACCGCGTAGAACGCCTGTAAATCCTTATTGGTCTTATCGGCAGTTTCATTGAATTTGCCGGTGCCGAAAAACACTTCCTTGCCGCCCAATGCATGATCGGCCAGCAACGGTTGCGCGGTGATCGGCTGGGTCGCACCACCGGCAGTGGTGAACAACGGCTTGCCGGAAAACGCTACGCCCCAGGTGTCAGTGGTGGTGCCACTCAAATCGAACTTCCACAACCGTCCTTTGAGATCACCACCATAGGCGGCCTGCACCACATTCTGCGAATTGACCCTGAGCTTCACCGACGACAGGCCATTGGTGGTTTCGGTGCTGTCGACCACGATTTTCTTGATCAACGTGCCGTCGCGAATATCCACCACATACAGCGCTGCCACCCCGGAGTTGCTGCCATAGCCGTTGGAGATGAACGCGGCCCAGCGACCATCGGCCAAGCGTGCCACTTCCGGGCGCGCATAGGCATAACCCAGATCATTGAAATCGTTCGCCGCACTGGCCGTGGCCGGCGCACTGATTTCCCACAACGCCCTGATCACGTTACCGGCCGAGGCGTCGAACAGTTGCAGCGCATAAAAGGTTTTGCCGCCCGCGCCTGTTCCACCGATGGCCAGGGTTTTCCAGGCGCTGTCGAGTTGGGCATCGAACACGCCGAGCTGACCATCGACCAGATATTTGTGGCTCACACCATTGATGTAAGTGGGGTCAGCGATGTAGCGCAGTGATGGCAGCGCACTGGAGGGCATATAGGCGTAGCGCCTGACTCCGTTGGCCGAATTGATGACGCTTACAAAACCGTCGTTGGCATTCACCACCAGGCTGGAGCTCATGTTGGCGGCTTTGGTGGTCAGGTAGGCGCTGTAGGTGGTATCCCCCGCCAGATCGGACGCAGTTTTGTCCGTGGGGGCGGCGAGCACGAGAGGCGAATTGATGATGTCGCCAAGCAACACGCTGCGCGTTTTCAATCCGGTTTTGTTGGTGCCTTTGCTCCACTCCACCAGATCGCCGCCCGTGATCCCGATGGGCAAGTTCTGGCTGAGGGATGTCTGCTGGGCCGGGGAGAAATTGCTGTAGGCCAGGGTGACGACGGCGTTGGTCAGGGTATTCCAGGACTGGTAAGTCGGCGCCGTGGCACCGGGCACGATGGTGGTATCGGTCGTCCACAGCACCGCGGCTGTGTTTACCGCGCCCGCCGAGGTGAAGCCAAAGGACTTGATGGTGCCGCGCCAGTCCTTGGGGTCGTAGCTGGTCTGGAAGTAGCTCGTGTTGCTGCTCAGGGTCGTGCCGCTGGCAATGCCGCTGCCACCTGACCCGGCCTTGGCGGTGATGTCGCTCAGGGCCGAGGACAGCGCATTGTTGAGTCCCGCGCCGTCAGTCGCCTGGTAGTACTTGCCCTGGCCATAGGTCGCTGCGTCCGCCAACATCTGGTTTGCTGCGGTGAAACCCACGGTATAGGTATTCATGTTCTGCCGGGAAAAATCCAGGGCATCCCAGCTTTTGCCCGCGGCATCGGTCCCCGTGGAGCGCATGTCGATGTCGAAGGCAAACTTGGCAATGTCATCCAGGTAAAAGGTATCGCCCTCATCGTCACCGAAAGGATCGGCGCCATCGTTACTGCTGATACCGTCCCAGTTCGGTAACCGGATGCCACCCAGCGGATCGTCAGTCGGAAAGGTATGGTCAAAGGTCGGCAAACCACCGGTGATTACCACGCCGTAATTTCTCTGGCAGCGATACTGAATCGGACTGGTGTAGGTGGTAGGCGTCGAGTTGTTGTATGGCGCCATGCCACGGAAGTAGCGGGTGATCTCGTAATAGGCTTCAGCCAGCGGCGTATTGGCTTGCGCGCTCAGCCCGTCGATTCCGGCGATCAGATCGTTGTAGTTGGCATCGGCCTGAGCCTGGGTCACGGTACCGCTGACAGCCGACAAATCACTGACCGAACGGGAAATGTAACCGCCGTCATTCTTATGGTTGCCGACCGCCAGGTTGAACGTTGCCAGGCCAATGCGCAGCGAACGGTTGCCGGTCACCAACGCCTTGGAAACGTTGCGCGCCACATTCATCCGGTAATCATTGGGGATCGAGCCATCGGTGAAATCCCGGTCGGAATTGTTGGCCAGGCTAATCAGATACGACAAGTATTTCGCCGAATAAAGAGTGTCCTCGCTCCCCACCGGATCGGGAAGCTTGAGGCAAAGCGAATCCAGACCGAGAAGGCTGTTTCTATAAAAACCGTACCATCCCGCCTTCGAACATGTCCCATGATTCAAACTCGACAGGGCAATATTGTTATCGGTCATGTCAAGGTCCCGACCTTTCAAGCACGAGCCATTCGAGAGGCAAATCGTCACCGGAGTACGTGCGATCGTCGGGTCGAAGCCTGCCGCCCACATAATGCTGTTCATACTTCCCGAGTCGTCGAGTAACAGCATCACGTTGGGCGCCACGGCGGCGGCGTTCAACAGCGGTGAATCCGAGGGCGTGAAGGCGTAAGTCGGCGCAGCCAGATAAAGGCTCAACACCGCGCCGCAGAACAACTGCAGCAACCAACGGCGCCAGCCTGTGCGGGTCTCAGTACTTCGCATAGATACTCTCCACCACACTGCGCGAGTTGCCCACGATGCCCACGGCTGTCACCCGGTATAGCGTTGCCGATGTATTGCTCGGCACGTTCACGGCAGTCAGGGTGGTGCCGATGTTCTGCACCCCGTAAAAGCCGTTGCCGGAGGCGATCCAGGTCACCCCCGAGATGGAATTGAACCCGGCGGCGGTGATGATCGATGCCTCGGCCGGTGGCGCGCATTGGCTGGTACCGCTGCAAACCGGCAATGCATAGGTATTCAGTTGCACCGCGCTTTCGCCAACGCGCAACGCGGCCTCCGCACCTTGGAACGACTGGTTGCGCAGGGTCACGCTGCCGGCCATTTTTTCCTGCAACGTAGCGCTCTGCATCGACGAAAGACCGATTAACGTCAGCACCAGGAGAAACACCAGGCTGACCAGCAATGCCATGCCGCGCTGAGCGTGAGGGGTCATGGGAGCAATACTCATCGGCCCTCTCCTCATGGCAACCGGTTGCGCAAGGCGGCAACCACGTTGAAGGTTTGATTGCGTACCCGGTTGTTCGGGTCGGTGAGGGTCAGCGTGAGCCGCACACTGCGAATTCGCGCCGGATCGGACGGGTTGCTGCTGTAGCTGGAGGCGGCTGTATCGGTGGCCGAGCTGGCGAGGCCGAAGCTCACGCCGAAGGCACTGACGTTGTTCACCAGCACCTGCTGCGTCGGCGTGCCGGCACCGGAGCCCATCAGCAATTGGTTGTTGCTGAAGCTGTAGACCAACCGCCGGATCGGAAATGCCATCTGCCCCGACGTCGGAATGCGCGCACCCGAGTAGGCCGTCGCGGTGTTGCGGCAATCGGAAATGACCGTCCAGGTCGGCACCCCGCCACCGCCGCCGACATCGGCGGTGACCAGCGTCAATTTAAGATTGGCATTGTCCCAACCGATCGGTGTGATCTGGCCGGCGTTGAAATCCCCTGCCGAGCTGGCGTCGGTGATCGTCCCAAGGCAACCGAACATGCCGACCATGCGGATTTCCTGAATCATCTTGCTCAGGACGAACCGTGCATCTTCCTGCATGCCGGCGGCGGTGTTCTGGCTAACGTAGGTGTTTTTAGCCGCGATGAAAATCTGTGCCACCCCCAGAACCACGATCAGGCTCAACGCCAGGGCGATCAACAACTCAACCAGGCCGAAGCCTTTGCTGGCTATGGTCATGGTGTCGTCACCGGATCGATGGCAGCGCGACTGGTGAGAATGAAACTGCGACGCGAGTCGGCGGTATTGGCGCCGCGTGAGTCATCCCAGGTGATGGTGATGGTGTACACCCGCTGGTTCAGGGTGATGCTGCCGGTTGCCGAGGCGCCACCGAAATTGACGATATTGGTTGTGAAGTCGTAGAGGTCCTGATCCCGGGCCACGCTCAGGTTGCCCGAGGTCGGTGGCGTGACGGTGTAATCGGCGCCTGAGTTGGCCCGGATACGGTCCATCATGTCGTAGGCGATAAAACTCGCCTGACTGGTCATCCGCGAGCTGTCGGTATACTTCAGCGCATTGAGCTGAATCGCTGCTGCGCCCAACAACCCCACAGCCAGAACCAACAACGCGACCAGTACCTCGATCAGCGTCATGCCCTCCTGTGCACGCTTGCTCCAACCCCTCATCCGCAACTTCCACCCAATAGAATTCGTCCGTTCAAACACACATTCAGCGTCCTGCTCTGCGCCCCCAATACATAACTGATCACGACCGCCGTGGATGGCGCCGCCAAACCACCCAGATTGTTGAAATCAATAGCCGTCACCCCTGAGGTTAGCGTCAGAGTGGCGTCACTGCTCATCGCTGGAACAACCCGCAATATATTGGCCGGATTGCCAGTACCGTCATAAACGGTCAATTCACCGGTCCAGACACTGCCACCGGCTGTCGGGCGAAGCCGGGTGGTAATGCCCCGGTCGATCGCCTCAAGCCGTGCGTAATTGAGCGCGCGTTGCAGGTCGCCGACCTCGGTATCGGCCTTGGTGCTTTGCACCGAGCGGGTAAACGCCGGAACGGCCAAGGTGATCAGGATCAGAAATACCCCAAGCGTGATCAGCAGCTCGATCAGCGTGAAACCTTTTGTACGATGATCCATCGATGCGCTCCGTTGCCGTCGGCTATACCTGCTTCTACACGCTAGAACATTCGACCGGCGGATGTACGGTTGTTTTGCCATTACTCGCGCAGGGATCGCGCGGGCTGCAGCACTCCAGGGAGGGAAATGACATGCATCAGCAAGGTTTCAGCCTGATCGAACTGCTCATCGGACTGACAATTGTCGGGATTGTTCTGCAACTGGTCAGCCCGGGGCTCAAAGCACTGACAGAATCGAACCATCGGCAACAGGCTGCCGAGTCGCTGATCAGTGGGATCCGACACGCCAGAACCCTGGCCATCACCCACAACCAGAGCGTGGTCATTCATGGCATCAACGGCGACTGGAGCCAAGGCTGGCGGATCATTCTGGACATCAGCGGCAAAGGTCCGGAGGACAGCAGCAATCCGCTACTGGTCGAGCGCGCGAGTGATGCGCGGACGCCGATTGTCGGCAATTGGTGGGTCAGGCGTTTTGTGCGGTTCAGCAGTCTGGGGGAACCGCTGATGCCCGACGGGGCATTTCAGGCAGGGAGACTGCACATTTGCGCGGCTCGCGAGCCAGTCAGCCAGCTCCAGGTAGTGCTGGCGGCGAGCGGTCGAGTGCGCCTGGCCAACGATAAGGCTGAGCAGGCGCTGTGTCGAAAGGCGAAAAGTGTTACAGCAGCGAACGCACACGCAGCTCTTTAGGCATGGAGAAGGTGATGTTCTCCTCGCGGCCGGCCAGTTCATCGGCCCCGGTGGCGCCCCAGGCCTGCAATTGCTGGATCACGCCACGCACCAGCACTTCCGGGGCGGAGGCACCGGCGGTGATGCCAATACGCTCGACACCGTCGAACCAGCTTTTTTGCAGGTCTTCGGCGCCATCGATCAGATAGGCCGGGGTGGCCATGCGTTCGGCCAGCTCACGCAGACGATTGGAGTTGGAACTGTTCGGGCTACCGACCACCAACACCACATCGCATTCGTCCGCCAGCTGCTTGACGGCGTCCTGACGGTTTTGCGTGGCATAGCAGATATCGTCCTTGCGTGGACCGCCGATGGCCGGAAAGCGCGTACGCAAGGCGTCGATAACACGACTGGTATCGTCCATGGACAGGGTAGTCTGGGTGACGAAGGCCAGTTTCTCAGGGTTGTTCACCTGCAACGCGGCGACGTCTTTCTCGTCCTCGACCAGATAGATCGCGCCACCATTGCTGCCATCGTACTGGCCCATGGTGCCTTCGACTTCCGGGTGACCGGCGTGGCCGATGAGAATGCATTCACGACCGTCGCGGCTGTAACGCGCGACTTCGATGTGCACCTTGGTTACCAGCGGGCAGGTCGCGTCGAACACTTTCAGGCCACGGCCTGCGGCTTCGGTACGCACGGCTTGAGAAACGCCGTGGGCGCTGAAGATCACGATCACATCGTCCGGCACCTGATCCAGTTCCTCGACGAAGATCGCCCCGCGGGCGCGCAGGTCTTCGACGACGAATTTGTTGTGGACCACTTCGTGGCGCACGTAGATCGGTGGCCCGAAGACTTCCAGGGCGCGGTTGACGATTTCGATCGCCCGGTCCACACCGGCGCAGAAGCCACGGGGGTTGGCGAGTTTGATTTGCATGCTGTGCCTCGTGTCTTGCGCGCAAGAAGTTAGAACATTGCAGGAGCAGAGCTTGCTCGCGAAAGCGGGGTGTCAGTCAACATTGATGCTGAATGTGATGACGCCTTCGCGAGCAAGCTCTGCTCCTACAGGTGACCGTATTCGGCCTGTTACAGCGCTTTGACGTTGATGATCTCGACGTCAAAGGTCAAGGCTTTACCGGCCAGCGGATGGTTGAAGTCGATGGTCACCTCGGCGTCATCGAATTCTTTCACCACACCGGGCAGCTCAGTATTGGCCGCATCATTGAAGATCACCAGCAAGCCAGGCGACAGCTCCATATCCTTGAACTGCGAGCGCGGGATGATCTGTACGTTTTGCGGGTTGGGCTGACCAAAGGCGTTTTCCGGCTCGATGGTCAGGGTGCGCTTGTCGCCGGCCTTGAAGCCGAACAGCGCTGCTTCGAAACCTGGCAACAGGTTGCCGTCGCCAACCTTGAAGGTCGCCGGGGCTTTGTCGAAGGTGCTGTCGACGGTGTCGCCATTCTCCAGGCGCAATGCAAAGTGCAGGGTGACTTCCGTGTTCTGGCCGATGCGTTGCTCAGCCAATACCTGTTCAGTCATGAACGGCTTCTCCGGTCTTTTTACTTTTGAACATATCCAGTGCAAGCATCACGGCACCGACAGTAATTGCGCTGTCGGCAAAGTTGAACGCCGGGAAATACCAGCGGGTCTGCCAATGCACCAGAATGAAATCGATCACATGGCCCAGGGCAATGCGGTCGTACAGGTTACCCAGCGCACCACCCAGCACCAGCGCCAAGGCGACCGCCAGCCAGGTTTCGTTGCGCCCCAGGCGTTTGAGCCAGACCACCAGCACCGCACTGACCACCACCGCGATCAGGGCGAACAGCCAGCGCTGCCAGCCGGAGCTGTCTGCCAGGAAACTGAACGCCGCGCCTGTGTTGTAGGCCAGGGTCCAGCTGAAGTAATCGGGGATCACCACGATTTGCTGGTACATGCTCAGCGAGCTTTCGAAGTAGAACTTGCTGGCCTGGTCGATGACCAGGACCAGCAAACTCAACCAGAGCCAGCTCAGCCGTCCGAAACGGCCAGCAGCATTAGGCATAGTGACGAACCTCGCCAGCGCCGCTGATGTTATCGACGCAACGACCGCAGATTTCCGGATGCTCCGGGTTCACGCCAACGTCTTCACGGCAGTGCCAGCAACGGGCGCACTTGGCATGGCTCGACTTGACCACTTGCAGTTTCAGACCGCCGACTTCGGTGACCACGGCATCGGCCGGCGCCTGAACGAACGGCGCAACGGTAGCGGTCGACGTGATCAGCACGAAGCGCAGTTCGTTGCTCAGCTTGGCCAGGTCGGCGCTCAGCGCCTCTTCGGCGAACAGCGTCACTTCGGCTTGCAGGTTGCCACCGACGGCCTTGGCCGCGCGCTGGATTTCCATTTCCTTGTTGACCGCCACCTTCACCGCCATGATCCGCTCCCAGTAGGCGCGGTCCAGCTCGAAGCTTTCCGGCAATTCGGTCAGGCCTTCGTACCAGGTGTTGAGCATCACAGACTCGTTACGCTCGCCTGGCAGGTACTGCCACAGCTCGTCGGCGGTAAACGCCAGGATCGGCGCGATCCAGCGCACCAGCGCTTCGCTGATGTGGTACAGCGCGGTTTGCGCCGAACGACGGGCCTTGCTGTTGGCGCCAGTGGTGTACTGACGGTCCTTGATGATGTCGAGGTAGAAACCGCCCAGCTCCTGCACGCAGAAGTTGTGGATCTTGGAGTAGACGTTCCAGAAGCGGTATTCGCCGTAGTGCTCTTGCAGCTCGCGTTGCAGCAGCAGGGTGCGATCCACGGCCCAACGGTCCAGCGCCAGCATTTCTTCGGCCGGCAGGATGTCGGTGGCCGGGTTGAAACCGGTCAGGTTGGAAAGCAGGAAGCGCGCGGTGTTACGGATGCGCCGGTAGGCGTCCGCACTGCGTTGCAGGATCTGCTCGGAAACCGCCATTTCACCCGAGTAGTCGGTAGAAGCGACCCACAGACGCATGATATCGGCGCCCAGGGTGTCGTTGACCTTCTGCGGCGCGATTACGTTGCCCAGGGACTTGGACATCTTGCGACCGGACTCATCAACGGTAAAACCGTGGGTCAGCAGCTCGCGGTATGGGGCATGGTCGTCGATGGCGCAACCGGTCAGCAACGACGAGTGGAACCAGCCGCGGTGTTGGTCCGAGCCTTCCAGGTACAGGTCGGCACGCGGACCGGTTTCGTGGCCCATCGGGTGCGAACCGCGCAGGACGTGCCAGTGCGTGGTGCCCGAGTCGAACCAGACGTCCAGGGTGTCGCTGATCTTGTCGTACAGCGGCGCCTCTTCACCGAGCAACTCGGCGGCATCCATCTTGAACCAGGCTTCGATGCCTTCGACTTCGACGCGCTGGGCAACGATTTCCATCAGCTCGACGGTGCGTGGGTGCAGCTCACCGCTTTCCTTGTTCAGGAAGAACGGGATCGGCACGCCCCAGTTGCGCTGGCGGGAGATGCACCAGTCAGGACGGTTGGCGATCATCGAGTGCAGACGCGCCTGGCCCCAGGCCGGAACGAATTTGGTCTCTTCAATGGCTTTGATCGCCCGCTTGCGCAGGGTTTCGCCGGTTGCAGGCTCTTTGTCCATGCCGATGAACCACTGCGCGGTGGCGCGGTAGATCAGCGGAGTTTTGTGACGCCAGCAGTGCATGTAGCTGTGTTCGATAATGGTGGTATGCAGCAACGCACCGACTTCGGTCAGCTTGTCGACGATGGCCGGGTTGGCTTTCCAGATGAACTGGCCGCCAAAGAACTCCAGCGATGTCGCGTACACGCCGTTGCTTTGCACCGGATTGAGGATGTCGTCGTTGACCATGCCATAGGCTTTGCAGGTCACGAAGTCGTCTACGCCATAGGCTGGCGCGGAGTGAACCACGCCGGTGCCCGCGCTCAGTTCGACGTATTCAGCCAGGTAAACCGGCGACAGACGATCGTAGAACGGGTGACGGAAGTTGATCAGTTCCAGTGCTTTACCGGTGGTGGTCGCAACGACCGAACCTTCCAGGCTGTAACGGGCCAGGCACGACTCGACCAGCTCTTCAGCCAGTACCAGCAGTTTGTCGCCGACGTCGACCAGGGCGTAGTTGAATTCCGGGTGGACGTTCAGTGCCTGGTTGGCCGGGATGGTCCACGGGGTGGTGGTCCAGATCACGATCGAGGCGGGTTTGCCCAGCGATGGAAGACCGAACGCGGCGGCCAGTTTGGCTTCGTCGGCGATCGGGAACGCCACGTCGATGGTCGCGGATTTTTTGTTCTCGTACTCGACTTCCGCTTCAGCCAGGGCCGAACCGCAGTCAAAGCACCAGTTCACAGGCTTCAGGCCTTTGAACACGAAGCCGCCCTTGACGATTTCCGCCAGGGCGCGGATTTCACCGGCCTCGTTTTTGAAGTCCATGGTCTTGTACGGGTTGGCGAAGTCGCCCAACACGCCCAGACGGATGAATTCGGACTTCTGGCCTTCGATCTGCTCGGTGGCGTAGGCACGGCACAGTTCGCGGGTCTTGTCCGCGCCCAGGTTCTTGCCGTGGGTCACTTCGACTTTGTGCTCGATCGGCAGACCGTGGCAGTCCCAGCCCGGCACATAAGGCGCGTCGAAACCCGACAGGGTTTTCGAGCGGATGATCATGTCCTTGAGGATTTTGTTCAGCGCATGACCGATGTGAATCGTGCCGTTGGCGTACGGAGGACCGTCGTGCAGGACGAACTTCGGACGATCCTTGCCAATCTCGCGCAACTTACCGTACAGGCCAATGCTGTCCCAGCGCTGCAGAATCTGCGGTTCGCGCTGAGGCAGGCCGGCCTTCATTGGGAAGGCGGTGTCCGGAAGGTTTAGCGTGGCTTTATAGTCGGTCATTTAAGGCTCTTCATTAGCGATTGGCGCTAGGTGCGACAGGGCACGGGCGGCGGCGACATCCGCATTGATCGCCGTCTTAAGCGCCTCCAGAGAGGCGAAACGCTGCTCTTCACGCAGCTTATGGTGGAAAACCACCGTCAAACGCCGGTCATACAGATCGCCGGCAAAATCTAAAAGGTGCACTTCGAGGTGGGCTTTGCCATCCCCTTCGACCGTTGGCCGCACGCCGATATTGGCGACGCCTGGCCAGGTCTTGCCGTCGATGTCGACGTTGACCAGATAAACCCCGGACAGCGGCACACGACGACGCTTGAGTTGTATGTTGGCGGTCGGCGTACCGAGCTGGCGCGCCAGCTTCTGGCCGTGCAGGACTCGCCCGGCAATCCGGTACGGACGACCGAGTAACCGCTCGGCCAAGGCAAAATCCGCAGCGGCCAGGGCGTTACGTACCTGAGTGCTGCTGACCCGAATGCCGTCCAGTACGACGGTCTGCGCCGCTTCGACGGTAAACCCCTGAAGGACGCCAGCCTGTTGCAGGAAATCGAAATCCCCTAGCCGGTCGCAGCCGAAACGGAAATCGTCGCCAACTTCCAGATGCTGCACACCGAGGCCGTCCACCAGAATAGTATCGACGAATTCACTGGCACTGAGCTTGCTCAGCCGCTGGTTGAATGCCAGGCACAGCACCCGGTCGACACCTTCTTCGGCCAGCAACTGCAGCTTATCCCGCAGGCGGGCCAGACGGGCCGGGGCGGTGTCCGGGGCGAAGAACTCTCGCGGCTGCGGCTCGAAAATCACCACGCAGCTGGGCACGCCCAACTCGAGCGCACGCTCACGCAGCCGGGCCAGGATAGCCTGGTGACCACGGTGAACACCGTCAAAGTTGCCAATAGTGGCGACACAGCCCCGATGCTGGGGGCGCAGGTTGTGGAGGCCTCGAACCAGCTGCATAACGCGCTTCTTGCTCATAAAGTGGTCGATTATAACCACACCCGGCGGCCGACGACAGGCAACACCGTAACCCAAAGTGATCGAGCCGACAAAACCGCCGGCCCGCCCGTGTTTATCGAGGCAAAAGCCTCAGCTCAACGCTTTGCGATTGAAGTCGCGCAAACGGAAGCCCATCAACAGCAACATGCCGAAATACGCCACCACGCCGGCGACCACCAACGCGCCCAGGCGCAACAAGCGCTCAAGCATATTCCCCTGCCCCCAGGCCGGCATAAAGTGCATCACGCCCAGCAATACCGCGGACATTACCGCCACCGCCACCAGCAGCTTGAAGCCGAACTTCGCCCAGCCCGGCTGCGGCTGATACATCTGCTGCTTGCGCAGTTGATAGAACAGCAGCCCGGCATTGATGCAGGCGCCAGCGCTGATGGCCAGGGCCAGACCGGCGTGAGCCAATGGACCGATCAACACCAGGTTGAACAACTGGGTAACGATCAGGGTGAAAATCGCAATCTTTACCGGAGTCCGGATGTTCTGTTGCGCATAAAACCCCGGCGCCAGCACTTTGATCACGATAATTCCCAGCAAGCCGACGGAATAAGCGATTAACGCACGCTGAGTCATGGTCGCGTCGAAAGCGCTGAACTGACCGTACTGGAACAGCGAAACCGTCAGCGGCTCAGCCAGGATCCCCAGCGCAAGGGAGCACGGCAATACCAGCATGAAGCACAGGCGCAGCCCCCAATCGAGAATCCGCGAGTACTCGTGGCGATCCTGGCTGGCATAAGTCTTGGCCAGGGTCGGCAGCAGAATCGTGCCCAGCGCTACACCCAGCACGCCGGATGGCAATTCCATCAGGCGGTCGGCGTAATACATCCAGGACACGGAGCCGGCCACCAGAAACGAGGCAAATATGGTGTTGATGATCAGCGAAATCTGGCTCACCGAAACGCCGATAATCGCTGGCAACATCTGTTTCATGACCCGCCAGACACCGCTATCGCGCAGGTTCAGGCGCGGCAGCACCAACATGCCGATTTTTTTCAGGTGCGGCAGCTGAAACAGCAATTGCGCCAGACCGCCCACCAGAACGGCCCAGCCCAGCGCCATTACAGGCGGATCGAAGTACGGTGTCAGGAACACCGCAAAGATGATCATGCTGACATTGAGCAGGGTCGGCACGAAGGCCGGCACCGAGAAGCGGTTCCAGGTGTTGAGGATCGCTCCGGCCAACGAAGACAGGGAGATCAGCAATATATAAGGAAAAGTGACCCGTAGCAGGTCGGAGGTCAGCTCGAATTTTTCCGGGGTAGTGGCGAAACCCGGCGCCGTGGCCCAGATAACCCAAGGCGCGGCGAGCATGCCCAATCCAGTGACCAGCGCCAGCACCAGCGTCAGCAGGCCCGAGACATAGGCAATAAACGTTCGCGTCGCCTCCTCGCCTTTCTGGCTTTTATATTCGGCCAGAATCGGCACGAAAGCCTGGGAAAACGCCCCTTCGGCGAAGATCCGCCGCAGCAGATTGGGCAGTTTGAAGGCGATAAAGAAGGCGTCGGTCGCCATCCCGGCGCCAAATGCACGCGCGACAAGGGTGTCACGAACAAACCCCAACACCCGGGAAAGCATCGTGATAGAGCTGACAGCGGCCAACGATTTGAGCAGATTCATTGAAAGAGTTTTTGCCTGTCGATAAACAGCAGGCGAACAACGCGCCCACTTATGCGATACTCCGCGCCGCAACAGCACAGAGCCAAAGCTCGCGAGTTTACAGGTCGCACGCCGGAAAGAAATATCCCGGCGCTCCATACCTGCCACTTAGCGGATCGTTTCAACCGCCCTTGACAAGACATCAACTCATCGGCATGATTCGCGGCCTATTTTGTTTGCTATTTCCTAAAAAGTCTTTCGAGGAGCTCGACGGTGGCCAACACACCTTCCGCCAAAAAACGTGCAAAACAGGCTGAGAAGCGTCGCAGCCACAACGCCAGCCTGCGTTCCATGGTTCGTACCTACATCAAGAATGTAGTTAAAGCCATTGACGCAAAAGACGCTGCCAAAGCTCAAGCTGCTTACGTTCTGGCTGTGCCAGTTATCGACCGTATGGCCGATAAAGGCATCATCCACAAGAACAAAGCTGCTCGTCATAAGAGCCGCCTGAATGGCCACGTAAAGGCCCTGAACGTTGCCGCTGCTGCCTAAGCGACACGCTCATTAAAAAACCGACCTCAGGGTCGGTTTTTTATTGCCTGCGCTTTATCAAATACACCGCAAAAAATGTGGGAGCGAGCCTGCTCGCGATAACGGCCCGACATTCAGCACCCACGTTGGCTGTATGTCCGCTATCGCGAGCAGGCTCGCTCCCACATTTGGATCTTCGCTAACTTACTGAGCGTGCGTCCACGGCAGAATCGGGATAGCCGTCACCGCATTCTGCGGGCTACCTTCGATCAAGCGATCACTGTAGACCAGATACACCAGCGTATTGCGCTTCTTATCGAGGAATCGCACCACCTGCATGGTCTTGAATACCAGCGAGGTGCGCTCCTTGAACACCTCCTCACCATCCTTGAGCTCGCCCTTGAAGTTGATTGGCCCAACCTGACGGCACGCGATAGAGGCCTCAGCGCGATCTTCGGCCAAGCCCAGACCACCCTTCACACCGCCCGTCTTGGCGCGCGACAGGTAGCAGGTCACGCCATCCACTTTCGGATCATCAAATGCCTCGACAACGATACGGTCGTTCGGGCCGACGAACTTGAACACCGTCGACACCTGGCCAATTTCCTCGGCCGAGACCAGCAGCGGCATCGCCAACAACAAGCCCAACAATCCTTTTGCCACACGCATTCAGGTATTCCTTCAGACCAGAATCAGGTTATCGCGGTGAACCAGTTCCGGCTCAGCCATGTACCCCAACAGACCGATAATCGCCTCAGACGACTGACCGATAATTTTTTGTGCCTCGAGAGCACTGTAGTTAGCCAGGCCGCGGGCGATTTCACGACCGTCCGGCGCCACGCAGACCACCATTTCGCCACGACGGAAACTGCCCTGGACCAGTTTGACACCCACCGGCAGCAAACTTTTGTTGCCCTGGGACAACGCCGTCACTGCCCCCGCATCCAGCACCAGCGTGCCTCGGGTTTGCAGATGCCCGGCCAGCCACTGCTTGCGCGCTGCCAGCATACCGCGCTCAGGTGACAGCAAGGTGCCGATGCGCTCGCCCGCTTTGAGACGATCCAGCACCCGCTCCAGACGCCCACCCACGATGATGGTGTGCGCACCGGAACGGGCCGCCAGACGCGCGGCACGCAATTTGGTCTGCATGCCGCCACGACCCAGCGCACCACCCGTGCCACCCGCGACCGCATCCAGCGCCGGATCATCGGCACGCGCCTCGTAAATCAGTTTGGCGTCGGGATTGTTGCGCGGATCAGCGTCGAACATGCCGTCGCGATCAGTGAGGATCACCAGCAAATCGGCTTCGACCAGGTTCGCCACCAGCGCCGCCAACGTGTCGTTGTCGCCGAAACGGATTTCGTCGGTGACCACAGTGTCGTTCTCGTTGATCACCGGAATCACCTTGAGCTCGACCAGCGCGCGCAAGGTACTGCGAGCATTGAGGTAGCGCTTGCGATCGGACAAATCATCGTGAGTCAGGAGAATCTGCGCGGTATGCCGGCCATGCTCGGCGAAGCTCGACTCCCAGGCCTGCACCAACCCCATCTGACCGATGGCGGCAGCCGCCTGCAACTCGTGCATCGCACTGGGTCGCACCGTCCAGCCCAGACGACTCATGCCCGCCGCCACTGCCCCGGAGGACACCAGCACCAGCTCGACGCCCGCTTCGTGCAGGGCAACCATCTGCTCGACCCAGACACCCATTGCCGCGCGATCCAGGCCTTTGCCGTCCGCCGTCAGCAAAGCGCTGCCGATCTTCACGACCCAACGCTGCGCACCTGTCACCTTGCTCCGCATCATCTTCAACCTTAGCTTGAGGGCAGCGCGACCTGGCACTGCCCGTGACGTTATTCGTGGTTCTTCGTGACCAACAGTCGACTTCCAGATACTAAAACGCCGCTCCAGTGAGCGGCGCTTAAGTTTATCGCAACGAATCAGTCACGCACGTAAATGATTTCCGGACCGTCTTCGTCATCCACATCTTCTTCGTCCCAATCGTCATCACCGATGTCATGGACCGACTTCACGCCGCTGCGACGCAGGGCACGCTGATCGTCCAGCGCCTGCAACTGGGCGCGCGCTTCATCTTCGATGCGCTGATCGAGCTCGGCCAGCTCTTCCTTGTAGGCCGGGTCGTTAGCCAGACGATCGGCACGATCTTCCAGATAACGCATGATGTCATGGCAAAGACGCTCGGTGCCTTGCTTGGCGATCGCGGAGATCACGTAGACCGGACCGGTCCACTCCAGACGATCAACGATTTCCTTGACGCGAGCGTCGTGCTCTTCTTCAAGGATCTGGTCGCATTTGTTCAGCACCAGCCAGCGATCACGCTCAGCCAGGGACGGGCTGAACTTGGTCAGCTCGCTGACGATTACTTCAGCGGCATCCGGGGCACTGGTGTCATCCAGCGGCGCCATATCGACGAGGTGCAGCAGCAGACGGGTACGCGACAAGTGCTTGAGGAAACGAATCCCCAGGCCTGCGCCGTCGGATGCACCTTCGATCAGGCCCGGAATGTCCGCAACCACGAAACTCTTCCAGCGATCGACGCTGACCACACCCAGGTTCGGCACCAGAGTGGTGAACGGGTAGTCGGCGACTTTCGGCTTGGCGGCCGATACCGAGCGAATGAAGGTACTTTTGCCGGCGTTCGGCAAACCGAGCAGACCGACGTCCGCCAGCACTTTCATTTCCAGCTTCAGGTCACGCTGCTCGCCCGGCTTGCCTGGCGTAGTCTGGCGTGGCGCGCGGTTGGTACTGGATTTGAAACGGGTGTTACCCAAACCGTGCCAACCACCGTGAGCCACCAGCAACTTTTGACCGGCCTTGGTCAGGTCGCCGATCACTTCCTGAGTCGCGGAATCGATGACAGTAGTGCCGACCGGAACGCGCAGCACCAGCTCCTCACCTTTCTTGCCGGTGCAGTCAGTGCTGCCGCCGTTGGAACCGCGCTCGGCATCGAAGTGCCGGGTGTAACGGTAGTCCACCAGGGTGTTGAGGTTTTCGTCGGCGATCATGTAGACCGAGCCACCGTCACCACCGTCACCGCCGTTCGGGCCGCCGTTTTCAATGAATTTTTCGCGACGGAAGCTCATGCAACCGTTGCCGCCGTCCCCGGCCTTCACTCGAATCGATACTTCATCAACAAACTTCATAACAAAACGCCTCTCGCCATACGGACGAGCCGAAAAAACCTAGACATAAGACTCTTGCAAAAATGAGCGCAGCGACCTCAATCAACGACCGCCAATACAGCGCTGGAGCCCATCACAAACAGCTTTGCAAGAGACTCACCCCACAAACGAAAAAGCCCCGTCGCAAGACAGGGCTTTTCCAGCAACTACGTAATTATGCCGCGACGACGTCAGTCTTCGGGACAATGCTTACGTAACGACGACCGAAGGCGCCCTTTACTTCGAACTTGATCACGCCGTCGATTTTAGCGAACAGAGTGTGATCCTTGCCCATGCCAACGCCGTAGCCAGCGTGGAATTGGGTGCCGCGCTGACGCACGATGATGTTGCCCGGAATGATAACCTGGCCGCCATACATCTTCACGCCAAGGCGTTTGGCTTCTGAGTCGCGACCGTTACGGGTACTACCACCAGCTTTTTTGTGTGCCATGAGTTCAATTCTCCTAGTGAGGAATTAGGCTGAAATTAAGCCTGAATACCGGTGATTTTGATCTCGGTGTACCACTGGCGGTGGCCCATACGCTTCATGTGGTGCTTACGGCGACGGAACTTGATGATGCGGACTTTATCGTGACGACCTTGGGAGATCACTTCAGCCACAACGGTAGCGCCAGGAACAACTGGAGCGCCGATATTCACGTCGTCGCCATTGGCAACCAACAGAACGCGATCAAAAGTAACGGATTCGCCGGTAGCGATTTCCAGTTTTTCGATCTTCAGGTATTCACCTGGAGCAACTTTGTACTGCTTGCCACCAGTAACGATTACTGCATAAGACATGGTATTTCTCCGATAATCCTGCTCACCCAGCTCTTTATAAGAAGAGGTATTGGCTGGCATGGCTGCATAAGGCTGGAAGGCCTGTTTGCAATTGCGTAAGGCAGGTGCTGCCCAGGAAGTTCAGGGTGCGCGATTGTACGCAAGCTGCTTGAGCGTTGCAAGTGGCCGTCCATCGTACCTTGACAGGCCCGGACGTGGGTCCTAGCATGCCGCGCAACCCTTCTGGAGCAACTGTCGCTGATGCAACCCCAAGCTTTCTACCGCGCGGTGGCGGACGATTTTAGCGCCGTCGACGGCATCATCAAGAAACAGCTGACTTCCCGAGTGCCGCTGGTATCAAAAATCGGCGACTACATTACCTCGGCTGGCGGTAAACGTCTGCGTCCATTGCTCGTGCTGCTGTGCGGCAAGGCATTGGGCCGCGAAGGCGATGACCTGCGCCTGCTGGCCGCGACCATCGAGTTCCTGCACACCGCCACCCTGCTGCACGACGACGTGGTCGACATGTCCGGCATGCGCCGTGGCCGATCGACCGCCAACGCCATGTGGGGCAACGCCCCGAGCGTGCTGGTGGGCGACTTCCTGTATTCGCGCTCCTTCGAAATGATGGTTGAACTGGGCTCCATGCCAGTGATGAAGATCCTTTCGCAAGCCACGCGCATTATCGCCGAAGGCGAAGTGTTGCAGCTGTCGAAGGTCCGCGACGCCAGCACCACTGAAGAAACCTACATGGAAGTCATCCGCGGCAAAACCGCGATGCTCTTCGAAGCCTCGACCCACAGTGCCGCGGCCCTGGCCGGTGCCTCGCCGGAACAGAGCGAAGCGCTGCGTACCTTCGGCGATCACCTGGGGGTGGCCTTCCAGTTGGTTGACGACCTGCTGGACTACCGTGGCGATGCCGAGACCCTGGGCAAGAACGTCGGTGACGATCTGGCTGAGGGCAAGCCGACTCTGCCGCTGATCTACACCATGCGCGAAGGCACTCCGGAGCAGGCCGCACTGGTTCGTCAGGCGATCCAGAAAGGTGGCATCGAAGACCTGGAAAGCATTCGCGAAGCCGTCGAAGCGTCCGGCTCGCTGGATTACACCGCGCAACTGGCTCGCGACTACGTTGCGCGTGCGATCAAGTGTCTGGAAGCCCTGCCTGCCAGCGAATACCGCGATGCGTTGGTGGAATTGAGCGAATTTGCGGTCGCCCGTACGCACTGATATTCACAGCAAGATCAAAAGATCGCAGCCTTCGGCAGCTCCTACAGGGTTTTGTGTACACCCGTAGGAGCTGCCGAAGGCAGCGATCTTTTGATCTTTTGCTGTCAGCCCCCTCCAGCAACAAAACCCTATATAATGTGCGCTTTTTAGCCATCCTGAATCCAAGGAGCTTTAGTGAGCACGTTGCCACCCTGCCCAAAATGCAATTCCGAATACACCTACGAAGACGGCGCACAGCTGATCTGCCCGGAGTGCGCCCATGAGTGGTCCGCCAGCGGCGAAGCCGAAGCAACCTCCGATGACACCGTGAAAAAGGATTCGGTCGGCAATGTCCTGCAGGACGGCGATACCATCACCGTGATCAAGGACCTCAAAGTCAAAGGCACGTCGCTGGTGGTCAAGGTTGGCACCAAGGTCAAGAACATCCGCCTGTGCGATGGCGACCACGACATCGACTGCAAGATCGACGGCATCGGCCCGATGAAGCTCAAGTCCGAGTTCGTCAGAAAAGTCTGAGCCTGCTGTATTCCATCCCGCGCCCGGCGTGGGATGGTGCTTCCCCCTTCCCCGCATCACCCAATATTCCCGCGCAGCAGTCAAACGCCAGTCGTTTTGATGCCCAGCACCTTCCCCGCAGAAAAAACCCAAACCGCCAATAGGCCCTTGCTATTTGACGAATAAGAATTATTCTCATTGAACCCCTTCAATGGAGATGAGACTCATGACTTATTTGATCGATGCCTGGCTGGACCGCCCACACCCTTACCTCAGAATCCTGCATCGGGAAACCGGGGAAGTCTGTGCGGTGCTTGAAGAAGAAGCCTTGAATGAGCTGCAGGATCAGGGTGATCTGGACGTCAATGGTTTGAGTTCCAGCGAGCCGGTGGTGCTCAAGGAACTGGTGCGCAATCTGTTTCTGTTCTGCTATGCCCGGGCGTTGCGCCCGACGAGTGAGCTGCACCACAAGATCGAATTATGAGTAACGCTGCAAACCCTGTAGGAGCGAGGCTTGCCCGCGAAGAGGCCATAACATTCAACATCATCGTTGAATGACACACCGCCTTCGCGAGCAAGCTTCGCTCCTACAGGGACATGCGTTATAGAACGTCGAGCAATTCGACGTCGAATACCAGTACGCTGTGCGGCGGAATGCTGCCAACGCCTTGAGCGCCGTAAGCCAGTTCGCTTGGCACGTACAGACGCCATTTGCTGCCGGCGTTCATCAGTTGCAGAGCTTCGGTCCAGCCAGCGATAACGCCACCCACCGGGAATTCAGCAGGCTGACCACGATCGTAGGAGCTGTCGAATACAGTGCCGTCGATCAGGGTGCCGTGGTAGTGAGTACGCACCTGATCTTCACGGGTTGGCTTGGCGCCCTCGCCTTGAGTCAGTACTTCGAATTGCAGACCGGAAGCCAGCGTGGTGATGCCTTCACGCTTGGCGTTTTCAGCCAGGAAAGCCAGACCTTCGCCAGCAGCAGCTTCAGCCTTGGCTGCCGCTTCGGCTTGCATGATCTCGCGGATCACCTTGAAGCTGGCGGACATTTCTTCCTGACCCACACGGCTCGGCTTGCCGGCGAATGCGTCGGTCAGACCCGCCAGGATCGCGTCCAGGCTCACGCCCGGTGGCGGGTTGTCACGCAGTTGGTCGCCCAACTGACGGCCAATGCCGTAGCTGACGCGGGTTTCGTCGGTGGACAGATTTACTTCGGACATGACACTGCTCCGCTGTGCGGACGGCCCTGGAACTTGCCGTGCGTGCACAGCGCATCCCGGAGCGCCCGGAATCAAAAGGGCGAGCAGACTAGCACAGATGCCGTCACGTTTGAGCTGCGTCAGCGCTGTTACATAGAACGGAAGGTGCTTGGTAATTTCGGACTTTCCTCGGCGCTGGCACCGCACATTTCATCATGAGCCGAGGTATGTACAACGTTGAACGACTTGGGACAGGCGTGAAGCACTTCACGCGCATGCTCGACCGAGCGCAGCTTCAATGTCTCGCCGCTGGCATCGAGCACTGGATGCGCCGCGCCATGCATCCGAGCCTCCAGCACGTAGAACACGCCTTCCATCGAGATCAGGTTCAGCTCATCGATCTTTCCGGCGAGGGCATACGCATTCAACTCTTGCAGGTTCATGAGCGTACCTCACGCAGTGGCGAGCCAGGATCTCTACATGGATATGCCTCGACGCGCCAAAGCACAAGCCACAAACGACACCGCCTGTCTATTTCACACCGTTTCTTGTAGGAGCGAGGCTTGCCCGCGAAGGCGTTGTATCAGACAACACTTATGCCGACTGACACGGCCTCTTCGCGGGCAAGCCTCGCTCCTACAAAGGCGGTGCAGATCAATGCTTGGTCAGCTTGTCCAGATAGCCCATGGCAAACGCCGACACCACAAACGTCATGTGGATGACTACGTACCACTTCAAATGCTCGGGATCGACGTTCTTGGCATCCATGAAGATCCGCAGCAGGTGGATGGACGAAATCGCCACGATGGAAGCCGCGACTTTCATCTTCAACGAAGACGAATCCATGGTGCCCAGCCAATTGAGCTTTTCCTTGCTGTCGTCGATATCCAGCTGGGAAACGAAGTTCTCGTAACCGGAGATCATCACCATCACCAACAAGCCGCCCACCAACGCCATGTCGATCAGCGACAGCAGCACCAGAATCAGATCCGATTCGGCCATCGAGAACACGTTAGGGATGACGTGGAAGACTTCCTGGAAGAATTTCAGTGCCAACGCCAGCAAACCCAGGGACAAACCGAAATAGATCGGCGCCAGTAACCAGCGGGAGGCGTACATTGCATTTTCGACAAAGCGTTCCATTAAATCTCACACAAGGGGCTGGAAATGGCGGCGAGTATAACAGCCACCCGTTACACCCAGAAACCGCCGGGAAATCCGCAACCTGCGTGTGTGTGACAAAGTTTTTCTGCTAGTGTCGAGACCATGACAGGTCAGCGACATCGGACAGGAAAACTGGAAAATGGATGTGCGATTGCCTTTAACGAGTGCCGGACTTTGCCTCGCGCTGCTGCTCGGCGGTTGCTCACCCAGCGATGAGAAGCGTCAGGTCAGCCTCGAAGAAAAGACCGCACAGTTCGAAAAATCCCTGGACGCGATCAAGGATCCGAAACTCAAGGACGCCGTGGCCGAACTCGGCGGCTCGTTGCTGTTGCTCGAACGCGCACAGCTCAAGCTCGACAATAAACCGGTGGTCACCGAATACGGCGAAGACGCCCTCGCCGTGCTCAAGCATTACCCCTCACCCCAGGCGCTGGTCGACACTTACCTCAACGGTCTGTTCGTGCTGCACAAGGATTCCAGCTCGGATTACCTGACTGACTTGCAACCGGTGTTTCCCTTCAATTTCAACATTCCGGGAGCATTTCTGTTTCCACATGGCCTGGAATGGCAATCGGTGACTCTGAGCAACAAGCGCGTCATCGCCTTCCAGCCAGAATGGTCGGAAACCGATCCCGGTATTCAACTGAGCCCATCGAGCTCCAACCTGACCAACCCCGATGATTTGACGGTGACTTACCCCTTCATCGAAGGCCTGAATGTGGATAAGAAGAGCCTGCCACAACCGGTGAGCCTGCAAGGCGCAGTGGAAGTCATCGCGCCGCGCCGGCTCTACAGTTTCAACCTGACGAAAAAGGACGTTGGCCAGACTCGCACCAACGACACACTCAGCGTCACGCTGCTGAAACTGGCCGATAATTACGCCGAAATCGAATTCAGTAACAGCGCGCCACTGGCCCCCGAGGTCCGCGATACACCGCTCAACCCGGTGATCGTTCAGGCCCGGGACGTCACCGGGCAATTTCTCTCGCGCTCCGGCGCGATCAACGAAACGGCCGCGCAAATTGCGTTCTATCAAAAACAACTGGCGCAGATGCAACAGCAGAAGGCCTGGAGCGAAGCGTTCGAAAAACAGCTCGACGAGGATCAACGAGCGTTTGAAAAGCAACAGACCCGGCATTACAGCAAGGTGTACTTCAACGGGTCGATCGAGACCCTGGAAGTCAACCTGCTGGATTTTTCGGCGGTCACGGTAACCCGCAAGAACCTTGACCTGCCTGTACGTCGCTTCGACCCACACACCACGGAAAAAACCATCCAGCCCCTGGCCTTGCCCGTGGTGGTGTATGACGACCAGGCCGCTACCTGGCTCAAGGGCGCGACGCTGAGCGAGGAGCAACTGAAAAAGAGCATCAGCATCAATCAGTCGATCGATGACCCGAGCGCCGCGCGCATCGAGTTCGACCACCCCAGAAGCTTCAATGACGAACTGCTCGGCACGTCCTTCAACCCCGGTGAAAGCCCGCTGACGTTTTTTACCCAGGACGCCAAGGGCCGGCGCGATGGGCCGATCGAGCTGCCACCGGAGGCGTATCAGGTCGATCCGCTGCACGGCACCATCACTTATGATCTGAACCTGTTTCCGGAAACGCCGGCCTACGCCGTGGGCTCGATGCCACTGTTCCTGGCGACCGTCGACAAGCAAACGTACGACGCCCGCCAATTGCCCAAAGGCCTGGAGTTCAAAGGAAATGCATTGGTGGTTGATCTGAAGCGGTTCCCCGCTCAGGACTGGCGTTTTTTTACCAAGGATGACAGCGGTAATTATCTGAAAGAAATTCTTTCGGTCAGTCACGACGCGAGCGCTGAAGGCCCGGCCTTATTCGGCGTGCATTATTTCTATGGCCCCCCCACACACCTGGAAACCTATCAGCGAACCAATCTCACCACCGTGCAATATGGATTCGAGGTCAAACTCGACAAGGCTGAGCCAGACAACCTTGGTCAGTAACCCGTTCAGTGCTCCGGCCGAAACTCGAAGCCGCCGAGATTGCGGCAACGCCCCCCGTTGATCTCTCGCAACTGGGCTTGCAGATGCAGGCACCAGATTTGCGGATCATCGGCCAGCTCGTAGCCATGCAGCGTCAGACTTTCAACGATGGTATCGAGGATCGATTCAGCCACGACAGGCCCACGGAACGGCCCCTGCGCCTTGATGGCTGAAGGTTGTTCGCCGGCCATTCCGGCGGCGAAGAGCAAGGTCCACATACCCGTATCTCCCGCCAGCGGACGGATCGCACATTCGATACGGGTCACAAGGCCCAGGCATTGACGGGTGAGGCAGAGGTTGCGCGACATGGCGGCGACCCTCGGTAGATCCGGTATTCAGCCTCCACGGGAAGGCTGTCTCGATCCAGTGATTACTGTCGATATCCTTGAGCAGATAATAGAAGAAAAGTCTGGCTCGCACGCGAACCGAGACCAGAAGGTGCCGAGTGGTCACTGTGTGAATATTGACGCCAATTTGACGGCGCTTTTATTTGCACTGAACACCAAACCCTGTGGGAGCGGGCTTGCTCGCGAAGGCGGCATAACAGTCGACATAAATGTTGAATGTCAGTCAGTCTTCACGAGCAAGCCCGCTCCCACATGGGGGGTTGCGTCAGGCGGGCTTGATTTCCAGCATTGCTTCCTGTGCCAACTCCTTTTCGGCTTCCTTGAGGTCTTCCTCGCTGATCATTTCCGCGATCACCCGCAAGCGCTCCACTACCCGTGCGTTGATGCTGCCTTCAGGGAATTCGCCATTCTCATTCGGCGCACCAGCCGGCTCGCCGACCAACAGGCTCAGGGCTTCGTCGGCCTGGCGTACCGCGTAGACATGGAACTGCCCCGCGCGCACTGCCGCCAGCACCTTCTCGTCGAGCATCAGCGTGGCGACGTTGGCGTGAGGAATGATCGCCCCTTGTTCACCGGTCAGCCCACGGGCTTCGCAGAGTCGGAAGAAGCCTTCGATCTTCTCGTTGACGCCCCCCACCGCCTGCACTTCACCGAACTGGTTGATCGAACCGGTAATCGCAAAGCACTGCTTGAGCGGGGTTTTCGACAAGGCCGAGATCAGCGTGCACGCCTCTCCCAGGGAGGCACTGTCGCCGTCGACATAACCGTAGGACTGTTCCAGGGCGATACTCGCGGAAATCGCCAGCGGGAATTCCTGGGCATAACGGCTGCCCAGATACCCGGTGAGGATCATCACGCCTTTGGAGTGGATCGGCTGGCCAAGGTTGACCTCGCGCTCAATGTCGACGATACCGCTGCCGCCCGGATAAACCGTGGCGGAAATCCGCGCCGGAATACCAAAAGCCGAGTCGCCGACTTCCAGTACCGTCAGCCCGTTGCACTTGCCAACAGCCGCGCCGTCGGTATCGATCAGAATGATCCCGGCCAGCATGTCATCGAGAATCCGCGCCGAAACGCGTCCGGTACGGGTGGCCTTGGCCTTGAGTGCACGCTCGATGTGCCCGGCGTCGGTCATCTCGTCACCCGCCAGGTCGCGAATGAAATCCGCCTCGCTGACCAGCTGGAACAGATCGCCAATCCGCGCCGACAAACGCCCTTGATGTTCGGCCAGACGCGCGCTGTAAGTCGCCAGACGCGCCACCGCATCGGCGGTCAGCGGTGCCATGCCTTCCTCGGACGTACGGGTTTTGAGCAGCTGGGCGAACTGCTCCAGGCTCTCATCGACCATCGGGATGTCTTCGTCGAAATCCACCAGGACGCGGAACATCTCCTGGAAGTCCGGGTCGAGGTCTTGCAGCGTGTAGTAGAGCTGCCGCGCACCGATGATGACGACCTTGACCTGCAACGGAATGTTTTGCGGTGTCAGCGTCACGGTGGCCAGACGGCCCAGCTCACCCAGTGGCGATTCCATTTTCAGCTTGCGTGATTGCAGGGCGCGCTTGAGCGCATCCCAGACAAAAGGCTCGCTGAGCATTTTTTCCGCTTCGAGGATCAGGAAACCGCCATTGGCCCGGTGCAGCGCACCTGGTCGCAACTGCCGATAGGTGGTGTAGAGCGCGCCTTGGTCGGTGCTGTATTCGATGCGGCCAAACAGGTTGTCGTAGGTTGGGTGCGGCTCGAAGACCACCGGCGCACCGCCGCTGAACGGATGGCCGACCACCAGGCTCGGGGCGTATTGCTCTTCCAGCAATTTGCGGGCGATGGCGTCGGTCTTGCTGTCGTCCACCAGTTGCTCGACCACTGTCTTGAGCAGGTACACCTGCATCGCTTGCAGGTAACCGCAAACGCCCGCGTTTTCCGCGTACTTTTCCGACAGCGGCGCGAGCAATGGCTGCAAGGCCAGGGTAATGGTTTCTTCGTTGAGCTGACGCAGTTGATTACTCGACTCACGCTTCCATTGCGGCAGGCTGGCGAGCTCTTCGTTCAACCGCTCTTCCAGCCCGGAAATGTCGTCGTGGAAACGTTCACGCTCGGCTTCCGGCAACTGGGCAAATTCCGCCTCATCCAGTGCCTTGCCTTCGCTCATCGGCGTGAAGGCGATGTTGCTGCTGTCGCGATAAAGCGCGACCTCTTTTTCCAGCGCCAGACGCTCGATCACATCCAGTGCACGGTCATAACGCTGGTTGAAAGCGCGGTCGATGGCGCTTTTTTTCTGTTGATAGGACGGGTGCTCGAACACCGCCGGAAAGGTCGCCAGCAGGTTGTCGATCAAACCGTTGATGTCACCGATGAACGCCCCGGCAGTGCCCGACGGCAACTCCAGGGCGCGAGGTTCGCGAGGCTCATCGAAATTATTGACGTAGACCCAATCCGCCGGGGTCTGCAGGCGCTTGCCTTCGGCCTTGAGGTAGCGTTTGACGAATGAAAACCGGCCGGTGCCGGGTTCACCCATGACAAATACGTTGTAACCGGGGCGTGGCATGGCCACACCGAACTGCAAGGCTTCGACCGCACGTTCCTGGCCAAGCACACCGCGGAAGGGCTCCAGATCATTGGTGGTAGAGAAGCTGAACTGTTCAGCGGAAAACGGACGGGTCAGCGCTTCAGGCGCTAGACGCAAGCTGGCAGCAACAGGATCAGGCATCGGGCTTCCTTACATCAGGCGGGGCAGATAGCGGCATTCTGGCGCTGCCCATACCTCACTTGCAAGGCGCGCGCTCAGACAAAGCGTCAACCCCGGGCCGAGCAGCTCAAAATCAATGTTTTCAAGGAATGTTTGGCAAAAAATCACGGAACCCCCGGAACGTGCCTAAACTCCAAACTGCGCGGCTGGAACCAGCGGGCGTTCTCAATTGGTTACCCCGCCGCGGGAAAACTAATTGAGAACGCCCCCTGAACCGGCCCACTGGCACCATTAGGGGCCAGCACCTTGTCCATTGGTATGCACACAAAGAGAACTTAGCTATGAAACGGATTCTTCTCGGTACTCTCTTCACCGCTGTATCCATCAACGCCATGGCTCAGGCGCCAGGCGGCCCGGATTGTGGCTGGGGCAACATGCTGTTCGAAGGTCAGCGTGGTACTCCGGCTCACTTCCTGGCCTCCACCACCAACGGCACTTCCGGTAATGCAACCTTCGGTATGACCTCGGGTACCAACGGTTGCGCAACTAATGCGTCGCTGACCTACGGCGGCAAATCCTGGTTCGCCATGAATGGCATGATGAATGAGCTGTCCGAAGACATGGCCAAGGGTCAGGGCGAAGCGCTGACCACTTACGCCGTGGTACTGGGCGTGGCGCCGGAAGACCGTGCGCATTTCGCCGCGGTGACCCATCAGCACTTCCAGCAGATCTTCAGCAAAGCTGACGTGACCGCTGAAGACGTGCATACCAACACTCTGGCCGTATTGAAGAACGATCCTCGCCTGGCCAAGTACGCCACTCAAGCTTAAGCTCGACCCCGCCCCGCTCCTTTCGGGGAGCGGGTTTTGTTTTTTGGACCTGACCCCTTATGGTCTTTGTTTTCTTCGAGTTCAAGTAGCCTCTTATGCTCAAACGCCTTGCCTGGCTGGCGCTCTGTGTCTGCGCCCCGCTGTCCGCCGCGCCATACATCGACAATCAACGTTTGCAGCAACTGGCCAATGACCCCTTCTGGATTTCCCTGGGTCATTACGAAACCGCCAAGCTCGGCGGCTGGCGCAGCTATGTCAGCGACAAGAAGTTCTTCCTCGCCCCCGATGGCAACGAACACCCCGAGCATGAACTGGCGGCGACCGTGCGGGCACTGTACGCCCCGGCCAGTGCCGGTGAGCAGCACGCGCAATGTGTTTATCCGGCCCGCACCCGCTGGCTGAAGGCGCAACTCGAGCTGACCGATCTGCCGACGCCGGACTGCGCTGAGTTCAAACAATGGTTCAAGGACGTTTCACCCCACAGCGCGGTGATGATTTTCCCGGCGGCCTACCTGAACAGCCCGTCGTCGATGTTCGGCCACACCTTGCTGCGCATCGATCAGGCCGATGTGCAGAGCGACAAGACATCGCTGCTCAGTTACGCGATTAACTTTGGCGCCTACATCGAAGGCTCGGACAACAGCATTCTGTACGCCTGGAAAGGCTTGATGGGCGGCTATCCGGGTCTGTTTGCCCTGGTGCCGTATCAGGAAAAACTCTCCGAATACCGTAGCCTCGAGAACCGTGACCTGTGGGAATACCGCCTGAATCTGACCCCGCAAGAAACCGAGCGCATGGTCGAGCACGTCTGGGAACTCAAACAGATCCAGTTCGACTACTTTTTCTTCGACGAAAACTGCTCCTATCGCCTGCTTGAGCTGCTGCAAGTGGCGCGGCCGAGCCTGCATTTGACCGAACAATTCCCGTTGACCGCTATCCCTACCGACACGGTCAAAGCGGTGAAAGAAGCCGGGCTGGTGGAGTCGATCGAGTATCGACCGTCCCGTGAGCGTGAACTGCTGAGCCGTGCAGAACCGTTGAATGCTGAAGAACAAGACTGGGTGCTCAAAGTCAGTGCCGACCAGAAGCAATTGCAGGCCCCGGCGTTCAAGGCTCAACCTCGCGACCGGCAGGCGTTGATCATCGATGCGGCTTATCGTCTGGAGCGTTATCGCGCCAACGGCCAGGAACGGGACCCGCAACGGGCTCAGCGCAGTTTCGAACTGCTGCGCGCGATCAATCAAAACCCGCCCCCGGAACTGGACATTGCGCAACCTGGCTTGCCCGAGGACGGTCACGAATCGCGCACCTGGCAGGCCGGCCTCGGCACCCGTGGCGATCGCGCGTTCGGCGAATACGGCCTGCGGATGGCCTATCACGACCTCAATGACAACGCTGAGAGCTTCCCTCTCGGCGCACAGATTGAAATTCTGCAGATGAAACTGCGTCAGTACGAAGGCAATGACTGGCAGTTGCAGCAACTGGATCTGGCGACCATCCGCTCACTGACTCCGCGCAACAAACTGTTGCAGCCCTTGTCGTGGCAAGTCACTGGCGGCCTGGAGCGCGTGCCGGGCAAGCATGATGACGAAACCCTGGTCAGTCATGTCAACGGTGGCGGTGGCGGCACCTGGCAACTGGGTGACGACATGCTCGGTTTCGCCTTGGGCACCGTGCGTGTGGAGCATAACAATGACTTCGCGGGCTTCATCGCCCCGGCGGCGGGCTTTAACAGCGGCCTGCTGTGGAAAAACCCGCTGGGCAATTTCAGCCTGGAAGCCAAGGGTGATTACTTCACTAATGGCGAAGTGCGCCGTAGTGTGAGCCTGAATCAGCAGTGGGAATTGTCGCGTAATCTGGGTGTGCGCCTCAGTGCCCAACGCGAGTTCAGCCACCTGGCTTCACCCGAAAACGAAGTGATGCTTGAGGTGAAGTGGTATCACTATTGAGCTGACACATCACTACCCTGTGGGAGCGAGCCTGCTCGCGATGAGGCCATCACATTCACCATCCATGCTGCCTGCTCCACTGCAATCGCGAGCAGGCTCGCTCCCACAAGGGATTTTCGCTACCCGACAGATTAATCACTGCCCTTTCACAGACACTCGACAAATCCGCTTCTAGACTTCCCTTACAGGCCGTTGAACGGTCCAGGAGTCCAAGATGTGGCGTTGCGTGGGTATGTTGGGTTTGTTGGTGTTGATCATGGGGTGCCAGTCGACCCATGAAGATCTGATCAGCAAGGGTTATCCACCGGCATTCGCCGACGGCTTCGATGATGGTTGCAGCAGTGGCCGGCAAGCCGCCGGAGCGATCACCGGGGAATTTCGCAAAGACGTCCCGCGTTACCTCAAGGACAAGCAATACGCCGAAGGCTGGACCGATGGCTTCCGTCAGTGCCAGGCCATGCGTGATAACGAGGATCGCTACGACTACAAGGACCGCCATTGGGACGAGCGTGAACGGGCCTGGCAACAAGAGAAAGACCGGGACGCCGCGCGAGCCTATCGCTCGCAATAAGTCGTTTACAGACATTCGTCGAAACTTAAAGCCTGCGACCATGGCCCAAACCCTATTACGGGAGAACAGAATGAGTCGCGCCTTCGTCAATGAAGATAACGCCGCCGCACAAGCCGACCAGCCCGTCGAACGACAGGTCAGCGCGCAGCCCAATTACGTCACGCCCGCCGGTCTGGCGCAGCTTCAGGCGAAAGTCGCCGAGCTGCAAAACCTGCTGGATGAGGAAAGCGCCAAAGGTGAACTGGCCGATAAACAGCGCCAGGCCGACCTCGATCGCGACTGGCGCTACTTCAAGCAGCGCCTGCAAAGCGCCCAGGTGGTCGCACAGGCTTCCTCGACCAACAAAGTGCAGATTGGCAACTGGGTGACCTTTGCCGACGAACACGATCATGAGCAACGTGTGCAATTGGTCGGAGAAGACCAGGCGGATGCCGCCCATGGGTTGATCAATTGGAGCTCGCCGCTGGGGCGGGCGTTGCTCGGGGCGCAGGTGGGCGATGAGGTGTTGTGGAAGCGGCCGGCGGGGGATTTGGTGATTGAGGTGTTGACCATAGAGGCCGGGTAAGTTCGATGACGCCGCGATCTCGCCTGTAGAAGAACAAAAAACGGAGCCCGAAGGCTCCGTTTTTTCTATGCGACCAACCTGAAATCAGGCCAGTTTCTTGTGCCGTACACGGTGCGGCTGGGAAGCCGCTTCGCCGAGGCGCTTCTTGCGATCGGCTTCATACTCGGTGTAGTTGCCTTCGAAAAACACGGCTTGCGAGTCGTCTTCGTACGCCAGGATGTGAGTCGCGACTCGGTCAAGGAACCACCGATCATGGGAGATCACAATGGCGGCGCCCGGGAAGTCCAGCAGGGCTTCTTCCAGGGAACGCAGGGTTTCAACGTCGAGGTCGTTGGACGGTTCGTCGAGCAGCAGGACGTTGCCGCCCTCTTTCAGGGTCAGGGCCAGGTGCAAGCGACCACGCTCACCACCGGACAGGTCCTTGACGAACTTCTGCTGATCACCACCCTTGAAGTTGAAGCGACCCACGTAGGTGCGCGACGGGATCTCGTAGTTGCCGATGCGAATCTGGTCGGAACCGTCGGAGATCTGCTGGAACACAGTCTTGCTGCCATCCAGGTCTTCACGGCTCTGATCGACGCACGCCAGTTGCACGGTTTCGCCGACTTCGATGCTGCCCGAATCCGGCGTTTCCTTGCCCATCAGCATGCGGAACAGGGTCGATTTACCGGCACCGTTACCGCCGATCACGCCAACGATGGCGCCTTTAGGCATGGAGAACGACAGGTTGTCGATCAACACACGATCGCCGTAGCCCTTGCTGACGTTCTTGAACTCGATGACCTTGTCACCCAGGCGCGGACCGGCCGGGATGTAGATCTCGTTGGTTTCGCTGCGCTTCTGGAATTCCTGCGATTGCATTTCTTCGAAGCGTTGCAGACGAGCCTTGGATTTGGACTGGCGGGCCTTGGCGCCTTTGCGCACCCACTCCAGTTCTTCCTTCATGGCTTTTTCATGAGCCGATTGCTGCTTGGATTCGGCGGCCAGACGATCGGACTTGGCTTCGAGCCAACCCGAATAGTTGCCCTCGTACGGAATACCGGCGCCGCGGTCGAGCTCGAGGATCCAGCCGGCGACGTTATCCAGGAAGTAACGGTCGTGCGTGATCGCAACCACGGTGCCCGGGAAATCGTGCAGGAAGTGCTCCAGCCAGGCGACGGAATCGGCGTCCAGGTGGTTGGTCGGTTCGTCGAGCAGCAGCATGTCCGGCGCGGACAGCAGCAGGCGGCACAGGGCCACACGACGCTTTTCACCACCGGAAAGATGTTCAACCTTGGCATCCCAGGCCGGCAGACGCAGCGCATCGGCGGCGACTTCCAGTTGGCGATCCAGGTTGTGACCGTCGCTGGCTTGCAGGATGGCTTCGAGCTTGGCCTGTTCTGCCGCCAGTTTGTCGAAGTCGGCATCCGGTTCAGCGTAGGCCGCATAAACCTCGTCCAGGCGCGCCTGAGCGTCCTTGATCACGCTGACCGCTTCCTCGACCACTTCACGCACGGTCTTGGTCGGGTCCAGGATCGGTTCTTGCGGCAGGTAGCCAATGTTCAGGTCCGGCATCGGACGGGCTTCACCGTCGAACTCGGTATCGACGCCAGCCATGATTTTCAGCAGCGTGGACTTACCCGAACCGTTGAGACCGAGTACGCCAATCTTGGCGCCGGGGAAGAACGACAGCGAAATGTTTTTCAGGATTTCCCGCTTCGGCGGAACAACTTTGCCCAGCCGATGCATGGTGAAGACGTATTGAGCCATGGAGAACCTTGGGTCAGTGACTGATGAATGATTGGAGCGCAGGCGATGCCCGGCCAGGCCATGCGCGTCGTTCGTTTGATGGGTATCAAGGCGTGCGCGCTGAAAAAAACCTGATTCTAGGAGCTGGAACGCTCCTGCGTAACCGGCAAAGCTACCTTATTGATAGGAGGCAGTCCAGCCGAGCGGGACTGGCACTTCGCCACAACTCAAGGCATGCTAGCCGCCCTTCGGGCGTCCGGCTTATAGTGCACGTCGCGCCAGTCCAGCCAAACCGCAGGATTACAGTTTGTCCAATGTCTCTCCGCCATCGTCCGCGAGCGCACTCAATCCTGCGACCGGCTCGCCCCTGCGCGGAACCTTGAAGGGCGCGCTGGCGACTCTCGTGCTGTTGCTGCTCGCACTGCTGTTCTGGCAGCTGCTGGATCAGCTTCGCGAAACCCAGAAAAACCAGCGCCAGTACACCATCGACTACTCCGCCGATCTGGCTGCGCAAGTCAGCCTCAACATGGCGCTCAATGCCCAGATCGCCCTTAATCTGCTACCGATCATCGAACAACCGCAAAGCGCCGACGAACAGCAGGCGTTGCTGCGCAAACTGCAACAATCGCTGCCCGACCTGCGCAGCCTGGCGCTGCTCAGCCCCTCCGGAAAAATCCTCAGCGACAGCGCCGCCGACAGCCAGGACGCCAACTACCTGAGCGAACTGGTTCAGCGCAGCCGCGCCCAGGCCCACTATTTCAGCAATGCCGATGACGGTTCGGTGGTACATCTGCTCCTGCATCAGGCCAGCGGCAGCACCCGCGGCTATTGGGCCCTGCGCCTGACGCCGACGTTTTTCTCCTCACTGACCAAACAGCGCGACGTCGGCATCCGCCCCCTGTGGCTGGTGGAAAACCGCATCAATCATCAGATCATCAGCCGCGATGACGCCCAGCCCTCGGCCAAACCGGCCGTGTTGACACCCGATGAACTGGCCAACAGCGTGCTGACAGTCCCCCTGAGCAGCAGCGATTGGCAACTGCGTGGGTTGTTCGACCGGCAACGGGTGATCGAACAACTGTTGCCGGCCTTCATCGGCAAATGCCTGCTGGGCCTGGCCTTTTCCCTGTTGCCGTTCATCGCGCTGCTGAACATTCGTCGCCGTCAACGTCAATTGCATGAGGGTCGCCGACGCTATCAGGACATTTTCGAAGGCACCGGCGTTGCGCTGTGCGTGCTCGACCTGTCGGGGCTCAAAAGTATTTTCGACAAGGCTCAGCTCAATAGCAGCGGGCAATTGAAAGCCTGGCTCGAGACACCGGAGCAACGCCAGCAACTGCTGCAGGAACTGCGCATCACCGAGGTCAACCAGGTTGCCCTGCAACTGCTCAACGTCAACTCCTGCGATCAGGCCTGGAAGCTGCTGATCGACGGCTGCCCATTGGACTGCACGGCCATCGGCAATCAAGTGCTCGAAGCGGTGCTCAACCAGCAGAAACAGCTTGAGCTGGAAATCAAGCTCCAGGACGCCAATGGCCGCGACCAGCACGTGTGGCTGGTATTGCGCCTGCCGGAAGATCAGGCCGACTACAAAGCAGTGATCCTGAGCATCAGCGACATCACCAGCCGCAAGCTCATCGAGCTCTCGCTGCTGGAGCGTGAAGGGTTCTGGTCCGACGTGGTGCGTACCGTGCCGGATCATCTGTATGTGCAGGACGTGATCAGCCAGCGGATGATCTTCAGCAACCATCACCTGGGGCAGACGCTGGGTTACAACCGCACCGAACTGCACCAGATGGGCGAGTACTTCTGGGAAATCCTGCTGCACCCCGAAGACGCCGACTATTACCACCGTTCGCGCCAGTCCCAGCGTCACGCGGGTTACACCCAGTTGCTGCAATGCCAGCTGCGCTTCCGTCATCGCGACGGCAAATGGCGGCGTTTCGACATTCGCGAACAGGCCCTGGCGCGGGACAAGCACGATCAGGTCACGCGCATCATCGGCGTGGCCAAGGACATCACCGAACAGATCGAAGCCAGCGAGTCCCTGCGCGATAGCGAGCAACGCTACCGCATGCTCGCCGAAAGCATCAGCGACGTGATTTTCTCCACCGACAGCAAGATGGCGCTCAACTACGTCAGCCCCTCGGTGCAAGCCGTGCTGGGCTTCGACGCCGACTGGATATTCCAGAACGGCTGGCAATCGACCATCGCCAACCCGCAACAACTGAGCGGCATCTACAGCCTGATGGACCGGGTCAGCAAAGCGCTGGATAAACCCGATCAACTGGCGCTGCTGCGCAGCCAGGTGCAGACCCAACTGTTTTTGTTCGACTGCCTGCGGGCCGATGGACGCAAGATCCCCATCGAGTTGCGTCTGGTGCTGGTCTGGGACGAGCACGGTGCCTTCGAAGGCGTGCTCGGGGTCGGCCGCGACATCAGCCAGCAACGTCGGGCCGAGAAAGACTTGCGCATGGCGGCCACGGTATTCGAACACTCGACCTCGGCGATTCTGATCACTGACCCGGCCGGCTACATCGTCCAGGCCAACGAAGCGTTCAGTCGCGTCAGCGGTTATGCCGTGGCCCAGGTCCTCGACCAGTTGCCGAACATGCTCACCGTCGATGAGCAGCAGGAAGCCCATCTGCGCTATGTGCTCAAGCAATTGCATCAGCACAGCACCTGGGAAGGTGAAGTCTGGCTCAAGCGACGCAATGGCGAGCATTACCCGGCCTGGGTCGGGATTACGGCGGTACTCGACGATGAAGGCGATCTGGCCAGCTACGTGTGTTTCTTCAGCGACATCAGCGAACGCAAGGCCAGTGAGCAACGGATTCACCGCCTGGCCTATTACGACGCCCTGACCCACCTGCCCAACCGCACGCTGTTCCAGGATCGCCTGCACACCGCGCTGCAATCGGCTGAACGGCAGAAGTCCTGGGTGGTGCTGATGTTCCTCGACCTGGACCGTTTCAAGCCGATCAACGACTCCCTGGGCCACGCCGCCGGCGACCGCATGCTCAAGGAAATGGCCACGCGCCTGCTCGGTTGCGTCGACGATGACGACACCGTGGCACGTATGGGCGGCGATGAATTCACCTTGCTGCTGCAACCGCGGGTCAACCGGGAGATTGCGCTGAACCGGGCGATTCATGTGGCCGAACAGATCCTCGCCAGCCTGGTGAAACCGTTCGTGCTGGAAGGCCGCGAGTTCTTTGTCACCGCCAGTATCGGCATCGCCCTGAGCCCTCAGGATGGCAGCGAACTCAGTCAGCTGATGAAGAACGCCGACACCGCGATGTACCACGCCAAGGAACGCGGCAAGAACAACTTCCAGTTCTATCAGGCCGACATGAACGCCAGCGCCCTGGAGCGTCTGGAGCTGGAAAGCGACTTGCGTCATGCCCTGGAGCAAAACGAATTCGTGCTGTACTACCAGCCGCAATTCAGCGGTGACGGCAAACGCCTGACCGGCGCCGAAGCCCTGCTGCGCTGGCGCCATCCGCGACGCGGTCTGGTGCCGCCGGGGGATTTCATTCCGGTGCTCGAAGAACTCGGGCTGGTGGTGGATGTCGGCGACTGGGTAATCGGCGAAGCCTGCCGTCAGCTCAAGAGCTGGCATCAAGCCAAGGTGCGGGTGCCGAAGGTCTCGGTGAACATTTCAGCCCGGCAGTTCTCCGACGGGCAACTCGGCACGCGGATCGCCACCATCCTCAAGGAAACCGGCCTGCCGCCGGCGTGCCTGGAGCTGGAGCTGACCGAAAGTATTCTGATGCGTGAAGTCAGCGAGGCGATGCAGATCCTCGCCGGGTTGAAAAATCTGGGCCTGAGCATCGCTGTGGATGACTTCGGCACCGGCTATTCATCGCTCAACTACCTCAAGCAATTCCCCATCGACGTGCTGAAGATCGACCGCACCTTCGTTGATGGCCTGCCGTCCGGCGAGCAGGACGCACAAATCGCCCGGGCGATCATCGCCATGGCCCACAGCCTCAATCTGGCAGTGATCGCCGAAGGCGTGGAAACCCACGAGCAACTCGACTTCCTGCGTGAGCATGGTTGCGATGAGGTTCAGGGGTATCTGTTTGGACGACCGATGCCGGCGAGTCGGTTCGAGGCGCAGTTCAGCAATGATGCGTTGTTCATGTTTGACTGAGTTTTTTGGGTGCCTCAGATGACGCCATCGCGAGCAGGCTCGTTCCCACATTTGGAATGCGTTCCCCTGTGGGAGCGAGCCTGCTCGCGATGAGGCCAGCAAGATCACCGCTGATGCCCTCATGAACACCACTTGTCTGCGACATGATGTCCTTTCATATGCCATCTAAAACCCATTGGGTTAGAATGCCTCCCTTTTCTGCCCCGATCCTTGAGGACCGCCATGTTCAGCCGTGATTTGACTATTGCCAAGTTCGACGCCGACCTTTTTGCCGCCATGGAGCAAGAAGCTCAGCGCCAGGAAGAACACATTGAGCTGATCGCTTCGGAAAACTACACCAGCCCTGCAGTAATGGAAGCTCAAGGCTCGGTATTGACCAACAAGTACGCCGAAGGCTACCCGGGCAAGCGCTACTACGGTGGTTGCGAGTTCGTCGACGTGGTTGAGCAACTGGCCATCGACCGTGCCAAAGAACTGTTCGGCGCCGATTACGCCAACGTTCAGCCACACGCCGGTTCGCAAGCCAACAGCGCCGTTTACCTGGCCCTGCTGCAAGCAGGCGACACCATTCTGGGCATGAGCCTGGCCCACGGTGGTCACCTGACCCACGGTGCCAGCGTTTCCTCCTCCGGCAAGCTGTACAACGCCGTTCAGTACGGCATCGACGCCAATGGCCTGATCGACTACGACGAAGTCGAGCGTCTGGCGGTCGAGCACAAGCCAAAAATGATCGTGGCCGGTTTCTCTGCCTACTCGCAGATTCTGGACTTCCCGCGTTTCCGCGAAATCGCCGACAAGGTTGGCGCCTACCTGTTCGTCGACATGGCTCACGTGGCGGGTCTGGTCGCCGCTGGCGTCTACCCGAACCCGGTTCCTTTCGCTGACGTCGTGACCACCACCACCCACAAGACCCTGCGCGGTCCACGTGGCGGCCTGATCCTGGCTCGCGCCAACGCCGACATCGAGAAGAAGCTGAACTCCGCAGTATTCCCGGGCGCCCAGGGTGGCCCGCTGGAGCACGTGATCGCTGCCAAGGCGATCTGCTTCAAGGAAGCGCTGCAGCCTGAGTTCAAGACCTACCAGCAACAAGTGGTGAAAAACGCCCAGGCCATGGCCGGCGTATTCATCGAGCGCGGTTTCGACGTGGTGTCGGGCGGTACTCAGAACCACCTGTTCCTGCTGTCGCTGATCAAGCAGGAAATCTCCGGCAAAGACGCCGACGCCGCACTGGGCAAAGCGTTCATCACCGTGAACAAGAACTCGGTACCGAACGATCCACGCTCCCCGTTCGTCACCTCCGGTCTGCGTTTCGGTACACCGGCAGTGACCACTCGCGGCTTCAAGGAAGCAGAGTGCAAAGAGCTGGCCGGCTGGATCTGCGACATCCTGGCTGACCTGAACAACGAAGCGGTGATCGACGCCGTTCGTGAGAAGGTCAAGGCCATCTGCAAAAAGCTGCCGGTATACGGCGCTTGATTGCACCGCTAAACCGTAGCAATGAAAAAACCGGCCAGTGATGGCCGGTTTTTTTTCGTCTGCCATAGAGGCCATAAAGATCAAAAGATCGCAGCCTTCGGCAGCTCCTACAAAGGCTGCGAAATCACGGTGTACGCGGTTTATGTAGGAGCTGCCGAAGGCTGCGATCTTTTGATTTTCAAGAGGCTCACTCCACCGGTCAGACCGGTCATGCCAATTTCGCTATTCCCCCTTGTAATCCTGAAAAAATCCAGCGTAGACTGCGCCTGCACTGGACATACCGGTAAGACCACAATAATTAAGTCCTGAATCTGATGCGCTCGCGCACGGCAGCCAGGACACCGACCAGGATTCCTCCCATGCTCAGATGGTGCTCGCGTTCAATCTTCCTCCAAGTGGTTCTCGGACTGGTGCTCGGCATCGTCTGCGGGCTGACCCTTCCTGAATACTCCGCCCAGCTCAAACCGCTGGGCGACGGTTTCATCAAACTGATCAAGATGCTCATTGGCCTGATCGTGTTCTGCGTAGTGGTCAGCGGCATCAGCGGTGCCGGCGACCTCAAGAAAGTCGGCCGCATCGGCCTCAAGTCGGTGATCTACTTTGAAGTGCTGACCACCATCGCCCTGGTGATCGGTCTGGTGTTCGCCTTCAGCACCGGTATCGGCAGTGGCGCGAACATTCATCTGGAACAGCTCTCCGCCGCGGACATAGGCGACATCGCCCAGCGCGGTCAGCACATGCATACCACCACGCAGTTCCTGATGGACCTGATTCCGACTTCGGTGATCGGCGCCTTCGCCGATAACAACATCCTGCAAGTCCTGCTGTTTTCGGTGCTGTTCGGCAGTGCGTTGAATCTGGTGGGCGAAGCGGCGTCGGGTATTTCCCGGTTGATCAATGAGCTGAGCCACGTGATCTTCCGCATCATGGGCATGATCGTACGCCTGGCGCCGATCGGCGTGTTCGGGGCGATTGCCTTCACCACCAGCAAATATGGCCTGGATTCGCTGCAACACCTGGGCAGCCTGGTCGGCCTTTTTTACCTGACCTGCACGGCATTCGTGGCGCTGATTCTCGGCCTGGTAATGCGCCTTTCGGGCCTGCGGATGTGGCCTCTGCTCAAGTACCTGCGCGAAGAACTGCTGATTGTCATGGGCACCGCCTCTTCCGACGCCGTGCTGCCACAAATCATGCGCAAGCTTGAGCACCTGGGCATCGGCAGCTCCACAGTCGGGCTGGTGATTCCGACCGGGTACTCGTTCAACCTTGATGGTTTTTCGATCTACCTGACCCTGGCCATCGTGTTCATCGCCAACGCCACCGGCACGCCGCTGGCCATGACCGACTTGCTGACGATTCTGCTGGTGTCGTTGATAACCTCCAAAGGCGCCCACGGGATTCCCGGTTCGGCGCTAGTGATTCTCGCAGCGACACTGACGGCGATCCCGGCAATTCCGGTGGTCGGTCTGGTATTGGTGCTGGCGGTGGACTGGTTCATGGGCATCGGCCGGGCGCTGACCAACCTGATCGGTAACTGCGTTGCCACCGTGGCCATCGCCCGTTGGGAAAAAGACATCGATATCCAACGCGCGAACAAAGTGCTGTCGGGCCAGCAGGGTTATACCTTCCAGCCGAGAAAGCCTGTCGGCCCGGCGCATCAACAGGAATTCTGAATAATCGCCGTGCCTGCCTGAGGGCAGGCACGGTCATCAATCGTTATGGATGCTCATGGAGCGAACAGTGATCACCACATCAACCGTCGTCAATTCAGTCGTAGAAAAACTTCGGGCCGCTCTGGCCCGTGGTCAGTGGCGCTCCGGCGAGATGCTGCCAGGGCAGCGTGAGCTGGCCGAACAACTGGGCATCAGCCGCCCGAGCCTGCGTGAAGCGGTGATCGTGCTGGAAACCCTCGGGCTGGTGCGCTCCATGCCGGGCAAAGGCGTGGTGGTGCTGGAAGCCAATCTCAACGACAGCCAACGCCACGACAGCGCGGTCGCCGGGGCTAGCCTGGAAGACGTGCTGCAACTGCGTTACACCCTCGAGCCATTCATTGTCGGCCTGGTGGCGCAGTCGATCAGCAGCAAGGAAGTCGGGCAACTGCGCCTGACCCTGATGGACATGCGCGAAGCGCTCGAGGCCAATGACAGCGAAGCCGGCGTGAACGCGTACATCGCATTCCACGAAGAGCTGTTCACGTTGACCTCGAACCCGATTTTCCAAAGCGTGGTGCAACAGACCAGTAATGCCCTCAAGCAAAGCGCCGATGTGCTGCGCAATTCGCCGGAGCACCTGGCGGAACGCCTTGAAGAAAACGAAGCCGTGGTGCGCGCCATTCGCAGCAAGAACAGCGCCCAGGCCAGCGCCGAGATGCGTCGGCACATCCTTCGGGAAGGCCAACGGATGGGCATCGAATTGAACATCCCGGACGACCACCTCGCCAGTTGACCCCCCCTCTTCGAACTGGAGACAGGCCATGAACAGCTTCGCCTCACCACAGATATTCACTGCCCTGCCCTTCTCTCGAACGGACACCGGGAAGCCGCCAGCGGATGATCTCTATTCACGGATCTTCGACGCCATTCTCGAACAGCGCATCCATGCAGCCAGTCGTTTTACCGAAGACAGCCTGGCGCAGATGTTCAGCGCTCGACGCAGTGACATTCGTGGCGTGCTGACGCAGCTGTCCCATCAGCAGATCATTACACTTCGGACCCATCATCGTCCCCGAGTCGCCGCGCCCGATGCCGAGCAGATTCGACAGACGCTGCATGCGCGACGACTGACCGAAACCACGCTGGTTCGACTGGCCTGCCAGCAACCTCGTCCGCAAGACTTGAAACGCCTGCGTGCCCTGATCAATAGCGAACGCCAATGCACGACGCGTGGTCCGGCCATTCGATTATCAGGGGAATTTCATCTGCAACTGGCCGAAATGGCGGGGAACGCACCGCTGGCGCATTTTCTCGGCAGCCTGGTGCCGCTGACTTCGTTGGCGATTGCACAGTATGACGCTCAGACCGGTGATTATTGCGGCTGGCAGGCGCATAGGGAGATTGTCGACGCAGTGGAGCGTGAGGATGTTACGACGGCCGAGAGATTGATGACCCGGCACCTGGATAATCTTGAGGAAGCACTGCTGAATTCTGGATCGGTAATCAGCCAGAATCGTGTTGCCGGTTAGATCGCCATCGCGAGCAGGCTCGCTCCCACATTTGAAATGCATCCCCCTGTGGGAGCGAGCCTGCTCGCGAAAGCGGCATCAGGCTCGCTGAAAATATCGGGGCTTATTCTGCCGCGACCCGCGCAAACCCCTCACGAATCTTCTCTTCCGGCAAATCATCGGCAATGAACACGATCACGCTTTCGCGCGTGTCATCGTCCGCCCATTCGGTATCCCAGTCGAAACCGTACAACTTCAGCACGCCCTGAAACACCATGCGTCGCGGCTCACCAAGAATGTTCAAAACACCTTTGTAACGCAGCAGTTGCTTGCCATGGTCTTCCAGCAGTTCGTTCATGAACTCACTGAGCTTGTCGATATCCAGCGGTTTGTCGGTACGCAGCACCAGGCTGGAAATTCGGTCGATGGACGGTGCCTTGCTCACTGGACGCAGACTGACGCCACCGCCGAGATCGGCATTGAGGTTGAAGCCGCGCACGTCGAGCAGTTCGGCCAGATCAATCTTGCCGTGCTCGACCACGCGAATCGGCGCGCGGCGATTGATGCGGCTCAGACGCTCGCTGAGGGCGGTGAAGGTCGGCTCGTCCACCAGATCCCGTTTACTCACCAGCAAGCGGTCGGCAAAACCGATCTGCGCCTGGGCGATGGTCTGGGTCAGGTGGTGTTCGGCATGCTTGGCGTCGACCAGGGTGATGATGCCATCGAGGATGTAGCGCTCGCGCAGCTCTTCGTCGATGAAGAAGGTTTGCGCTACAGGGGCAGGATCAGCCAGACCGGTGCATTCGATCACCAGGCGATCGAAGGCGATTTCGCCGCTGTCCAGGCGCTCGAGCAGCAGGTACAGCGCCTTGGTCAAATCGGTGTGAATGGTGCAGCAGACGCAGCCGTTGGACAGCGTCATCACTTGCACCGGCTCGTCACCCAATAGCTGGGTGTCGATGCCGGCGTCACTGAATTCGTTTTCGATCACGGCGATTTTCAGTCCGTGCTCGGCTTTGAGCAGGTGGCGCAGCAGTGTGGTCTTGCCGGCGCCTAGAAAGCCGCTGAGGATCGTTACCGGAATGGGAGAGGACAAACGGGTTCTCCTGTTTCACAAAGTTAAAAAACAACACAAAACAAATGTGGAAGCGGGCTTGCTCGCGAAGAGGTCGTGTCAGTCGACATTAATGTTGAATGACACACCGCTTTCGCGAGCAAGCCCGCTCCCACAGGGATTGCATCAGCCAGGCTGTTGCATCAACAGCACTTCGGCCCACCCTTGCCACCGTAACGAGCCTCTTGGCGCTCCCGAAAGAACGCCTCGTAGCTCATCACCGGTTTGTCCGGGTGTTTGGTTTGCATATGCTCGACGTAGTTGTCGTAGTCGGGCATGCCGACCATCAGGCGCGCGGCCTGACCGAGGTATTTACCGAGGCGACTCAGGTCATTGAACATGGTGCAATCCTCAATTACGCGTCCGGCTGAGCCTGGAACGGCGATTCTTTATCCGTACGTTCTTTGGTACCCCAGGAGGCAATGCCGACCTTGAGCGCATAGAACAGGATGCTGAATACCACGAACAGGAACAGCGCGGTCAGCGTTGCATTGGTGTAGGCGTTGTAGATCACGTGCTGCATCTGCTCGATGCTCTTGGCCGGGGCCAGAATCTGCCCATTGGCCAATGCATCGCTGTATTTCTTGGCCAGCGACAGGAAACCGATGGCCGGGTTGGCGTCGAACAGCTTGATGAAGCCTGCGGTGGTGGTGCAGATCAGCAGCCACACCGCTGGCAGCATGGTGACCCAAATGTAGCGTTGGCGTTTCATTTTGATCAGCACGACGGTCGCCAGCATCAGCGCGATACCGGCCAGCATCTGGTTGGAGATACCGAACAGCGGCCACAAGGTGTTGATGCCACCCAGCGGGTCGATCACGCCCTGATACAGCAGGTAACCCCACATCGCCACGCAACCGGCGGTTGCGATGAGGTTGGCGGTCCAGGATTCAGTGCGTCTGAGCGCCGGCACGAAGGAGCCGAGCAAGTCCTGCAGCATGAAACGTCCGGCGCGGGTACCGGCGTCGACGGCGGTCAGGATGAACAGCGCTTCGAACAGGATCGCGAAGTGGTACCAGAACGCCATGGTGTTTTCACCCGGCAGGACACTGTGCAGGATCTGTGCGATACCAACCGCCAGGGTCGGCGCACCGCCGGCACGCGCCAGGACGGTGGTTTCACCGATGTCCCTGGCCACCGCTTGCAGCGCTTCCGGGGTAATCGCGAAGCCCCAGCCGCTAACCGCTTGTGCCACCGCCACCACGTCACCACCGACGATTGCCGCCGGACTGTTCATGGCGAAATACACGCCCGGCTCGATCACCGAAGCAGCGACCATCGCCATGATCGCCACAAAGGACTCCATCAACATGCCGCCGTAACCGATGTAACGGGCGTTGACTTCGTTATCCAGCAATTTCGGTGTGGTACCGGACGCAATCAGCGCATGGAAACCCGAGACCGCGCCACAGGCGATGGTGATGAACAGGAATGGAAACAGACCGCCCTTCCACACCGGCCCGGTGCCGTCGATGAACTGGGTCAATGCCGGCATTTTCAGCTCGGGCATGGTGATCAGGATGCCGATGGCCAGCGCAACGATGGTGCCGATCTTGAGGAACGTTGACAGGTAGTCACGGGGAGCGAGAATCAGCCACACCGGCAGTACCGCCGCGACGAAACCGTAGCCGATCAGCATCCAGGTGATCTGGACCCCAGTGAAGCTGAACGCCTTGGCCCAGACCGGGTCAGCGGCAATCTGCCCGCCCAGCCAGATCGAACCCAGCAACAACGCCACACCGATAACCGAGATTTCACCGATGCGGCCCGGGCGGATGTAGCGCATGTAAATGCCCATGAACATCGCGATCGGGATGGTCGCCATCACCGTGAAAATACCCCACGGGCTTTCGGCCAGGGCCTTGACCACGATCAGCGCCAGCACCGCGAGGATGATGATCATGATCAGGAAGCAGCCAAACAGCGCGATGGTCCCGGGGATGCGGCCCATTTCCTCACGAACCATATCGCCCAGGGAGCGGCCGTTGCGGCGGGTGGACATGAACAGCACCATGAAGTCCTGAACCGCACCGGCCAGCACCACCCCGGCAATCAGCCACAACGTACCGGGCAGGTAGCCCATCTGCGCCGCCAATACCGGCCCGACCAGCGGCCCCGCGCCAGCGATGGCTGCGAAGTGGTGGCCGAAGAGAATGTGTTTGTTGGTCGGCACGTAGTCCAGACCGTCATTGTTGAGCACGGCGGGTGTAGCCCGACGCGGATCGAGTTGCATCACATTGTTAGCGATGAACAGACTGTAGTAACGGTAGGCAACCAGATAAATGGCCACGGCAGCGACCACGATCCACAAGGCGTTGATCGCCTCGCCTCGGCGCAATGCCACGACCCCCAGGGCGCACGCTCCCAGGATTGCCAGCAGCAGCCAGGGTATGTGGCGTAGCAGGCTATTATTATTTTTCATTTTATGATTCCAGCCAGAGTGGACAAGAAAGACAGCCGTCTCGAGTTTAGCGCTACTGGCCTCAAAGACCACCCCCAACGTTGGTCTAGACCCTGTCTTGCTGGCAGGCTTTAACAATGCGGGTCTATAGTCAGCGGACATTCAGAGGATTGCACCATGAGTGAACACCTTGCTGATCGCCGCCGCTTCAAACGTATTGCGTTCGATGCCCGATCCGAGCTGAGCCAAGGAGAATTCATCTGGCCGGTGAAGTTGATCGACTTGTCGCTCAAGGGGCTGCTTATCGAGAAGCCCGAGCCGTGGCTGGGTAATCCAGACTGGCATTTCCTGGTTGATATTCATCTTAACGAGGACGTCGAGATCAAGATGGATGTGATGTTGACCCACGATGACCATGGTCAACTCGGGTTTGTCTGCAAACACATCAGCCTGGAATCGATTGAACGCCTGCGGCGGTTGATCGAGTTCAACCTGGGCGATCCGCGGGAGCTGGAGCGTGAACTGGGCGCACTGATCGAAATCTGATCGCTTTTGTAGGAGCTGCCGAAGGCTGCGATCTTTTGATCCTGGTGCCTTCAAATATGCTGAACATCAAGATCAAAAGATCGCAGCCTTCGGCAGCTCCTACGGGGGATTGTGATTATTCAAACAATGCGTCGAGCGCCTGTTCCAGGCGGGTCACGGCAATAATCTGCAACCCCGGCGGCGCCTCTTTCGGCGCGTTGCCCTTAGGCACGATGGCGCGCTTGAAGCCGTGCTTGGCCGCCTCTTTCAAGCGTTCCTGGCCACTTGGCACCGGGCGCACTTCACCCGACAAGCCGACTTCGCCGAACACCAGCAGATCATGGGGCAACGGCCGGTTGCGCAAACTGGACATGACCGCCGCCATCAAGGCCAGGTCAGATGCCGTTTCCAGCACCTTCACCCCACCGACCACGTTGAGGAACACATCCTGATCGTGAGTCGGGATGCCGCCATGGCGATGCAAAACCGCCAACAGCATGGCCAGTCGATTCTGATCCAGACCGAGCGTTACCCGGCGTGGGTTGGCCAGATGGCTGTCGTCCACCAGCGCCTGGACTTCCACCAGCATAGGTCGGGTGCCTTCCCACGTGGCCATGACCACGCTGCCCGGGACTTCTTCCTGGGCGCGAGTCAGAAAAATCGCCGAGGGGTTGGAGACTTCTTTCAGGCCTTTGTCGGTCATGCCGAACACACCCAACTCATTCACCGCACCGAAGCGGTTTTTCACCGCTCGCAGCAGACGCAGGCGCCCATCGGATTCGCCTTCGAAATACAGAACGGTGTCGACCATGTGCTCCAGTACTCGAGGGCCGGCCAGCGCACCTTCTTTGGTGACATGGCCCACGAGGAAAATCGCCGTGCCGCTTTGTTTGGCGTAACGCACCAGCAGCGCCGCACTTTCGCGCACCTGGGAAACGCCACCCGGTGCCGATTGCAGTTGCTCGGTGAAAATCGTCTGGATCGAGTCGATCACCATCACCTTGGGCTTTTCCTGCCGGGCGGTGGCGATGATGGTTTCAATGCAGGTTTCGGTCATCACCCGCAGTTGATCCTGAGGCAAGCCCAGGCGCCGGGCACGCATGGCCACTTGCTGCTGAGACTCTTCGCCGGTGACATACAGCGCCGGCATGCTCTTGGCGAGGTTGCACAAGGTTTGCAACAAAATGGTCGACTTGCCGATCCCGGGATCACCACCGATCAACACCACCGAGCCATCCACCAGGCCACCGCCCAGAACGCGATCCAGCTCGCTGGACGCTGTGGAAAAACGCGGAATTTCTTCGACGCTGACTTCGGCCAGGGTCTTGATCTGCGCCTGCTGGCCGGTCCACCCGGTGCGACCACTGGGGGCTGCGGCACCGCCGCTCTCGACCATGGTTTCGGTCAGGGTGTTCCAGGCTCCGCACTCGCCGCACTGGCCGGCCCACTTGGGGAAGGTTGAGCCGCACTCGGTGCAGCCGTACATGCGCTTGGCCTTGGCCATCTGAACTCCCGGCAAAAACCGCGATGATAGCTCAGCTGGCGCGGATCAGCGCGGCGCCGCCGTGCGGATTTCACCGCTGGCCAGACGCGCGGCACTGTTGCCCAGCGGATCTTCGGCGTTCATGTCCGCGCCTTCGGCTTTGAGGGCGTCCAGCAACTCGACGCGCTTGAACAAGCCGGCGTACATCGCTGCAGTCTGCCCCGCGCCATTGCGCTGGTCGGGACTGCAATGGGCGGCCAGCAAGGTCTTGGCGATCTGCACTTCGCCTTTGAAAATCGCGCCCATCAACGCCGTGTTGCCGCGTTGATCCTGGGCACAGGCGTCCGCCCCGGCAGCGAGCAAACGCTCCACTGCGGCACTCTGCCCATGATAGGCGGCCAGAATCAGCGCGGTGTAACCCTTGCTGTCGCGGGTATCGAGGGAATAACCGACCTCGATGAAGGTCTCGAGCATGGGCACATCACCGCGTCGAGCGGCATCGAAATAGTAATCCTGCAATTGGGCTCTCAGCGCTGCGGAGTCCTTCGAGACTTGCGCATCAGGCCCGGCGAACACGCTGAACGACACGCACGCCAGAAACACAGACAGATAAAAACGCATGGCGAGACTCCTTGATCAGACGGGACCTCACATGAGGCCCCGCTTCAGGCAGATGGATCAGTCGACCAGTTTGGCCGCCAGTGCCTTGACCCGAGCCAGATCACCTTTGGCGACTTTGGTCACCCCGGTCCCGTATTCCGGGTCAGCCTTGTAAAGGAACGAGAGGATGATGTGCTTGCTCTCGTCATCGGTGGTGGCCAGCGAACCACCAAAGCTGTCGATCAGGTCCTGACGCTCCTTTGGGTTGAACGAGCGATACAGATCGCCGGCCTGCTTGAAGTTCTGCTCACGCTGAATCTTCGTCTGCTGCGTGCTGCCCGACAGGGCCGACTGGCTGTAACGTGCAGTTTGCGGCTCTTCACGGGGCAGCAAGCGACTTGGCTGGTAATTCACGCCCGTGCTGCTGGCGCCGGTATTCATTGCGCCATCCTGATTACCGTTGTTCACGGCAACCTTCGGTGCGTTGATCGGCAACTGCAAAGCGTTGGCCCCCAGGCGATACAGTTGAGTATCGGCGTACGAGAACACGCGTCCTTGCAATAAGCGATCTTCCGACGGCTCGATACCCGGAACCAAATTGGCCGGGGCCATGGCCACTTGTTCGGTTTCCTGGAACACATTCGCCGGATTACGGTTCAACACCATTTGTCCAACTTTTCGCTCAGGAACTCCGGGCCATATCTTGGTCGCGTCCAATGGATCGAAATCAAACTTGGACAAATCTTGAGGATTCAGAACCTGGATGTACAAGTCCCACTTCGGAAACTCTCCTTTATTGATATGAGTAACCAAATCGTTAGTCATGTGACTGTAGTCTTGACCTTGAACATGGGTGACTTCTTTAGGGTCGAGGTTTTTTATCCCCTGCAAACTTTTCCAGTGAAACTTTACATAGTGCACATCGCCTTTGGCGTTAACTAACTTGTAGGCATGCACACCATTGCCGTCCATCTCCCGATAACTGGCTGGCGTACCGGAGTTGGAATACAACTCGGTCAAGGTCCGAGTGGCTTCCGGAACATGGGAGAAGAAATCGAAACGGCGGGAATCGTCGTCAAGGTTGGTGCGAGGGTCCGGTTTGAAGGCGTGGACCATGTCCGGAAACTTGATCGCATCACGGATGAAGAAGGTCGGGAAATTGTTGCCGACCAGGTCCCAGTTGCCGTCTGCGGTGTAGAACTTGGTGGCGAAACCACGCGGGTCACGCAGGGTTTCCGGCGAATGGTTGCCGTGAACCACTGCGGAAAAACGCACAAAAACCGGTGTGCTCTGGCCACCGGCGAACACCTTGGCCTTGGTCAGGTCACTGAGATCGTCGGTCACGGTGAACGTGCCATGGGCGCCAGTGCCACGGGCGTGTACCACGCGTTCAGGAATGCGTTCACGGTCAAAACGCTGGAGTTTCTGGATCAGTTGTACGTCTTGCAACAGCACCGGCCCGGTCGCGCCGGCAGTTTGCGAGTTTTGGTTGTCGCCGACGGCGGCACCGTTGTCGCGGGTCAACGTCGCCGCGTTGACAGAGAAGGACAGCAGGCTGGCGGTCAAAACGCCAAGGGTGCGACGGAGGGGAAAAGCCCCGCGGCCAAGGGGAGTTGTCATGGAAGTTTCCTCTGGTTTTATAAGGCGCATCCAGGTGCGCTTCACAGAGGCTAGTGACCCGAAGACCAAAACATAAATAGAAATCCCGCACCGGGCCGATAGCGAAAAGGTTCTGGAAGGCCCGGTCTAGAGCGGGTATTCGCGCGCGAAGGGTGGCACTCTGTAAACTAATTGCCAGAAGATGTGTCGATAACAGCGAGCATCGTAAGGCGGTGTTTCGAGCAAGAGCCATCCTGCTGATTTACACTGCGTTCACCAACCTCATCTGTAACAAGGAAATAACCTATGGGCGTGATAAGTGAGTTCAAGGCCTTCGCGGTCAAAGGTAATGTGGTCGACATGGCCGTCGGTATCATCATCGGCGCAGCCTTCGGCAAAATCGTTACGTCGTTTGTCGGCGACGTGGTGATGCCGCCAATCGGCTTGTTGATCGGTGGGGTCGATTTCAGTGACCTGGCCATTACGCTCAAGGCCGCCGACGGTAATATCCCGGCGGTGGTGCTGGCCTACGGTAAGTTCATCCAGAGCATGATCGACTTCATCATCGTCGCCTTCGCGATTTTCATGGGCGTCAAGGCCATCAACCGTCTGAAACGCGAAGAGGCCGTTGCACCCACCCTGCCGCCGGTTCCGACCAAGGAAGAAGAGCTGTTGAGCGAGATCCGCGACCTGCTCAAGGCCCAGAACAACCGGCCCTGATGGCTGACTACCCCAGAAACGGCGCCTTCGAGGCGCCGTTTGTTTACCAGTAGTTTTCCACCGCCACTTGACCGGGTCGTCGACTGAGGCTCAAGTGCATGTCCCTCTGTTTGAGCAACTTGCGCGTGTCATCGATCATCTGCGGGTTACCGCAAAGCATCACTCGCGAATGCTCGGCCGTCAGCGCCACACCGGCCGTCCGTTCCAGCTCGCCGTTTTCTATAAGCCTGGTGATCCGCCCATTCAAGGCACCTGGATGCTGCTCGCGGGTGACAGTGGCAATGAATTGCAGCTTATGCGCGTATTCGGCCAGATAGTCGCGCTGCGCCAGCCCCGCAATCAGCGCCTGATACGCCAGCTCCCGCGCTTCGCGCACGCTGTAGACCAGAATGATGCGTTCGAATTTTTCCCAGACCTCGAAGTCCTGCAGGATCGACAGAAACGGCGCCAGGCCCGTGCCTGTGGATAACAGCCAGAGGTCACGGCCATCGACAAAGCGATCCAGCGTCAGATAACCAAAGGCCTGCCGGTCGACCAGCAACGTATCGCCGACTTCCAGCCGACTCAGTTCGCTGGTGAACTCCCCTCCTGGCACAACAATAGAGAAGAATTCGAGGAACTCGTCATGGGGTGACGAGACCATGGAATAAGCCCGCCATACCGTGCCGCCGTCGGCCTTGGTCACGCCCAGCCGGGCGAATTGTCCCCCGCGAAAACGAAAGCCTGGATCCCTGGTAGTCCGCAGGGTGAACAGATTTGGCGTCAACGGCTGAACGTCAAGCAACGTTTGGCGAGTGAATTTTTCGGCACTGGCAGTCATAGGTTGCTCCATTAACAGAATGACCTCAGTGTCCCGCAAAGCAAGCAACGTAAACACCGATGATTTGTAATGTCTTTAGAAGCGGACAATCAAACAGTCCAACAATTAGAATAAATACTTGAATGAGGAACGGTCTCACCGCAATAACAATGCTAAGAACCAGTGATGCAGTTATGCGCTTTTTCAAGAGCGAAAAAATCCAGCACGAACGTACGAATTCTCCTACACTCGTGAACGTGCCGGATCTTGGATCCAATAAGCACCACCTTAAGGAAGCCCGCCTGGAGTTATCAAATGAAAGTGTGGAAGGAGTCACAGTTAACGCAGCTTTCTTATGCCCAGAAAATAGAGACCGCGTATGAGCTGTCCCTCAATTTCGTTAAGAATCTTGGCTTTAATTTCTGTGCATTTTCAATAACATCCCAACTAAGAGGTATACCGCGCGATACGATTCACCTGAACAATTACCCCCTCGAATGGAACACAACATATGAACAGGAACATTTCAGCGAGGTCGATCCAATACTAGCCCATTGCAATCATTCCGAATTGCCGATTCTTTGGCAGGAAAATGTCTTCGCAACGGCACCTATGCAGTGGCAAACGCAAAAAAAAATGGGATTGCAGTATGGCTGGTCCCAGTCCGTTCACGACCAGAGTGGGCTTTGCAGCATGCTGAGCCTGGCCAGAAGCCATTGCCCGATCAGCGCCTATGACCTGTATAAAAATCTGGGCTATGCATTGTTCATCGGTCGTCACCTGCACCAGCTCGTCGCGAAAGATCTGCCTGTGCCCCCGAAGCCGAACACCGTGCATCTGTCATCGCGAGAAGTCGAGGTGTTGAAATATTCAGCCGACGGCAAGACGGCGTGCGAAATCGCCATCATCCTCAGCCTGAGTGAAAGCACGGTGCAGTTCCACATCCGGGGCGCCATCCGCAAACTCGGCGTCAACAACAAGATTGCCGCGGTGATCAGAGCAGCAAGAGAGGGCGTTATCTGAAACTGTCTGAATCAGGTAATCCCTACGGGCAATCCATACGAAAAAAAAGTACCATTCGCGATCCATCTTGAGTGATGCCGTGTGAAATTACGCGACGAAGTCCGCTCGGATGGTTGCGCCCGGTAACGTCCCTGAGCGTCGGGCCCCGTTGATACTCCTTCGTTGACTACCCAGAGCCCCCGCCTCATGCCTCTGCTCGAAACCCCCTTCGCTCAACTCGATCTGATCCGCCAGCCAGAACAGCAGAACGAACCGCTGCAAGCGTTCGATGCCGCAGACGAATACTTGCTCAATCATCTGGCCGGGCAACAACCGGCAGCCGATACCCGAGTGCTGGTGCTCAACGACAGCTTCGGCGCTTTGGCCGCCAGCCTGGTGGGCAAGGTCCGGGTGACCAGCAGCGGTGATTCGTTTCTGGCCTTTCAGGGACTGGAAAAAAACCTGATACGCAACGGCCAGGCGTTTGATGCGGTGCCGAGGGTGCCTGCCAGCGAAGCGTTAATCGGGCCGTTTGACCGGGTGTTGATCCGGGTACCCAAAACATTGGCCTTGCTGGAAGAGCAACTGATCCGCCTGCAGGGTCAATTGGCTCCCGGTGCTCAAGTGATTGCAGGCGCGATGGTCAAGCATCTGCCACGCGCTGCGGGCGATCTGCTGGAGCGCTACATCGGCCCGGTACAAGCCTCGCTGGCCGTGAAGAAGGCTCGGCTGCTGATCGCCACGTCCGAAGCCAAAGCCCCCGCTGCATCCCCCTACCCGACCCGCTATCGACTCGACGAGCCGGCTATCGAACTGCTCAATCACGCCAATGTGTTCTGCCGCGAAGGGCTGGACATCGGCACGCGGGCCTTTTTGCCGCACTTGCCGAAGAACCTCGGCGCGGCGCGGGTTGCCGATCTGGGGTGTGGCAATGGTGTACTGGCGATTGCCAGTGCCCTGCAAAATCCTGAGGCTCATTACACACTGGTGGATGAGTCGTTCATGGCCGTGCAATCGGCCGCTGAAAACTGGCGCGCGGCGCTGGGTGATCGTGACGTGATCGTGCGGGCCGGGGATGGTTTGGCTGAGCAGGAACCTCAATCCCTGGACGTGGTGCTGTGCAATCCGCCGTTTCACCAGCAACAAGTCGTCGGCGATTTCCTGGCCTGGCGGATGTTTCAGCAGGCGCGCGAATCATTGGTGGTGGGCGGCGCGCTGTACATCGTCGGCAATCGTCATCTGGGTTATCACAGCAAGCTGGCGCGGTTGTTCCGCGGCGTCGAGCAGGTAGCCGCCACCCCCAAGTTCGTCATTCTCAAAGCTCGCAAATAAACACGGGCAAAAAAAACCCTCCATCGCGGGAGGGTTATAAATCCGTGCAGCAAGGCAACGGGATGGGAATTTCAGTGAGTGCTCAAACCGGCGGCATTCATGAACATGCGCATCAGGGTGGCCACAATGAACAGTGCCACGACGCTGCCGGTCCAGATCATCGCCAGCCAGCCGAGTCGCTGCCAGAGCGGCTTTTTCTCGGCAGCTTCGATTTCCTGCAACGTAGGTTTGCCAGCCATCATCGCTTTCTCCTCTGGAACGGCGCCGGTATCAATCCCGCGCCGTAGTCGCTAGTGGTAACCATCTTCGTGGGTGACCTTGCCGCGGAACACGTAGTAGCTCCAGAAGGTGTAACCCAGGATGAACGGGATGATGAACAGCGTGCCCACCAGCATGAAGCCCTGGCTTTGCGGCGGTGCGGCGGCGTCCCAGATGGAGATCGACGGCGGCACGATGTTCGGCCACAGGCTGATACCCAGACCGCTATAGCCGAGGAAGATCAGCACCAGGGTCAGCAGGAATGGCGTGTAATGCGCATTGCGGGCCACCGCGCGAATCAGACCGTACATGGTCACCAACACCAGAATCGGCACCGGCAAGAACCAGAACAGGTTCGGCAGGGTAAACCAGCGTGCAGCGATCTCGGCGTGGGCCAAGGGCGTCCAGATGCTGACGATGCCAATCACCGCCAGCACCACGAAGGCCAATGGCCGTGCCAGATCATGCATCTGCTCCTGCAACTTGCCTTCGGTCTTCATGATCAACCAGGTGCAACCGAGCAGTGCATAAGCCACCACCAACGCGGCGCCGCAGAACAGGGTGAACGGCGTCAGCCAATCAAGTGAACCACCGGCAAACTGACGATTGACCACCGGCAACCCATCGATGAACGCCCCCAACGCCACACCCTGGAAGAAGGTTGCGGCGATCGAGCCACCGATGAAGGCCTTGTCCCAGAGGTGGCGCTTGTCGTCTTTGGCCTTGAAGCGGAACTCGAAGGCCACGCCACGAAAAATCAGCCCGATCAGCATAAAAATCAGCGGCAGGTACAACGCCGAGAGCACCACCGAATAGGCCAGCGGGAAGGCGCCGAACAAGGCCGCGCCGCCCAATACCAGCCAGGTTTCATTGCCGTCCCAGACCGGTGCGACGGTGTTCATCATGACGTCACGATCAGTCTTGCCCTTGATGAACGGGAAAAGAATCCCGATCCCCAGGTCGAAGCCATCCATGACCACGTACATCATGATGCCGAAGATGATGATCACGGCCCAGATCAGCGGAAGATCAATACCCATGAGTCAAATCTCCTTGTTCAGGCTGTGGTTGTGATCGCCGTCACCATTGTCGTCGGCTGCGGACAGCGGACGGGCCGGCGTGCGTTTCTGGCCAGGACCACCTTCATTGGTTTCCTTGCCTTCGTCGATCTTCGGCCCTTTGCGCACCAGCCGCATCATGTAGCCAAGACCGGCACCGAACAGCGCGAAATAGACCACAACGAACATGATCAAGGTGATGCTCATCTGCACGAAGCTGTGCCCGGAGGACGCATCCGCCGTGCGCATCAGCCCATAAACCACCCACGGCTGACGACCGATTTCTGTGGTGAACCAGCCAGCAAGGATTGCAATCAGGCCGGACGGGCCCATCCATAGCGCCAGGTACAGGAACGGACGCGAGGTATACAGTTTGTCGCGCTTGCGCAGCCACAGGCTCCACAAACCGGTGAAGATCATCAGGAAACCGAGGCCGACCATGATCCGGAACGACCAGAAGACGATGGTCGAATTCGGCCGGTCTTCAGGCGGGAACTCCTTGAGCGCCGGCACCTGTTTGTCCAGGCTGTGGGTCAGGATCATGCTGCCCAGGTACGGAATCTCGACAGCGAATCGGGTCTTCTCGGCTTTCATGTCCGGCCAGCCGAACAGAATCAGCGGCGTCGGTTCGTCGCCGACATTTTCCCAGTGGCCTTCGATCGCAGCGATTTTCGCAGGCTGATGTTCAAGCGTATTCAGTCCGTGGAAATCACCGATGACAGCCTGAATCGGGGCAACGATCAGCGCCATCCACATCGCCATCGAGAGCATGGTGCGGATCGCCGGGTTGTCCTTGCCGCGCAGCAAGTGCCAGGCTGCCGAGGAGCCGACGAAGAAGGCGGTCGCAACGAATGCCGCCGTGGCCATGTGCATCAAGCGGTACGGGAACGACGGGTTGAAGATCACTGCCAGCCAGTCCACCGGAATGACTTGCCCGTTGACGATTTCGTAGCCTTGCGGGGTCTGCATCCAGCTGTTGGACGCCAGAATCCAGAAGGTCGAGATCAGGGTGCCGATGGCGACCATGACCGTCGCGAAGAAGTGCAGCTTGCGTCCGACCTTGTTCCAGCCGAACAGCATGACGCCGAGGAAACCGGCTTCGAGGAAGAAGGCCGTGAGCACTTCATAGGTCAGCAACGGCCCGGTCACGGAACCGGCGAAGTCCGAGAAGCGGCTCCAGTTGGTGCCGAACTGATAGGCCATGACCAAACCGGAAACCACGCCCATGCCGAAATTGACGGCAAAGATCTTCGACCAGAAATGGTACAGATCGCGGTAAGTGTCGTTGTGCGTCTTCAACCACAGACCTTCGAGCACCGCCAGGTAACTCGCCAGGCCAATGGTGATGGCCGGGAACAGGATATGGAACGAAATGGTGAACGCGAACTGCATCCGGGCGAGATCAAGTGCCTCCAAACCGAACATAAGTCTTCCTCTGTCAGGTAATACCGGCTGAAGGCTTGCGGCCTACACCCACTGCCCCCACGGATATGGAGTGTGGCGAATTCGGATTCGTTCTTTTTCTACCATCATCACAACGTAGGGAATCTGGCCATCTGGCCGCCGGATCATTTCCACGAAGGGTCTTGATCTGGATCAAGCAACGTTGAAAGAGTAGTCGCATTTTTGCCGATGGACGGTGTGGTCTTTTGCCGCGTGACAGGTTGCCTCATGGGTTTGGTCATGAGCTGCAATGCATTCCCCGTGGGAGCGAGCCTGCTCGCGAAGCGGTGTGTCAGTCACATGGGTATCAACTGATACGGCGCCATCGCGAGCAGGCTCGCTCCCACAGGGGGGGGCCGCGCTTTCGAGATCGGTGTCTAGCTAACTAAATTTTTCGCACTGGCAACCTCCGGTTATAGCTTGGTGATAATCTCGCTCTTCCCCTCGCCCAGACCTGCCTTCAGATGCCCAGCCAAGCGCCCCTGCTGTTACGTCATCACCGCCCCTTTATTGCGTTCTGGCTGGCTCGGGTATTTACCGCCAGCGGTTTTCAGATGCTGACAGTGGCCATCGGCTGGAATCTGTATCAATTGACTGGCAACGTGCTCGATCTGGGTCTGGTGGGTTTGGTGGAATTTGCCCCGCGAGTGTTGTTCATGCTGCACACCGGGCATGTCGCGGACCGCTATGACCGGCGCAAGGTCGCGGCGATCTGCCAGGCCCTGCAAGCGCTGATCGCCTTGTCACTGGCCATCGGCAGCGCGACCGACCATGTCACCCGTGAAATGATCTTCATCCTCGCGTTCGTGCTCGGTGCCGCCCGTTCCTTCGAAATGCCGACCACCCAGGCCTTGCTGCCGAGCATCGTGCCCAGCGCATTGTTCCCCCGCGCGGTTGCCGCCGCACAGTCGGCCCAACAATCGGCCACCATCGTCGCCCCGGCCCTCGGCGGTTTGCTCTACGCCTTCGGCAGCGTCTGGGTGTATGGCCCGACCGTGATTCTCTACCTCATTGCCTGCCTGTTGACGCTCAATTTGCCCGCACGGCAAGCGCCGCTGAACAAAGGCAAGGCGACCCTGGATTCGCTGCTGGCAGGCATCCGCTTCATTCGCAGCCGTCCGGACATTCTCGGGGCGATTTCCCTGGACCTGTTTGCCGTCCTGCTGGGTGGCGCGACCGCGCTGCTGCCGGTGTTCGCCAAAGATATTCTGCTGACCGGTCCCTGGGGGCTGGGTTTGCTGCGTTCGGCCCCGGCGGTGGGTGCGCTGCTGATGTCGCTGTTTCTGGCGCGATTTGCCGTGGAACGCAACGTCGGGCGAGTGATGTTCACGGCCGTGGGCGTATTCGGCGTGGCGACCATCGCTTTCGGCCTGTCGACGTCGTTCTGGTTTTCCCTCGCCGTGCTGGTGGTATTGGGTGCGGCGGACATGATCAGCATGGTGATCCGCGCCTCGTTCGTGCAGCTGGAAACCCCCGACGAAATGCGCGGTCGGGTCAGTGCCGTGAATGGTTTGTTCATCGGCGCGTCGAATCAGCTAGGCGAGTTCGAGTCCGGCCTGACGGCCCACTGGTTCGGCACTGTGCCGGCAGTGGTCATGGGTGGCATCGGCACGCTGGTGGTGACCGGGGCGTGGATCAAACTGTTCCCGACCCTGGCCAACCGCGACCGCATGCATGTGCCGGTGGAAGAAGTCAGGGCATGACGCTGTCTGTCCAGAGCGCTCTCTAAACCAGCAACTCCCCCGCCACCGTCGACCGCGTGGCTTTGCCGCAGAGCTGCTCCACCAGCGTCAGCGCAAACTGCAATGCGGCGCCCGAACCCTGAGCAGTGATGCAGTTGCCATCGACCACCACCGGTTGATCCACGAAGTTACAACCTGACAGTTGATGGCTGACAGCGGGCAGGCAGGTCATGCGTCGCTGGCGCAAAACGCCAAAGGTTTGCAGCGCCAGCGCTGGAGATTCGGCAATACCGGCGAACAGGCGCCCGGCGGCGGCCTGGTCCTTGATCAATTGTTGCAGGGGTTGGTGGGCCGCCAAATGCTGCGCCCCCACGGCGCCGCCGGGCAGAACGATCAGGTCGAACGGCTGGGCCAGCAAATCCACCAACATCGCATCGGCGGTCAAGCGGGTGCCGCGAGCACACGTGAGCATGCGCCGTGCCTCGATGCTGGCCACCACCACTTCAACCTTGGCGCGGCGCAGTACATCGATCAGGGTCACGGTTTGCAGATCGTCTATGCCCTCGGCGAGGGTAATCAGGGCTCTAAAGGTCATGGGCGCGGTCCACAGGATGATCTTTAAAGCGTAGTCAGCTTTCCTGCCCCTTGTTCGAGCCCAGCCGTTACTTGATGTAAAGCTGCGTCGACATCGTGTTGCCCGGTGCGTTGATCGAGGTGTTGCTGAACGTGAAGGTGCCGTCCTGCTTGCCTGCCAGGTTGAAGATGTACAGATAGCCGACGGTTTTTTTCCCGGCGGAGCACTCGGTCAGGTTGCCGGTATCAAAAGCACAGATGGGGGTTCGGGTTCCATCCACTTCAAAACCGTCCAGCGCGACATGGGCCTCACGACCGTAGCCGACTTCCAGCACATACACCTTGATGTTTGGCCCCTTGTGGTCGCAGTGGGTCTGCGTCTGGCCGTCCGCGATATTTTCAAAACCACAGCCTGGCGATTCGACCTTGATTACCTTCACCTGGCTCAACGGTGGCGCCATGGCCGCAGAGGCTGTTTGCGCTCCGATGAAACAGGTGAGCAGCAACCCGAATGCCGCAATCACACGTTTATTCATGCAATACATATCTACCCCCAATACCAGCGCGCAGTATGGCTCACTTGGCCGTAAGGCAAAACATCGACGACGATCGCAGCCATAGCCCCACGCTGCTGGTATGATGCGCGGCTTTTTCCGACCCACAGAAAATACCCAGGCGCCTGCAGCGGCCTGTGCTTTGCTGTTGAGGTCGATACATTCACGGCGCCGGGCGCGCCACGGGGAGCAGACATGCTGGAAAGGCTGTTTCAACTCAAGGCACACAACACCAACGTGCGGACCGAGATTCTGGCGGGCGTCACGACCTTCTTGGCCATGGCCTACATTCTGTTCGTCAACCCGAGCATCCTCGGCGAGACCGGCATGGACAAGGGCGCGGTGTTCGTCGCCACCTGTCTGGCTGCCGCCATCGGTTCCACGGTGATGGGCCTGATCGCCAACTACCCGATCGCCCTCGCGCCGGGCATGGGGCTGAACGCCTTCTTCACTTACACCGTGGTCCTGCACATGGGCCACACCTGGCAAGTGGCGCTGGGCGCGGTGTTCATTTCGGCGGTGATGTTTTTCCTGCTGTCGATCTTCCGCATCCGCGAATGGATCATCAACAGCATCCCGCTGGCGCTACGTTCGGCGATTGCCGCCGGTATCGGCCTGTTCCTGGCACTGATCGCCCTGCACAACGCCGGCATCGTGGTCAGCAACCCGGCGACCATGGTCGGCCTCGGCGACCTGAAGCAACCGGCACCGATTCTCGCGACCCTGGGCTTTGCCCTGATCGTCGCCCTGGAGGCCCTGAAAGTCCGTGGAGCCGTGCTGATCGGCATTCTGTCGGTGACCATCGTCTCCATCCTGTTGGGCTTCAGCCCGTTCGGTGGCGTGATGTCGATGCCACCGTCCCTGGCCCCGACCTTTCTGCAACTGGACATCAAAGGCGCACTGGACATCGGTCTGGTCAGCGTGATCTTCGCGTTCCTGTTCGTCGACCTGTTCGACAACTCCGGCACCCTGATCGGCGTCGCCAAGCGCGCCGGCCTGATGGGCAAGGACGGCCACATGCCGAAAATGGGCCGCGCCCTGATCGCCGACAGCACTGCGGCCATGGCCGGTTCCTTGCTGGGCACCTCGACCACCACCAGCTACATCGAATCCGCGGCCGGCGTGAGCGCCGGTGGCCGCACCGGCCTGACCGCCGTTGTGGTGGCGATTCTGTTCCTGCTGGCGCTGTTCTTCTCGCCATTGGCGGCCAGCGTTCCACCCTTCGCCACCGCGCCTGCATTGCTGTTCGTCGCCGTACTGATGACTTCCGGCCTGGCCGAAATAGACTGGGACGACATCACCGTCGCCGCACCGGTCGTGGTCACTGCCCTGGCCATGCCGTTCACTTATTCCATCGCCAATGGCATCGCCTTCGGTTTCATCTCCTGGACTGGCATCAAGTTGTTGTCCGGTCGCGGCCGTGAATTGAATTCGGCGCTGGTGATTCTGTCGATTCTGTTCGTGATCAAGTTGGGTTGGTTCAACGCATGACTTTCGATTCCCAGGCTTACGCCGTTCAGCTCGAAGAAAAGGTCACGCGCCTGCGTGACCTGCTGGCCCCGTTCGGTGCGCCCGAACCTGCGGTGTTCGATTCGCCGCTGAAAAACTTCCGCCTGCGTGCCGAATTCCGCCTGTGGCGCGAAGCCGGCGAGCGCCACTACGCGATGTTTTCCCAGGAAGACAAACGCACGCCGATCCTGATCGAAGAGTTCCCGATCGCCAGCCTGCGCATCAACCAGTTGATGCCGCAGCTCAAGGCAGCATGGAAAGCCAGTGCCGCCCTGAGCCACAAGCTGTTCCAAGTGGAGTTCCTGACCACCCTGGCCGGCGATGCGATGATCACCCTGTGCTATCACCGCCCGCTGGACGAACACTGGCACGCGGCGGCGTCGAAACTGGCAGCCGAGCTGAATGTCAGCATCATCGGTCGCTCGAAGGGCAAACGCGAAGTGATCGGTCACGATTACGTGGTCGAGAAACTTGACGTCGGCGGCCGTACCTTCAGCTATCGCCAGCCGGAAGGCGCGTTCACCCAACCCAACGGCACCGTGAACCAGAAGATGCTGAACTGGGCTTACGACGCCCTCGGTGATCGTTCCGACGATTTGCTGGAGCTGTATTGCGGTAACGGCAACTTCACCCTGCCTCTCGCTACCCGTGTACGCAAAGTGCTGGCCACCGAAATCAGCAAGACCTCGGTCAACGCCGCGCTCAGCAACCTGAGTGAAAACGCGGTGGATAACGTCACGCTGGTGCGTTTGTCTGCCGAAGAACTGACCGAAGCCCTGAACGAAGTTCGCCCGTTCCGCCGCCTGCACGGCATCGACCTCAAGAGCTACGAATTCGGTAGCGTGTTCGTCGACCCGCCCCGCGCCGGCATGGACCCGGACACTTGCGAACTGACCCGACGCTTCGACAACATCCTCTACATTTCCTGCAACCCGGAAACCCTGGCCGCCAACATCGCCCAACTGCACGACACCCACCGCATTACCCAATGCGCGATGTTCGACCAGTTTCCGTGGACCCATCACATGGAATCCGGAGTGTTGTTGACCCGTCGTTGATTGCAGCCTCCACCTACAAATCAGCCGTCCACTGGACGGCTTTTTTGTGGGCGATCAAAGCGCCGCATCGGCCTTGCGCGGGCGCCCCCCCTTCTTGCCATTGGCCCGCGCAGCCTCGGCCTTCGCCGCACTGCTCTGACGACCATTGCGCGATGCGATCAACGAGGCAGCCATATCCATCAGCGGTTTGCTCGCCGAAATCAGACCGGCGATGGACACCTGCAGATCCTTGTCTTCATGACAAAGCGCGGCGCCGGCGAAACCGACTTTCAGCCCGGCGAAATCCTCGGTCTCAAAACCATCGAACTCCGGATAGTTTTTCACCGGCAACAACACACCGCTGCCATCCTCAAAACCGACGGCGAGACATGGATCAAGAAAGATCACCGTCGTCGCATTCAATCCGGCACGACGGCGCGCATCACCACGCTCGATCGCTTCGTCCAGAGCGCCTTCGGTCACGGGGTGATCGACCTGCATTTTTGCGCTTATCGTTTTCATAATTCGATCTCCACGCCTTCTGGTGCTCCCATCAGGCTCAGCAGGGTCTTGTTACTCTCAGGTTCATAGCGAGCCGAACCGATCATGTAAGTCGTGCTGGCAATCCTCTTCATCACAACCACTTCATTGCCCTGCCAATCCCATAACTGATTGTCGAGGCAGGCCGTCTGCAATTTGCTCCACCAGATGTCACGGGCTCGCCGTAAATGGGCAGGTTACCTGAGCGCCTGACGCAATCCCTCAAGCACAGCCAGAGGAGGTCGATGCGAATGAGGGACGACATCCCACAGCTCGACGCCGTTGTGCCAGAAGCTGAACGTGAAGCGTGCACTCCATTTGCCTGCATCGACGTGGACGTGTGGCGGGCAATGCTCATCACGCAACATGACCACCAGCGAAAACCCTTTGTAGCGGCATACATTCATGCTAACCCATCCGTTAGGTTATTGAGTTCGAGGATTCGCCATTCCTTGAAGAATCCGATAACTGGCACTGATCGCTTGATCAACCGGCCACGTTTGAGCCTAGCGTTCCAGGTCGATAGGGCTCTGCCGATCAAGGCAAAAAAGAGTAAGCAATCCTTTCATTACCAACATTGGCCGGTGCTGAACCCGGCCCTGTATTTATGCGCTCTAATTTGATAAATACAGACTCAGACACTTCATTTGATTCCCGGTGTAATCAATCATGCAGCGGCATTTTGACGATCTTCAATTAGGCAGCATCGAACTGTTCTGCCTGGCCGCCGATGCTGGCAGTTTTACTGCCGCGGCTCTGGTGGCGGGCGTAACCCCGGCCGCCGTCAGCCGCTCTGTATCGCGCATGGAAGAACGCCTGGGCGTGCGTTTGTTCGCGCGCACCACCCGCAGCGTCAAGCTGACGGACAGCGGCCGACGGTATTACGAGGAGTGTCGCCAGGCCCTCGCGCAGCTGGTCGAGGCCCAGCGCGAAGTCATGGGTCAGCAGCAAGAACCTTCCGGCACTTTGCGCATCAGCATCCCCACGACCTATGCCCATCATCGAATCCTGCCCTTGCTGCCCGCGTTTCGGGCGCGCTTCCCCGCCGTGAAAGTCGAGGCGCATATCAGCAATCGCAACATTGATTTCGTCGGCGAAGGCTATGACATGGCGATCCGCGTGCGGGCCATTCCGGATTCCGGACTGATTGCCAGGCCGTTGGAGGACGCCGCGCTGGTGATGATTGCCAGTCCCGACTACCTGAAGCATGCCGGTATCCCACAGACCCTGAACGACTTGGCGCACCACGAATGCATTCAGTACGAACTGCCCAGCAGTGGACGGCGGATTGCCTGGCTGTTCAACGACAACGGCGTGCCACTGGAGATCCTGGCCGAGGGCAACTACTGCTGTTCCGATGACGTATTGGGCGGCGTGACGCTGGCAAAAAACGGCGCCGGTTTGTTTCAAACCTATCGCTTTATCGTCGAAAACGAACTGGCGGACGGTTCGCTGGTGGAAGTGCTCAAGCCCTATGGCGGACGCTCCCGCCCTTTCACTCTGCTGTATCCGCAAAGCCGTCATGTGCCATTGCGGCTAAGGGCATTTATCGACTTTCTGGTTGAGCATCTGCCCCGCTGAATAGATCGCACCTGTAGGAGCCTGTCCGATCACCGCACAAATAATCCACGCCTGACACCCTCTTCAATTGACCTTATTAACCAGTTAGTACAATTTCTCCCCACAGGCTGAAACCCTCGGCCAATGCCAAAAATAATATGTGGAGAGACCCGATGCCCCCTATCGTTCTGGTGCTCAACGGCCCGAACCTGAACCTGCTCGGCACCCGTGAACCGGCGACTTATGGCCATGAAACCCTGGCGGACATTTCAGCGCTGTGCGGTCGCGCTGCCGAAGAGTTCGGCCTGACAGTTGAGTTTCGCCAGACCAACCATGAAGGCGAACTGCTCGACTGGATTCATGCCGCCCGTGGCCGTTGCGCCGGGATCGTCATCAACCCGGCCGCCTGGACTCACACCTCGGTCGCCATCCGCGATGCCCTGGTCGCCAGCGAACTGCCGGTGATCGAAGTGCATTTATCCAACGTCCATGCCCGCGAACCTTTCCGGCATCACTCCTTTGTTTCGGCCATCGCCACGGCGGTCATGTGCGGTTTCGGCAGCCACGGCTATCGTTTGGCGCTGGAGCATTTCAGCCAACGTTTGAAAGGTTAAGCGTCATGACACAGAACACCGTGGTACTGGCCGGGCTGATCGGCGCCGGCATTCAGGCTTCCCGCACCCCCGCGTTGCACGAGCACGAAGGCGATGCGCAGGGGTTGCGTTACCTGTATCGGTTGATCGATCTGGATCAATTGAAACTCGACAGCGGCGCCCTGCCCGACCTGCTGATGGCCGCTGAACGGATGAACTTCACCGGGCTGAATATCACCTTCCCGTGCAAGCAGACGATCATCCCGTTGCTTGACGAACTGTCGCCGGAGGCCCGCGGTATTGGCGCGGTGAACACGGTGGTGCTGAAGGACGGCAAACGCATCGGCCACAACACCGATTGCCTGGGTTTTGCCGAAGGTTTTCGCCGTGGTCTGAAGGACGTTGCCCGTGAGCGGGTGGTGCAAATGGGCGCCGGTGGCGCAGGCGCGGCGGTGGCCCACGCGCTATTGAGCGAAGGCGTACAACTGCTGAGCATTTTCGACGTGGATCAAAGTCGCGCTCAGTCGCTGGCGAACAACCTCAATCAGCATTTTGGTTTTGGTCGCGCCGTGGCCGGTCATGACTTGCCAGGCACGCTGGGGCAGGCTGACGGCTTGGTGAATACCACGCCAATGGGCATGAAAAAACTGCCGGGCACACCCGTGCCGGTGGAGTTGCTTCGCCCGCAGTTGTGGGTGGCGGAGATCGTTTACTTCCCGCTGGAAACCGAACTGCTGCGCAACGCCCGCGCGCTGGGTTGCCGAACCCTGGATGGCGGCAACATGGCGGTATTTCAGGCGGTGAAGGCGTTTGAACTGTTCAGCGGCGTGGTGCCGGATGCCCAGCGGATGCTGGCGCATTTTCAGAGCATGAATGGTTGAAGATCAAAAGATCGCAGCCTTCGGCAGCGCCTACACGGTAATCGGCGTTTAACCGATCCTGTAGGCGCTGCCCGCAGGCTGCGATCTTTTAAGGGACCTACAAATCAAGCCTGCAGGTATCGCAAAACCGACTCGCAGATCATCTCCCGATGACGCTGCTTGATGTTTTCATCCGGCAGGTCGATCTGAAAGATCTCACCGAAGGTATGACGGTTCGACACACGATAGAAGCAAAACGAGCTGATCAACAGGTGCACATCCAATGGATCGAGGTCGGTGCGGAATACACCTTCTTCAGAGCCACGACGCAAAATCTCGCCCAGTGAATCGAGGATGGTGTTGTTCATCGCCTTGATCGCATCGGAGCGCTTCACATACTCGGCATTGTGAATGTTCTCGATGCTGACGATACGCACGAAATCGACATTGCGATCATGGTGATCAAAGGTGAATTCGACCAATCGCCGAATCGCTTCCACCGGCGCCAGTTCGACCAGGTGCAGACGGTTTTCGGTGCTGCGGATATCCCCGTAGAGTTTCTCCAGCACCTCCACGTAGAGCTGCTCCTTACTGCCGAAGTAGTAATAGATCATGCGTTTGGAGGTGTGGATGCGCTCGGCGATCGCATCCACGCGCGCACCGGAAAGCCCCTGCTGGACGAATTCGACAATAGCCTCTTGAAGGATGTTCTCGCGGGTCTTTTCCGGGTTGTTCTTGCGACTCTTGCGAGGCTCGGCAATTGGCTTGTCGGGCGCTGCGGATAGTTCTGGAATTATTGTCATTGCGGGCTCACGGCCATCACTGCACAAGCAGGCGATTATGGGCTGCCGCGCACAGTGAAGGAAGCCACGATGCAGCGGTTTTGTGCCCGTGTTTACGATTTTCCTACAACTTTGCCTGACGTACGCCACCACTTCGCGATTTGGCCATGGCCGCCAGTCGCACGGCCACGTTGGCCGCGCCGTAACCCGCGTAGCCATTTTTGCGCTGGATGATTTCAAAGAAGAACCGCCCTTCGAACGGCTCGGTGTACACATGAAACAGCTCACCGCCCTGGGCATCGCGGTCATAGAGCACGTTGAAATAGGCCAGTTCACTGAGGAACTCATCATCGAAATCAAACCGTGCGGCGAGGTCATCGTAATAGTTGAGCGGGATGTCCAGCAGCGGCACGCCAGCGGCCTTGGCGCGGCTGACTTCGGCAAAGATGTCGTCGCAATCGAACGCGATGTGATGCACGCCGGAACCGCGATAACTCGACAGCGCGTGTGAGATGGCAGTGTTGCGGTTCTCGGAGATGTTCAGCGGCAAGCGGATCGAACTGCAACGGCTGCGCAACGCACGGCTCTTCACCAAACCATACGGGTCGGGCAACACCACTTCATCGTCGGCTTCGAAATCCAGCAGGCTCTTATAGAACAGCACCCAACTGTCGAGGCTGTCGGCAGGCAGCGCCATTGCCATGTGGTCGATGCGTTTGAGGCCACCGCTGGCCATGGCCGTCGATTGCAGATTGAAGTCGGTGCCATAGACGTCGGCGTCCTGGTCCACCAGGTAAATCAGGCTGCCATCCGGCGCACGCACCGCTGCCAGTTCAAGTTCATTGGGGCCAACGAGTCCGCGATAGGGCTGGCCCTTGTACGCAACCGCGCGGGCCAGCGCACTGGCGCTGTCCTTGACCCGCACGGCGGTGGCGCACAGCGACGGGCCGTGAGCCTCAAAAAAACTGTGGGCGAAGGAGTAAGGCTCGGAGTTGAGGATCAGGTTGATATCGCCCTGACGCAACAGGCTGACGCTCTTGGAGCGGTGTTGCCCGACCTTGACGAACCCCAGGCGCTCCAGCCAATGGGACAGCTTGGCGCCGAGGCTTTCGTCCACTGCGAATTCAAGAAACTCGATGCCGTTGTATTCGCTGGCGCTCGGGGTATCGAACAGAATGTCGCGATTGGCCGCCGGCGTAGCTTCCTGCTCCAGACGCTGACGGGTTTTCTCTTCCAGATACAGCAACGAACGCAAACCGTCGGCGGCGTTAGCCCGTGGCGGTGCGGCGCGGAAGCCGTCGTTGAAGATCTCCAGCGACAGCGGCCCGGTGTAGCCACTCTTGATGATCGGCGCGAGAAAACCCGGCAGGTCGAATTCGCCCTGGCCCGGGAAGCAGCGGAAATGCCGGCTCCACTCCAGCACGTCCATCGCCAGGATCGGCGCATCGGCCATTTGCACGAAGAAGATCTTGTCACCGGGAATTTCGGCGATGGCGCTCGGGTCGCCCTTGAGCGACAGCGTATGAAAACTGTCCAGCAACACGCCGAGGTTCGGATGATCGGCCTGGCGAACGATGTTCCACACCTGTTGCCAAGTGTTCACATGCCGGCCCCAGGCCAGCGCTTCGTAACCGATCCGCAGACCACGAGCACCGGCCCGTTCGGCCAGCAGGCGCAAGTCGTCGACCAGAATCTGCTCATCACCGATGGAGTCGGCCAAGGCGTTGCTGCACACCAGCACCAGATCGGTGCCCAGCTCCTGCATCAAATCGAACTTGCGCTCGGCCCGCTCCAGATTGCGCGGCAGCCTGTCGCGGCGGCAACCTTCGAAATCCCGAAAGGGTTGAAACAGCGTGATGGCGATCCCGAGATCGGCGCACATCTGTTTGATTTCCCGCGGGCTGCCGTCGTAGTAGAGCAGATCGTTTTCGAAAATCTCCACACCGTCAAAACCGGCGGCGGCGATGGCTTCGAGTTTTTCCGGCAGGGTACCGCTCAAGGAAACGGTGGCAATGGAACGCTGCATGTGTCGACTCCCGGTGGTGGGGACCATTTTGTTAGGGGCATTGCACGCTTTACGTAGGGGTAGCGTTTGTCTTGGGCAAATTATTGGCTTGACGAATCCACACAGCAATTCAAAGTGTACTACCCGGTTAGTTTTGCGGGCGATTATCGAACACAATGGCGGTTGGCGAATTGACGATTTTTCGTCCACTGCGCAACATCGACAGCACATTGAGTCCGGTCATGAACCCATGGACTCGGTTACCAAAGACCCTGAACACCACATAAAAATTTCAAAAAACGGGTACACGCTCATGCGCTCATTCAACGCCTTGTTTGCTTGCTCCACCGCCCTCACGCCGCACCTGGCCTCCATCCGAACCTTGCGCCCTCTCGGCCGAACCGTGCCGCTCGCTGAATAACCGTTGTCGTCTGTCCGACGAAAACACCTCAGCCGATCAATCACACCCGCGCCTGCCGCCATCGATTGATCACGCGCCCTTGAAGTCCCGACAAGCCTCGCTTGTCAGTCATTGAACGGATGGCACACACATGTTTCCTTCTCAAAGCTCTCAAACGGAAAGCTCCCGCATGGCTGCGGCCCAAGGCATCGCCACTGGCGGTATCGGCGACAAAATCCGCGGCGCCATGGCCGTCGGCAAAACCCGTTGGGGGATGCTGGCGCTGGTGTTTTTCGCCACCACCCTGAACTACATCGACCGCGCCGCCCTGGGCGTCATGCAGCCGATCCTGGCCAAGGAAATGAGCTGGACGGCGATGGATTACGCCAACATCAACTTCTGGTTTCAGGTCGGCTATGCCATCGGCTTTGTGCTGCAGGGCCGGTTGATCGACCGGGTCGGCGTCAAGCGCGTGTTCTTCTGCGCGGTGCTGCTCTGGAGCCTGGCCACCGGCGCTCATGGCCTGGCCACTTCGGCGGTGGGTTTCATGGTCTGCCGGTTCATTCTCGGCCTGACCGAAGCGGCGAATTACCCGGCTTGCGTGAAAACCACCCGGTTGTGGTTCCCCGCCGGCGAGCGCGCAGTAGCGACTGGCATCTTCAACGCCGGGACCAACGTCGGCGCGATGTTCACGCCAATGCTGTTGCCGCTGATCCTCCACGTCTGGGGCTGGCAAGCCGCGTTCCTGTGCATGTCGGCACTGGGCGGTATCTGGTTGCTGTTCTGGGGTCTGAAGTACTTCAACCCGGAAGATCATCCGAGCGTTAAACAATCGGAACTGGACTACATCCAGAAGGAAGTCGAGCCGGAACAGACCCGCGTACCGTTCTCGCGAATCCTGCGCATGCGTGGCACCTGGGCCTTCGCCCTGGCCTACTCGATGACCGCGCCGGTGTTCTGGTTCTACCTGTACTGGCTGCCGCCGTTCCTCAATCAGCAATACAACCTGGGGATCAACGTGACCCAGATGGGTATCCCGCTGATCATCATCTACCTGACAGCTGACTTCGGCAGTGTCGGCGGCGGCATCCTGTCCTCCTTCCTGATCGGTCGCGGGATCAACCCGATCAAGGCGCGGCTGATGTCCATGTTCCTGTTCGCCTGCTGCATCATTGGCGTGATCATGGCGGCCGGCTCGAGCAGCCTGTGGGTCGCGGTGTTTGCCATCTCCCTGGCCATCGGTGCGCACCAGGCCTGGACCGCGAACATCTGGAGCCTGGTGATGGACTACACGCCCAAGCACATGATGAGTACGGTGTTCGGTTTCGGCGGGATGTGCGCGGCAATCGGCGGGATGTTCATGACCCAATTGGTCGGCCACATTCTGACGATCACCAACAACAACTACACCGTGCTGTTCACCATGATTCCGGCGATGTACTTCATCGCGCTGACCTGGATGTACTTCATGGCGCCGCGCAAGATTCCGACCGTCACCGAGTAAACGCCCTTCCTCCGGCAGGCCTGATTCCAGGCCTGCCTCCCTCCTCTTGTCGACGACTCTGTTGCCAGGCTGCTGCTAACCCGCTGCAACAAATCACCGCGATCCCGATCACCGTGGTCAGGGTCGGCGTGTGAGAAAACAGCAACCAGCCCAGCAAACCGGCAAAGACAATCTGGCAATAGCCGAACGGCGCCAACAACGCGGGCGCGGCGTGACGGAAGGCCTGAGTCAGAAACAGATGCGCCGTCATCCCGCACGCCCCCAGCGCCACCATCAAAAAACCATGAGCCAGGCTTGGGACTTGCCAGAAGAACGGCACCAGCGCGCTCATCACCAACGTATTGCAGAGCCCGGCGAAAAAGTTACTGGTGGTCGGGCTATCGATTTCGCTGAGCTTGCGGGTGAGCAATTGATAGAAACAGAAAAACAGGGCCGAGCAGAACGGCAGCAACACTGCAGGCGTGAACAGTTCGCCGCCGGGATGGACAATGATCAACACCCCGATGAATCCGCAAATCACCGCCAGCCATTGGCCGCGCGTCACCTGTTCACCTAGCAGCGGCACCGACAGCGCCGTCACCAATACCGGTGCGAGAAAATTGACCGCCGTGGCTTCGGCCAACGGGATGAACAGCAAACCGGTCGTGAACAGCAAACTGGTCCCCAGCAGGCACAACGCCCGCAACAGTTGCAGTAATGGCCTTTTGGTCCGTAGGACACGCAACCCGGACTGCGGCAGAAAAATCCCCGCCATCAGTAACGTGTGAACCACATAGCGGGCCCAGACCACCATGATCACCGGATAGAACCCCGAGAGGTATTTCGACAATGCGTCGTGACTGGAAAACAGGAAGGTGGCAACGACGATCAGCAGAATCCCTTTGAAGGGCTGATTGACACCGGAAAGCGGAGTGCTGAGGGTCATGGGGTATTCCCTTGGGAACTTGAGATCAAAAGCTTCGCGGGCAAGCCTCGCTCCTACAGAATTATTGTTGGGGCTGAACTCCAATAATTTAGAACCTGGTTCCAGATTCTCACATGAGCAAAAGCGGATAGTGTTCGATCAGCGCACAGATTCGTATCGCCAAGCACAAATTAAATGTGAGAGTGGTTTAACCGAACAACTCCGACACCAGACTCGCCGCCGACAACTCCTCTGCAAACTTCAACAACAGTGGCGCCAGTTCATGCAACCGCGCCCCCGGCATCCGCGCACTCGGCCCGGCGATGCTGAGTACGCCGATCACCCGGCCATCACCCGGATGCCGCACCACCGCTGCAATCGCCGACGTGCCTACCGCTGAACTTTCCTCGACCCAGGCATAGCCCTGCTCCCTGGCCAGACGCAGGCGTTCGAGCAATTCGATGTTGGAGCGCGGTGCATTCGGCCCGAGGTCCTTGGGCCGGTCGACGCCCTGGCGCTCCACCATCGACAAGGCCTCGGCATCGCTCATGCACGCCAGCCACGCATGCCCCGACGCGGTGTAAAACAACGGTGCATCGCGGCCCATGTCCGGGTCGTAACGCAAGCCGGATCGGGCGCCCTGGGACTTGGCGATCCAAATCTGCCTCTCCCCTTCGATCACTCCAAGGCGCACCAGCTCACCGGTTTCATGGGCCAGGCGATCAAGCACCGGTTGAACGATATCCGCACCGCTACTCGACAGGTAGCGGAAACCCAGGGCCACCAACTTGGTCGACAGGTGATACCGCAAATTTTCTGGATTCTGCCGCACATAGCCCAGTCGAATCAGCTCGGCGAGCAAGCGATGGGTCGCGCTTTTCGGGATATCCAGTTGCTCTGCCAGCGTCTGCATCGGCAGGCCGCGAGAGTCACTGGTGAGGCTTTCCAATACGCTGAAAACACGTTCGATCTGACTGCCGGCCATGGGAGGTTCCACATGAAATTTGCCCGATTCTAGAAGACAACTCGCTGAATGCGAAATCTGGAACCCATGTCCGACAACCGCCCCCTTTGCACGCCAAAAGCATGTGGGTTTCACGACCCCTTACACATTTCACCCACACATTTTTGCCAGCGCGGTTATTCATAGACGAGGCGATACAGGCCCCATCAATCCATGAGAGACCGCAAACATGTTATGGAACAGAGCAAGACGCAGCGACAACGTAAATGACACCCGCAAGGGCAAGGATGCCCGCAAAACGACAGGGCAAATACTGGGCGCCTCAGTGGCCGTCGCCACCCTGGCAGGCACAGGACTGTATTCAACGATGAGTACAACGCCGGATGACGCCCCCACCCGGTCAGACACACCTCTTCAATCCGCTGCCAGGGTTGCTGAAGACCCCCAGCTGATGTTCATCCAGTCCGTACTGGGCGATACCGAAGACACCTGGAAACAACTTTTTGCGCAAACCGGCCGGCATTACCCGGACCCCACACTGACCCTGTTCAGTGAAAGCGTGACCTCGGCGTGTGGCTTCGCAAACTCGGCCAGCGGCCCGTTCTATTGCCCGACCAATCGCCAGGTGTATCTGGACCTGGCGTTCTTTCGCATCATGGCACAACAGTTTTCGGTGATCGGTGACTTCGCACAGGCCTACATCATCGCTCACGAAATCGGCCATCATGTGCAGCTTGAACTGGGGCTCTCCGAGCCTTTCGAGACAGCAATGACAGACAACCTACCTGTCATCGGCGATGGAGGCCTGGAAGTTCGAGCCGAACTGCAAGCCGATTGCCTGGCCGGCGTCTGGGCGCACCATGCACAGAAACGCCACGACTGGCTGGAACCCGGTGATGTCGACGCGGCCCTGCATGCCGCAGCCCAGTTTGGTGACGATTACCTGCAACAATCCCGCAACGCCACGATACGGCCCGAAACGTTCAGCCACGGCACTTCCGCGCAGCGGGTGAACTGGTTCAAATCCGGTTTCGTCGCCGGTCGCATCAACGCCTGCGATACCTTTGCTGCGCAGGACCGGTGATCACCTCGCGAGACGAAACAGCCAAGGTCGACGAACCCTCGTCACTCAGGACTGTCAGACGACCGGACTGGCGCCGCTCTTACTCACCAGCAACACTCATCACCATGTTCAACGAGGATTCCCCCCATGCTTTGGAAAAAAGGCCGACGCAGCGACAACGTGCTTGATGCTCGTGGCGATGATGTCGGCGGTGGGGGTGGCGGGATGCGCTTCGGTGGAGGCAAGGGCCTGAGCCTGACGGCAATCTTGTTGATCGTCGGGATCGGCTGGATCACCGGCCAGGACCCGATGCAGATCCTCGGCCAATTGACCGGGCAGATGAGCGAACAATCGGCCCCGACCACCACCCAAACCCGCAAGGCGCCGCCGGCCAATGATGAAGGGGCCGAATTCGTGCGCTCGATCCTCGGTGATACCGAAGACACCTGGGGCGCGATTTTCCAGCAGGCCGGCCGTGAATATAAAGACCCGACCCTGGTGCTGTTCAGCAACCACATCAACTCGGCCTGTGGTCTGGCGACGTCGGCGACCGGCCCCTTCTATTGCCCCGAGGATCAGAAGGTCTATCTGGACATGAGTTTCTTTCAGGAGATGTCCCAACGTTTTTCCGCCGCAGGGGATTTTGCTCAGGCCTACGTAATCGCTCACGAAGTCGGCCACCATGTGCAAACGCTGCTCGGCGTTTCGGCGAAGATTCAGACCGCTCGCCAGCAAGGCCGGCGGATGGAAGGCGACGGCGGTTTGCTGGTGCGCCAGGAACTGCAGGCCGATTGCCTGGCCGGGGTCTGGGCCAACAATGCGCAAAAACGTCTGAACTGGCTGGAACCCGGTGACATCGAAGAGGCCTTGAATGCTGCCAACGCGATCGGCGACGACCGTTTGCAACAGCAAGGTCAGGGCCGCGTGGTACCGGACTCCTTCACCCATGGCACTTCGGCCCAGCGGGTTCGCTGGTTCAAGGCCGGATTCGCACAAGGCCAGGTCGGCCAGTGCGATACCTTTGCAGCGAAGAATCTGTGATGCGTACGTGGCTGCTGGCTCTGTTGATTACCTGCGCAAGCACCCAGGCCGCCGAGCAGGAGGGCAAGGCGATCAGTTCCTCGCGTCTGCTGCTGAGCGCCGGCGAAATCGCGGTGAGCATCGGCCCGACGCCGGAAAAAATCGAACGCGTGCTGATCATCATCCATGGTCGATTGCGCAATGCAGACACCTATCGCCAAAGCGCCGAGCATGCAGCCGAGCAGGCCGGACAAAGCGCGAACACGTTGGTACTCGCCCCGCAGTTTCTCAACGAAACCGACGTTGCGAGCCATCCGGTGTCTGACAGTGTTTTACGCTGGCAAGGCAATGACTGGATGGCCGGCGGCTTATCCACCGCACCGTTTACGCTGAGTTCCTACGCCGCCCTCGACGAAATCGTCACTCGGCTGGGCGATCGACGACAGTTTCCCGATGTGAAACAAATTGTCATCGCCGGTCACTCTGGCGGCGCTCAAGTGGTTCAGCGTTATGCCTTGCTGGGTCACCCTCAACCCGCTCTCGATACGGAAGGCGTGAAAGTGCGCTATGTGATCGCCAACCCTTCGTCGTATGCCTACTTCAATGAGCAACGGCCAGTGGCGTTCAGCCATGCGGGATGCCCGAATTTCAATCGCTGGAAGTATGGGCTGGCGGATCTGCCCGCTTATGCCAATGGGCAAACGCCTGCGCAACTCGAAGAAAACTATGTCAAACGTGACATCGTTTATTTACTCGGCCAGCAGGACACTGATCCGAATCATCCGGCGCTGGATAAGAGTTGTGAGGCCAAGGCTCAGGGCGCGTCTCGACTGCTTCGTGGGCGCAACTATTTCAATTATCTGAAACGGCGCCATCCTCAAGGATTGAGTCAGCAACTGATCGAAGTGCCTGGGGTCGGGCACAATGGGGACGGGATGTTTACGTCGCCTGAGGGGCAGAAGGCGTTGTTCGGTCAGTGAGTTTTTGTGGTGCCTGATCTGACGCCTTCGCGAGCAGGCTCGCTCCCACAGTAGATCTGCGCCGGATGCAAATTTGCATTTCATGGAGATTAAAATGTGGGAGCGAGCCTGCTCGCGATGGGGCCTTCAAGCCAGCAACATTTCTCGCAACGCCACGCAATCGGCTGCATGCCAATCCGTCAATTCCGGCCACGGATTATCCGGCAGATTCACCAACACCGTCCGCGTCCCCGCCGCCCGACCGCAATCCAGATCAAAGCGGTAATCACCGACCATCACCATTTCGCTCGCCGGCACTTTCCAGGCTTCGGCCAGTTTCAGCAAACCACCGGGATGTGGTTTGGGCGGTGCTTCATCGCGGCCCAGTACATCTTCCACCGCAAAGCAGTCAGCCAGGCCGATGGCCTCCAGCGTGACATGGGCCAGCTCGCGAGCATTGCGCGTGAGAATGCCCAGACGATAACCACGTCCGGCCAACTCACGCACCAGTTCCACCGCACCCGGCGCCGGTTTCGAACCCAACGCCAGATCCCGCTCGTGCTCCAGCAGCCACGCGTGTTTGGCCGCTGCTTCATCAGCCGGCAACGCAGCGAGGTGGGTGAGGATGTCGTCTTCGGCGGGAATCGCCAACGCCACGCGAATCGCCGCGAAGTCATGCACGGCCACCGTCAGCGTGCCGTCCATATCGAACACCCAGTGCCGCACCTCGGCCAGGCTCATGCCCAATCCTTGCGATGGCGAATCAGGCCTTCCTGAGTGACCGAAGCCACCAGTTGCCCGGCACGGTTGAACACGCTGCCACGGGAGAATCCGCGCGAATTGCCGGCCCATGGACTGTCCATGGCATACAGCAACCAGTCATCGGCGCGCAGGTCGGCATGGAACCACAATGCGTGATCAAGGCTGGCGACCTGCATGTCTTTCTGCCAGACCGATTTGCCATGGGGCAGCATCGAGGTGGTCAGCAGACCGAAGTCCGAAGCGTAGGCCAGCAGGTATTTGTGCAACGCCGGGGTATCGGCCAAGGCACCGTCGGCACGGAACCAGACGTACTTGACGGGATCGGCAGGTTGCGGGTTGTAGGGGTCTTTTTCGGTCACCGGTCGGACTTCGATCGGTTTCGGGCACAGCAGTTTTTCGCGCATGTGCTCAGGAATCAGGTGCGCGCGCTGCTGGGTGAGCTCCAGCTCCGACGGCAGGTTTTCCGGGCCGACCACTTGCGGCATTTCGCTCTGGTGCTGGAAGCCTTCTTCGTCGTACTGGAACGAGGCACTGCACGTAAAAATCGGGTTGCCCTTCTGGATCGCCGTCACCCGGCGCGTACTGAAACTGCCGCCATCGCGCACCCGGTCGACCTGATACACCACCGGCAATTTGGCATCGCCCGGGCGCAGGAAATAACCGTGCATCGAATGCACATGGCGCGCCGCTTCGACGGTCTGACTGGCCGCCGACAGGGACTGGCCGAGTACCTGGCCGCCGAACAACTGACGAAAACCCAGGTCCTGGCTGCGGCCACGGAACAGGTTTTCTTCAATCGGTTCCAGGGTCAGCAGGTCTACCAGATCTTCCAACACTTGGCTCATTCAGACTCTCCTCACACAACGCAATGCCGCGCAGTCTGGGCTGCGGCGGTCGATTCAGTTTATGGCCCGGTTCAACATGAGGGCCATTGTAAACGTCCGCGCCTGCTTATCCATGCAAGGTTTGCAGCCATTGCTCACGGGTGATGCGGTACAACACGTGCGCGCGCAGCGGATGATCGGCTGCAAGCCGCGGGTGCTCGAAATCATCGGCGGGGGCATGGTGCATGCCGATCGCTTGCATGACTTTCTCAGATGGCAGATTGGTTTTGGTGGTGAATGCGACGATCTCTTGCAGCGCCAACCGATCAAACCCGCAGCGCAAAGCGGTCCACGCCGCTTCGCTGGCATAGCCCAGGCCCCAATGCTCGCGCGCCAGGCGCCAGCCGATTTCGGTAGCCGGGGTGAATGGCGCGTCGAAGCTGACCACGCCCAGGCCGGTAAAACCAATAAAGGCGCCGGTGTCTTTACGTTCCAACGCCCAGAGGCCGAAACCATGCTCGGCAAAATGCCCGCGAACCCGCCCGATCAGCGCAGCACTTTCCAGTCGACTCAACAGTGCCGGAAAATAACGCATCACCTGTGGATCGGCGCACATCGCCGCAAACGTCGGCAAATCCTCGTCACGCCACTGCCGTAACAGCAGTCGCGCGCTTTCGAGTTCCAGAATCGGCTCCATCGTGCCCCCTCTTTCATGCCCCAAGTCTACATCGCTGGTAGGATCCTTCACTCATTCCTACATGCCTTCCTGTATAAATCAGCCATGCCCCTGCCATTGATCTACCACGAAGACTACAGTCCCGAGTTCCCGGCGGATCACCGCTTCCCCATGGACAAGTTTCGCTTGCTGCGCGATCACCTGGTGGACAGTGGCCTGACCCACGACGCCGACCTGCTGCGCCCGGACCTCTGCCCCGCGGAGATTCTCGCCCTCGCCCATGACCCTGCGTATATCGAACGTTACATGGGCGGCGAATTGTCCCGTGAAGACCAGCGACGCCTCGGCCTGCCCTGGAGCGAAGCGCTGGCCCGGCGCACGGTGCGGGCGGTCGGCGGCTCACTGCTGGCGGCGGAACAGGCACTGGAGCATGGTTTGGCCTGCCATCTGGCCGGCGGCACTCACCACGCGCACTACGATCATCCCGCCGGGTTCTGCATCTTCAATGACCTGGCGGTGATCAGCCATTACCTGCTGGAAAGTGGCCGGGTGAATCGCGTGCTGATCTTCGACTGCGACGTGCATCAGGGCGATGGGACTGCACGAATCCTGCACAACACCCCGGAGGCAGTGACCGTTTCCCTGCACTGCGAAAAGAATTTTCCTGCACGCAAAGCCGAAAGTGACTGGGACATTCCGTTGCCGATGGGCATGGGCGATGCCGATTACCTGAAGGTGGTGGACGATGCACTCAACTATTTGCTGCCGCTCTACCAACCGGATCTGGTGCTGTATGACGCCGGTGTCGATGTGCATAAGGACGATGCTTTGGGCTATCTGAAACTGACAGACGAAGGCGTCGCCGCTCGCGATGAAAGCGTGATGCGTCATTGCCTGGGCCGGGATATTCCGCTGGTCGGTGTGATCGGCGGCGGCTACAGCAAGGACCGCAAGGCCTTGGCGCGTCGTCATGGAATCCTCCATCACAGCGCCCAACGGGTGTGGCAGTCATCAGGTTGTCATTGATGTGTGGGTCTTTACCCACAATGCCTGTGGAACTGCCTGTGGATAACCTGAGTGAAAGGGCCTGCAGGCCATGCGGAATATAGGCTACAGAACGGTGGTTGTTTTTTAACCAGCCTTTTGAAAACACCCATGATCCCTGTGGGAGCGAGCCTGCTCGCGATGAGGCCCTCACAGTCGATATCGATGTCGACTGATCCATCGCTATCGCGAGCAGGCTCGCTCCCACAGAGGGCAGCACTGGTAGAATGCCCGCCCTATTCCGCCAAACCGCAGCGCATTCCATGACCCAGCCCTCCACTTCCCTCCCCCCTCATGTCGCCATCATCGGCGGCGGCCCCGCCGGTTTGATGGCGGCTGAAGTGTTGAGCCAGGCCGGGATCAAGGTCGATCTGTACGACGGCATGCCTTCAGTGGGGCGAAAATTCCTCCTCGCCGGGGTCGGTGGCATGAACATCACCCACTCCGAGGCCTACCCGGCATTTCTCTCGCGCTATGCCGAACGGGCACCGCAGATTGCGCCGTTGCTACGGTCCTTCGGCGCCGACGCTTTATGCCAGTGGATTCATGACCTGGGCATCGAAACCTTTGTCGGCAGCTCTGGCCGGGTGTTTCCTACCGACATGAAAGCCGCGCCCCTGTTGCGCGCCTGGCTCAAACGCCTGCGTGATGCCGGCGTCGTTATCCACACCCGCCATCGCTGGCTCGGTTGGGATCACAACGGTGGCTTGCGCATCGACAGCCCCGAAGGCGAAAAAACCGTTCAACCCGACGCGACCCTGTTGGCCCTCGGCGGCGGCAGTTGGTCGCGTCTCGGTTCGGACGGTGCCTGGATGCTGCCGCTGGAACAGCGCGGTGTAGGACTGGCGCCGTTGCAACCGAGTAATTGCGGCTTCGAGGTGCAGGCATGGAGCGAGTTGATGGTCAGCAAATTCGCCGGCAGCCCGCTGAAAAACATCGCCATTGGCCTCAATGACGACATGCCACGACTCGGGGAATGCGTGATCACCGCCACGGGGATTGAAGGCAGTTTGATCTACGCCCTGTCGGCACCGATCCGCGAAGCGATCAATCACCACGGCGCGGCGACCATTCACCTCGACCTGTTGCCGGGCAAGCCTGTGGATAAAATCCAGTCCGCACTGAGCAAACCTCGCGGCTCCCGTTCCATGTCCAAACACCTGCACAGTCAGCTTGGCCTTGATGGCGTGAAAGCGGCGTTGTTGCGCGAGCTGACACCGGCCGACTGCTTTGCCGATCCGGCATTGCTGGCCAAAGCGATCAAGGCATTGCCGCTGACACTGGTGAAAACCCGGCCATTGGACGAAGCCATCAGCAGCGCGGGGGGCGTGATGTTCGAGTCGATGGATGAACGTCTGATGCTCAAGCAACTGCCCGGGGTGTTCTGCGCGGGGGAAATGCTCGATTGGGAAGCGCCGACCGGCGGCTATCTGCTGACCGCGTGTTTTGCCAGTGGGCGTGCGGCGGGGTTGGGGATGGTGGAGTGGTTGCGGCGCAAGGATTGAAGACCGAGGCGCGTCCTTCGCGAGCAGGCTCGCTCCCACACTGGATCGTCATGTAGCGCAGATCAAATGTGGGAGCGAGCCTGCTCGCGATAGCGGCGTATCAGACGCAGCGGGTAATCAAGGCTTACGCTTACGCGGCCCGGTATTGAACACCGGTACTTTACGCACAGGCTTGATCGACGGCTCCGGCGCCGAGGCATCACCGCTCTCGACCCATTTACCCAGGTTGCGCTTGCCGCCACTGGAGGTCTTGGGCTTCTTCGGTTTTTTCGGCTTCTTGATCACCTGACCGCTGGCATCGGTATCCGGCACGCGGTGCTCAGGCTCGAAATCCTGTTCCATCTGACGACTCAACGTCTGACGGGTCAATGTCTCGATGGCCGACAGCAAATTCACCTCATCGGCACACACCAGCGAAATAGCCTGCCCGGTTGCGCCCGCACGGCCGGTACGACCGATGCGGTGGATGTAGTCCTCCGCCACGATCGGCAGGTCGAAGTTGACCACCAACGGCAAATCTTCGATATCCAGACCACGCGCTGCCACGTCGGTGGCTACAAGGATCTGCACTTCGCTGGCCTTGAAACGATCCAGCGCCCGTTGACGGGTCGCCTGAGGTTTGTCGCCGTGGATGCCGTCAGCGTTGATGCCCAGGCCCTGGAGTTTTTCCACCAGCGCGTCTACGCCGTTACGGGTCTTGGCGAATACCAGCACCTGCTTCCACTTGCCCTTGCGCATCAAGTGAACGAACAGCTCCGGCTTGCGCTTCTTGTCCACCGTCACCACCCACTGTTTAACAGTGTTGGCTGCGACGTTGCGCGGGCTGACTTCGATGGTCAGCGGGTCGTTGAGCATTTGCCCGGCCAGGGTGCGGATGGCGTCGGAGAAGGTCGCGGAGAACAGCAGCGTCTGACGCTTCTTCGGCAGCGCCTTGTAAATGTTCCCCAGCTCTTCGGAGAAGCCCAGATCGAGCATGCGATCGGCTTCGTCCAGCACCAGGGTTTGCAACTGGTTGAACTTGAGCGCGTTCTGGCGGAACAGGTCGAGCAAGCGGCCCGGGGTCGCCACCAACAGGTCGACGCCTTTGCGCAACTTCATCATTTGCGGGTTGATGCTGACGCCGCCGTACACCGCGTACGTGCTCAACGGCAGATTCTCGGCGTACTGGCGCACGCTTTCGTGAACCTGCTCGGCCAGTTCGCGGGTCGGCACCAGGATCAGCGCACGCACGGAGTTGGCGCTGACTTTCGGCCCTTCCATGGCCAGCAATTGCAGCAGCGGCAAGGCGAAACCGGCAGTCTTGCCGGTGCCGGTCTGGGCCGCGGCCATCAGGTCGCGACCGGCCAACACCGCCGGAATCGCTTGAGTCTGAACCGGCGTCGGGGTCTGGTAGCCGAGCGTCTCGAGAGCGCGCAGCAAGGGTTCGATCAGGCCAAGGGTGGCGAAAGTCATGGGAGTACCGTAGGAAAATTCAGCGCGGTTGTGCAAAACGAGTGTGCAATGGCGCGCAGTTTACCCTAATTCGCGCGGGATTCTGTCGGCACCACTACGGCAGGCCGATCTGCACCCCGGCGCCACTGCGGCAACCCGATCAGCACCACGGCACTGATGATCACCGCCATGGCCAGCGCTTCCTCGATACCGATGCTCTCGCCGACAAACACGATACCCAGCAACACCGCCACCGCCGGGTTGACGTAGGCATAACTGGTGGCCGCTGCCGGACGCACGTGCTTCAACAGGTACATGTAGGCGTTGAAGGCGATGATCGAACCGAAGACGGTCAGGTACGCCAGCGCCGCCCAGCCTTCGATCGGCGGCAGACTTTCCAGGTGCTCGCCACTCACCGCGCTGCCGATCAACAACGCCACGCCGCCCACCAGCATTTCCACGGCACTGGCCATCGGGCCCTGAGGCAACGGCAGGTGTTTGCTCCACACCGAACCGAATGCCCAGGACGCTGCCGCGAATACCAACAACGCCGCACCCAACGGGCTCGATTGCAGGTTTGAACCGAGGTTGAGCATGGCGATGCCGATCAGCCCGAGCACAATCCCGGCCCATTCGAGACGGGTATTACGCGCGCCCCAGAAATATCCACACAGCAAGGTAAACAGCGGCACCGTCGCCACCGCCAATGCGGCAACGCCGGAGGCCACGCCCGTATGCTCGGCGACGCTCACTGCACCGTTACCGCAAGTGAGCAGCAGAATGCCGATGATCCCCGCCGCTTTCCACTGCGCCCAAGTGGGTGCCGGTGCCCCGCGCCAGCGCAGGAACGCGTACATCAACGTACCGGCGATGACGAAGCGGATACCGCCGAGCAACAACGGTGGCCAGTACTGCACGCCGATTCGAATCACCAGATAGGTCGATCCCCAAATTACGTACAGCGCGAAAAAAGCAGCGATCAGCGGTAAGGAAAAACGGCGTATGCCAGGCATGGGCAGCTCGAGAACAAGACAAGGAGAGCAGCTATTCTAGAAAGGCCACCGGCGAAAAATAAGTTACAAAACCTGTTTATAGCGCCGGTACACTTTTCAAAACACGGTGTTCAACGCTATAAACCGTGCTTTCGAAAGTCAGTCTTTTTCAGGAATGCCATGATGGACAAATACGACCGCATGCTCCTCAGCGCTCTGTTGGAAAACGGTCGTGCGTCCTACGCCGAACTGGCGCGCAAGGTGAACCTGTCCGCTCCGGCGGTGGCCGAGCGGGTGGCCAAACTTGAAGCCTGCGGGGTAATCACCGGCTACCAGGCGAAAGTCGACATGTCCAAAATCGGCCTGCCGATCCAGTGCGTCATCGAACTGCGCCTGAACCAGCACGGCAACCAGAAAGCCTACGACGAACTGATCAAAATCCCACAGCTCACCGAATGCCATCGCGTCACCGGCGACCCCTGCGTGATCATGCAAGCGGCGGTGGGCTCGATGCCGGAGCTGGAAGAGTTGATCAACCGGATCGCCACGTTCGGGTTCAGCAAGACCTCGATCGTGCTGTCCAGCGCCATCGAGAAGCGCGTGCCGTTGGGGCAGTTGGAAGGGAATGGGAAGTAGTTCTCCTGTAGGAGCTGTCGAGTGAAACGAGGCTGCGATCTTTTGACTTTTAAGATCAAGATCAAAAGATCGCAGCCTCGTTTCACTCGACAGCTCCTACAGGGGTTCAGTGGTGTTTCTGTCAGAACCCGCGATGCCGCTTCAGATGCTCATTGATCTTCGCCGCCGGCACTTTCTGCAAACTGCACAACAAATCATGGGACAACTCCCGCAGCCCGTGCTTTTGCCGCAGTTCTTGCGCCAGATGTGCCGTCAGGTTGGCGGCCATTTCCGCATCGGCCATGGCCCGGTGAGCCTTGCCGGTATCGGGCAGGCTGGCGAACGTGGTGAGGGTGCCGAGTTTGTGATTCGGCGCGGTGGGCATCAGGCGGCGGGCGAGTAACAGCGAGCAGGCAAAGTTCTGCAGGCGTGTGCGCTTGATTCGCCCGAGCTCGTAGTCCCAGAACTTCTGGTCGAACGCAGCGTTGTGGGCCAACAGCGGGGTGATGCCAACGAATTCGTTGACCTCATTCATCACCTGCTCGGCCGAGGGCGCGGTGCGCAACATGGCGTTGCTGATGCCGGTCAGTTGTTCGATGAAGGCCGGCACCCGCACGCCCGCGTTCATCAGGCTTTGGTAACGCTCGACGATGCGCCCCTGTTCAAGGATCACCACGGCAATTTCCGTGGCCCGGCAGCTGCTGCTCGGGGAGATCCCGGTGGTTTCAAAGTCGATGACTGCTATGCGTTCCAAACCTGGTTCAACTCCGTAAAAATCAATTCTTGAGCAGCAACGCGCCTTCGATCGGCACGTAACGGCTGGCGGCGCGGATCAGCGAGTTGGCCGTGAGACCCGGCACGCCATAGGCCACCGCTTGCACCCCGTGCTTGCTGATGATGCGTTCCAGCAGCATGTCGAAATCACCGTCGCCGGAGGCCAGCACCACTTCGTCGACATGGTCGGCGGCATCCATGATGTCGAGGGTAATGCCCACGTCCCAGTCGCCTTTGGCCGAACCGTCGCTGCGCTGGATGTAGGGCTTGAGCTTCACGATGAAACCGAGGTTGCGCAGGATCTGCTGAAACTGCTGCTGCTTGCTGTCGCCACGATCGATCGCATAGGCATAGGCCTCGACGATCTGCCCCTCTTTACTGACGTCAGCCCACAACGCGGCGTAGTTGAAGTGGCAACCATAGGCCTGACGCACGGTGTAATAGAGATTCTGGACATCGGCGAACACTGCGATTTTTTTCACCGTACATCCTCTTGGGCGTGCCGAAGCGCGGGCAGGATCAGGCACCAGGCCCGAAAAGTTGCCCAGTATGCCAGCCCGAAGGATTGTTCCGCGAATAATCGGCCGTGTGGCGAGGGAGCTTGCTCCCTCGCCACAGATGTATCAGACGAAGGAATCGTCGTCGCCGAAGAACGATGAGCTGTCATCGCTGTAATCGGCGTCGGCGAACCCGCCTTGATCGCTGGAGTTGTCCGCCACGCGCTGATCCTCGCCCCAGCCGTTGCCGCTGTCGCTCTGGTCGTTGACCCGCGCCGGCTCTTCCTTGATGACTTCAACCACTTCCGGTTGCTGATTGTGGTGAAACAGGCTGCTGATACCTTGCGCCAGCATCACGCCACCCGCCACGCCCGCTGCCGTTTTCAACGCGCCACCAAGGAAACCGCTGCCGACAGGTTGTTGCGGTGCGTAATTCTGTTGAGGCGGCGCCCCGAAGTTCTGCTGAGCAGCCGGCGCTCCGAAGTTTTGCTGCGGCTGCGAACTGAACGATGGCCGCCCTGGCTCACGCCAGCCGCCATTAGAAGGGGCTGCGCCTTGAGTCGGCGCAGGCTGCGCGTCACGGGGGGCACCACCGAAGATGCTCGACAAAAAGCCGCCGCTGCTGGGTGCCGGCGCCGCTGCCTGCGCCTTGGCCGATTGCAGTTCAGCCTGCAATTGCTGGACTTGTTGGGTGAGTTGCTTGTTCTGTTCGTCGAGGCTCTTGATGGCTGCCTCTTGCACCAGAATTGCCTGGGTCATGAAATAGCCCGCCGCTGGTTGGCGAGTCAGGTGTTCCTTGATCCGCGCCTCGGCTTGGGCGTCGCGCGGGGCTGAATCCGTTTCGGCCTGTTGCAGCCGGGAAAACAGTCCATCGATCAGGGTTTGTTCTTCGCTGTTCATGGCGACCTCGTAGATTGCCGGGAATATCGTCGCCCTCATCCACCGTGGATAAGGTGCTCACCAGTAATGGGGCTGATACAGGATGTTTCAATGACCTTTACCGAACGTTTACGTTTGCGCCCCTGAGGGTTTCATCGGTTAAAGTGAGGCACTGCTTTCAATCTGCGATACCGACTGATGAATTCGTTCGATGTGCTGCGTGACTCTCTGTATTTCTTCAAGCGCAATCTGAGCCAGATCGTGCAGCTGTGCCTGCCGCTGGTGATCCTCGAGGCGCTGCTGCAACAAGTGGTCGATCACTCCACCGAACCGGACAGCTTTCCCGGCATCAGTGTGATTGTCGGCTTGCTGGTGTATCCGCTGTACACCGCCGCGCTGATCCTGTTTCTCGACGCCCGCAGCCGTGGCGAATCACCGCGCATCCGCGACCTGCTGGCGACCTCTGCCACCTTGTGGCCACGTTTCGCCGTGCTGACTGCCCTCAATACCCTGCTGATCCTGATCGGCCTGTCGCTGTATTTCCTGCCGGGCATCTGGCTGATGGTGACGCTCGCATTCGCTGAATACCTGCTGGTGCTGCGCGGCCTGGCACCGCTGGCGGCGATGAAGGAAAGCCTGCGCCTGACCCGCGGGCATTTCCTGCGCATTCTGGTGTGCATTCTCTGCGTGATGGGCCCGCTGTGGGTGCTCAAGGGGGCGACGCTGGCGGTTTACCCCGACCCGCAGAACCCGGTGATTTCGCTGCTGATCGACAGCGCCCACAGCTTCCTGCAACTGTTCACCAGCGTGGTGCTGTTCCGCTTGTTCATGCTGATCGGCGATGTGCCCGAGAAATCTGATGAGCGGCTCTGACCGCTCTACCCTTGGGCTTGGGCGCTGCTCTCGGTTATGCTCGGGGTCAATTTTGTAACGCTATAAGCCGAGCCATGACCCGTCTACTGCGCTACACCCTGCTGGGCCTGCTGATTGCCATCGGCCTGATTGCATCGCTGATCTACAGCCTGACCTGGCGCCCCGAAGCCAAGGAAGCGCTGCCGGTCAGTTGCAGCGCCCAGGCGCCGACACTGGTGCCCGGGCAGGCACTGAAGGTGATGACCTGGAACGTCCAGTACCTGGCAGGCAAGCGCTACGTATTCTGGAATGATCTGGCCGCGGGGGATGACGAGAGCCCTACACCTGAAGACATGGCCTTCAGCCTCGACGAAGTGGCGCGGGTCATTCGCGACGAGCAACCGGACATCGTGCTGTTGCAGGAGCTCGATGACGGCGCCAAGGCCAGCGACTACCAGAACCAGCTCAAATTGCTTCAGGATCGGGTCACCGACTTGTATCCATGCACAGCCCAGGCCTTCGACTGGAAAGCCGACTTCGTGCCTGAACCGCACATCTTCGGCAGCGTTGGCCGGCAATTGGCAACCCTGAGCCGCTACCAGATCGAACACGCCGAACGCCTGCAATTACCGGTCGCACCGGCCAATTTCATCAGCCGTCAGTTCAAGCCGAAAAACGCCTTGCTGGTCACTTACCTGCCATTGCACAACGGCGGCCAGATGGCCGTGCTCAATACCCATCTGGACCGCGCCCCCCAGCCCGACGAAACCTTGCAAACCCAGGTGACGGCCGTGGCCAAGGTCCTCGACAAGTACGAAAGCCGCGGCACGCCATGGTTGATCGGTGGAGATTTCAACCTGTTGCCGCTGGGTCAGTATCGACGCCTGCCTGCCGAGCAACGCACGCCCTACTCCGCCGACAGCGCGCTGCATGTGCTGTGGGACAAGTACCCGATGATTCCCAACAACAACGAAGCCAGCGGTATCGATCGGGCGCAATGGCTGACCCATTACCCGAACGATCCGGGCTTGAACGGCCCGGACCGGACTGTCGACTATCTGTTTTACAGCCCACACATCAAACGCGTCGAGGCGCGGGTAAGGCAGGACGATACGTTGCGCATTTCCGATCACTTGCCGGTGATTGCGCGGTTTCTGTTGCCGGCAGCGCCCTAGATTTGCGGCGCAAGTGAAAAAGATCGCAGCCTTCGGCAGCGCCTGCATTTGAATGCGATCCCCTGTAGGAGCTGCCGAAGGCTGCGATCTTTTGATCTTCAGCTTTTACGCGGCTTGATCCGCGCAGTCGCCTCGGCCACCAGTGGATCGTCCGGCCAATAGTGTTTCGGATAACGCCCCTTCAAATCCTTCTTCACCTCGGCGTAGGTGCTGCGCCAGAAGTTCGCCAGGTCCTGCGTCACCTGCACCGGCCGCCGCGCCGGGGACAGCAGATGCAATTTCACCACCTGCCGGCCACCAGCAATGCGCGGCGTCTCGGCCAGGCCGAACAACTCTTGCAAACGCACCGCCAGAATCGGCGGTTGCTCACTGTAATCCAGGCGAATCGATGAGCCCGACGGCACACTCAAATGATGCGGCGCCAGCTCTTCGAGCCGTTGCGGCAGCGGCCACGGCAGCAGATTGTGAACGATGCTCGACAGGTCCAGATTGGCGAAGTGACTGAGCCGCGAGACTTTACCCAGATACGGCATCAACCAATGTTCGAGACTTTTGAGCAGTGCAGCGTCGCTGACATCCGGCCACTCGCTTTGCCCCTGACTGTTCAGGTCCAATTGGCGCAACAACGCCACCCGCGCTTGCCACTGACGCAGCTCCGGGGTCCAGGGCAACAGCTCCAGACCTTTGCGTCGCACCAGATTCACCAGCGCCTGGCTGCGAGCGGTTTCGTCGAGGCCGGTCAGCGGCTCACGACCAAGAATCAACTCGCCGACCTTGCGCTGACGCTCGGCCCGCAGCACGCCTTCACGCTCATCCCAATCCAGTTGATCGATGCAACGCACCTGCTCGGCCAGCACTGAATCGAACAGCGCCGGATCGAAATCCGTCGCCAGATAAATCCGTTCTTCACGTTGGCCCTGACGACTGCCCAGGTCGGCGATCACCAGCCACGGTTGTTTCATCAAGCTGTCCGCTTCGGCGAACAGCGCGGCACGACCGTTGGCCAGTCGATATTCAGCGCCACCGGCCCGTCGCTGTTGGGCGACCCGATCCGGATAAGCCAACGCCAGCAACGCGCCGAGCCAGCGCGGATGCCCGGGATCGCTGACCGGCTCCGTCGCTTTGCCACGCAGGTAACCGCGATACTGCCGCGCCAGTTGCCGGGCCCGTTGCACGCCGCCCTGCGCACCTCGAGCGGCCCGTTCTTCACCGGACAGCAGCACCAACCGACTGTGCAGGTCCGCGCCAGCGCCACGCAAGATATCCCGCTCACCGAGCAGTGCCGCGACATCGCAGGCCATGTCGGCCAGACCGAGCGCCTGACCACGCAACAGCAAATGGGCGATCCGTGGATGGGCCGGCAGTTCAGCCATCGCCTGACCGTGACGGGTCAGCGCTTCACCCTCCAGCGCGCCCAAACGTTCAAGCAGATCCTGAGCCTGTGCATAAGCCGCTGCGGGCGGGATATCCAGCCAAACCAATTGACCCGGCGTCACGCCCCAACGACCGAGTTGCAAGGCCAGCCCGGCCAGATCCGCGGAGAGAATTTCCGCACTGGCATAAGCCGCCAGTTGCTCGTGCTGATCCTGCGACCACAGGCGATAACACACGCCGGGCTCCAAACGCCCAGCCCGCCCCGCGCGCTGCGTGGCGCTGGCGCGAGAAATGCGCTGCGTGTCGAGGCGAGTCATGCCGCTGCCTGGGTCGAAACGCGGCACTCGCGCCAGACCGGCATCGATCACCACGCGCACGCCGTCGATGGTCAGACTGGTCTCGGCGATGTTGGTGGCCAGCACCACTTTGCGCTTGCCCGCGGGCGCCGGCTCAATCGCCGCACGCTGGGCCGTCAGATCCAGTTCGCCGTGCAACGGGCACAGCAACACCGGTGTGCCCTCACCCAGCGCATCGATCAATTGTTGATGCACCCGACGAATCTCCGCCTGCCCCGGCAGGAACACCAGCAGGCTGCCGGTTTCATCATTCAGCGCGTCGAGGATGGTCTGCACCACCCTGGGCTCGATAAATTCACCGGGCTGAAACGGCCGGCTCCAGCGCATCGCCACCGGGTACATGCGACCTTCGCTGCGCAGGATCGGCGCATCGTCCAGCAACCCGGCCAGGCGTTCGCCTTCCAGGGTTGCCGACATCAAGAGGATTTTCAGCGGTTGATCGTCACGAAACAGCTCCCGACCATTCAGACTCAGGGCCAACGCCAGGTCGGCGTCGAGGCTGCGCTCGTGGAACTCATCGAAAATCAGCAAGCCCACGCCTTCCAGTGCCGGGTCATCCTGCAAGCGCCGGGTGAGGATGCCTTCGGTCACCACTTCGATGCGCGTTCTGGGGCCGACTTTGCTGTCGAGACGAATGCGGTAGCCCACGGTTTCGCCGACTTTCTCGCCCAGCTCACTGGCCAACCGCTCCGCCGCCGCCCGCGCGGCCAAGCGGCGCGGTTCGAGCATCAGAATGGTCTGCCCGGCCAGCCACGGCTCGTTGAGCAAGGCCAATGGCACGCGGGTGGTTTTACCGGCGCCGGGCGGTGCTTCGAGCACGGCTTCATGCCGTGTAGCGAGGGCTTCACGCAGGGCGGGTAAAACTTCATCAATCGGCAAAGAAATCATGCTGGCTCCCAAACAGAGCCGCGAGTATAACGGCGTTCGTTGCGGTCCTAATTCATATCGACGATGCTTCGTTCCCAGATGACTCAGGAGATTTAATATGCGTGCTTCCTTTCGCTTGATCGGCGGTGTACTGGTCGCGACCTTGCTGACCCAAATGACCGCCTGCGGCTCGATTTTCTACCCGGATCGCCGCGGCCAGATCGACGGCAAGATCGACCCGGCCATCGCCGCGCTGGATGCCGTGGGCCTGCTGTTCTATATCATTCCGGGCCTGATTGCCTTTGCGGTGGACTTTGCGACTGGCGCCATCTACTTCGAGCCCGGCCGGACCGCCCAGGTGGCTCCGGAAAAACTCAAGGAAGCCATCGGTGCCGACGGCAAGGTCGATAACCACAAGTTGCAGACTATTCTGGAAAGTGAACTGGGCCGCAGCTTCCCGCTGGACGATCCACGCCTGATCCAGCACAAGGGCAGCACCCAGCAACTGGCCATGTTTGGCCTGCAGCCGGCCGCATAATTCATGCAGGAAGGAACCCTTAAAGGAAAAGCCGCACCTATGACCTCCAGCTCCGACCACGCCCGCCTGCTGCGGCTGGCGACGCGCGCCTCGGTGGCGGTGGCGTGCACGTTGATCGTCGCCAAAGCCATCGCCTGGTGGTTGAGCGGCTCGGTGAGCATGCTCGCCGGGCTGACCGACTCGGCCCTCGACGGCATCACTTCGCTGCTCAACCTGTTGGCCGTGCACTATGCCTTGCGCCCGGCCGACGACGATCATCGTTATGGGCATGGCAAGGCCGAATCATTGGCGGGCATGGCGCAGGCACTGTTCATCGGCGGCAGTGCGGTGCTGATTACCTTGCAGGCGATCGAACGGCTGAAACATCCAGAGCCGGTGGGTGCGCCGTGGCTCAGCATCGGGGTCATTGTGTTCTCCCTCGTGCTGACCGTCGCCCTGCTGATATTGCAGCATCGGGTGATCAAGGCCACCGGCTCCAACGCCGTGCGCGCCGACTCTTTGCATTACCGCTCGGACCTGCTGCTCAACGGCAGCATACTGGTGGCCCTGGTGCTGGCCGGGTTTGGCTGGCATCAAGTCGACCCTTGGTTCGGCCTGGGGATCGCCGCTTACATCCTCTGGAGCGCCATTCACATCGCCCGGGAAAGCTTTGCAGTGCTGATGGATGAAGAACTGCCACCGGATGTCAGCCGCCACATGCTTGAACTGGCCTGCAGCGTGCCGGGCGTGCTGGGTGCCCACGATCTGCGCACACGGATCTCCGGCAACCATTGGTTCGTACAGTTGCATCTGGAGTTGCCGGGGGAATTGACCCTGTCAGTCGCCCACGGCATCAGCGATCAAGCCGCCGATGCGATTCACGCCGCCTACCCGCGAGCCGAAGTGCTGGTGCACGCCGACCCGCAGGAAGTGGTGAGTCCCGCCGGGGCTCAGTAACTCACCTGATAACCGCGACTGCTCAGGCAGTTGCCCTGGGCCTGTCGGTAAGCTTGCACCACCGACGGATCCGGCTGATAGGTGACGGCGCGCGGATCGAAGCCACTCTGCTCCACGGCCCAGCGATAGCACTCGTAACCGTCCTGATTGACCTGTTCCGGCGACTGGCCGTTGGCCGGATACGCCACCACGTCGTAGCCATTGCTGACCGGTTGCGGCTGCACGGGGGGCTCGACCACGACGTAATCCTGAGTGCTCTCCTGATAGACGTAATACGCGCCGGCCGCCAGGAACAACAACGCGCCGCCGATCCACACTTCACGTGCGTAATCGGGCAAGTAGCTGACCCGGATCCCGCGCGGCGGCTGAACCACCACGTAACGCGGGCCTTGCGGGCGATACCAGTAACCGCCGGAATAGAAATAATCCTGGCCACGATACGGCACGCGGAAGTTGCGGTCCGGGAAGCGATCAATCACTTGCCCTGGGCGATATTGCGGGCCGGGGCCCCAGCCATTGCCGTGCCCATCCGGGCGACCGGGCCAGCGCCGGTCATCGTGACGCGGGCCCGAACTGCCGGTTTGCCAGTGCTGGTTGTCATTGTTGCGCCGCGGTTCGTCCTGATAGTAGCCATGCCGGGGTTCCTGGGTCTGGCGCACGGTATCGGGCCGGCCCTGAATCGGCAGATTGTTACCGGGTTGTTGCGGCGGTCGATCCTGAGCATTGGGATCGTGCAACGGTCGGCCCTGAGCATTGGGCTCATGCAACGGCCGGTTCTGCCACTGACCGCCCTGGTTCTGGCCGTTGTGCTCGAACTGACGGCTGTTGTCGCCACGAATGATTTCGTTGTTTTGCGGACGAGGCTGATTGTTACCGCCATGGCCCTGGCCATTGCCCTGATGATCCGGCCCACGTTGTCCACCATCGGGACCACGGTATTGCGGCTCATCGGCAAGCGATTGCGCAGTGACACTCACACATAGCAAACCAACACCGGCCAAACGCCAGATGCGCGACTTCATGCTTTTCCTCACTGCGGGTTAGGGCCTGTACGTAAGACTGGGAAAGCGCAGGCCGGTTCTGTTACAGGTTATCAGTCACGCCATTTATTTATTGAGGGCGAGCAACAAATTGCAGGCAATAAAAAAGGGAGACCCGTCGGCCTCCCCTTGAGAACTTCGTCCGTGCTCGACGCTTATGACGTCGGCTCACCTCACGCCGTCTTCTGGACAGTGTGTAGCTCGGGGGCCGACACATCCCCGGTGGGGGTGGCGGCCGCAGCTGGCCTGATTGGGCGAGCCGCACTGGACTGTTTGTCCGAGCAGTGATTCTGGTGATAAGAATAGGCCCGGAGCAGCGGCAGAGGATTGCGAAGATTGCTCAAATAAACATCACTTGCGCAATTTTTAACTCAGGATAGATAATCTGCCGCAATAGTTATGACAAAGGCCTGATTGATGAGCAAACTCGACCGATACGACCTGAGCATTTTGGCGGAATTACAGCGTGACGCGCGCATCTCCAATCAGGAGCTGGCCGAACGTATCGGCCTGTCGCCTTCGCCTTGCTCGCGGCGGGTCAAGCAACTGGAAGACGACGGTTACATCACCCGCCAGGTCGCCTTGCTGGACCGCAAAATGCTCGGCCTGAGCCTGACCGCCTACGTGCTGATCGGCATGGACCGCCATACACCCGAGCGTTTCGAGAACTTCGAAGCGGCCATTCGCACCTTGCCGCAAGTGCTGGAGTGCAGCTTGGTGACGGGGATGGATGCAGATTATCAGCTCAAGGTGGTGGTACCGGACATGGATCATTATCAGAAGCTACTGCTTGGGCATCTGACCCGGATTGAAGGGGTGACCAGTGTGCGGTCGAGTTTTGTGTTGAACCAGGTGCTCAACAGCACCGAGTTGCCCCTCACTCACCTGCGCAATTGAGACCCGCTTCTGTAGGAGCTGTGTAGGAGCTGTCGAGTGAAACGAGGCTGCGATCTTTTGATGTTGTTTTTAAAGAGCAAGATCAAAAGATCGCAGCCTCGTTTCAGTCGACAGCTCCTACAAGAGCGGACCCGGCGTCTGTCAGGGCGACGAATGACTGCGACACACCGACGCAGGTCAATGCCCCGTCAATCTCCCTTGGCGTATACTCGCCCCGCCCTTTTTAGCCCCACCCGCGCTGGAGATGTTCAATGGATCCTGCAGTACTCGAAGAGTGGATGATGACTGGCCTGGTCAGCATCCTGATCATTTTCATGGGATTCATCGTCTGGGATCTGGCAAAAAAATCCAAGGCAGGGCGCTTCGGCTCGTTCATTCTGTTCTTTGTACTGGGGCTGGGCGTGGCCGCATTCGTGATCAAAAGCGTGGTAATCGGTCTGATCGAATCCGGCACTCTATAAGCGCGCCGGCACTTCCTTCCACTGGCCTTGATCGAGCCCTTCGATCGTCCAGTCGCCGATTCTGACCCGCACCAGACGCAACGTCGGCAAGCCGACCGCCGCAGTCATGCGCCGTACCTGACGGTTGCGGCCTTCGCGAATCACCAATTCCAGCCAACTCGTCGGCACGCTTTTACGAAAGCGCACGGGCGGATTGCGTGGCCATAGTTGCGGTTCATCCAGTTGTCGTGCTTCGGCCGGCAATGTCATGCCATCGTTCAGCTCGACGCCATCGCGCAAGCGCTGCAACTGCTCGGCGCTCGGTTCGCCTTCCACTTGCACCCAGTACGTCTTGGCCAGTTTGTGTTTCGGGTCGGCAATCCGTGCCTGAAGCTGGCCGTCGTTGGTCAGCAGCAGCAAGCCTTCACTGTCACGGTCCAGCCGCCCTGCCGGGTAAATCCCTGGAATCTCGATGTAATCCTTGAGCGTCGCCCGCCCCTCGCCGTCGCTGAATTGCGTCAGCACATCGAAAGGCTTGTTGAACAGGATCAGTTTCGGCTCGGCCGGTGGCGCTTTGGCGACACGGCGCGGGGCTGAAGAGGATGGCGCAGGCTTCACGCCAGGGCGGCGGGAAGCGGGACGTGGAGGACGAGACATGGGAAAAGGAACATCTAACGGTCAGGGCTGCTAATGCTAGGGCGTGCCATCGATTATTTCCACCGCAGTGGAAATAATCGATGGCACGCCCTGCCCTGACCGCCAAATGACCACGACAAACCGTTAGCGGAACGGCGGTTCGTCGAAGCTGCGCAGTTTGCGCGAGTGCAGCGAGTTGAGCTCGGTGCGCAGCAGATCCACCGCTTCGATGCCGATCTTCAAATGCTGGCTGACCGCGCGTTCATAGAAGGCGTTGGCCGAACCCGGCAATTTGATTTCGCTGTGCAGGGGTTTATCCGACACACAGAGCAACGTGCCGTACGGCACCCGCAAGCGATAGCCCTGGGCGGCAATGGTGCCGCTTTCCATGTCCACCGCCACGGCGCGGGACAGGTTGATCAGCGGACGCTCCTGCGCCCAGCGCAACTCCCAATTACGGTCGTCGTAAGTCAGTACGGTGCCGGTGCGCAGACGCTTTTTCAGCTCGTCGCCCTTCTCACCGGTGATGTTGGCCGCCGCTTGCTGCAACGCCATCTGCACTTCGGCCAGCGCCGGAATCGGAATGTTCGGCGGCACGACCCGGTCGAGAATCCCGTCGCGGCGCATGTAAGCGTGAGCCAGCACGTAATCGCCAATGGTCTGCGACTGACGCAAGCCACCGCAGTGACCGATCATCAGCCAGCAATGCGGACGCAGCACCGCCAGGTGGTCGGTGATGTTCTTGGCGTTGGACGGGCCGACGCCGATGTTCACCAGGGTCACGCCATGGCCGTCGCTGGCGATCAGGTGATAGGCCGGCATCTGATAACGATGCCAGACCACGCCCGCGGCAATCGCCGAGGCTTCGCCGTGGTCCATGCTCTTTTCGATGATCACGTTGCCCGGCAACACCATGCGCACAAAACGCGGATCGTTGCGCAGTTGCTCCAGGCCATGAACGATGAACTGGTCGACGTAGCGGTGATAGTTGGTCAGCAGAATCCACGGTTGCACATGGCGCCAGTCGCTGCCGGTGTAATGCACCAGTCGGCGCAGGGAGAAGTCCACCCGCGCGGCGTCGAACAAGGCCAATGGCAGCGGGTCGGTGTTTTCCCAGTCGTACAAGCCATCGGCGATGCCATCGGTGGCGGCCGACAAATCGGTGCTCGGGAACACCCGCGCCAGTACCGCCGCGGTGACGCCGGAGCCGGCCAGTTCATCGCCCTGTTCGACCACGTACGGATAAGGAATGTTCTGCTGACTGACGCCGACTTCCACGGTCACGGTGAAGTCGTGCATCAACGGGACGAGTTGTTCCAGCAGGTATTTGCGGAAGGCGCGGGGATGGGTGACGGTGACGCTGTAGGTTCCCGGCAGTTGAACCTTGGCATAGGCGCGAGTGGTCTGTGGGACTTCGCCCTGGCAAAGGTAGGTCAGACGCAACTCGGGATAACGAAACAGAGCACGCTGCTCAGCGTCCGGCTCGACGCGATCCTTGAGATAGCGCTTGAGCGCCTGATTCAGCGCAGTGGTTGCACGCTCGTGCAGGGCAGCAAGCCGATCCACGGCTTGCTCGGCGGTTTGAACGACAATAAACGCTTCGGTCACGATCAGCTTCCTGTGTTCTGACTTGCAGACCCTCATCTTGCCTGCATCGTCGCTTCACGGGAACAGTGGCGTGTTGGTTGTACATCAATGGCGAAGCGCAGAGGTCCAATGTGTGGGAGCGAGCCTGCTCGCGATGGCTGAGTAACATCCGACATTGAAGTCGACTGTCACGCCGCTATCGCGAGCAGGCTCGCTCCCACATTGGCTCGGTGTCAATCACAACCCTTGCGGGGTCGAGCGAGCCACAATCGCTTCCACATCCAGCCCGCGTGGCAATGTTCCATACACCCGGCCGGCCGAGCCGAGGCGGCTGGCGATGAAGGCATCGCTGACCGCTGTGTTACCAGCCTCCAGCAACAACTTGGCCTGAAGGGCCAAGGCGATATCTTCGGTGAGCTGACGGGCGCGGTATTGAATGTCGCCAGTGTCCTTGAACGCCGCCTGCAATTGGCTGATGTGCGTGGCCAGACGTTTATCGCCATGACCATTGCCCAATTCGCTGAACAGCACATCGAGCACACCCGGCTCTTTCGACAGCGCGCGCAACACGTCGAGGCATTGCACGTTGCCGGAACCTTCCCACGTCGAGTTGACCGGGGCCTCACGGTACAGTCGCGGCAGGATGCTTTCCTCGACATAACCGGCGCCGCCCATGCATTCGGCAGCCTCATTGATCATCGCGGGCGCGCGCTTGCAGATCCAGTATTTGCCCACCGCCGTCACCAGCCGGGCGAATTTCGCTTCGTGGTCGTCATCCAGATGATCCAGCGCCCGGCCCATGCGCAGGCTGAGTGCGAGGGCGGCTTCGCTTTCCAGGGCCAGGTCGGCCAGCACGTTCTGCATCAAGGGTTGTTCACTGAGCAGCTTGCCGCCTACCTTGCGGTGGGCGCAGTGATGACTGGCCTGGGTCAGCGCCTGGCGCATCAGCGCGCTGGAGCCGACCATGCAATCGAAGCGGGTCATGGCGACCATTTCGATAATGGTCGGAACGCCCCGGCCCTCTTCGCCGACCATCCACGCCAGGGCCCCACGGAACTCCACCTCGCTGGAGGCGTTGGACCAGTTGCCGAGTTTGTTCTTCAGCCGCTGTATGTAGAACTGATTGCGCGTGTCGTCCGGGCGATGGCGCGGCAGCAGGAAACAGGTCAACCCTTTGTCAGTCTGGGCCAGGGTCAGGAAGGCGTCACACATCGGCGCCGAACAAAACCACTTGTGGCCCACCAGTTCATACGCCTGACCGGGACCGCTGGCACCGACCGGATAAGCCTTGGTGGTATTGGCCCGCACATCGGTGCCGCCCTGTTTCTCGGTCATGGCCATGCCGATGGTGACCCCGGCCTTGTGGGCCATGCCGACGTTGCGCGGGTCGTATTCGGTGGCGAGGATTTTCGGCAACCATTGTTCGGCAAGGTCCGGTTGCAGACGCATCGCCGGCACACTGGCGAAGGTCATGGTCAGCGGGCAACCACTGCCGGCCTCGGCCTGGCTGTGCAGGTAACTCATGGCGGCGCGGGCGACATGGGCGCCGGACTGCGGGTCGGTCCAGGGCAACGAGGTCAAACCGTGCGCGACCGCGGTACGCATCAACTCGTGATAGGCCGGGTGAAACTCCACCAGGTCGATGCGATGACCATAACGGTCATGGCTGACGAACACCGGTTTGTTCTGATTGGCCGCAAAACCCGCCTCCATCAGCGGCCCGCCGGCCAATGCGCCGTAAGCGTCGATCCGCGACTCGGCCCAACCGGCATCGAAACGCCGCGACCACTCCTGCAACGGCAGGTCGATGCGATAGAGGTTCGTGCCGTCCAGCGACGGTGGCTGGTTGGTGACTTCGTGGGTTTCGGCGAACTGATGCAGGTTCATGACGGGGCTCCTTTGGTCAGCCAAGGGACTTTCAGTTAAGCACCGCCCCGAGGTTGAACAAAGTGGCATATCTGCCTAACTGTCGGCGCTTTCGCCTTGCCCTGGACAGAGCACCCGCCGATAGAGCGCCGCCTGCAAATCTTCGAATTTCACCGGTTTGTTCAGGTAGTCGACCGAAGTGCCGCCAGGGCAGCAGGCTCGGTCCGCGCTCAGGGCAATCATGAACACGGGTAATTCGGCGTAACCCGGCAAGGCGCGGATCCGGCTGCAGATCGAGGCACCGTCCAGTGGCGGCAGCTGACAGTCGAGCAGCACCGCATCAACGGTTTCACGCTGCAAGTGATCAAGCGCAGCGATGCCACTGTCGGCGGTGCGCACCCGGAACCCCAGCTTGAGCAACATGCCACGCATCACCAATTGATTGATGCCGTTGTTATCGACCAGCAACACCGTGCAGTCCTGAGGCAATCGCAGGCCGGCGGCTTGCCGGGTGATCGAGGGCTCGGATTCCACCACCGGCAGCTCGAACTCGACATCCAACTGAAAGCGACTGCCGCGACCCGGTTCCGAGCGGTGGCTCAGGCGCCCGCCAAGCAATTCGACCAGTTGCCGACAGATCGCCAGGCCAACCCCCAGACCACCGTATTCACGGGTCATCGAGCCGTCGAGCTGGAAGAAGCGCTGATACAACGTGGCCGCCCCCAAATCGGTAAAGCCAATGCCGGTGTCGATCACCGCAAAGGACAGCGCCAGCCGCTCGGGCTCCACCGGTTTGCCCGTCACCCGTAGCGCCAACCCACCGACCCGGGTGAATTTGATCGCGTTATCCAGCAGGCATTCCAGGCATTGCGTCAGCTTGCTGCTGTCGCCGTGCAAACGATCCGGCAGCCCGGGCGTTATTTCGACCTTGAAGTCCAGCGACTTGCTCGACGCATTGCCATCGAACTGCACGCGCAGAGCCTCGACCACGCTGCGTAAACTGAACGTGGCCGGATAGACCTTGAGCTTGCCGGCCTGCAATTCGGTCAGGGTGAGGATGCCGTTGACCATGCGCATCATGTCCCGCGCCGAACCGGCGGCCGTTTGCTGATATTGCTCCAGCTCAGGGTTCATCTCGACGGTCTGCATCAGCTCCAGCGAACCGATCACACCGTTCATGGGCGTGCGCAATTCATGGGTCAGGGTGGCGAGGAATTCGTCCTTGAGCTTGTTACTGTGAGCCAGTTGCTGGTTCAGTACTTCAAGCTTTTGACCGGCATCGAACAACGTCTGTGCCTGTTGCTCACGCATGGAGTTGATGCGATCGGCCAGGGCCAGGGACAGCAGCGCCACTTCGATCGCCGAGCCGATCTGGCTGGCGTACATGGTCAGGAACACGTTCGGCAAATAACCCAGCACCATCATCGTGTTGACGATGCCACCGAGCAGGAACGCCGACCAGGCAATGATGAAATACCGCGCCACCCGCAATCCGCGCCACCAGGCGAAAATCCCGGCGGCGAAAATCACTATGGTAAAGACCAACGCCAGCATCGTCGCCAGACGCAAGGCCAGGGCGTAACTGGTCATCAATGACAACCCGACCACCAGCGCACTGAACGCAATCAGCCCCAGCAACAATCGGTCGAGCCAGCGACTGTGGGTGGCCGTCTGCAAGAAGCGGCGGGCGAACTGGCTGCCGAACAACCCTGAACAGCCGATGAAAAACGGCGTCGCGGCGTTGGCCCACCAGGGATTGTTCGGCCAGAAATACTCCACTGCCGCGCCATTGACCGACAGCTGATACAAACCGAACGAGGCGATATAGACGATGTAATAGAGGTAGCTGGTGTCGCGCACGCTGAGGAAGATGAACAGGTTGTAGACCAGCATCCCCAGCAACACGCCATAAATCAGCCCCAACACGTAGAGCCGGATCGGCTGCTCTTCGAGGTAAGCGGTGCTCGACCACAAGGTGACGGGCGCCTGAACCGACCCATCGCTTTGCAGACGCAGGTAAACGGTTTGCGCCTGCTCGGGCGTGAAGTTCAGATTGAACAGGTAGTTGTTCTGGCGGATCTCGCGACTGGCGAACGGCAACGCATCGCCGGTCTGTCGGACCAGTTGATAGTCACCGCCAGCGTCGGGCAAATAGAGATCAAGGTGATCGAGGGGCGGATAGGCCAGCTCCAGCAGCCAGGTCCGTTGCACCGCAGGGTTGGTCGGACGGTATTGCAGGTCGATTTTCAACCAGAACGCCGAACGCGAATAACCGGCGTTGAGGGTGGCTTTATCGTGGAGCTTGAAGTGTCCGGCCGCAGCTTGCGCACGAACATCAGCGATAGTCGCCTGACCGCCCGCGTCTTCATAAATCTGCATCGTTCGACCCAGGGGAAGGCTCTGGGTGAACTCGTCGAATTCGACGGCGCTCGCCAGGAGGGGCAAGCACAACAGCAACATCAGCAAATAGCGCATTTAAGCCCCAGCGTGGCCTGTCCGGTTCTGTCAGGAAGCCCCCCATTCCTTTTGAGTAGACGTAAAACCGGTATTACCTGTTATTGGTTTGGATCCACTCTAGCATAGCCGTTGGTGGCCATTGAACACCATTGAAATTTTTCCTACAAAGGCTCTAGAACAAGCGTTCCAGCTCTATATATTGAGTTAGAGCTGTAGGCTTGGTCAGGTGCCTGCGCGTGCGCCAGAAAAGATCGCAGCCTTCGGCAGCTCCTACAGGTGTACACAAAACTTTGTCGGCGCTGCCGAAGGCTGCGATCCTTTGATCTTTCCAGCACTCGCATACCGAAAAACATGTTTGGTGGTAAGCTCGCGCACCATGAATATCTACAGCTCTCGCCCCGTTGTCCTCTGTCTCTCCGGCCACGACCCAAGTGGTGGCGCCGGCTTGCAGGCAGATATCGAAGCCCTGCTCGCTCAGGGTTGCCATGCGGCTCCGGCCGTCACCGCCCTGACCGTGCAAGACACCGTCAACGTCACTGACTTTCGCGTTCTCGACCGCGAGTGGGTGCTGGCCCAGGCCAACGCTGTGCTCAACGACTCCGAAGTCGCCGCCGTCAAACTGGGCATGCTCGGTTCCCTGGAAATGGTCGACACCGTGGTCGAACTGCTCTCGGCGCACCCGCATTTGCCAGTGGTCTGCGACCCGGTGCTGCGCGCCGGTGGTGGCGGACGACTGGGCAAGGACGAAGTCGGCTACGCCATGCGCGAGCGCCTGCTGCCGCTATCGATCATTGCCACCCCCAACCTTCCCGAAGCCCGCATCCTCGCCGAACTGCCCGAAGGCACCGCGGACGAATGCGCTGAAAAACTCCTGCCGTTCGTCAAACACCTGCTGATCACCGGCGGCCATGGCGATGAACACGAAATCCACAATCGTCTGTACAGCCGCGACGGTCGCCGCGAAACCTTTACCTGCCAGCGCTTGCCCGGCAGCTATCACGGCTCCGGATGCACGCTGGCCAGCGCCCTCGCCGGTCGCCTGGCGCAGGGCGAACACCTCGTCAGTGCCGTACAGAGCGCGCTTGACTACACTTGGCGCACCCTGCGTGATGCGGAACAACTGGGCAAAGGCCAGTTCGTACCGCGCCGCCTGCCGCTGGATTTCTGTTCGTAACGCCATGAGGCTTGTCCGATGAAACTACGTGGCCTGTACGCCATTACCGACAGCCAGTTACTGGCCGGTAAATTTCTTTCGTACGTGGAGGCGGCGCTCGAAGGCGGCGTCACCCTGTTGCAGTACCGCGACAAAAGCAGCGACGAGGCCCGCCGCCTGCGTGAGGCCGAAGCCCTGCGCGACCTGTGCGAACGCTACAAGACCCAACTGATCATCAACGACGACGCCGAACTGGCCGCGCGCCTGAACGTCGGCGTACACCTGGGCCAGACCGATGGCCCGCTGATGCCGGTTCGGGCATTGCTCGGTCGCCAGGCAATCATCGGCTCGACCTGCCACGCGCAACTCGAACTCGCCGAACAAGCCGCCAAAGAAGGCGCGAGTTATGTCGCCTTCGGCCGCTTCTTCAATTCCAACACCAAGCCCGGCGCGCCGGCCTGCAGCCTCGAACTGCTCGACCAGGCCCGCAGCAAACTGCACCTGCCGATCTGCGCGATCGGCGGCATCACCCTGGACAACGCCGCCCCGCTGGTGGCCCACGGGGTCGATCTGCTGGCGGTGGTCCATGGCTTGTTTGGCGCCGACAGCACGGCTGAAGTCACGCGCCGTGCCCGCGCCTTTAACGAATTGTTCAAATCCTGATTTTTGAGAGCCCGATCATGTCTCGTTCCGAAACCCTGTTTGCCAATGCCCAAAAACACATCCCCGGTGGCGTGAACTCGCCGGTTCGCGCGTTCAAGAGCGTTGGCGGTACGCCGTTGTTCTTCAAACACGCCGAAGGCGCCTACGTCACCGACGAAGACGACAAGCGCTATGTGGATTACGTCGGTTCCTGGGGGCCGATGATTCTTGGCCACAGCCACCCGGACGTGCTGAACGCGGTGCGCAAACAGCTGGAACACGGCCTGTCCTACGGCGCCCCGACCGCGATGGAAACCGAGATGGCCGACCTGGTCTGCTCGATCGTGCCGTCGATGGAAATGGTGCGCATGGTCAGCTCCGGCACCGAAGCAACCATGAGTGCCATCCGTCTGGCCCGTGGTTTCACCGGTCGTGACAGCATCATCAAATTCGAAGGCTGCTACCACGGTCACTCCGACAGCCTGCTGGTCAAGGCCGGTTCCGGCGCCCTGACCCAAGGCGTGCCGAGCTCGGCCGGTGTACCGGCGGCATTCGCCAAACACACCCTGACGCTGCCGTTCAACGACATCGATGCGGTAGAAACCATGCTCGCCGAAGTCGGCCAGGATGTGGCATGCATCATTGTCGAGCCCGTCGCCGGCAACATGAACTGCGTACCGCCAGCGCCAGGTTTCCTCGAAGGCCTGCGGACCCTGTGCGACAAACACGGCGTGGTGCTGATTTTCGACGAAGTGATGACCGGTTTCCGCGTCGCCCTCGGCGGTGCGCAAGCCCATTACGGCGTCACGCCGGACCTGAGCACGTTCGGCAAGATCATCGGCGGCGGCATGCCGGTTGGCTGTTTCGGCGGCAAACGCAACATCATGGAGCAAATCGCACCACTGGGACCGGTCTACCAGGCAGGTACGTTGTCGGGTAACCCGCTGGCGATGGCGGCGGGCCTGACCACTCTGCGCCTGATCAGTCGTCCGGGCTTCCACGCCGAGCTGAGCGATTACACCAGCCGCCTGCTCGACGGCCTTCAACAGCGCGCCGATGCCGCCGGCATTCCGTTCGTGACCACCCAGGCCGGCGGTATGTTCGGTCTGTATTTCAGCGGCGCCGACGACATCGTGACCTTCGATGACGTGATGGCCAGCGATGCCAAGCTGTTCGGGCGGTTCTTCCACCTGATGCTCGAAGGTGGCGTGTACCTGGCGCCAAGTGCCTTCGAAGCCGGCTTCACCTCGATTGCCCACGGCGAAACCGAGCTGAAACTGACCCTGGATGCCGCCGAACGCGCATTCGCCGCACTGAAATAAAGCTGCGACGCTGACGTTGGCGATTGCCAGCGTCAGCTTTCACCTACATTCGCGCCATTTTTCCTACTCATCTGCCAATAATCCCCCGCAAAGTGGGCGATATAATCCCCGCGCAGCAGAAAAACGAGTAAAGACTTTGTAAGGTTGGCCTCGCTTATTTCATAATGCGCGCTTATTGGATCCCTCGACGGGTCCGCGCGCCCCTCAGAGGTAAGTCGATTCCCATGAACCGCACCGGCCGCACCCTTGCACTGGGCTGCCTGTTGCTCCTTCAGCCCCTGCTCGCGCTCGCACAAGCAGGCGGCAACTCGTTGTTGATCCCGGCGATGGGTCGCTGCACCCTCAATACTCAGCCACAAGACCTGACGCAAGCGCTCGCCGCCTGTCAGAAAGCGTCGGATGAAGGGGATGCGCAAGCGCAATACGAGTTGGGTGAGTTCTATTACGAAGGCAAAAACGCGCCGCGCGACCTCAATCAAGCCCTGAGCTACTTCGAAAAAGCCTCGCTGCAAGGCCACGCCCAGGCGCAATTCAAACTCGGCACCATGTTTTTTCACGGCGAAGGCGTACCGGCCAATAACGTTCAGGCCTATATCGTGCTGAAAATGGCCGCGGTCAATGGTGCCGAAGACGCGCTGGACACTGCCGACGAAGTCGCCGAAAAAATGTCCCGCGAAGATCTGGAAGTCGCTACCCAGGTGCTGGGGCAAATTTTCCGTAAATACCTGATGGAATTGCAGAGCGCCGATGGGCGTACGCCGTTTTCGCCACTTCCCTGATTTCTGTGTTGTTCTGACTGCCCCAATCGCGAGCAGGCTCGCTCCCACAGTTGATCTGCGGCCTACACAAATATTGTGTTCACAGACGATCCATTGTGGGAGCGAGCCTGCTCGCGATTGGGGCGACTCGGTCTAAGGCTTACTTCTCAGGCATCGGCATCGGAAACGGCATGACATTGCCAACCGCGCCGCGGGCTTCGCTGATTTTCGGCGTGCCGAGGCGCTCGACCTCGTCGATGCGCACGATCGAATGCATCGGCACGAAACTGCGCACAACGCCCTCGAACTGAGCCTTGAGCTTCTCTTCACTCGGATCGACGACCACTTGCGTGCGCTCGCCAAAGACGAACTCTTCCACTTCCAGGAAGCCCCACAGATCACTTTGATAAATCTGCTTGGCGTACATTTCGTACACCTGGCCCTGATTGAGGAAAATCACCTTGTAGATTGGAGCTTCACGTTTGGTCATGGTGGGCGGGTAACACATCGGGGATAAAAATGAGGGCGCGAACTATAGCATAGCCACCAGACGCGCAGCGGTAGGAACCTTGGGACATGTTCCCTATAATGCGCGGTTCTTTGAATCACGTGAGACTGGGGTCCATGGCCAAGAAGCTTTACATCGAAACCCACGGTTGCCAGATGAACGAGTATGACAGCTCGCGCATGGTCGATCTGCTGGGCGAACATCAGGCCCTGGAAGTTACCGCCCGCGCTGAAGACGCCGACGTGATCCTGCTCAACACCTGCTCAATCCGTGAACGCGCCCAGGACCGGGTGTATTCCCAGCTCGGCCGCTGGCGCGAACTGAAACTGGCCAACCCGGACATGGTCATCGCCGTCGGCGGTTGCGTGGCCAGCCAGGAAGGCGCGGCCATCCGTGATCGCGCTCCGTACGTCGACGTGGTATTCGGCCCGCAGACCCTGCACCGCCTGCCGGAAATGATCGACGCCGCGCGCCTGACCAAGCTGCCGCAAGTCGACGTCTCGTTCCCGGAAATCGAAAAGTTCGACCACCTGCCCGAGCCGCGCATCGACGGGCCGAGCGCTTACGTGTCGGTCATGGAAGGCTGCAGCAAGTACTGCACGTTTTGCGTGGTGCCTTATACACGCGGTGAAGAAGTCAGCCGACCGTTCGACGATGTGATTGCCGAGATCATTCACCTGGCCGAAAACGGCGTACGCGAAGTGACCCTGCTGGGGCAGAACGTCAACGGTTATCGCGGCACCACTCACGACGGTCGCCTGGCCGATCTGGCGGAACTGATCCGGGTAGTCGCCGCCGTCGATGGCATCGACCGGATTCGCTACACCACCTCGCACCCGCTGGAATTTTCCGACAGCCTGATCCAGGCCCACGCCGATGTGCCGGAACTGGTGAAACACCTGCACTTGCCAGTGCAATCGGGCTCGGACCGGATCCTCGCCGCGATGAAACGCAACCACACCGCGCTGGAGTACAAATCCAAGCTGCGCAAGCTGCGGGCCGCCGTGCCGGGTATCTGCATCAGTTCAGACTTCATCGTGGGCTTCCCGGGCGAGACCGAAAAAGACTTCGAACAGACCATGAAGCTGATCGAAGACGTCGGTTTCGACTTTTCCTACTCGTTCGTCTATAGCCAGCGCCCGGGCACTCCGGCCGCCGATCTGGCCGACGAAACGCCGGAAGAGCTGAAAAAAGAACGCCTGAACGCCCTGCAACATCGCCTGAACCAGCAAGGTTTCGAGATCAGCCGACAGATGGTGGGTTCCATTCAGCGGATTCTGGTAACCGATTATTCGAAAAAAGACCCTGGCGAACTGCAGGGCCGGACCGAGAATAACCGTATCGTCAACTTCCGCTGCGACAATCCAACCCTGATCGGCCAGTTCGCCGACGTGCGCATCGATGCCGCGCAACCGCACTCGCTGCGGGGCTCGCTGATCCAATAATCACCACAAACCTGTAGGAGCGAGGCTTGCCCGCGAAGGCAGACTGACATTCAACCTATGAATCGTCTGTAATGCCGCCTTCGCGAGCAAGCTTCGCTCCTACAGGACGGTGATCGGCATTGCATATTTAAGAGCTTTCGCACCCAGGCGACTGGCGCTATCCTTTATTCATCATAATTGCCCCAGGGCGGCTAAATACGACCTTGAACGCACCCATAGAACCACATCGTTTTATCCTCGAGCCTTTTGAAGCTCGCCGCTTCGCCAATTTGTGCGGGCAATTCGACGAGCATCTGCGCTTGATCGAACAGCGCCTCGCTATCGAGATCCGCAACCGCGGAAACCAGTTCGAACTGATCGGCGAGCCCAAGCACACCACCTCCGCGGAAAACCTCCTGCGCCGCCTGTACCGGGAAACCAAGGGTACCGAGCTGTCGCCGGACATGGTTCACCTGTTCCTGCAGGAATCGGCCGTCGAGGAACTGGACAACCATTCCCCCGCCGAACCGTCCGTCGCCTTGCGCACCAAGAAAGGCATGATTCGCCCTCGCGGCTTGAATCAGCTGCGCTATGTGAAGGAAATCCTCGGTAACGACATCAACTTCGGCATCGGCCCGGCCGGTACCGGCAAGACCTATCTGGCCGTTGCCTGCGCGGTAGACGCGCTGGAACGCGAGCAGATTCGCCGCATTCTGCTGGTCCGTCCGGCGGTTGAAGCGGGCGAAAAGCTCGGCTTCCTGCCCGGCGACCTGTCCCAGAAAATCGATCCGTACCTGCGCCCGCTCTACGACGCACTCTACGAAATGCTCGGTTTCGAATACGTGGCCAAGCTGATCGAGCGCCAGGTGATCGAAGTCGCGCCGCTGGCCTACATGCGCGGTCGCACCCTGAACAACAGCTTCATCATCCTCGACGAAAGCCAGAACACTACCGTCGAGCAGATGAAGATGTTCCTGACCCGGATCGGCTTTGGCTCCACGGCAGTCATCACCGGTGACATTACCCAGGTCGACCTGCCGAAAGGCACCAAGTCCGGGCTGCACCATGTGATCGAAGTCCTGAAAGACGTGCCGGGTATCAGCTTCACCCACTTCATGCCCAAGGACGTGGTGCGCCATCCGCTGGTGCAACGCATCGTCGAAGCCTACGAGCGCTTCGAAAATCGCGTAGCCGACGAACCGGCGAAGTTCTCCTCCAAGGACACCCGCCCCGATGCTTGAGCTTGATCTGCAACTGGCTACCGAAGCATCTGCCCCAAGCGAAGCCGAGTTCCGCCAATGGTGCGAACTGGCCCTGCGCCAGCGCACTGCCGACTCCGAAATGACCATCCGTTTGGTCGACGAAGAGGAAGCCCGCGAACTGAACTCCACCTGGCGGCAAAAAGACTACGCCACCAACGTTTTGTCGTTCCCGGCCGATGTCCCCGATGAGTTTCTCGATATTCCCCTGCTGGGCGATCTGGTGATCTGTGTAGCGGTGGTCGAGCGCGAAGCGGCCGAACAAGGCAAGGAATTAAAGGCCCACTGGGCGCATCTGGTCATTCACGGCTGCTTGCATCTGCTTGGTTACGACCATATAGATGACGAGGAAGCCGAAGAAATGGAAGCACTGGAACGAACGTTGCTTGCAGAATTGGGTCATCCGGACCCTTATGCGGACGACGAAACAGACACATCCCCTATCGTTACAACAAAGGATTCAGAGTAATCGCTATGAGCGAAGATCGATCGAGCAACGGGCAGAAGTCATGGCTGGGTAAGCTCACCCAGGCTTTTGCCCACGAGCCGAAGAACCGCCAGGAGCTGCTGGAGCTGCTGCGCGATGCACACCAAAACAAGTTGCTGGACAGCGAGGCGCTGGCCATTGTCGAAGGCGCCATCCAGGTTGCGGACCTGCAAGTACGGGACATCATGGTCCCGCGTTCGCAGATGATCAGCATCAAGGCGACCCAGACACCTCGCGAGTTCCTGCCGGCCGTGGTCGACTCGGCCCACTCCCGCTATCCGGTGATCGGCGAAAGCCACGATGACGTGATGGGCGTGTTGCTGGCCAAGGACTTGCTGCCGTTGATCCTCAAAGAGAACGGTGACAGCTTCAACATCAAGGACCTGCTGCGTCCGGCCACATTCGTGCCCGAGTCCAAGCGCCTGAATGTGCTGCTGCGCGAGTTTCGCGCCAACCACAACCACATGGCCATCGTCATTGACGAATACGGCGGTGTGGCTGGCCTTGTGACCATCGAAGACGTGCTGGAACAAATCGTCGGCGACATCGAAGACGAGCATGACGTCGAAGAAGACAGCTACATCAAGCCGCTGCCCAGCGGGGACTTCCTGATCAAGGCCCTGACGCCGATCGAGAACTTCAACGAGTTCTTCGACAGCGAATTCTCCGACGACGAATTCGACACCGTCGGCGGTTTAGTGATGAGCGCGTTCGGGCACTTGCCAAAGCGCAACGAAATCACTGAAATCGGCGCCTATCGCTTCCGCATCCTGAACGCCGACAGCCGTCGGATTCACTTGCTGCGTCTGTCACCTATCGCCCGGTAATTCTAAGGATTGAAATGCGTCGTATGACCCGTCCCGGCTGGCCCGGTAATCTGCTGGCCGTGGCGGCTGGTGCACTCACCACCCTGGCCCTGACACCGTTCGATATCTGGCCGCTGGCATTGCTGGCGGTCGGTTTCTTTTACGCCGGTTTGCGCGAACTGAGCCCCCGTCAGGCCTTGGGCCGTGGCTGGTGTTTCGGTTTCGGCCTGTTTGCCGCGGGCACCAGCTGGATCTACTACAGCATCCACAACTTCGGCGGCGCTTCGGTGCTGCTGGCCGGCTTCTTGATGCTGCTCTTCACTGCCGCAATTGCCTGGTTCTTCGCCCTGCCCGCCTGGATTTGGGCGCGCTGGTTGCGCCGTAACGAAGCGCCACTGGCCGATGCCTTGGCGTTTGCAGCGCTGTGGGTGGGTCAGGAAGCCTTTCGCGGCTGGTTTCTGACCGGTTTCCCGTGGCTCTATTCCGGTTACAGCCAGCTCGACGGCCCATTGGCCGGGCTCGCCCCAGTCGGCGGGATGTGGCTGATTTCCTTCTCCCTGGCCCTGACGGCTGCGCTGATCTACAACGCTGTGCGATTGGTCGGTACTGGCCGCAAAGGCTTTATTGCCGCTGGCGTGTTGCTGCTGGCCGGCCCGTGGGTGATCGGCATGGCACTCAAGGAGCATGCCTGGACCAGCCCGTCCGGTGCGCCGCTGAGCGTCGCGGCAATTCAGGGCAACATCGAACAAAGCATGAAGTGGGATCCCGCGCAGCTCAACGCGCAACTGGCGCTGTACCGCGACATGAGCTTGAGCTCCAAGCGAGTCGACCTGCTCATATGGCCTGAAACGGCGGTGCCGGTGCTCAAGGAGTCCGCTGAAGGCTACTTGAACATGATGGGAAGCTTCGCGGCAGAGCGTAAATCCGCGCTGATTACCGGCGTGCCGATTCGCCAGGAAGTCCATCACGAGAAGCGCTATTTCAACGGTATTACCGTTGTCGGTGAAGGCGATGGCACGTACCTGAAGCAGAAACTGGTGCCGTTCGGCGAATATGTTCCATTGCAGGAAGTCTTGCGTGGCCTGATCGCCTTCTTCGACCTGCCGATGTCCGACTTCGCCCGTGGCCCGTCCGATCAAGCGCTGCTGCAAGCCAAGGGTTATCAGATTGCGCCGTTCATCTGCTACGAAGTGGTCTACCCGGAGTTCGCCGCCGGCCTCGCCGCCCGCAGCGATCTGCTGCTGACCATCAGCAATGACACCTGGTTCGGCACCTCCATCGGCCCCCTGCAACACTTGCAAATGGCGCAGATGCGCGCACTTGAAGCCGGGCGCTGGATGATTCGCGCCACCAACAACGGCGTGACCGGCCTGATCAACCCGTTCGGCCAGATCACCGCCCGGATCCCGCAGTTCGAACGCGGCATTCTGTATGGCGAAGTGGTACCGATGCACAACCTGACGCCGTATCTGCAATGGCGTTCATGGCCGTTGATCATCGTTTGTCTGCTGCTGTTTGGTTGGGCGCTGGTTGCGAACAGAATGGCGAAAACTGTCTGATTTCTTGACCTTTTGTGGCGAGGGGTAGGCCCCCTCGCCACAAAATCAGCGATAAAACATCAAATACCCGATCTGCCCCACCGCCTCATTCATCAACTGCCCTGATTGCCAGATCGACTTGAATTCCGGCATCCAGCCGCCCAGCGGCCGGGCATTGTCCACGCCCAGGAAACCCACTGGCGCGGGCACCACCTCAAACCCGGCCTGCTGAAAGCTCCAGACTGCCCGGGGCATGTGCCAGGCTTGAGTCACGACCACCACACGCTTGATCCCTTCCGGCAACAACACTTGGGCGCTGAACTGTGCGTTTTCCCAGGTCGTGCGGCTTCGCCCTTCCTGCCAACGCACCGTCACGCCGAAATCATCGAGCAACGAATCGGCCATCAGCTTCGCTTCAGTCGGTGGCGTGCCGTAATGCAGGCCGCCGCTGGTCAGAACCGGCAAGCCAGAAGCCTTGGCCAGACGCGCTGCATAGCGCTCGCGCTCCAGGCCTACACCGGTCGGCTGGTCGACGCCCCAGGCCGGGTCGCCCCGCTCGCGCCCCGAACCCAGCACCACGATTGCATCGGCTTGCTGACCCAGGGTGGTCCATTGCTCGCGCGTCAGCGGCGGCTCGCGTTCCAGGGCCCTGGCGCTCCATTCCACCACGATTGGCAGGCTCATCAACCAGAAGCCACCCATGCCCAGGACGAAGCACAAGCCAGCCAGCTTCGGTCTGGATCGGCGCCACCACCAGGCGAGCGCCAGTAGCAACAAAAGAATGCCGGGCGGCAATAGAAGTTGTTTAACGAAGTAACGAAAAGGCATCGGGCATCTCCTTAGATGCCCGAAGCCTAAGTGGGTTAACGCAATGCGACAACAAATGCGAAAGGACTTTGTTTTAGAAAACCATGGGTCATGGCTTCAAGTGCCCTTACTTGAATTGCAAAGACCGGACCTTTACCGCGTCTCTGCCGGGTGCCTTATCCTTGAGCCAGACGATCTTGGCCGAACGTGGTGCGTCGAGTTGCTTCATTGCAGCCGACAAACATCCCTGCGTCTCACGCTCACTACGGTCCAGATACGCCTTGACCAATTCAAACTCTGCGGGGGTCAAACCACGCAGTTCCAGCTCCAGGGGGCGCTCATCACGAAGCCGTCCAGCGGTTTTGGCCGCGTCCAGTGCCATTCCCAGACGGTCTATCAGTCTTTCGTATAGCTCCGGTTTTGTGACTTTTCGTTGTGACTCAACCATCCCTCACCTCATTGAAGATAAGACTCACTCCCCTTCTAGAGCTTAGCTTCGTTGCACAAACCGGCTGAGTGCCGCGACCAACGGCCCTCGGGACGGGCATTGCCGCCTTCTTGCGTGTAATCAGGGTTTCCCTCGGTAGAGCGCGGTCATGTATGCTACGGCGCTTCCTGTAACTCCACTTCCGGCTCGTCTGGGCATCGAAACGCCAATTTGGCGTGATCACCGTCCAGCGTCGCATTGAAGAGGATTAGGCCACCCCTATTCAGTTCAAAAGTAGCCATGCACGAACAATATCAGCCCCGTGAAATCGAAGCCGCCGCCCAGTCGTTCTGGGACGAGCAAAAGTCCTTTGAAGTCAGTGAACAGCCAGGCAAGGAGACGTTCTACTGCCTGTCGATGTTCCCTTACCCCAGCGGCAAGCTACACATGGGGCACGTGCGCAACTACACCATCGGCGACGTGATCTCCCGCTACCAGCGCATGCAAGGCAAGAACGTCCTGCAACCCATGGGTTGGGACGCCTTCGGCATGCCAGCGGAAAACGCCGCGATGAAGAACAACGTAGCGCCCGCCAAGTGGACCTACGAAAACATCGCCTACATGAAAAGCCAGCTGCGCAGCCTGGGCCTGGCGGTGGACTGGTCGCGCGAAGTGACCACCTGCAAGCCCGATTACTACCGCTGGGAACAATGGCTGTTCACTCGCCTGTTCGAAAAAGGCGTGATTTATAAAAAAAGCGGCACCGTGAACTGGGACCCGGTCGACCAGACCGTTCTGGCCAACGAGCAAGTGATCGACGGTCGCGGCTGGCGTTCCGGCGCGCTGATCGAGAAGCGCGAAATCCCGATGTACTACTTCAAGATCACCGCTTACGCGGATGAACTGCTGGAAAGCCTCGACGAACTGACGGGCTGGCCTGAACAGGTCAAGACCATGCAGCGCAACTGGATCGGCAAATCCCGTGGCATGGAAGTCCAGTTCCCGTACGACGTCGCCTCCATCGGCGAAACCGGTGCGCTGAAAGTATTTACCACCCGTCCGGACACCCTGATGGGCGCAACCTACGTTGCAGTGGCCGCCGAACACCATCTGGCTGCCCTGGCCGCGCAAAACAACCCTGAGCTGCAAGCGTTCATCGCTGAATGCAAGGGCGGCAGCGTCGCCGAAGCCGACGTCGCCACTCAAGAGAAAAAAGGTCTGCCGACCTCGCTGTTCGTCGAGCACCCGCTGACGGGTGAGAAACTCCCGGTGTGGGTCGCCAACTACGTGCTGATGCATTACGGCGATGGCGCGGTCATGGCTGTTCCGGCACACGATGAACGTGATTTCGAGTTCGCCACCAAGTACAACCTGCCGATCAAATCCGTGGTGCGCACAAGTGCAGGTGACACCAACCCGGCCCCTTGGCAGGATGCGTACGGCGAGCACGGCACGCTGATCAACTCCGGCGAATTCGACGGCCTCGACTTCGCAGGCGCCTTCGACGCCATCGAAGTGGCGCTGATCAAGAAAAACCTCGGCGCCTCGCGCACCCAGTTCCGTCTGCGCGACTGGGGCATCAGCCGTCAACGCTACTGGGGCTGCCCGATCCCGATCATCCACTGCAATACTTGCGGTGATGTGCCGGTCCCGGAAGATCAGTTGCCTGTCGTATTGCCGGAAGACGTGGTTCCAGACGGTGCCGGTTCACCCTTGGCGCGCATGCCCGAGTTCTACGAGTGCTCGTGCCCGAAATGCGGCGCACCGGCCAAGCGTGAAACCGACACCATGGACACCTTCGTCGAGTCCTCGTGGTACTACGCCCGCTACGCCTCGCCGCACTATGAAGGTGGCCTGGTAGAAAAATCGGCGGCCGACCACTGGCTGCCGGTGGATCAATACATCGGTGGTATCGAACACGCCATTCTTCACCTGCTCTACGCGCGCTTCTTCCACAAGCTGATGCGCGACGAAGGCCTGGTGAGCTCCAATGAGCCGTTCAAGAACCTGCTGACCCAAGGCATGGTGATCGCCGAGACTTATTATCGTCGCGAAGCCAACGGCGCCTACACCTGGTTCAACCCGGCGGACGTCGAACTCGAACGCGACAGCAAGGCCAAGGTCATTAGCGCCAAGCTGATCGCAGACGGCCTGCCGGTGGAAATCGGTGGCACCGAGAAGATGGCCAAGTCAAAGAACAACGGCGTTGACCCACAGTCGATGATTGACCAGTTCGGCGCAGACACCTGCCGCCTGTTCATGATGTTCGCCTCGCCGCCTGACATGAGCGCGGAATGGTCTGACTCCGGAGTAGAAGGTTCGCACCGCTTCCTCAAGCGCGTCTGGCGTCTTGCTCAAGCGCACGTTACTCAGGGCCTGCCGGGCAAACTGGACGTCGCCCGCCTGAACGACGAGCAGAAAGCCATTCGCCGTTCGATCCACCAGGCCATCAAGCAGGCCAGCCACGACGTCGGCCAGAACCACAAATTCAACACCGCCATCGCCCAGGTGATGACGCTGATGAACGTGCTGGAAAAAGCCCCGCAAGGCACCGAACAGGATCGCGCACTGATTCACGAAGGTCTGGAAACCGTGGTCCTGCTGCTGGCACCGATTACCCCGCACATCAGCCATGAGCTGTGGCATCGTCTGGGGCACGCCGATCCGGTGATCGATGCCGGTTGGCCGGTACTGGACGAAAGCGCCTTGGTACAGGACAGCCTGCAACTGGTGATTCAGGTCAACGGCAAGCTGCGCGGCCACATCGAAATGCCCGCCAGTGCCAGCCGCGAAGAAGTCGAAGCCGCCGCACGGGCCAATGAAAACGTGCTGCGCTTCGTCGATGGCCTGACTATTCGTAAAGTGATCGTAGTGCCCGGGAAACTGGTCAATATCGTCGCCAGCTAAATTGGATCGGGCGCCAGGTCATGCCAGGCGCCGAGTAAAACCTTTCGGGCCGCACGCTCGGCCCACATGGTTTCAAGGGGAGCAACAACGATGATCAAACGCAATCTGCTGGTGATGGGCCTCGCGGTCCTGCTGAGCGCCTGCGGTTTTCAGCTGCGCGGTACCGGCACCACCGAACTGGCGATCAAGGAACTCGACCTGAGCGCCCGCAATGCCTATGGCGAAACCGTGACGCAACTGCGTCAAGTGCTGGAAAGCAGTGGCGTCAAGGTTTATAGCGGCGCGCCTTACAAGCTGTATCTGGCCGATGAACAGGAAAGCCAGCGCATCCTCAGTTATGCCGGTGCCGGCCGTACTGGCGAGTACCAGGTGAACACCATACTGAACTACGACATCCGTGGTCAGGGCAACCTGACACTGCTGAGCGATAAGCTTGAAGTGCAGAAGGTGTTCATCCACGACGGCAACAATCTGGTGGGTTCCGACCAGGAAGCCAACGATGCCCGCCGCGAGATCCGTCGCGAACTGGTACAACGCATGATGCTGCGCCTGCAACAGCTGACCCCGACTCAGCTGGAACAGCTGCAACAGACCGCCGATGCCAGGGCCAAGGCTGAAGCCGCCGCGCTGGAAGCAGCGCAAAAGGCTGAAGCGGCGACTCCGCGTCAGTCGCCCGTCGAACTGCCGAAGCAATAAGACTTACGGGGCGCTCAGGCGCCCCGTTCGCCCTGACTTATGAAACTCGCCCCCGCCCAACTCGGCAAACACCTGCAAGGCGCCCTCGCGCCGGTCTACATCATCAGTGGTGATGACCCGCTGCTGTGTCAGGAAGCCGCCGACGCCATACGCACTGCTGCCCGCCAGCAAGGTTTCGATGAACGCCAGGTCTTCGCCGCCGACGCCAGTTTCGACTGGGGTACGCTGCTGCAGGCTGGCGCCAGTATGTCGCTGTTCGCTGAAAAGCGTCTGCTGGAACTGCGCCTGCCTTCCGGCAAACCCGGTGACAAAGGCGCCGCCGCGCTCATCGAGTACTGCTCGCGCCCGGCCGAAGACACGGTGCTGCTGATCAGCTTGCCCAAGCTCGACGGTAGCGCGCAGAAGACCAAGTGGGGCAAGGCACTGGTAGAAGGTCCACAGACTCAGTTCGTGCAGATCTGGCCAGTGGATACCAACCAGTTGCCAAGCTGGATCCGGCAACGCCTGTCCCAGGCCGGGCTTTCCGCCAGCCAGGACGCCGTGGAACTGATTGCCGCTCGGGTCGAGGGCAACCTGCTGGCTGCCGCTCAGGAAATCGAAAAGCTCAAGCTGATGGCCGAAGGTGGCCAGATCACGGTCGAAACCGTGCAAGCGGCGGTGGCTGACAGTGCGCGTTTCGATGTCTTCGGCCTGACCGACGCGATTCTCAACGGTGAAGCCGCTCATGCCTTGCGCATGCTCGAAGGATTGCGCGGCGAAGGCGTCGAACCACCGGTGATTCTCTGGGCGCTGGCACGGGAGCTGCGTCTGCTGGCCAACCTCTCGCTGCAATACAGCCAGGGCGTGCCGCTGGACAAAGCCTTCAGCCAGGCCCGACCGCCGATCTGGGACAAACGCAAACCGCTGATGAGCAAGGCGCTGCAACGCTACTCGGCGCAACGCTGGGCGCAGTTGCTGCTGGAAGCGCAGCGCATCGACGCACAGATCAAAGGTCAGGCGGCGGGCTCGCCGTGGATGAGCCTGAGTCGGTTGACGCTGTTGATGGCCGGGCAAAGATTGTCGTTGCCTGCCGAGTAATATTTTTGACCGCATAACGGCTATTCGCGGGCAAGCCTCGCTCCTACGGAACACATTGTCGGTTCGACACGAGACCTGTAGGAGCGAGGCTTGCCCGCGAAGGCATCCGAAAGGTCCTACACAATGTAGGGACTAGACAGAACCCCAACTTCGGCAGATTATTCCCCCCGCAAAACCACTCACTTGCGAGACCATCATGAGCAAAAAGCCATCAAAGCATGGCCCCAACAAGGCCAAATCCATCATCGCCCAGCCACTGTTCCGCAGCCGTCAGGAACGAGCCGGCAAGGGCAAAGGCAGCTACCGCCGCGAAGCCTTCCAGTCTAATAGCTGGGAGGCTTCTTACTTTCTGGCGGCCTGAAAGGCAAGCCATCGCTCAACATGTTAAGGTCTGCACCTGATTCGTATCCTCTGGACCTGTGCATGCCCCTCTGTCTTTCCCGTCGTTGGCACCTTCGCCAACTGATAGCTGCCTCCAGCCTCGTTCTGCTTGTCGCCTGCGCGGAAAAACCCACCGCCGCCGACGCCCAACCGCTTCAGACCCGTACCGTTGCAACAGCCCCTGCGGTCATACCACCGGTGGTTCCGACGGGTGAGAGTCTCGACATCCAGCCGACCCAGACCTTTGCCGAATGGCAAGCGGGTTTTCGCAAAGATGCCCTCGCCGTCGGCATTCGCGCCGACCTGTTCGACCGCGCCTTTGCCAATGTCAGCCTGGACGATAGCGTGATCCGCGCCGACCGCAGCCAACCGGAGTTTACTCGCCCGGTGTGGGAATACCTCGATGGCGCGCTGTCGCCGCTGCGGGTGCGCAAAGGTCAGGCACTGGTCAGCCAGTACGCGGACATCCTGCAAAGTATCGAACAGCGCTACGGGGTCGACCGTCAGGCACTGGTCGCGGTGTGGGGTATGGAGAGTAACTTCGGTCAGTTCCAGGGCAACAAGTCAGTGATCAATTCCCTGGCGACCCTGGCTTATGAAGGTCGACGTCCGGGCTTTGCTCATGCGCAGCTGATTGCTGCCCTGCAAATCCTGCAACAGGGCGATATCGAGCCTGAGAAAATGCTCGGTTCCTGGGCCGGTGCCATGGGCCAGACCCAGTTCATCCCGACCACCTACAACACCCACGCCGTGGACTTCGACGGCGATGGCCGCCGCGACATCTGGGGCAGCCCGGCCGATGCACTGGCCTCGACCGCGCACTACCTGCAAAGCTCCGGCTGGCAGAAAGGTCAGCCGTGGGGCTTTGAAGTGCAGCTGGCAAGCGGCTTTAATTACGCCTTGGCCGATGGTGCAATTCGCAAGAGCGTGGCCGAGTGGCGACAACTGGGGGTCACCTTGACCAATGACGGCCAGGTCCCTGCAGGCTCCGAACACCTGTCCGCCGCCCTGCTGCTGCCGGCAGGCTATCGCGGCCCGGCGTTCCTGATCTTCGATAACTTCCGCGCGATCCTCAAGTACAACAACTCGTCGTCCTACGCTTTGGCCGTGAGCCTGTTGTCCGAGCGTTTCAATGGCGGCGGCCTGATCAACGGCCTATGGCCAAAAGATGACTTGCCGCTGAGCCGTACCGAGCGAATCGAGCTGCAAAACCTGCTGAGCGCCCAGAACTACGACGCGGGAACCGCCGACGGGATTATCGGCGCCAACACCCGTAAGGCAATCCGCAACGCCCAGCAGTCGTTTGGCTGGCCGGCGGATGGTTATCCGACGCACAAGTTGCTGGAAGGGTTGCGTAGCCGCTAAAAGCAAAAGATCGCAGCCTTCGGCAGCTCCTACAGGCGCACACAAAACCCCGTAGGAACTGCCGAAGGCTGCGATCTTTTTTTGCGCCGCGTTATTACCTGATCACCACATCCTGCTCCAACACCAACACCTTGTTCCCCGCATCCAGCCTGACCAGCGCGCCCATCGGCAGTGTCAGGTTCGGGTCGCAATGCCCGCTGCGCCATCCGGCCAGCACGGGTATGTGCAACGGTGCGAAGACTTGCTTGAGCAAGCGCTCCAGCGCAGCCACATCCACCCCCGCCACATCCCCCACCAGAACCCCGCGCAGCTTGTGCAACGTGCCGGCCAGACGCAAATGGGTCAGCAGCCGGTCGATGCGATACAGCGGCTCGTTAATGTCCTCGATAAACAGGATGGCGCCCTCGGCCTCGATCTCGTAAGGCGTGCCCATGGTCGCGGCGATCATCGACAGATTGCCCCCCAGCAAACGCCCGTGAGCGATGCCTGGCTCAATGGTTGTTAATGGATAGGCCGCCGGATGCGCGAGCACGCTGTCCGCCCTTACCTGCCCGCGCAGCATGTTGAAAAACGAGGACTCGGTGGGTTTCTGCTTGTCACCCAGCAGGTCGGCGTTGAGCATCGGGCCGTGAAAAGTCACGAAACCCGCGTAACGGCTGATAGCCAGATGCAACGCAGTGACGTCGCTGTAGCCGATGAACGGCTTGACGTTGCGGCGCAGTAATTCGAAATCGATACGATCGAGCAAGCGCGGCGTACCGTACCCCCCACGCAGGCAGATAATGGCGTCGACCTCGTTGTCGGCAAAGGCCGCATGCAAGTCATTGAGCCGCACATCGTCGCTGCCGGCCAGATAGCCATCTTTCTCGTAGACACCGGGAAATACCCGCAGCGAATAGCCACGAGCACGCATCCAGGCAATGGCTTTATCGGTGTCCAGTGCTGCGGGGCCGGCGGGCGCGATTACGCCAATCAGCCCTTGCGATGGCAAGGCCGGAACGGGAGCGTGCGGACAAAGCGTGTGGGTCGGTCGAACAGTCATCCATGATTCTCCCTGTGTGAATGCTTCAGCACACAGTAGTCAGGAACGGGAATAAACAGAAGAGGGTCAGTCGCCCCACGGCTTGCAGGAAAAGACTGTAATTGCCGTGGGCATTGCAAAAAAAGCCCGCAAGGCTGAAAGCCTTGCGGGCCCTTTTTTGTGTTTCTCACTGCTATCAGGACGACATCAGCTCGGCCTTGACCAGTTTCGCCTGTTCGTCGGCGTGGTACGAGGAACGTACCAGCGGGCCGGAAGCGACGTTCTTGAAGCCCATCTTGTAACCTTCCTCGGCGAACCAGGCGAAGGTATCCGGGTGCACGAAGCGCTGGACCGGCAAGTGGCTGCGGGACGGTTGCAGGTACTGGCCCAGGGTCAGCATGTCGATGTCGTGTTCGCGCATGCGCTTCATGACTTCGATGACTTCTTCATCGGTTTCGCCCAGGCCCAGCATCAAACCGGACTTGGTCGGAATGTGCGGCATCATCTGCTTGAAGCGTTGCAGCAGGGTCAGCGACCACTGGTAATCCGAACCCGGACGCGCAGCCTTGTACAGGCGCGGCACGGTTTCCAGGTTGTGGTTGAACACATCCGGCGGCTCGGCGGCGGTGATTTCCAGCGCGACGTCCATGCGGCCACGGTAGTCCGGGACCAGGGTCTCGAGCTGCACGTTCGGCGACAGCTTGCGGATTTCGCGGATGCAGTCGGCAAAATGCTGGGCTCCACCATCACGCAGGTCGTCGCGGTCTACCGAAGTGATGACGACGTACTTGAGTTTCAGGTCGGCGATGGCAATGGCCAGGCTTTCCGGCTCATTGACGTCCAGTGGCTTCGGACGGCCGTGGCCGACGTCGCAGAACGGGCAACGACGGGTGCAGATGTCACCCATGATCATGAAAGTCGCGGTGCCGCCAGAGAAACACTCGCCCAGGTTCGGGCAGGACGCTTCTTCGCACACGCTGTGCAGCTTGTGTTTGCGCAGCAGGGCCTTGATGCGGTCGACTTCCGGGGAAACCGGGATGCGCACGCGGATCCAGTCGGGTTTCTTCGGCAGTTCAGTGGTCGGGATGATCTTCACCGGGATGCGTGCAACCTTCTCGGCGCCGCGCAGCTTGACGCCGGCTTCAACCTTGGCACGCGGGGCCGGACGCTCAGTGACATCGAGCGTCGGGATCATGGTTTGCACTGCATCAGTAGTCATATCAGTCGATTCCGCCCGTTAGGGTCGTCTGCTCAGCATAGTCGAGGTGTTTGACGAGCTGCGCGCGCAGCCGGGCACTTACCTCGGCAAATTCAATCGGTCCTGCGTGATCGCGCAGCTGGGTCATCGCCAGCCCGGCGTAGCCGCAGGGATTAATCCGTCGAAACGGTTCCAGGTTCATATCCACATTCAGGGCCAGGCCATGAAAGGAGCAACCGTGGCGGATTCGCAAACCCAGAGAAGCGATTTTCGCGCCGTCGACATAGACACCTGGCGCATCCGGCTTGGCCACGGCGGTCACGCCGTAGCTGGCCAGCAGTTCGATCAGGCATTGCTCCATGCGGCTGACCAGGTCACGCACGCCGAACCCCAGCTTGCGCACATCCAGCAATAGATAAGCCACCAGTTGGCCGGGGCCGTGATAGGTCACCTGACCACCACGATCGACCTGCACCACCGGAATATCTCCCGGCAGCAGCAGATGTTCAGCCTTGCCGGCCTGGCCCTGGGTGAACACCGGCGGGTGCTCCACCAGCCAGATCTCGTCGGCGGCATCACTGCCGCGTTCGTTGGTGAAGCGTTGCATGGCATGCCAGACGGGCTCGTAAGCCATCTGGCCAAGTTCGCGAAAGCCCAGCGTGCCGGACATCACAGCACCATGTGCACGAAGCCGGTAGCCCGCAGTTCGCTGTTGATGTTGTACAGCTGGTCCTGGTCGGTGGCGACGATGTGCAACTGAATCGTGGTGTACTTGCCGTTGGTGCTTTGGCGCTCGTCCACGCGATCATGGTTGATCGTCGCGTGTTTCTTGACGATCTCGATGATCTTGTCTTTGTTGCCTACACCCGTATCGCTGATCACCTTAACCGGGTAATCAACGTTGGGAAATTCGATCTTAGGCGCCTTTACTTCGGTATCGGTCATGGCGTAACGGCCTCGTAAGCGTAAGCCGTGGCGACAGCATGGCCCAACGCCGGATCAGCGCGGGGCCATGCAGATGCACACTATCAGTTGAACAAGCCGTAGAAGAATAGACGGATGCTATCCCACATGCGGCGGAAGATACCACCCTCGTCGACCGCGTCCAGAGCGATCAGGTCGGCGCTGTGCACCACCTTGTCGTCCAGTTTCACTTCGACTTTACCGATCACGTCACCCTTGGCGATAGGCGCAACCAGTTGCGGGTTCATGGTCATGCTGGCGGCGAGCTTTTTCAGCTGGCCTTTTGGCAGGGTCATGGTCAGGTCTTGAGCCAGGCCGGCCTTGACTTGATTGGTGGTGCCTTTCCAGACAGGTGCCTGAGCCAGCTCGGCGCCTTTCTGATAGAAGGTCTGGGTTTCGAAGAAGCGGAAACCGTAGGTCAGCAGCTTCTGGGTTTCAGCTGCGCGGGCTACATCGCTGTTGGTGCCGAACACCACGGCGATCAGGCGCATGCCATCACGTACGGCCGAAGACACCATGCAGTAGCCGGCTTCGTCGGTGTGACCGGTTTTCAGGCCATCGACAGTCTTGTCGCGCCACAGCAGCAGGTTGCGGTTAGGCTGCTTGATGCCGTTCCAGAAGAACTCTTTTTGCGAGTAGATCGCGTAGTGAGCCGGGTCTTCGTGAATGATCGCGCGAGCCAGCACTGCCATGTCGTGAGCCGACGAGTAGTGCTCAGGGTTTGGCAGGCCGGTCGGGTTCATGAAGTGGGTGTTGGTCAGGCCCAGGTCGGCAGCGGTTTTGTTCATCAGGTCGGCGAACGCGTCTTCGCTGCCGGCGATGTGCTCGGAGAGCGCAACGCTGGCGTCGTTACCCGACTGGATGATGATGCCGTGCAGCAGGTCGTTGACGGTAACCTGCGAGCCGACCTTGATGAACATCCGCGAACCGCCGGTACGCCAGGCGTTCTCGCTGACGGTCACCGGATCGTTTTCGCCGATCTGGCCACGACGGATTTCCAGCGTCGCGATGTAGGCGGTCATCAGCTTGGTCAGGCTGGCCGGTGGCAGACGCTGGTCACCGTTGTTCTCCACCAGCACGTTGCCGCTGCTGGCATCCATGAGTACATAGGCTTTGGCGGCCAATTGCGGTGGCGACGGCATCATCTCGACCGCGAAAGCGGCAGGCGAGAGGAGCAGCGGGACTAGAAGGCACAGGCGTTTGGCAAAGGTGGTGATGTTCATCCGTCTCTCGAAATCGCTAATGGAAACTGCCCAAGGGCAAAACTAATCAGACAACTCCCTAAAAAGTTGTCGCGTGTTCAGTTGTTCACTCTGTAACCCTTGCCGGGCTTTTGTTCTTCAACGAGCCAACAACCCGGTTCACCCCCCAAAACCGCAAGTGAACCGTCAATCAAGTACTACGTATTACTCGGCGCTGACCAGGCTCGGCGAACCGAGATTGGCCAGGCGCACGCTGTTCTGCACCTGCTGGACTTCACCCGGCGAGCCCATCGGCCCCAGGCGCACCCGATGCAGTGTCTGCTGGTTACGCACGATCGAGCTGATGAACACCGGAGCGCTCACCATCCCGCTGAGCTTCGATCTCAGGAGTTCTGCAGCGTCCGGGTTGGCGAACGCGCCCACCTGCAGATACTGGCCAGAGGCTGGTACAGAAGCGTTTTTTTTTGCATCGATCTGCACCGGCACAACAGCCGCGGCGTGTTGCTGCGGCGGTGGCGTCCATTGCTCGATAGTGCCGGTGGAGGCCGTCACGGTCGGTGCGGCATTTTGCGCCACTTGTGGCTCGTTGAGCATCAACGGTGCCGGGCGCCCTTTCTGTGCCCACCATTCTTGCGGGTCGATACCTTCGACCTTGACCCGCGCCGTGCCGGTTTCGGCGTAGCCGAGCTTCTTGGCGGCAGCGTAGGACAAGTCGATGATTCGGTCCGAGTAGAACGGCCCGCGGTCGTTGACCCGCAGAATCACGGTCTTGTTGTTGTCCAGGTTAGTCACCCGAACGTAACTCGGCAGTGGCAAGGTCTTGTGCGCGGCGCTCATGCCGTACAAGTCATACACCTCGCCGTTGGCGGTGTTCTGACCGTGGAACTTGGTGCCGTACCACGACGCCGTGCCCGAAGCGACGTAGCGCTTGGACTCTTGCAGCGGGAAGTAAGTCTTGCCCAGCACGGTGTACGGGTTGGCTTTATAAGGACCTGAGTGCAGGGTCGGCGTGGCATCCGGAATGCGCGATACATCGACATCCCACCAGGGTGCGCCATCCTTGTGCGCCCGGTTGATATCCAGGCCAGGGGCCGAACGAACGGCGGTGGAAGATTTCTGAGTCGGCGAGCGGCTGGTCGAACAACTGGCGACCAGCACCGCCAACGCGGCGAATGCCATGAGCTTCAGGGGTTTATTCATAGGCAATGCCCGCATTACTTGACGCCCCGTGCTTGGACCAGCTGTTCAGACAGTTGATGTACGGCCATGGCGTACATCACGCTGCGGTTATAACGCGTGATCGCGTAAAAATTCGTCAGGCCCATCCAGTATTCAGGGCCATTGTCACCTTCCAGGCGGAAAGCCGTGACCGGCATATCATCGCGCAGCGCATCATGACTCGACCACCCCAGCGCCCGCAACTCCCCGACGGTTTTCGTCGGCTCGATGCCATCGGTCAAACCCTCATCCACCTGATCGCCACGCACATCGGCGCGGCTGACCACAGGTTCCCCGGCGACCCAGCCGTGACGCTTGAAATAACTGGCGACACTGCCAATGGCATCGTCGGGGTTGGTCCAGATATTAATGTGGCCGTCACCGTCGAAATCCACTGCATAGGCGCGAAAACTGCTCGGCATGAATTGCGGCAAGCCCATGGCCCCGGCGTAGGAACCTTTGAGGGTCAATGGGTCGACCTGCTCTTCACGGGCCAGCAGCAGGAATTCACGCAATTCCTTGCGGAAGAATTCGGCACGGGGAGGATAGTCGAAACCCAGGGTCGACAAGGCATCGATCACCCGGAAATTTCCGGTATTGCGACCAAAAAAGGTCTCAACACCAATGATCGAAACAATAACCTGCGCCGGCACGCCGTATTCCTGCTCCGCACGAGCCAGTATCGCCTCGTGCTGACGCCAGAAGTCCACCCCACGGGCGATGCGCGCGTCGGTGATGAACATCGGGCGATATTCTTTCCACTGTTTAACCCGTTCGGCGGGTTTGGAGATGGCGTCCAGAATCGACTGCTTGCGCTCGGCTTCACGGAACACGCCCATCAGCTGTTCACCGGCAAAGCCATAGTCGCGGGTCATTTCACCGACGAACTCGGCCACCTGGGGTGAGCCTTCGTAATCGCCGGCCCACGCTTGCTGCGCGGTACCAAGGATGCTTACCAGGCCGACCCACGGTGCGTATCGAGTCGCCCAGCCACGCATTACTTGCATTGAAATCTTCACCTTATTCAAACCTGTGCGATCCACTTGCGATGGGTATGGATCGACATCAAAACCCCAAACGCTGACAGTAGCGTCACCAGCGAGGTCCCTCCGTAGCTAATGAACGGCAACGGCACCCCCACAACCGGCAACAGGCCACTGACCATACCGATGTTGACGAAAACGTAAACAAAAAACGTCATGGTCAGGCTGCCCGCGAGCAATTTGCCGAACAATGTCTGAGCCTGGGCGGTAATCACCAGCCCGCGACCGATCAACAGCAGGTAAATCAGCAGCAATGCGCAGATGCCCACCAGGCCGAACTCTTCCCCCATCACCGCAATAATGAAGTCGGTGTGGCTTTCCGGCAGGAAGTCCAGGTGCGACTGGGTGCCGAGCAGCCAGCCTTTGCCGAATACGCCGCCGGAACCGATGGCAGCCTTCGACTGAATGATGTTCCAGCCAGTGCCCAGCGGATCGCTCTCCGGGTCCAGAAACGTCAGGATTCGCTGCTTCTGGTAGTCGTGCATGATGAAGAACCACATCGCCACGGCCACCGGTACGGCGGCGGCGATCACGCTGAGGATCCAGCGCCAGCGCAGGCCGCCCATGAACAATACAAACGCACCACCGGCGAGAATCAGCAGCGAGGTGCCGAGGTCTGGCTGACGTACGATCAATATGAACGGCAACCCGATCAGGAACAGACTGACCCCCACATGCTTGAGCTGTGGCGGCAACGTGCGCTTGGACAAGTACCAGGCGATGGTCGCGGGCATCAGGATTTTCATGAATTCCGAGGGCTGGAAGCGGATCACCCCGGGAATGTTGATCCAGCGCGTGGCACCCATGGCGTTGTGGCCCATGACATCCACCACCACCAGCAACAGCACGCCGAGCACATAGCCGACCGGCACCCAACGGGCCATGAAGCGCGGTTCGAACTGGGCGATGACAACCATCGACACCAGGCCGATACCGAACGAAGTGGCTTGCTTGGCCAGCAGATCCCAGCTCTTGCCGCTGGCCGAATACAGCACGAACAGGCTGCCGGCGGCGAGGGTCAGCAGCAGGATCAGCAATGGGCCGTCGATGTGCATGCGCTGCAACAGCGTCGCACGGCGACGCATCACATCCTCACTGGAGAGGATGCGGTCAAAATTACTCTTCACGGGCCGTAGCCTCCGCACTGATAGGGCTGGCGTATTCGGCTTTCAGTCGGCCGTCCTGGTCCAGGAGCCAGGCGTCCATGACTTGCCGCACCACCGGCGCGGCGACGCCGGAACCGGACTCGCCGTTCTCGACCATCACCGACACTACGATTTGAGGGTTGTCGGCCGGCGCGAAGCCGACGAACAAGGCGTGGTCGCGGTGGCGCTCCTGCACCTTGGAGCGGTCGTACTTCTCACCCTGCTTGATCGCGACCACCTGGGCCGTACCACTTTTGCCGGCAATCCGGTATTGCGCGCCGATCGATGCCTTGCGCGCCGTACCCCGGGCACCGTGCATCACCTGCTGCATGCCGTGATTGACCTTGGTCCAGTCGGACGGGTCGCGCAGGATGATGTCGGGCATCGGATTTTCATCCTTGGGCTTCTCGCCTTCGACCGTCTTCGCCAGGTGCGGACGGTTCCACACCCCTTTGTTGGCCACCAGCGCCGTGGCCTGGGCCAGTTGCAGTGGAGTCGACTGCATGTAGCCCTGGCCGATCCCCAAAATCAGCGTCTCGCCCGGGAACCACGCCTGGCGACGGGTTGCACGCTTCCACTCCCGGGAAGGCATCAGCCCCGGCGACTCTTCGAACATGTCCAGGGAAACCTTCTGACCGATGCCGAACTTGCCCAGGTAGCTCGACAGCCGATCGATCCCCAGCTTGTGGGCCAGGTCATAGAAGTAGGTGTCGTTGGATCGCATGATCGCCGTGTCCAGATCCACATAGCCGTCGCCGGTGCGGTTCCAGTTGCGATATTTGTGATCGTAATTGGGCAGCATGTAGTAGCCGGGATCGAAGACCCGGGTCGATGCGGTGACCACACCCGAATCCAGGCCGGCAATCGCCACCGCCGGTTTAATGGTCGAACCCGGCGGATACAGACCGCGCAGCACCCGGTTGAACAGTGGCCGGTCGATGGAATCGCGAAGCTCGGAGTACGCCTTGAAACTGATGCCGGTGACGAACAGGTTCGGGTCGAAACTAGGCTGACTGACCATCGCCAGCACTTCGCCGGTTTTCGGGTCCAGCGCTACCACGGCGCCACGACGACCACCGAGCGCAGCTTCGGCGGCTTCCTGCAATTTGATGTCCAGGCTCAGGACGATGTCCTTGCCGGGAATCGGATCGGTACGCTTGAGCACGCGCAATACGCGGCCCCGAGCGTTGGTCTCGACTTCTTCGTAACCCACCTGACCGTGCAGCTCGGGCTCGTAGAACCGCTCGATGCCGGTTTTACCAATTTGATGGGTGCCGCTGTAACTCACCGGATCGAGCGACTTGAGCTCTTTCTCGTTGATCCGCCCCATGTAACCCACCGAGTGCGCAAAGTGCGCACCCTGCGGGTAATGACGCACCAGTTGCGCGACCACTTCCACACCGGGCAAACGGAACTGATTCACCGCGATGCGGGCGATCTGTTCTTCAGTCAGCTCGAACAGGATCGGCACCGGCTCGAACGGCCGGCGCCCCTGACGCATGCGTTTCTCGAAGATCACCCGGTCCTCGGGCGTCAGCTCCAGCACTTCAACGATTACGTCGAGCACTTGCTGCCAGTCGCCGGAACGTTCGCGGGTCATGCTCAGACTGAAGCTGGGCCGGTTGTCGGCCACCACCACGCCATTGCGGTCGAAGATCAACCCGCGAGTCGGCGGAATCGGCTGCACATGGACGCGGTTGTTTTCCGACAGGGTCGAGTGGTACTCGTACTGGATCACCTGAAGGAAATACAGCCGCGCGATCAGCACGCCAATCAGCGTCACCACCGCAATAGCCCCGAACACGACGCGGCCACGCACCAGACGGGCGTCTTTTTCGTGGTCCTTGATGCGGATCGGCTGGGACATGAGGGCAGAACTACTTGTGGTAAGGGTGGCCGGACAGCACTGTCCAGGCACGATACAGCTGTTCGCCGATCAGAATCCGCACCAGTGGGTGCGGCAACGTCAACGGTGACAACGACCAGCGTTGATCCGCCCGGGCACAGACTTCCGGCGCCAGCCCCTCGGGGCCGCCGACCATGAAATTCACTGTGCGCGAGTCCAGCCGCCAACGATCGAGTTCGACCGCCAGCTGCTCGGTGCTCCAGGGCTTGCCGTGGACTTCGAGGGTGACAATGCGCTCGTTCGGCCCGACCTTGGCCAGCATGGCTTCGCCTTCCTGACGGATAAAGCGCGCCACGTCGGCGTTCTTGCCGCGGGTGTTGAGCGGAATTTCCACCAGTTCCAGCGCCAGCTCGGACGGAAGACGCTTGGCATATTCATGCCAGCCTTCTTCCACCCATTTGGGCATGCGTGAACCGACGGCGATCAGTCGCAGTCGCACAGCGGTCCCTTATTGCTGGTCTTTGTTGAGCTTGATGAAATGCTCATGGGTGTTTTCCGGGCTGTGGTGAGCCGCGTTCAGAGCACGGCTCTGCTCTGCACCGGACCACAGACGCTCCAGGTCGTAAAACTGGCGAGCCGAGGCCGTCATCATGTGCACGATGACATCGTCCATATCCAGCAACACCCAGTCGCTGTCGCCCTTGCCTTCTTCGCCCAACGGCTTGACGCCCTTGGCCTTGACCGCCTCGCGAACCTTATCGAGCATCGCGCCGATCTGGCGGTTGGAAGTACCGGTAGCGATGATCATGAAGTCAGTGATGCTCTGCTTTTCACGAACGTCGATCACCTGAATGTCCTGGGCCTTGACGTCTTCCAGGGCCGCTACGGCAACCTTGACCAGCTCTTCACCGAGGAGTGCCGGGCCGGCGACTACCGTTTCTGGCAGCGGAGCGCTCTTGAACGTGCCCTTGCGCTTTACTTTGCTTACGTCTTTGTCAGTCATATAAAACTCGTTTTGCTCGTGTGTTCGGGTGGCTCAATACACGTTGTTATCACGTGCCTTGAAACACTCCCATTCAGTTCGGCGCACGGTAGAGTCCGTGCGCATCGATGTAGGCCAGGACCGCGTCAGGCACCAGGAAACGTACCGACTTACCGCTGGCCAGCAGTTGACGGATCTGGGTGGCGGATACCGCGAGCGGCGTCTGCCAGACGAATGCAATCTGTCCGCTCGGCCCTTTGAGGGCCAGCGGGTCGCTCACCGAACGCGCTGCCAGCAGGTTGCGCAAGGCATCCGGCGGTTCGCTGTCGGCATCCGGGCGTTGCAGCACCAGGATGTGGCAATGCTGGAGCAACTCTTCCCAGCGGTGCCAAGTGGGCAGGCCGCAAAAAGCGTCCCAGCCCAAAAGTAGAAAAACCTGGTCTGAGGCGGCCAGTTCAGCGCGCATCAGTTCCAGGGTGTCGATGGTGTAGGACGGTTTGTCCCGCTGCAATTCGCGGGCGTCCACTACCAACGGTGGCACACCGGCCACCGCGCACTCGACCATCGCCAGACGGTCCTTCGCCGACACCTGCGGCGTTCCACGATGGGGCGGCCTGGCACTGGGTGTCAGACGCAACTCATCGAGTGCCAGCGATTCGGCGACTTCCAGCGCACTACGCAAATGGCCGATGTGCACCGGGTCGAAGGTCCCGCCCAGTACGCCAATGCGTCGAGGCTGGGGCTCGCTGGCGGTCAGTTGGGCTGACGGGTCGAAGTCGCCCAAGTCAGACCGACTCCTGGCCGCGCAACTGACCGTCACCGACCACGATGTACTTCTCGCAGGTCAGACCTTCGAGGCCCACCGGGCCGCGGGCGTGCAGCTTATCAGTAGAAATGCCAATCTCGGCACCCAATCCGTACTCGAAGCCATCGGCGAAGCACGTCGGGGTATTGATCATCACCGAGGACGAATCGACTTCAGCCACGAAACGCCGGGTGTCGGCCAGGTTTTCGCTGACGATCGAGTCGGTGTGATGGGAGCCGTACTTGTTAATGTGCTCGATGGCCTGATCCAGCCCGTCGACCACGCGGATCGAGAGGATTGGCGCCAGGTATTCGGTGTGCCAGTCTTCTTCAGTCGCTGCAACGGCCTCGATGATCGCCCGGGTGCGCTCGCAACCGCGCAGCTCGACGCCTTTTTCGCGGAACTGTGCAGCCATCGACGGCAGGAATTCCCTGGCGACCGCTTGATCTACCAGCAAAGTTTCCATGGCGCCACAGATACCGTAACGGTAAGTCTTGGCATTGAACGCAATGCGCTGGGCCTTTGGCAGATCGGCGTGGGCACTGACGTAGACGTGGCAGATGCCGTCCAGGTGCTTGATGACGGGCACGCGGGCATCGCGACTGACCCGTTCGATCAGGCCACGGCCGCCACGGGGCACGATGACGTCGACGTATTCGGGCATGGTGATCAGCGCGCCGACGGCGGCACGGTCGGTGGTTTCGACCACTTGCACCACAGCGGCCGGAAGATCGGCCTCGGCCAGGCCGCGCTGGATGCAGGCGGCGATGGCACGGTTGGAATGAATCGCCTCGGAACCGCCACGCAGGATGGTCGCGTTGCCAGACTTCAGGCACAGGCTGGCGGCATCGATGGTCACGTTTGGTCGTGATTCATAGATGATCCCGATCACGCCCAACGGCACGCGCATCTTGCCGACCTGGATGCCAGACGGCCGATGACTCATGTCACGGATCGCGCCGACCGGGTCCGGCAGTGCCGCGACCTGACGCAAACCGACGATCATGCCGTCGATGCGCTCCGGGGTCAGTGCCAGACGCTCCAGCAGCGCCGGCTCAAGACCATTGGCGCGGCCAGCCGCCAAGTCCAGCTCATTGGCTGCCGTCAGCTCGGCGCGCGCAGCGTCCAGCGCATTGGCAGCCGCCTGCAATGCGCGGTTTTTCTGCGCGGTGCTGGCACGGCCGATTACGCGGGAAGCTTCGCGGGCGGCGCGACCCAAACGGGTCATGTAGTCAAGAACGGACTCAGTCATGGTCTGCAATGGTCTTTGCTAAGGTCTTGGTAAAGAGTAAAGCGGCAGATTATAGCTGTCGCGTCCCGGGACTAACAGCGGTGACAGGCGGATGGTCGAAATGGAGGGCAATTTGCCGACGTTCAGCCGGGATTAAGCCGCCTATTGCTATCATCAAGACTCAATCAGCCCTGATAAACGCTGTTCATCATGACTAATCTGACTGTTCGTGCGTCCGCTACGTGCCCGCCCAAGGCGCTGCCGGATGCGTTTTTCGACCGAGATGCCCAAACGCTGGCCCGGAATTTACTGGGAAAAATCATTCGTCATCGGGTCGGCGACCTGTGGCTCAGTGCCCGAATCATCGAGACCGAAGCCTATTACTGCGAAGAAAAAGGCAGCCACGCCTCCCTTGGCTACACAGAAAAACGTAAGGCTTTGTTTCTGGATGGCGGCCACATCTATATGTATTACGCCCGCGGCGGCGATTCCTTGAACTTCAGCGCTCAGGGGCCGGGCAATGCCGTACTGATCAAATCAGCCTATCCATGGGTCGATGAACTGAGCGGGCCGGCAAGCCTGGCGCAGATGCTGCTGAACAACCCCGATGCTCAGGGCCGCCCTCGCCCCTCGCAAAAGCTGTGTGCCGGGCAGACCTTACTGTGCAAGGCGCTGGGACTGAAGGTGCCGGTCTGGGATGCCAAGCGCTTCGATCATGAGGTGTTGCTGGTGGAAGACCGGGGGCCGGCGCCCGGCCACATCATCCAGACCACACGCCTGGGCATTCCCCACGGGCGCGACGAACATCTGATGTACCGTTTCGTCGACGCGGCTTATGCGCCGTATTGCACGCGCAACCCGCTGCGCCGGGGGCAAGTCGAAGGTCGTGATTATTTTTTGTTGTCCTGAATAATGGAAAATCCATTGTGGGAGCGAGCCTGCTCGCGATAGCAGACTGACCGTCGAAGTAGATGTCGCCTGACACTCCGCTATCGCGAGCAGGCTCGCTCCCACATGGGATCTGTAGTGCTTTGTAGATTGTGTTCGTCCCTTGGGACCGATTGATTATTCGATGGAGTTGTTTTTATGGGCCCATGGCTCGATAGCGTGACCGGTTGGTTGACGGTCAATCCTCAATGGCTGGCCGCCGCGGTATTCATAGTAGCCTTCGTGGAATGCCTGGCAATTGCCGGGCTGATTGTGCCCGGCACAGTGTTGCTGTTTGCTGTGGCGGTGCTGGCCGGCAGCGGTGCGCTGTCATTGGGTGAAACGCTGCTGCTGGGTTTCCTCGGCGGTGTGCTGGGCGATATCGTTTCGTATTTCCTGGGTCGCCATTTCCACCAGAACATCCGTCGCCTGCCAGGGTTGCGCCATCACCCGGAATGGATCGCGGGTGCCGAGGCCTACTTCCAGCGCTATGGCATCGCCAGCCTGTTGGTCGGCCGCTTTATCGGTCCGTTGCGGCCCATGCTGCCCATGGTCGCCGGGATGTTCGACATGCCGTTCCCACGCTTCGCCGTCGTCAGCCTGCTGGCCGCCGCGGGCTGGAGCGTTGCCTATCTGCTGCCCGGCTGGGCCACGGGCGCGGCCATTCGTTTGCCGTTGCCGGAGGGTTTCTGGCCCGAGGCCGGGGTCGTCGCGGGCAGTATCGCGGTCATGGTGGGGCTGAGCATCAACAGCAGCCTGCGTCGTCATCGCAAGGCCACGGTATTGATTGCCAGCCTGAGCTTGCTGATCCTGGCCGGGCTATTCATCGGCTATCCGCACCTGACCGCTCTCGATCAAGGGCTCATGGCTCTGGTGCAGGAACATCGCAGCCCGATGCTAGATGAAGCGGCTGTGGTCTTCACCCTGATCGGCGAATTCCGCAATATGCTGATCTTCAGCGCCCTGCTGACAGCCTTGCTATTGCTGACGCGACAATGGCGGCACGCGATCTTCGCCGGCAGCACCCTGCTGTTCACCGCACTGGGCAACACCGCGACCAAACACTTTTTCGCCCGCGTACGCCCGGAAGTGCTGAGCGATCCACTGACCAGCTACAGCATGCCCAGCGGCCATGCCTCGGGCTCTTTCGCACTGTTCCTGACCCTCGCGGTACTGGCCGGCCGCGGACAACCGCCGCGAATGCGCCTGACCTGGTTACTGGTGGGCTGCTTGCCGGCACTGACCATTGCCTTGTCGCGGGTATACCTGGGCGCGCACTGGCCGACCGATGTGCTGGCCGGCGCGATGCTGGCAGCATGCGTGTGTGCGGCCAGCCTGTGGCTGAGCCAGCGCCAGACACCGCTCAACGCCATGCCGCCAAAAATCTGGTGGCTGGTATTACCGTCATTGGTGGCGTTGTTCGGGTTCTTCGTGCTGAGGCACATGCCGCATGCGATGTTGAGATACGCGTACTGAAGATCAAAAGATCGCAGCCTTCGGCAGCTCCTACAGGGTGTACGCCAATTTAATGCAGGAGCTGCCGAAGGCTGCGATCTTTTTAGCGCACGTCAGGCAAACAACTCACCCTGCAACTCATCCAGCAGCGCTTGAATCGCATCCAGCCGCTGCTGCGGATCATCCAGTTGCAACAGATCAATCTTGTCCACCTCGGCAAACGGCAACAGATACGCCAACTGGTTGGCCAGGGACTGTTGCCCGGTGGCTTCGGTGCCCATGTTCAGCGCTTCGACCATCGGGTGTTCCGCCAACGCCTTGAGCAACGCAACCAGATCGGCGTCGTCATCCTGCAGCGGTTGCTCGGGCTCGTCTTCCAGCCACTCGACCTCGGCGACAATCAACTGATCGCGCTGCACTTCGGTGCGCACAACATGGAAACGCCGCCCACCCTTCACTCGAATGCCCAGCAGGCCGTTGTCCTGCTGATGGAAATCGGTGATCAGCGCTTCGCACCCCACCCGTGCGTAGCCTTCAGGGGCGATGCCGACTTCTTCGCCGTCGAGGATGCACACCACGCCGAAGCCGCCGCCCTGTTTCATGCAGCGACCGATCATGTCCAGGTAACGCGCCTCGAAGATCTGCAAGTCGAGGATGCAGTCTGGAAACAGCACCGTGTTCAGCGGAAAAAGCGGCAGACTCATAGACATTTCCTTACACCACCATCGACACCGCCAGCGGCAGGAACACCGCCGTGGCCACGCCCATCAGACTCATCGCCAACGCCGCGAAAGCGCCGCACTCTTCACTTTCCTGCATCGCCACCGCAGTGCCGACCGCGTGCGCCGTCATGCCCAGCGCCATTCCGCGTGCCTCAGGGCTGTGGACACCCAGCCTTGTCAAAAGACTCGGCCCGAAGATCGCCCCGATCACTCCGGTGATCAATACGAATACTGCCGCCAGCGCCGCGACACCACCGATCTGCTCCGCCACCAGCATGGCAATCGGCGACGTCACCGATTTGGGCGCCATGGTCATCAGGATCATGTGTTCGGCGCCGAACCACCAGCCCAGCAATACGCCCATGCCCGTGGCGATCACGCCACCTATCACCAGCGTAGTAAATATCGGCCAGAACAACTGCCGGATCCGTCGCAGGTTGAGGTACAGCGGCACCGCCAATGCAACCGTGGCCGGCCCGAGCAAGATGCTCAGGATCTCGGTGCTCTTGCGGTACTCGGCGTAGCTCAGGCCGCAACCGACCAGCACACCGATGACCAGCAACATGGAGACCAGCACCGGTTGCAGAAAGATCCAGCGGGTTTTCTCGAATGCCGCCAGCACCAACTGATACGCACCCAGCGTCACGCCGATGCCGAACAACGGATGATGAATCACCGACGACCAGGCGCCGTGCCAATCGAACATCATTGGCCGTCCTCACGGTGAGCATGACGCTTGACCAGGCGCTGCATCAGCACGCCGGCGAAGGCCATGGACAGCAGCAGCGACAACACCAGCGCACCGGTGATCGCCCAGAAATCCGCGGCAATATCGGCGGCGTAAACCATCACCCCCACCGCTGGCGGCACCAGCAGCAACGGCAGGTAACGCAGCAGACTGCTGGCCGCCAGGTTCAGCGGCTCGCCGACTTGACCGCGGATAATCAGATACCCCAGCAACAGCAGCAGGCCAATGATCGGCCCCGGCAGCACCGGCAAAAACAGATGGTTGAGGGCGGTGCCGAGCAATTGGAACAGCACCAGCCAGGTCAGGCCACGTAACAACATCCATCATCTCCCACGCGCGCTCCCCACAAAAAGGGACCGAGCATTATAAGCATGCCAACGCTATGGATCAGCATTCGCCATAAGCATGATTAGTTGACCTGAGCAATTGGCCATGTTGATCTAAAGTGGTTCGCAGGGCGGTCGAATCCCGCCACTCGAAAACTATAAAACCGATGAACCCAAGGAGAGTCTCAATGCCCTATGTTCCAGTTGCAGAGCTCAAAGATTATGTCGGCAAGGAACTCGGATGTTCCCAATGGCTCACCATCGATCAGGAACGCATCAACCTGTTCGCAGAAGCCACAGGCGATTATCAGTTCATCCATGTCGACCCGGTCAAAGCCGCGCAAACACCGTTTGGCAGCACCATCGCCCATGGTTTTCTGTCGTTGTCGCTGATCCCCAAATTGATGGAAGACATCCTCATCCTGCCCGAAGGCGCGAAGATGGTGGTCAACTACGGCCTGGACAGTGTGCGTTTCATCCAGCCTGTGAAGGTCAACTCCAGGGTTCGACTCAAGGTCGACATGAACGAGGTCATCGAGAAGAAACCTGGCCAATGGCTGCTCAAGGCCACCGCCACGCTTGAAATCGAAGGGTCGGAAAAACCGGCGTATATCGCCGAGCCACTGTCCCTCTGCTTCGTGTAAAACATCCCGGATGCGAAGCGGCTCACGCTGTTTCGCGCCGTGTCTGCGCCGTGTCCCTATAAATGCGACACATAGCTGCGGCATACTCCGTCGCCTAATTGCCCGGATCCCGCTATGCGCTCACTTGCACTCCTTGCTCTGACCCTGTTGCTCACCGCTTGCGGCGATGGCGAATCGCTGCTGCCCCCCGATGCCCGCCTGCCGGACGGCGGACGCTATCGCGGTGATCTGGTCAACGGCTTGCTGCAAGGCGAGGGTCGCATCGATTACCCGAACGGCAGCTGGTACGCCGGCCACTTCGACAAAGGCCAATGGCATGGCCAGGGTGAATGGCACGGCAGCAACGGCGAAGTCTATCGCGGGCAATTCCAGCAAGGCCTGTTCGACGGCCAGGGTACGCTGACCACCACTGGCAGCAGCTACACCGGCGGTTTCAAGGCCGGTAGACGCGACGGTGAAGGCACCCTCAAAGAAAACGCCATGACCTATCGTGGCGAGTTCAAGAGCGATCAATATTCAGGGCTCGGCCGTCTGGAACTCGAAGACGGCAGCCAGTACCAGGGACAATTCGCCCACGGCAAACCCAACGGCGAGGGCCAGCGCAGCGATGCCAGTGGCAATCAGTTCACCGGGCACTTCGTTGATGGTCAGCTGGAAGGCAACGGCACCTTCAACAGCGCCGATGGCGATATCTATGTCGGCGGTTTCAAGAACAATCAACTGCACGGCAAGGGCCGCTACGAAAACGCCGATGGCGATGTCTGGCTTGGTCAGTTCAAGGAAGGCGCGCTGAACGGCAAGGGTGAGTTGATCGGTGCCGACGGCAGTCACTACATCGGGCAGTTCAGCGACTGGCGTTTCACCGGCCAGGGCCGCTTGAACCTGGCCGATGGCAGTTTTTATATCGGCCAGTTCGAGGGCGATAACTATCAGGGCCAAGGCACTCTGGTGCTGACCGATGGCACGGTGCAGAGCGGCACCTGGATCAATAGTCAACGCGTGCGCGATGCCGACGGCAAGTTGCTGCCCGACACCCTCGAACTCGGCTTGCTGGCCCAGGGCCGCTTGCTCGATGAGGCGCTGGCCGACGTGCCAGCCTCGACCCCGGCGGTCGAGTTGTACACCTTGACCCTGGGCGGTGATGGCAAGCAGAGCGTGTTCCTGCGCGAGTCCGACTACGTCGCCAACATGCTCACCAGCCGTTTCGGCGCCTTCGGCCAGATCCGTCTGGTCAACCATCGCGACCACCTCGGCGACCGGCCGATGGCCACCCGGGAAAACCTGCGCCGCGCCGCCCAGACCCTGGCCGAGCGCAGTGGCCCGGAAGATTTGCTGTTCATTTACCTGACCAGCCATGGCTCCAGTGAACACGAACTGGTACTCGACCAGCCACGCATGGAACTGGCCGACCTGTCGGCCGACGAACTGGCCACCGTCCTCGCGCCCCTGAAAAAGCGCGACAAGGTCATTGTGATTTCGTCTTGCTATTCCGGCGGTTTCATCCCAGCCCTCAAGGACGAACGCACCCTGATCATGACCGCCTCGCGCGCCGACCGAGTGTCTTTCGGGTGTTCGGAAGAAGCCAACTTCACTTATTTCGGCGACGCGCTGTTCGCCCAGGCGCTGAATCAGACCGACGATCTGGAGCAAGCCTTCAAACTGGCCAAGGCCACCGTGGCCGAGCGTGAACTGGCCGACGGCTTCGAAGCCTCCGAGCCGCAGATCTGGGCGCCGAAAACCGTTCTCAGCCACTGGCAACTATTGCGCAAACAGCAAGCACGAAAGGCACTGCAAAGTGTCTCTATCAGCAAGGATGAAAAGAGCAACTAAGCTGAACAGTATCAAGGGGGAATTACTATGTACTTGACGCCTCAGCATGTATTGCTTGCCGGAGCTACCGGGTTAACCGGTGAGCATTTGCTTGACCGTCTACTCAACGAGCCAACGATTACACGAGTGTTGGCCCCCTCACGCCGGCCATTGGCCGAGCATCCTCACCTGGAAAATCCGGTCGGCGACCCGACGGTGTTTTTGCCGCAATTGAACGGTCGTGTCGACATTGCCTACTGCTGTCTCGGCACCACGATCAAACAGGCTGGCTCCGAAGAAGCGTTTCGCGCGGTGGACCTGGACATGGTGGTGGCCTTCGCCAAACGTGCACGGGAAATGGGCGCGCGGCACTTGATTGTGGTCAGTGCCTTGGGAGCCGATCGCAGATCCTCGATTTTCTACAATCGGGTCAAAGGCGAGATGGAACACGCATTGCGCGCGCAGAATTGGCCGCAACTGACCATTTGCCGGCCGTCGCTGTTGTTGGGCGACCGCGCCGAGCCGCGACTGGCGGAGAAAGTCGCTGGTCCGTTATCGCGCCTGATCCCTGGCAAATACCACGGCATCGAAGCTTGCCAACTGGCCCGCGCCATGTGGCGCCTGGCGCTGGAGGAGCAGGATGGCGTGCGGATTGTCGAGTCGGATGAGTTGCGCAAGTTAGGCAAGTAATCTTGCGGCGCCTGATTGGACGCCATCGCGAGCAGGCTCGCTCCCACATTTGATTGGCGGCGTTCACCTATTTTGTGTCCACTGAAGATCTTATGTGGGAGCGAGCCTGCTCGCGATAGAGCGCGAAGCGCTCTCCTACATTCCGCCAGTCGCCTGAAAACTCACGCCAATCACCGTCAACAACGACAGCGGCAACAGCAACGTGTCGAGCAAGGCACTGGCCGGCAGATCAACACCGGGGTAGCTCGGCGCCTCTGCGCCGAATCGGTCCATGGCGCAGCACCCGCCATTCATCGCATACAAATCCAGACGCGTTCCCGAATACACCACCGGCGCTCCAGGCTTGGCGGCGTCGAGTGTGCGCGCCGTGGCGCAGCCGGCCAATTGCAAAACCAGCAGAAGGATCAGCAGCTTATTCATCGCTGCTCAAATGGTGCTCGCCCCAACGCGGCAGCATGTCTTGCGGGATGTTCAAACAGTTGAGAATTCGCGCCACGACGAAGTCGATCAAGTCATCGATGGTCTGTGGCTGGTGATAGAAGCCCGGCGACGCCGGCAGAATGGTCACGCCCATGTTCGACAGCTTGAGCATGTGCTCCAGATGAATGCTCGAATACGGCGCCTCGCGCGGCACCAGAATCAGCTGGCGACGCTCCTTCAAGGTCACGTCGGCAGCCCGTTCGATCAAGTTGTTGCAGGCCCCGGTCGCGATAGCCGACAAGGTCCCCGTGGAACACGGCACCACCACCATCGCCGCTGGCGAGCCAGAACCCGAAGCCACCGGCGACATCCAGTCTTCCTTGCCATACACCCGAATCTGCCCGGCAGCAGCGCCGGTGTATTCAGTGAGGAAGGCCTGCATCATTTGCGGTTTGGACGGCAGCGAGACATCGGTCTCGGTGGCCATCACCAGTTGCGCGGCCTTGGAGATCAGGAAGTGCACTTCGCGGTCTTCGCGCACCAGGCAGTCGAGCAGACGCAAGCCGTACTGGGCACCCGAAGCGCCGGTCATCGCCAGTGTGATGCGTTCCGGGCCGTTGTTCATTGCAGCGCCTCGGCCAGTTTGCCGTGCAGACCGCCGAAGCCGCCGTTGCTCATGATCACCACGTGCGTGCCGGGCTGGGCCTGGCTCTTCACGCGCTCGATGATGCCTTCCAGCGAATCGCTGACAATCGACGGCACGGTGCACAACGCCGCAGTGGCGCCCAGATCCCAACCGAGGTTGGCCGGCGAATACCAGATCACCTGATCGGCATCGACCACGCTCTCCGGCAAGCCATCGCGGTGAGCGCCGAGCTTCATGGAGTTGGAGCGCGGCTCGATGATCGCGATCAAGGGCGCGTCGCCAATGCGTTTGCGCAGACCGTCCAGGGTGGTGGCGATGGCGGTCGGGTGATGAGCGAAGTCGTCGTAAATCGTGATGCCACGCACTTCCGCAACTTTTTCCATTCGGCGCTTCACGCTTTTGAACGCGCTCAGTGCCTCAATGCCCATCGACGGCACCACGCCGACGTGACGCGCGGCGGCCAAGGTGGCCAAGGCGTTGGCGACGTTGTGTTGACCGGTCATGTCCCACTCGACCACGCCTTGAGCGACACCCTCGAACATCACTTCGAACTTCGAACCGTCTTCGCTGAGCAGTTTGACCTGCCACTGACCGCCCGCACCGGTGGTTTGCACCGGCGTCCAGCAGCCCATGTCGATAACACGCTGCAAGGCCGGCTCAGTGGTCGGATGGATCACCAGGCCTTCGCTCGGGATGGTCCGCACCAAATGGTGGAACTGCCGCTCGATGGCTGGCAGATCGGGGAAGATGTCGGCGTGATCGAACTCAAGATTGTTCAGGATCGCCGTGCGCGGGCGGTAATGGACGAACTTGGAGCGCTTGTCGAAGAACGCGCTGTCGTATTCGTCGGCTTCGATCACGAAAAACGGCGTGCCGCCCAGACGCGCCGACACCGAGAAATTCTGCGGAACGCCGCCGATCAGGAAACCCGGGCTCATGCCCGCATGTTCCAGGACCCAGGCGAGCATGCTGCTGGTGGTGGTCTTGCCGTGAGTGCCGGCGACGGCCAGTACCCAGCGGCCTTGCAATACGTGATCCGCCAGCCATTGCGGGCCAGAGACATACGGCAGACCTTTATTCAGCACGTATTCGACGGCCGGGTTACCGCGGGACATGGCATTACCGATCACCACCAGGTCCGGGGCCGGATCGAGCTGCGCCGGGTCGTAACCTTGGGTCAACTCAATGCCCTGGGCTTGCAGCTGAGTGCTCATCGGTGGATAGACGTTGGCATCGGAGCCGGTCACGTGATGGCCGAGCTCTTTGGCCAGAACCGCCATCGAACCCATGAAAGTGCCGCAAATACCAAGAATATGAATGTGCATAGTCGACCTCGTAAAACATGGCCGCAGGTTAGCGTAGGGAGGGGAAAATCGCACCTTGTGTTTCAAGACCACAGCCTTTGTAGGAGCGAGGCTTGCCCGCGAAGGCGTCCTCAAGTACGCCAAAAGCTTCGCGGGCAAGCCTCGCTCCTACGGGGGTATGGTGTACCTAACGGGCGATACCGTGTTTGCGCAGCTTTCTATAAAGCGTATTACGGCTGACGCCCAGCTGTTCGGCGGTGTGGGTCATGTGCCAGCGCTGCTGCTCCAGCACCGTCAGCAACGCCAACCGCTCGGCATCGTCCAGCGGGTACTCGGACGGTTCCTCAACCGCCGACACGGTCACCGGCCGAGCCTGGCGAATCATCGCCGGCAAATCCCCCAGCCCGATCCGCCCGCCGTCGCACAGCGCCGCCAACGTGCGCAGCACATTGCGCAACTGCCGCACGTTCCCCGGCCAGGCAAAATCCAGCAAGGCCTGCCGCGCCGGAGCATCGATCAGCACCGTCTCCCCGCCCGCCTCTTCAGCGAGCAAAAAGTCGAGCAACTGCGATTTATCAGAACGTTCACGCAACGCCGGCAATGCGACCTCCAGCCCATTGAGCCGGTAATACAAATCTTCGCGGAAACTGCCGTCCTGCACCCTTTCAAGCAGATTGCGGTGAGTGGCGCTGATGATCCGCACATTGACCGACTCCGGCTCACCGCCAATCGGTACCACCTGACGGTCTTCCAGCACTCTTAATAGCCGGGTCTGCATGCTCAGCGGCATGTCACCGATTTCATCGAGGAATAAAGTCCCGCCATCGGCCTGCTGCAACTTGCCGCGCATGCCCTCCTTGCGGGCACCGGTGAAGCTGCCGCCGCGATAACCGAACAGTTCGCTCTCGATCAGGCTTTCGGGAATCGCCGCGCAATTGAGGGCGACGAACGTTCTTTCTGAACGTTGACTGGCCTGATGCACGGCCTTGGCGAAGGCTTCCTTGCCGGAACCGGTTTCGCCGTTGATCAGCAAGGGCACGTCCCGTTCAAACACGCGCAAGGCCTTGCGGAAATCCTCCTGCAACGCGGCATCGCCCAGGCAAATGCCTGACAGTCGAGGACGCTCGACCACTGCAGGGCTTTGCACCACCGGCACCGGAATACTGCGCGGCTGCCCGCGCAACACGGCAAACAGCCGCCGCCCGTCACGGGTGCGCAACGGCCAACTGGCGCTGGCACCAAGGCTCGCGCGGCCAAGCAGTTCATCCAGTGAGCAGTCGAAAAACGCCTCCACCGGTTTGCCCAACAGGCCGCCGCGAATATGCCCCAGCAGGTTCAGCGCGCTCTGATTGACCGCGCTGATCCGCCCCTCTCCGTCGAACGCCAGCAACCCTTCGCTGAACAGCCCGACGGATTCGGCCTGCAAGTGAAAACGCAGCAGCCATTGATTGTCGAAGTAACGCAGGAAATAGCAGCTCTCGATCATCTTCGCCGACAGATTGACCAGGGCCATCGTGTGGAACTGGCTCTGACGCGAAACCTCGTGACGCGCCGAAGACACGTCGAGCACCGCCAGCAGCTCGCCATGAGGGTCGAACACCGGGCTCGCCGAGCAAGTCAGGCCGGTATGACGGCCGCGAAAATGTTCGTCCTGATGGATGGTCAGGGACTGGCGCTCCACCAGGCAGGTGCCGATACCGTTGGTGCCTTCGCAGGCTTCGCTCCAGTCGGCACCCAGCCAAAGGCCGGCGCGCTCGAAAATCTTCCGTTCGGCGGGCGCGGTGACGCAGTTGAGGATCACCCCGCGGGCGTCAGTCAGCAGCACCGCGTGGCCGGCACCGGAAAGTTGCTGGTGGAGGCTGGTCATTTCGTTGCCGGCGATCTGCAGCACTTGCTGCAAGCGTTCGCGGCTTTCCAGCACACGGCCATGCTCCAGCACCGTCGGCGCCATGGTCAGGGCCGGGTCGAGGTGATAGTCCTCAAGACAACGCAGCCAGGAGCGGGCAATGGACGGGTCGCTGCCGGGACCGTGCAGGTGGGATTTACCCTGGGTCACGGTCAACACTTGCTGGGCATGGCGACTCAAATGGTTGTCGTGCATTTCTTATTATTCTCCCCGAGCGGTTTACACCGCCCCTACAGGGTATGCGGCTGCCATCAAAGGTGTGTAAAGAGCACCGAGCATCCTCCAGCCCGGCGTGCATTGCAATGCTGGCAAGACCGGCCGGTCACAGGTTGTGCCACAGACGGTACAAAGTGTCACCCGGGCTGTACCGCAAGCGTCACAAACGCCGCCAATCCGTCTGACAAAAAACGCGCAAGGCCTTGATTTACCTGACCTGCAAGGCAGTGGCCCGACCTTTGCTCTACGCTTATAGCAAGCGCACATGCGCCTCTCTTATAAGTACAAAAGCCAAGGAGAAATCATCATGCGTTACGCTCACCCCGGTACTGAAGGCGCTATCGTTTCGTTCAAGAGCAAATACGGTAACTACATCGGCGGCGAGTTCGTCGCGCCTGTCAAAGGTCAGTACTTCACCAATACTTCGCCAGTGAATGGCCAACCGATTGCCGAATTCCCGCGCTCCACGGCTGAAGACATCGACAAAGCCCTGGACGCTGCCCATGCCGCCGCCGATGCCTGGGGCGCCACGTCCGCCCAGGCACGCTCGCTGGTGCTGCTGAAAATCGCCGATCGCATCGAACAGAACCTGGAACTGCTGGCGATCACCGAATCCTGGGACAACGGCAAGGCCGTGCGCGAAACCCTCAATGCCGACATTCCGCTGGCCGCCGACCATTTCCGCTACTTCGCCGGTTGCATCCGCGCGCAGGAAGGCAGCGCCGCCGAGATCGACGGCAACACCGTGGCCTATCACATCCATGAACCGCTGGGCGTGGTCGGGCAGATCATTCCGTGGAACTTCCCGATTCTGATGGCCGCCTGGAAACTCGCCCCGGCCCTGGCCGCCGGTAACTGCGTGGTCCTTAAACCGGCCGAGCAAACACCGCTGGGCATTACCGTGCTCATGGAGCTGATCGGCGACCTGCTGCCACCCGGCGTACTCAACGTAGTGCAAGGCTTCGGCAAAGAAGCCGGGGAAGCCCTGGCCACCAGCAAGCGCATCGCCAAGATCGCCTTCACCGGCTCGACCCCGGTCGGCTCGCACATCATGAAATGCGCCGCCGAAAACATCATTCCGTCCACCGTGGAGCTGGGTGGCAAGTCGCCGAACATCTTCTTCGAAGACATCATGCAAGCCGAGCCGACGTTCATCGAGAAAGCCGCCGAAGGCCTGGTGCTGGCGTTCTTCAACCAGGGTGAAGTCTGCACCTGCCCATCCCGCGCCCTGGTGCAGGAATCGATCTACGACGAGTTCATGAAAGTGGTCATGAACAAAGTCCTGCAGATCAAACGTGGCGACCCGCTGGACACCGACACCATGGTCGGCGCCCAGGCGTCCGAGCAGCAATTCGACAAAATCCTTTCGTACCTGGAAATCGCCAAGGGCGAAGGCGCCGAGCTGCTGACCGGCGGCAAGGTAGAAAAACTCGAGGGCAACCTGGCGACCGGGTATTACATCCAGCCGACCCTGCTCAAGGGCACCAACAAAATGCGCGTGTTTCAGGAAGAAATCTTCGGCCCGGTGGTGAGCATCACCACCTTCAAGGACGAAGCCGAAGCCCTGGCCATCGCCAACGACACCGAGTTCGGCCTGGGTGCCGGCCTCTGGACCCGCGACATCAACCGCGCCTACCGCATGGGCCGCGCCATCAAGGCCGGTCGCGTGTGGACCAACTGCTACCACCTGTACCCGGCGCACGCCGCGTTTGGCGGTTACAAGAAGTCCGGCGTCGGGCGTGAAACCCACAAAATGATGCTCGACCACTATCAGCAGACCAAGAACCTGCTGGTGAGCTACGACATCAATCCGCTGGGCTTCTTCTAACTCGTCGCGATAGCGCGTAACGGCTTTCGCGGGCAAGCCTCGCTCCTACAGGTATCAGTGATCTGTAGGAGCATGGCTTGCCAGCGAAGGCGCCTCCACTGACACACCCTACATAGCCCTGCTGCTCTGGCACGGGCTTTGCGTGCCCGTACCACACGAAAACGCCATACCCGAAAGTCCAACAGATCAAACAATAAAAAAGACAGAGAGGACTTATGACTTCTACTACACAGCTCAAACCCACACTCGGCACCCTGCATCTATGGGGCATTGCCGTCGGCCTGGTGATTTCCGGCGAGTACTTCGGCTGGAGTTATGGCTGGGGCACCGCAGGCACCCTGGGTTTTCTCGTCACCGCCCTGATGGTGGCGACGATGTACACCTGTTTCATCTTCAGTTTCACCGAATTGACCACCGCCATTCCCCACGCTGGCGGGCCGTTTGCCTACAGCCGTCGGGCCTTCGGTGAAAAAGGCGGACTGATCGCCGGCATTGCCACCCTGATCGAATTCGTCTTTGCACCACCGGCGATTGCCATGGCCATCGGCGCCTACCTCAACGTGCAATACCCGGAACTGGACCCGAAGATCGCCGCTGTCGGCGCCTATTTCGTGTTCATGGGCTTGAATATCCTCGGCGTGAGCATCGCCGCCACCTTCGAATTGGTGGTCACCGTGCTGGCGGTCGCCGAATTGCTGGTGTTCATGGGCGTGGTTGCACCGGGCTTCAGCTTCAGTAACTTCGTGCTGAACGGCTGGTCGGGCTCCAATGAGTTCACCATGGCCTCGATTCCTGGCATCTTTGCGGCAATCCCTTTCGCGATCTGGTTCTTTCTCGCCATTGAAGGCGCGGCCATGGCCGCCGAGGAAGCCAAGGATCCGAAACGCACAATTCCCAAGGCCTACGTCAGCGGCATTCTGACCCTGGTGTTCCTGGCCATCGGCGTCATGGTGATGGCTGGCGGCGTCGGCGACTGGCGCCAACTGTCGAACATCAACGACCCGCTGCCTCAAGCGATGAAAGCCGTGGTCGGTAACAATTCGAGCTGGATGCACATGCTGGTCTGGATCGGTCTGTTCGGTCTGGTGGCGAGCTTCCACGGGATCATTCTTGGCTATTCGCGACAGTTCTTCGCCCTGGCTCGCGCCGGTTACCTGCCCAAAGGCCTGGCCAAACTCTCGCGGTTCCAGACGCCGCACCGGGCGATTCTGGCCGGCGGCGTGATCGGCATCGCAGCGATCTACAGCGATGGCCTGGTCAACCTGCAAGGCATGACACTGACGGCAGCGATGATCACCATGTCGGTATTCGGCGCTATCGTGATGTACATCATCAGTATGCTGAGCCTGTTCAAATTGCGTAAAACCGAGCCGAACCTGGAACGCACCTTCCGTGCACCGGGCTACCCGATCGTACCGGGGATCGCGCTGTTTCTGGCCGTGGTATGCCTGGTGGCGATGGCTTGGTTCAACACCTTGATCGGGTGTGTGTTCCTCGGGTTCATGGCGGCCGGTTACCTGTATTTCCAACTGACGGCCAAGCAGCGTTCCGACGCGCCGGCGGATGCGATGCTCGAGGGCGTCTGAGTTGCACCGGCGCCGGGCCTGTCGCTTGGCGCACGCCCTATTTGGGGTCGGCAACCCCATCCTGTAGGAGCGAGGCTTGCCCGCGAAGAACGATAACGCGGTGCATCAGGAAAATCGCGTCATGGCCTTCGCGGGCTAGCCTCGCTCCTACAGGTCATCATTTAATCAGGAGGACACCGTCCCATGGCCGCATTTGCCCATACCGTCGGCGCCCAGACCTACCGCTTCGACAGCCTCAAGGACGTCATGGCCAAAGCCAGCCCGGCGCGTTCCGGGGATTTCCTGGCCGGCGTTGCCGCGCTCAACGACGGCGAGCGCGTGGCCGCGCAGATGGCCCTGGCTGACATTCCGCTGACTCACTTCCTGCAGGAAGTGCTGATTCCTTACGAGACCGATGAAGTCACCCGACTGATCATCGATACCCATGACAAGCAAGCGTTCGCTGTGGTCAGCCACCTAACCGTCGGCGGCTTCCGTGACTGGCTGCTCAGCGATGCGGCTGACGAACAGAGCCTGCGTGCCCTGGCTCCCGGCCTGACCCCGGAAATGGCCGCCGCCGTGTCGAAGATCATGCGCGTGCAGGATCTGGTGCTGGTGGCACAGAAAATCCGCGTGGTCACGAAATTCCGCGGCACCCTGGGCCTGCGCGGCCGACTCTCGACGCGCCTGCAACCCAATCACCCCACCGATGAACCGGCCGGCATCGCCGCGAGCATTCTCGACGGCCTGCTGTACGGCAACGGCGACGCGATGATCGGCATCAACCCGGCCACCGACAGCATCGCTTCGATCTGCGCCATGCTGGAAATGCTCGATGCGATCATCCAGCGCTATGACATTCCGACCCAGGCCTGCGTCTTGACCCACGTCACCACCTCCATTGAGGCGGTCAATCGCGGTGTTCCGCTGGACCTGGTGTTCCAGTCGATTGCCGGCACCGAAGCGGCCAACGCGAGTTTCGGTATCAACCTCAACGTCTTGCAGGAAGGCTATGAAGCAGGCTTGAGCCTGAATCGCGGCACACTGGGCCAAAACCTGATGTATTTCGAGACCGGTCAGGGCAGCGCGTTGTCGGCCAACGCCCACCACGGCCTCGATCAACAGACCTGCGAAACCCGCGCCTATGCCGTGGCGCGCCATTTCAAACCGTTTCTGGTGAACACCGTCGTAGGTTTCATCGGCCCGGAATACCTCTACAACGGCAAACAGATCATCCGCGCCGGTCTCGAAGATCACTTCTGCGGCAAACTCCTGGGCGTGCCCATGGGTTGCGATATCTGTTACACCAACCATGCCGAAGCCGACCAGGACGACATGGACACCCTGCTGACCCTGCTGGGCGTGGCCGGAATCAACTTCATCATGGGCATCCCCGGCTCCGACGACATCATGCTCAACTACCAGACCACCTCGTTCCACGACGCTCTCTACGCCCGGAAAACCCTGGGCCTGAAACCGGCGCCGGAGTTTGAGCAATGGCTGGCGAACATGGGCATCTTTACCCAGGCAGGTGGCAAAATTCACTTCGGCGACAACCTGCCGGCGGCCTTCCGTCAGGCTATGGCGCAACTGGGATGAGTATTGAGATGGATAAACCGCCTGTCGATCCGCAAAACCCGTTGCTGGAACTGCGTCGCCTGACCCCTGCGCGAATTGCGCTGGGTCGCACCGGCACCAGCCTGCCCACCAGCGCGCAACTGGATTTTCAGTATGCCCACGCACAGGCCCGGGATGCGGTACACCTGCCCTTCGACCACGCGGGCCTCAGTTCGCAACTGAGCGAGCGTGGACGTGAGCATTTGCTGCTGCACAGTGCCGCCACGGACCGAAACAGTTATTTGCAGCGCCCCGATCTGGGCCGCAAGTTGAATGATGAGTCGGCACGGATACTGCGCGATCACGCGCAGGCCCATCCCGGCGGGGTGGATCTGGCCGTGGTGGTGGCCGACGGCCTCTCGGCGCTGGCCGTTCATCGCCACACCTTGCCGTTCCTGGCACGCATGGAAGAACAGACAGCCGCTGAGGGCTGGTCGCTGTCGCCGGTGATTCTGGTGGAACAAGGCCGGGTTGCGGTGGCTGACGAGATTGGTGAGCTACTGGGTGCAAAAATGGTGGTGATACTGATCGGAGAACGCCCCGGTTTGAGCTCGCCAGACAGCCTGGGGTTGTATTTCACCTATAATCCAAAAGTCGGACTGACGGACGCCTATCGCAACTGCATCTCGAATGTCCGGCTCGAAGGCTTGAGTTACGGTATGGCGGCACACCGTTTGCTGTACTTGATGCGTGAAGCCTGTCGGCGGCAGTTATCAGGGGTCAGTCTGAAGGACGAAGCCCAGGTTCAGACGCTGGAGTCGGACTCAGGTGTGGACCTGAAGGGTAATTTCCTACTGAGCCCGTCGGATGCCTGAACCGTTTCCGCATTGCGTTTGTATTCAGGTTTCAGGCAGGATCGATGCACGGACGCCAGGGTTTCCCGTCGTCGTCACCACGTAAGACAGCCACTTGAAGACGAGACCTACCATGCGGATTATTCAAGCGACCCTCGAACATTTGGACCTGCTGACCCCGTTGTTCGTCAAATATCGCGAGTTTTACGGGTCCCTGCCGTACCCGGACTCCTCCCGGGCGTTCCTCGAAAAACGCCTGCGACGCAAGGAATCCGTGATCTATCTGGCCCTGCCCGACGACGACAACAGCAAACTGTTGGGCTTCTGTCAGTTATATCCGAGTTTTTCGTCTCTTTCGCTGAAACGTGTATGGATTCTCAACGACATTTACGTCGCCGAAGACGCCCGCCGCCAGCTGGTGGCCGATAACCTGATCCGCACCGCGAAAAAAATGGCCAAGGAAACCAATGCTGTACGCATGCGTGTTTCCACCAGCAGCAACAACGATGTCGCACAGAAAACCTACGAATCCATCGGGTTCAAGGAAGACACCGAGTTCAAGAACTATGTGTTGCCGATCAGCGAGGGGCTTTAGGTCCTCAGAAAGATCGCAGCCTTCGGCCGTTCCTACAGGATTGAGGTCGCCCCAGCCAATGTAGGAGCTGTCGAAGGCTGCGATCTTTTTCCACATATGCCGCAACACATCGACATTCCCTGCTACAAACTCAACGCGTTTTTCACGTCTCGCCCCGTATAATGCCGAGCTTCAAGGCTCGTAAGAAAAACTACATCCACCTGTAGTCCTACGCGAAGCCATCCGCACAGGCCTGCCGAGTCAGGCCATCACCACAGGTGCTTTCCATGGATTTCAACCCGATCGACATTATTTTGCATCTCGATGTTTACCTCGAGATGCTGGTGACTAACTACGGGGCATGGATCTACGCCATTCTGTTTCTGGTGATTTTCTGCGAAACCGGTCTGGTAGTGATGCCGTTCCTGCCGGGGGATTCTTTACTCTTCATCGCGGGCGCCGTGGCGGCCGGTGGCGGCATGGACCCGGTATTGCTGGGTGGTCTGCTGATGCTGGCAGCGATTCTTGGCGACAGCACCAACTACCTGATCGGCCGAACTGTCGGCGAACGGCTGTTCAGCAACCCGAACTCGAAGATCTTCCGCCGCGATTACCTGCAGCAAACCCATGATTTCTACGACAAGCACGGCGGCAAAACCGTGACCCTGGCGCGTTTCCTGCCGATCATTCGCACCTTTGCACCGTTCGTCGCCGGCGTTGGCAAAATGCCTTACCCACGTTTCTTTGCCTTCAGCGTCCTCGGCACCATCCTCTGGGTGGGTGGCCTGGTCACCTTGGGTTACTTCTTCGGCAATGTGCCGTTCATCAAGAAAAACCTGTCGCTGTTGGTGGTGGGCATCATCCTGCTGTCGCTGCTGCCAATGATCATCAGCGTAATCCGCAACCGCCTCGGTCATGCCACGTCCAAGGCCGAACCCCGCTGACCCACGATGTGGTTCCTGAGCGCCTGGCGGCGTCGACGCACCCTGGCCAGGCATCCGATTGCCGACGATATGTGGCAGCGGGTGCGCCATCACCTGAGTTTTCTCGATGGCATCAGCGCTGCCGAAGACCAATGGCTGCGTGAAGCCTGCGTGCTGTTCCTGCAAGACAAGCACTTGACCGCCCTGCCCGGCGTCGAACTTCATCAGGAGCAACGCCTGCTGCTCGCCGCCCAGGCCCAATTGCCGCTGATGCATCTGGACGATCTGAACTGGTATCAGGGTTTCCACGAAATAATCCTTTACCCGGACGACTTCCTGAGCCCCCAACGCCATCGCGATGCCAGTGGCGTCGAACACCAATGGGACGGCGAACACAGCGGCGAAGCCTGGCTGCAAGGCCCGATCATCCTCGCCTGGCCCGGCGTGATGGCCAGCGGTGGCTGGGAGGGCTACAACCTGGTGATCCACGAACTCGCGCACAAGCTCGACATGCTCAACGGCGACGCCAACGGCCTGCCGCCGCTGCATGCGGACATGCGCATCAGCGACTGGGCCCGGGTCATGCAAGAGGCCTACAACGACCTCGACCGCCAACTGGACCATAACCCCGACGCTGAAACCGCCATCGACCCGTACGCGGCGGAAAACCCCGCCGAGTTCTTTGCAGTCACCAGCGAATACTTCTTCAGCGCCCCGGATTTGCTGCACGAGACTTATCCACAGGTCTATGAGCAGCTGAAGCTGTTTTATCGTCAGGATCCACTGGCGCGTCTGCGGCAACTTCTGGCCGAGAACCCGGTCTATCAGGCACACGACTAAGGTCTACACGACCTCTGGCACATAGCAACGGTGGCGGAATATGCCTATAATCGCCGCCACTTTTTGGTCAATCCGGCCAAGTGTTTTTGGTCAACTAACGGGGGCACCGCCCAATGAGCTACAGCAAGATTCCGGCTGGCAAAGACCTGCCGAACGACATCTACGTCGCGATCGAGATCCCGGCCAACCACGCGCCGATCAAATACGAAATCGACAAAGACAGCGACTGCCTGTTCGTTGACCGTTTCATGGCCACCCCGATGTTCTACCCGGCCAACTACGGTTACATCCCGAATACCCTGGCCGACGACGGTGATCCCCTCGACGTGCTGGTCGTGACCCCTTACCCGGTGGCTCCAGGTTCGGTGATCCGCGCGCGTCCAGTCGGCATCCTGAACATGACCGACGATGGCGGCGGCGATGCCAAAGTGATCGCGGTACCACACGACAAGCTGTCCCAGCTGTACGTCGACGTGAAGGAATACACCGATCTGCCACCTCTGCTGATCCAGCAGATCGAGCACTTCTTCGCGAACTACAAAGATCTCGAAAAAGGCAAATGGGTGAAGATCGAAGGCTGGGCCGGTGCAGACGCCGCCCGCGACGCGATCACCAAGTCGGTTGCTGCCTATAAAGGCTGAGAGCTGCAGTAAGCTTCCAGCTGCTGCAAGAAAAACCCCGGTTGATCCGGGGTTTTTTGTGGGCGCTCGCAAAGACGTCTTTAACCATGCGTTTACCACGTCTGGGCCTGGGTTTTTTCTTGTTTAATTTTTACCAAAAGCGTCTTACATCCGGTCTTAAATTTCCCTCGCAATTTGAACGGGGCGTTTATTCAAACCCCCAGCCCGCGCCAGTAGACTCGTGTTTATGAAAAAGAACACTAGCGGCCCACGATTCAAAGCCCTCCTCGAAGCTGCGAACATCACAACGACAGGATTTGCCGCTTTCTTCGACACGGAAGCGCAAAACATCCATAACTGGTACACCCGTGGTGTGCCCGCCTATCGCATGGAAGAAGTCGCCAGACTCCTGTCTATAAACAGCGACTGGCTGAAAACCGGCGAGGGCCCGAAAGAATCCTCACGCCTGCGCGTGCTCGATGAATCAGGCAACACCTTTGATGCCCAGGCCATCCGCGGCATCTACACGGTGATCGAGTCCATCGACGTCGAGCTGCCCTTCTACAAAGAAACAGCCACCGCGCCAGGTTCCAATAAAACCCATGTCATCGAAGACCCCAGCCAATCCATCCGCCTGCCCCGCAGCCATCTCGACTCCCTTGAAATCAATCACGCTGATGCCATCTGCACTCACATGATCGGCAACAGCATGGCCGAGAAGATTGAAGATGGCTCTACCCTCGCCATCGATCGCGGGCTTACTCAGGTTATCGATGGGGAAATTTATGCCATCGAGCACGACGGGATGTTGCGGATCAAGTACCTGCATCGGATGCCGGGGAATGCGCTGCGTCTTCGAAGTTACAACAGAGGCGAGTATCCCGATGAGATCTTCAGTGCCGAGCAGATTGATAAGCAGAACATCAGGGTATTGGGGTGGGTGTTCTGGTGGTCAACGCTTAACAAACGCCGGCCGCCGGTGCCGTTCCTGTAAGCATCCTGGTAATCAACCCGGCATTACACATGCCAGGGCGATGAATCATTGCGGCCTCAGTAAAGCCCAGATCGCTCTACCCGGCACATCCCACTGGGAATTTTGCAAAAAAATCAGTATGCTGCGCCCCACATTTGCGCATCGACCCTCCCAAGGCTCAGATCGCACCGACAAGGCAGATCACTTTCTCGCCAAGTCCCACAGCCGGACGCAAGATCCGGGTGTACGTTTTGAAGGCTGGCGCGGCTTACCAAAAATGAGCCAAGCCAGTCCCCGAGAAGCCGGCCACAAGCCGGCTTTTTAATTGTCCAAAATAATCCTACCCCATCCGAGAATCCACCTGATAGCTTAGCTATTCCGGGGGGTTCAGGCATTCCCCTGTCCGATGGCGTTCAATGCCATTTGACCTCATCCGACGATGAAGTGGGGGGACAGGTGGGGGGACAAAAGGGACGACAGGGGCAATCCAATGGGTAAGCTGAATCCGAAACAAGTCGAAAACCTAACAGAACCCGGCACCTATGAAGATGGTGATGGGCTTCGCTTGGTCGTCAAACCTACCGGGCGTAAATCCTGGCTGCTTCGCTTTCAACTGGCAGGCCGTCGCAGAGAAATGGGCCTTGGTTCATTCCCTGAGGTGAGTCTCAAGAAGGCCAGACAAGATGCCAGCACCAAACGCACCCAATTGAGTGATGGCATAGACCCATTAGCCGCTCGCGACATAGAGCGCGCTGCTCAACGAGAAGTCCTGCGTGCAAGTGAAGCCAAGCAACTGAAGTTCGAGACACTCGCAACGGAATACCGTGATGCTCACGGCGCCAATTGGTCGGAGAAATGGCGTAAAGGCTGGCTGCGAAAGCTTGAGCTCTACGCGTTTACCCACATCGGCAAGATGTCTGCTGAAGAGATCGGAACTACCCAGGTGCTCAAAGTGCTGCAACCCATCTGGGCAACCAAAACCAGAACTGCCGACGAAGTACGTGGACAGATTGAACAGATTCTCGACGCAGCCAAGGCACGCAACCTGCGACAGGGCGAGAACCCAGCTCGCTGGCGCGGGCACTTAGACAATCTGTTGAGCCGTGCTGAAAAGAAGAAGGCTCGGAAGCGCGAGCACTTTGAAGCTTTGCGCTGGCAGGATGTACCGGAGCTGATGAAAAAGCTCAGAGCAAACTCAATACCTCCATCTTGGGCCGCTCAACTGCTGATCATGACCAGCGCACGCGCCCACATGGTCAGGTTCGCTCGTTGGGATGAGTTTGATCTAGAGGCTGGAACTTGGTCACTGCCAGATGAACGAATGAAAATGCGAGTAGCGTTCGTAATTCCGCTTGCCGAGGAAGTTGTAAGACTGGTGAAGAGCATTCCGCGAGATGAGGGGAGCGCCTTTCTATTTCCAGGCCAGGGCAAGACAGGGGTCATGCACGCAAACGCGGTACGAACGCTCCTGCATGGCATGGGGTACGGGCACATCACCCGACACGGCTTCCGATCTTCCTTTCGGGACTGGGCTGGGGAATGTACCCATTACCCACGCGAGGTATGCGAAATGGCGCTGGCACATGACGAACGCGACCAGACTGAAGGCGCCTATTCTCGCTCCGATTTTCTCGAAAAGCGCCGTGCGTTGATGAACGATTGGAGCAACTTTTTAACCACTCCCACAAGCGCCGCCAAATTTTGAGCTTGACCCATGCCTACGTTACCCGCCATCCCAAAATAAGGATATTTAAGCGGAGGTATCGAACGACACACGACGACGACTACGACTACGACTACGCCTACGCCTACGCCTACGATAAAGAACCACACAATGACAAAAACGACGGCACCACTTTTTTCAACGATCCAGCTCGCAACGAACATGAATGAAAGCATCGGCAACACCAGCATTGGTGAAGCCATCGCGAGAAACCACCGATTACTCCTGGAACATTTTTTCGAGCCGCTGCTTCACCGCGACGTACAGATCAAGCTGCTTAATGGCATCAGAGCGGTTACAGGCGATATTGAACTACAAGCGAAGCTTGAACAGGCGTGGGACGGGGAAGTCAATGAATACGACAAAGAAGTCAAAACCGTTCTCAAACACGTTCAATATGCGAGCCTATACATTGAATTGGCCAGGGCCGCTGATGCTGGTATGAAACATGTTCGCGCCTGGGCCTTCATCAACCATGCAAGCCTCATGGTCGGAGAGATTTTAGAACAATCAGTAGCCATCCAAAGTCGCGCTGAAGTTGAAAAACGCTCTCATCAAAACAGCCAGAACGGCCAAGGCCGAAACAAGTCCACTTTGCTGGTTAAAGAAGAAGCCGCGAGGTTGCTAGAAAATTTACGACCGGAAGCAGGATGGTTGAGCAAGCGTAAGGTCGTAACCGAGCTTGAGAAACCTTTGGAAAAATTCATCGAGCAAAACAGCATCCTTACCCCACGCATTTCAAATATTGAAAGATGGCTAACTGAATGGCTACGCGGAGACGAACTCGTCAATCCTGCCTGGGAAAAGAATAAGCATGTGAAGGCCCGGTGACGTTTAAATATAGATTTCAGGCCATAGCACGTTCTGCACAGAGCATCGGCCCTCAGTGCGGATGAGAGCCTTTGGTGGCGGCACCTGTGTTACGCGCTTGCTGATAAACTAACCGCTCTTGGTCTACCGCGCGCATCTTTTGAATTCGGTCGTTCCATTTTCCCCATGCCGCGCCCAACCGCTTGAAGCTTCATATAGAGATCAATCTTGGTCAGGTAGAGCACCGCCTTGCCTAACCCATCCCGCATCAGGCTATCCCGGTGATCGACCATACCGATCCCACAGCTCTTGTAGCGCGATTTGTCCGCGTTACAGTTGTAATACACGCCTCGGCCTTTAGTAATCACATTGAGCCAATACTGGCCAATTCGCTTTACCAGCGTTCCATCCTCCCGAACCTTGGAGCCATCAAAGAAAAACATCATGTGATAATGGAAGCCTTTGTCCGCCCCATGCTCCAGCTTCCAAATGTAGCCCACCATATCGCCAAACAGCTTGTTCGACCTGGTGTTCTGGAACAAATGCTCTCGATCGCGCTTGGCTTCAGCCTGTGTCGTCTTGGAGAACTCTTTACGGTAGCCCAGATCAACCCTCAGTACCAACAATCTGGAATAGCGCTCAAACAATGCATCTACATACTCCGTCAGCTCCTTGTAGTTTTTATTGCCTGAACGCTGGTAATTTTTAAGCTTGGACTGGAACTGCTTAGATCTAGCCTCTTGGCGGATCCTATTGACACAACCGTTAAACAATATCAGCAACACCTTGGCATCACCGTATAGTACCGCTCGCCTGTGCGACAAATACGTGTGATGCAAGCCCGCATCTGCAATCTGCCTGACGACCAAGTCGATATATGGCTCAAACCTATACAGCTTACCGAACCGCTCATCACTGAAAACATGCATCCTTACCAATTTACGTAATATATCACCCGCAGCATTAAACTTCAGAGCGTTACCACCCTCCGTGTCAACATACTCAAATGCATCCCCCTCCGACTTGATAAGCTGCTGAGCCAGAAACGATGCTCGTTTCAGCTCACAGACCAAACCGATATCTAAATCGCCTTGTATGTCACCGCTCTCAAGCGTCATACGACACGTACTCAAGAGCGCATTACAGCGCTCTTGATTAGACACGCTTACGTAGCCCTTCATACGATTAAGCACTCAATAGTTTTACGTTGATTACTGATTGACTTGCCTTTAATCAAGTCAATCCATTCTTCTGTATTTTCTTCAGGCATACCTCTCAACCAGATGAATAAGCCACACCAATAACATTGAACCACATTACTAGAATAGCCATTAGCAATTGAAAGAAAGATACTTCTAATACAGCTAATAACATATAAGCCAAAAATATTCAGACAAGCAGAGTCCAATCAAAGCACTGCCAGTAGCGCACCTCGCAACAAAATATTAATTAAAATTCTATACAGAGTTAGTGTTCGAATTCAGCGCAAAAATAGTCAGAAAAATTTCAGCCTACTCACCGGTGAAGAGGCCTTCGAATGATTAGCACGCCTCCTTGGCAGACATGCGCTGCTCAATCCATGTGGTGATTTCGGAGTCGATCCAGCCAATGGCCGAGGCCCCTAGCTTGATCGGTTTGGGGAACGTAGCGTCGTACCTCGGCGACTGCACGTCCATGCGATCATAAATCGTTGACCGCCCAAGGCCGATACGCTCGGTCAATTGCTTAAGGCGCAATATCCTCGGGTAGAAAACCGTTTGGGTGTTTGTCACTTGGCTGCTCGTTATGTGTTTGGGAGTGATGCGACTTTAAAGCGAGCGTGCCGCAACAATAAGACCGGCAGCGACAAGTATTTTTTTCCTGAGAATTGGCATACTCCTCAAATGTGGAAACACGCTACCCGCCTCACGATCCGTGGAAGAGGTCTCTGCCCCACTCGTTCGACGTTGCCCTTATGCATCTATACCGTCAATTCGTCTGACGTGCCTGTAAGATCTGGCGGTGGTTTATGGGTTTTACTCCGCGGCCCCTGCTTCTTTTTCGTGAATACTGCTCTAGAGGACCGGACACATCATTGGCCATTCAAGTAGTTTTCCATCGGCGCATCGATTGGCAAAAACGCTTCGCACGCACCCCAAAATCCCCGCCTAAAAGGAGTTTTCTGAACCGTAGGAACTAACTCAGTAGCTGAGGAACCAACTCCGCATAGCCTTTGGCTGCCAACGCTTCTAGTCCCCGCCACCAAAACGATATTGAAACTAATTTCATAACTACATCACCACACTGAATATCCCTATGGAACCCACACCATGTTATTTCAGTGCCCTTGCTGTACCTCCATAAAAATTGCCTACCTCCAACCGGCCATGAAGATTGCCGCCCTCGTGGGTACTGTCGTCGGTGCCACGCACGGAGCAAGCACAGCGCTCATCGATAAACCAATAGGCTCGACCGCAGGCGCTATCAGTCCGCTAGGCATCAAACTTGGACGCCTCTCAGGTGCCGTACTTGGCGGGCTCGCCGGGAGCGTGGGCGGCTGCGCGCTCGGCGCTCAGCTCGGCGAAAAGCTGGATCGCCATGCGCTGGCCAACAACCTCTGTCTGGTCTGCGGGCATCGCTTCAACCTGCCTACTTAATCAGCACCCTATCCCTAATCATCCCCGCTCGTGCTGCGCTCTGCGCAATGGTTATGCCGACCGTTACCCAAAGGATCACTCATGGCTCATCTCATTGAACAAATGGCTTATGTTGGTGCTACGCCCTGGCATGGCTTGGGCTCTGCCCTGTCACCGAATCAACCTCTGGAAGTCTGGCAACGCGAAGCCGGCATGAACTGGCAGATTCAGGACAGCCCGGTTCATTTCAAAGCTGATGCCGCCGGTCATCTAGGCACCATTCACTCGTTCCCGGAGCAAAAGGTGCTGTACCGATCCGACACTAAAGCACCTTTGTCGGTGGTCTCGCATCGCTATCAAGTGGTCCAGCCCCGTGAAGTTTTGGAGTTCTACCGAGAACTGACGGAAGTCTCAGGCTATGCACTTGAAACCGCTGGAGTGCTCAAAGGTGGTCGTAAGTTCTGGGCACTCGCCAGAACAGGCCAGGCGACAATCCTAAGGGGCAAGGATCAAGTCAACGGTTATCTGCTGCTGGCGACTTCGTGCGACGGCACATTGGCTACCACTGCGACCCCCACCACCGTTCGCGTGGTCTGCAACAACACCCTGAGCATCTCCCTGAACGGCGCCACCCACGCCATCAAAGTGCCGCACAGCACGCGTTTTGATCCGCAAACCATCAAAAAACAACTGGGCATTGCCGTCTCGCGATGGGACGAATTCATGTATCGGATGCGCGCCCTCGCCGAACGCAAAGTTCAGACGAAAGAAGTCATCGGCTTCTTTATGGAAGTGCTATGCGACACCGGACCGCATGACCCCATTCCAAATGTATTGCCCAACAAACGAGCTATGGAGAAGGTACAAAGCCTCTACGAAGGTAAAGGCCGAGGATCTGAAATGGAGTCCGCTCGCAGAACAGCATGGGGCTTGCTGAATGCCGTAACTGAATATGTGGATCATGAACGACGCGCTAAGAGTTCTGAGTATCGAATGGATTCGGCATGGTTTGGGCAAGGCGCAGTAATCAAACAGAAGGCACTCGATGCAGCCTTACAACTCGTTGCGTAAACCATCAAACAAGCATCGCCGAGCGCTCTCCCCTAATGGGGCGTTCGGAATCATTTAATCCCAGCACCGCCCCTTCAGTAACTGCGCCACCCACCCTCTTATGCTTTCACGCGTTCGGATAGGAATCCCAGCATGAAATATCCCAAGCTCAAATCCGATGAAACGACCGACAGCTATGCCCTGGAATCACCGCTCGCCGAGGCGGACGTCATACAGATGGCTCAACAACTCGCTATGTATCGTCTGTCAAAAGGACGTGCATTGACTGAACGCAGACTCGTATTCAGCCACCTACAAACTCTGCTGCAGTTTCATGATTACGAAGCCTTTGCTTTGTTACTGCTCGATACAGAGCACCGGGTTATTGGTTTCAGAGAGCTATTTAGCGGCCCTCTGGAAGGCGGCAGCGTGTATCCACGGGAAGTGGTGAAAATAGTACTGGAACACAACGCTGCGGCTGTGATCTTGGTTCATAACAAACCCTCTGGCATCCAAGAGGTCAGCCAAGCCGATCGCGCACTCACAACTCCTCTTAAAAAAGCTCTGCATATGGTTGGCACCCAGATTTTGGATCACGTTGTGGTGGCCCATGAAGGCTGCAAATCAATGGCAGAGCGAGGGCATCTGTAAGCGGAGCGTATGAGCCAATTTCGGAAGATGGCACCTAAAACTCTTACCGAGCCAAATCACTTAAAACAAGGAGACTCCCATGGCATTGATACGTTTCTTGATCACACTTTTTACCTTCATCGGCGTGCTGGCCAGCGCTTCAGCAGTAGTGTTGACTGTAATCCTAATATTGCGATTCCCGCCGATCCTAATCGCCGTTGGCCTAGCTTTATTGCTCTTTCAATGGCTTCTCAAGCACCACTCCAGCTTCGAATAAACGGCAGAAGCCGGACAGGAGGCAGACACGCCTCCTGCAGGCATAAATTCATTTTTTTATCTGATCAAACGAAAATCCAAGCTCTTTTTCTGCGGGATCTACCGTGCCTCCTTGTTCGGCGCACCTCGCGCGAACGTCAGGAGTAATTCCCGCGTCGCACTTTCGCGGACGCAAGGGCGGGCACCATGCGAGTTTTGCTGCTCAGCGCTTCTTTTAATTAATTGAGCTACGCACCAGTCGACGAACGTGCCTTGTACGAATCGCCCCAAGACCAATACTGTATATAATCACAGCATCCGACTCACGCCTTCCAAAAACACCTGGATATAACTGCTTACTCTTCAATACACTCCCTAAGCTAGCGCCTGGATTAGGCCTGCATAGGGCTGCGCTGAGGAGAGATTGATCGGATTTCAGACCGGCTGAAGGAGCTCAACAATGTGGGTACCACCAAGCGAAGCCCCAGGCTTAGCCGATGAAATATTTCTGGATGAATTCAACGACATAAGTGAATCTTGTAATTTCAAACCAAGCCAGCCGCCAGGCAGCCCAAGCGATTGCGTTTGCTTGCGGCGCAATCCTTTATCCATCACTATTGCCCCCTCAACGCCTACCGAGCTACCTCTAGTCAACTTGCCGAGTAAACCTCAAGCATCGGTGGCGAAAAAAGACCACCATCGTGCTGCCTATATAGGCGATAGCCAAGGGCTTCGCGAGACGCTCCCTACCCTGAAAACGACCGTATCCGGGCAGGAGCCCATGAAAAATATCGAAACCCTCCCCCCGTTACCCGCCCACGGGCAACCTTTGATGTTTGCAGATCTTTTTGCGGGGTGTGGAGGCTTGTCCCTCGGCCTCTCGCTCGCAGGGCTAAATGGCGTTTTTGCCGTCGAACGCGACAAAATGGCCTTTTCCACGCTGTCGGCGAACCTGCTAGAAGGGCGTGACGTGCCCGTCCGCCAGTTCAAATGGCCCTCTTGGCTGGAAAGAAAGGCCTGGGGTATCGATGAAATTCTTGAACAGCACCCACTTGAACTTTCCAAACTTAAGGGCAAAGTGCATGTGCTTGCAGGAGGCCCTCCCTGCCAAGGATTCAGCTTCGCAGGGAAGCGACTAGAGTCCGATCCACGAAACCAACTGTTTGAGAAGTACGTGGAAATGGTCAAGGCCATTCAGCCTGCAGCCATTGTCCTGGAAAACGTACCTGGCATGAAGGTCGCGCATAAAGCCAAATCTTGGAAAGACCTTGGCATACAAGTGAAGCCCCAATCCTACTATGACAAGCTTGTTGAAAGCCTGGACCGGGTCGGCTATCAGGTCCTCGGTCGAATAGTAGATTCCTCACTCTTCGGAGTTCCCCAGAAGCGCCCACGCTTAATCGTAATCGGGATTCGCAAGGATCTCGCTCGTCATCTTCGTGGCGGCGCCACCCGAGCCTTCGAGCTATTAGAGGAGGCAAGGCTGAAGCAACTGCAAGAGCTTGGCCTTCCAGAAACCGTCAGCGCTTCGGAGGCCATTTCTGATCTGGAAATAAAGCACGCAGGGACCAGACCATGCACCGATCCCTCTTCTCGCACCGGCTTTCAAGAGCTTGCATATAAGGGGCCTCGGACACCTTACCAAACCCTCATGCAACAGGGAGTGGACGGTTCCATGGACAGCGTACGATTAGCAAAACATAAGCCCGAGATCAGTGAACGGTTCATGAAGATCATTCAGGACCCAGAGTGCACCAAGGGTGGTTTAATGAGCTTGGCGCAAAGGGAAAAATATGGTCTCAAGAAGCACCGCATATGCCTAATGCGAGCAGAAAATCCCGCACCAACAATCACAACGTTGCCCGACGATGTGCTCCACTACAGCGAGCCCAGAATACTGACCGTCCGAGAGTCTGCACGCCTCCAGTCGTTTCCCGACTGGTTCCAGTTCCGCGGTAAATTTACTACAGGTGGCAGCCGACGAACTAAGGAATGCCCGCGCTACACGCAGGTGGGCAACGCTGTCCCTCCCTACCTCGCGAGAGCCATTGGGCTAGCTATCAGGTCGGTACTAGATGAAGCCGTGGCGGCCTCTAGCCAAGAAGCGGTCACTGAAGTAGAACAAGAGACCTTGGCTATAGCTTAAAACTTAGGACTTAGGACTCGAGGGAAATGGATGGCACCCAACTGGAAGGACCGCGCGACCTCGCTACCCTTGTCGTTTGGGCCGGCCATCCTTCGGATCGACAGCGGCCAAAGGAACAAGCAACTGCTTAGGGGAAGCCATCTTTCCCAGCTCCAACTCTGTGCAATTTAAATCGACCTGGCTCACCGAAAGGTCGCAGCAGCTCAAGCAATTGTATTCAAGGGATAACATGGAATTTGAAAGGCAAGATGAATTGCTTTACCCAGAGGGTCTGATCAACTGGTCTGGGGCCAAGAAAGGAGGAGTCAGGCAGCCCTTTCAAGAAGAGTCCGGAAGGCCGGTAAAAGAGCAACTAAAAACCCCTCTAGTAGAAAAACTGTCGAGCTGGGTTGGCTCAGTTATCGCAGGCACCCCTGGAACTCCTTCGGCCGTCTTACTGGTCGGCGGGCCCGGAAATGGGAAAACTGATGCGGTTGAAGGGGCCATCGAGACTTTTGATCGGTTAAGCGGTGCGGGTGGGCAGCTGTTGGCTAAGTTCTCGAATCAGTACAAGAACCCATCAGGGTCCCTCCCCCCTCGCCGAACCGAGGTTGAATTCGACGGAATCGTACCTGATGGTAGTGGCATGATTCCTGTTATCCGGTTGGTGCAAGACGCCACTGAAAAAGACCCGGCGCAACCAGGTGAGACAGCAGAGTCGCTGCTGCTAAAAGAACTGCGGGCAATTAGGTACGGTGAGTACAAAGGTATTTACATCGGCTGTGTAAATCGCGGGATTCTGGCAAACACGTCAGCGCTTGCCATCCGAACCGGCGACACAGAGATGGCTTCATTTATCGCAAGAATCGTCTCCGCCGTGAGTGGAGGCGTAGATGCTCCAGCTTGCTGGCCCCTTCAAGAAAGCAACCTTGCATTGTGGCCCATGGACGTGGACTCTTTGGTTGCCCCCCGAGATGGCGATTCAGGCAGCACAGTTGCACATCGAGTACTAGAAAAGGCACTGGCCGAGGAAAAGTGGAAGCCAGCGTGCAACAACAAGGCAGACTGCCCGTTTTGTCAAAACAAAACTTTGCTGGCTAGCGAAAAAGCTCGCGATAACCTGATCCAATTTCTTTACTACTACGAGCTCGCATCTGGCAAACGATGGACGTTTCGCGATTTGTACTCACTGGTGTCTCACCTTTTCATTGGGGAACCAGGATCCTTGACGATCGACGGCAAGTCTTACGCGCCTTGCGACTGGACGGCCAAGATGCTGCAACTGGAGGCAAAGGGCCCCAGCACTTTGGCAGGAGCTCGTGCTCGCTACTTGTTGACCTCTCGGCTATATCATCACCGACTGTTCTCCAACTGGCCCCGACTAGCCTCAGGCAAGCATCTCGAGGCTTACCAAGCAGTGTTCCCAGGGTCAAAGGTCCCAGACCAGCTTGACGAAAAAGCCTTCAACATGGCGAAGTATCATTTCGGGTCTCTCAAAGCCCTAGCCGAGAAAGAACACACTGCTATCAGTGAACTTCTGTCAGGTGATTTCGCCACCTTCTTGGATCCCGCGCTCTTATACGGCGAACAGAAGATGTATACCGAGGCGAAGGATGGAAAGATAGTTACCGTCAACGATGTGGATGAGCACTTTAGTCTCTCCATAAAAGACGGACTGGAGTTGGTATCTAGCCGTCTGGCACCAAGCGAGCGCAAGCTACTTGCACAGCTATCAGAAGCAGACGAAGCCTTGATGGACCAACACCATCCCGCCAAGGTCTCCAGACAAGTGCGGCGGCTACAGTCCTCCATGAGACAGTTCGCAGGAAGGCTGGCAAAACGGAGCCTCGGATTAAAGTACGGGGTATCCAAGGACGTAAAGCTATTCGCGGATTACGCCGGTTTGTACCAGAGCGATTTTCAACATGAAAACCTCGAAGACCTAGTCGAACAATTAGTAAACGAAGACAGGCGTTTTTTCAAAATCCCCCTATCTACGACTTTTGGCCAGCCAGTAGCACACTGGGACAGGGAAGTGTCGCTACGTGTTCGCAGCGTCAAAACCTCAATGGAAATGTTCCAAGGAAATGTTTCCCGGCCGGCAAACCGCTTCCCATTCATCAAGGTTCACAACCGGTATGTACCGGTCACTTTTGCGCTGTACAAGGCTCTCGTGGAGCTAGAGGAAGGACTAGACCCCGCCTCCCTTCCACAGGAGGTTTTTGCCCTGTTCGACGAAGTGAAATCGGTAACTGCTGGCCAGATAGCAAGGGACAAGAATTTCGTAGACGGTAATGTTGACCTGACTATAGGTCAGGAGACCTACGCGTTGAAAGTAGGCAATACTATCCGGTTCAGGGGGTAAGTCGATGGATAAGTTAAAGGACTATTTGAGCGACCCCTGGCAGAAGTCTAGTTTGCACAAGACTTACAAAGGTAGCTTCTTGCACTTGACTCCTTCACCCGAAGTCACAACGGGTGAAATCCTACTCGCGTCCTTATATAGGAATGTAGGATTCGTCGATAACAAAGCTGTGGGTGAAACCGTCTGGGTTCTTGGAACACCTTTCAAAAAACAGCTGGCAACTGGGAGGCGTCCGGATAATGCGCAAAGCGAGGTGGCGTTCGATACCAAGCTATGGAACACGGTGGTAAACCGGGTAATCGCGACGCCGAATCTCTCGGGACAATCCCGCCAGCGTGGAAACCAAATCGCCCCGCTTGTACCCGACGCCACCCTATATTCCATGTCAGCGCGGCTCAAGGGCCACCCATGGAACCCGGGTAAGCTCGTGGCAAGAATGATTGCCCTTGGTAGCGATGACTACGGCGCAGCCCTGGCAACCTGGCAGAAACTTTTCTACAAGCTAAGCGTCACTTCGGAAGAAGATGATGTTTGGGCCAGGATGCTGCAGTCAGAATTCGAGTCCTGGCGTGTAGAAAAGATAAGTGATGCCTGGCAAATGCCGAGCGAGTTCCCTCAGGATGAAGGCACCTTTCCCAGCCCGTTAAACCTTGATTGCCCAGCCAAGCGCTTTGTTGAAGATCTCCATGTGGTGCTCGATTTAAAGCAGGACCTTACCCGTAGGCAATGGGTAAGCATGTTGGAATCTTTGTGCCGGATAGGAACCGCCGCTCACGTTACCTGGTGTTGCCACGCCAACAACAAATGCTGCGAACTTATAGAGGAAGCGTTGCGTCTAGGGAAGCGCCGTAGCGAGTATGAAGTGGCTGAAAAGCTCTCAACAGGTAAAGGATTTTGGAGCCTTGGCCAACTCACAGCGAAACCGATAAAGGAGGCGGCACGTCATTACATCGAAGGCCGTGGCGCCCTGAATCTGTTGCTGCATATGCTGGAGCAGGCAGGTTTTGATATGTCGCAGGTTAACCTAGGGTCCACTGCCGAGATTGCCGAAACGCTGGATTATCTAGCCCAGCATCGCGGTAAGTTTGACTTCAGACTGTATCTTAATAACTTCAACCAAATAATAGAAAGCGACCCCAAAGTTGCCGAATGCAAGAAGGGCTCGTCGAAGAACGTGTTGGAATTCCTAGAACACGTTGCTCGGCAACGCATAACTTCCGAGGCCGGACTCGAGGGTTATGATCAGGGGTACTACATGGAGAAGCGCGGCAGCCACTCAAACTCGCCGCGCGTTGTTGGTCTCGGCCCCCTGTCGACGTTGTTGATGGTCCATTGCGCAGCCAATCGGGTAACAGGCCCCTGCACTGTTCAAAATTTGTGTCAGCAGCTGGCCGGGTACGGTATCAGCGCCGAAATGGCCCTAGGGAAAGGTGAAAGCTTGAACAAGAGACTGAGAGATATGTCCATCGCCATCGATAGCCCCGATGCTGAAGGTGGCATGGTTATCGCTAGCCCCTTGGCGAAAGCCGGCAAAGAAGGAAACTAAAGTGATCGGTGACTTTATTGGCTATCTGGTATCGAAGATACGAGCAGAAGCTGGACACTTTATCTCGTCGGAAAGTAACAACCTGAGGGTCACATTCTCTGCCCCTCCAGCCGGCATTCTCGACGAGATCTACGACAGATTCGATGCAATGGGTCCCCGTTTGGAGCTTGAATCTGACGGCCATGTAATGCTGGTGCCCGTATTGCGAGTTCAAGAAGGGATTGAAGACCCTTCACACCAGAATACCACCCGGTGTTCGAGTAACCATGTCGTGGCGATTAGAACCTCATATGGCTCTTACTTGGCACTTTCGACCATCAATTCCCCCCCGTTGCTATCTACAGATACCACAGCGAACAAACTGGGTTTGAATCGGGTAAATCACGTGTCTTTCTCTACATGGAGAGAGGAACCCTTCGTACAGGATGTCTTCGAGGCAGTCTTGAGCCGGTTTAAAGATGTGCCCTTACTGGAGAAAGAGCTGGCCTGGAAAGCTCTAGAGGAGGCCTTCATCGAGTCTGCACAGGCCGGGGACATGCAGGAGCCTTGGGAGTTGCTCCGGGCCTTGTACGATTTGGGGGGGAATGGAAAAACCAGCCGGGACCTATGTCACGCCCTTGGAGTACCCAAGCTTGAAAACGGGGAATCTCCCGAGCCAAATATAAACTACGACATTGCCAACTACATGCAGACTCATGGCTTCACGGCCGGTATCCACTTGTTGCAAGAGGATGCGAGCTCAGAGGAGGTTTCCGAAGCCCTAAAACTTTTGAGTCAGGACTTCGTGATGCTATACCGGACGCCGCAGAGATTCGTCACCCGCCCGCTCGGAAACTACGCCAAAGCCGGGAATGCTGAAGGGGTGCAATGGTGGCACGTACTGTCGCAATCCGTGTGGATTGAGCTGCTTAATCAGGAAGAAAGTAAAAATCTGGGCACGCTCAAGGTTACCTGTGCCAATGAGTTGTTCCGCTCCACCTTGACTAGCCAATTGGCAGTTGTAAAAAGTTCGCCCCAATTTCTACTCAGAGTTGACGAAGAGTTGCTGGGCGAGGAACTCTCCGTGTACCGAGCCTCAGGTCGGAAAACCCTTGAGCTGATTCAGACGATTACCATTAGTGATCTTGAAACTCAGTGGGATGATAGTTTGTGGCCTTGTGATCATGAACAGTACGTTCGCTATGAATTCATCTGCAATAAGCAGGAGAAGCCTGCCACATTCAAACTAATATCACTGGAGTCCTATCTTCCTGCAGTGGTACTAAACTGCCGATCAGCCCAGAAATTAACTTCTTTTAAAAAGAAAAGGGTAGGCCGTGGAGCGAAGACCACCAATCAGTACGAATGTGAATTGGTGACCAACGGCACAGGCACCCAGACTATCGAGTTTTTCTACCGTAATGCCGTGAGCTTGCCTGACAGCATTCGCGGTCAATTCGGCGAGGGGGTAAACGCTAGCGAAGTGGTTTGGCCAATGACAATCTCCGAGGTACAAGAGGGCCACGCATTAGCCGTTATTGAGATTACCGAAGATTGTCAGGTCAGCTTCGAGATGACCCTTCCCGAGTTAGACGGGCCGACCACCTATGTTCTTAATATCAGTGCCAACGAATTTACGGCCAAAGGGGCCTCTAGCGAGTTCGACAGATTAGTCACCAACAACTGCACCCGCTCTGAAAACGTAGCCAAGACGGATGTCGAGCAATCCATGTTGACTCTCCTAGAGCAATGGATTTTAGAGAGCGAGGATTCATACCAACCATTGGTTATTGGCCCCGGCTTTAAGGAGAGCTGGCATCAACCAGATTGGACCGTGCAGCCTCGTATTTCCAACCTTCACCTGTCCCTAGATCCACGCCCAAGGACGGACGAGCTGGCCCCTCCTTCCGGTTACCTGCAAGCCCGGAAGCAAGCACGAGAGCTTCTAAAGGAACTTTGCGACGTTAAAGGATGCACTATCGAGGCACTCAGCCTGGGCCAGCTCATGCTGGATAAGGATAACCGCAGCATTATCGAGCGCTACGTATGCGAGTACGCAGACTGGCTATCGGCGCCTAACTCCCTGGCAGCCTGGGCAGATCTGATCACGGTTCACAAGGCTCAGCAACAAAGCCACTTTCTAGACTCCAAACCACTCGCAGTACTGCTGTCCCCTTTTCACCCGGTTCGGTTAGCTTGGCAATGCAATGCCCAGCAACTCATGCAGGATTCGATCAATGCAGGGTTACCCTGTCCGGTTGCCGGGATCATCGAGCCATACAGCTTTCCCGATTGCCTGGCTCTGAAGTGCAGGGATATGGACGGCCGCTTTAATCCAGCAGGGTTCGTCGCCGTTAAGAGCTCATCGGATTACTGGTCAGTTCTATGGCGGGCCGATCTTATAGCCGAGGTGAGCAAAGGCAATTATGAAGGGGTATTTGGCAATGACCTGGGGTTGAAGATCGAGGGAATGGTAAATGGTTTCAATAGGCAGCAGGTGAAGCGCTCCTTAGACGAAATCCGTCACCTCTACCCTGCCAAGTCCACTCTCCGGATTTCCCTGCATAGCGACTCATCTGGGTACAGCTCCTGCAATGATGGAATAGATGAGTGGTGCCTGGAGAATCTTGGGCCGGACGCCGACGAATGGTCTCCTGCCCATGGTTTAACACTTCAGATCATAGATAAGAGACCTCGGGAGGAGCAGCCTAGGCCAGCAGTGCTTGCTTCCCTAACAGAGCGCTCAGGCACCAAGATTAGGTGGTATACCAATAGCAAAGGAGATCACGCTGAGCGGGATCTTTCCATCGTCGACCACTTGCAGACCATGGACCAAGAATTCCGCAAAGACGGCGTACTCTCCCCTGTTGATCCTACCTGCGTATCCCGCGTTAGCATCAAGAAAAACGCCGCTGCCTATAGACAGTACTTATCTCTATCCAGAGCTGGCCAGTTCGTTAGTGAATCAACTGGTGACCTATTACAAGATAACCTGTCCCGAGCCCTGGAATTGCTCGAATCGGCTTGCGTCAATGACGCCCAGTTTGACAGCCTCAGCTTCGCACCCAACTTACAAACTTTGAACAACTCATTGAGGGATACGCGCTATAGCGCAATCTCTTCTTCTGCCGTAGACGCTACCTGCTTCCACAGCCCTGGCAAAGACGCATACCTCTGGGACTTCGAACTGCCGCGTTACGCGCCAGGTGCGGGGCAATCGAGTGGATTCTATTTGGTGGCAAAGCAGTCACCAACCATGGTCACGGCAGTGAGGAACGTGCTGAAACAGCTCCCCGGCACAAGGAACGTCAGCGACGAACAAGTGGCTTCACTGCTTGACGAGGTTTCTCGGCGGGGGATCCCGACTCTAAAACGGCTTACCAGCGGAGGCTCTGCAAGCCTGGGTGAAGTAGGTATGCTGATAGCTGCACGCTTGCTTCAGTCAGACTTCCAAAACGGTAGCGAAGGCAAGGGACTGGTTCCCGCAATTGGTAACCGCATGGTGAATCTTGTGATCCCGGCGGACGTATTCCAGCCGCGTTTCGACGAGCTACGCAAAGCCCTGGGTGCGGAGACTAGGGAAAGGCCAGACTTGCTTGTTTTAAGCATTGCCTTCGGCATAGATGCAGGGGACGAGTTACTCGAACCGAATGCCCTCAAGATCACGCCAATCGAGGTGAAGGCTCGCTCCACCGAAATGACAGAAAGACAACGTGACGAAGCGTTAACGCAGGCTAAATCGTTCGCCGGATTTCTCAATAGTTTGAAAGAACGCGGGAAAGATTCTGCCCTTTGGGGAATTGCTTACCGTGATCTGATAGCCAGTTGGCTGGACTATGGCTTCCGTGTATACGGTGAAACTGAAGTGGCTCAGGCTACTCCTCGCTGGGTTCAGTATCACCAGCAAACTATCGCCAGATTGATGTCGAATAAGCTCGAGATTGAACTCGACCCTGAAGGGCGCCTGATATCTATTGAGAACACTTCCAAGAGCCGAGTGATGTGCACAGGGAAAAGTCCTCTAAAAAACACTGCTGTCCTCGGCTTAGAGTTAGCTGGAGCCCTGTTGGCTGGGAATCAGCCACAGGTGGTTGCAGACATGGTGAAGCAGGTAGGTAACTGGGACCTGCTGGCAGTCAGCAACTCGACTGCGGAAGTAATAATCGAGGAAAAAACCCAGTATCTCGGAGATAAAAAAGAGATCCACGGGTTAGCAGAAGAGGCCTCCGGACTTAGTGAGAATTTGTCCGAGCCAAACGAATCATCCTCGCAGTTAGGGGAAACCGTTCTTACAAGTAATGAGTCTGAAATCACTATTCCGGAAGCTGGCGCCGGACTTAATTTCAAAATTGGCAGCACTAAGGATCTCATTGGAAGCAAGGAAGTCATTTTTCACCCAGGCAACACTGAGCTAAACAATATCAACATAGGAGTAGTAGGCGATCTAGGGACTGGAAAAACCCAGCTACTAAAATCATTGGTTTACCAGATGGTAAAACAACCAGAGCAAAACCGAGGAGTGGCTCCTAAGATCTTGATTCTGGACTACAAGCGGGATTTCAGCGATACGGAAGATAGCTGCCAGTTCATTAACAAGGCTAAGGTTAAGGTTGTTTCTCCATACAAGATACCACTGAACTTATTCGCGACGGATGGAGACAACTCCAACCGGACGATGCTCGACAAAATCGGCTTCTTCCGAGACATCCTGCGCAAGATCTTCTCAGTGAACGCGCCGGTTCAGGATAAAAATCTCAAGGAGGCTATCAAGACGGCATATCAACGCGCGAGGGAGGACGAGGGACGTGATCCTACTATCTACGACGTTTTCAAACACTACGAGGCGATCGTCGATAAGCCTGACTCCGTGACCGGAATCATCAGTGATATGGTGGACTACGAGATCTTTGAAGATGATCCGACCAAAATCGTTAGCTTCGACGAGTTTTTCGAAGGGGTTGTGGCTATCGACTTGAAAGACCTCAGTGATGAAAAACTGAAGAAAATGGTAGTTGTTATTTTCCTTAACCTCTATCTCGATTACATGTTGAAGGTAAAAAAGAAGCCTTTTCTGGGTAAAGATCCACAAACACGCTTCATCGACTCCTACTTGTTAGTGGACGAGGCCCACAACATTATGCCTTACGAGTTTGAAGTGCTAACTAAACTCTTGGTACAAGGCCGAGCCTTTGGAATCGGTGTAATACTTGCCTCCCAGTATTTTAGTCATTTCAAAACAACACGAACAGATTATCTAGAACCTATCGGGAGCTGGTTTATCCACCAAGTGCCAGGATTAACGGCGAGAGATCTGGATAAAATAGGCCTACCGGCTGCCTCTGACAGCATGGTAAATCGCATATCAGGTCTAGAAAAATTCAACTCCCTCTGCAAGACACTTGATTGGAGCGGCGAGTTCATTGAGGAGGTGCCCTTCTATCAACTTGACTAACTGGCAAGTGGGAGGAGCAATAAACTGGCCTCTTGATTTGCACACCTCAGTCGCTCGCCATAACGCCGTTCGACTTGAGGTGTTATTTGAATATGTGTAAGTCTTATAAGTCTTTCGATGCTTCAGAAGAGGTGATTCGTGAACTGCCTTTCTACGAACTGGTCAAGGAAGGGAATGGAGGCCTTGCCGAGGAGATTTCAAACTGGAAGTCAGATATGACCGACTTCCTCTCTCCTAAAGAGCGGTCAGAAAGGATGGCCCGAATCAAAGGGAGTAACACCCGCCCAGAAATAGCGCTGCGCAAGGTGCTACATAGTCTCGGCCTACGCTACCGCCTGAATGGGTTAGGCTTGCCCGGCAAGCCCGACCTTGTGTTTCCCCGGTACAAGACGGTGGTTTTTGTGCATGGATGCTTCTGGCACCGACATTCCAACTGCAACATTGCCACGACACCGAAAAGCAACACAGCATTTTGGGTGGAAAAGTTTGAGAAGAATGTCGCTCGGGATAATCGGGTGACATCGTCTCTAAAGGCAGCAGGATGGAAAGTATTCATCGTTTGGGAATGTGAGGTGGGGTCTACCAAAAAAGCTAACGCCACCGGAAAGCGACTTGCAAACTTAATACGAGCGGAATAGGAGAGTACTTACCTAATCAAAGATAAGATCATTTCGATAAAAACCACTTACAGAGCAATTATTTGCGAAATTTTATTAAAAACCTATTATCAAGCACCCACTCTAACCGGCAATTATATTTTCTTTTAATTCAATTGCATCTTGAAGATTTTTACCGAACTCCTTTCGATCAATGGAATGGTGAGCACGACGATGACAATTAGGACAAAGTGCAGCAACATTTGAAGGTAAATCTGGTCCTTCATCGGCAAGCCGAGTGAGATGGTGCACTTCAAGAAACCCCCGTCCATCTGGACGAATGAATGGAGCCAAGGACCCGCACGCTTCGCATTGCCCATTTGATCTAAGCGATGCGTAGAGGTGAACTGCAGCACTTCTAGACCTATACTCCGTCAGATTTATCCGAGGCTCGATTTTACTGGAGTTCAACGACACTAGCCGATACTGCATCTCCCGCAAATAACTGGATGATTCTAGATCCAGATCATTTTGCTCACTATAATAATTATACTTCTCTTCACCAATAGGTAGAAGGCGAAAACGCCATAGCTTATCACCCTGACGACTGCCATTAATGGGCACAAACTGCTCAAAACCTGAGACATTAAACTGCCCACAATAGGAAAATAATTTCCCATAAGTCCCTCGATCAGCCACTTCTCTCGCCGTGGGCTCTCTTGTCGTAAAGAGTAGAACTGAAAATTTTCCAGAAGAGAGCTTGGAGTTCGCGGCATTACTCAGAGATTGATCACCCATGCGGCCTTGGCCAAAATACCACCAAGTACCGTCAGAGAGTCGCTCATCCGAGTAACCAGCTTTCTTACCGCCTCGGCCTCCTGATGTACAAATAAGACATCCTGCCTCCTCCTTCCCCCAAAGAACACCTGACTGCGCTTGTCTGCTACCTATGAATTCAAGGAGACGGGATCTTTCATACTCTTGACCAATGAAAAAGGGGGACATTTTCACTCCAGAACCACACATCAAGTTGTATCAACATACGCGAAGACAGAGCCGGACTATAGAGAAAACATCAATACGCCACCATACGAGAATCAACATCTCCCGGAAAATCAGAAAGCTTCTGCGATGCTCCGAGGTAATAAGGCTTAGTCACGCGATGACCCGCCACCTCAGGAAAATTGGTATGGTCGCGGTAGGGATTAGAGTTACCTGCCACCCCACGCACAGATCCGTACGTGCGGAACTACCGCATACGGCTCCTGCCTCGGGTTTGTGACGCGAAGCGATCCTCAGGGTAAGGATGTGCATTTCTGGGTCTAGGTATGTAGAGATCGGCAAGGCGTCCGTAACGAGACCATTGAAGCCGATTGCGCTGGCTGCGACGTTTGAGGGCTTGCAGCCATAGACGGCATACCGCCAGACGAAAACCACCAAGACGTATCAGGTTTCCCGGCACCGCGTCGTAATTGAAGTATCCCGTGACCACCCGAGCAAGCCACTAACCCACGACTCGAATAGACTCATGACGTCGGCGCTTCAGCTCATCCGGATAGCCAGCAGCATCGCACGCATCCGCTTCTTTGCCGTCAGTCGAGGATTTGAAAACCACCATTTCTGTTGGCGCTACTACCAAATGCCCGAACAACAAGGCCCGATCGCTTCTGATCGGGCTAATCCGTTGAAGAATATTTTCGCATGGCCAGCGGTTCACAGCTGTCGTCGGTGTCTATCTGAGGCCTGATCTGGCTACAAGGAACTACTCCTCACTTACTTCCGAGTCCAAGCATGCCTTAACATCGACCATATGCACGTGTGTGAAATAGAGAGGTGTCACGTCACCACCCAAGGCTATCTCGATCTCGTTACTTTCAGCATTGGCGACGAGGTCATGCATTGAATTACGTTGTTCGTTGGCATACAGGTACGCAGCAGCGTGGTTTGGACAAAGTGCAAGGTAAGCCTCTCGGTAGCGCTTGGGCGAATCAATCAGGAGCTCTACTGCCTCGAAATAATACGCTCCTGTAGGTAATTTGAACGGAAGCTCGCCCTTGCATGCCTGGCAAACCATTTGTCCGTTCGAGTTGGTGTACTGATCAGCAAGATAAATCTTCGCCGCTGCCTTTGCCTCAGCAACTCCTATTTGCACAGAACGCTGCCGCTGCGCGGAAGTCTTTTCTGGGGTCTTCGTGGCCTCATCCCCCACACGTTTCTGACGAAGCTCAGAGTTTTGAACAAGTCGCTCCGGAAGCTCAACTGGATCAGGATCGAATTTTGTCGCCGATTCCAAGATGCGCAGCTGCAATGCGACCGGAAGCCTGTTGAACGCTTGAGCCCGCTCCAGGTCCTCTTCCGAGTTAAACCCAAGCTCAGTGCGGTGCGCAGAACGAATAACATTGTCAGCAACTCGTTTCTTGTCATCTGTCCCGAACTCGACAAGTTCAAGCCATTTGAACCCGGCATCGACCGGGAAGCCCTCCGGTAATCGCGAGGCATTGGCGGCACTTGGCTTGACGAAGGTACCGTCTATTTGTGGAACCCACGCTAGGTTTCGGAGCCACCAGACGAGTTGCGAGTCGGCATAGCGTGCACCGCTGCTCTCATTCTTCCGATAGCAGGCACGAAGCGCATGAGAGCTCGCATGACACATAGCCGTCCACACCAACCTTGAGCCATACATTGTCTGCGTCATCAGCATGTCGTAGGCTCGCTGGGTCAGTGTGAAATCACGGTTTATGGGCGATGTAAATCTTTCGCCGGCAACTTGAATCAGATACGAGTGGTACCTCGCGTTCTCCTTGCAGGTTGTCTCGACGTAGAGCCCATTGAGCTCTCGCTCAACACCAGCGAACTCGAAGAACTTGACCAGCTTGTCGAGTTCGATCGGTTGATCCTTGTACCAAGCACTAAGTGGCCATCTCCTAGCTCTATCGTCCTTGATGGATTCATAGAAGACATGAAGTCCAGTATTTACGAAGGGTGCGTCTAGGTATGCATGCTTTGCCTGGCCCCACTCAAGGTCGGGTGAGTCAACCCGAAATATACATGCATCAGCTATCATCTGTCGGCTTTGCGAGTTCTTCTCAGCGAACGCCATGAGTCGTTTGAGGTCCGCCAGGTAGGCCTTGTCAGAAGGAGCTTCTCCTTCTGGACCATAGCGAGACTGGAGAAGAAGTGTGATTTCTTCAAGCTCGCCGGGAACCTTCACACCGATGCTGGTGAGGAACTTCCGCGCTTCTGACTGCTGCCCCTTCTTAGTTCCTATCGTGAATACATCCTCATCGACTCGAGGCAAGGGATCCTTTGCACTGGCTGGGCCTGTCTGAAAGTAGGCCCCCTGCGGTAGATGATAAGTACCATCGACCATGCGAACTATCCGAGTCTCATCCAATGAGAAGTAGTCATCTTCCTCCCCGCAGTACTTGTTTAGAATGGCATATAGTGCTTGATGCCATTCTGGTGACTTGGAACCTAGCCAATTCAGTACCTCTGGGTCGACCCGCGCATTGGTCCAATAGTAAGAGGTAACGCGCGCACGTGCCTCAAAGAAGTCCTTTAGGTCCTCGACATCCCAAGTTGGAATGCCAAGACTGCTCAGAAATTTGTCCTGGTTCTGATTCCTCTGGGCCGCACCAATGGCCCATGTTGGTTTGTCTTGCCGCTCAGTCACAAAGGCAAGGTCTTCATCGGAAAGCAATGCTTTGATCGATGCCCGTGACTGCCAAAGCCGCGAGCTGGGCGCAAAGCCTCCGGCGTACGTAGGCACAAGCGCTTGGGATTTCATCTCATCTACAATGGCCGTGCGAATCACCTTATATCGGTCTGCCACCGGGTCATCGTTGTTCGGAAGTACTGCTAGGAAGTCACCGGTGAGAAGCCCCATGTTCTTTATTGAATGAAGTGCCCGCGCGCTCAGCTTCGCGAGTTGGTCAATGAGCGGGGTGTTCTCCGGTGAGTTCTTGATGCTTGCTCGGCTCAGCTCCGGTATGAAGGGGGCGTGCAAGTGATATCGAAGACCAGAGGACTCCTTTTCCGCTGGAAAGAAAACTGAAACCTTCCCCTTGACTGCGGGAGCAATACGCAACTGCTCTGCAATCGACCTGGTTTGGTCGAAGGAGCTTTGCTCACTACGGAAAACCAACTCGAATGCGACAGCGACGCTCTGATGCTCAACACCATCAACCGGAGCCGTGAACTGATGGACATTCTCGACAGGGGCGGAAAATCTAAGCCAGTGAGAGCTGTAAACGTCACAACCGTCGATTTGCTTCAGCACCTCAATGTGTGACTCTGAGTGCTCATTTCTTCGTACAGCGCCTTCCTGACTGCCAACCTTCCACCGAATCAACTGAAGATTGCTCAGAAACAGTAGGGTCGTCTCAGACAGCTGCTCCAAGCCCGACTTGACCTCTTCATAGGCATCTTTGACGTTCTTCTTCGGGGTGTTGAATGGAAACTCGAAACGCGTCTTTTCACCCAGACCGGGATGCTGAGACACTGCCTGAGGCATCACCAGCTTCAAAATCTTGAAGCTGTAGTCCCTTGAGTAGATGATGGGCGTCTCGGTGTAGACAAACACCGACTTGAACCCGACGCCGAACTTGCCTATGCGGTCAGGGTTGTTTTTCTTGCTACTGTTGTGAATTCCTGTGATGGCTCGAATGTCGGCTTCATCGAAATGCCGGCCACCGTTGTGCTCGAAATAGCATGCGTGAAGCCCTAGCTCAAACATGACTTCGGTGGCGCCAGCGTCCTCTGCGTTCTGAAGAAGCTCGTAGATGAAATGAGCTTCGTCTGGGTAGAAGTCTTCGAAGATACTGAGGTTGATGTCCCCCTGATTGGCCTCGATGCCATCAAGGAAGCGCTGACGCTGCTCAGCAAGATCCTTCAAAAAGCTCATATTGGCCTCCTGACTTCCAGAATACCGAACACCGTGGGTGTGGCTCGGATGTCGCCACTTTCGGCAGCCTGACGTAAGGCGGCAATACGCATATCAAAGTCAATTTGCGCACGCTCTAGTTCGGACTGTTTCATCACACGAATCTTGTCGTTCGTCGCACGCCCTATATGTTCTTCCAATAAGGCCTTACGAGCAGTAAAGCTGGCCGTCAGGCTCTGAATTCGCACGCCAACAAGCTGCCGATTGTCTTCGGAATGCTGTGTCGACTTTGCCAGCCACAGCTGGTGATGGACGCCATCCAGGCCATCCCAGACTTGCTGCGATGGCACCTCGACGCTAGGCGCGTCAGTTACCCCTTGCAGTAACTCCAGAAGTGCCTCTGCGATGAGTGCTTCAGCAGCCACAGGCACCAGTTCTTCATCATGCTTCACGCCCTGCCTATACCAGCGGTAAAGCGCAAATGGATGCATGCCAACAGGCAAAGTCTCGTGCATAACCGAAACCTTGACGATGACCACCTCCGCCTCTTTGAGGAAGGCCGCCGCTTGGCGGAGCAACGGGTGCCCCAGAGAGAGAAGCACCGCTGATGGATTTTCTACAGCACACTCTTGCTCGAATGTGGCTTGCAGCGTTGGCACAGAGCCTTTGAGCCACCTCTCCCACCCTCGATGCATCGGATCAGTTGAACGCGGAAGCTTGCGGAAGTCCTCGAGCAACGTAGCGCGGGCCTCTTGACTGAGACGCAAGGTTTTCAGTGGTTTGTCCCCAAGTAGGAAATCCTGCTCTTTACCAAGACGTCGGCCCAGATAGGATGCCACTGCACGGCTAAGCGCATGAGGTTCAAGCCAATGGTTTCGGGACTGCGCCAGACGCTGTTCCCAGCTCGCAGCAGCGATATTGAGTCCGAATAGCTCACCCTGGCGCTCTTCGAGGCGCTGCTCTTCCTCGATTTGTCGAATCTTATTGTCGGACAGCTGCTGAAGTCGTTGGGCTCGCTCCTCTTCGCTGAGGCTGAAGGTCTCGGCGATGCTGTGAAGCTCTCGCGTGATGTCACCCAGGATTTCCTCATTGCCGCCAATGGCGTGCTGGAACACTCCGATGCGAGATAGGCAGCGGTCATAAATTTCCGCGTCAATCGTCCCAGGTGTGACCAGGTTGAAGATGCCCACCGCATCGCTTTGCTGCCCATAGCGGTCAATACGGCCAATGCGTTGCTCGATTCGCATCGGGTTCCACGGCAGATCGAAGTTGATGAGACAGTCGCAGAACTGGAAGTCCAGACCTTCACAACCGACCTCCGAGGATAAGAGCACATCGATTGCGTCTTCATCTTCCTTGGGCAAAGAGAAGCGGTAGCGCAGCGACGCACGGTTTTCATCGGAGATACCACCGTGCACTAGGCCAAAGCGGATGTTGGCAGCCTCCAGCTTGCCAGCGAGATAGTGAAGGGTGTGCCTGAAGGTACTGAAGACCAAGAGCTTGTTACGAGGCATGGTCAGTTTGTCAGTGACCACTTGCATGAAGGCTTCTGCCTTCGGGTCCTTCGGATCCAGACGCTTGGCCCGCTCGACAAGCGACTCGATGTCCTCGCTAATTTGGTCCACGAAGTCGAAAGAGCGCTCCTCAACGTTTTCACCGTCGTCCTCAGCTTCAAGACGGGCTAGCTTGCCCAGAAGGATGTCCTCGAGAGCTGGAGCCAAGCCATACAGGCTGCTCGCAGCCTGTCTGCTGACCGTTGTCATCATGAACTTGACGTTCTGATTGCCGTGCAGCCGAGCGAAAATGCGTGCGATGACGGAGAGTAGGTCGTCGTGAAGAACCTTTTGGCTTGGGGTGAACTCAGTGGTAACCGTCTCAGCCTTTCGGGTCGTGAACTCACCGATGTCGCGGCGCCTGGTGCGATTGATGAGCGAACTAAAAGTGTAGAGGTCTTCTAGGGCCTGGATGGTCTTAATGCGAACAGCGCCGTCCTCAGATCCTTCGGCTAGCCCGTCATAGATGTGCTGGAACCCCGGGTTCACCGCGAGCACCTCGCGCCCCCAAGTAGTGCTGGCAACGCCACGAAGTTGCTCCCGCACTTCCTCTGTCCAGCCTGAGCTTCCCCGACGGCAGGCTTGAATGCCCGCGTTGATAAACTGGTTAGGCTCAGCCATCTGGTTGAAGCTGGCCGGATCAATGATGACGTCGGGGCGTAGGACGTTGAGCAGCGTGTATAGGTCTTCACGACCAAGTTGCACCGGGGTAGCCGAAAGAAATACTACCGCCTCCGCATTATCCGCAAAGTAGCGCACTGCTTGGTGCAGAAACGTATCGGCATTGCGGATGTGATGCGCTTCATCAACGATGACTAGGTCGAACTTCGGTGAGGGATCCAGCTCAAGCAGACCAAGGTCTCGCGACTTCCCCTTGCCCGGCTTGCCAAAGAGCAAATCGCCGTCGAACAGTGAAGTCGGAAGAATGGCTTTCTCATATTGGGCAGGCCACTCACCACTGAGGTGTGTTTCCTTAATACAGTGGCGGAGCAGTGACCCGTCGAACGCGACGAAGTGCTCATCAAAGCGCTTCATTTCCAGTTCCCATTTGCGCTCGGCTACCAGAGCTTTTGGGCAAATGATGAGGACTGACTTGATGTCACTACGGGCCTGCAACTCCTTGAGAATGAGCCCAGCCTCGATTGTCTTACCCACACCAACTTCGTCTGCAACAAGCAGGCGTGGCCGGTCTGCTCGAATGAGCTTGAATATCGGTCGGTACTGGTACGGTACAAACCGAACGCGGCCGGAATTCAATGAGTAGAGCGTAGAGGCAGACGGCGAGGACAGTTGTACTGCACTGAGCATTGCGGAGAGCTCGGTCGCGGTTAGGACCTTATGGCTTTCAGCTGGATCATCCAGTGCTTGGAGTTGGCTTTCATAGTAAACCTGCCTCGCCCCATTCTCGAAGACCCGGTAGCGGGTCTCTGCCTCTACGCTCGGAAGTACCTCCAAAACGGGGAACACGGCGTTTGGATTGGAGCGCAGACAGAGTAGCTCTCCAACTGAAAACTTTTGTGCCGATTTTGGCGCGGGCGCAGGACTCTCTGCAGGTAGGGCGGTCTGGGTAGAGCCCTGAGTTGACGCTGCGAGCACTTCAGTTTGCGATGCCATCCTTGCCAGAGTAGCTCGCTTGAACTCTTCGACTCGGTTTAGAAGAGCATCATCAGCATTAATGACGTAAAGGAACCGCTTCAAAGTATCGGCGTCTCGATAAGCGTCCGTGGAGTTCAAGCCACCTGCAGGAGCATGAGCCCACCGATTGCGAACGCTTTGCAGCTCCCTAATCCAATTTCTCGCCTCTCTCGGGAGGGGCTCGGCCCCTGCCAGTTCAGTCCAGTTCTGATCAAGCACGCGAAGGATAGCGGCTAGGTCAAGCCCCGAGAGAGACTGGATACGCTTTTCCTCGACGATTCGTTGCTGCTGAAAGGTCAAACGGTTAAAGACATTGTCGACCCACCACTTCGGGCTTAGCGAAGGAAGTTTTGTCTCCAGCCAACGTGCTATCACCGCTCCCGATGCATGCAGCAACTCGTTCATTCCAGTTCCTCGGAAAACGTTGTCGTTGGTATCCAACGGTAGCCTAATGGCGGACAACTGCTACAACGCTACGTGAAGGACGTTTGGCAGCTTCGGCTCAAGCACAACTGATTGAGATACCTCTTTCGGCAAAGCTTAGCCGGTTGGCCCCTACGATTTGGTTTTTCAGGCCGATTCGAGAAAAATCGCTGAGACGTCTGATTCGACAATCATGAAAAGATCACCACTTAAAATAGGCGGATACGATCACCCTAAGCATTGGGATCAAGAAGGTGTGTTGGCTGGACGCTTACGCCTGCCGTAACTCCGACATTGAAGCATCAGGTTAAAACCGGTCTCACCCTCTTTCCCCTTTCCGAGGGCTTGCTGGGGCAGTCACCCGACTTGCCATCTTTTTATGCCCCCAGTGGAGCAAATTTCACGACAGGATCGGTCACGCACAAACGAGATGGGGGGACAAATGGGGGGACAAAACTTAAAGTGAGCGTACAATCCAGTAAAACAAGGCCATAACTCAACAATAAAGCCGCCCACAAGCCGGCTTTTTAATGCCCGGAATAATCCTCCCCCCACCGCTCTCCTGACCTTTCCCCCTGGTGAAGCCTCTCTCACAGGCATCGATCCGTGCGAGCACGCCTGCGCGCTATCGAAACAAACGGGCCTCCAACTGTCATGGTCGCGCAACGATACAGTTCGTTGCCCATGCCCGTCGCCGTACCGGTACTTCCCTCGCCAAGCTCCCTAATCTGCAGTTCGTCATCAGGCACCCACGCCTCAGTTCGCCAAGTACCGATAAAAAATGCAATAAAAAAAGGAGCTTCAATTGAACACTGATGAAACAGTGGTTGTCACCGGAGTGACATCAGGTATTGGTCTGGCCTGTGCCAGGAAGTTGATCGAACAGGGAAGCAAGGTAGTTGGAATTGGGCGCAGAACCGAGCGCCTCAATGCATTGGCCGACGAATTGGGTGAGCGTTTTTATCCCCTAAGCTGTGATGTGCGTGACATCGACTCACTCAACACACAGCTGAAACAACTCCCCGATGCATTTGCCGCCATCAGCAAACTCATCAATAGCGCCGGCTTACTTCAGGGACAAGGGACGTTACTGGAAGTCTCGGATGTTCAAATATCCACCATGCTGGAGACCAATGTTCACGGTTTGATCAATGTCACTCGGGCGGTATTACCCAAGCTGATAGAAAGTGGACGCGGGCACATTATCAACCTGACCTCGATTGGCGCTCATTATCACTACGCCGGCGGCCATGTCTATGCGGCATCCAAAGCCTTTGTCGACCACTTCGGACAATGCCTGCGCACCGAACTGGTGGGCGCTCGGGTCCGGTTGACCAACATCGCACCTGGTAAAACCCGCTCAGAATTCGCCTTGGTTCAATTTGCCGGCGATCAAGCCAGAGCCGACCGGGTGTACAGCACCCTGACGCCGCTTGAGCCGATGGATGTTGCCAACTCGATCCTCTGGGCCCTGCATCAGCCCTCCCACGTCAATATTAATCTTATTGAACTAATGCCTGCTGATCAGGAACTTTCATACCGGTGATCCCATGAGCCAATCTCTCGCCCACTACTATGTCAGAAACAAACTTACCCACAAGTTGATCAGCAAGCGCGTGCTGTCACCTATTTCACTTTCCCAACAGCCACCGGCTGACTTGGTACAGGCACTTTGCATTGAAAGTGAAGTGTCAAAGTTGTCCGATGTTTATGCCCGGTTCCAACACTCGGACGATAACCAGACGGGGCTTCCTCGTTACATGCCGTTTTATCGTTTCATACAGTCCAAATTCCCCGGCTTTCAATGGCAGGTTCGTTCCACTCAGGGCAAGAAAACCTTGATTCTGGACAAGCCGTACATCAACCAAAGCCGTCCTTCGCTGTTGAATTTGCTGCTGTGTGCCATCAACGACAACACCGCCACGACCCCGGCCCTGAAAGTGCGATACCCCGCCATGCGAGAACTGCCGGACGAGTTGGTGGTGGATCTTGAGCAGGCCTTTGAGCGTTTGTCATTTGCCCAATCAGCGCCCCACTTTGTCGCGCGTTTTGCCCAGGCTCTGGCCAAGGGACTGGCCGGTGAAACCATTACCCTGGTCTCCCCGGTGTGCCCTGATTACGGCTACGAAAACAAGAATGGCCGCCTGCGCTATACCTTCGAGCATCTGGGCGAAGGCATCGGGCTGGTGGCCGGACGTGTGGTCAAGACCCTGCCTGACCTGCAAGCAGTGCTGCAAAAGCACGGCATCGATGCACGGATCGCCGTGGCGGCCGGGGATTTTGAAGGGTTTGACGCCAGTACCCTGAGCCGCCTCAAGGAAACACGCGAAGGCTTCGCTCACAAACTGCGAATCAGCCAGCAGAAGATCCTCGACGTTCTCGGCCCAGGCGCCGAGTCGATCATGATCGCCGAAGCGGCCGGTGGCGAGGACTGCTGGCATGCACTGACGACTGAAGCCCAACAGCGTCTGGCACATCAGGACAACGGCTGCATCGTCGAGGACGATCTCGACTATGCCTCCATCTTCAGTGCCCGACTGCCGCTCTATCAGGCCTGGCACCAGCAGCGCAGCAACGAAGAGCTGATGCAGATCCTGTATGCCCAGGGTGCGGAGTATGCGGCCATCGGCAAGGTGTTTGCCCGGCAGTGGACCAACCCGATTGTTATCGGAGCGGATCACAATCGCATGCAACCCTTCTATTGGCTGTACAGCACCATTCCTGTCCTTTACCTGACCCGGGTTTACTGATGAGCGCCCGTGAAAGTGCAGGTCAATGCACTCTCTACTGTCAGTACGGGCCACAGGGCGATGTCCGTGCCAGCTATGCCCATCTGCCCTTCCAGGGTTTCTGGACCTGGCTGACCGGCAAGGGACAGGCACTGGCACCCGAGGCGTTAAAGCGCGCAATGAATGAGAGCGGTGAGCGCTTTCTGGTGGCTCATTTGCTGTTCACCTGGTCAGTGATGATCGCCCTGGTGATGCTTGGCCAAGCCGTTCTGGAGGGAGCCTTCTCCACGGGTACCGCGGTGTTGCTGGTGCTGGTGGGCTGGGTCTTGATGGTTAACCGATTGCGCAGCATGCAAGCCACTTTCCACTACCTGACCCACGGCGCGGTGCTCAAGGACAAGGCTCGCGCGCAGCGCTATGCCAGGCTCTTTCTGACCACACCGCTGCTGTACCAGGATTGGGACACCTATAACCAGAGCCATGTGCGCGAACACCACAATATCCATGTGTTGTGCTCCGACACCGATCCCGACCAGCGCTTCATTCGTGAGCAAGGGTTCTACCCGGGGATGCCGGAACCGGTCTACTGGTGGCGAGTCTGCTGCACGCCCTTTCGCCCCGTTTACCTGATGCGCCAATGGCGTGGGACGCTGCTCGACAGCTTCGTTCGTCTTGACCGTCGTGAAGCGCTGTTTCGCGGCTGCTTCTGGGGCGTATTGCTGACGCTACTGTGGGCGACAGGCGGGTTACCAGCCTTTGGCTTGATGTATGTGATCCCGCGCGCTGTGCTGTTTGAGCACTCCATGTGGCTGCAATTGTTTACCGAGCACCTGTGGTTCTATCACCGGGACGCCCGCAGCACCGAGAAAAGCCACTATGGCCGACTGACCTGGGGTCGTTTCCAGGGCCGTACACCGCCAGAGCGCGGGATCATCGCGCACGCCGTCTGGGTATTGAAGTGTGCGCTCTACGATCTGCCGGTGCGCTTGTATGTGTACCCGCAAGACTTGCCCAACCACGACGCACACCACCGTCGCCCCAACGTGCATTACCGGCATATCGCCAACTATCGCGCCAGCGTCGAGCAACAGCCTTCCCCTTACGGCCCGTTCCTCGAAGTCTGGGGGTTCATGGCGGGGCTGTACCTGATTCGCGACCATTTGTGCCGAGGAGTGACCGAGCCGTTTACCCCTCGGGAACCTGCTTCTCTCGATACCCCAAACAGCCTGTACCCAACGTCCACCTCTCAAGGAGTCTGAGCAATGCAAGAGACGATTCAAGCTGCGAACCACGAACTGCAGAACAACGCCTACGCCTCCCTCAAAGCCTCACAGCTGTTTTCTCAAGAAGAGCTGGAGTACATGGAAGCGGCGTGCCAGGTCATCCCCAAAACCATCATCGAAATCGGCGATGTGGGCGAAGAAAACTTTCTCGCAGTGGGACGCTTCATGGAGGATCAGAAAGGCCAGTTACCGGTGTATCGCAACGATCCTTACGGAAAACGCGTGGTGGAAATCCTCTCGTCGGGAAAGAGTCGTGAGTTCTTCAACGGCATCATGGAAGCCGAGTGTTTTATCCGTCGCTGCCAGTCCAATCTGCTGGAAGCCGGCAACTTCATCGGCAAGCACATCGATACCTACAGCAACCTGGAATATCGCTATTCAGTGGTGATCCAGTTCGGCAAACAATACGAAGGCGGCGAGTTTTTCATCGAGCATGAAGGCCGCGAATCGCAATTTAAAACCGGCTATGCCGATGTGCTGATCAATCGCTGCGAGATTCCCCACGGCGTACGCAAGGTGGAGAGCGGCACACGCTCCTCCCTGGTGTTTTTCCTGAGCACCAGCCCGTTGGACAAACCCAACCTCAACAACAAACAGATCTGATCGGAATGTACGTCCACCCCCGCAGGGTGGACGTACGACCGGCGAAGCCAGAAGGAAACGTCCCATGACGCAAACCAACGTAGCCAGCTTTCAAGAAACAAAGAATCAAGACCTGCAAGCCTATTTCCTGGGCCTCATTTCGGTCGCGGCGTTTGCCATGACCTTACCGGCGGCAAAAATGCTCGCTGGCGACCTGAGTGCCCTGCAAGTCGGGTTCTTTCGGTCGGTGTTGGCTGCGTTTGCGGCAATTCCCTTTTTGCTTATCGGTCGGGCAAAGTTTCCCAATCGTTCGCAAATCAAGCGGATGTTACTGACCTCCACCGGGATTGTTTACGGCTTTCCGATCCTCACCGCGCTGGGCATGCAATACGTGCCGGTCAGCCACGGCGGCGTGGTGCTCGCTGCACTACCGCTGTCCACAGCGATTTTCGGCACCCTCATCACAGGCACTCGCCCATCCAAAATGTTCTGGGCGGTCTCAAGCCTGGGCTTCCTGGTGGTGATGGCCTACACCGTCATCAAGTCGAACGTTTCAGACATCTACATCGGTGACCTGGCGCTGCTGGGTGCCGTACTGCTGGCCGGTTTTGGCTACGCCCAGGGCGGTGCACTTTCCAAGGAACTGCCAGGTTGGCAGGTCATGTGCTGGACCCTGGTCATCAGCCTGCCTGTGCTGCTCCCTGTCAGCCTCTGGCTCTATGACGGCCAGACCATCGCCAACTTGCCTGGACAAGGCGTCGCCGCCCTGTTGTTTCTGGCCTTGATCAACTCGCTGCTGGGTTTCTTCTCCTGGAACCGCGCCCTGGCCCTGGGTGGCATCCAGCGCATCAGCCAGCTGCAGTTGCTGCAACCGTTCTTCACTTTTGCCTTTTCGATCATCCTGATGGGCGAGTCCTGGAACTGGCTGACCCCGGCCGTCTGCGCCATCGTCATCGTGTTGGTCTGGCTGTCCAAGCGCATCTGAACAGGACCGCGCGCTGGCTGACCAGCGCGCTCCCATCCACGTGTTCCTCAAGGGACTTTCAGCCCGGCTGTTACACCCTCTCCACACCCAGACGGAAACCCGCCCATGACCTCTTCGAGTTTTTTTCGTCCCACCGCTGAACTGCAACAATGGGACGTCTCGCAGTATGAAAACAACGCCCGTCTCGTCGCTCAGCTCGCCAATGGCGCGGTGGAACTGTTGGCCATCAAGGCGGGCGAGCGGGTCTTGGACATCGGTTGTGGCGACGGCTATTTGAGCGAGCAATTGGCTCGGCAAGGCGCTGATGTGGTGGGTTTCGACTACAGCCCGGAACGGGTGAAAGCCGCACGATCGCGCGGCCTGGATGTGAGGTTGGGTAATGCCGAAGAGCTGATCTTTCACCAAGAGTTCGATGCAGTGTTCAGCAACGCCGCCATGCACTGGATGCGACGTGCCGATCAAGTCGCCCATGGGACCTTTATGGCACTCAAGCCCGGTGGGCGTTTCGTCGGTGAATTCGCCGGCGCCAAGAATGCCTTACTGATCCGTCGGGCAATTCACGACGCCCTGGAGCGCAGATCCGTCGATGCACAGAACATTGCCCCCTGGTACCTGCCCACAGCCGGTGAATACCAGCAGGTGCTGGAGAACGCCGGGTTTCATGTCAGCTCTATCAGTTGGTTTGAACGGCCGGTGGTGCTGGATTACCCCATTGCCCAATGGATACAAACCTTTGGCAGCCCTTACCTGACGGTGCTGCCAGTCGAGGCTCACGCGAGTTTTCTGGAGGAAGTGACGGAGGAGCTGGCCAATGACCTGCTGGACTCCGACGGCCAATGGACGGTGGACTACACACGCCTGCGTTTCAGAGCCGAGAAAAAGGCATAACCCACAGAACCTGTCTGAAAAAAGAGCGGTGCATTGGAGCAATCAGCAGATGGCGGGCGATGCTTGCCGTCGAACTGGGAAATAACGATATGTCTATGAAAACCAATGGATTAACGCTGAAGTCTTTTTACGCCGACACCCAGGTATGGTCGAGCCAGGACGGTAAACCGCTGTACTGGATCGATGACATCAGCCTGACCGTCAACGGCTCGGAAATCGTCGAGGATTCGCTCATTCAAGCCCTGCACGATAATGACGAAGTCCAGATCCTCAACGGCGTCATCTACTCCTATGCAGACCTGGGTGAAGTAGCCACCCTGGTGGAATACTTCAGAAGCTGGCAGCAAAACCTGGAGTCGATGCACCGCCCTCCCTTCACCCGTGAAGCGCCGCCGGGCAGCGAGATCGACTAGCGTCAGGCTAACCCTGGCCTGGTCTCAAACGCCGTGTTCGGTGACTCGGGCTGTTTCGCTGCAGACCTGAGATTCGATGAAACGCTTGAACTGGATGTCATTGCAGTGGCTGACGTTCAGGCGGATGTACTGATCGTAGTCCCGGGTGTTGCTGAACAACGATCCTGGAGCCAGAAAGATACGGGCGTCATGGGCCTGTTCAATCAGACGGCGAATATCCACGTGCGCGGGGAAACGTGCCCACAGGAACAAGCCATCCACGCCGGGTTCGTCAAACACCACACCGACCTTGCCCAGCCACTCCCGTGCCCGGACACGCTCCTGCATCACCCGCTGACGCAGGGCATCCAAATGGTGTTGATAACGCCCGGACTCCAGGGTGTAAGTCACGATGGTTTCGTCCAGGGATGAGCCGCACAACAAGTTGTACATCTTCTGCTCCACCAGACGCTCGACGAAGGCCGGCGGTGCCGCCACATACCCGAGGCGCAGGGCAGGACTGAGCACCTTGCTGAAGCCGCTGATGTAAAACGTGCGATTCAAACCATCCAGGCTGGCCAGTCGAAGGGTTTGCTTGGCAGACAACGAGCCGAAAATATCGTCTTCAACAATATGAAAATCATACTTCTCGGCCAGCGAAAGAATCTTGAACCCCTTGGCCGGGGAGGTATTGCCGCCAGTGGGGTTGTGGATCAGGGTCTGGGTCAGAAACAGTTTTGGCCGGTACTTGATCAGCATGGCCTCCATGGCCTCCAGGTCCGGACCATCACCCATTCGTGGCACCGTGATGATGTTGAAATCCCGCCCCTTGATCAGCTTCAACTGCAGCAACAAATAGCTTGGGTCCTCGACCAGCAGGTAATCACCAGGCTTGAGCATGACATTACGAATCAGCGAGAACGCATGGGTAGCGCCCACCGTCACCACAATCTGGCTGCTGGAGGCATTGATGTGCACCTCTCGCAACTTGCGCCCAATCACCGAGCGCAACGCCTGGCTCCCCGCTGCGGGCGCCGGAACGCTGCAAGACAGCGTGTTACGAATCAACCGTCCGGTAACCGAAACAGGCACAGCTTCAGCCAGCCAGGACGGAGGAAAGTAACCTGAACTGACGGGGATGTCGTACTGAGAAGGGTCCAGCGCGCGGTACAGAAACCCCGCATGCAGGCTGGACGGCGGGATCAACTCGTCCAGGTCCTTGAGCGTTCCTGCCGGGTTGGTCGCGAGAATAAAGTAACCGGCCCCGGGGCGGGACTCGATAATGTGCTGCGCCACGAGGTCCTCGTAAGCGCTGCTCACCGTAAAGTTACTGACGCCCAGTTGTTTGGACAGAGCCCTGACCGATGGCAACCTGCTGCCTTGAACCCATTGAAAAGATTCAATGCGAGCAATAATTGCGCTTCGGATCTGGTCCACCAACAGCGTCTTGCTGCTGCGATCTATCTCAAACATCTCATTCCCTTAATGAAACAACCGCCACCTCTGAAAACATGGCCTTCCTGATTCCGGCAAAGAGCAGGGCCGGCGATCGACAGCCCACCCGGAAATTTTCGCGCACGAGGTAACAATCCTGGATTTTTTGTAAGCAAAGTTTACGCCAGTGCTCGAAAAATACCTCGCCTATTCCATCGAATAAAAACTCAGGAACGTAAACAACCATGACCCACATGCCGATCCACGTCCGTGCGGATCATCTGCGATAACAGCGTGCGGAAGCGACGCTCCTCTGTATAACCGTTCGCTTATTCGTCAACATTCAGCGCATAAAACTCATGCAACTTGGCCTGCAACAGTTTCTTGTCAGGCAGCTGAGTCTGATACTCCGCGATCAATGCTGGCGAAAGCGAACGGTTCAGGGCGTACTCGACGACTTCGTCATCTTTGCTGGCGCACAGCAAGACCCCAAGCGCCGGGTTTTCATGGGGCTTGCGGACATTGCGATCCAAAGCCTCAAGGTAGAAGTCCAGTTTGCCGAGGTATTCTGGCTCGAAGCGGCCGACCTTGAGCTCAATCGCCACCAGGCAATTGAGCCCACGATGGAAGAAGAGCAGATCCAGCGCAAAGTCGCGGCCACCCACTTGCAATGGATACTGCGAACCGACGAAACAAAAGTCACGCCCCAGCTCGATCAGAAAATCCCTGAGCCTGCGCAGTAACCCGCCCTGTAAATCAGCCTCGACATGACCTTGCGCCAAATCGAGAAATTCGACCATGTAGGTGTCCTTGAACACACTCAAGGCTTCGGGACGTGTTTGCCTCATCAACGGTGAGACTTTTGCGGGATTGACAACGCTACGCTCAAACAGAGCGGCTTTGAAGTGGCGTTCGAGCTCCCGGCTCGACCACTTCTCCTGAATCGCCATGCGCAGGTAAAACTCACGCTCTTCCGGGCGTTTGCTTTGGTTGAGAATGATCAGGTTTTGGGTCCACGGCAATTGTCGCAGCAGTGCTGCGACAATTGCATCATGCCTGTATGTCTCGAAAAACTTGCGCATGCGAAACAGATTAGCCCTGGTAAAACCACGCAATCCTGGCTGAGTACGGGCGAGGTGAGTAGCCAATTGAGCGACCACTCCATCCCCCCACTCAGCTGCTTCGATCTTCCGGCTGATGTAAGCCCCGACCTGCCAGTGCAGTTCAATCAACTCGGTATTGACTGCCTGCACCGCTCGCTGCCGGGCAGTGACGATGAGTTGCGTGATTTCGTTAAAGCTTGCACCAACGGATGGTGCGATAGAGCTGAGGTCATTCACGTGAAGGCGTTCCTGTTTAGTCGGTGACGACCTTTTTAGTACGCCTCAACCCAAAACAATAATCACGATGTATGTCGAGGTGATACAGACTCACGGATAACTAAACCCCTTGACCAACGTCAACTCCCCCACCGCCCGCATCGGCACCAGGAACGTTTCCATCTTCTCGTTCGGCGTCCCCTCTTGCGTGATCACCGTAATCTGCGCAGTGGTCAGCGGCTGAACAGCTTCTTCCTGGCCCTCCTCATCACTGCGATAGCCACCGCCGTAGTAATTCACATAAATCAGATACTGCCCCTTGATCGGCGCGGGCATGGCGAAGATTTCCGGGCCGTAGCCGGTGGTGACGTCAACATCCAGCGCCGCGCCATTGGGAGCAACACGATCGCCGTACCAGATATGCGCCCCATCGGGCGTGATGAGGTGCAAATCCAGATCAGTGCCGTCGCTGTCCCACGAAAGCAGCACTCGCAACTTGGCCGGGGTGGCGCCGCCGCGGGTGTTGAGAAATTGAGTGCGGTGGCGTTGTTGACCGTCGGGGCTGCGGACTTCGACGCTGTTGCTGCCGTTGGGGAATGAGAACGGGCGATCGAAGCGCCCGGCGGGGTCGATCTTCAGCGGCATGCTGACGCCGTTGACGATCAGCTTGCCGGGGTCATTGCTCTTCGGTGTCGCGTTGATCTGCCCCGTAATGCGCGCAGTGTTGGCCTGCCCCACCGGGGTGTTGACCGAGGACGCCGGGTAATTAACCGTCTGACGAAAGTTCTCGCCCTCGCCTTCAGGAGCCCCCGTGCGCCAGCCGCCGACGGGCGTATCAAGTTTGACGGCGGCGAGCGTCGCCGGCAGTACGCAAAAAGCGCAAAGGAACAGGAAGACCTGTGGGTAACGGAGTTTCATGGCCTATTCCAGCAAGAGGTGGCGGGCGAGCCCTTCGATGTAGGTTTCATCCTGGCCGTTGGGGTGTGCTTCGAAGGCCAGGTGCAAGTATTCGTGAGTCAGGTCGAGGCGGTCTTGCAGCGACAGCACGCCACGCACATAGATGCGCTGGCGTTCGCGATCGACAAACGGACGGCCGAAGGCCAGGCGGCAGACGGCGAAGGTGCTGACTTCGTTGTAGCCGACCTCGCTTTCCAACTGCGCACGCCAGCCACGGCGTTGCTTTTGCAGCCAGTCTTGCGCGGCGGGCAACGCTTCGCAGGAGGCGACGGGGTTGTCCCAGCGGCTGAGGCTCGCACGTGGGTAGGCGTGCAACAGGATGGCGTCGTAGCGTTGGCCGGCATTGGCCTGTTCGACGGCTTGCTGCCAGGAGAGTTTGTCCGGGCCCGGTTGGTCGGTGTGATAGGTGACGGTGCTGCCGGCGAGTACCAGGTCGCTGGTCCACGCGGCGATGTTGCGCGATTCGGTGGCGGCCGGGCGTGGGGCGACGCGTTGTCGACTGCTGCTGTCATCGATGCTCAGGCAATCGCCGTTGCGCGTGGCGTTTTGCAGCAGATAAGTGCGGATCGCGATGCTCAGGGCTTTGGCGGCTTCGACAGGTTCGGGTCTGGCTTCGCGTTGCAGGACGCGGGCGACGTACTCTTCGCGATCCAGGCGGGCGACCAGTTTGTCTTTGAGCAAGAACAACTCGCCGTCGCTATGGATATCGAGTTGATTGCCGTTGGCGAATTCGACCCGATAGTCGCCTTGCAAAGGCCCGGGCGTTAACACGCGATCCCCCGACAGCACGCGTTTGAGCGGATAACGCGCGAACAGGCCGACCTCGACGCACTTCCCCGCCTCGGCGGGCCATGACGAGGGCAACACCGTCGCCAGTGCCTGACCGTAATTGCGCAAGACCATTTGACTGGTGCCGCGCCCACCGGCCCAGATCGGCGTTCCGTCCGCCGTCCAGCCAGCGAATCCGCCCTGACGCGAGGAAGGATCCTGATCCCCCAACCAGCTCCAGGTTTTCACCCGTAACCGACCACCGAGTTCGCCCACGACATTGCCGTCAGCAGCGTTCAGCACCACATCGAGCAACACCCGTCGCGCCTGATCCTGCGCTGGCATCACGGCCAATACCTTCAACAACTCAGCCACCGAAACCCGGGTCTGCGGTTGCAACGATGGCAAATCCAGCAACCACTTCGGCGCTTGTCTCGCCTGCCAATACGCGCGCCACTGCGCGCCAGCAATGCCCAGACGCGCAGGATCGAAGTACAACCCGCAGGACTTCACCAACGCCTGATCGCGCTCAATCCTGCCGCCCGCTGTGCAGCAATACACTTCTTCCTTCGATTGCCCGCGACACTCGTAAGCTGGTTCGCGCGCGCCGGTGTCCACCAGCCAGGCATAGACAAACAGCTTCCACACACTGCCCAGCGGTGTCTGCACATCAGCAGGCAATGGCTCACGCGAGATCACCTGCGTCCGGCTCAACGAAAGCCATTCACCCTTGAAGCCCAGGTGCAACGGCTCGTCCTGCGCTGTCGCCAGCGCAGGCATCAAACACAGCAGCCACCAGACCAGACGCCGGGTCATGTCAGTGGACCGAGACCTGGCCGAGCGCGGGCTTCTGCTCCTGAGCCTGATGCTGCGGCGCGTAGATTTGAGTGAAACGCACCGGCGGCAGGTTGAACTGACCTTTTTGCGAGAAGCGCACCAGATGACGCAGGCGCAATTCGCCGCTCAGGGCATCCACCGGGATCGCGTAAGCCAGTTGCCCCGGTTCGAAACGGGCCTTCTCCAGCGCGGTCGGCTCGGTGCCGGCCTTGCCCATCAGCTTGATGCCCCAGGTGGTGCGCTCGACATCGGCGCCCGGTGGCAGCGGCACTTCGAGCATGCCGTAACGCAGCGGTTTGGCGGCTTTGCTGGTGATGATCACTTCGTCCAGATACAGGCTGTCGCTGGACAACGGCTTGGTACCGACCGCTTCGAGTTTGAATTCGAACGCTTCGTCACCCGGCACCAGACGCGACAGACGACGGGTAATGGTCACGGCCATCGGATCGATTGCCGGTTGTTGGGTCTGGTAGCTCAGCGCGGCACGCAGCGGGCGCTCTTGTGTCCCGGTCAGCGACAACACCGCCGGCACCGGCGTAGCGCCTTGCCACGTCCAGTACATCTCACCGGTATCACCGTAGCGCTTCTTCCAGCCTTCACCCGGCGCCAGTGCGATGGTCGGCGAGGCTTGCTCGATGCTGCGTTGCAACCAGGTCAACGCCAACGCGCGCTCCAGGGTCGATTGCTGTGGCAACAGACGTTGCAGCAACGCTGTCGCGTGAGCCTGATCGAAGGCTTGCAGCGACAGGTTCAAGGCTTCGGCAAACGGCTGCGAACTCACGGCCAATCGTTGTTGCGCATCCGGCAATTGACGATTGAACGCATCCGGCAGCGTCACCTTGGACTGCTTGGCCAAAGAAGCCGTCAGCGCACGCGCCGCCGCCAGACCCAACGCTGAATCCGGATCGCTCATGACGATGCTGTCTTCGCCATCCTCCATCAGGTTCGCGGCATTGCCGTCGCCGGCTTTTGCCAGGTCATCCATCAAACCGCTGAGCAAGGTGTTGACCGGCAATTGCATTTGCTTGGCAAAGGACAGGATCAGTGCACGCTGCAGCAACGGCGTGTTCCTGGCCTGTTTCGAATAGACCTCCAACACCCGCTGCCAATGCTCCGGCGGCAGACTCAGTTCCAGCACTTTGCTGGCGTTCCAGTCGGCGTAATAAGCGTAAGCGGTGAGGAACGCATCCGGCTCGCCGTCCATGCCCCACCAGGTGAAGCTCGCCGAAGGCCCGGCCATTTGCACCAGCCGCAGACGGCTGTTCTGCATGATCAGGCGCAAGCGATCGCGAATCTGTGGGTTCGACGACAGCGATGGATACGCAATGCTCAGTGGCAACAAACGGCTGGCCGTTTGCTCGACACCACCGTACGGATAACTCAGCAGATCATCGAGGGCCGAACGGAACAGCGCTTGCGGGCTGTCATCCAGGCGCAGACGAATATCGCTGGCGTCGGCCGGCAGGGTCAGCGGTGTATCACCACTGGCTGCGTCCAGGCTTTGAGTCTGCGTCACTTGCCAACCTTCGCCGGTCGCGGTCAGGCGCACGGCCAGGGCATCAGCGGTTTTGCCGTCCTGCACCAGCTCAGCGGTCCAGTCACCACTGGCCAACGGGAATGTCGGCAGCGCGATGTAGTTGATGCCGTTGTTCAGGGTCACCGGCACACGCTGATCGGCGCCGGCGTAATGAATCACCAACTCAGCCTTGACCGGCTTCTCGGCCTGACTGAAAGCGAACACACCGAGGTCCGGTTTGTCGCCGTTACGGAATGTGGTCGGGCCGCTCCACTTCAGGTACAGCGGTTTTTCCGAGCGAACAAATTGCTTCTTCTGCCCGACCTGGCCGTCATCGGCGATGGCCCGTGCGGTGATGCGCCAGCGGGTCAAGGAGTCCGGCATTTTGAAGGTGAAGCGGGTTTTACCGTTGGCGTCAGTCACCAATTCCGGCTCCCACGCGGCGGTGTCGATGTCTTCGCGACGCGGACGTTCCAGCACTTTCACCCCACGCTCGCTACGGTTGGATTTGCCCGGTGCGCCTGGGCTGCCCGGCAATGCCACGTCGTAGCTGATGAACGACAGGCTGGCGCTGGTGCGCACGTTGTTGCGGCGCGGGTGATAGAAGAACTGGTCGATGGTCGGGGCGACTTCGGGCTGTAACGCATAGACCATCTCATCGACCACGCTGACCGTCAGGTGCGCCGGAATCGGCTTGCCGGCGAACTGGGTGGTCAGGTCAACCGACACGGTATCGCCGGGCTGATACGCCTCTTTATCGGTGGCGATGGCCACGTCGATTTGCGGCGCAACCACTTTGATGCCGGCGTTCTGGAAGCTGTACTGACCGCCCTTGGTGTAGAGCACGGAGAAGGTCAGGTTTGGCGCGTAGTTGTCTTTCACCGGGATCCGCGCGCGGTATTGGGTGTCGCTGAGCTTTTCCATCTTCAGCCAGTCGCCGCCCTTGGACAGCAACGCCGTGGCTTCGACCTTGTCGCGCTCGAGCGACAACAACGCATCGATAATCGGGTCGGGGAAAGTGATCAACGCGAGGGCTTCGTCGCCGGCCTTGTACTCGGGTTTGTCGAGGACGATTTCCACGGTGCCGGGCACGGCTTTGACGCCGTCGCCGGTGACCGAATGACCGGTCGCGCCAAGCACGCGGCCATGGTCATCTTTCAGCGTCAGGTTGTAAGTGCCAGGACGGTCGAAGGTCAGGGTGAAGCCTTTATCGGTGGCGGCAAGTTTACCTTCGCCCGTGGTCTGATCTTCGAGTCGCACCCAGCTGTAGCTGCTCGGCTTGACCGCTTTGCTCTGCTCGCTGACACCTTCGTTGGCATAGCTGAATGCAACCTTGGCGCCCACCGCGCTGAACCGTTGAGGGGCGCTCAGGCGGAAACTGGCTGCACCGCGATCAATGAGGATTTCCTTGGTGGTCTTGACCCGATACGCCGCGCCATCGCTGGCGAACACGGTAAGCATGTAGCGGCTCGGTTTCTCGGCGGCGGGCAGGTCGAGGCTCGCGTTGCCCTTGGCGTCGGTGGTCAGTTCGGCGCTGGTCAGTTCCACCGGGAATTGCCCGAGGTATTGCAGTTCGTTGTCGACCATCGACAGTTGCTGGGCGCGCAGGCTCAGGCTCAACTTGGCATTGGCCACCGGTTTGCCGTCCGGGTACAACAACACCAGATTGCCCTTCACCGGTTCACCGGTGCGGTAATCCTGCTTGGCCAGGTTCAGGGAAATCTCGAAGTGCGGCTTGATGTATTCGGCGACGCGGAAGGCGCTGCTGTAGGCCTGATCCTTGTAGCTGAAACGCAGTTCATAACCGCCCGCCACCGCGTTGTCCGGCAGTTGGAAACGGCCCTGAGTACCTGCCTTGGAGTCGAGCTTCAGCGCCAACGATTGCAGCGCCGTGCCGGTGGCATCGAGCACGGTCACATTGACGTCGGCAGCGGTCGGTGCCACGGAATCCCGCGCATTCTTGAACTCGCGACCGACGATTTTCAACGACACCCAATCCCCCGGCCGATACAGCGGCCGATCGGTGAACGCATAGAGTTTGGTGTCGTAGATTTCGCTGTCGTAATAGAAGTTCTCGGAGACGAATACCCCGCCCTCTTCGTCCTCGCCGATCACGAACGAACGCTCCGGGCTGACGTGTTTCAGACGCAGCAAACCATCGGCGTCAGTCGCGCCGCTGCTCATCACGCCCAGGCCGTCGGTCCACAGCACATTGACCTTGGGCACCGAACTGCCTTCGTGTTTGCGCGCTGCCCACACCAGCAATTCATCGCCGGCAATCTTGCTCACGGCTACGGTGTTGGAGACGAACACCATGGTGGTCGCGCGGTATTTGCCGATCAGCGCTTCCACCAGATACAGGCCCGGTTTCAGGTTGCCCAACGGGATGTACACGTTGCCCGGCGAGACGCTGACGAACTCGCTGGAAGAACCGGCCAGGTTCACGCCCTCAGGTGGCTGGATCGGTTTGGCTTGCCACAGCGGATAACGGAATTGACTGACCACCGGCAGGCCCGGAATCAACGCGAATTGCGGCTGAGCGTCGTAAGGCGTTGGTGCGGCGATGGCGGTGCCCATCTTCAGTTCCGGCACTTCCTCGGTGACTTGTTTACGCGACTCGTAGGAAAACGCCCGCTGCATCACCCGACGGGATTTGCGGTACCAGTTGTCCCACAGATACGCGAGGGTATTCGACAGGCCTTCACCCTTGAACTGACCATCGCTGACCACCCGATGCAGGTTCTTCTGGCGCTTGAGGAAGTCCAGCGGCTTGTCGATGCGATACACACGAATGTCGGCGCCGCCATAAGGCTCCATGCGAAACCGGCGGTAATCGCGGCCTGGGGCTTCGAGGCGAACCATCGCCTGCTCGTCGCTGGCGAAACTGCTGTCGGCCAGCAGAAAGAAACTCTCACCGACCACCGGGGTATAGCCGCTCGGCTCGACGGTGTCTTCCGCGTTGACCGAAGTCAGCGGCACAAGCAGCGCCAGCAACAGAGGCAGTTTTGAGCAAATGCGCAGCATGCGGGCACCGATCATTGGGAGAGAAAGTTCAGTCGATAGACGCCGATGAAGTTGGGGTTGGCTGCGTCGGGTATCCATCGGGTGTCCTTCCATGTCATGAGTTGTTGCAGGCTTGCGGAGCGCATGCCGTTGTCGGTGGGGGTGGTGGTGCCGGTGTGATAGGCGATGAAGCGGCCCATCCAGATCATCAGGTGCTGGTCGTCGCCTTGATCGAAAAACATCAGGTCGCCAGGCCGGGCCTGGGCCAGATCGCGGCCGACCAGATGGCTGTTGAACTGGATCAGTTTGATCGCGTTGACATAGGGCCCGACTTTGCCGCCGCCCTGTTGCCATTGCTGGGCGAGGCCGCGCTGGGCGTCGCTCAATTGCAGTTCCGGCGGCAGGTAGCGATTGGACAGACCATTGCTGCGCAGCCATTTGTCGTCATGGACTTTCAGCGCTTCGTTGGCGGCAAACCGCACCAGCCCGGCGCAGTCCTGCTGATACCAGCGCGGGCTCGGGCCTTGGGTCAGCTGTTCCTGGGCGATGCGCACGAACCAGGCGCGGAACACCTGGGATTGCTGCGGGTCGAGCGCGGCGGTTTCGCTGGCAAATGTGCGAGTCCCCAGCAGCAACGCCAGCAGGCCGAGGCCTCGGATAAGTGCGGTCACAGGGCTTTCCACTCAAGCGGCAGCCACTGCCAGTGGCCGTCGGGCTCGCTGCCTTTGGGCAAGGTCAGGGCGTATTTGCCGTAGCCGCCGAGGGTGCGCAGTTTTGGGATCAGGTAGGTTTGCGCGGCGTTGTAAAACACCGGTTCCATGTCTTGCGGCAAGCTGTCGAGGGTTTCCTGTTGCATCAGCTGCGCCATGGAATCCGGGCCGAAATAGATCGGCATCAGCAGGTCTTTCGGCAGCACGTCAGCCAACGGCGGGAAGCGTTTGTCGAGGGTGCCCAGCGCTTTGTCGACCAGCTTGTCGTCGAGGGAAAACAACAGCGTCGAACCGTGGCGCGCCAGGCTCACGCGCATAAAGGCTTTGCCGGTGATCGCATCCGGTTGCTCGGCATCCTTGGCCTGATAGGGACCGAAGTTGGAGCTGACCTGGCGCTGCCACTGATGGGTTTGACCTTCCTGTTTCTCGACCACCGGGAACGCGTGATCAGCGACGTTGCCTTCATAGGCGCCGACCATCGAGCCGAACAGGTTGCCCAGGTCGCCATCGAGTTTGGCGCTGGCATCGTCGTTCAGGCTGGCCACCAGCAGCGGCGTGTACAGCCGCGAATCGGCGTACCAGCACAGGCCGGCGGCACCGGCCATGTGTTCGGTCAGGGCTTGGGCCACCGCGTCGTCGGCACCGAGTTTCACCAGCAGCGGTTTCTGTTGTTCGGCGGCCAGTGGCAAGGCGACACAGGCGCTGGCGCCCATGGGCATGGCCTGCCAGATCGGTTTGAAGTCGAAGTCTGGCTGGTTCTCCAGTTCGTCCATGGCCAGGAAGCTGTGCCAACCCTTGTCATCCATGTCGAAACGCAGGCCGGCGAAGTTCGGAATGAAGCGCTGGTAACCCATGGCCAGCACGCTGGAGTTGACCGAGAGGCGCTGTTTCACCTCAGGCGTACGCGGTGGCAGGCCGAAGGCTTCGGGGAACAGTTTGTCGCCGTTGAGCAAGGCGGCGATGGCCTTGGTCGAAACGCTGCCGGTGTCCTCGGAGGCGCCGTTTTCCGGGTCATAGAGCTTGGCCGGATTGGACAGCACCACCAGTTTGTCGCCATGGGAGGCGAACACCAATGACTTGCTGGCGTTGTAGGTGAGCTGATAGAGCGTGACAGCGTCGGCGCCGACTTTCACCTCGCTGAGTTTGCTCAGCTGCGTATCGTCCAGCGCCACTTTTGCCAGCGGCTCCAGCACCTTGGCCAGCCCACCGCGATCCATCACCAACAGGAAATCCTTGAGTCGCCCATCCGCCCCACGCCACAGCGCCACATCCGCCGGTTGATCGAACAGCTGCTCGATCAGGCTGTCCTGCAACTTCAGGTCATGCTCGTAAATGATCCGCCGCAGACTGCCGATCAAACCGAGACGGTCGGCGTGGGCTTCGTAATAGAAGACGAAATCTTCGGTCAGGGTTTCCTTGAGAAACGGCACGGCCAGCAAATCCTTGGGCAGCTGGCTCAGGGAATGGGTTTCGAGCAAACCGTCCGGGCGGCTCATGCCCAGTTTGTCGCTGGCCAGTTCCGCAGGCGGGGCTTTGGGTTTGTGCAGGAACCAGCCCAATCCGCCCACCACGCCGGCCACCAGGCACAACCCGATCACCAGCGCCGGCCAGCGACGGGAAGTTTTGGTCGCAGGTGCGCCAGCGGCCGAGGGAACGGCGGGTGAAATCGTGTTATCGCTCATGTTCACAAACCCAATTCATCCGTGGTGCGGGATGTTTAATAGTTGAAAGTCTTGACCAGCAGCAGGTCGCCGATCGCCCGCAAGGGCACGATGAACGTCTCGCGTTTTTCGTCGACGGTGTTTTCGTTGAGCACCAGATTGATTTGCGAGGTGATCACCTCGTTCTGGTTGCTGGACTCATCGAAGTTATAGCCGCCACTGCCGAAGTTGCCCCAATAGTTCACATAAACCAGGTAGGTGCCATGCATCGGCGCGGTCATGGTGAACATTTCCGGACCGGGGCCATCGACCCCGTCCGGGTCCAGGCCGCCGCCATTGCTCATCGCCGGGCGAGCCCAGAACGCATGCTGGCCGTCGGGGGTAATGATGTGCAGGTCGAGCTCGGCCTTGGGATCGTCCCAACCCAGCACCACGCGAATTCGCGCCGGCGTGCGCAGGTTGTTGGCTTCATAGAATTGAACGCGCTTGAGGGACTTGCCCTCGGAACTGCGCACTTCGACGCTGTTGGACCCGGCGCCGAACGCATACGGCCGGGCAAAGCGCCCTTGCTCGTCGGTGTACAAATTCAGGGGATTGCCATTGACCGCCAGACTATGGGGCGGACGCAACGTGCCGAGAGCCTTGAGCTGGCCTTCGATCATCGTGCGATTGCGCTGCACGCCCCGGTCGATGGGCGGCGTGGGATAGGCGACTCGAGGGTTTTCACTGCGGTCCAGCAGGCCGTGATAGCGCCAGCCGCCCACCGGCTCCGACAACTCGGCCGTGGGCTCGGCCCAGGCAGCCTGGGCGCAGACCAGCGTGATCAGCAGTGAAAGAACACAACGCATGTAACGCCTCCTGCCATGCATAACGAAACCCTGCGCCCGATCCTCGGCGCGTTACAGATCCAAAAAACTGCGTTTCGTCAGAAAGACCCTTGAATATAGGGTCGTAGAAGGCGCGAAGATTAGCCATTCGGCAGTTTTTTAACAATCTGATGCGTCTATATTTGCGGTGGAAATCACGGTGATTGTCGGGCGTGAGCCGAATAACGATCGTATTCGGCTCACATAATGAGCCGAATACGACTATTATTCGGCTCATTCACTTTGGAGTACCCGAGTTCATGGCCCCTCACTGGATTTGGCAACGGCCTGATTGGCCAAATTTCAATTGGCAAGCCGAGCGCCTGACATCGCTATTGCGCGAGTGTGTGCAGGCACAAGGGCGGTTGATGGGCATGACCAGTTCCGTGGGTAGCTCACTCATCGCGCAGAACGAACTGGATGCGTTACTGCAGAACATCGTGACGTCTTCGGCTATCGAAGGCGAGCAACTGAATGTTGGCTCCGTGCGCTCTTCTCTTGCGCGACGTTTGGGTCTGGAGCCCGTTGATGGCGATCAAGTCAGCCAACGCAGCGAAGGGCTTGCGCAGTTGATGCTCGATGCCACTCAACACTTTGCGCAACCACTGACATTGGAGCGATTGCAGGAATGGCATAAATGGCTGTTTCCTGATCAAGACACAGACTTCGCCGCCCGGCCGATCCATGTTGGCGCGTTGCGCGGCGATGAGCCGATGCAAGTGGTTTCGGGGCGACTCGACAGGCCGACCGTCCACTTCGAAGCGCCGCCTCGCCAAGGCCTTGAGCATCAACTCGACACGTTTCTCCGTTGGTTTGAAGCCAGCCTGAATCAGACAGAACTCGATCCGTTACTGCGGGCCGGCATCGCACACTTCTGGTTCGTCACTTTGCACCCCTTCGACGACGGCAATGGCCGCCTGACGCGAACCATCACCGACCTGGCACTGGCGCAGGGTGAGGCCCAGGCTATCCGTTTCTATGCCATGTCGGCGAGCATCCTGGAGGATCGCTCCGGCTACTATCGAGTACTCGAAACCAGTCAGAAAGCCACGCTGGATATCACGCAATGGCTGGAATGGTTTCTGCGAGCCCTCCTGCGCAGCTTGCAGCAAGCCATGAGCCGGATCGAGTCGGTGCTGGGCAAAGCGCGTTTCTGGCAGGCACATCGAGAATCTGAACTGTCGGCTGAGCAGATCAAAGTGCTGAATCGCCTACTTGATGGTGGAGAACGGGGGTTCAAGGAGGGGATTAGCGCGGCTCAATATCAGGCCGTGGCAAAGGTTTCCAAAGCCACCGCTACCCGTCATCTGTCCGAACTGCTGGAGAAGGGCTGCCTGAAACGCCTGCCCGGTGGCGGGCGCAGCACTCGGTATCAGATCCGTCCTCCTGATATTGAGGCATTCTGAGCCCGATTTTTCCGACGCAGCGACAGGGGTTTTCAGGCCCGTTCATTTGCCCATACCCCCCATGTCTGCTAGTGTCGCGCCGGTTTAACGTCAACCGGAAATAGCCGCCATGGCCCGCAAAAAAGCTGCACTGGATTTCGAACAATCTCTCGCTGACCTGCAAACGCTGGTGGAGCGTCTGGAGAACGGCGAATTGTCGCTGGAAGACTCGCTGACGGCTTTCGAGCAAGGCATCGGTCTGACCCGCGACTGCCAGGCGGCGCTGGCCCAGGCCGAGCAAAAGGTTCAAGTGCTGCTCGAACGTGATGGCGAGCTGGCCGAGGAACCCTTCGACGCGGATCAGCCAGAATGATTGCGACGTATTCGGCGGCCAGCCAGGCCCGCGTCAACGCAGCACTGGAAACCCTGTTCAACGCGCCAGGCCCTGAACTCGCCCGCCTCTACGAAGCCATGCGCTACAGCGTGATGAATGGCGGCAAGCGTGTGCGTCCGCTGCTGGCTTACGCCGCGTGTGAGGCGCTGGGTGGCAAGGCCGAGCAAGCCAACGGCGCGGCCTGCGCGGTGGAGCTGATCCACGCCTATTCGCTGGTACACGACGATTTGCCGGCCATGGACGACGACGATCTGCGTCGCGGTCAGCCGACTACGCATAAAAAATTCGATGAAGCCTGTGCAATCCTCGCCGGAGACGGTTTGCAGAGCCTGGCCTTCAGCGCCCTGCTCGACCCGCGCCTGAGCAGTTGCGACGCTGAAACCCGCCTGCAGATGGTCAGCGCCCTGGCATTGGCGGCCGGCCCGGCGGGCATGGTCGGCGGGCAAGCCATCGACCTCGGCTCGGTGGGCTTGAAGCTCGATCAAAAAGCCCTCGAATACATGCATCGGCACAAGACCGGCGCGTTGATCGAAGTCAGCGTCAAGCTCGGCGCCCTGGCCAGCGGCCATGCCGCGAAGGATGAACTCAAGTCCCTGCAAAGTTATGCACAGGCCATTGGTCTCGCATTTCAGGTCCAGGACGACATTCTCGACGTCGAAAGTGACACCGAAACCCTCGGCAAACGCCAAGGCGCCGACATCGCCCGGGACAAACCGACCTACCCGGCCCTGCTCGGTCTCGACGCGGCCAAGGCTTATGCCCTGGAACTGCGCGACCAGGCCTTGCACGCGCTGCGACCGTTTGACGCGGCGGCCGAGCCCTTGCGCGATCTGGCCCGGTACATCGTCGATCGCCGCAGCTGACGGCGTATCTGCCAAAAAAAACCAACGCGTGGGCAGGGGACGATGCATCAGGTAAACTGCCGCATCTTTTATACCTATAACGATTCGCCTGATGCCCACGACGTTTCATGAGATTCCCCGCAAACGCCCGACCACGCCCCTGCTCGACCGTGCCAACACGCCGGATGGGCTGCGGCGGTTAGGCGAAGCCGAGCTGGAAACCCTGGCCGATGAGTTGCGCCTGGAATTGCTCTACACGGTCGGTCAGACCGGTGGGCATTTCGGTGCTGGCCTGGGCGTGATCGAGCTGACCATCGCATTGCATTACGTCTTCGACACCCCGGACGACCGGCTGGTGTGGGACGTAGGTCATCAGGCCTACCCGCACAAAATCCTCACCGGCCGTCGCGAGCGCATGAGCACCCTGCGCCAGAAGGATGGCGTTGCCGCCTTCCCGCGTCGTTCCGAGAGCGAGTACGACACCTTTGGCGTCGGCCACTCCAGCACGTCGATCAGCGCAGCGCTGGGCATGGCCATTGCCGCCCGCCTGCAACACAGTGATCGCAAGGCGATCGCGGTGATCGGCGACGGCGCACTGACCGCCGGCATGGCCTTCGAGGCGCTGAACCACGCGCCGGAAGTGGACGCCAACATGCTGGTGATCCTCAACGACAACGACATGTCGATCTCGCGCAACGTCGGCGGGCTGTCGAACTATCTGGCGAAAATCCTTTCCAGCCGCACTTACGCGAGCATGCGCGAAGGCAGCAAAAAGGTCCTGTCGCGCCTGCCCGGCGCCTGGGAAATCGCCCGTCGCACCGAAGAATACGCCAAAGGCATGCTGGTCCCCGGCACCCTGTTCGAAGAACTGGGCTGGAACTACATCGGCCCGATCGATGGCCACGACCTGCCGACCCTGATCGCCACCCTGCGCAACATGCGCGATCTGAAAGGCCCGCAATTCCTGCACGTGGTCACCAAAAAAGGCAAAGGCTTCGCCCCGGCCGAAGTCGACCCGATCGGTTACCACGCCATCACCAAGCTTGAGCCTCTAGACGCTCCAGCCGCCGCGCCGAAGAAAGCCGGCGGGCCGAAGTATTCCGGTGTGTTCGGTGAGTGGCTGTGCGACATGGCCGCGGTTGATCCGCGTCTGGTCGGGATTACCCCGGCAATGAAGGAAGGCTCCGATCTGGTGGCGTTCAGCGAGCGTTTCCCACAGCGTTATTTCGATGTGGCGATTGCCGAGCAACACGCCGTGACCTTCGCCGCCGGCATGGCCTGCGAAGGCGCAAAACCGGTGGTGGCGATCTATTCGACCTTCCTGCAACGCGCTTACGACCAACTGATTCATGACGTCGCGGTGCAAAACCTCGACGTGCTGTTCGCCATCGACCGCGCAGGCCTGGTGGGCGAAGACGGCCCGACGCACGCGGGCAGCTTCGACTTGTCGTTCCTGCGCTGCATCCCCGGCATGCTGGTGATGACCCCGAGCGACGAAAACGAACTGCGCAAAATGCTCAGCACCGGCCACCTGTACAACGGCCCGGCAGCCGTACGTTACCCGCGCGGCACCGGCCCGAATGCGACCATCGAGAAAGACCTCGAGCCGATCGAAATCGGCAAGGGTGTGGTTCGCCGTCAGGGCAGCAAAGTCGCCCTGCTGGTGTTCGGCGTGCAACTGGCCGAGGCACTGAAAGTCGCCGAGACGCTGGATGCGACCGTGGTCGACATGCGTTTCGTCAAACCGCTCGACGAAGCACTGGTTCGCGACATCGCCAGCCGCCATGAATTGCTGGTAACCATCGAAGAGAACGCAATCATGGGCGGTGCCGGTGGCGCGGTCAGCGAATTCCTCGCCCGCGAGAACATTCTCAAGTCGATGCTGCACCTGGGCTTGCCGGACGTTTACGTGGAGCACGCCAAGCCTGCGCAAATGCTGGCCGAATGCGGACTGGATGAAGCCGGGATCGAAGAAGCGGTGCGTCAGCGTTTGCAGCTGCTCAACCTGTAAACCCGATCCCTCGTAGGAGCTGCCGAAGGCTGCGATCTTTTGATCCTGATCTTCGGCGGCTCTCAATCTAAAAAAGCAAAATCAAAAGATCGCAGCCTTCGGCAGCTCCTACAGGGGTTGTGTCGTATCTGAATTCGCCTCGGATCCCCCATGAAACTCTCCCCTTTTGCCCTGACGCTGACGCTGCTGCCGGCTGGCCAGGTTCTGGCCGACACCTTCGAACGTGACCAGGCCCTGAAACTGCCCGACGTGCTGATCAGCGCCAACCGTCAGGTCGAAGCGCGCAACGACAGCAGTGCCGCCAACACCGTATTCACCCGCGAAGACATCGATCGCCTGCAACCCGACAGCGTCACTGACTTGCTGCGCCGGGTACCGGGCGTACAGGTCGGGCAAACAGGCGGACGCGGCAGTCTGCCGGGGGTCTACATTCGTGGCACCAAGTCGGCGCAAAGCCTGGTGCTGGTCGACGGTCAGCGCATCGGCAACTCGACCTCCGGCGACAGCAACCTGCAACACATCAATATCGATCAGGTCGAGCGCGTGGAAGTACTACGCGGCTCCCGTTCGGTGATCTACGGCAGCGATGCGATTGGCGGGGTGATCCAGATCTTCACCCGCCGTGGCGGCGAACAAGGCCTGCAACCACGCATGCATGTGGGGATGGGCAGTAATCAGACCTGGGAGCGCAGCCTCGGATTGTCCGGCGGCGACGCGCAGACCCGCTTCAACCTCGGCGCCAGCCTCGATGAAACCGCGGGCATCAATCGCACCCGGCAGTCCTGGCCCAGCGATGGCGATCACGACGAATACCGCAACAAATCGGTCAGCCTGAGCCTGAGTCACGCGCTCACCGACGACATCGAAATCGGTGCCAACCTGCTGGATAACCAGGGCAAAAGCGCATTCGACAACCCGTTCGGCCGCTTCGACATGAACACCTTCGAATCGCTCCAGCAGCAGCCGTATAGCGAGTTCGCCGTGAGCAGCGTCAGCAGTTACGTCGACGCGCGGATCAATGACCGGTGGCAAACCCGTATCGAGCTCGGTCACAGCGAAAACCGCGAGAAGACGCTCGACAAGCTCAGCGATGAGCGCAGCGTGTTCAACACCTATCGCGATTCGGTGAACTGGCAGAATGACCTGACCCTGGATGACCGCAACAGCCTGATCCTGGGCGGCGACGGGTACGAAGACCGGATCAACAGCAGCACGGCGTTCGACGAAGACAGCCGCTGGAACCGCGCAGCGTTTATCCAGCATCGCTATCAGGCCGACAGTTTCTCCACCGAACTGGGCCTGCGCCACGATCAGAACCAGCAATTCGGCAGCCAGAACAGCTGGAGCGGCACCTTCACCCTGCCGCTGAACCCCGACAACGATGTGCTGTTGACCTACAGCGAAGGCTTTCGCGCACCGACCTTCAACGACCTCTACTACCCGGACTTCAGTAACCCGGACCTGAAACCCGAGACTTCAAAAAGTTATGAGCTGCAATGGCGCAGTCAGCTGACGCAGAGCAGTCGCCTGGAGGCCTCGCTGTACCGCACCGATCTGGAAGACGCGATTATTTTCGGCAGCAACAACCGCCCGGCGAACGTTGCTTCGGCGCGCATCAACGGCTTTGAAGCGGCCTTGAAACAAGAGCTGTTCGGCTGGCAGAGCAACCTCGGCCTGGCGCTCATCGACCCACGGGATCGCGACAGCGGCCATACCCTGGCCCGCCGTGCACGGCGGACCTTGAGCCTGGACCTCGATCGGCAGCTCGATCGACTGGGCCTCGGCGCCAGTTGGCAAGCGGTGAGCAGCAGTTATGACGACGAGAACAACCGGCAGCCATTGGGCGGATATGCGCTGCTGGGGTTGCGCAGCAGTTGGGCGCTGAATCGCGAAATCAAGCTGGAGTTGAAGGTCGATAACCTGCTGGACAAGGGCTACAGCCGGGCGTTGTACAGCCATGACGGCAGTCAGTACGGGTATCGCGAGGAAGGCCGGGCGTGGATGTTCGGGGTAACCTGGACGCCGGAGCTCTAATTCAGAGTTTGCGGTGTCTGGACTGGCCCCATCGCGAGCAGGCTCGCTCCCACATTGATCTCCCGCATTGATCTATGTCTGAACGCGGTCCAGTGTGGGAGCGAGCCTGCTCGCGATGGCCGCACCTCGGTCTCAGAGATCGGGCGCGATCAACTGGCACAACTTGGCCGTCGCTTCGATCATCTGCCCGCTCGGCCGCTCCAGGCCTTTATCGGTCACCAACAGCAATTGCCCCTGCGCCACCGCCGTCACCTGGGCCCAGGTCTTCCACGCATCGAGCTGCGCCTGATCACTGGCCAGAATCACCTCGGGATTGCGCTGCAACACCGCCTCCACACTGACCTGCGGAGCAGGCTGCGTCAGGTCGGCAAATACATTGCGCGCTCCACACACCTGCAGCGCATCACTGATGATCTGTCCGCCGCCCACGGTGTACAGCGGCCGGTCCCAGACTTGATAGAACACCCGTAACGGCTCATCCCTTCGATAGCGCTGGCGCAGGGAACCCAGTCGCTGACGCAGATTTTCGGCCAATGAAACACCACGCTCCGGTCTTCCGAGTTGCGCAGCGATCACTTCAATCTGGGCGGCAAGTTGTTCGAGGTTGTGGGGTTCGGCGACATAGGTGGGAATGTTCAGCCCTTTGAGCTGTTCACGCTGAGCGGGCCCCATACTGCCCGGCCAAAGCAGCAACAGGTCGGGTTTGAGGCTGAGCAGCCGTTCCATATCCAACTGGCCGTAGCTGCCCACGGAAGGAATGCCTTTGAGCTCGGCGGGACGTTCACCGGCATCCAGCACACCGACCAGCAGGTCAGCCGAGTTCAGCTCAACAACGATTTCGGAAAGCGATGGCGCCAGGCTGACAACCCGCTCGACCGCAGCCACCGGGCCGTTGACGGCCAGCAGCAACACCGCCAGCCAGATGCTGCGCATCAGCCGAGTTGACGCGGGATACGGTAGAGGTAGAACAGTACTGTGGTCGACAGCGCCAGCAGCACCAATGGGACGGCTTCAAGACCGACGAATACCGCCAGCGCACCGATCCAGGCGGGCAGGCCGGCGACCAGAAACGCGGCGCGGCGTTTCGCGGCCAAGGCGATCCAGGCGGCGGGTTCTTCAGGGGTGTCGAGGGCTTTTTGGGTGGCGATCAGCGCGTGCTTGTAACCGCCAAAGAACTTCAGGCTGACAAACATCGAAGCCACACCCGCGATGAACAATGGCATGGCCAACACCGGCAGAATCGCCTCAGTCTGGCCGAATACGCCGTTGATCACGAACAGCGGCAGCAAGGCCAGCGCCAGATACTGCCACCAGTTGACGGACAGTCGCCGCCGTACCTGACCGCGAGTCACGCCCGGTCAACCTCGCCCTGATGCTCATTGCCCATCATGTGGTCGAGCTTGCTGGCCTTGGTGGCCAGGTAGAGTTTGTTATGCGGGTTGTGCCCGGTGTGTAACGGCACGCGCTCGGCGACCACGATACCCATGTCGGTCAAGGCTTTGACCTTGCGTGGATTGTTGGTCATCAGGCGCAGGGATTTGACGCCCAGATGTTCCAGCATCGGCAGGCACATGGCGTAGTCGCGCTGGTCGGCGGCGAAGCCCAGACGTTCGTTGGCTTCAACGGTGTCGGCACCGCCATCCTGCAATTCATAGGCGCGGATCTTGTTCAGCAGGCCAATGCCGCGACCTTCCTGACGCAGGTAGAGCAACACACCACGGCCTTCACGGGCGATCGCCTGCAACGCCGCCTCGAGTTGCGAACCGCAATCGCAACGCTGGCTGAACAAGGCATCACCCGTCAGGCATTCGGAATGCAAACGGCCGAGTACCGGAGCACCGTCGGTAAAATCACCCAGGCTCAGTACAACGTGCTCGCGCCCATTCTCTTCATCGAGAAAGCCGTGCATGGTGAATTGCGCAAAAGGCGTTGGCAGCTTGGAAGCGGCGACGAAAACGACAGGCACCGGTGTGCTCCTGATCTATAAATACTGAAGATTCGCAGAGGCGGCATTGTAACAGCACGTTCCTGCAGACGCTTAGGCTGAATTATCGGCCATAACGATCCAAAAGTTTGATATCAATCCCGTACCTTCCCTGTGGGAGCGAGCCTGCTCGCGATGGCTGATTGTCAGTTACACCTGTGTTAGCTGACAGTCCGCCATCGCGAGCAGGCTCGCTCCCACAGGGAAGTGCTCGCCAACCGCATGATCGGTGCTCAGTTCGAGTGAAACGGATAAGGTTGCTTCCAGCGTTCGAAGATCGGTTTCAGCAGGCCGCTTTTTACCAGCGACTCCATGCGCCGGTCGAACAGCGCCATCAGCGTGCGGGCATTCGGTGTATCAGCGAAGCACAGGTAAAGCGGCAATTCCGCAATATGCGTGCGGCGAAACTGCGACGGGTCCTTGGCTCGGCTAACGACGTAATCGACTTCGGTCAGCGCATCGATGTAGTAATCAGCGCGGTTGTGGGTCAGCATCGGCAGAATCCCGGTACGCCGCACGACTTCGTTATAGCGCTGCACGTTGGGCAGGTAAGCCTGATATTTGTAACCGCGTACCCACGCCAATCGGTAGCTGCCCAAGGTATCCAGGGTCGGTGCCGGATTGCTGGCCAGGCCCAATGCGTAGATCTGATCGGTATCGAAATTCCAGCGCGGATAAAGCAGATCGCTCGCCTCTTCCCGATAAGAACCGACACAAGCGTCCACTTCGCCACGCTGTGCCAGGCCCCTGGCGCGCGTATAAGGTTCGGTTCGAATATCCAGCTTGACGCCCGCCGGCTCGAACACTTTGCGCAACACGTCCCAGCCCAGGCCTTGACCATCGGCGGCGGTATAGTCTTCCCAGGCTTCGCTGGCCAGATGAATCACGGACGGCGTCGGTGCATCCTCCGCCCGGGCGAGCGAGCAAAACACCGCAAAAACCATCAGCAGCCATCCGCTTCGCGCCATCCCCGGTTTTCTCACATGACGCCTCAGACGAAAAACCACACCAGCCCTTGCATCGCCAACCAGGCAAACACCCCTGCCAGCACGTCGTCGAGCATGATCCCGACACCACCGTGCACATGTTGGTCGATCCAGCGAATTGGCCAGGGCTTGAGGATGTCGAAGAAGCGGAACATCAGGAACCCCGCCAGCAACCAATACCAACCTTCCGGCACCAGCCACAGGGTGATCCACATCCCGACCATTTCGTCCCAGACGATGCCTTCATGGTCGTGCACGCGCAAATCGTCGGCGACCTTGCCGCACAGCCAGAAGCCGAACAGCATGGTGATGCCGAGCATCAACCAGTAGCCCCAGTCGGGCAGCATCTGCCACAACGGAATGAAGGGTAACGCCACTAACGAACCCCAGGTGCCCGGTGCTTTTGGCAGGGTACCCGAGCCGAAGCCGAACGCCAGGAAATGCCACGGATTGCGCCAGACCGAAGGCGGTACAAACTCCCCCGGGACCTGTTTGGGATGATCTGTCACGGTGTCTCCCGAAAATGTTGATAACCCCGGATGGGTGGGGTGATGTCGTGTCCGTCGACGTCCAGCAGTGTCACGCCCTGCCCTGCAACAACCTGCCCGAGCACATGGATCGGCCAGCCGTCCGCCAGCAACGATGGCAATTCGGCGGGCGGCAGGGTGAAGGCCAGTACGTAATCATCGCCACCGCTCAGGGCGGCTTGTTCCGCGCCGGACTGACCGAGGAAGGCCAATAACGCCTTTGACAGAGGCAGCTTGTTCCGCTCAACCTGAACCCCGACTTTCGATGCCAGGGCAATGTGCCCGCAGTCGGCGAGCAGGCCGTCGGAAATATCCAGCGCCGCAGTGGCTCTGCCGCGCAACGCCATGCCCAGACCCAGCTGCGGTTGCGGCGACCAGTAATGAGCCAGCAACGGATCGGCGACGGCGGCTTCGGCCGTCCGCTGGCCGAGCACCAGCGGCAATGCGCCCGCGCCGTTACCCAGCTCCCCCCCCACACACAGCAAATCGCCTGGATGAGCGCCACTGCGGGTCAGGGCCAAACCGGTCGGCACCCGGCCGAACACGGTCATGGTCAGGCTCAGCGGTCCGCGGGTGGTATCGCCCCCCACCAGCGCCACACCGCAATGTTGCGCCATGCGGTTCAAACCGCGGGCGAAGGCTTCCAGCCAATCGGCGGTCCCCGCAGGCAGGGTCAGGGCAAGGGTAAAGGCAATGGGCGTGGCGCCCATGGCAGCCAGGTCACTGACAGCTACGGCCAGCGAGCGCTGGCCGAGCAGAAACGGGTCGCAAGGGTCTGCGAAATGTACACCGGCCACGAGCGTGTCGGTGGAAATCGCCAACTGCTCCCCAGGGGGAACAGCCAGCAAGGCGCAGTCATCACCAATCCCCAGTGCAACGCCTTCGCCGCCTTGCGCACAAGGCGCGGCGGCAAAGAAATTGCGGATCAGCTCAAACTCGCCCATGGCTTGGTATCCTGTCTCACCAATATTGTTTTTTTTGTTTGGCAGCGTCTGTTGTCGCCATGCTGCGTTGCCGCCCCTCGCCATAGCGGGCTATGACTTGTCGCGGCACCTTGTCTGGCAACAACAGTCACTCGCCAAAAAAGGAACGTATCGGCGAGACAGGACAGTACAAGCGCAATTCAGCGCTTGAACGCCTTCACTTCAGCTTCACGCAGACGCGGGGCCAGCTTGTCGAGCACACCGTTGACGAACTTGTGGCCGTCGGTGGAACCGAAGACCTTGGCCAGTTCGATACCTTCGTTGATCACAACGCGGTACGGCACATCAACGCGCTCGAGCAGCTCCCAGGTAGACAGGCGCAGAACCGCCAGTTCAACCGGGTCCAGCTCTTCGATGGTGATGTCCAGGCAGGGCGCCAGTGCGGCGTCGATCCGGTCCTTCTGAGCCGGAACCCCATGCAGGATTTCACGGAAGTAGGCGCCATCAACATCACTGAAATCGTTATCGACCCGGAACTGCGCTTCGATCTCGTTCAGCGACTGCTTGGCCATGTGCCACTGGTACAGCGCCTGAGTCGCGAGCTGACGGGCTTCACGACGCTTGACGCTTTTCGATGGCTTGCCGGCATCCGCAGGCTTTGGATCGCGCGGGTTGAAACGATCGCTATCGTCGCTAATCACTTGGCCTCCAACTGCGCCAGCAGGCTGACCATTTCCAGGGCGGACAGGGCAGCTTCAGCACCTTTGTTGCCGGCCTTGGTGCCGGAACGTTCGATGGCTTGCTCGATGGAATCAACGGTCAGTACGCCGAAAGCGACCGGAACGCCGAACTCCATGGACACCTGGGCCAGGCCCTTGGTGCATTCGCCCGCCACGTATTCGAAGTGCGGAGTACCGCCACGAATGACCGCGCCCAGGGCGATGATTGCCGCGTATTCGCCCTTCTGAGCGACTTTCTGCGCAACCAGCGGGATTTCGAAGGCGCCAGGCGCACGGATGATGGTGATGTCGCTTTCGCTCACGCCATGGCGAACCAGGGCATCAACTGCACCGCTGACCAGGCTTTCAACGACGAAGCTGTTGAAACGGCCCACTACCAAAGCGTAGCGGCCTTTAGGGGCGATGAAGGTACCTTCGATGGTCTTCAGGGTCATTCGTTAGATCTCTTAAAGAGCCGGGACGCGTTTTCTACGCGTCCCTCAGTGATTTGTTAACCGCGAATACAGGCCCGCAAACTGCCGGTCATTATTCGGAGGGCACGTATTCTACAACTTCCAGATCGAAACCGGATATCGCATTAAATTTCATCGGCGCACTCATCAGGCGCATTTTGCGCACGCCCAGGTCCCGAAGGATCTGCGAACCGGCGCCGACGATGCTGTAGGTGGTCGGTTTTTTCACTGCGCTGTGATCGGCGGTTTCGCGGATATGCGCCAGGAGCACGTCGCCATCGAGCGGGTGACCGAGCAACAGCACCACGCCGCTGCCAGCCTCGGCAACCGCGGCCATGGCGGCGCGCAGGCTCCAGCGGCCCGGTTGCTTGACCATCAACAGGTCACGCAGCGGGTCCATGTTGTGCACTCGAACCAGCGTCGGTTCTTCAGCGCACACGGTGCCCAGGGTCAGCGCCATGTGCACGTCGCCTTCCACCGAATCACGATAGGTCACCAGGTTGAACTGGCCCAGTTCGCTGTCCAGCGGCTGCTCGGCAATCCGCTGAACGGTACGTTCGTGGATCATCCGGTAATGAATCAGGTCGGCGATGGTGCCGATCTTGATGTCGTGTTCGGCGGCAAACGCTTCAAGCTCGGCGCGACGGGACATGGTGCCGTCGTCGTTCATCACTTCGCAGATCACACCGCTCGGCTCGAAACCGGCCATGCGCGCCAGGTCGCAGGCGGCTTCGGTGTGGCCGGCGCGGGCCAGGGTGCCGCCGGCCTGGGCCATCAGCGGGAAGATGTGGCCGGGACTGACGATGTCTTCAGCCTTGGCGTCTTTGGCGGCAGCGGCTTGCACGGTGCGCGCACGGTCGGCCGCGGAGATACCGGTGGTCACGCCTTCGGCGGCTTCGATGGACACAGTGAACTTGGTGCCGAAGCCGGAACCGTTGCGTGGCGCCATCAACGGCAACTTGAGCAGTTCGCAACGCTCACGGCTCATCGGCATGCAGATCAGGCCACGGGCGTGCTTGGCCATGAAGTTGATGTGTTCAGGCTTGCAGCATTCGGCGGCCATGATCAGGTCGCCTTCATTCTCGCGATCTTCGTCATCCATGAGGATGACCATCTTGCCTTGGCGGATGTCTTCAACCAGTTCTTCGATGCTATTGAGCGCCACAAGGCACCCCCTTGGGTCAGGATTTGAGGTAGCCGTTGGCGGCCAGAAAGCTTTCAGTGATGTTGCCTGGCTTTTGCGAAGAGTCGCTTGACTCTGCGGCCTTATCGCCCAACAACAGGCGCTCCAGATAACGGGCTAGCAAGTCGACTTCCAGATTCACCCGGCGACCCGGCTGGTACGACGCCATGATGGTTTCGCTCAAGGTGTGCGGAATGATGGTCAGCAAGAACTCGGCGCCATCGACGGCGTTGACCGTCAGGCTGGTGCCGTCGACGGTGATCGAGCCTTTATGGGCGATGTACTTGGCCAGCTCTTTCGGGGCACGGATGCGGAATTCCACGGCCCGGGCGTTTTCGGTGCGGGCAACCACTTCGCCCACGCCATCGACGTGGCCGCTGACCAGATGCCCACCGAGGCGGGTGGTCGGGGTCAGGGCTTTTTCCAGATTCACCGGGCTGCCGCTTTTGAGGTCATTCATGGCGGTGCAGTCGAGGGTTTCGCGACTGACGTCCGCCGCAAAGCCATTGCCCGGCAGTTCAACCGCCGTCAGGCACACGCCGTTGACGGCAATGCTGTCGCCCAGTTTGACGTCGCTCAGGTCGAGCTTGCCGGTTTCTACGTAAACCCGCACATCTCCACCTTTTGGGGTCAATGCACGGATACTGCCGATGGATTCGATGATGCCGGTAAACATGGAGTCCTCCTCGAGAACAGGGCCAGCACTAGAGCAATGGCCGGGAATTATACGCTCGCCGATGGCACAGGGATGGCAGTGACTCGCCAGTCATCGCCAACCGCGCGGATTTCGGTGATTTTGAGCTCAGGCGCGTCTTTCATCTGCGCCAGTGGCCAGTCCAGCAGCGGCCTCGCCGAGGAACCGAGAAACTTGCCGGCGATGAAGATCTGGAACTCATCCACCAGCCCTTGCTGAGCAAATGCCCCGGCCAGACGTGGGCCAGCCTCGACCAGCACCTCGTTGACGCCACGGGCAGCGAGCTCAACCAACAACTTGCGCAGGTCGACCAGGCCATCGTCGCCGGCCACGATCAGGCATTCCGGGCCATTGGCGTATTGCTCTTCAATGGCCATGCACGTCGCGACCAGTGCCGGGCCGGCCTTGAAGAATGGCGCGTCCAGCGGCACTCGCAGGCGACCGTCAATCAGCACCCGCAGCGGTGGACGGCTCATGGCCAAGGCGGTTTGCTCAGGGTCCAGGCCCAATTCATCGGCGCGCACAGTCAAGCGTGCGTTGTCCGCCAGCACTGTGTCGGCCCCGGTCAGCACCACACTCGCTTGAGCGCGCAGCCGTTGTACCGCCGAACGCGCCGCCGGACCTGTGATCCACTGGCTCTCGCCGCTTTCCATCGCCGTGCGGCCGTCGAGGCTCATCGCCAGCTTGACCCGCACGAACGGCAAGCCATGCTCCATGCGTTTGAGGAAGCCTTCATTGAGCTTGCGCGCCTCGCCTTCCAGCACGCCGCTTTCAGTGGCGATACCGACCTCGGCCAGACGCTGCAGACCGCGACCGGCAACTTCCGGGTTCGGGTCCTGCATCGCCGCGACGACGCGCGCCACACCGGCATTCACCAGTGCATCGGCACAGGGCGGCGTACGGCCGTGGTGGCTGCACGGTTCAAGGGTCACGTAAGCCGTGGCGCCTCGCGCCTTGTCGCCAGCAGCGCGCAAGGCGTGGACTTCGGCATGAGGCTCGCCGGTACGCACATGCCAGCCTTCACCGACAATCTGCCCGTCACGCACAACCACGCAGCCAACCCGGGGGTTGGGGTGCGTCGTGTAATGACCTTTGCGCGCCAGTTCCAGAGCGCGGGCCATGTAATGCGCGTCGAGGACGGCTTGTTCGGGGGAGTGGGTCATTCTTTCACCGGCTCACGGGCCAGGCGATCGATTTCTTCGCGGAACTCGTTGAGGTCCTGGAAGCGTCGATACACCGAAGCGAAGCGGATATAGGCGACTTCGTCGAGCTTTTGCAGCTCGGCCATCACCAATTCACCGACCACGAGGGATTTGACCTCGCGTTCGCCGGTGGCGCGCAGTTTGTGTTTGATGTGCACCAGCGACGATTCGAGGCGCTCGACACTCACCGGGCGCTTCTCCAGCGCCCGCTGCATACCGGCGCGCAGTTTTTCTTCGTCGAACGGCTGGCGACTGCCGTCGGTTTTGATCAGGCGCGGCAACACCAGTTCAGCGGTTTCGAACGTCGTGAAACGTTCGCCGCAGGCCAGGCATTCACGCCGGCGGCGCACCTGTTCGCCCTCGGCGACCAGACGCGAGTCGATGACCTTGGTGTCGTTGGCACCGCAGAAGGGACAGTGCATGGTGGCAGGCAACAAAAAATGGGAGGGCCATGGTAGCGCATCCCCGTGGCAAGACAAGCCATAGGGTTTGCGGTATACAGACTGGCTATATAGTTTGATCCATGGATTTCACCTTGCTGGAGCCGCAAATGCCCCTAAGACCGCTCGTTCTGCTCAGTGTTTTCAGCCTGCTGGTGGCCTGCGGCAGCGATGCGCCCAAGCCCCAGCCGCCGACACCAGGCCCCGCGCCGCAACAGGCACAGAAGAAAGCCAAGGCGGCGGCCGAGCTCGGTCCACTGCCGGCTTATCAACGTGAACTGAGCGGAACCCTGCAAGGCGTACCGGCCGGCGCCGAAGTCGAACTCGCGTTGCTGGTCATCGATGAAAAGGGGCGCCCGCAACAATTGCTCGCCAGTTCCAGCCTGATCGGCACCGATCAAGTGTTGCCGTTTCGTCTGCGTTTCAATCCGGAATCCTTTCCGGTCGGCGCCCGCGTTGAACTGCGCGGCCGCGCCAGCCAGTCCGGGCAGTTGATTCTGCATCTGCCGGCGCAAACCATCACACAGCCAACGACCCAGGCCTTGGGGCAGCTGCAATTCGTCAAAGCGCCATGATTGCACCGCTCGACCTGCAACAGGCGTTAGGTGAACTGCTCGGGGACGCACAGCTTGTAGCCTGTGAGTTGCCAGACACCGAGCTTAAACTCTGGCTGATCGACGGCGACAACATGGACCGTGCCTTCAGCCCGGAAGAAACCCGGCGCATTCTCCACGAGCCGCCGTATTGGAGTTTCTGCTGGGCCAGCGGTCTGGCGGTCGCCCGCTATCTCGCCGAATTTCCTGAGTGGGTCAAAGGCAAACGGGTGCTCGATTTCGGCGCCGGTTCCGGCGTGGCGGGGATTGCGGCGGTGAAAGCCGGGGCGCTGGAAGTGGTGGCCTGTGACCTGGACCCGCTGGCAATTGCCGCGTGTCGGGCGAATGCCGAACTCAATGACGTACACCTCAGCTATTCGACGGACTTCTTTGCCGAGGCCGATCGATTCGATCTGATTCTGGTGGCCGATGTGTTGTACGACCGGGCGAATCTGCCGTTGCTCGACGAGTTTCTCAGCCGTGGCCGGGAAGCGTTGGTAGCGGATTCGCGAGTTCGCGATTTTCGCCATCCGTTGTATCAGCGCATCGAGATGCTGGAGGCAATGACCTTGCCGGATCTGGCCGAACCCGAAGAGTTTCGGCATGTGAGCCTTTACCATGCGCGGCGTGGCTAAAAGCTTCGCGGGCAAGCCTCGCTCCTACAAGGTTGGTGTCGATTTCGAAATCAATGCGAACCTGTAGGAGCGAGGCCTGCCCGCGAAGACGCCCCGTCAGGCAACACATCACTCAATGGCCACCCCGCTTTCAGCCCCCCCCGCCAAGCCTTATAGTGACCACATTCACGCTTTTACGAGATCCCCCATGAGCCAGGAAACGCCGTACATCTTCGACGCCACGACTGCCGATTTCGAGCAGTCTGTGATCGAGAACTCTTTTCACAAACCGGTACTGGTGGATTTCTGGGCCGAATGGTGTGCGCCGTGCAAGGCCTTGATGCCGATGCTGCAAACCATCGCCGAGAGCTATCAGGGCGAGTTGCTGCTGGCCAAAGTCAATTGCGACGTCGAACCGGACATCGTCTCGCGCTTCGGCATTCGCAGCCTGCCGACTGTGGTGCTGTTCAAGGACGGTCAACCGGTGGACGGTTTTGCCGGTGCACAGCCGGAATCCGCCGTGCGCGCGATGCTTGAGCCACACGTGCAAATGCCGCCGCCGGCGGCTGCCGATCCGTTTGAGCAAGCTCGGGCGTTGTTCGATGACAACCGTTTCGCCGATGCCGAAGCCATCCTCAAAGTGCTGCTGGGCGAAGACAACACCAATGCCAAAGCGCTGATTCTCTACGCCCGCTGCCTCACCGAGCGCGGCGAATTGGGTGAAGCGCAAGCCGTGCTCGACGCGGTCAAGACCGATGAGCACAAGGCCGCGCTGGCCGGCGCCAAGGCACAGATCCAGTTTCTCGGCCAGGCCAAGGACTTGCCGGATGCAGCCGACCTGAAAGCACGCTTGGCGAAAAATCCGCAGGACGATGAGGCGGTCTATCAATTGGCGATCCAGCAACTGGCCCGCCAGCAATACGACGCGGCGCTGGATGCCTTGCTGAAACTGTTCATCCGCAATCGCAGCTACAGCGAAGGCTTGCCACACAAAACCTTGCTGCAAGTGTTCGAACTGCTGGGCAACGATCATCCGCTGGTGACGACGTACCGCCGCAAGTTGTTTGCTGCGCTGTATTAAGCGGATCGGGCCATGTGAACCCGATCCCGTAGGAGCTGCCGCAGGCTGCGATCTTTTGATCTTCCGACCATTTCAGCGCCGGAAAAACAAGATCAAAAGATCGCAGCCTGCGGCAGCGCCTACGCTGGCTCGCGCCAGCTGTACAGCGGCGTATCCCCACCGCTCACCACTTTGACGTCCGCGCAGTGGCGCAAGCGCACCAGCAAGCGCTTGCCCGCCGCGGCGCTGCCGGTCAGCCCTTCCAGCTGCTCCAGCAGATCCGGCCCGCTCAATTGTCCGGCCTTGCGCAGCAGCTCTTGGGCGATCTGCCACAGCGCCTCGTCCTGATTCACCGGTTTGGCGGGCGCACTCGCCTCGGGCTTTGCTGCCTGCAACTGCGCACCGAGCTGCGCCCAGTCACCTTCATCCAGTTCCAGCGTCAAATCCACCGGCCAGTCGCCGATGCTTCCGCGTATTCGCAACATGAGTCTGCTCCTGCACATACCTGACTCGCATGCTCCCATGGGTCTTGCGCAACGCCAAGCGGACGGTCAAACTCTCGACACTTTCGTTATAAGATTACATAACAAATTTTTCATTTTACTTTTCGGAGACCCGCCATGCGCCGTCTGCTGTTCGCTTTGCCGTTTGCCTTGTTGCCGCTGACTGTCGCCCACGCGGCTGTCGAGCATGATCATGACCACGATGAACACGGCAGCCTCAGCGCCCACGAGCATGGTGTCGGTCGTTTGAACGCGGCGCTGGACGGCCAGACCCTGGAACTGGAACTGGAAAGCCCGGCGATGAACCTGGTGGGTTTCGAACACGCCGCCACCACCGACGCCGACAAGGCCAAGGTCGCCGCCGTCCGTGCCCAGCTGGAAAAACCGTTGATACTGTTCAACCTGCCAAAAGCGGCCGGTTGCGTGGTCGCGATTCAGGAACTGGAAAGCCCATTGTTCGGCGACAAGCCGGATGCCGACGACCATGACGAAGTTGATCAGGAAGCGGCCAAGGACGGTCACGAGCATCACCATGACCACAGCGAGATCCACGCCCATTACCAATTCAGCTGCTCGGCCCCCGGCGCGCTGAAGACCCTGGACCTGGCGAATATCTTCAACACGTTCCCGGCCACCCAGAAAATCCAGGTACAACTGATCAGCCCGAGCGGACAGCAAGGGGTTGAAGTGACGGCCAAGGCTGCCGCCCTGAAATTCTGAATCCAATACCACCCCCTGTAGGAGCGAGGCTTGCCCGCGAAGAGGCCATTAGATTCAACAGTGATGTCGACTGTCAGATCGCTTTCGCGGGCAAGCCTCGCTCCTACAGGGGTTGAGGTTGAGACAAGTAACCAAACCATGAAGTCGGCGCCATGACCCAAGCACTCATCGAACTGTCCGACCTGGGCTTCAGCTGGCCCGGTCACCCGCCGCTGCTGGACATCCCCGCGTTTCGCCTTATGCCGGGTGAAACCCTGTTCCTCAAAGGCCCCAGCGGCAGTGGCAAGACCACCCTCCTCGGCCTGCTCGGCGGTGTGCAAAAGCCAGATCGGGGCAGCATTCGCCTGCTTGGCCAGGAGCTGACCGAGCTTTCTGCCGGCGCGCGCGACCACTTCCGCGTCGATCACACGGGCTACATTTTCCAGCAGTTCAACTTGCTGCCGTTCCTCTCGGTGCGCGAGAACGTCGAGCTGCCCTGCCACTTCTCCAGACTGCGGGCCGAACGGGCGAAACAGCGCCACGGCAGCGTCGATCAGGCGGCAGCCACCCTGCTCGCCCACTTGGGTTTAACCGATCAAAACCTGCTCGGCCGCCGCGCCGATTCGCTGTCCATCGGCCAGCAGCAACGGGTCGCCGCCGCGCGCGCATTGATCGGTCAGCCGGAACTGGTGATCGCCGACGAACCGACCTCGGCGCTGGACTACGACGCCCGCGAGAACTTCATTCGCCTGCTGTTCGCCGAATGCCGCGAAGCCGGGTCGAGCCTGTTGTTTGTCAGCCATGACCAGAGCCTCGCGCCACTGTTCGATCGCCACCTGTCGCTGGCCGATCTCAATCGCGCCGCTACCCCGTCCGAGGTCTGAGATGTATCTGTTTCGTCTAGCCATGGCCAGTCTGGCTAACCGTCGCTTCACTGCGATCCTCACCGCGTTCGCCATCGCCCTGTCGGTCTGCCTGCTGCTGGCGGTGGAGCGGGTGCGCACCGAAGCCAAAGCCAGTTTCGCCAGCACCATCAGCGGCACCGACCTGATCGTCGGCGCGCGTTCAGGCTCGGTGAACCTGCTGTTGTATTCGGTGTTCCGCATCGGCAACGCCACCAACAACATCCGCTGGGACAGCTTCGAACATTTCGCCAACAACCCGAAAGTGAAGTGGGCGATCCCGATGTCCCTCGGCGATTCCCATCGCGGTTATCGGGTGATGGGCACCACCGAGGCGTACTTCGAGCACTATCAGTACGGCCATCAACAGCACCTCGAACTGGCCGACGGCCGCGCCTTCGCCAGCGATCCGTTCGAAGTGGTGCTCGGCGCCGAAGTGGCCGATGCGCTGCACTACAAACTCGGCGACAAACTGGTGCTGGCCCACGGCGTGGCGGCGATCAGCCTGGTCAAACACGACGACAAACCGTTCACCGTGGTCGGCATTCTCAAACGCACCGGCACCCCGGTGGACCGCACGCTGCACATCAGCCTCGGCGGCATGGAAGCCATCCACATCGATTGGCACAACGGCGTGCCGGCGCGCGGTAACGGTCGGGTCAGCGCCGATCAGGCGCGCAACATGGACCTGACGCCGCAAGCAATCACCGCCTTCATGCTCGGCCTCAACAACAAAATTTCGACGTTCGCGCTGCAACGCGAGATCAACGAATTCCGTGGCGAACCGCTGCTGGCGATCCTGCCGGGTGTGGCGTTGCAAGAGTTGTGGAGTTTGATGAGCACGGCGGAAAAAGCCTTGTTCGTCGTTTCGCTGTTCGTGGTGCTGACCGGGTTGATCGGCATGCTCACGGCAATTCTCACCAGCCTCAACGAACGGCGCCGCGAGATGGCGATTCTGCGTTCGGTGGGCGCGCGGCCGTGGCATATTGCGACCTTGCTGGTGCTGGAGGCATTTGCCCTGGCGCTGTCGGGAGTGATTGTCGGCGTGGCGCTGCTGTATGTGGGCATCGCCGTGGCGCAGGGTTACGTGCAGGCGAATTACGGCTTGTACCTGCCGCTGGCCTGGCCGAGCGAATATGAATGGACGCTGCTCGGTGGCATCTTGATCGCCGCGCTGCTGATGGGCAGCGTGCCGGCCTGGCGCGCTTATCGCCAATCCTTGGCCGATGGCTTGTCGATCCGACTATGAGGACGTTGAAAATGCCCCGCGCCCTGCTTGCGCTGTTGATGCTGGTCGCTCTGCCACTGTGGGCGGCCGAGCCGAAGGACCTGACCTGGTCGGAAATGATCCCGCCGGATGCGGCGCCAGAAGTGCCGAACATGACACCGCTGCATGACCTGTCGAAGATGAGCGACGCGTTGTCCGCAGAATCGGCCCCAGCGGCCAAGCAGGACATGCCGAACGCGCCCGTGGTGAAGAGTCTCGATGGCCAGAATATTCGTTTACCGGGGTACATCGTGCCGCTGGAAGTCAGTGAAGAAGGCCGCACCACGGAGTTTCTGCTGGTGCCATATTTCGGCGCCTGCATCCACGTACCACCGCCACCGTCGAACCAGATCGTGCATGTCAAAAGCGAAGTCGGCGTGAAGCTTGATGAGCTGTATCAGCCGTACTGGGTCGAAGGTGCGTTGCAGGTCAAGGCGTCCACCAGCGAGTTGGCGGATGCCGGGTATCAGATGGAGGCGGACAAGATTTATGTGTATGAGCTGCCGGAGTGAATCCGGTAATTCTGCGTGATCCGGTAGATAGCTATCGCGAGCAGGCTCGCTCCCACAGTGGTTTGTGTTGATGCACAGATCCAATGTGGGAGCGAGCCTGCTCGCGATGGGGCCATCAGAAGTTCCGCAAAAATCGGGGCCATCACTGTTTCATTGAGCTGAGTCAAAAGACCGTATCAGTTGGATCCCTACCATTGGACATCGAACATTTTTAACGTCCTCTGGAGCCCCCATGCACAAGTCATTGCTCAGCGCTTCGCTGTTCGCACTCGCACTCGCAGCCCCGCTCGCCCATGCTCACACCGCCGGTGACATCATCATTCGGGCCGGTGCGATCACCGTCAACCCGGAAGCCGACAGCTCCAGCGTCAAGGTCGATCAGGGCCCGCTGAAGGGCGCCGATCTGGGTGGCAAGGCCACCATGAGCAGCGACACGCAACTGGGTCTGAACTTCGCCTACATGATCACCAACAATCTGGGGATCGAACTGCTGGCGGCCTCGCCGTTCGAGCATGACGTAAAGCTCAAAGGCACCTCTCTGGGCGCCGCCAACGGCAAACTCGGCACCTTGAAACACCTGCCGCCAACCCTGAGCCTGGTCTACTACCCACTGGACCCAAGGTCCCCGTTCCAGCCGTACATCGGCGGCGGCATCAACTACACCTGGATCTACGACGAAAACCTCAGCAGCGAAGCCCGCGCCAACGGCTTCAGCAACTTCAAGGCGGAGAACTCCTGGGGTCTGGCCTGGCAGGTCGGTGCTGACTACATGTTGACCGACAACGTGATGATCAACGCCCAGGTCCGCTACATCGACATCAATACCCGCGCGACCGTGGAAAACGATGCCGTCGCGCCGGGCACTCGTGCCAGGGTCAACGTCGATGTGGACCCGTTCGTCTACATGGTCGGTCTGGGTTACAAGTTCTAGGAAATATTTGTCCGGCTTTTGTGGCGAGGGAGCTTGCTCCCTCGACACAGTTATTGCATCGGCCACAAAAAAGGCGCCTTCAAAAGGCGCCTTTTTCATGGTTGTGTAAAACGTCAGCGTCCCAGCAACCGCGCCAGCCCAACACTCATCGGTGTCTGCTCCGGGTAGGTAAACCGCTCCAGCAAACGCCGGTTGTTCGCCCGTGAATGGCGGATGTCACCGGAGCGCGCCGGGCCGTAGCTCACGGGCGGCAACTTGCCGACCACGGCTTCAAGGGCTTCAAGCATTTGCTTGAGCGTGGTGGCCTGATTCCAGCCGACATTCACCGCGCCGACCTCGACCTGCGGCTTCTCGATGGCTTGCACCAGCACGTCCACCAGGTCCTCGACATAGACAAAATCGCGAGTCTGCTCGCCATCGCCGAACACAGTGATCGGCAGGCCTTTCTGCGCGCGCTCGCTGAAAATGCTGATCACCCCGGAATACGGCGAGGATGGATCCTGGCGCGGGCCGAAGATGTTGAAGAAGCGGAAAATCACCGGCTCCAGACCATGCTGGCGGCGATAAAAATCGAAGTAATGCTCGCTCGCCAACTTGTCCACCGCGTATGGCGTCAACGGTGCCTTGGGCGTGTCTTCGTCGATCGACTCGCCTTCGCCATTGTTGCCGTAGACCGCTGCGCTGGACGCGTACAGCACTCGTTTGACGCCGGCCTGACGCATGGCCTCGCAAACATTCAGCGAGCCGATGAAATTGCTCTGGTGAGTCTTCACCGGATCGTCCACCGAGGCCTGCACCGAGGCCACCGCGGCCAGGTGCGCCACTGCGCTGCAACCGACCATCGCCTGCGCCACCAGTGCCGCATCGGCGACATCGCCCACGATCAGTTCGACGAGGGGATTGTCCAGCGGCAGGTTGCTGCGTTTACCGGTGGAAAGGTCATCGAGAATCCGCACCGAATGCCCTTGGGCAAGCAAGGCGTCGGTCAGGTGCGAGCCGATGAAACCGGCGCCGCCGGTGATTAAAACAGGGCCGTCAGCCATGGCGATAAAACCTATCCAGTAAGCCCGGGAGTGCCGCGCGCCAGGCGCGGGGCTTGATCCCGAAAGTGTGCAGAATTTTCTTGCAGGCCAGCACCGCGTGTTGCGGTTCTTCGGCGGCGTCGGGCCGCGCGGCGTGAGCCTGGGCAGTCGGCGCTTCGATGGCCAGCGGGTGCAGGGCGCGTGCTTCAGTGAGGATCGCCTGCCCCAGTGCCAGCGGCGTGGTCGCCTCATGTCCGGCGTAGTGGTAGGTGCCCCACAGTGGCGCCGCGCAATCGAGTTGCTTGAGCACCGAAATGATCACCCGGGCGGCATCGTCCACGGGCGTCGGATTACCGCGACGATCATCAGCCATCAGCAGTTCTTCAGCTTTTTCGGCGCGACTCAGGAATCGCCCAAGGGTGCCGTCGGGGCTGTCATCGAGCAGCCAGCCAAAACGCAGCAGCACGTGCTGCGGACAGGTGGCCCGTACGCTTTGCTCGATTCGCCACAAGGCCTGACCGCGCAGGCCCAGCGGTACCGGTTCGTCTTTTTCGCTGTAAGCGGTCGCCCGGGAGCCATCGAACACGCGATAACTCGACGGTTGCAGCAGCACAATGTTGTGATGCTGGCACAGCTCGGCCAGCCGTTCGATGGCGCGTTCCTGCCCGGCCAGACGCTGTTCGCTGACGGTTTCCGCCTGGAACCAGTCAAAGTAATAGGCGAGATTGATCAACGCATCCGGACGGGTATCGTCGAGCAGTTGCGTCAGGCTCGCGGCGTCCCAGCCGTCTTGCGGTGGGCGGGGGGCGAGGAAACCGATGTCTTCCTCCGCACCGAGGCGAATCAGCGCCTGCCCAAGGGCATTTCCGCCGCCCAGTAACATAAGGCGCATTCGCATAGAGTCAGCAGGCCCAATCTGATTGAAACGATGGCTTTATCGACAGCGCCCGCGGCGCGATTTCGTCAATAGTTGCCGGAATCGTTGCATTTTGCGGGTTTAGTGCGCAACCGTCATCCGTAAAGTGTAGATCCCGGGGATTTGTGGTGCTTGTGAGGGCCTCTTCGCGGGCAAGCCTCGCTCCTACAGGTTTTATCGCGATCAACCACAATCAGTGCAGGAGCGAGGCTCGCCCGCGAAGAGGCCGTCAGCACCGACACAGATCCTGAGCGGTACTTGCAACTTCCCGCCCCCACCCGCATAAATTACTCCATGAATCTGCCCATCCCCACGGACGCTGCACTGGCAGGCTTTCACCCCGCCGTCAGCGCCTGGTTCAGCAACACCTTCGCGACGGCCACCGCCGCCCAGGCCCGGGCGTGGCCGTTGATCCGCCAGCGCCGTTCGACCCTGATCGCCGCGCCCACCGGCTCCGGTAAAACCCTTACCGCGTTTCTGGCCGTGCTCGACGATCTGGTCCATCGCGGCCTGGAAAACCCCCAGGGCCTGCCGGACGAAACCCTGGTGGTCTACGTTTCCCCGCTCAAGGCCCTGTCCAACGACATCCAGATCAACCTGCAAAACCCGCTGGCCGGCATCACCGAGCAGTTGCGCGTGATGGGCCTGCCCGACGTGCCGATCAGCACCGCCGTGCGCACTGGCGATACGCCGCAAAAAGAGCGCTCGGCCATGCGCAAAACCGCGCCGCACATTCTGGTGACCACCCCGGAATCCCTTTATGTGCTGCTCGGCTCCGACTCCGGCCGGCAAATGCTCGGCACTACGCGTACGGTGATCGTCGACGAAATCCACGCCATCGCCGCCAGCAAGCGCGGCAGTCACCTGGCCCTGAGCCTGGAGCGTCTACAGGCGCTTTGCTCGCAACCGCTGGTGCGGATCGGCCTGTCCGCGACGCAAAAACCCATCGAAGCGGTGTCGCGCTTTCTGGTCGGCCGTGATCGCGACTGCGACATCATCGACATCGGTCACGCCCGCCCACGGGACCTCGATATAGAGGTGCCGCCCGTGCCGTTGTCGGCGGTGATGGCCAACGATGTCTGGGAGCTGGTCTATGACCGACTCGCCGCCTTCGCCCGCGAACACCGGACCACGCTGATTTTCGTCAACACCCGGCGCCTGGCCGAACGCCTGAGTCGACACTTGAGCGAACGCCTCGGCAAGGATGCCGTTGCCGCGCACCATGGCAGCCTGGCCAAGGAATTTCGCCTGGACGCCGAGCAACGGCTCAAGCGCGGCGAGCTGCAAGTGCTGATCGCCACCGCTTCGCTGGAGTTGGGGATCGATATCGGCGACGTCGACCTGGTGTGCCAGATCGCTTCGCCGCGCTCGATTGCCGGTTTCTTGCAACGGGTCGGCCGCTCCGGGCACCAGGTCGGCGGCACGCCCAAGGGCCGGTTGTTCGCCACCACCCGCGACGACCTGATCGAATGCGCCGCCCTGCTCGATTGCGTACGCCGTGGCGAACTCGACACGTTACAGATCCCCGAAGCGCCGCTGGACGTGCTGGCCCAGCAGATCATCGCCGAGGTCAGCTGCCAGGAATGGCAGGAGCAGGCGCTGCTGGACATGCTGCGCAAAGCCTCGCCTTACGCCACGCTCGACGAAAAGCACTATCAGGCACTGCTGCACATGCTTGCCGAGGGCTACAACGGTCGCCTGGGTATTCGCAGCGCTTACCTGCACCGGGACGCCGTAAGCCGCACCTTGCGTGGCCGCCGGGGCGCCAAGCTGACCGCCGTGACCAGCGGCGGGACGATTCCGGACAACGCCGACTACAGCGTTTTGCTGGAGCCTCAAGGGCTGAACATCGGCAGCGTCAACGAAGACTTCGCGGTGGAAAGCATCGCCGGGGATATCTTTCAGTTGGGCAATACCTCGTATCGAATCCTGCGGGTCGAAACCGGCAAGGTCCGGGTCGAAGACGCTCAGGGTCAGCCGCCGACCATTCCGTTCTGGCTCGGTGAAGCGCCGGGGCGTAGCGATGAACTGTCGTTCGCCGTCGCCCGCCTGCAAGCGCACCTCGATGAACGGCTCGGCGCCACACCCGGCAACCTGCAGCCAGCCGTCGACTGGCTGACCGACGTACTCGGCTTGAATCTCGCCAGTGCCGAGCAACTGGTGGATTACCTGGCCCGGGCACGCCTGGCCCTTGGCGCCTTGCCGTCGCAAGACACGCTGCTGATGGAACGCTTTTTTGATGAGTCCGGCGGTACGCAGCTGATCATCCACTCGCCGTTCGGCAGCCGCATCAACCGCGCCTGGGGCCTGGCCCTGCGCAAGCGTTTCTGCCGCACCTTCAATTTCGAATTGCAGGCCGCCGCCAGTGAGGACGCCATCGTGCTGTCGCTGTCCACCGGCCACAGCTTCGAGCTGGAGGACGTCTGGCGTTACCTGCACAGCAACAGTGCCGAGCACACTCTGATTCAAGCAGTGCTCGAAGCACCACTGTTCGGCGTGCGCTGGCGCTGGAACGCCGGGGTCGCCCTGGCGCTGCCGCGTTACAGCGGCGGACGCAAAGTACCGCCACAAATCCAGCGGATGAAAAGCGAAGACCTGATCGCCAGCGTGTTTCCCGATCAGATCGCCTGCGTGGAAAACCTCGCCGGCGAGCGCGAGATTCCCGACCATCCGCTGGTGGAACAAACCCTCGACGATTGCCTGCACGAAGCCATGGACAGCGAAGGCTGGCTGGCGTTGTTACGGCGCATGGAACACGGTGACATCCGCCTGATCAGCCGCGATTTGCCGGCGCCCTCGCCACTGGCGGCAGAGATTCTCAGCGCCCGCCCCTACACCTTTCTCGACGATGCACCGCTGGAAGAGCGCCGCACTCAGGCGGTGCTCAACCGCCGCTGGAGTGATCCGCAGTCCAGCGACGACCTCGGTGCGCTGGACGCCGAGGCGATTACTGCGGTGCGTGATGAAGCCTGGCCAACGCCCACCGGCATCGATGAAATGCATGAGGCGCTGATGAGCCTGGCGTGCATTACCGAGACCGAGGCCCAGGCCAACCCGAATTGGCTCGATTGGCTGAACACCCTGGCCGACAGTGGCCGGGCCAGCCGTTTGCAAATCAATGCCGAGCAATCGCTGTGGTTGGCGCTGGAACGACTGACCTGCCTGCGGGCGATTTATCCACAGGCCAAATGGGTTCCACCGTTGGAAGCGTTGCCCGGTTTCGATGAAACCTGGGAGTCAGATGAAGCCGTGCTGGAAGTGATCCGCGCGCGGCTCAGCGCGTTTGGTCCGTTGCCACTGAAAGTGATTGCCGAACCGCTCGGTCTGCCGACGATTCAAGTCACTCAGGCCCTGGCACAACTGGAGCGCGAAGGTTATGTGCTGCGCGGGCAATTCACCCCAGGCGCCCGTGAGGAAGAATGGTGCGAACGGCATCTGCTGGCGCGGATTCATCGCTACACGGTCAAACGGCTGCGCCGGGAAATCGAGCCAGTGGCTCTGCAGGATTTCATGCGTTTTCTGTTCGACTGGCAGCACCTGTCGGCCGCAAGCCAAGGCCAGGGCAGCGCGGTGTTGCCGGCGATCATCAGCCAGTTCGAAGGCTACCCCGCCGCTGCTTCAGCGTGGGACAGCGACCTTCTGCCGGCGCGGCTCAAAGACTATTCGGCGAGTTGGCTGGATGAGTTATGTCGCAGTGGCAAACTGGTCTGGACCCGCCTGACTGCGCGCAACAAGAGCACCAGCACCGCATTACGCAGCACGCCGATTCTGCTACTGCCGCGCAGTCAGGTCGGATTGTGGAGCGGCTTGACCGAGCAGACACCGGTCAGCGAGCTGTCGCCCAAAACCCAAAAAGTCCATGAAGCGCTCAGCCAGCACGGCGCACTGTTTTTCGATGAGCTGATTCACGAAGCCCATCTGCTGCGCTCGGAACTGGAAATCGCCTTGCAGGAACTGGTCGGTGCCGGGCTGGTAAACGCCGACAGCTTCGCCGGCCTGCGGGCGCTGATTACCCCGGCCAGCAAACGCCAGAATCGCAGCAGCCGACGCGGGCGCGGAGCGTTTGTTGGCGGGATGGACGATGCCGGACGCTGGGCCTTGCTGCGCCGCGGTGCTGTCGCGCCGGTTGTGGATAACCACCGCCCGGTTTCAACCCCCAGCGAAACGTTGGAACACATCGCCAGGACCTTGCTGCGCCGTTACGGCGTGGTGTTCTGGCGCTTATTGGAGCGTGAGGCGGACTGGTTGCCGAGTTGGCGAGAATTGCTGCGCACCTTTCATCGGCTCGAGGCTCGGGGCGAGATTCGTGGCGGGCGGTTTGTCAGTGGCCTGGCGGGTGAGCAGTTTGCGCTGCCCGAGGTGATTCCGTTGCTGCGCGAAGTCAGACGGCGCCCCCATGACGGGAGTCTGATCGCGGTGTGCGGGGTGGATCCGCTGAACCTCGCCGGCACCCTGTTGCCGGGCGCGAAAGTGCCGGCGCTGGCGAGTAATCGACTGGTGTATCGCGACGGCTTACCGGCCGCCGCCGAGATCGCCGGCAAACAGCAGTTTTGGCTGGATCTGGATCAACAGGCCAGTGGCGAGGTGCGTAATAAGCTGACTCGCCACAATTTCCTGTAGGAGCGAGGCTTGCCCGCGAAGAACGATGACGCGGTGCTGCCGATACACCGCAGCGCTCCCTTCGCGGGCAAGCCTCGCTCCTACAGGGACGGTGCTGTTATTGAGTTCGCGGCTGATCCGGCAACAACACCGGCGAATCCTCCAGCGGCCCATCATTTTCCGGTTCATCCACCTGCCTTTTAGGCAGCAAAACCTGCTGTGGATAAGTCTGCGCGAAATGCACCCATGGGCTGTTATCCACAAGTTTTTTAAGACGCTGATTGAACGCCCGATCCATCGAATATTGCCCAGCCGACTCGCCACAGGGCTTTATTGGCCTGGTAGATATTTGACCGGCACGCAAATATCAAATGCTCATCCCTGTATTTTTCCGCATGACCCAAACCCCGACACTGCGCTCCATCAATCAATCCACCGGAGTTGCAGCCATGCCCATTGCCTTGCTCGCGCTGACCCTTAGTGCTTTCGCCATCGGGACGACGGAATTCGTCATCGTTGGCCTGTTACCCACCATCGGCGCCGACCTCGGCGTCAGCCTGCCGTCCGCCGGTTTGCTGGTCAGTCTGTATGCACTGGGGGTGGCCATCGGCGCACCGGTGTTGACCGCCCTCACCGGCAAAGTCCCGCGCAAACTGCTGCTGTTATCGCTGATGGTGCTGTTCACCCTCGGCAACCTGCTGGCCTGGCAAGCGCCGAGCTACGAGTCGCTGATCATTGCGCGGATCGTCACGGGCCTGGCCCACGGGGTGTTTTTCTCGATTGGCTCGACCATCGCCACCAGCCTGGTGCCGAAGGAAAAAGCGGCCAGCGCGATTGCCATCATGTTCACCGGCCTGACCGTGGCGCTGGTCACCGGCGTGCCGCTGGGGACCTTTATCGGTCAGCATTTTGGCTGGCGTGAAACCTTCCTCGCCGTGTCTGCATTGGGTGTGATCGCCTTTATCGGCAGCTTGCTGTACGTGCCGAAAAACATCGCCCACAGCAAACCGGCTTCGCTGCTGCAGCAATTGCAGGTGCTCAAGCAACCGCGTCTGCTGCTGGTGTATGCCATGACGGCGGTCGGTTACGGCGGCTCGTTCATTGCCTTCACCTTTCTGGCGCCGATTCTTCAGGACATTTCCGGTTTCAGCGCCAGCACGGTCAGCCTGGTGCTGCTGGTGTACGGCATCTCGGTGGCCGTCGGCAACATCTGGGGCGGCAAACTGGCGGACAAGCGCGGCCCGATCAGCGCCCTGAAAATCATCTTCGCCCTGCTCGCCGCCGTGCTGTTCGTGCTGACCTTCACCGCCGGCAACCCATGGCTGGCCCTGGCCACCGTGCTGGTTTGGGGCGCCGTCGCTTTCGGCAACGTGCCTGGCCTGCAGGTGTATGTGGTGCGTCAGGCCGAACATCACACCCCGCATGCGGTGGACGTGGCGTCAGGCCTGAACATTGCGGCGTTCAACCTGGGCATTGCCGGTGGCGCGTGGGGTGGCGGTTTGATCGTGGCGCACATGGGCCTGATCCATACCGCGTGGATCGGCGGCCTGGTGGTATTGGTTGCTCTGGCACTGACCGTCTGGAGTGGTCGCCTTGATCGGTTGGGCCCGGTGTATGCCGAACCGGCTGAAGGTTCTGCCCGGATCGTCGCCGGTCATTGATTAACCTGTGGGAGCGGGCTTGCTCGCGAAAGCGGTGTGTCAGTCACATCAATACTGGATGTGAGGCCGCTTTCGCGAGCAAGCCCGCTCCCACATTTGATTTGTAGTGTTTTGCCGAGCCTTACCGTCCGTAGCCCCGTCGAAACTTTCTCTCACGCCCCGCAGTCATCAAAAGACAGAGGCTGTCCGAGGGCTACACCAGACGGGAGGCGACATGGCGGCGATTCATATCGGAATTTCAGGCTGGCGCTACACCCCTTGGCGGGGGGATTTCTACCCGAAGGGGCTGACCCAGAAACGCGAATTGCAATTCGCTTCACGGGCCGTCAACAGCATCGAAATCAATGGATCGTTTTACGCCCTGCAACGGCCCGAACGTTACGCCCAGTGGTATGCCGAAACCCCGGCGGGCTTCGTGTTCAGCGTCAAGGCGCCGCGTTTTATCACCCATATCAAGCGCCTGCGGGACGTCCATAAACCCTTGGCGAATTTCTTCGCCTCCGGGGTACTGGAGCTCAAGGAAAAACTCGGCCCGATTCTCTGGCAGTTTCCGCCCAACTTCAAATTCGATCCCGAGCTGTTCGAAAGCTTTCTTGAACAATTACCCCACGACACCGAACAGGCTGCCGCCCTCGCCCGTCAGCATGAACCGCGCCTGAACGGTCACGCCAGCATGAAGCCCTATGGTAAAAAACCGCTGCGCCACGCCGTGGAAATCCGTCACGAGAGCTTCGTCGATCCCGCGTTCATCCGCTTGCTCAAACGCTATAACGCCGCGTTGGTCATTGCCGATACCGCCGGCAAATGGCCGTATCGCGAAGACATCACCAGCGATTTCGTCTACCTGCGCCTGCACGGCGCCGAAGAGCTCTACGCCAGCGGTTATACCCCGCAAGCGCTGAAACGCTGGGGTGACCGGATCGAAGCCTGGCATCACGGCCAGCAACCGGCGGACCCGCAACTGATCGCGCCCCGGCAAAAGCCCAAGGTGCGCAAATCCCGGGAAGTGTTCTGCTATTTCGATAACGACATCAAAGTCCGGGCGCCCTTCGATGCTCGCCATCTGCTTGAGCGTTTCCACCTCGACAAAGACCTTGCCACCGCTCCCGGTGAACCGGCTGGCGAAGGAGTGCTGCCATGAGCATTCCCGAACCGGTCGGCACGACGGATGAACAGCAACCGATCATCAGCGCCGTGAGCCGCTTCACCGTGCTGACGGTCAATACCCACAAGGGTTTCACCGCCCTCAATCGGCGCTTCATCCTGCCCGAATTACGCGAAGCGGTGCGCAGTGTGTCCGCCGATGTGGTGTTTTTACAGGAGGTCCACGGTACTCACGAGCATCATCCCCTGCGCTACAACAACTGGCCGGCGATGCCCCAGTACGAATTCCTTGCCGATACCCTGTGGCCGCAATTCGCCTATGGGCGTAACGCGGTCTACCCCGCGGGCGATCACGGCAATGCGCTATTGTCGAAATTCCAGATCATTCGTCACGACAACCTTGACGTGTCCATCAGCGGCCATGAAAACCGTGGAATCCTGCATTGCGTGCTGCGCATGCCTGGTGACGGCCGGGAAGTGCATGCCATTTGCGTCCATCTGGGGTTGCGCGAAAGTCACCGCACGGCACAACTCAAGCTGCTGACCCGGCGCCTGGAAGAGTTGCCGCAGGATGCTCCGGTGGTGGTCGCCGGCGACTTCAACGACTGGCGCCAACGCGCCGATGCGCTGCTCAAACCCTGTGGTTTGCGTGAAGTCTTCGCCCAGCTGCATGGCAAACCGGCGCGCAGTTTCCCGGCGCGTTTGCCGGCATTGCGCCTGGACCGCATCTACGTGCGCAACCTCACGGCCAGTCATCCGCAAGTCCTGGCGGCACGCCCCTGGTCACACCTTTCCGACCATGTACCGCTATCGGTGGAGATCGAGCTATGAACAGCCCTGCGATGGAAAAAACCACGGTCGAACAGGTTGCTACACCACCCCCCGCGCGCGAGCCGGCGGCGGTTGACATCGTCTACGGCTGGCACGGCAACAACCGGGTCGAATTACTGGAAAACGGCGAGGCGTACTTTCCACGGGTGTTTGAAGTGCTGCGCCAGGCCCAGAGTGAAATCCTGCTGGAGACCTTTATTCTGTTCGAGGACAAGGTCGGCAATGAACTTCAACAAATCCTGATTGAAGCGGCGCAACGTGGCGTGCGCATCACCGTCAGCCTCGACGGTTTTGGTTGTGGCGAATTGAGTACCGAATTCCTCGCGGCCCTGAGCCATGCCGGTGTGCGCCTGCAAATATTCGACCCCGCCCCGCTTCACCTGGGCATCCGCACTAACTGGTTCCGCCGCCTGCACCGCAAGATCGTGGTGGTCGACGGCACGATTGCGTTCATTGGCGGGATCAACTTTTCCGCCGACCATCTGGCCGACTTCGGCCCCGAAGCCAAACAGGATTATTCGGTGGAAGTGCAAGGCCCGACGGTGGCCGATATTCATCACTTCGCCCTGCTGCAAGGCGGTCGCCCGGCCCGGGCCAAATACTGGTGGCAACGTCGCCGGCAGAGGCACGCTGAACTGGCGGTCAACGATCATGATGGTCAGGTGCGGCTGGTGTATCGCGACAACGCAGAACACCCCAGCGATATCGAAGAGGTGTACTTGCAGGTAGTGCGCAGTGCCCGGCGTCGCGTGGTGATCGCCAACGCCTACTTCTTTCCAGGCTATCGGCTGCTGCGGGAGATCCGCAATGCGGCGCGTCGAGGGGTCGAGGTGCGCCTGATTCTTCAAGGGCAACCGGACTTGCGGGTGGCCAGGCTCGCCGCGCGCATGACCTACGACTACCTGCTGCGGGCCGGGGTGGTGATCTACGAATATTGCGATCGCCCCCTGCATGGCAAAGTCGCCCTGGTCGACGAGGACTGGAGCACCGTCGGCTCAAGCAACCTGGACCCGCTGAGCCTGTCCCTGAACCTGGAGGCTAACGTGTTGATCCGCGACCGTGCCTTCAACCGCGACTTGTTCGAGCGTCTCGACGAGTTGAGCAGCAACCACTGCAAGGTGATGTCCGTGGACAAGGCACCTCGCGGGCGGGTCTGGGACATGACCATCGGCTTTCTGGTGTTCCACATCCTGCGGCATTTCCCGGCATGGGCCGGTTGGCTGCCGGCGCATAAACCACGGCTGAAACCCTTCATCCATCCGACCGGGGGACGATAAAGGCATGAGCCATTCTGATACGCAGCCTGCTCCTCACTCCGACACCTCGCGAAAATCCCACTGGCACCGCTGGAAGAAGCCTCTGACGATGCTGTTTTTTCTAGCGTTGATCGTACTGTTCACGATGCTTGCCCAGCGCATCGAATGGAGCGAAGTGTTCGATACCCTGGCCGACTTCAAAGTGCGCACACTGATCATCGCGTCGGCCGTGACCTTGCTGAGTTTTCTGGTCTACGCCTGTTTCGACCTGATCGGCCGCACCTACATCCAGCAGAACCTGACCTGGCGACAGATTCTCCCGGTGGGCATCATCAGCTATGCCTTCAACCTCAACCTGAGCGCCTGGGTCGGCGGCATCGCCATGCGTTACCGGCTGTATTCGCGGCTCGGCGTGAGCAAAAGCAACATCGCGAAAATCCTCGGGCTGAGCCTGGCGACCAACTGGTTCGGCTACATGGTGATTGCCGGCACGGTGTTCAGCAGCGGACTGGTGCGAATGCCGCCAGGCTGGAAGCTGAGCAGTGATGCCTTGCAAGGCGTGGGCGTGTTGTTGCTGCTATTGAGCGCGGGGTATCTGGCGGCCTGTCGGTTTTCCAGGCGGCGGGAATGGTCGATTCGCGGCGTGGAAATCGACCTGCCGTCGCTGCACATGGCGATCCTGCAACTGGCCCTCGGCGCGCTGAACTGGGCGCTGATGGCGGCGGTGATCTTCACCCTGCTGCCGAGCAAACTGGACTATCCGCTGGTACTTGGCGTGTTGCTGATCAGTGCCATTGCCGGGGTCATCACCCATATCCCGGCCGGGCTCGGCGTGTTGGAGGCGGTGTTTGTGGCGCTGCTGCAACACGAGGTCTCGCGGGGAAGCCTGGTGGCGGGGTTGCTCGCTTATCGGGCGATCTATTTCCTCCTGCCGCTGCTGATTACCGTGGTGATGTACCTGGTGGTGGAAGCCAAGGCCAAGTCGTTGCGGATTTCGAAAAAACTTTCTTGAGCATTACGGTGAGGCAGCTTCCGTCATCGCGAGCAGGCTCGCTCCCACATCAGACCGCGTTCGGACAGGCAACGCGGTTCAAATGTGGGAGCGAGCCTGCTCGCGAATGATCGCAAGAGCACCGCAAATCTCAACTCGACTGAATAATGCTCAACCGCTCGCCCACCACCATTTCCGTGATCCAGCCCACCAGGATCGAGGTGTACGCCTGTTGCGAGACCGGATCGCTCAAGGCGTGATCGGCACCGTCGATAATCCGGTGAGTCAGCGAGTGGGTCTGCTGGCAGGCGGCCCGGTAACTCATGATGGTCGCATGGGGCACATAGACATCGTTCTCGGACTCCACCAGCAACACATCCCCGGTAAATTGCGAACAGGCATGCAGTGCGCGATTGCTGTCGGCGCGGACCCGCGTGTTGCGGTAATCGCGCAAGTCGGCCTTGTCCAGTTCGCGCTTGGGCGTATGCCACAAGTCGTCGCGATACAGCGCCGGCACCCGCAGTGCCAGCCAGCGCACCGGGCGCAAGGACGTCAGGATCGCCGCCAGGTAACCGCCATAACTGGTGCCGACCACGGCGATAGCGGAAGTGTCGAGCGCCGGATGGGCGAGCAAACGGTCATAGGCTGCCAACAGGTCGCGCAGGTTGTCTTCGCGGGTCACCCGGGACAATGGAATACCGGTTCCGCCCGTGTGCCCGCGCAAGTCGAACGTCAGACACACACAACCCAGTCCGGCGATGCCTTTGGCGCGTTCCAGGTCGCGCTCCTGACTCCCGCCCCAGCCATGGACGAACAGCACACCCGGGACTTTCGATTTGGGGCTGAGGAAGGTCCCGCTCATCCGTTCATCGTCGATGTCGATCTCAATGGTTTCGCTTCTAGCCGTCATAGGATTTGACCGTTACGTACTTGAGAAGAAAGTCACTGTTTTCCGCCGGCCCGCGGTACACCTCGATGGCGTTCGCCGGCAGCGGTTGATCGGTATAGGTTTCGACCGAGGACACGCAAATCGCGCGTAATCCGGGGTCGTTGACGAAGCTCTGCAACGCCGCGACTTCGGCACTGCTGGCGCCGCCCATGCGCCAGGATTGTTCGAGTACGCCACAGCGCTGTTTGCCATGGCTGTCCAGCCCCTGGGCAATGTCGTAGTTACGTCGCGAGGCGTAGAAACCGGGGTAGGCTTCATCTGCCGCGCTATCGAATACCTGAGCTTGCTGGATCGCCAGCCTCACGTCGTCCGGCAGTTCCAGCGCCAGCAGATCCTCGTAATAACCCTGTACCACCAACAGGTTGGACCCTCCATAAACCTGCTCGCCCTGTGCGTCTTCAGTCAAGTATTGATCACCGCAATAACTCAGCACCTGACCGCCGATAAAGCTCTGGCCGACGCTGTGGGTGACCACCTCGGTCAAATCCTGCTCCAGCACCACGCCTTCGGTGAACAACGTTTTGGCATCGGGACGAGCGAGGATGGCATCAAACTGGTCGAGGCTTTCGATCACTTCCTGACTGCGCCCGCCACAGGCATGAACAGGCTTCATGCGAATCGGGCCGCTGTAGAGCAAATGCTCCGCCGCCGGGCGCGCATCGTCCACGGAAAACACGCTGAGGCCATCGAGCACCACGCTGCGCACGCGTTCGGAAAACAGCGGTGCCCAGCCTTCGGGCGCGAACGCATAGCGGTTCAACAACCCATGACTGATGGCTTTGGTGCAGATGAAATCGTGGTCGACGTAACCGCCCCATAAATCTTCCGGCCCCTTGACGCCCAATTGCCGGGCGGCGGCGACGCCTATCACGGTCTGGGTCGGCAACAGATAAATATCACGGCCGCTGTGCAATTCGGGATCGTAGCTGCCGCCATATTTGAGCCCGAGTGTCTGCGCCAGCCAATGAGCGAGGGCCCGATTGGTTTCGATTTCGTGCAGAGGCGCGTTGGGTCGCATCGAATGGGCGAGCACCAGTTTTTTGCGGTTTGTTGGGGTCATGCGTTCCCCTTCAATCTGCGCTAGATGAATGTAGCTACAAGGGTGCAGAGATCAGGCCAACGGCGGCTGATGAAAAACGATTTTTAAATCAGCCGCTTACAAAATGCGCGATGGCACAAGGCCTGTTTTATTCTGCACGACGCCTTTCAATACTACCGGTATTTTGCACGACTCAAGCCTGCCGCCGAACCCATGTGGGAGCGAGCCTGCTCGCGATTGGGGCCTGACATTCAATGTTCATGTTGATGACACACCGCTATCGCGAGCAGGCTCGCTCCCACATTTTCAGATTTGTGCTGATGCTTGCTATCGACCCACAACTGCGCTCGGCATCACCCCAAACCGCGCCCGGTAATCACTCGGCGCCAACCCGGTAATTTTCTTGAACGTGGCCCGAAACGCACTCGGGTCCTGATAGCCCACGGTCCAGGCAATGTGATCGATGGTGCCGTTGGTAAATTCAAGCATTTCCCGCGCCTTGCCGACTCGCAGGTGCTGGCAGTACTCAGTGGGTTTCAACCCGGTCGCGGCACGGAATCGCCGCAGGAAGGTGCGCTCTTCCAGCCCCGCCCGCTCGGCCATCGCCGCCACCGAGACATCGGTCGCCCCGGTGCTTTGCAACCAATGCTGGACCTTGAGAATCGACGCATCGCCATGGCTGAGAATCGGCGAAAAATTACTACCGCACTCGCTCGCACTGTCGCTGTGTTCCACCACCAGAAACCGTGCCGTGCCGGTGGCGATGCTCGGCCCGAGAAAACGGTCCACCAGCCGTAAACCCAACTCTGACCAGGCCATCAGCCCGGCGGTAGTGATCAGATCGCCATCGTCGACAATCGGTGTGTCGGCCTTGAGTTTGATCGCCGGATAACGCTCGGCGAAGGCCTTGGCCGAAGTCCAGTGGGTGGTCGCGCTACGGTCGTCGAGCAGACCGCTTTCGGCCAACAGAATAGAACCCACGCAGACGCCGCCGAGGGTCGCGCCATTGGCGTGTTGCTGCCGAATCCAGCGAATCAGGCCTTGAGGCGCCTGCCTCTGGGAAAAACCGCCGATCGAGGGCGGGATCAACACGGCGACCAACGCGCCAGCCGGGCCGGGATGACTGTCGTAGACCCGCTCGGGCGCCTGATCGCCCTCGACCTGCCAGTGACTGATCCGCAGTAACGGCAATTGTGTCGCCTGATGCTCGGCGGCGATCCGGTTGGCCACGCCGAACAGGTCCGTCAGCCCATGCACCGCCGCCATCTGCGCGCCGGGATAAATCAGCACCCCCAGTTCGGCGACCGCCCTTTCTACACCCATTGTCAGTTTTCCCCCTGCTATTGTCGGTGCGGCCAATCCTCGAACAGCCCGCTAAACCCGATACTTGATTCCACACCTGACACACACTTCGAGGAAATACTCATGGCCAAGCAAGCACTCATCGTAGTCGATATCCAAAACGACTACTTCCCCCAGGGCAAGTGGCCGCTGGTGGGCGCCGACGCCGCAGCGGACAACGCCGCACGGTTGATTCAGGCGTTTCGCGAGACCGGTGATCCGGTGGTGCACATCCGCCACGAATTCACCTCCAACACCGCACCGTTCTTCACCCCGGGTTCCGAAGGGGCGAAGTTGCACCCCAAAGTCCTCAACCGCGCCGATGAGCCAGTGGTGCTCAAGCACTTCGTCAACTCGTTCCGCGAAACCGATCTGAAGTCGATCCTCGACGAGCAAGCCATCAAGGAACTGGTTGTCGTCGGCAGCATGAGCCACATGTGCATCGACGGCATCACCCGCGCCGCCGCCGACCTTGGCTACACCGTCACGGTGATTCACGACGCCTGTGCCACCCGTGACCTGGAGTTCAACGGCGTCACCGTCCCGGCCGCCCATGTGCACGCGGCCTTCATGTCGGCCCTGGGTTTTGCCTATGCCAGCGTGGTGTCCACCGACGACTTTCTGGCGGGTTAGATGAGGAACCTGCTCGCGAAGGCAGCGGCACAGTCAACATTGACGTTGCCTGAAACACCGCTTTCGCGAGCAGGCTCGCTCCCACATGGATTGCACTCACTGACTGGCATTGAGTGATGGACCTTCTTGTCATACGCCGGTGCAACAGTCTAAAAAAGTCTCACGCGTGAGCTATTGAGGTTCGCCAAAATTGCCTGTAGTGTTTCTCACGCGTGAGTTTTTCACTACGGGGTCAGCATCATGAAAAGCAGCTCTCCATCAGATCCGCCTGCCGGGTCTGTTACCGATTCAGCGAGCCGCAAGGGAGAGCGCTCGAAACCATCCGCGAAAAAACCATCCAGCTTCTACATGAAGCAGATGCGCGCGGGCCTGGGTGCCGCCGGTTATGTGAAACACGAGACTTGGGTGCTTCCCGAAAACCGAAGCCTGCTCAAGCAGATGGAGAAACAGCTACGCCAACCGATCCTGGCTGGCTCATTCATGTCGGAGAATTACATGAGCGCAGGTACTAACTGGAACATCGACCGCCTCTTCAGCGCCCTTCAGGCCCTTGATGACGTGGTTTCCAACGACATCACCCTTTCCCTCGTTCAAGGCTCCGAGTCCAGCATCAAGCTGGAAATGAACGATTTCGGTGGCTTGCCGATTTACATCGCGGTGGTGGGCGAGCAAATCATCGTCGACACCGTGCTGGTGGACGTCGAGTCGATCAAGGACGTACCGGCCTTCAACGATGCCGTTCTGCGCAGCCGGGAAATGTTCCCGCTGTCCTCGATCGGTATCGAGTCCATGCCCAACGGCCAGGTCGTTTACAACATGTTCGGCGCACTGAGCTCCGACTCCAGCCTGACCAACGTCGTGACCGAGGTGAAAACCCTCGTCGACAACGTCCAGCGCGCCAGCGAAGCCTTTGAACGTTTCTTCATCTAATTTTTCGGGAACAGGAAATATCCAATGACTCAGTCCATCTGGAGCAAATTGTTCACCGCGCTGCGTGGCGGTGCCAATGAAGTCGGCGAATCGATCGTCGACCAACAGGCCCTGCGCATCCTCGACCAGGAAATTCGCGATGCTGACAGCGCGCTGGCCAACGCCAAGCGTGAGTTGGTCACCATCATGGCCAAGCACAAACTGTCGGCCGATCGCGTCAGCGAGTACAACGCCAAGATCAAGGATCTGGAATCCAAGGCCCTGGCCGCCATCCAGGCCAACCGCGAAGACCTGGCACTGGAAGTGGCCGAAGCCATTTCGACCCTGACCAATGAACTGGATGTCGAGCAAAAGCAGGCCACCGAATTCGGTGGTTATGCGGACAACATGCGCAAAGACATCACCAAGGCCGAAAGCCGCATCAAAAGCCTGCGTCAGCAAGTGGACATGGCCAAGGCCCGTGAAAGCGTACAGAAAGCCCAGGTCAGTGCTTCGATCGCCAGTGGCGGCGCCAACGGCAAGCTGGAAACCGCCGTCGGTACTCTGAACCGCCTGCAGGCCAAGCAGCAGCAACGCGCCGCTGAACTGAACGCCCAGGACGAACTGGCCGACGCGTCGACCGGCACCGACCTGGAGCGCAAGCTGCGCGAAGCCGGCATCACGCCGAACGAAGGCAGCGCCAATGCGATTCTGGAACGCCTGAAAAAGAAATCGGCCGAGTAATCGACTCACGTGCCGGATGCATAACCTGTGGGAGCGAGCCTGCTCGCGAAGAGGGAGTGTCAGTCGACATCAATGTTGCTGACACAACGCTTCGCGAGCAGGCTCGCTCCCACAATGGGTTGCGCTTCAATTTTCGTCGAGTCGAGTTGAGTCGAGGTCACGGATGGATGCCCTGAAGGGTTTCAAGACAATCGCAGGTGTAGCCATCTTCATGATTGCGCTGCAACTGCTCAATGTGGCGACCGGCTACAGCCTTGTTGCCTTCGGCCTGGTGCCGAGAACATTGCACGGACTGGTCGGCATCATCACCTCGCCTTTCTTGCACGGGTCCTTTGCGCACCTGAGCACCAACCTGATTGCCTTTTTAATCCTGGGTACCCTGGTCATCGTCGAAGGGCTCAACCGGTTCATGGCCGTCAGCGCCATCATTATTCTGCTGGGCGGTTCGCTGGTCTGGCTGTTCGGTTTTGCAGGTGTACACATCGGTGCCAGCGGATGGGTATTCGGGCTGTGGGCGTACCTCCTGTCGCGCGCCTGGTTCCAGAGGAGCTGGAGCAACCTGATAACGGCCAGTGTCGTGGTCCTGCTCTATGGCGGCTTGATCTTTGGCTTCCTTCCTCGCCAGGGCATGTCCTTCGAAGGGCATATCTTTGGCGCAATCGCCGGATTTATTGCAGCCAAGGTACTGTTATCTACGCCGCGCAGCAGGTTTAATGCCGCCCGGTAACCGCACTTGAGCACTCAGACGCCAGAGCGATTACGTCGCCAGGAATGAGCCCCCACGGAGTCAGGGATGTAATGTCGATTTTCCTTTTATTGCGCGCGTACGCCTCGACCTTCTTCCATCGGTTCGGCTGGGCAGGTCTGGCCATTGCGCTGGGCATACACCTGAGCACGGCCTATATCGGCCTGGTGCTTCTGGGCGAACAACACCTCACCGCCCCCGCCACGTTTACCTACTTCTATCTCACCACCACACTCACCGTCGGCTACGGCGATCTCGCGCCACTGACATCGGCGGGACGAATTTTCGTGGCTACCTGGGTCATGCTCGGGGGCATTGCGCTGCTGACGGCAGCCATTGGCAAAACCACCAGCAGTGTCATCGATGTATGGAGAAAAGGCATGAAGGGCAAAGGCGATTTCACCGGCAAGGTCGGGCATACCGTTCTCATCGGCTGGGAAGGCGCGTCCAGCGAGCGGGTCATTGAATTATTGCTGCAGGACGAAACGTCCAATGACAACCTGATTGTCATTTGCGATTGCGACCTCGAAGAAAACCCCATGCCGGGCAAAGCGGCGTTTATCAAAGGCGAAAGCCTGTCCTCTGCCGCGCTTTTGCTGCGTGCTGGCGTACCGGGTGCCGAGCGCGTCCTGGTGCGCACCCATTCAGACGATCTGACCCTGGCCACCGTGCTGGCGGTCAATCAGCTGAGCCCTGTCGGGCATGTGGTCGCCCACTTCAATGAAAGTGAAATCGCTGCGCTCGCCAGCGCCTACGCACCCAGCCTTGAGTGCACCTCAAGCATGGCCATCGAGATGTTGGTGCGCGCCTCTCAGGATCCGGGCTCGTCAGTGGTCATCAATGAATTGCTGTGCGTGGGCCAAGGTGCCACCCAGTACCTGATGAAACTGCCCGAGGCTTTTGAAACAACGTTCGGCGATCTGTACGCACGGATGAAAGAGCACCATAACGCGACCCTTATCGGCTACCGCGCCAAAGGCGCCCGACAGCCTTCGATCAACCCGCCCGGCGCCACTCGCGTTGAGGGCGGCGAACTCTTCTACATCGCCTCCACTCGCCTCAAGGAAATCTCCAATGGGATGGTTTAAACAGTTGATGGGGCTTGAGGCCCCGAAAGCGAATACGGAATCGAAATGGACAGCCAATGAAACCCTGCCCGCCACCGGGCCGCTGGGCCTGGCATTGGGCAAAGAGGTGATGTTCGACACCACCTTGAAGTTGTTGCTCGACGGCAACACCACCGTGGGCATCCCTGGCTCCCAACAGATCTGGAGCGCTGGCACTGTTGATCTCGGGCAGTCGAACTGGCTGTCACGCTATTACATGAACGACGAAGACTACTGGCTGCAAGTGCACACCACCGGCGATATCGCCGGACAGGTCGAGTCGGTGATCCTGTTCAATTACCTCAGTTACGTCACCATCAACAGTGAAGCGGAGCTGAGTCGGCTGGCCGGCCCTCAAAGCCTGATCGGGCTGCCGACCTACACCCATAACGGTGTCGAATACACCCGCGAATGGGGCACCGAGAATGGCCAGACAGAACTGGTAGCGCTGAGCGAACAGCTGAAAAATCCGAATGAGTCCTACAACATCGAGCACCGTTCAATGCTGTACGCCCGCGAAACCGGCCTGACCGATCGCCGGGAATTTCTGCTGTTTTCCGTCGAAGAAGACGCCGAAGGCACCATCAGCTTGAGCACTTCGCTGGGCATATCGCTGTACACCACTGACCTGAACACTTTTTAAGAAGGAAGAAGTCCATGCTTGAAGCGCTCTCCATCTCCCTGAATAAAGCCGCCGTGCTCGGGTTTGTTTCGTACATCCTCGGCGCCGCCGTGCTGTTCGCATTGTTCCAGTTCATCTACACCCGAATCACCCCGCACCGGGAGTTCGAACTGATCCGTTCGGGTAACGTTGCGGCCGCGATCGCGCTGGGTGGCGCCATCATCGGTTTCGCCATTCCGGCCAGCAATGTGATTGCCTACTCGATCAGCATTCTGGATTTCGTCGTCTGGGCAGTGATCGCCGCGTTCGTACAACTGCTGGCGTTTCTGGTGACCAGCCTGGTGCTCAAAGGCGCCTCTGAACGCATTAAAAAAGGCGAAATCGCTGCGGGTATCTATGTTGCGGCAGTGGCCATCAGCGTCGGCATGTTGAACGCCGCGTGCATGACCCCTTCCCAGAACTGATTGCGCCACGGAGATCCCGATGAAACGAAGCAAGTACGTTCAGCTCTCGCTGGCCGCGTCGGTCGCCATGGCGATATCAGGCTGCGGGCCGACGGAAAAAACCTACGAGATACACAAAAAGTACAACTTCCAGTCCGTCCAGCAGTGCGCCGATGAAAAGCTCCCGGTCGACATCTGTTCTGACGCCTATATGAAGGCCATGGCCCAACATCGAAGCATTGCGCCGGTATACGACAACCAGGCCGATTGCGACGCCGACTTTGTTGCCGACTGGTGTCAGCAGGATTCCGCCGGCAAGTTCATCCCCAAGCTCGGCGGTTTCGAGCTGAGTGCCGATGGTGAAGTGACGCAATCCGAAGTAGACGCAGCCAAGTCAAAATTACCCGCTTCGGAAGCGACTGCCGCTGGGTCGGGATTCTCCGGTAGCAGCCTGCTGACCGGGCTGCTGATCGGCAACATGCTCAGCAACAACCGCAACAGTTACTACTCCGAACCGGTCTATCGCTATCGCGATGATCGCGGTGACTACTCGTCCTCGACACTCAGCCAGCGGGTATCGTCAGGTTCAACCTTCAACAGGTCCAATCAGGCGCGCTACGGCAGCAGCGGCAGTTACACCGACACCATCACCCGTAGTAAGCCGGTGTCTGTTGCGGCCTCCACTTCCCGCGGCGGCTTCGGCAGCCAGGCCAGCGCACGCAGCGGCTGGGGCGGATCGAGCAAGAGCTTTGGCGGGTCGAGCAGTTAAGGAACGAGTGCCATGAAGAAAATCCTCTGCGCAGAGCGTCATGACTGGAAACAAACGGCCGAAAGTCTTGGCTTTCTGTTCCATACCATCGACGACGAACCCTATTGGGACGAGAGCGCGTATTACCAGTTCACGCTCAAGCAGATCGAGAACGATCTCGAAGACCCGACCACCGAGATTCATGAGATGTGCATGGACCTGGTGGCCCGCGTGGTTCAGAGCGAGGAGTTGCTGGAGCGTCTGAGCATTCCCGCGCCATTCTTCGACATGGTTCGCACTTCATGGCTCGAAGGCCACCCGCACCTGTATGGGCGCATGGATTTCTCCTACAACGGCACCGGGCCCGCCAAGTTGCTGGAACTCAACTACGACACGCCGACCAGCCTGTATGAGGCCGCGGCGTTTCAGTGGGGCTGGCTGGAGCAATGCATCGAACGCGGCTTACTGCCCAAGCATGCCGACCAGTTCAACAGCATCGACACCAAGCTGCATCAGGCCTTTGCCCAACTGCAACTCAAACAGCCCTTCTATTTCGCCTCGATGAAAGGCTCGGTCGAAGACAAAGGCACCACCGACTACTTGCGCCTGATCGCGGAAAAGGTCGGTATCGAATCACGACACATCGATATCGAGGACATCGGCCTCACCAGCGAAGGACGTTTCGTCGATTTAGAAGATCGCTGGATTCCTCATCTGTTCAAGCTGCATGCCTGGGAGTTCATCTTCCACGAACCCTTCGGCGCGGCGATTGCCCAGAGTGACACACAGTTTTTCGAGCCGGCCTGGAAGTCGATCATTTCCAACAAGGGCATCTTGCCGCTGCTGTGGGATTTCAATAAAGGCCATCCGAACCTGCTCGCGGCACACCTCGATGCAGACCCGGGCAAAGCAGTGCCCAAAGGCTGGGTGCGCAAACCGTTCTTCTCACGGGAAGGCGCCAACATCGAGCTGCAAACCGCTGACGGTCTGATCGTAAAAGAGGACGGCCCCTACACCGACGCGCCGTTTATCCTTCAGGAATTCGCCCCGCTGCCGAAGTTTGGCGACAGCTTTACGCTGGTGGGTTCCTGGGTGATCGGCGACCAGGCAGCAGGGATCGGCGTGCGAGAAGACAACAGTTTGATCACCAAGGACTCGAGCCGGTTTTTGCCGCACCTGATCCTCGACTGACCCATCCATCGCCGGTGTGGACATATCGTAAGACGCCCGCAAGACTTACGGCTGAAATACCGGATAATGGCGGCCAAATCGTCTAGCCCGTTATTCTGGTAATCCCCCATGGAAATCAAGGTCAACTTTCTCGACAACCTTCGGCTTGAAGCCAAGTTCGATGACTTCACGGTGGTGGCCGATCAACCTATCCGCTACAAGGGCGATGGCTCGGCACCGGGTCCATTCGACTACTTCCTGGCTTCGTCGGCGTTGTGTGCCGCGTATTTTGTGAAGTTGTACTGCAGCACCCGCAATATTCCCACGGATAACATCCGCCTCTCGCAGAACAATATTGTTGACCCGGAAAACCGCTACAACCAGATTTTCAAGATCCAGGTCGAGTTGCCTGCGGACATCTCCGACAAGGACCGCCAGGGCATCCTACGTTCCATCGACCGTTGCACCGTGAAAAAAGTGGTGCAAGCCGGGCCTGAATTTGTGATCGAAGAGGTGGAAAACCTCGACGCCGATGCCCAGGCGTTGCTGATGCCTGCTTCTAACTCAGAGGCGCACACCTATATCGCGGGCAAGGATCTGCCGCTGGAGCAAACCATCGCCAATATGTCGGCCATTCTGGCGGACCTGGGCATGAAGATTGAAATCGCCTCCTGGCGCAATATCGTGCCCAATGTGTGGTCGCTGCATATCCGCGATGCGCACTCGCCGATGTGCTTTACCAACGGCAAGGGTGCGACCAAGGAAGGCGCGTTGGCGTCGGCGTTGGGCGAGTTTATCGAGCGACTCAACTGCAACTTCTTCTACAACGACCAGTTCTGGGGCGAAGACATCGCCAACGCGGCGTTTGTGCACTACCCGGACGAACGCTGGTTCAAGCCTGGCCGAAAAGATGAACTGCCAACTGAAATTCTCGACGAGTACTGCCTGAAGATTTACAACCGCGACGGCGAGTTGCGTGGCTCCCATCTGATCGATACCAACTCGGGCAATGAAGAGCGCGGCATCTGCTCGCTGCCGTACGTGCGCCAGTCGGACGGCGAGGTGGTGTATTTCCCGTCCAACCTGATTGAAAACCTTTTCCTGAGCAACGGCATGAGTGCCGGTAACACGCTGGCCGAAGCCCAGGTGCAGTGCCTGTCGGAGATCTTCGAGCGTGCGGTAAAACGCGAAATCATCGAAGGTGAATTCGCACTGCCGGATGTGCCGGCCAACGTGCTGGCGAAATACCCCGGGATACTGGCCGGCATTCAGGCGCTGGAAGAACAAGGGTTCCCCGTGCTGGTGAAAGATGCGTCCCTGGGTGGTGAATTCCCGGTGATGTGCGTCACGTTGATGAACCCGCGTACCGGCGGTGTGTTCGCCTCGTTCGGCGCGCATCCGAGCCTGGAAGTGGCGCTGGAACGCAGCCTGACTGAATTGCTCCAGGGCCGCAGCTTCGAAGGCCTCAACGACTTGCCCCAGCCGACGTTTGAAGGTCACGCAGTGACCGAGCCAAATAACTTCGTCGAGCACTTTATCGACTCCAGCGGCGTGGTGTCGTGGCGCTTCTTCAGCTCCAAGTCGGATTACGAATTCGTGGAATGGGACTTCTCCGGCCAGGGTGAAAACTCGAATGCCGAGGAAGCCGCGACCTTGTTCGGCATTCTCGAAGGCATGGGCAAGGAAGTGTATATGGCGGTCTACGAGCATATCGGCGCGAAGGCGTGTCGCATCCTGGTGCCGAACTATTCGGAAATCTATCCCGCGGACGATCTGATCTGGGATAACACCAACAAAGCGCTGTTTTTCCGCGCCGATATCCTGAACCTGCATCGCCTGGACGAAGAAGAACTGCAAGCGCTGGTTGAGCGTCTGGTGGAAAGTGAACTGGACGACTACACCGACATCACCACCTTGATCGGCATCGAATTTGACGACAACACGGCTTGGGGTCAGCTGACGATCCTGGAGTTGAAGCTGCTGATTTATCTCGCCTTGCAGCGGTTTGAAGAGGCGAAAGAAGCGGTAGAAATGTTCCTGCAGTACAACGACAACACGGTTGAGCGTGGCTTGTTCTATCAGGCCGTCAATGTGGTGCTGGAGATGGAACTGGACGAAGACCTGGAGCTGGAAGACTACGAGGCCAATTTCCGCCGCATGTTTGGCAACGAGCGGACGGATGCAGCGATCGGATCGGTGAACGGCAGCGTGCGCTTCCATGGCTTGACGCCGACCAGCATGAAACTGGAGGGGCTCGACAGGCACCTGCGGTTGATCGATAGCTACAAGAAACTGCACTCGACACGGGCCAACGTGACCACTTTATTCAGTTAACAGCGCCCACAAAAAAGCGAAGCCAGATCACTCTGGCTTCGCTTTTTTTATTACTGACTGGATTGCTGCTTTTTAGAACGGGATATCGTCATCAAAGCTGTCGAAATCCGGAGCCGGCTGAGGAGCGGCCTGCTGCTGTGGAGCCGGACGCGACTGTTGCGGTGCCGACTGCTGCGGACGCGGAGCCTGTTGGCGTGGAGCCGGGGCGGACTGCTGGTAGTTATTGCCCCCGCCTTGTTGGTCGCCCTGTTGTGGACGGCCGCCCAGCAGTTGCATGGTGCCTTGCATGTCGACCACGATTTCAGTGGTGTAACGCTTGATACCGTCTTTTTCCCACTCGCGGGTCTGCAACTTGCCTTCGATGTACACCTGCGAACCTTTGCGCAGGTATTCGCCGGCAATTTCGGCAACCTTGCCGAACATCGACACACGGTGCCATTCGGTCTTCTCGACCTTCTGACCGGTTTGCTTGTCGGTCCACTGTTCGCTGGTCGCCAGACTCAGGTTGGTCACGGCGTTACCGTTAGGCAAGTAGCGAACTTCGGGATCCTGGCCGCAAGTGCCGACCAATATGACTTTGTTAACCCCACGGGCCATAACGTTCTCCTAGGCTTCGCACGCTGCCTCGGCCGGGTTGTTCACCAGGCGCTCAAGGGTGGTGCGATCCAATAGTTCGGTGTCCAATTTGATGTAAATCGCCGCCTCATCCGCGACGATCACTGCATCTGTTACCCCTACAACGGCCATCAGGCGCTCGACCAGACCCGCTTCGCGGATCGCCTCAGGCGACAACGGCAAGCGCAGGCTCGTCACGTAAGGTGGTTCGCGCATGGTAACAGCAAAGGCCAGCCAGAGGGCAGCCAGGCCGGCGCATCCGAGGAAGACAACCGACAAACCGCCGTGCTGGAACATCCAGCCGCCGAGGATCCCGCCCAGTGCCGAACCGAGGAACTGACTGGTGGAATAAACCCCCATCGCCGTGCCCTTGCCGCCCGCCGGTGAAACCTTGCTGATCAGCGATGGCAACGAAGCTTCCAGCAAGTTGAACGCGGTAAAGAACACCACCGTCCCGATCACCAGAGCCCGCAAGCTATCGCCGAACTGCCAGAAGAATAGCTCAGTGAGCATCAGCGTCAGCACCGCGCCCAATAAAACTCGTTTCATTTTGCGTTTCTTCTCGCCATAGATAATGAACGGGATCATGGCGAAGAAGGAGATCAGCAGCGCGGCCAGGTACACCCACCAATGCTGTTCTTTGGGCAGCCCGGCTTTTTCGACCAGGGCCAGCGGCAACGCAACGAAGCTCGACATCAACATCGCGTGCAACACAAAAATACCCAGGTCCAGGCGCAGCAGGTCCGGGTGCTTGAGCGTCGGGATCAGCGCCTGACGGGCGACGCCGGACTCACGGTGCTGCAACGGCCCGGTTGCGCGCGGCACCATGAACATCACAATGACGATGCCGAACAACGCCATGCCGCCGGTGGCGAGGAACAGCCCGGACAAACCGAAGGCGCGGGTCAGCAACGGCCCGACCACCATGGCGACCGCGAACGACAGGCCGATCGTCATGCCGATCATGGCCATGGCCTTGGTCCGATGCTGCTCCCGGGTCAGGTCTGACAATAACGCCATGACCGCCGCGGAAATCGCCCCGGCGCCCTGCAGGATGCGTCCGGCAATGACGCCCCAGATCGAATCGGCATTGGCCGCCAGCAGACTCCCGAGGGCGAAGACGATCAGCCCCAGGTAAATCACCGGACGGCGACCAATGCGGTCGGAAATGAAGCCGAAAGGAATCTGAAAAATCGCCTGGGTCAGGCCGTAAGCGCCAATCGCCAACCCGATGAGGGCCGGGGTCGCTCCTGCCAGGTCCATCCCATAGGTCGCCAGAACCGGCAACACCATGAACATGCCAAGCATACGGAAGGCGAACACCAGGGCCAGACCGCTTGCTGCGCGGGTCTCACTGCCACTCATGCGTTCGCTGTGGGGATCGTGCATGGAAAAACCTCATGTGAACCGGCGGCGATTCTACCAGTCCCATCGATTGACGGGGTATATCGCGACGCAATGACGCGCTCTGCTGACAGACTCTTCATGTAAGGCTGCGGCCCTCTCATTTGATAGTGTGCATCCATCCAGTATTTGGCCGTATACTCCTACGTTTTCGACGCCCGCCGAGCGAGGCCACTTTGGACAAGATCCTGATTCGTGGGGCCCGAACCCACAACCTGAAGAACATCGACCTGACCCTGCCGCGGGACAAACTGATCGTCATCACCGGCCTGTCCGGATCCGGCAAGTCGTCCCTGGCCTTCGACACGCTGTACGCCGAAGGTCAGCGGCGCTATGTCGAATCGCTGTCGGCCTACGCCCGGCAGTTCCTGTCGATGATGGAAAAACCTGATGTCGACACCATCGAAGGTCTGTCGCCAGCGATCTCCATCGAACAGAAGTCGACCTCGCACAACCCGCGTTCGACGGTTGGCACCATTACCGAAATCTACGACTACCTGCGCCTGCTCTATGCTCGCGTCGGTATTCCGCGCTGCCCGGACCACGACATTCCGCTGGAAGCCCAGACCGTCAGCCAGATGGTCGACCTGGTGCTGGCACAACCGGAGGGCAGCAAACTGATGCTGCTGGCTCCGGTGATCCGCGAGCGCAAGGGCGAGCACCTCTCCGTCTTCGAAGAACTGCGCGCCCAGGGGTTTGTGCGGGCCCGGGTCAACGGCAGGTTGTGCGAGCTGGACGAGTTGCCGAAGCTGGATAAACAGAAGAAGCACTCGATCGACGTCGTGGTCGACCGCTTCAAGGTCCGCGCCGATCTGCAACAGCGCTTGGCCGAATCGTTCGAGACCGCGCTGAAACTGGCAGACGGTATCGCTCTTGTGGCGCCTATGGATGATGAGCCCGGCGAAGAAATCATCTTCTCCGCCCGCTTCGCCTGCCCGATCTGCGGCCATGCCATCAGCGAGCTGGAACCCAAGCTGTTTTCCTTCAACAACCCGGCCGGTGCCTGCCCAACCTGCGATGGCCTGGGGGTTAAACAGTTTTTCGACATCAAGCGATTGGTGAACGGTGAACTGACCCTGGCCGAAGGCGCGATTCGCGGCTGGGACCGGCGCAACGTCTATTACTTCCAGATGCTTGGCTCGCTGGCCTCGCACTACAAATTCAGTCTTGAAGTGCCATTCAACGAACTGCCGGCCGATCAGCAGAAATTCATCCTGCATGGCAGCGGCTCGCAGAACGTCGACTTCAAATACCTGAACGACCGTGGCGACATCGTCAAACGTTCGCACCCGTTCGAAGGCATCGTGCCGAACCTGGAACGCCGCTACCGCGAAACCGAGTCGGCTTCGGTCCGTGAAGAACTGGCCAAGTTCCTCAGCACCCAACCCTGCCCGGATTGCCGCGGCACCCGTCTGCGTCGCGAGGCGCGGCACGTGTGGGTTGGCGAGAAGACCTTGCCGGCGGTGACCAATCTGCCAATCGGCGACGCCTGTGAGTATTTCGGCGTGCTGAAACTGACCGGCCGCCGTGGCGAGATTGCCGACAAGATCCTCAAGGAAATCCGCGAGCGGCTGCAGTTTCTGGTCAACGTTGGCCTGGACTACTTGTCGCTGGATCGCAGTGCCGACACGCTATCCGGCGGTGAAGCCCAGCGGATTCGCCTGGCCAGTCAGATTGGCGCCGGTCTGGTGGGGGTTCTGTACATCCTCGATGAACCGTCAATCGGTCTGCATCAACGGGACAACGACCGGTTGCTGGGCACCCTCAAGCACCTGCGGGACATCGGCAACACGGTGATCGTGGTTGAGCACGATGAAGATGCGATTCGTCTGGCCGACTATGTGGTGGATATCGGCCCGGGCGCCGGTGTGCACGGCGGACATATCGTTGCCGAAGGGACGCCGGCCGAAGTGATGGCTCACCCTGATTCGCTGACTGGCAAGTATTTGTCGGGCCGGGTGAAGATCGCAGTGCCAGCCAAGCGCACGCCGCGTAACAAGAAGTTGTCGCTGTCGCTCAAGGGCGCTCGCGGCAACAATTTGCGCAATGTCGACCTTGAGATTCCGATCGGTCTGCTGACCTGTGTGACCGGTGTGTCCGGTTCAGGCAAATCGACGCTGATCAACAACACGCTGTTCCCTCTGAGCGCTACCGCACTCAACGGCGCGACAACGCTTGAAGCGGCGGCTCACGACAACATCAAAGGTCTGGAGCATCTGGACAAGGTCGTCGACATCGACCAGAGCCCGATTGGTCGCACACCGCGCTCCAACCCGGCGACCTACACCGGGCTGTTCACGCCGATCCGCGAGTTGTTCGCCGGTGTGCCGGAATCCCGCTCTCGCGGCTACGGGCCGGGGCGTTTCTCCTTCAACGTGAAAGGTGGACGTTGCGAAGCCTGTCAGGGCGATGGCCTGATCAAGGTGGAAATGCACTTCCTGCCGGACATCTATGTCCCGTGCGATGTCTGCAAGAGCAAGCGTTACAACCGCGAGACGCTGGAGATCAAGTACAAGGGCAAGAGCATCCACGAAACCCTCGAGATGACCATCGAGGAAGCCCGGGTGTTCTTCGACGCCGTTCCTGCCTTGGCGCGCAAGCTTCAGACATTGATGGACGTAGGCCTTTCCTACATCAAGCTGGGGCAATCGGCGACGACGCTGTCGGGTGGTGAAGCCCAACGGGTGAAACTGTCCCGCGAGCTGTCCAAGCGTGATACCGGCAAGACCCTGTACATCCTCGATGAGCCGACCACCGGCCTGCACTTCGCGGATATCCAGCAACTGCTCGATGTTTTGCATCGTCTGCGCGATCACGGCAACACCGTGGTGGTGATCGAGCACAACCTGGACGTGATCAAGACCGCCGACTGGTTGGTGGACCTGGGGCCGGAAGGTGGGTCCAAGGGCGGCCAGATCATTGCCGTCGGGACACCAGAAGAAGTATCGGAGATGAAGCAGTCTCACACCGGCTTCTACCTGAAACCTCTACTGGCTCGCGACAAGGCCTGAATCAGGCCCACAAAAAAGCCCCTGTCACTTCATCGGTGACAGGGGCTTTTTTATGCGCTTCTGTAGGAGCGAGGCTTGCCCGCGAAGGCCTCACCTCGGTCTGGCTGATGCACCGCGGCGATCCCTTCGCGGGCAAGCCTCGCTCCTACAACAGCATCAGAACTGCGATTGCAGATAGTTTTCCAGACCAATCAGTTTGATCAGACCCAGCTGCTTCTCGAGCCAGTAGGTGTGATCTTCTTCGGTATCGGCCAGCTGAATACGCAGGATCTCGCGACTGACGTAATCCTTGTGCAACTCGCAGAGCTCGATGCCTTTGCAGAGAGCTGCGCGAACTTTGTATTCCAGACGCAGGTCGGCGGCGAGCATGTCAGGCACGGTGGTACCGACATCCAGGTCATCCGGACGCATGCGCGGAGTACCTTCAAGCATGAGGATGCGGCGCATCAGGGCATCAGCGTGCTGAGCCTCTTCTTCCATCTCGTGGTTGATACGTTCGTAGAGCTCGGTGAACCCCCAGTCCTCGTACATCCGCGAATGGATGAAATACTGATCACGGGCTGCCAGCTCACCGGTCAGCAATGTGTTGAGGTAATCGATTACGTCTGGGTGACCTTGCATCGCCCTACATCTCCCTGCTTGAAAGTCTGTAGTTTGAACCAACCTGACCCGAAGGTCACTCTCCCGACGCAATACAAGTGCAGAATTTCTGAGAAAAGAGGTTTAAATAACGCAAAAACCGCCCAAATGAGGGCGGTTCTGCTTATCGTTTAGACTTAGCTAAGCTGTACGCCCAACGCCTTTGCAATTCCTTCTCCATACGCTGGGTCAGCCCTGAAGAAGTGTTGCAGTTGACGGTCAATCACGTCATCGGAAACCCCGGCCATGGCACCGGCAATATTGTTGATCAGCAGGGCTTTCTGCTCATCGCTCATCAGGCGGAACAGCGCACCGGCATGGCTGTAATAGTCGGTATCTTCGCGATGATCGTAACGATCGGCGGCGCCGCTCAAGGCCAAAGCTGGTTCCGCGTAACGCGGCGCCTGTTTCGGTGACTCCACGTAGCTGTTCGGCTCGTAGTTCGGCGCTGAACCACCATTAACGCCAAATGCCATGGAGCCGTCGCGCTGGTAGGTGTTGACCGGACTACGAGGCGCATTCACCGGCAATTGCTGGTGATTGGTGCCCACACGGTAGCGATGGGCATCGGCGTAAGCGAACACGCGACCTTGTAGCATGCGATCAGGTGACAGACCGACACCCGGGACCATGTTGCTCGGACCGAACGCAGCTTGCTCGACTTCAGCGAAGTAGTTCAGCGGATTGCGGTTGAGCTCCAACTCGCCCACCTCGATCAACGGAAACTCTTTCTGCGACCAGGTTTTGGTAACGTCGAACGGGTTCTCGTAGTGATCGGCGGCCTGGGCCTCGGACATGACCTGGATGTTGACACTCCATTTCGGGAAGTCTCCGCGCTCAATGGCGCCGAACAGGTCACGTTGTGCGTAATCCGGATCGGTACCCGCCAACCGCGCCGCTTCTGCCGGAGCGAGGTTCTTGATCCCCTGTTTGGTTTTGTAGTGCCACTTCACCCAGTGACGCTCGCCATTGGCGTTGATCAGGCTGTAGGTGTGGCTACCGAAGCCGTGCATGTGGCGATAACCGTCGGGAATGCCGCGGTCGGAGAACAGGATAGTGACCTGGTGCAACGCCTCAGGCGAATGCGACCAGAAATCCCACATCATCTGCGCGCTTTTCAGGTTGCTTTGCGGCAGGCGCTTTTGGGTATGGATAAAGTCAGGGAATTTCAGCGGATCACGGATGAAGAACACCGGCGTATTGTTACCGACGATGTCCCAGTTGCCTTCCTCGGTGTAGAACTTCAGGGCAAAACCGCGTGGATCACGCTCGGTGTCAGCCGAACCGCGTTCGCCGCCCACGGTGGAGAATCGCAGGAAGGTCGGGGTTTGCTTACCAACGGACTCGAACAGCTTGGCGCTGGTGTATTCGGAGATGTCGCGAGTCACGGTGAACGTACCGTAAGCACCCGAGCCTTTGGCGTGTACACGACGCTCAGGGATGTTTTCACGGTTGAAATGAGCAAGCTTCTCGATCAGGTGGAAATCGTCGAGCAGCAAAGGGCCACGAGGGCCGGCAGAGCGGGAATTCTGGTTGTCGGCGACAGGAGCGCCACTGGCGGTCGTAAGCGTGTTGTTCTGGCTCATGCGATCTCATCCTTTGTCAGTTTTGGAGCTGCCGGCTAATCGGCGTGGGAGGGAGTATTGACCATCATTCATGACACCTACAAATTCATTAATTTGCAGACATCAATAGAAAAATACTACCAACAATCCCGCTCATATAGTGACGGCATGAACCGCAGGGAAGCTTGTACGAACAGCGCGTTTCTTACGGGCACAAAAAACCGGGCACTAGGCCCGGTTCTTTGTTTCAGACTGACGTCTTACTCAGCGGATACAGCTTCACCACCGACAGGACGATCAACCAACTCGACGTACGCCATAGGCGCGTTGTCGCCAGTGCGGAAACCGCACTTGAGGATGCGCAGGTAGCCACCCTCACGGGTAGCGTAACGCTTGCCCAGGTCGTTGAAGAGCTTACCAACGATAGCTTTCGAACGAGTACGGTCGAAAGCCAGACGGCGGTTAGCCAGGCTGTCTGTCTTGGCCAAAGTGATCAGCGGCTCAGCAACGCGACGCAGTTCTTTGGCTTTTGGCAGTGTAGTTTTGATCAGCTCGTGCTCGAACAGCGACACCGCCATGTTTTGAAACATGGCCTTGCGGTGCGAGCTGGTGCGGCTCAGGTGACGACCACTTTTACGATGACGCATGGTTCATTCCTTACCAAACACAACGTTCGGTGATTACGACGATCAGGCAGTCGCCTTGTCGTCCTTCTTAAGACTTGCAGGCGGCCAGTTGTCGAGGCGCATGCCGAGGGACAGACCGCGGGAGGCCAGAACGTCCTTGATTTCAGTCAAGGATTTCTTGCCCAGGTTCGGAGTCTTCAACAGCTCTACTTCGGTACGCTGAATCAGGTCACCGATGTAGTAGATGTTTTCCGCCTTAAGGCAGTTAGCCGAACGTACAGTCAGTTCCAGATCGTCAACCGGGCGAAGCAGGATCGGATCGATCTCGTCTTCCTGCTCGACAACCACTGGCTCACTGTCACCTTTGAGGTCGACGAACGCAGCCAACTGCTGTTGCAGAATGGTTGCAGCACGGCGGATAGCCTCTTCAGGATCCAGGGTACCGTTGGTTTCCAGATCAATAACCAGCTTGTCCAGGTTAGTACGCTGCTCGACACGGGCGTTTTCCACCACGTATGCGATACGGCGTACCGGGCTGAACGAAGAGTCAAGCTGCAAGCGACCGATGCTGCGGCTTTCGTCTTCATCGCTCTGACGCGAGTCTGCCGGTTCATAACCACGACCACGAGCTACGGTGAGCTTCATGTTCAGGGCGCCGTTAGACGCCAGGTTAGCGATTACGTGATCGGGGTTAACGATCTCGACATCATGATCCAGCTGAATATCGGCAGCGGTAACCACCCCCGAACCCTTCTTCGACAAGGTCAGCGTAACTTCGTCTCGACCGTGCAGCTTGATAGCCAGACCTTTAAGGTTCAACAGGATTTCAATTACATCTTCCTGTACACCTTCGATGGCGCTGTACTCGTGGAGCACACCGTCAATCTCGGCCTCGACTACTGCACAGCCGGGCATTGAGGACAACAGGATGCGGCGCAGCGCGTTGCCCAGGGTGTGGCCGAAACCACGCTCGAGAGGCTCGAGAGTGATCTTGGCGCGGGTTGGACTGACAACCTGCACATCAATATGGCGGGGTGTCAGGAACTCATTTACCGAAATCTGCATGGATGCACCTATTTTCTAGCCCTTACTTGGAGTAGAGCTCGACAATCAGGCTTTCGTTGATGTCGGCGGACAGATCACTGCGAGCAGGAACGTTCTTGAAAACGCCCGACTTCTTCTCAGTGTCTACTTCTACCCATTCTACGCGGCCACGTTGGGCACACAGATCGAGAGCTTGGACAATGCGAAGTTGGTTCTTTGCTTTCTCGCGAACTGCGACCACGTCACCAGCACGAACCTGGTAAGACGGAACGTTTACGGTCTGACCGTTAACGCTGATCGACTTGTGCGATACCAGCTGACGGGATTCGGCACGAGTAGAGCCAAAACCCATACGGTATACAACGTTGTCCAGACGGCATTCGAGCAGTTGCAACAGGTTTTCGCCAGTTGCGCCTTTCTTGCCAGCAGCTTCTTTGTAGTAGCCGCTGAATTGACGCTCGAGAACGCCGTAGATACGACGGACCTTCTGCTTTTCACGCAGTTGGGTGCCGTAATCGGACTGGCGACCGCGGCGTTGGCCGTGGATACCAGGTGCTGCTTCGATGTTGCACTTCGATTCGATCGCGCGCACGCCGCTCTTCAGAAAGAGATCGGTGCCTTCGCGACGAGCGAGTTTGCATTTTGGACCAATGTAACGAGCCATTCTTTACAATCTCCTGGATTACACGCGGCGCTTCTTCGGCGGACGGCACCCGTTGTGCGGGATTGGCGTCACGTCGGTGATGCTGGCGATCTTGTAGCCACAGCCGTTCAAAGCGCGGACTGCGGATTCACGACCTGGACCTGGACCTTTGACATTAACGTCGAGGTTTTTCAGGCCGTATTCCAGCGCAGCTTGACCAGCACGCTCAGCAGCTACTTGAGCAGCGAACGGGGTGGACTTGCGGGAACCGCGGAAACCCGAACCACCGGAGGTAGCCCAGGAAAGAGCGTTACCTTGACGGTCGGTAATGGTCACGATGGTGTTGTTAAAAGAAGCATGGATGTGGGCGATGCCATCAACCACTGTCTTTTTAACTTTTTTACGAGGACGAGCAGCAGGTTTTGCCATGATTAATTTCCTGTCGATTCGCTGGGGCGATTACTTGCGGATCGGCTTACGCGGACCTTTACGGGTACGCGCGTTAGTCTTGGTACGCTGACCGCGCACTGGAAGACCACGACGATGACGCAGACCGCGATAGCAACCGAGGTCCATCAAACGCTTGATTTTCATGTTGATTTCGCGACGCAGGTCACCTTCAGTGGTGAACTTCGCCACTTCGCCACGCAGCTGTTCAATCTGCTCGTCGCTCAGATCTTTGATCTTTGCCGCTGGGTTTACCCCAGTCACTGCACAAATTTTCTGTGCAGTAGTGCGACCAACACCATAGATGTAGGTCAGCGAGATAACAGTATGCTTGTTATCTGGAATGTTAACGCCTGCAATACGGGCCATTCAGTGGGACTCCAATTGACAGCTACCTACGCCCCGGAAGCCAAGAAATAGGGCGCGAGATAATATCGCTGTAATAACAAATAATCAACCCGGCAGCGCACTAGCTGCCGGGCTTGAAGCACAATCACACTCAGCCTTGGCGCTGTTTGTGACGCGGTTCCGCGCTGCAAATTACTCGAACAACACCTTCGCGGCGAATAATCTTGCAGTTACGGCACAGCTTTTTCACCGATGCACGAACTTTCATCACCAACTCCTCGAACCTTATGGGTACTCAGCGCAACATGCCGCTGCCGTAACCCTTCAGGTTGGCTTTCTTCATCAGGGATTCGTACTGGTGCGAAACGAGGTGCGATTGTACTTGGGACATGAAGTCCATCACAACCACGACGACGATCAGCAACGAGGTCCCGCCAAGGTAGAACGGTACGTTTGCTGCAACCACCAGGAACTGGGGCAGCAAGCACACGGCCGTCATGTATAGAGCACCGAACATGGTCAAGCGAGTCAGAACGCCATCAATGTAGCGCGCAGACTGCTCACCTGGACGGATGCCCGGAATAAAGGCACCGGACTTCTTCAGGTTTTCCGCTACGTCTTTCGGATTGAACATCAACGCCGTATAGAAGAAGCAGAAGAAAATAATCCCTGCACTAAACAGCAGAATATTCAACGGCTGACCAGGAGCGATCGACTGCGAGATGTCCTGCAACCAGCCCATACCTTCAGACTGGCCGAACCAGGCACCCAACGAAGCCGGGAACAGCAAGATGCTGCTCGCGAAAATGGCCGGAATAACACCGGCCATGTTCACCTTCAGCGGCAAGTGGCTAGTCTGCGCAGCGAAGACCTTGCGGCCCTGCTGACGCTTGGCGTAGTGAACAGCAATACGACGCTGACCACGCTCAATGAACACCACGAAACCGATAATCGCTACTGCCAGCAAACCGATGGCAACCAGGGCGAAGATGTTGATATCACCCTGACGTGCAGACTCGAAAGACTGCCCGATCGCTCTCGGAAGACCGGCGACGATACCCGAAAAAATCAACATCGAGATACCGTTGCCAACACCACGCTCAGTAATCTGCTCACCCAGCCACATCATGAACATCGCACCAGCCACAAAAGTGGATACCGCAACGAAATGGAAGCCAAAGTCACCAGTGAACGCAACGCCCTGCCCTGCCAGACCAATGGACATGCCAATGGCCTGAACGAGAGCGAGGACGACAGTGCCGTAGCGGGTGTACTGGCTGATCTTGCGACGGCCAGCTTCACCTTCCTTCTTCAACTGCTCCAGTTGCGGGCTGACGGCGGTCATCAGCTGCATGATGATCGATGCCGAAATGTACGGCATGATCCCCAGTGCAAAGATACTCATCCGTTCCAGCGCGCCGCCGGAAAACATGTTGAACAAGCTAAGAATGGTCCCCTCATTCTGTCGAAACAGGTCCGCGAGTCGGTCCGGGTTGATACCTGGAACCGGGATGTGTGCGCCTATTCGGTAGACGATAATCGCCAGGAACAGAAAACGCAGACGAGCCCAGAGTTCAGACATACCGCCTTTGCCGAGCGCAGAGAGAGCACCTTGCTTAGCCATTTATTCCTCGAACTTGCCGCCAGCTGCTTCGATAGCCGCACGCGCACCTTTGGTGGCGCCGATTCCCTTTCCGATGGTGACAGCGCGAGTAACTTCGCCGGACAGCATGATTTTCACACGCTGAACGTTGACGTTGATCACGTTGGCATCTTTCAGGGACTGCACGGTGACGATGTCGCCTTCCACTTTAGCCAGCTCGGACAAACGCACTTCTGCGCGATCCATGGCTTTCAGGGAAACGAAACCGAACTTCGGCAGGCGACGATGCAGCGGCTGTTGACCGCCTTCAAAGCCTGGAGCAATGGTGCCACCGGAGCGGGAGGACTGACCTTTGTGGCCACGGCCACCGGTCTTGCCCAAACCACTACCGATACCACGGCCCGGACGATGCTTTTCGCGACGGGAACCCGGCGCTGGACTCAGATCATTGAGTTTCATCGATTAACCCTCGACACGCAGCATGTAGTAAGCCTTGTTGATCATCCCGCGATTCTCGGGAGTATCAAGTACTTCTACAGTGTGACCGATGCGACGCAGACCCAGACCCTTAACGCACAGTTTGTGGTTAGGGATGCGGCCGGTCATGCTTTTGATCAGCGTAACTTTAACGGTAGCCATGATCAGAAGATCTCCTTGACGCTTTTGCCACGCTTGGCGGCAATGGATTCAGGAGACTGCATAGCTTTCAAACCTTTGAAAGTGGCGTGAACCACGTTTACCGGGTTAGTCGAGCCGTAGCACTTGGCCAGAACGTTCTGAACGCCAGCAACTTCGAGGACAGCACGCATAGCGCCGCCAGCGATGATACCGGTACCTTCAGAAGCAGGCTGCATGTACACCTTCGAAGCGCCATGGGCGGACTTCATTGCGTACTGCAGAGTGGTGCCGTTCAGATCAACTTGGATCATGTTGCGGCGAGCAGCTTCCATTGCCTTCTGGATCGCAGCAGGCACTTCACGCGACTTGCCACGGCCGAAGCCAACACGCCCTTTACCATCACCAACCACGGTCAACGCGGTGAAAGTGAAGATACGGCCGCCTTTAACGGTTTTGGCTACGCGGTTAACTTGAACCAGCTTCTCGATGTAGCCTTCGTCGCGCTTTTGGTCGTTATTTGACATAACTTAGAACTCCAGCCCAGCTTCACGAGCAGCATCAGCCAGCGCCTTGACGCGGCCGTGGTACTTGAAGCCAGAGCGGTCGAAAGCCACCTGCGAGACGCCAGCGGCTTTAGCACGCGTAGCGACCAGCTGGCCAACCTTAGTGGCCGCGTCGATGTTGCCAGTGGCGCCATCACGCAGTTCTTTATCCAAAGTCGAGGCACTTGCCAGGACTTTGTTGCCGTCGGCCGAAATGACCTGGGCGTAGATGTGCTGCGACGAGCGGAACACGCAGAGACGCACGACTTCGAGTTCGTGCATTTTCAGGCGTGCTTTGCGAGCGCGACGCAGTCGAGTAACTTTTTTGTCGGTCATTTGCTATGCCCTACTTCTTCTTGGCTTCTTTACGACGGACGACTTCGTCCGCGTAGCGCACACCTTTGCCTTTGTACGGCTCTGGTGGACGGAAGTCGCGGATCTCGGCGGCCACTTGACCTACCAGCTGCTTATCGATGCCCTTGATCAGGATATCGGTCTGGCTAGGAGTCTCAGCGGTGATGCCTTCCGGCAGTTCATAATCCACTGGGTGCGAGAAGCCAAGAGCCAGGTTCAGCACTGTGCCTTTTGCTTGCGCTTTGTAACCAACACCGACCAGCTGGAGCTTGCGCTCGAAGCCTTGGCTTACGCCTTGGACCATGTTGTTTACCAACGCACGAGTGGTACCAGCCATTGCGCGAGTTTGTTGATCGCCATTGCGAGCAGCAAAACGCAGCTCACCGGCTTCTTCAACGATCTCAACGGACGAATGGATGTTCAGTTCGAGAGTGCCCTTGGCACCCTTCACCGAAAGCTGTTGGCCTGCGAATTTTACTTCGACACCGGCTGGCAGCTTAACGGGGTTCTTAGCGACGCGTGACATGCTTATCCCCCCTTAGAACACAGTGCAAAGAACTTCGCCGCCGACACCGGCAGCGCGCGCAGCACGATCCGTCATCACACCTTTGTTGGTGGAGACGATAGACACACCGAGACCGCCACGAACTTTTGGCAGATCATCGACGGACTTGTACTGACGCAGGCCTGGACGGCTAACGCGCTTCACTTCCTCGATGACCGGACGGCCTTCGAAGTACTTCAGCTCGATGGACAGCAGTGGTTTGGTTTCGCTGCTGATCTGATAACCCGCAATGTAACCTTCGTCCTTCAGGACTTTGGCAACAGCTACCTTCAAAGTAGAAGATGGCATGCTTACGACGGACTTTTCAGCCATCTGGGCATTACGGATTCGAGTTAGCATGTCCGCTAACGGGTCCTGCATACTCATGGGCTAGACGCTCCTAATACAAAAAAATTAGCCTTGCGGCTACTACTTGTCGCCGAGTACATCCGCACGAAAAAAGCACGGGCTCAGGCGAGCCGGGTATTCTAGACACACCCCACAAATGAATCAAGCCCCAATAGGGGCTTGATTCAAGTTCAAGGTCACCGGCGGTCAGGATCTTGCGATCCCGAACACCGAGACTTTGACAGTGCTTACCAGCTGGCTTTAACCAGACCAGGTACGTCACCACGCATTGCAGCTTCACGCAGCTTGTTACGGCCAAGGCCGAACTTGCGGTAAACGCCGTGTGGACGACCGGTCAGGCGGCAGCGGTTACGCATGCGCGAGGCGCTTGCGTCACGTGGCTGCTTCTGCAGAGCTACTGTAGCTTCCCAACGCGCTTCTGGACTTGCGTTCAGATCAACGATGATTGCTTTCAGTGCTGCACGCTTTTTGGCGTACTTGGCAACCGTGAGCTGACGCTTCAGCTCGCGGTTTTTCATGCTCATCTTGGCCATTTTCCTACTCCAATCAGTTGCGGAACGGGAATTTGAAAGCGCGCAGCAGAGCGCGACCTTCATCATCGTTCTTGGCAGTGGTGGTCAGGGTAATGTCCAGACCGCGGAGAGCATCGATCTTGTCGTAGTCGATTTCCGGGAAGATGATCTGCTCTTTAACGCCCATGCTGTAGTTACCACGACCATCGAAGGACTTGGCATTCAGGCCGCGGAAGTCGCGGACCCGAGGCAGGGAGATCGACAGCAGACGATCCAGGAATTCGTACATACGCTCACGGCGCAGAGTCACTTTGACGCCGATCGGCCAACCTTCACGGACTTTAAAGCCTGCGATGGATTTGCGAGCGTAGGTCACAACGACTTTCTGGCCGGTGATCTTTTCCAGGTCAGCAACAGCGTGCTCGATGACTTTTTTGTCGCCGATCGCTTCGCCCAGACCCATGTTCAGGGTGATTTTGGTAACGCGCGGAACTTCCATCACGTTCGAAAGCTTAAGTTCTTCCTTAAGTTTCGGTGCGATTTCCTTCCGGTAAATCTCTTTTAGTCGTGCCATGGTCTTCTACCTAGCAGTGTTCAAGCATCAACCGCTTTTTGGGTCGACTTGAAGACACGAATTTTCTTACCGTCTTCTACTTTGAAACCAACGCGATCAGCCTTGTTGGTTTCGCCGTTGAAAATGGCAACGTTGGAAGCGTGCAGTGGCGCTTCTTTCTCGACGATACCGCCTTGTACGCCCGACATCGGGTTTGGCTTGGTATGACGCTTAACCAGGTTCAGACCACCAACAACCAGACGGTCGTCAGCGAGAACCTTAAGCACCTTACCGCGCTTACCTTTGTCTTTGCCGGCGATCACGATGATCTCGTCGTCACGACGAATCTTTTGCATGTCGGATCTCCTTACAGCACTTCTGGGGCGAGCGAGACGATCTTCATGAACTTCTCAGTACGAAGTTCACGGGTCACTGGCCCAAAGATACGGGTGCCGATCGGCTCTTGCTTGTTGTTCAGAAGAACAGCAGCGTTGCCATCAAAGCGGATAATGGAGCCATCAGCACGACGTACGCCGTGACGAGTGCGGACTACAACAGCAGTCATCACTTGGCCTTTTTTCACTTTACCGCGAGGAATTGCTTCCTTCACGGTAACTTTGATGATGTCACCGATACCAGCGTAACGACGATGGGAGCCACCCAGCACCTTGATGCACATAACACGGCGAGCGCCGCTGTTATCGGCCACATCGAGCATGGATTGAGTCTGAATCATATAATTTCTCCGACCCCTAGTCCTTAGACTTCCACAGCGCGTTCGAGAATATCAACCAGCGCCCAAGACTTGGTCTTGGCCAAAGGACGAGTTTCACGAATAGTGACTTTGTCGCCAATGTGGCACTGATTGGTTTCGTCGTGCGCGTGCAGCTTAGTCGAACGCTTAACGTATTTACCGTAGATCGGGTGCTTAACGCGACGCTCGATCAGAACGGTGATGGTTTTGTCCATCTTGTCGCTGACAACACGGCCAGTCAGCGTACGGACAGTTTTTTCGGCTTCAGCCATGATTACTTACCTGCCTGCTGGTTGAGCACAGTCTTCACGCGAGCAATGTCACGCTTAACTTGCGAGAGCAGATGAGACTGCCCCAACTGGCCAGTTGCTTTCTGCATACGCAGATTGAACTGGTCGCGCAGCAGGCCGAGCAGTTGCTCGTTCAGCTGCTGTGCGGATTTTTCACGAAGTTCATTCGCTTTCATCACATCACCGTCCGTTTAACAAAGGAGGTGGCGAGCGGCAGCTTTGCAGCAGCCAGGGCGAAAGCCTCACGCGCCAGCTCTTCAGAAACACCCTCGATTTCATACAGGACTTTGCCTGGCTGAATCTGGGCAACCCAGTACTCCACGTTACCCTTACCTTTACCCATCCGAACTTCGAGTGGCTTTTTGGAAATAGGCTTGTCCGGGAATACACGGATCCAGATCTTGCCGCCACGTTTAACGTGACGGGTCAGTGCACGACGCGCTGACTCGATCTGACGAGCGGTGAGACGACCACGAGCTACAGACTTCAGCGCATACTCGCCGAAGCTGACTTTGCTACCGCGCAATGCCAGGCCACGGTTGTGACCAGTCATTTGCTTGCGGAACTTCGTACGCTTTGGTTGCAACATTTGGCGTACCCCTTACTTAGCAGCTTTTTTACGAGGCGCTGGTGCTTGTGGCTTCAGCTCTTCTTGGCGACCACCAATTACTTCGCCTTTGAAGATCCAAACCTTTACACCGATCACACCATAAGTGGTGTGAGCTTCGTAGTTGGCATAGTCGATGTCGGCACGCAGGGTGTGCAGAGGCACACGACCTTCGCGATACCATTCAGTACGTGCGATTTCAGCACCGCCGAGACGACCGCTCACTTGGATTTTGATGCCTTTGGCACCAATGCGCATGGCGTTCTGAACAGCGCGCTTCATAGCGCGACGGAACATTACGCGACGCTCCAGCTGCTGAGCTACGCTCTGCGCAACCAGCATACCGTCGAGCTCCGGCTTACGGATCTCTTCGATATTGATGTGCACAGGCACACCCATTTGCTTGGTCAGGTCCTGACGCAGTTTCTCAACATCTTCACCCTTCTTCCCGATAACGATACCTGGACGAGCGGTGTGGATGGTGATACGTGCAGTTTGAGCCGGACGATGGATATCGATACGGCTTACGGACGCGCTTTTTAGTTTGTCTTGGAGATACTCACGCACCTTCAGATCAGCGAACAAATAGTCCGCATAAGTCCGACCGTCTGCGTACCAGACGGAGGTGTGCTCCTTGACGATTCCCAGGCGAATGCCAATGGGATGTACTTTCTGACCCATCTCTTCGACTCCGTTACTTGTCAGCAACCTTGACAGTGATATGGCAAGACCGCTTGACGATGCGATCAGCACGGCCTTTGGCACGTGGCATGATTCGCTTCAGCGAACGCCCTTCGTTGACGAAAACGGTGCTGACCTTCAGGTCATCAACGTCTGCGCCTTCGTTATGCTCGGCGTTGGCTACGGCCGACTCCAGCACTTTCTTCATGATCTCGGCGGCTTTCTTACTGCTGAAAGCCAACAGGTTGAGCGCTTCGCCCACCTTCTTCCCGCGGATCTGGTCGGCGACCAAGCGGGCTTTCTGGGCGGAGATTCGAGCGCCCGACAACTTAGCGGCTACTTCCATCGTTCCTTACCCCTTAACGCTTGGCTTTCTTGTCTGCCACGTGCCCACGATATGTGCGGGTACCGGCAAACTCGCCCAGTTTGTGGCCGACCATGTCTTCGTTCACGAGAACTGGAACATGTTGACGACCGTTATGCACTGCAATGGTCAGACCGACCATTTGTGGCAGGATCATCGAACGACGCGACCAGGTTTTAACTGGTTTGCGATCGTTCTTTTCCGCCGCCACTTCGATCTTCTTCAGTAGGTGAAGATCAATAAAAGGACCTTTTTTCAGAGAACGTGGCACTGTCGTATCCCTCTATTTACTTGCGACGACGGACGATCATTTTGTCGGTACGCTTATTACCACGAGTCTTCGCGCCCTTAGTCGGGAAGCCCCATGGCGATACCGGATGACGACCACCAGAGGTACGACCTTCACCACCACCATGTGGGTGGTCAACCGGGTTCATGGCAACACCACGAACGGTTGGGCGAACGCCACGCCAGCGTTTGGCACCAGCTTTACCCAGCGAACGCAGGCTGTGCTCGGAGTTCGAGACTTCACCCAGGGTCGCGCGGCATTCAGCCAGCACTTTACGCATCTCACCAGAACGCAGACGCAGGGTCACGTAGACACCTTCACGAGCGATCAGCTGAGCCGAAGCACCAGCGGAACGAGCGATTTGCGCGCCTTTACCTGGCTTCAATTCGATGCCGTGTACGGTGCTACCAACTGGAATGTTACGCAGTTGCAGAGCGTTGCCCGGCTTGATCGGTGCCAGAGCACCTGCGATCAGCTGGTCGCCAGCACTCACGCCTTTAGGGGCGATGATGTAGCGACGCTCGCCATCTGCGTACAGCAGCAGAGCGATGTGAGCAGTACGGTTTGGATCGTATTCGATACGCTCGACAGTGGCAGCGATGCCATCTTTGTCGTTGCGACGGAAATCGACCAGACGATAATGCTGCTTATGGCCACCACCGATGTGACGAGTGGTAATACGACCATTGTTGTTACGACCACCAGTCTTCGATTTTTTCTCGAGCAGCGGTGCGTGAGGAGCGCCTTTATGCAGCTCCTGGTTGACCACCTTGACCACAAAACGGCGGCCAGGGGAAGTCGGTTTGCATTTAACGATTGCCATGATGCACCCCTTCCTTACTCAGCACTGCTGCTGAAATCGAGATCTTGGCCTGGCTGAAGGGAGATAACTGCCTTCTTCCAGTCATTACGCTTGCCCAGACCGCGAGCAGTGCGCTTGCTCTTACCCAGAACATTCAGGGTAGTAACACGCTCTACTTTCACGCTGAACAGGCTTTCGACGGCCTTCTTGATTTCCAGCTTGGTTGCATCAGTTGCAACCTTGAAAACGAACTGGCCTTTCTTGTCAGCCAGAACCGTAGCCTTCTCGGAAACGTGCGGGCCAAGCAGAACTTTAAATACGCGTTCCTGGTTCATCCCAGCAGCTCCTCGAATTTCTTCACGGCCGACACGGTGATCAACACCTTGTCGTATGCGATCAGACTAACTGGATCGGAACCTTGCACGTCACGTACATCAACGTGTGGCAGGTTGCGAGCAGCCAGGTACAGGTTCTGATCAACCACTTCAGACACGATCAAGACGTCAGTCAGGCCCATGCCGGTCAGTTTGTTCAGCAGATCTTTGGTCTTCGGTGCTTCAACAGCGAAGTCCTGAACCACAACCAGACGATCAGTACGCACCAGCTCAGCAAGGATGGAACGCATTGCTGCGCGATACATCTTCTTGTTCAGCTTCTGGGTGTGATCCTGAGGACGAGCTGCGAAAGTGGTACCGCCGCCACGCCAGATTGGGCTACGGATAGTACCGGCACGAGCACGGCCAGTACCTTTCTGACGCCATGGGCGCTTACCGCCACCACGAACGTCGGAACGGGTCTTTTGCTGCTTGCTACCTTGACGGCCGCCAGCCATGTAGGCCACGACTGCTTGGTGAACCAGCGTCTCGTTGAATTCGCCGCCAAATGTCAGTTCGGAAACTTCGATCGCTTGAGCGTCATTTACATTTAATTGCATGTCAGCTTCCCCTTAACCGCGAGCCTTGGCTGCTGGACGTACAACCAAGTTGCCGCCAGTAGCGCCAGGAACAGCGCCCTTGACCAACAACAGATTGCGTTCAGCGTCCACGCGCACTACTTCGAGGGACTGCACGGTCACGCGCTCAGCGCCCATATGACCGGACATTTTTTTGCCCTTGAATACACGACCAGGAGTCTGGCACTGGCCGATAGAGCCTGGAACGCGGTGGGACACGGAGTTACCGTGGGTATTATCTTGCCCGCGGAAGTTCCAACGCTTGATCGTACCCTGGAAGCCTTTACCCTTGGACTGACCGGTTACATCAACCAGTTGACCAGCAGCGAAGATTTCAGCGTTGATCAGATCGCCGGCCTGGTACTCGCCTTCTTCAAGACGGAATTCCATTACGGTACGACCAGCGGCAACGTTCGCCTTAGCGAAGTGGCCAGCCTGAGCAGCTGTAACACGCGAAGCACGACGCTCGCCTACAGTGACTTGCACTGCACGATAGCCATCGGTCTCTTCAGTTTTGAACTGGGTGACGCGATTCGGCTCGATCTCAATGACCGTGACCGGAATGGAGACACCTTCTTCGGTGAAAATACGGGTCATACCGCATTTACGACCGACTACACCAATAGTCATGTTGTAAACCTCATGAGTGTACGGGGCTTTCACCCGCTATGGCCGCCCATTTCAGAGCGTTACACGACTAAGACCGAGTCTTAGCCGAGGCTGATCTGCACTTCCACACCGGCCGCAAGATCAAGCTTCATAAGAGCATCAACGGTTTTATCCGTTGGCTGGACGATGTCCAGAACGCGCTTATGAGTACGGATCTCGTACTGGTCACGCGCGTCTTTGTTGACGTGCGGGGAGACCAGAACGGTGAACCGCTCTTTACGGGTAGGCAGTGGAATTGGACCACGCACTTGAGCACCAGTACGTTTCGCGGTTTCCACGATTTCCTGGGTGGATTGGTCGATCAGGCGATGGTCAAAAGCCTTCAACCTGATACGGATTTGCTGATTTTGCATTGGATTTCAGACTCCGGCTGCTATTCCCACCGAGCGCAATACGCCCGTTAAAAGGAGGCGCAATTCTATAGACGCCCCATATAGGTGTCAACCCAATAAAAAAGCCCCCGCTAAGCGGGGGCTTTTTCAACTCATCAAAGCTTACTCAAAAAGAGCTTACTCGATGATTTTGGCTACGACGCCAGCGCCGACGGTACGACCGCCTTCACGGATAGCGAAACGCAGACCGTCTTCCATCGCGATGGTTTTGATCAGGGTAACAGTCATCTGAATGTTGTCACCTGGCATTACCATTTCAACGCCTTCTGGCAGCTCGCAGTTACCAGTCACGTCAGTAGTACGGAAGTAGAACTGTGGACGGTAGCCTTTGAAGAACGGAGTATGACGGCCGCCTTCTTCCTTGCTCAGAACGTAAACTTCTGCGGTGAACTTGGTGTGCGGCTTAACCGAACCCGGCTTAACCAGAACCTGACCACGCTCAACGTCATCACGCTTGGTGCCACGCAGCAGAACGCCGCAGTTCTCGCCAGCACGACCTTCGTCGAGCAGTTTGCGGAACATTTCAACGCCGGTGCAGGTGGTGACGGTGGTGTCACGCAGACCAACGATTTCCAGCGGATCTTGAACGCGAACGATACCGCGCTCGATACGACCAGTCACAACAGTACCGCGACCGGAGATCGAGAATACGTCTTCGATTGGCATCAGGAACGGCTTGTCGGTCAGACGAACTGGTTCTGGGATGTAGCTGTCCAGAGTTTCAACCAGTTTACGAACGGCAGTGGTGCCCATTTCGTTGTCGTCTTTGCCTTCCAGCGCCATACGAGCCGAACCGATGATGATTGGAGTGTCATCGCCCGGGAAGTCGTAGGTGGACAGCAGGTCGCGAACTTCCATCTCAACCAGTTCCAGCAGCTCAGCGTCGTCTACCAGGTCAGCCTTGTTCAGGAAAACCACGATGTACGGAACGCCTACCTGACGGGACAGCAGGATGTGCTCACGGGTTTGCGGCATCGGACCATCAGCGGCCGAGCAAACCAGAATAGCGCCGTCCATTTGAGCAGCACCGGTGATCATGTTCTTCACATAGTCAGCGTGACCTGGGCAGTCAACGTGAGCGTAGTGACGGATCTTCGAGTTGTACTCAACGTGCGCGGTGTTGATGGTGATACCGCGAGCTTTTTCTTCTGGAGCGCTGTCGATCTTGTCGAAATCAACGATTGCCGAACCGAAAACTTCGGAGCAAACGCGAGTCAGAGCTGCAGTCAGAGTGGTTTTACCGTGGTCAACGTGACCGATGGTGCCAACGTTGACGTGCGGAAGGGAACGATCAAATTTTTCTTTAGCCACGACAATTAACTCCTAGCCTAAAGGGGCTGAATCAGCCTTGTTTTTTGGTAACAGTTTCGACGATGTGCGACGGAGCTGTATTGTATTTTTTGAATTCCATAGAGTAGCTTGCGCGACCCTGGGACATCGAACGAACGTCGGTCGCATAACCGAACATCTCACCCAATGGAACTTCAGCACGGATCACCTTACCGGAGACCGTATCTTCCATACCCAGAATCATGCCGCGACGACGGTTAAGGTCGCCCATCACGTCACCCATATAGTCTTCAGGCGTAACAACCTCTACCGCCATGATCGGCTCAAGCAGCTCACCACCGCCCTTCTGGGCCAGTTGCTTGGTCGCCATGGAAGCAGCCACCTTAAACGCCATCTCGTTGGAGTCGACGTCGTGGTAGGAACCATCAAACACGGTAGCCTTCAGGCCGATCAGCGGATAGCCGGCAACCACACCGTTCTTCATCTGCTCTTCGATACCCTTCTGGATAGCCGGGATGTATTCCTTAGGAACCACACCACCCACTACTTCGTTCAGGAATTGCAGACCTTCCTGACCTTCGTCAGCAGGTGCAAAACGGATCCAGCAGTGACCGAACTGGCCACGACCGCCGGACTGACGAACGAACTTGCCTTCGATTTCGCAGCTCTTCGTGATGCGCTCACGGTACGAAACTTGAGGCTTACCGATGTTGGCTTCGACGTTGAACTCACGGCGCATCCGGTCAACCAGGATGTCCAGGTGCAGCTCGCCCATGCCAGAGATGATCGTTTGACCAGTCTCTTCATCAGTTTTGACGCGGAAAGACGGGTCTTCCTGAGCAAGTTTGCCCAGAGCGATACCCATTTTTTCCTGGTCATCCTTGGTCTTAGGCTCAACGGCAACCGAAATAACCGGCTCCGGGAAGTCCATGCGAACCAGAATGATTGGCTTGTCAGCGTTGCACAAAGTTTCACCAGTGGTGACGTCCTTCATGCCGATCAAGGCCGCGATGTCACCAGCGCGCACTTCCTTGATTTCTTCACGGGCGTTTGCGTGCATTTGCACCATACGACCCACGCGCTCTTTCTTGCCTTTAACCGAGTTGATCACGCCGTCGCCGGAGGCCAACACGCCCGAGTAAACTCGAACGAAGGTCAAGGTACCCACGAATGGGTCGGTAGCGATCTTGAACGCCAGAGCCGAGAACGGCTCGCTGTCGTCTGCGTGACGCTCCATTTCCTTGGTCTCGTCATCCGGGTCAGTACCCTTGATGGCAGGAATGTCGGTAGGAGCAGGCAGGTAGTCGATCACGGCGTCGAGAACCAGGGGAACACCCTTGTTCTTGAAGGAAGAACCGCAAACAGCCAGAACGATCTCACCAGCGATAGTACGCTGACGCAGAGCGGCCTTGATTTCCGCGTTGGTGAGCTCTTCACCTTCGAGGTACTTGTTCATCAGCTCTTCGCTGGCTTCGGCCGCAGCCTCAACCATGTTGCCGCGCCACTCGTCAGCCAGTTCCTGCAGTTCAGCAGGGATAGGCTTGCGAACTGGAACCATGCCTTTGTCAGAGTCATTCCAGTAAACAGCCTCCATGGCCATCAGATCGATCTGACCCTGGAAGTTGTCTTCGGAACCGATGGCCAACTGGATTGGCACCGGAGTGTGACCCAAACGCTGCTTGATCTGACCGATCACGCGCAGGAAGTTGGCACCAGCACGGTCCATCTTGTTTACGTAAACAAGACGTGGAACGCCGTACTTGTTGGCTTGACGCCATACGGTTTCCGACTGAGGCTCAACACCCGAGGTGCCGCAGAACACAACGACCGCGCCGTCGAGAACACGCAGGGAACGCTCAACTTCAATAGTGAAGTCAACGTGGCCCGGGGTGTCGATGACGTTGAAGCGGTATTGGTCCTTGTGCTGCTTCTCGGAACCCTGCCAGAAGGCGGTAATGGCAGCAGAAGTAATGGTAATACCACGCTCCTGCTCCTGAACCATCCAGTCTGTGGTCGCGGCGCCGTCATGCACCTCGCCCATCTTGTGACTTTTGCCAGTGTAAAAAAGGACGCGCTCGGTGGTGGTGGTTTTACCAGCATCCACGTGAGCAACGATACCAATGTTACGGTAGCGGTTAATCGGTGTAGTACGAGCCATAAAGCCCTCGCAAAATTAGTGACGCTAAAATTAGAAGCGGTAGTGCGAGAAAGCCTTGTTGGCTTCAGCCATACGGTGCACGTCTTCACGCTTCTTAACTGCAGCACCTTTGCCTTCGGCAGCGTCCAACAGTTCGCCAGCCAAACGCAGAGCCATAGACTTCTCGCCGCGCTTACGGGCGAAGTCTACCAACCAGCGCATTGCCAGAGCGTTACGACGGGACGGACGAACTTCGACCGGAACCTGGTAAGTAGCACCGCCTACACGGCGCGACTTTACTTCGACCAGCGGAGCGATGGCGTCGAGAGCTTTCTCGAAGATTTCCAGGGGATCGCTGTTCTTGCGTTCTTTAACCTTTTCCAGCGCGCCATAAACGATACGCTCGGCAACGGCTTTCTTGCCGCTTTCCATTACGTGGTTCATGAACTTGGCCAGAATTTGGCTGCCGTATTTTGGATCGTCAAGCACTTCGCGCTTGGCTGCTACGCGTCTTCTTGGCATGGATAAGCCCTCAAACGGTCTTCAGGTTCGCTCGGAATCGGTGCCCTTTCGGGACGCCTCCGACCTTACTCTTATCGACTCAGAAAAATAGAAAATCAGTTTTTACAAAAAGCCACTACTACTTAGGCTTCTTGGTACCGTACTTCGAACGACCCTGGTTACGACCTTTAACGCCGGAAGTATCCAAAGAACCGCGTACGGTGTGGTAACGAACACCTGGCAAGTCTTTTACACGACCGCCGCGGATCAGTACCACGCTGTGCTCTTGCAGGTTGTGGCCTTCACCGCCGATGTACGAGGAAACCTCGAAACCGTTGGTCAGACGCACACGGCATACTTTACGCAGTGCCGAGTTAGGTTTTTTCGGCGTGGTGGTATACACACGGGTGCATACGCCACGACGTTGCGGGCAGTTCTGCAGCGCAGGCACGTCGGATTTCTCGACGATACGCTTACGCGGCTGACGTACCAGCTGGTTGATAGTTGCCATCTACTAGCTCCACTGTTGTCTTGCGACGCTATTGTCTTGCAAGAAAAGCAAAATGGCAGGAACGAATTCCCGCCAAATTTAGGGGTACAAGAGTCTAAAGAGGATCTTGCCCCCAGTCAAGGCAAGGCCCCGACCTCCCCGCTCATCCAACCTCGACAAATTGTCTCGATTCGATGAACGGAATGGCCAGGGCCTTACGCTCATTTATCGCAGAACTCAGTTACCGCTCGAGTTCAGCGCTTCGGTCAGTGCAGCTTCCACTTCACTGGCGCTTACGCGCAACGGTTTGTCAGCATCACGGCGGCGCTTGCGCTCGCTGTGATAAGCCAGACCGGTACCTGCCGGGATCAGACGACCCACGACCACGTTTTCTTTCAGGCCGCGCAGGTAATCGCGCTTGCCGGTTACCGCCGCTTCGGTCAGTACGCGAGTGGTTTCCTGGAAGGAAGCCGCCGAGATGAACGATTCGGTGGACAACGACGCCTTGGTGATACCCAGCAGTACGCGAGTGAACTTGGAAACGAATTTCTCGTCGCCAGCCAGACGCTCGTTCTCTACCAGAACGTGAGTCAATTCCATCTGGTCGCCCTTGATGAAACTGGAATCGCCGGATTCAGCGATTTCAACTTTACGCAGCATCTGACGCAGGATGGTCTCGATGTGCTTATCGTTGATCTTCACGCCTTGCAGACGGTAAACGTCCTGGATCTCGTTCACGATGTACTTGGCCAGCGCACTCACACCCAGCAGACGCAGGATGTCGTGTGGATCGCTCGGGCCGTCGGAGATAACTTCGCCGCGGTTTACCTGTTCGCCTTCGAAGACGTTCAGGTGACGCCACTTCGGAATCAGCTCTTCGTACGGATCGCTACCGTCGTTCGGGGTAATGACCAGACGGCGCTTGCCTTTGGTCTCTTTACCGAACGCGATGGTGCCGCTGACTTCAGCCAGAATCGAGGCTTCTTTCGGACGACGGGCTTCGAACAAGTCGGCAACACGCGGCAGACCACCGGTGATGTCACGGGTTTTCGAAGTTTCTTGCGGAATACGAGCGATAACATCACCGATCGCGATTTTCGCACCGTCCGCCACACCGACCAAGGCGTTAGCAGGCAGGAAGTACTGAGCAATTACGTCGGTACCCGGCAGCAAGAGATCCTTGCCATTGTCATCAACCATCTTCACAGCAGGACGGATATCTTTACCGGCAGCTGGACGGTCTTTGGCGTCGAGTACTTCAATGTTGGTCATACCGGTCAATTCGTCAGTCTGACGCTTGATCGTGATGCCTTCTTCCATGCCTACGTAGGTCACGGTACCTTTCATTTCGGTAACGATTGGGTGAGTGTGCGGATCCCACTTGGCCACGATTGCGCCAGCGTCGACCTTGTCACCTTCTTTCACCGAAATCACAGCACCGTACGGCAGCTTGTAGCGCTCGCGCTCACGACCATAGTCGTCAGCAATCGCCAGCTCACCGGAACGGGACACAGCAACCAGGCAACCATCCACTCGCTCAACGTGCTTCAGGTTGTGCAGACGGACGGTACCGCCATTCTTCACCTGAACGCTGTCGGCTGCGGAGGTCCGGCTTGCCGCACCACCGATGTGGAACGTACGCATGGTCAGCTGGGTACCCGGCTCACCGATGGACTGGGCAGCGATAACGCCGACCGCTTCACCGATGTTCACCTGGTGACCACGAGCCAAGTCACGGCCGTAGCACTTGGCGCAAATGCCGTAGCGGGTTTCGCAACTGATCGGCGAACGCACGATCACTTCGTCGATGCTGTTCAGCTCGATGAATTCGACCCACTTCTCGTCTACCAGAGTGCCGGCAGGAACGATAATTTCCTCGGTACCTGGCTTGAACACGTCACGGGCAATAACACGACCCAATACGCGCTCACCCAACGGCTCAACAACGTCACCGCCTTCAATGTGCGGAGTCATTACCAGGCCATGTTCGGTGCCGCAATCGATCTCGGTCACAACCAGATCCTGCGCCACGTCTACCAGACGACGAGTCAGGTAACCGGAGTTCGCAGTTTTCAACGCGGTATCCGCCAAACCTTTACGAGCACCGTGAGTGGAGATGAAGTACTGAAGTACGCTCAAACCTTCACGGAAGTTCGCAGTAATTGGCGTTTCGATGATGGAACCGTCCGGCTTGGCCATCAGGCCACGCATACCGGCGAGCTGACGGATCTGCGCAGCAGAACCCCGTGCGCCCGAGTCAGCCATCATGTACATCGAGTTGAAAGACTCTTGGTCGACTTCGACGCCATGACGGTCGATGACTTTCTCTTTCGAGAGGTTGGCCATCATCGCCTTGGAAACTTCGTCGTTCGCCTTGGACCAAAGGTCGATCACTTTGTTGTACTTCTCGCCCTGGGTTACCAGGCCGGAGGCGTACTGACTTTCGATCTCTTTCACTTCGTCGGTGGCAGCACCGATGATGCGGGCTTTTTCATCCGGGATAACGAAGTCGTTAACACCGATGGAAACGCCGGAAATGGTCGAATAGGCAAAACCGGTGTACATCAACTGGTCAGCGAAGATCACGGTCTCTTTCAAACCAACCACGCGGTAGCACTGGTTGATCAGCTTGGAGATCGCCTTTTTCTTCATCGGCTGGTTGACGACGTCGTACGACAGGCCAGGTGGAACAACCTGGAACAACAGCGCACGACCGACAGTGGTGTCGACGATACGGGTGTTCTTGACGCTGCCACCATCACGATCGTTGACGGTTTCGTTGATCCGCACTTTGACCTTGGCGTGCAGTGCGGCTTCGCCGGCACGGAACACACGGTCAACTTCCTGCAGATCCGCGAACACACGACCTTCGCCCTTGGCGTTGATCGCTTCACGAGTCATGTAGTACAGACCCAATACAACGTCCTGCGACGGAACGATGATTGGCTCACCGTTGGCTGGCGACAGAATGTTGTTGGTCGACATCATCAACGCACGCGCTTCCAACTGGGCTTCCAGTGTCAGCGGTACGTGCACGGCCATTTGGTCGCCGTCGAAGTCGGCGTTGTACGCAGCACAGACCAGAGGGTGCAGCTGGATAGCCTTACCTTCGATCAGTACCGGTTCAAACGCCTGGATACCCAGACGGTGAAGGGTCGGTGCACGGTTGAGGAGAACCGGGTGTTCGCGAATCACTTCAGCGAGAACGTCCCAAACCTCTGGCAGCTCGCGCTCGACCATCTTCTTGGCAGCTTTGATGGTGGTAGCAAGACCACGCATTTCCAGCTTGCCGAAAATGAACGGCTTGAACAGCTCGAGAGCCATCTTCTTCGGCAGACCGCACTGGTGCAGACGCAGGGTCGGACCAACGGTAATTACCGAACGACCCGAGTAGTCAACACGCTTACCGAGCAAGTTCTGACGGAAACGACCCTGCTTACCCTTGATCATGTCAGCCAGGGATTTCAGAGGACGCTTGTTCGAACCGGTGATAGCGCGACCACGACGACCGTTGTCGAGCAATGCATCGACAGCTTCCTGCAACATACGCTTTTCGTTGCGCACGATGATGTCCGGAGCGGACAGATCAAGCAGACGCTTCAAGCGGTTGTTACGGTTGATCACTCGACGATACAGATCGTTGAGGTCGGAAGTCGCAAAGCGACCGCCATCCAGCGGGACCAGTGGACGCAGATCTGGCGGCAGAACCGGCAGAACGGTCAGCACCATCCACTCTGGCAGGTTGCCGGAACCCTGGAAGGCTTCCATCAACTTCAGACGCTTGGACAGCTTCTTGATCTTGGTTTCGGAGTTGGTTTGCGGAATTTCTTCACGCAGACGGCCAATCTCGTGCTCCAGGTCGATAGCGTGCAGCAGTTCACGGACAGCTTCGGCACCCATGCGGGCATCGAAATCGTCGCCAAACTCTTCCAGCGCTTCGAAGTACTGCTCGTCGTTGAGCAGCTGACCTTTTTCAAGGGTGGTCATGCCTGGATCGATAACGACATAGCTCTCGAAGTAGAGAACGCGTTCGATATCACGCAGGGTCATGTCCATCAGCAAGCCGATACGGGACGGCAGCGACTTCAGGAACCAGATGTGGGCAACTGGCGAAGCCAGTTCGATGTGCGCCATGCGCTCACGACGAACTTTGGCCAGCGCGACTTCAACGCCGCACTTCTCGCAGATCACACCACGGTGCTTCAAGCGCTTGTACTTACCGCACAGGCACTCGTAATCCTTTACCGGGCCAAAGATCTTGGCGCAGAACAGGCCGTCACGTTCAGGTTTGAACGTACGGTAGTTAATGGTTTCCGGCTTTTTAACTTCACCGAACGACCACGAACGGATCATCTCAGGCGATGCCAATCCAATACGGATGGCGTCGAACTCTTCGACTTGACCCTGGTTTTTCAGCAAATTCAGTAGGTCTTTCAAGGCCTTTCCTCCTGGCGGAGCAGAGAGCGGGCAATCCTGCCCCGCTCTCGATTCGCGTCACGTGTTATTCGGTTTCCAGATCGATATCGATGCCGAGGGAACGAATTTCCTTGATCAACACGTTGAAAGACTCGGGCATGCCCGGCTCCATACGGTGATCGCCATCCACGATGTTTTTGTACATCTTGGTACGGCCGTTCACATCGTCCGACTTCACTGTGAGCATTTCTTGCAGAGTGTAAGCGGCACCGTATGCTTCCAGTGCCCAGACCTCCATCTCCCCGAAACGCTGACCACCGAACTGCGCCTTACCACCCAGCGGCTGCTGGGTAACCAGGCTGTACGAACCGGTAGAACGAGCGTGCATCTTGTCGTCTACCAAGTGGTTCAGCTTCAGCATGTACATGTAGCCAACAGTAACCGGGCGCTCGAACTTGTTGCCGGTACGGCCGTCGGTCAGCTGCATCTGGCCGCTTTCTGGCAGGTCTGCCAGTTTCAGCATGGCCTTGATTTCGCTTTCCTTGGCGCCGTCGAACACTGGAGTGGCCATTGGAACACCGCCACGCAGGTTCTTCGCCAGATCCAGGATTTCCTGGTCAGAGAAGCTATCCAGATCTTCGTTACGACCGCCGATCTGGTTGTAGATCTCGTCCAGGAAAGTACGAAGCTCAGCCACTTTGCGCTGCTCTTCGATCATCCGGTTGATCTTCTCGCCCAGACCTTTGGCCGCGAGGCCCAGGTGGGTTTCAAGGATCTGACCAACGTTCATACGCGAAGGTACGCCCAACGGGTTGAGGACGACGTCGACCGGGGTGCCATTGGCATCGTGCGGCATGTCTTCAACCGGCATGATCACGGAGACCACACCTTTGTTACCGTGACGACCGGCCATCTTGTCGCCCGGCTGGATGCGGCGACGGATTGCCAGGTAAACCTTGACGATTTTCAGCACGCCTGGAGCCAGGTCATCGCCCTGCTGCAGTTTGCGCTTCTTGTCTTCGAACTTGTCGTCCAGCAGACGGCGGCGATCAACGATGTAGGCCTGAGCCTTCTCGAGCTGCTCGTTCAGAGCATCTTCAGCCATGCGCAGTTTGAACCACTGACCATGCTCAAGACCGTCGAGAACTTCGTCGGTGATGTCCTGACCTTTCTTCAGACCGGCGCCGCCTTCGGCTTTGTGGCCGACAAGAGCGGAACGCAGACGTTCGAAAGTGGCGCCTTCAACGATACGGAACTCTTCGTTCAGGTCCTTGCGGATCTCGTCGAGTTGAGTCTTCTCGATCGACAGTGCACGAGCATCACGCTCAACGCCGTCACGGGTGAAGACCTGTACGTCGATGACGGTACCCTTGGTGCCGGTAGGCACACGCAGGGAGGTGTCTTTAACGTCGCTGGCTTTTTCACCGAAGATCGCACGCAGCAGTTTTTCTTCCGGAGTCAGCTGGGTCTCGCCTTTCGGAGTGACCTTACCCACCAGGATGTCGCCTGCGCCAACTTCAGCACCTACATAAACGATACCGGCTTCGTCCAGTTTGTTCAGTGCAGCTTCACCCACGTTCGGGATATCTGCAGTGATTTCCTCTGGCCCAAGCTTGGTGTCACGCGCCACACAGGTCAGTTCCTGAATGTGGATCGTGGTGAAACGGTCTTCCTGAACAACACGCTCGGACAGGCAGATGGAGTCTTCGAAGTTGAAGCCGTTCCACGCCATGAACGCGATACGCATGTTCTGACCCAGAGCCAGTTCACCCATATCGGTGGACGGACCGTCAGCCATGATGTCGCTGCGCTGAACCCGATCACCCTTGCTCACCAGCGGACGCTGGTTGATGCAGGTATTCTGGTTGGAGCGGGTGTACTTGGTCAGGTTGTAGATGTCGACACCAGCTTCGCCGGTTTCAACTTCGTCATCAGCAACACGAACCACGATACGGCTGGCGTCGACGGAATCGATCACGCCGCCACGACGAGCCACGACGCAAACGCCGGAGTCACGGGCTACGTTACGCTCCATGCCGGTACCGACCAGCGGCTTGTCAGCACGCAGGGTTGGTACAGCTTGACGCTGCATGTTCGAACCCATCAACGCACGGTTGGCGTCGTCGTGCTCGAGGAACGGGATCAGCGACGCTGCAACCGAAACTACCTGCTTCGGCGATACGTCCATCAAGGTGACGTCTTCCGGCGCCTTGACGGTGAACTCGTTCAAGTGACGAACAGCTACCAGCTCGTCAATCAGGACTTTCTTGTCGTTCATCGTGGCCGAAGCCTGAGCGATCACGTGATCGGCTTCTTCGATGGCGGACAGGAACACGATCTCGTCGGTGACCAGAGCGTCTTTCACCACACGGTACGGGCTCTCGAGGAAGCCATACTGGTTGGTGCGCGCATAAGCGGCCAGGGAGTTGATCAGACCGATGTTCGGACCTTCCGGCGTTTCAATCGGGCATACACGACCGTAGTGAGTCGGGTGTACGTCACGCACTTCAAAGCCAGCACGCTCACGAGTCAAACCGCCAGGGCCGAGTGCAGAAACACGACGCTTGTGGGTGATCTCGGACAGCGGGTTGTTCTGGTCCATGAACTGGGAAAGCTGGCTGGAACCGAAGAACTCTTTCACCGCCGCAGCCACTGGCTTGGCGTTGATCAGGTCTTGCGGCATCAGGCCTTCGCTTTCAGCCATCGACAGACGCTCTTTGACCGCACGCTCTACACGTACCAGGCCAACGCGGAACTGGTTCTCGGCCATTTCGCCAACGCAGCGAACACGACGGTTACCCAGGTGGTCGATGTCATCGACGATGCCTTTACCGTTACGGATGTCGACCAGAGTCTTCAGTACCGCGACGATGTCTTCTTTGCACAACACGCCCGAACCTTCGATCTCGGTACGACCGATACGACGGTTGAACTTCATCCGGCCGACCGCAGACAGGTCATAGCGCTCAGGGCTGAAGAACAGGTTGTTGAACAGGGTTTCGGCAGCGTCTTTGGTTGGCGGCTCGCCTGGACGCATCATGCGATAGATCTCGACCAGCGCTTCCAATTGGTTGCTGGTGGAGTCGATCTTCAGAGTGTCGGAGACGAACGGACCGCAGTCGATATCGTTGGTGTACAGAGTTTCGATGCGAACAACCTGAGCCTTGGCGATTTTTGCCAGGATTTCGGTGTTCAGCTCGGTGTTGCACTCTGCCAGGATTTCGCCGGTTGCCGGATGCACGATGACCTTGGCAGTAGTGCGACCCAGGACGTAGTCCAGAGGCACTTGCAGTTCTTTGATCCCTGCTTTTTCCAGCTGGTTGATGTGGCGAGCAGTAATACGACGACCTTGCTCGACAATAACCTTGCCTTTGTCATCCAGGATATCCAGGACAGCAATTTCACCACGCAGGCGCTGAGGCACCAGTTCCAGGCTGAGGTTTTCACCTTGCACGTGGAAGACGTTGGTGGTGTAGAACGCGTCCAGCACTTCTTCAGTGGTATAGCCCAACGCACGCAGCAATACCGATGCAGGCAGCTTGCGGCGACGGTCGATACGCACGAACACGCAATCTTTCGGGTCGAACTCGAAGTCCAGCCACGAACCGCGGTAAGGAATGATGCGCGCGGAGTACAGCAGTTTGCCAGAGCTGTGCGTCTTGCCACGGTCGTGGTCGAAGAACACGCCCGGGGAACGGTGCAGCTGGGAAACGATTACACGCTCGGTACCGTTGATTACGAAGGTACCGTTTTCAGTCATCAGGGGGATTTCACCCATGTAGACTTCTTGCTCTTTGATGTCCTTGATCGCTTTGTTCGACGATTCTTTGTCGAAAATGATCAGGCGCACTTTTACCCGCAAAGGTACGGCGTAAGTTACACCGCGCAATACGCATTCTTTGACATCAAATGCCGGTTCGCCCAGGCGATAACCGACGTACTCCAGCGCAGCATTGCCGGAGTAGCTGATGATCGGGAAAACGGATTTGAAGGCCGCATGCAGGCCCACGTCGCGGAACTGATCTTTAGTCGCTCCCGCTTGCAAGAATTCACGATACGAATCCAGCTGGATGGCCAGGAGGTACGGCACATCCATGACGTCCGGCAACTTGCTAAAGTCCTTGCGGATACGTTTTTTCTCAGTATATGAGTAAGCCATCAGCGTTCCCCAGCTTGGTCACCTGCTTGTTTGGCCCCTCCCGACGGGAGCAGCCAGAAAATCGTGCAAACCCCATGGTTTGCGCCACCGCATCGGGTGGTTACAGCTCGTTATCAGCACCGACCCAGTCGGCTGCCAATAACGGAAAAAGGCCGGTGGCAAGAGCCACCAGCCATCAGCCTTTCGCTTAACGCTCGGGCTGGAGGTGCAAAGTCGATGCTTACTTCAGCTCGACTTTAGCGCCTGCTTCTTCCAGAGTGGCTTTTGCTTTGTCAGCTGCATCTTTCGAAACAGCTTCCAGAACGATGCCAGGAGCGCCGTCAACTACAGCCTTGGCTTCTTTCAGGCCCAGACCGGTCAGTTCACGTACTGCCTTGATCACGTTAACTTTCTTCTCGCCAGCTTCGGTCAGCATGACGTTGAATTCAGTTTGTTCTTCAACAACGGCAGCAACAGCAGCTGGACCAGCGGAAGCAGCGGCAGCGGAAACGCCGAACTTCTCTTCCATGGCCTTGATCAGCTCAACGATTTCCAGAACGGATTTTTCGCCGATTGCTTCGATGATTTGGTCGTTAGTCAGAGACATGACTATAAATTCCTGTATTGGGGTGACAGCCTACGCGGCCATCGAAATAAACAATAAACGCTGAAAGGAGTCGCTCAGCCTTAGGCTGCGGCAGCTTCTTTCTGGTCGCGAAGGGCCGCCAGAGTACGAGCCAATTTGCTGGTTGCGCCTTGAATCACGCTCATCAGCTGAGAAATTGCTTCGTCACGGGTCGGCAGACTTGCCAGTACGTCGATCTGATTAGCTGCGAGGAACTTGCCCTCGAACGCAGCTGCCTTGATCTCGAACTTATCCTGACCTTTTGCGAATTCTTTGAAGATACGAGCAGCAGCGCCCGGATGTTCTTTCGAAAATGCAATCAAGGTCGGGCCAGTGAACACGTCGTTGAGCACGTCATATTGAGTGCCAGCAACGGCGCGCTTGAGCAGGGTGTTACGTACAACACGTACGTAAACGCCAGCTTCACGAGCCTCTTTACGGAGTCCGGTCATAGCGCCAACTGTCACGCCGCGGGCATCAGCCACAACAGCAGACAGGGCAACATTGGCAGCCTCGTTGACTTCAGCGACGATGGCCTTCTTGTCTTCGAGTTTAATTGCCACGGGTTTAACTCCTGCTTGTTACCGTTTCATCCAACCGGAGCCGGATGTCGTTTTGGTGTCTGATTCGGTAAGGAACCGGGAGCACCATCTGCGTAGGCTTGAGTTTTAAGACTTGCGTCGCCTACGGTCTTGGATAGCCCCCGCCAGGCAGGGACCCCAATCTTTCAATTGACGCAATCGCTTGCGCCAACCTGTGTCTTACGCGTCGAGCGAGCCTTGGTCGATGACCAGACCTGGACCCATGGTGGTGCTCAGGGTAACGCGCTTGACGTAAATACCTTTCGAGGAAGCTGGCTTGATACGCTTCAGATCAGCGATCAGGGCTTCAACGTTTTCCTTCAGCTTGACGGCATCAAAGCCGACTTTGCCAACGGAGGTGTGGATGATGCCGTTTTTGTCGGTGCGATAACGAACCTGACCAGCCTTGGCGTTTTTAACCGCGGTAGCTACGTCTGGAGTTACAGTGCCGACTTTAGGGTTAGGCATCAGGCCGCGCGGGCCAAGGATCTGACCCAACTGACCCACAACGCGCATGGCATCCGGAGATGCGATCACTACGTCATAGTTCAGGTCGCCGCCTTTCATTTCGGCAGCCAGGTCGTCCATACCTACACGGTCAGCGCCGGCAGCCAGAGCGGCCTCAGCAGCTGGACCCTGGGTGAACACAGCTACGCGAACGGTCTTGCCAGTGCCGTGTGGCAGCACAGTAGCGCTACGAACAACCTGGTCAGATTTACGCGGGTCAACGCCCAGATTTACAGCAACGTCGAACGACTCGCTGAACTTGACAGTCGACAGCTCAGCCAGCAGAGCAGCAGCGTCTACAAAGTTGTAGGACTTGCCTGCTTCGATTTTGCCGGCGATAGCCTTTTGACGCTTGGTCAACTTAGCCATTACACACCCTCCACGTTAAGGCCCATGCTACGAGCAGAGCCGGCGATAGTACGCACGGCTGCTTCCATATCAGCTGCAGTCAGATCCGCGTTTTTGGTTTTCGCGATTTCTTCCAGCTGAGCACGGGTCACGGTGCCAACCTTAACGGTGTTCGGACGAGCGGAGCCGCTAGTCAGACCAGCAGCCTTCTTCAGCAGAACCGAAGCAGGTGTGGATTTGGTTTCGAAAGTGAAGCTACGGTCGCTGTAGACAGTGATGATCACTGGAGTCGGCAGACCTGGTTCAATACCCTGGGTACGGGCGTTGAAAGCCTTGCAGAATTCCATGATGTTCACGCCGTGCTGACCCAGTGCAGGACCAACAGGTGGGCTTGGGTTAGCCTGAGCGGCCTTCACTTGCAGCTTGATGTAAGCGGTAATCTTCTTGGCCATGAGGCACTCCAATTACGGGTTCGAACGCCTCGAAAGGCTCCCCGGTTACTTGCGCGTTTATCCCAGTGACGACAAAACCCCACAGCCTAGGGCTGCGGGGTTGGGATGCTTGCTCAGCTAGACTTTTTCGACCTGGCTGAACTCTAGCTCTACCGGAGTAGAGCGACCGAAAATGAGCACTGCCACTTGGATTCGGCTCTTTTCGTAGTTAACTTCTTCAACCGTGCCAGTAAAATCGGCAAACGGCCCGTCGTTGACACGTACCGACTCGCCCGGCTCGAACAACGTCTTCGGCTTTGGCTTATCGCTACCATCCGCGACACGACGCAGAATCGCTTCCGCCTCTTTATCGGTGATTGGCGCAGGCTTGTCGGCGGTACCGCCAATGAAGCCCATCACCCGAGGAGTATCCTTGACCAAGTGCCAAGTACCCTCGTTCATATCCATCTGGACTAGCACATAGCCAGGGAAGAACTTGCGCTCGCTTTTGCGCTTCTGGCCGTTACGCATCTCAACCACTTCTTCAGTGGGAACCAGAATCTCGCCGAAGCCATCTTCCATGCCAGCCAGCTTTACGCGCTCGATCAACGAACGCATGACATGCTTCTCGTAACCCGAGTAAGCATGCACAACATACCAACGCTTAGCCACGGGACACCCTTAGCCGACAATCAAGGAGACAAGCCAGCCGAGCAGGGAATCAAGCCCCCACAACAGCAACGCCATAACCAGGACAACAGCCACAACGATCAACGTGGTCTGCGTGGTTTCTTGGCGAGTTGGCCATACGACTTTACGAATCTCGGTACGCGCTTCCTTAACCAGTACGAAGAAAGACTTGCCCTTAACCGTCTGCAGGCCTACAAAGGCAGCTACAGCAGCAATCACAAGCAATGCAAGTACGCGGTACAGGATCGGCGAAGCAGAGTAATACTGATTACCAACAACGCCAACAACCACCAAAGCGACTACCACTAGCCACTTGAGCAGATCGAAGCGAGAGCCTTGAGCTTCAGCTTTAGGAGTCATCTATGAAGATCCTGTGAAAAGAAAGCCAGACACACCGAGTGAATCTGGCAGGTCAGGAGGGAATCGAACCCCCAACCTACGGTTTTGGAGACCGTCGCTCTGCCAATTGAGCTACTGACCTAAAACAAAATCAGGCCGACCATTATGCCGGCCTGAAGAAGACTTTACAACATTTTACTCTGAGACCCAGGCGGCAGTACCAGCACCTATAGCTTGATCACCCTTGCGGCGCGACCAACTGCAACCCCAACCCCTTAAAACAAAGGCAGATATTTTCATATCTGCCTTGTGATGTGGAGCTCTTGAGCGGATTTGAACCGCTGACCTCACCCTTACCAAGGGTGTGCTCTACCAACTGAGCTACAAGAGCGTAACACTGCGCAAAACCTGTAAACTTGGAGCGGGTAGCGGGAATCGAACCCGCATCATCAGCTTGGAAGGCTGAGGTTCTACCACTAAACTATACCCGCGAGGCTTACAGCTCTCGCTAAAAATGGTGGAGGGGGAAGGATTCGAACCTTCGAAGTCGTAGACGTCAGATTTACAGTCTGATCCCTTTGGCCGCTCGGGAACCCCTCCTAAGCGAGCCGGCATTCTATATCATGCCAGCCTTCTGTCAAGCATTTTCTCATTAAAAACCTGAGGTTAGCTGCGTTGACCTCGCTTCACGCTGTTGACCGGTAAAGGTCTTCACTGCGAAGCGGGCGCCATTCTATGCAAACTATTCGGCGGGCGCAACCCCCTCGCACGGCATTATTTTATGTTTTAACTCATTGAATTCCTTGGAAAGGTTTTGCAGTGCCAAGTCATCCAGCAAACGCCGGCTATCTGGCGCCACACGCACCCAGTAACCACCAGATTCAGGGAGATCCTTCGGTAATATCTGGAACTTGATATCCAGGCCACCCAATCGTCGCTGGAGCGCCTGAGCGCTTTCCTGCCGAGCAAAACCGCCCAAGTAGAGGCAACTGCCATCTGTAGACTTTCCCTTAGTCGTATCAGTCGCCTCGCTCAGCAGACGAATGTCCTGCTGTGAACCCCGGTATAAGCTCAAGGGAGTTACATCCTTTGCGCGAAGCGGGGCCTCCTGTTGGTGCCAGACGTAATAGAACACATTGAGAACAAGCAGCAGCAGGAACAACCAACGCATAAAAACCTCAGGACAAGGGACACGCCATAGCCAAACCTACAAATACCAGATCCGGAACCACCCGGGCCTTGGGCACGATCTCGGAGACCAGATCAGCATCGCCCCCAGTGAGGAATACCGAGAAATCTTCTCCCCAATAGCTGCGCGCCAATTCCAACTGAGTCAGGACAAAGCCCCTCAACATCAGCAAACAGCCTCGCTCGACCGCTTCTACAGTTGTACGACCTGGAACGAGGTTTTCCAAAGCGCGCTCGGCAGCAAGATCCCCATAACGAATTTTACGGGTGTGGGTCCGCAGCTGGTTGCGCATCAAGGGCATTCCTGGACATATGAACCCTCCGAGATGCTCACCATCCCTGGCAATAAAGTCGGCCGTCACCGCTGTGCCAAAGTCGAGGACTAGACAAGCATCCGAAGCCAAATGGAATCCTCCGAGCATTGCAAGCCAACGGTCAAGTCCTAACCGCTCGAACTCCTCGTAGCCATTTCGAACTCCGGACATTTCGCGAGCCGGTGACGCACAGACCACGGAAACGCCGAAAGCCTCTGTCAGCAGAGAAATCAATGCACTGGTTTCTTCGGCGGTTCTGACGCTGACTAACCGACAATGCTTGAGAGCGAGTCCGTTGAGCCCTTTCAAGCCCTCCAGCAACGCGAGATCCGAATCAACAACACCCTCACCAACCACTCGCCGCACATCTGCGCCAAGCACACGCCACTTGATGAAACTGTTTCCGCAATCGAGCTCAAGAATCATCACGCAACCTCAGGCTGAGCTCACCACCGTTAAAGACTTTTTCCACACCATCCACCTTCAAGCGCAAGGCACCCTGACCATCGATACCCAGCACCTCTCCATCTATCTGACTAACGCCGGCAATCAACGACACCGCCCGCCCCTGCCATAGATGATTCTGCTCCCACTCCGCCTGGATAGCTGAAAACCCACCAACCTGGTGCCGACCCAAGTAGGTCTGGAGCATCAACCCCAACGTTGCAACCAGGTGATTGCGATCGATCGCCTCACCCAACTCAAGCCTCATGGACGTCCATTGCTGATCAACCTCGTCAGTCATCTGCATGTTCACATTGATTCCAACACCGATCACTACGTGACACACATCAGCAGGATCCCCCACTAACTCGAGCAATATTCCGGCAATCTTTTTCTGACCCACCAGAACATCATTGGGCCACTTTAATCCCACACCCGAAATGCCAAACTCTCGCAAGGCTTGCATTACGGCGAGCCCTACGACAAGACTCAATCCTTCCAGCTGCCGCATCCCACCATCAATGCGCAACACCAGACTGTAATAGATGTTTTCCGCAAATGGACTCACCCACTTGCGTCCACGTCGTCCGCGACCGGACGTCTGCCGCTCAGCGAGCACCAGAAATGGCGCAGCCTGGCCTCGCTCGATAGCGCGCAAGGCTTCAGCATTAGTAGAGTCAATTGAGTCAAAGGCCAGAATGGGCCAATCACAAGAATATGCCCGCGCCGTTATTTCGCCAGGATCGAGCAGCGTCAATGGCGCAGCCAGTTGATAGCCACGACCGCGCACTTTGTGAATGGATAAACCGAGCTCAGCCTCCAAATGCTGAAGCTGCTTCCATATGGCGCTACGACTGATGCCCAAGGCCATGCCCAGAGCCTGGCCCGAATGGAATCGGCCATCCTTAAGAAGCTTTAACAACGTCAGCATGCAAGTCTCGCCTCACAATGAGGCCCGCATGATAGCCATGCCCCGGGCTGTTGCATAGAAACCCTACAGATGAGTTTTCCTGCGGACAAAACAAAACCCCTACCTGCATACGCAGATAGGGGTTTCGGAATTTAATCTTGACGATGACCTACTCTCACATGGGGAAACCCCACACTACCATCGGCGATGCATCGTTTCACTGCTGAGTTCGGGATGGGATCAGGTGGTTCCAATGCTCTATGGTCGTCAAGAAATTCGGTAGCCGGCTCGTTCTCCTTGCGGATCACGTTCCAGCGAATGGGTATGCGATAGTTTGTGTGTTTTTACTCGAACTTTCGGTTCGTTTCGTCTTCACACACCGCAATCTGGCGCCTCTTCAGGTCAGCAAATTGCTTGGGTGTTATATGGTCAAGCCTCACGGGCAATTAGTATTGGTTAGCTCAACGCCTCACAGCGCTTACACACCCAACCTATCAACGTCGTAGTCTTCGACGGCC